>NZ_JACHON010000011.1 GCF_014206945.1 Gracilibacillus halotolerans
ATTACCATTATACAAGATTTGGGGAGGTGCTTCTTTTTTTAACTCTCAGAACCGTTGGGAGACGTGTTATAAGAATTATGAAATTCATTCACATAGATGGATAATTAGATTTCTCATCTAATTATTATCCTTCATAATCTTATATATAAATATATAGAGCAAAAATAGATCCAGATCCATAAATTTTATTGTCTATTTTCTAGTATTATTTTCCTCCTATGTGATAATACCAAAAATGTTTTTTAAAAAAAGCGTAGATACCGAACGTATTCTAACAAATCGTTCGATATCTACTATGATAAAATACTTATATCCCGGTCTCATCGCTACAGCATACCATTATCTATTGTAAATTTATTATTAAAATAGCCTTATCTTGTTACCCATTTTGGGTCGTGTGCTGACTTTTTACAATTTCTATATAAAATGCATGTCCCCCCAAAAAACTATCCGATCTGTTTTGCATGCAATCTTGAAGCAGATACAACACACAACTTTTTTTAACAGCTTACTTCAATACTTTCACAGTGAAATTGACATTAGCTTCCCCTGAATATTGAACGTTATATTCGCCATTGTCACGTACTACTGTTACAGTATCTTCTTTAGATTGTGTTGGAAGTTTTACGTTACCTTCATATTTTTCTTCTTCTCCAACTACCCATAATTCTAATTGGCTCCAGTCCATTTCTTTCGTAGATAAAGCTGGCGCTATTGTTGGAATAACTGCCCCTTTTCTAACGAGCATGATGACTGGCATTTCTTTATATTCGATATATTGATACTTACCACCTGTATACATTTGTTTTGTTTGGAGGTCGTACCATTCTCCTTTAGGCAAGTACACTTCACGGCCAGCTTCTTCTTCTAATATTGGTGCAATTAACATGTCAGAACCAAAGAAGTACTGATCTTCTAAATACCAGTTAATCGTATCTTCAGGATTTTCTAAGAACATTGCTCTTAATAATGGCCACCCTTGTTGTGCTGACTGATACGATTGCGTATACAAATATGGCATTAACTGATAACGTAATGTCATCATATCACGATATAATTCTGTGAAAGATTCACTGTATTCCCATGGCTCTTTTGGTGGTTCTCCATGTGCACGAGCATGAGAGGTGAATGTTCCTAATCCTAACCAACGACGATATAAGTCTTCTGGACTTTCTCTCGTAAATCCACCAATATCGTGGCTCCAGAACGAGAATCCAGATAATCCTAGTGATAAGCCTGAACGTAAGGATGCTGCCATCGCATTATCCGTAATCTCTGCATCTCCACCCCAGTGAATTGGATAACGCTGAGATCCAGCCCATGCACTTCTCGCCCAAATAATCGAATCTCCGGTTACTTCTTCTGTAATCTCTGCAACGGCTTTATTGTAGCGTAGTGGATACAAGTTATGTTCCTTCAAGCCGCCTTCACCACTTGCATAAATTCCTTCTAATGGTGCACCTTCACCGAAGTCTACCTTAATCGCTGCTACACCTTGCTTTAATAGATCGGCAATCTTCTCTTGATACCATACAACCGCATCTGGATTAGAAAAGTCGAGAACTGCGTCTTCCGTTGGTACTCCACCACCTAGCTTTTTCACCGCTAAGCCTTTTTCTATGATTTCATCGTAAAATTCATTCTGTGGAGTGAAGTAAGGTATTTGCCAGAGACTTACTTTGAATCCATCATCGTCTAAGTCCTTGATCATTTTCGTTGCATCCTGGAAGCGACTTTCTGAGAATTTATAATTACAACGCCAATCCTCTTCAAACCATCCTGTATCTATATGGATAACATCTGTTGGGATTTTATGATCTCTAATTTTCTTCGCTACATCACGCACTTCTTCTTCACTAAAGTAAGAGATTCTACTCATCCAAAGTCCAAAGCTCCATAGTGGTGGTATCGATGCCTTACCAGTTAGGTTCGTGTACTCGGTTAAAACTTCTTTCGGGTTACCTAGGAAGAAGAATAAATCCATTGATTCGTCCGCTGAATAGATTGTTTGTGTGTCGTCCATTCGATGACCGAAATCATACGTGATTGGTGCAGTAGTATGGGTGAATACACCATAACCATTACTACTCAAATAAAATGGAACCGGCTTATACATATCTTGACTTAACGTACCCATCGCGTCTCTCGTATATAGAACGACCTTCTGTCCACGCTTATTTAAACGAGTAAAGGATTCTCCTGTACCAAAAATCTTCTCATTTGGAGATAGTGTAAAGCTCGCTGCTACTGCATGGCTCTTATTGGATGGCTTGTCCACAAATGAGAATGGATGAGGGTCATCATTTTTAAGACTTACACTATCATGAATTGTCTGTGTTTTTATTATTCGTTTCCCTTTATGATCTACTACCTCAATCGACCAAGGAGAACGCGTAATTTTTATTACTGCTCGTTCACCAGTGTATGTCACGACATCACCGTTATCTTCAACTTTCCAGTTATAGCTTTCAGGTGATTTTTCTTCTAACGTATCAATCATCAAGCTTTCATCTTTTGTTTGATCTTTACTTCTCGTATTGATTTTGAGACGGAAAGAATAAGGACTAATAAAGCTTATTTCAAAAGGAGTAGCCGGATCTGTTGGATACGCCTTCGGAAATTGCCAATGCTTTTCTAAGCGAGCAAATGGTGTCTCCACTTGGTTAAAGGAAAAACGCGTTTTACGCAAATAACTGTGCCATTTAAGCTGGCCTTTTCCTTCATTTGCATCGAAATTCTCTAATGATTCTGTTAAAAAATACGTGTTTTCGAAATTCTGAAACTCTTCCTCGATACGAATCTCATTATTTAAGAATTTAACCATTCTATTCAACCCTCTCTCTTTATTTATCAATCTAGCAAATGATTATTTTACTGAACCTGCTGTTAATCCCTTTACTAAATGTTGTTGTAAAGATAAGAATATAACGACAACTGGAATAACAGAGATGGTTGCGAAAGCCATTAAGAAATTATATTGCACTCCGTATTGACCAATAGCATTGTACATTCCTGCTGTTAATGGCCAGAGACTCTGGTCACGGATGAATGTTAAACTAAAGATCAAATCACCCCATGCGAACAGGAAGGATATTGCTCCCGCCACAAAAATACCAGGTCGAACGATTGGCAAGATTATTGTAAAGAACGCACGGAATTTTGAGGCTCCGTCAATTAATGCTGCTTCCTCGAGCGCAACAGGTGCACTTAAAAAGTAAGGTCTTAAAATCAATACCGAGAACGGTATACCTAACGTTGTTGTCGCAAGTATTGGTGCAATATACGTATTTAAGACATTCAACTGTTCAAATGAAATAAATAGCGGTGCAAGAACAACCGTTGCTGGAAGCATCTGTGTTACTAAGAAAAATAACATAATAATCCCAGTTAATTTCATACGATAGCGTGCTAATGCATAAGCCGCTGGTACAGCTGTCAGTAATACAATCACCATGGCAGAGAATGCAATAATAAAGCTGTTTCCTACCATGCCAAACAATTGAGCACCTAATTGTCCTGTATAACTTGCTAAACTAAAGTCTTTTGGAAATAGTGTAGGTGGTACTTGAAATATTTCAGACTGTGTCTTAAACGAGGTAATAACCATCCAATAGATTGGAAATAAATAGACAAGTGCGATGATTACACCAATAACGTTAAGCCAAAATGATTTTTTCGTGATGAATGTATGTTTCATGATGCCACCTCATCTTCGTCTGTCATCTTAATATAGATAATGGAGATGATTAATAGGATAACGAATAATATGTTAGCTACACTCGCACCTAGTCCAAAATCAAAGTTTTGGAAAGAGAATTGATATGATAGTGTAGAAAGCACTTGCGTAGAGTTTGCCGGTCCTCCACCAGTCATTACGTATACTAAATCAAACACTTTAAAGGTATAGATAAAGCCGAGCATCATAACGATCATTATTACCGGTTTTAACAATGGTAACGTAATATGGCGAAAACGTTGAATCCATGTTGCCCCATCAATGGCTGCTGCTTCATATACATCTTTCGGTAAATTATTAAGTCCCGTTGCAAGTAGAAGCATATTAAACGGAACACCTATCCAAATATTCGTAATAATAATTCCCCACATTGCGTACTCTGGAAGGCTTAACCAAGCAATTGGTTCTTCTATCCACCCAAAATAAATAGGAATATGATTGAGTAAGCCGACACTTGGGCTTAATAAGAATTGAAAGAGCATTGCTGTAACTGTTAATGGTACGAGCCAGCTGACCATCATTAAGCCTCGTAAGAAGTTTGCTAACTTGAAGTTCATGCTAAAGAATAAAGCTAAGGCAAAACCGATAATAAACTGAAAAGCAATACTTCCAATTGTAAATAAAAACGTATTCTTTAATGCTACTGGAAATAATTCATGATTAAATAATTCGATATAATTTTGAAATCCAACAAACGGCTGATCATTTCCCGCTAGGTTTGCTAATGTTACGTCTTTAAAACTAAGACTAATATTGTAAATAAGTGGATAACCAATTAGCAAAACCATAATTAAAACGGCAGGGAAAATATAAATATAACCGGGATTTAATTTTCGTTTCATGTTAAGTCCCCCTTATGTGTAAACAAGGCTCTTCTCTAAGAATGAGAAGAGCGCTTAGATTACTCAATAATTTCTATCACATCTTGGTGTGCTTGCTCAGTTGCCTCTTCTGGTGTAGAAATTCCTGTTATAGAATTATGGACTTGGTTTTGGATTGCTTCTGCAATTTCATTCCATGCTGGGTGTGGACCACGTGGCTGTGCATTATCAATAGCTTCTAAGAATACACTTAGATGTGGGTCACCTTCCCAACCTAGTTCATCAGATACGTCAACACGTGGCGAGAACTGGCCAGAACCTTCAGAGAATCTCATTGCTTGTTCTTTTGATGATAACCAGCTTAAGAATGTCCAAGCTTCTTCCACATGATCTCCCTTAGGAAGTGCTAGGTTTTCTCCACCTAATACGGACGCATATTCGCTATCCTTCGGTATAAGTGCAATACTAAAGTCCATATCTGGTGCATCATTACGCACTTGTGGTAACATCCACGGACCATTCACCATCATTGCTGCGTTTCCAGCTGTAAACTGACTTGCTACTTCACCTTGTCCCCAATTTAATGTTTCACGGCTCATATAGCCTTCGTCTACCATGTTTGTCACAAATTCCATTGCACGGTATGCGTTCGGATCATCTAACTGATCATAATTAGCTCCCGTAGAAAGTAAGAACGGTAGGAATTGGAACATACCTTCTGGACCACTAATCGCTGACATAGAAAATCCTAAAGTGTTTCCTTCTGTTAATTGCTGAGATGCTGTTGTAAGCTCGTCCCATGTAGTTGGCACTTCGATTCCTTTTTCGTTTAACATGTCGTTATTAACAAAAAGTGCTAAAGCATTTGTTGTGAACGGTACTCCATAGTTTTTTCCTTCATAAATTGTAGAAGCCCATGGACCTTCGAAGTATTGAGCTTCCTCGCCCCACTCTTGTACTTTATCTGTGATGTCTTCCAATACATTCATTGACGCATAACGCGCATGGTCAGGATTATCAATCATCAAAATATCTGGTAATCCTCCACCCGCTACAGCAACAGATACTTGTTGATCGATCTCGCCGTGCGGAATGTATTCATACGTAATTTCGATGTTTTCATTTGCTTCATTAAATTCGTCCACCATATCCATCAACAACTGTCCATCATGTTGATTTGGGTTTACATATGACCAGAAAGTTAATTCTGCTACCCCTTCTGCTGCTGATTCGTTATCCTCCGTTGAATCGTTTTCATTTGACCCATCGCCTGGATTACATGCTGCTAGTATAAGAATGCTAAATAGCGCTAATAATGACCAATGCCATTTTTTCATGCTGTATCTCTCCTTTAAATTAAGTTTGAGTAGATTGTTAAGGCTTACAATTAAATTATAAATGTAAGGGTTTACTTTATCGATGTGCATTTCTTTGTTTAAGATGTGTAATTTTACACTCATTTATGAAAATAGAAAGAAAGCACATCTTTTAAGCTTTTCGTACGAAAGAGAAAATAGTTCAAACCGTTATTGGTCTGAACTACTATTTGATGATTTGTGCTTCTTTTTCATTTCTTGTAAGCTTTGTCCATAATACTTTTTAAACACTTTACTAAAATGTTCTGGTGTCTCATAACCTACATAGTCTGCGATTTCATATGCTTTCTTATCCGTGTGTAGCCACAAATATTTACCTTCTTCCATTCGTAGCTTCACTACATAGTCCCAAATATTGTTTCCTGTTTCTTGCTTGAATAGATGACTTAAATAATTAGAACTTACGTGATTGGCTTCAGCGATTTCTCCTAGTGTTAAGCCATGCTTCTTAAAGTTCTCTTGAATATAGGCACGTACTTGCTTAATTAAATGATTCTGTGCATTTTCATAATCTTGTTTTGTTAGATTCTGTTGATAGATACTCCAATTATAATCACCGTAATAATATATACCGTTAATCTCATCTACCTCAAATAGTTCAATAGCTTGGTCCGTTTGTTGTTTTAGCTCTTCGATGTAATTGATACCCTTCAATATTTGACTATAACTAATATAAATATCTAAATCGAGAGCTTCTTTGACTTTATATTGCCACGTTCTCGCTATCATTCCTAAATAATCAAGCTTGGAGTAACTCTGATTGCGAAAAGCCTCATTGGACCATTCTACAAGTAGATAAATTCGTTCCCCAATAAAAAATGTGATGCTATCCTCTTCCGCCATTACAGAAATTCCGATACGGGTTATTTCGTCCATCCGCTGCTCACTTTGAGTGCTGCTAGTTGCAACTTGAAGAAACGCAAAATAGGGACCATAAAATTCGATTATTTCATCACCGTATGGAATGTGGCAGCTATCTTGAGTATTGTTTTGCGACTTTTTTATTAAAGTATCGAGTACGGCAATTGGATAAACCTGCATGTCACTCCCTGCCGCTAGTTTAGATGTATCAAAGACATCGTTTGCTTTTTCTTTATGATTCATTAAACAATTTCGTATCGTATTAATAATATGTTCCGGTTGTATCGGTTTGATGAGATAATCTTTTGCTCCTAATTGTATCGCCGTTTGGGCATATTTAAAGTCTTGATAGGCAGATATTACGATTGTTTCCATCCAGGGATATAATATTTTTGCTTGATGCATTAATTCTAGTCCCGTCATTCCGTCCATTTGAATATCTGTGATCAATAAATCGATTTCCTCTTCTTGTAAAACGTCTAATGCTTCTTGTCCACTATGCACTGCAAATGTTTTACTTACATCCATTCCTGCATAATTAATTAAATGCTTAATTCCTTTTGCTATATTCGGCTCATCATCTACGATTAGAATCTGATACATCTGTCTCCTCCACCCTCTCTACTTTTGGTAAGCGAATCGTAACTTCTGTCCACTTTTCCTCTGTTCGTCGATAGGTTAAGCCATACTCGTTACCAAAATGATGTTTTATTCGGCGGTTTACATTTAGTATACCGACACCTTGTCCTTCCGTCGCACGATCCATTCGTAAGGAGTCGTTAAGCTTGTCGACATCTATATCCTTAAAACCATTGTCTAACACTTTAAGAACGATTCGATCATTTTCTATTTCACCCGTAATTTTAATTATTCCTTCTTCCCCCATTTTCTTCACGCCATATTTGATGGAGTTCTCTACTAATGGTTGTAAACTAATCTTGGGAATAAGAAATTCGTATAGCTCTTCATCCAGTTGAATAGTTGTTGTAAATGGACTCTCAAATCTTTTCTGTTGAAGATTCATATAGGCGACTAAATGATCGCGCTCTTCTTTTATCGTAATGAGGTCTCGTCCTTGACTTAAACCTAACTTCATAAGTGCAGAAAGATCGTTCACCATTGAAGCTGTTTCAAAGTCCTCGTTCATAATGCTATTCCATTGAATACTTTCTAATGTGTTGTAAAGTAAATGTGGATTAATTTGCTCTTGAAGTCGATTTAATTCCATTTCTTTATATTTTATCTCAGATTGATAATTATCAATTATTAGCTTTTTCATTCTTTGTGTCATATCGCGGACCGAAGCCATTAGTTTAAATATTTCTCCTTTACCTTCTAGGCTACTATCATTCAATACATGACCAGGAAGATAGGAGCGGAAAAATATTGTAAGTTTCTGTAATGGTAATACATAGGTTTTGGCTAAATAAACAGCAATAAGAGCTGCAAAAATGAAATATAAAACAGTAATAAAAATTAAATTCGTTGTTAACTGACTCTGTCTCTCTGTTAATGTATCAATCGGAACCTGAAATAATAACGTATAATCGTATTTCTCATTATTTGCAGAAATATAGATATGATTGTCTACAACCGTTGAAACATTTGTATCTTTAAATAGAGCTGATTCAATAACGTCAGCTGTTAAATTCTCTTTATCACCATAAAGTATTTGATTTTCTTCATTAAGTAGATAAGGGCGTATATCAAAAGAATTTATTGTACCTTGATTCTCCATAATAATATTCTGAATATCTGATACGACAATCATCCCAAGTGTATTACCGTAGTAGAATATGTCATTAATAGAGCGAACAAATGCTAAAGATTCCTCATTATTATTTTCAATTAGTGTAAGAGTAGGTCTACCAAAATCCGCGGTAATTTTTTCATACCATTGTTGTATTTCTTCCCCATTTAAAAACTGTATTTGCTTTTCGCCAATCGTGTAGAAATCCATATTGCTTTCACTCGCATTTTTTTCTGGATAAATCATATGGTAGGTTAAATCAGAGGGATCAATAAAAGACTCATTTCTTAATAATGTGTTCAGCGTTCTATATTCGTTATGCATGAATACCTCATCCATATCAGATTCTTTCCCTATCGTTTGTGCGGATTCTTCTAATATTAACGATGTCGTCACTTGCATGATTCTATCTAATTCCGTTTCAATTAATTTATTGTTTTGTTTGATTAATTCTTCTAAAGTATCCGATACTTGGTGAGCTAAATTCTGTTCACTTTGTTTATTAAAATAACTCATCATTCCGATTATAGGTAGCAGTAATAAAATGAAAATGATACCTAAGCGAACTGGCATAGAAAGACGCTTCATTCCCTGTCCCTCCTCCATCTGTATTGTCACACAATGAATACGTACGTTTATATATTGAGGAATTATTATCATAACATAGCTTGTTTATTAATATATTTTTAATTCTGATTTGAAATTATTTTTTATTATAGCATCATTGTAGGAGATCAGCGTAATTCATCAAAAAAAGCAACTACCTATAAAGGTCGTTGCCCTAAAAGTATTATTTGCCCCCAACTTTATCCTGCTAATCCTGCATTGCATTAGGTTTGTCATATAGCTATTCTCTTTCTTTTAAAATTAACTCGGGTTGCCCACCATCAATAGGTACTCGATACCAATTTTGATCGCTACTTCTCTCACTTTTCATATAATAAATATGATCATGGAGGAGATATGGAAAAATTACTCTCCCTTCATCTACCTTTTCCGTCTCCTGCAAGCTTACATCCAACTTATAAAGGGAAGCATTGTCGGTAGCATTTATATAGAATATAAAATCATCGTTTCCATTAAATCCATTAAATCCATTTACCTCATCAACGGTTAGTTCCTCCATCTGATCGGTTTTCATATTTTTTCGATACAATTTATAGTTTGCATTTAGGTTCTCATAATATATCCAGTCATTTATAACGAGAAAGCCTCCAGCATATACTCCTTCTATAAGATTTTCAGGTTCTTGTGTAAACACATTTACATTAATATCTGTATAATATAGTTGATTATCTTGAGACTTCTTATAGAAAATCTTATCTTCATTAATAGTAAACTGACTAATGTTTTCTAATATCCGCTCACCGAATCCTAATTCAGACTCTACATTATATTTTTCGAGATGAGTCGAATAATCTGTTTCATCCTCACTACTAGTTATATAGTATAACCAATTGTCTCTCGCCATTAGGTTAGTAGCATACACATCTTGTATTAACTGACGATTTGTCCCATCTTTATTCATTTGATACATTCGTTCATCATCTAATAAATCTATATAGTAAATTTTATCATCTATAAGATTAAAATTTCTCCCGCTAGTATTATAAAGAAATTCACTATCACTACCATCTAGGCTCATACGATTTATACCATGTATAGAATTAGAATAGTATAACCACTCACTATCTGCAGCCCATAAACCGCCATTTAAATGGTTGCCCTGTAAATTTCCTAACTGGGCATCTTCCTTTTCATTTTTCTCTTCCGTTTCCTCTTCTGTCTCCTTTTTATCTACTAATTCATCTAAAGGACCTAAAAAATGTTCAATAAATGTAGTAGCTTCTTCTAACTGATTGTATGGGAGAGAAATCTCTTCTATTTTATTATGGTTGTTTAGGTCCATTGTTAATATATTTGAATATTGTGGAGGATTTTCTTTCATTACATTACTTTCTCCAGTATATTCTATATGAAGTTTAACTATATTTAGATTTTGCTGGCTAATTTCTATTTTGACATCTAGAATTATCGGATCATAGAAACTATTGGTTAAAATAAAGCCTAACCCTTGTTCTGGTGAGGAGGCATGAATAAACTCTGGATATATATCTTCAAGAAGGCTAATATTTTTGTCTTTTTTGTCACTTGTATATTCAAAAATATAAACCTCTTCTTCTGATTTAAATTCCAATTCTTGCTCTTCTTGAAATAAGGTATTAACAGCTTTCCTAATGTCTGTTTGTGCTACAACCTCTGTTTTTATTAGTTGTTCCATGCCTGGATATTCGTAATAAAGCATATTATCTCTATAGAAAGGAGTAGAATCTTCTTCAAGCCCTCCTAAAGGACTCTTTTTAACTTTAATACTAGCAACAAAAGGTTCATTCATTACTACTCCAGTAAGTTCTGCCTCTGCTTCATTACCCATGTCATCAACATTATATGCATTTAGTGCAAAAGCATAGCTCTCAAGCTCATTCAATTTCTCCAATGTTTGCTCAATAGCCTCTTCCTTTGTTAACTCCTTTTCACTACACCCTATTAAAAATATAATGATAATAATGCAAAAGAAACCATACCGTCTCTTGTGTACTTTCTTTCTATTTTCTAACGACATTCTTTGTTAAACCTCCCTTATTCTCCCTTCTAAAGCTTAACAGACTATGAAATAATTGTATAATGGTTTTAGTAGCTTAATTGGAGGCGATAAAATGAAACGTATAGCGGTTTTTTGTGGCTCAAGTAAAGGAGCTTCAGATGTGTATATTAAAGAGGGTATAAAACTCGGAAAAGAATTAGCCAAACAGAATATAACACTCATATACGGAGGAGCAAGTGTAGGATTAATGGGTGCAGTAGCGAATGCAGTATTAGAAAATGGCGGACAAGTTATTGGTGTCATGCCTAGATTCTTAGAGGAGCGAGAAATATCACATCAACAATTATCTAAGCTAATTATTGTGGAATCTATGCATGAAAGAAAAGCAAAGATGGAAGAACTTGCTGATGGATTTATTGCCTTGCCGGGAGGACCAGGTACTTTAGAGGAGTTCTTTGAAATTTTTACGTGGGCACAACTTGGTCTTCATCATAAACCCTTTGGTTTACTTAACATCAACGGATATTTTCAACCTCTGGTGAGTCTCTTCCAACATATGATTAGTGAACGATTTTTAGATGAAAAATATCAGGTAATGATTCATCTAAGTGATAATCCGAGGCAATTACTAGAGTCGTTTGACTCCTATCAACCTCCTGCTATTAAGACTTATGCGAATAAAAAACAGACTTGAGATTAGGTAGTATAAATTTCAGATTGAATTTTTAGCTAATCCTGCTCCTGCTATCATCCAAACATTTCATCAGTTGAATCGTTATTTATCAACAGTGGATAAGTTATCTATTTTTTCTCGCTTCTAAAGTCTTCTTATCCACATATTCATCCACAAGTGCTCTTTCGACGATTATACACAATTAACAGGACGGTTTTTCGTGTATATCCACAGAGTTATCAACATATTCACAACTCATACTCCATATATCGTATGGGAATTGTTGTTCCTTACGATATATGGAGAATCTTATCAACAAATTGTGGATAATTTAATAAAAATGTGGATAAAAGAAATCTTTTATCCACACTTGGTTAATACTCTAAGGAAGTTAGCTCCACTGTTGTTTCTAGCTTTTCTCCATCTCGATAATACGTAATCTGGAGAGTGTCTTCTACTTCTTTTTCGGAATATAAATGTTTACGCAAATCAATGATATTATAAATTGGTTGACCATCCAAATGTGTAATGACATCATATGGTTCCAATCCACCTGTATCTGCAGGAGACAAACCTTCTATACTTCGAATGTAAATACCGCCATCTACATCCCTTGGTAAATTTAATGTACTTCTCCACTCAGAGGATGGTATATCGTCCAATGAATAAGCTTCAATACCTAGGAACGGACGGGTAACGTATCCAGTCGCCTCTAGTTCTTCAATGATCGGTACAGCATCATCAACCGGAATCGAGAATCCAATTCCCTCAACCGCCGATTCAGCAATTTTCATCGAATTAATTCCGATAAGTTTACCTTCCATATTGATAAGCGCACCACCACTATTACCTGGGTTAATCGCTGCATCTGTTTGGATAACTTCTGCTTGCCAATCTGCTATTCCATCACCATTGAAGTCTTGAGGGATGGCACGTTGCTTTCCACTAACAATACCTTGGGTAACCGATCCTGATAAATACATTCCAAGTGGGTTACCAATCGCGATAACAGGTTCACCTACATGAACGTTATCTGAGTTGCCAATTTCAATTGCAAAGTCTACGTATTGACTATCCATTTCGATTACTGCTAAATCTGTGTACAAATCACTACCTAGTAATGTTGCCTCGACACGAGTATCATCACTAAGAACAATCTCTAAGGCGTCTGCTCCTTGGATAACATGATGGTTCGTTACAATATATGCCTTGTCACCATCAATTTTATAAATAACTCCGGAGCCTGAGCCTCCGACTGCGGATTCCTCCTGAAATAAGAAGGTACGTCCGTTTGCAATGGTAATCACGCCTACAACTGCAGGAGATGTCTCTCCAACAATCTCTGTTACACGTGTCGATATATCGACGTTCATATTTGTTGTAGAAAGGCCTCCATTGTTTGTTGTTTTACCATCATGCTGGTGAACAGCAGTTGGTTCCTTGCTCCCGACAATTACTTCATATGGAAGCCATTCATTCTTAACTAGGGTTGGTAGGAGAAAGGCAAACAAGAACGCTCCTGCTAAAATACCAAATATGAACGGGTACATCCACGAATAACTTTTCTTTTTCCTTGATCGATAATGATCATCATAGTACCCCATTTATTCACCTTCTTTAGCTGTAACATTAAACAACTTCATATATAGGTGTTGGTGCGTGTGGATCGGTATCATGAATAGATAGACGATTTCCTACGTCAAAACCGTATTCCCTCAAGCCAGATTCCACTGAAAGCTTCGCTAATTCCTTCATGTTATTATCTTTGCTTAAATGTGCTAAATAAATACGCTTTGTTTTATTATCAATTATATCTCTTAGCGCTAAAGCACAATCATCGTTCGAAACATGCCCTGTATCTCCTAGGATTCTTCTTTTTACACTCCAAGGATAACGACCCATCCGTAACATTTCAACGTCATGATTCGCTTCAAAAATAAGTGCATCTGCGTCGTGAACGGTTTTCTTGATTCGTTCTGATACATAACCTAAATCTGTGACGATGGCTACTTTTTTCCCATTATGATGAAATACATAAAACATTGGCTGTATGGCATCATGGGAAACTCCAAAGGACTCTACATCTAAATCGCCAAACGTTTTTGTTTCTTCCATATTAAAAACAAATTTTTGATCAACGGATAGTTTTCCTAATGAGGGCTCCATCGCCTTCCACGTTTTTTCATTTGCGTAAATTGGTAATTGGTACTTCCTCGCAAAAATACCTAAGCCCTTAATGTGATCACTGTGTTCATGGGTTACAAGTATTTTCGTTAATGTGGATGGATCAATATCGACTTCAGAGAATAAGCGGGTTAACTCTTTCCCGCTTAATCCTGCATCTACTAATATTTTTTCTTTCTCTGTTCCTATATAAAAAGCATTCCCTGTACTTCCTGATGCTAAAACACTAAAATGCAAACTCATGTTATTCCTCTCCATCTCCCTCGTCAATATCCTGCAATAATTCGCGCATAAACTCCTGCAGTTCCTCTTGCTCCCATTCATCATTAATCGGTTTAATAGGAACATTTTGTCTTTTTGTTAAATATGCCTTAATTTGCTCCATCATTTCACCAATAAAGGTTTCTGGATCACGCTGTGTATGATGACTCTCTATCGCATTTACGAGAAACACCTTTTCATTGTTTATCTCGATTTTCCAGGTTGGCGCTAATACTTGAACACCACTCGGCAGTGGGAGTAGGTTATGATAACCAAATAATACTTGATCCGTAATTTCATCCCCAGGATTGATTTGTCCACCATCATATAATAGAGAAATTAATTCTAGAGGCTTTCTCAAGGTTTCTTTCTCTGGCTGTTCATCTGTTTTTAGCAGGAGAGTTTGAATATAATGAGTCATTTCTCCTTTTTCGTTCAAATGAATCAGAAGAACACCACTCTGATTAAAGAAAATATGATCATCTAGTTTTTGGAAAAGAATCAGTGTATTGGACTCCTCGTCTTTATCATAATAGACATATTGATCATAATTCCAGATATACGGCTCAATCTCGCTCAAGTCCCCTTCAACATTAATAGTCAAAGGCTTGTCCAATTTTCCAACAATCATATGATTATCAATTACTAAACTTTTTTGACCTGATAGATTGTCAAGCTCCTCGATTTCATCTTCCGTGAATTC
The DNA here is from genome assembly GCF_014206945.1 of Gracilibacillus halotolerans. Classification (GTDB taxonomy): domain Bacteria; phylum Bacillota; class Bacilli; order Bacillales; family Amphibacillaceae; genus Gracilibacillus; species Gracilibacillus halotolerans. The sequence continues at coordinate 14,971 of NZ_JACHON010000011.1, forward strand.
TTTACGTTTTGCGTGTAGCATCGGAGCTTCCTTCGGTTCTTCGGGTAAGTCAGAAAGTCCATTTAAGTTATTTCGTAGATTTTCTTCTGTTGTTACTTCTTCTAAAAATTCATAGCTATTTTGCTGAGTCATAACATGATGCAGTAAATAAATATCAAGGATGAGAAAACAGAAAATAAAGATGGTTTTAACTTGTCCCCATTTCATTTATTCTCCTCCTTGCTGTGTTATCGAGTAGATACCTTGCCAGCCTCTATATGTTTTAACAAACCATGTTGGGATAAGGTCAAATATTTGACCACCCGGCTGTTGCTGAATACGGTAGCCTACTTGAATATCTTGAATTTCATTTTCAGAAACATTCGTTTGCCCAGTAGTTATTGCTTGGAGAACTTCTTTACCTGTCATCAAATCTGTCGGCTCGCGATCATACGATTGAGTTAGGCGCATTAATGGACGACGATATTGGTACACCGTCATATTTTGAATCGTTAATTCCATCGTTGCCAAGCCTTCATATGAGAATACGGGATAATTCTGGTGAACCATCCGGTACTCGATACTGTTTGTCAGTCGATTTAATTCAGATAAATAAAATTGAATTCCTTCATCAATCAACCAGCCATCATGCGTGTTGATATAGTCTAAGGAGGTATTTAAAAGGTGTTCAATCGTGTTAGGTACCGTGTTTATTTGTTCATTCTGATTTTCTGAGGTTAAAAAGTTCGTATATTCCATATAATAACCTCGTACCGTTACCTCTCTTTGACTATCACTGTAAACTTGGCCGCCTTCTGGATTCGGTGAACTAACAATACTAGAAGGATTCGTGAAGAAAATACTTTGTATTGTGCTTGTATCAGGGTTGATTGCTGTATAACGGTATTTGCGCCCTACAATCTCAGGCTCGTTTGGAATATATACGGATGTACTTTGCTCTAATGAAGTAACATTCACATATTCGGTGAATTCTTCTGTTTGCTGCGTTCCATCAAGAAATTCCTGAATTTGCGCAATGTTTTGTACACTTGCCCGAAGGTTCATTTTAGTAGGGTCACCGCTAGCAAAGATAACTTGACCTTGCTGCAGTGTGCCATCGAGAATCATATAAATTCGTTTGAATTCACTGTCATATAAAAGGCTATCATCCGTTGGAAACAATTCATTTATAACAGACGTAGGAATTGCGGTTGGAAAAACAATTTCTACCCAACTTTCTGCGGTATCGGTTGGTATTTCTTCCCCTTCATCCATCATTCTAAAATTATAAAGTGACCATTCTCGCAAATTCGAATAAAATTCCGTCTCTTTTACCTTATTTTTATAACCGAATGTTTCATTTCCTTCGTGAAAGAGAATTTGAGACGGCTTGATAACATTTCGCTTTGTCTGTTTCGTGCCGTTTAGCTTTGCATCAATCGCTTGGTCTTCTTCTGCATATTCATAATTTCCTTGATAACTCCAAATATTTAAAGTCAATGTAACACTTAACGCAACTAAAAATAGGAGTAAGATGGTTTTAAATAATTCTAATTTCATCAGCCACTACCTCGCTTCCGTACTTTTAGCGGCAGTGTAAAGAAGATGGTTGTTCCTTGTCCTTCTTTACTAGAAGCCCAGATTTTCCCATGGTGTGCTTGTATAATTTCTTTTGATATAGCGAGTCCTAAACCTGTTCCTCCTAGATTACGCGCTCGTGCTTTATCCACACGATAGAAGCGTTCAAAAATTTTATCTACTTTTTCTCTTGCGATACCAAGCCCTTGATCGCTAATACTTAATCTAATTCGATTTGACTCTTTAATTAAAGTAACAACAATTTTACCGCCTTCTGGCGAGTATTTCATCGCATTGGACATAATATTATCAATAACTTGAATAATTTTGTCCTTATCTAACCAAATATAAATCTTTTCCTTTGGAATCCGTCGTTCTATTCCAATCTCTGTTGTTTTGTTCATATCAAAGCGATCAAGAATATGATGGATAAATGGCCCAATGTTCACTCGCTCCAAATTAACAACAGTCTCTTTATGATCCATTTTAGATAACTGGAGTAAGTCATTGACCAATCGAATCATCCGCTCTGTTTCCTGTTGTGTTACTTGTAGGAAGCGCGGGGCAATATCTTTGTCCTCCCAAGCGCCATCTGATAATGCCTCTAAATAGCTACGCATTGTCGTTAATGGCGTTCTTAGCTCATGAGAAACATTCGATACAAATTCTCGCCGCTCTCTTTCCACTTTTTCTTGTTCTGTAACATCACTGATTACCGTGATTAATCCCATAAAGTTCTCATTCTCATCCTGTACGACAGAGAAATTAGCTTTAATTAAGAACAGCTCATCCTCATCACTAAAGTCGATGGTTAACGAGCCCGTATCCTCGAGTTCTTGAATATCGATTAATTTGTCCTCTAATTGAAGAACTTCTATGATGCTTTTTCCTCTTGCTTCACTATGAGAAAGGCCGATAAGGTTCGATGCCGGGCCATTGATTAGATTGATAAAGCCTTTTTCATCTGTTGCTACAACGCCGTCTGACATATTTGTTAATACCGTACTTAATTTGCGTCGTTCTTCCTCTGTAAGTTGGTTTGCTGCTTTCAATCTATCATTCATATCGTTAAACGCCATCGCAAGCTGTCCTATTTCATCTGCCCCGTAGACATTAACTTTTTTAGAGAAATCACCACGTGCCATGACGAGTGCTTGTCTTCGCATTTCCATAATCGGTTTCGTGATTGTCCGCGCGATCAGTATACCTAATATAACCGAAACAATAATGGCTAGTACTGTACCATTTAGAAAGATTTGATTAATATCTTCAAGCTGATTGTAAACCTCTTCGATTGGTGCCTCTACATAGACGACTCCTATCGAAACATCGCCGTCCTTAATCGGCTCTGTCTTCACGAAAACTCGATCGGAAGTGAACTTGTTAATTCGTATATCTTCCTTCGCTTGTCCATGACGAAGAGCGATATTAATATCGCTCTTGCTAACCTTTTTACCAACTAAATCTTGTTCATTCTTTTCTCCTACTACTCGGAATTGTGGATCTACCACTTGTAAATCAGAGAATATATCTGTCGAATAACGACTTATAATATCCCGCACGTCATCTTCAATAGTAGGACCATCTTCTTCTCGTTCTTTCTTAAAAACTTCCTCTAAGCTTGCTACAAGTACTTGAGCCCTATCGTTTACATTATCCTTATAGTTTTCAACTAAGCTCGTTTCAAGCTGTTGATTAAAATATGTCCCGATAACTTGAACTGCTAGCAGTAAAAACAAAGCGAGAATAACGATAATTTTTAGACCGATGGACTGAAAAAAGCTAACACGATTCATTGTCTTTTACTCCTGTTCAGGATTTCGCAAATAATAACCTACACCTCTTCTTGTAACAATCCATAATGGATTACTTGGGTTCTCCTCGATTTTCTCACGTAACCGGCGTACCGTTACATCTACGGTTCGAACATCTCCGTAGTAATCGTATCCCCACACTGTCTCTAATAGATGCTCTCGTGTCATTACCTGTCCAATATGGCGTGCTAAGTAATGTAGTAACTCGAATTCACGGTGTGTTAATTCGATTTGATCCCCGTTACGAGTAACCGTATAGGCATCTGGATGAATGACTAACGAGCCTATCGTAATATCGGAATTTTCTCTCTTTTGGCTAGCTGGGTCTACTTGCTGGCGACGCAAGTTAGCTTTTACTCTAGCGATAAGCTCACGATTACTGAATGGCTTTGTTACATAATCATCGGCACCGAGTTCTAAGCCCAGCACCTTATCTATTTCTGTATCTTTAGCAGTTAACATAATAATTGGCATCATATGTGTTTTTCTTACTTCTCTACATACTTCATTACCGTCTTTATTAGGAAGCATTATATCTAATAAAATTAAGTCTGGTTCTTCCTTTGTTGCTAGCTCAATAGCAGTGTCGCCATCATGTGCGCACACCACTTCATATCCTTCTTTTTCTAAGTTGAATTTCAATATATCTGCAATTGGCTTTTCATCGTCTACAACAAGTATTTTCTGACTCATAAAAGCACGTCCTTTTTCATTTCAATTTTTTCCTTCTCTTCATTTTAACCGAAATAAGCAAAAATGTCTTGGGTTTCTAGGTCATATGCGCCTTTCGACTCTATTGCTCAAATCTTTAATAAAGATATAACAAATGACCTCGATAGTAACTAGCTTCCCGCAAAAGAAGATTTTTCATCTAACTTTTTGAGAATTTATTACCATTCGAGGTCATATCTATTTGATTTATTATAAAACTGTTAGCGGGTCGATGCGAGCACCGTTTTTATATACTTCAAAGTGTAAATGAATTCCAGTAGATCTTCCTGTAGAACCCATCACACCAATCTTTTGGCCTTTTTCTACTACTTGGCCTGCGGACACATTAAGAGAGCTTAAGTGCGCGTAGATTGTACGATAACCATTTCCATGATCGATGACAATTTTATTACCATAGCCACTACTATCCCATCCAGCAGAAACAACTCTTCCATTATCCGCTGCTAGGATATTACGGTTGCTAGGGCGAGCGATGTCAATCCCTTTATGGTAGGAACCCCATCTAGGTCCCATCTTACTGGAAATATAACCTCCAACTGCAGGCCATGCAAACTTTCCAGATCCTCGGGATGGTACAACCTTTGTTCCTTTAACAAGTATCTCTTTTACTGGTTCTTCTATTACTTCTTCACTAATGACTTCTTCTTTTACTGCTACACCATTTACTTTTGTAATCTGGTACTGTTTCTTCGCTGTTCCATTTTGACCTTCTTGAGTAATTTCTTCATCGCCTTTGTACATGGAATCAGATTCTTTTACTTCTTTTTCAAAAGGAATTTCTTCTTCTCGTAATGATTCTTCCACAACCACTACTGTTACATATGGTTTTGTTTCTGTTACTACGAGCTCGTCTCCGATGCGAATTACAGAATCTTCTGTAAGGTCATTATTTAATTCTAGTAAAGTTTTTAGTGATAGGTCATATTTGCTAGCGATAGAACCAAGTACATCGCCTTCTGCTACTACATGCTTTTTCTCTTCTAATGTTCCTTTTTCTAAAAGAGTAACCCCATCTTCTACAGAAATAATGGAGGATGGTGCAACATTTTGTTGAGCAATTGACGTTTCTTCGCTAAGTGTGACGTCCACAATTTGTGTGTCGCCTACTTCTAAAGCTTGTTTCTCTTCATTTTCTAAAGCTTCTAATACTTCCGGTTTAACAAATTTCTCTTTATATGATTGAAGTACTTGCTCTGCATCTTCCTCTGTTGCAAAGTAACCGACAACTTCTTCACCGATAGTAAGAGCATTACCTACTGCCTCTATCGTTAATTGTTCATCTAATGTATCAAGAACTTCTGTATTATCAACTTGTTTATTAAATACTTTTTCAGCAATAAAAGAAATTTCTTCATCCACTACATATGTAATGTCTTCCGAATCTTTTCCTTCATTTGCTATCGTGACGTTTATATAGTTCTGAACGATTGATTGATCGTCTACTATTCCTATATGTTCTCCATCTACGTATACGTGGTAGATCGTTTGTAATTCTATTTCATCTGCTTGTACAGTTCCTGCTGTTATACCAAATCCTAATAATCCAACTATTGCCGCGCGTTTCCAAGTCTTTTTCAAACTATGGAACATACCTTCTCGCATCTTACTTCCTCCTAAAATTCCCGCTAACTTGCTATCTATTTATTGAATTTCCTCTACTAATCTAACATACATTATAGGGAGAAGGAACGAATGTAAAGATAATGTAACATAACTGTATAATAGCTTCCATATTTTTCATAGGTTATTATTACTAGGAAATTAGTAAGGTAGGTAAGCGTTGTCTTGTATAAAATTGCCTGTAATCTAAGGATTAATTGGATATATAAGTCTTTAACGTTGGAATTGAGAGGAATTGTAGGAATGGGTCAAAATGCTTATTTCGCTGCAAATCTAGTAAATCTAGGAGAACATATACAAGAAGGTGCTGGAAAGAAATATGTAATCACACTACAAACCGAACGATTCTTCAGAATCAGTTCGGTTTGTATGCTTTTTATAATTACTTCGCTAAAACACTTCGCTTTCCGCAGGCAACGCCTCAACTAATTACAAAAGTTCAGATGAACTTTTGTAATGGATTTTCGTCTGTTGCTTTTCCTGCAGGAGTCTACGTGTTTTGTCTACGTAATTAATATCTTATTTTTTATTGTGGCAGGACGTAACTAAATTTTACAATGTTAAAGACAACTTTAGGCTGGTGGTATATCACTATCCTGGTATCGATGATCTAAGTCTACGAATTTATTAAACTCTTTTACGAATGCTAATTCGACTGTACCAACCGGACCATTACGTTGCTTGGCAATAATGATCTCTATAATATTCTGTTTCTCTGATTCTTTGTCATAATAATCATCACGGTATAAGAAACCGACAATATCTGCATCCTGCTCGATACTCCCCGATTCCCTTAAGTCAGACATCATAGGACGTTTATCTTGTCTAGACTCGACACCCCTAGAAAGCTGGGAAAGAGCAATGAGAGGTACATTGAGCTCTCGAGCTAGTCCTTTTAATGAACGGGAGATTTCCGATACTTCTTGTTGACGGTTGTCTTTTGAATTTGGACTACCTTGAATAAGTTGTAAATAATCAATTAAAATCATGCCTAAACCATGCTCTTGCTTTAATCGACGACATTTCGACCGGATTTCACTTACTCGAATCCCTGGAGTATCGTCAATATAAATACCTGCGTTGGATAAGCTACCCATGGCAAGAGAGAGACGATTCCAATCCTCTTCTTCTAAGGCGCCTGTACGTAATCGTTGTGCATCTATATTACCTTCCGCGCAAAGCATCCTGTTTACGAGTTGCTCTGCTCCCATCTCCAAACTAAAAATGGCGACATTTTCGTCTGTTTTTATTGCTACGTTTTGGGCAATATTCAGAGCGAAGGCTGTCTTACCTACGGATGGTCGAGCAGCAACGATAATAAGATCATTTCGCTGAAAACCCGACGTTATCTGGTCTAAATCACGAAACCCTGTAGGTATTCCCGTTACATCACCTTTTTGTTTATGCAATTGATCAATATTATCATAAACTTGCATCAATACATCTTTAATATTTTTAAATGCGGATGAATTTTTACGATTCGAAACTTCTAAAATTCTACGTTCCGCTTCATTTAATACATCTTCAACATTTTCTTCTTTTGAATAGCTCTCAGTAACAATATCTGTAGCTGTACGGATTAATCTTCTTAAAATAGACTTTTCTTCTACGATGCGACAATAATGACTAATATTAGCTGCTGTTGGAACAGCATTCGCTAAATCACTTAAGTAGGAGACACCACCAATATCCTCTAACAATTTATTATCCGCTAGATAGGAGGTTACGGTAACTAGATCTATTGGTTCCCCTTTATCTGCAAGATCAAGCATTGCACGGAAGATATGTTGATGGCTAGCACGATAATAATCCTCTGGCAATAAAATCTCCACTGCACTTGCAATGGAGTCTGGTTCCAAAAATATAGCACCTAAAATTGCTTGCTCTGCTTCGATATTATGAGGTGGCGTTTTCCCATGGATTGATTCACTCATCTATAGCACCTTCTCTCCTTATCCCCGAATGATCTATCTGTTTCATTAAAGAGGACAGGCTTACTGTTCTTCAACATGTACGCGAATCGTCCCTGTAACATTCGGATGTAATTTAACAGGTACATTCGTATACCCTAAAGAGCGAATAGGTTGTTCCAATTCTATTTTTCGCTTGTCCAATTTAATATCATGTGCTTTCTTTAACTGATCTGCAATCTGCTTGCTCGTAATGGAGCCGAATAAACGACCACCCTCACCTGCTTTAGCCTTAAGCTTAACTTCTATATTTTCTAATGTCGTTTTTAATTGAGTCGCTTTATCTTCTTCTGCTTGTTCTAATTGCTGTTCTTTCTTTTTCTGGGCTTCCAAGCCTTTTAAGTTCCCCGGTGTAGCTTCAATTGCTAAGTTATTTTTCAGCAAGTAATTACGTGCATAACCATCAGACACGTTTTTTACCTCGCCTTTTTTACCTTTGCCTTTTACATCTTGTGTAAAGATAACTTTCATTCTCCATCTCCTCCTTCAAAATATTCATCTATGATTTTCTTCAGCCATTCTTCGGTATCTTGTAATGTCGTTTCTTCTAATTGTGTAGCGGCGTTGGTTAAATGTCCTCCGCCATTCATTTTTTCCATCATAACTTGGACGTTTATTTTTCCTAGTGACCGCGCACTAATACCAATTCGACCGTCTTTTCGCTTAGAAATAACAAAGGATGCTTCAATGCCTGTCATCGTTAATAGCATATCTGCTGCTTGTGCGATTAAGACAGGACTGTATGTCTCGTTTTGATTACCGATAGAAATAGCAATGTTATCTCTGTACAGATTTGTATTTTCAATTAATCTACTTCTCTTTATAAAGAGGTTTAAATCTTGCTTCAAGAACTTCTGCACCAATACGGTGTCTGCTCCTTTGGATCGTAAGTACGAAGCAGCATCAAAGGTACGTGAGCCCGTTCTTAAGGTAAAGCTCTTTGTATCTACGATAATACCTGCCAACAAAGCGGTAGATTCTAACATGCTTAATGAGAGTGTAGATGGCTGGTATTCAAGTAGCTCTGTTACCAATTCTGCCGTTGATGACGCATATGGCTCCATATAGACAAGTGTTGGGTTTTCAATAAACTCTTCACTACGTCGGTGGTGGTCAATGATGACTAGGTGTCCTGTCTTCTGGAGTAATTTTTCCTCTTGCATTAGTGACGGTTTATGTGTGTCAACGACTACAAGCAACGTATTTTTTGATGCAAGGTCTAATGCTGTGTCCGGACTAATGAAATAAGGGGATAAATTTTCATCATTTTTAATTTCTTCCGCTAATCGCTGAACACTTTGGTCAATATCATTCTCATCCAATACGACATAGCCTTGCTTATCATTTGCTTGAGCAATTTTTAGGACTCCAATAGCCGCTCCAATTGCATCCATATCCGGGGATTTATGTCCCATTATTAAAACGTGCTCACTTTCCTTCACTAGCTCTTTCAACGCGTGAGATATGACACGAGCTCGAACCCTCGTACGCTTTTCCATTGGGTTTGTCTTTCCACCGTAAAAACGTACTTTTCCTGTTTCCTCATCTTTAATAACGACTTGGTCACCACCTCGACCAAGAGCTAAATCAAGACTAGATTGAGTAAGTGTTCCTAATAGTGGTAATTCTGTACTTCCAGAACCAATTCCAATACTTAATGTAAGTGGGACATTTTTATCTGTTATTAACTCTCTCACTTCATCTAAAATCTCAAATTTTGTCTCTTCTAATTTATTGAGTATTTCTCTGTTCATGACAGCTAGGAATCGTTCTTGAGACGTCCTTTTTAGAAAGAAATCATTCTTGTGTGACCAATCATTTAAAATAGACGTCACTTCTGAGTTGATTTGGCTTCGTGCTGTGTCATCCATGTTTTGGGTAATTTCATCATAGTTATCTAAATAAATCGTTCCGAGAACGGGATGTTGGTTATAGTAGAGAAGTTTAAACTGTTCCTTCTCTGTTCGATCGAAAAAGTATAATAAACGATCTTCCTTCTTGTGAAATACTTCAAATACATAGTCTTGAATTCGTACTAGAAAAGTATCTTTATCCTCTTTTATATATGTGGAAATGTCCTCCTGCAGAGAATCGATTTTGTCACCAACAAGGGTTTCTTCATCCGTTAAATCGTTCATAAAAGGATTTGCCCATTCGACTTCTAATTCTTCACTATATAGAAGAATACCAATCGGCATACCAAGAAGAGCTTCTTCTCCCACCTTTTTTACTCGATACGAGAGCGTTGAAATATATGCTTCTGTTTCATCTTGTCGCTCTCTCTCTTTCACCATACTGTAATAAAAGGATAAGCCAATCAATACAGCCAAAACAAGCCCAATAATCCAATTAAAATAGATAAGTAATCCAAGCATGAAAAAAGAAATAATATAGATAACGAGAATGTGCTTTCCATTTTCAAGCTTATTTAATAAATTTGGCACGATTGTCAGCTCCTAACTAAAACCTCGTTACTTTGCCATCCTTTTCTTCAAATCAAATCCTACATCAATTATACCTAAGATTCGCAGCAAATAAAGACCAAGGAAAGGGAAAAATAGAAGAATGATGATGGCAACTATTGGTAATGCTTTCGAGCCTTTCTTCAGATGATTATAGAAGAAAATAAACGATAGCCCTTGTATTGCTAATAATATTCCCGCTAAATTCGAAACGTTCACCAAAATAGTGGCCATTGAATGGTTTGGATCGTTCAAACCAAATAACCCTAGCACTAGGACAATGAAATAAATCCAAAGCACAATTTTTGGTAAACGGAAGTCTTTAAATGGTGGAAAGCGGTACGAATTTCCCGCTTCTCGGTTCATCCATTTATAGGATAGCCATTGTACGACTAATGCTATAACCATGGATATAACTACCATGCCTACTGGAATCAATTGAAGGAGTGCCATCATTTGTTCCTTGAGAGTTAGCATTTCTTCTGGTGAAAGACTACCAACACCGACACTATCCATAAATTGTCGTGTCATTTCTAACGATTCGTCTATCGTTCGTGTTATTTCCTCTGTTATAGAAAAAGGAAGCAATAACTCTAAAAATACATATGTCGCTACCATACTTAGAAACAGTCCAACAGTACCATTTGCCCATACTTCATATGGATGTCGCTCTTTCTTTAAGGGATAACCAATAAAACAGCCCGCTAATATTGCCATTAATGAAATTGGCAGAGCAGGAAAGATTACGAGAGATAAAAGGGTTATAATGGTGATACCAATCATCACCCATTTTGTCTCCCAATTTTTCCACCATAAAATGATCGGTATTGGTAAGAGAAATACCGTTATAATATGAAGAACAGGAATGAAAGCAGTTAACAGAAACATTCCTATATATGCAATTAAATAATAGATAAATGTTTTATCTATGGCTTGTCGCATTTTTCACCCACCTATCAGTTACGAAAATCGCCATTATCCATGAGATTCGGAAAGCACAGCTATGTTCGCTGTGCTTGTTCTATTTTCCTATCATTTATATTGGAGACTTTATAAAATTATTATAAACGATTGCTATAAGTGCTACAAATTAAATACTTTTTTCATAGCTATACCCTCTACCTTAAATTCTGTATAATGATAAGAGAGATGTATCGGGTTTCAAGAGGAGGAATAGTATGATAAAAACAATTATATTTGATTTAGACGACACCCTATTGTGGGACAAAAAAAGTGTAAAGGAAGCTTTTGCGGCTACTTGTCGTATTGCTGCTGAAAAATATAATCAGGTCGATCCTGAAAAGCTTGAGGAAGAAGTACGAAAAGCAGCTAGAGACTTATATGAAGGTTATGAAACCTATGAGTTTACGAAAATGATCGGCATCAACCCATTTGAAGGATTATGGGGTAATTTCTTAGATGATCATGAGAACTTTAAGAAAATGGCTGCCATCGTCCCTACCTATCGTCGTGAAGCTTGGACAAATGGCTTAAAGCAAGTTGGTATTAATGATGATGAATTGGGTGCATACTTAGCTGAGGAGTTTCCAAAGAAAAGAAAAGAAAGTCCGTTTGTTTATGAGGAAACATTCGCATTATTGGAAACATTACAATCCGATTTTCAATTAATTATGCTGACGAATGGTTCGCCTGATTTACAAAATACGAAGTTGACGATAACTCCAGAATTGCGACCATTCTTTGATCATATTGTAATTTCTGGTGACTTTGGTAAAGGGAAGCCGGATCCAAGTATCTTCCACCACGTATTAGAAACAGCTGATATAGAGGCTCATGAAGCAATTATGGTTGGAGATAACTTAATGACCGATATTCTAGGTGCTAACCGTACAGGCATTACGAGTGTATGGATTAACCGTGAAGGGCAGAAAGCTAGTGATGTTCAGCCTACATATGAAATTAACCATTTAGAACAATTATATGATTTATTAAAGGAATTAAATAATGCTTAAGATAGGAAACCCGCTCCTGATACAGTCTCAAGAGCGGGTTTAAATGTTTTATTATAGTTCAATTGCTACGACATTATTAATTTCTGTAATTTGATTTAATTGCTCTAGCTCTTCCTTCTCTAGTTGTTTATCTACTGAGATTATCATCATCGCATTGCCACCTACATCAGAACGTCCTACTTGCATGGATGCAATGTTAATATCATTTTCTGCAAACGCGTTACCAACTTTTCCAATTACACCTGGTCGGTCATTATGGCTAATAAACACAAGATAACCTTCTGGTACGACGTCTACACTGTAGTTGTCTACCTGTACGATACGTGCACCTAATCCATTTAATAGTGTACCCGCAACTGTACGTGTTCCATGTTTCGTTTTCACTTCTACCTTCAATAGATTCGTAAACCCTTTTGTAGAAGAAGTACGGTTTTCGTTAACATGAATTCCACGCTTTTCTGCTAAGTAAGAAGCATTTACATCATTCACGTGGTCGCCTAAGTGACGCTTTAATAGACCTTTAATCGTATTACGTGTAAGAGGAGCAACTTCTAATTCTGTCAATTCACCAGAATAAGAAATATTAATTTCCTCTGCGGTACCTTCCGTAACGTGGGTTAAGAATGTACCAAGTTTTTCGGATAAATGGAAATATGGTTCAATTTTATTCATTACATCTTTTGGTACAGAAGGCAGGTTAACTGGGTTTTTCACCACTCCTTCTGTTAGATAACGAACAACATCGTGACTCACATCAATTGCAACACTTTCTTGCGCCTCTACCGTACTTGCTCCTAGGTGAGGAGTAGCAATTACTTGTGGAAGCTCTAATAAACGGTGATCCGTAGCTGGCTCTTCTTCGAACACGTCTAAAGCTGCACCTGCTACTTTTCCAGATTGGATAGCATGATATAACGCATCTTCATCAATAATCCCACCACGTGCACAGTTAACGATACGTACGCCATCTTTCATCTTTTCAAAAGCTTCTTTATTAATCATGTGCTTTGTCTCTTTAATAAGTGGAGTATGGACTGTGATAAAATCAGAAGCGATAACTACATCCTCTACAGAACCATAATCGATACCTAGCTTATCTGCACGCTCTTTCGTTAAGAAAGGATCATATGCAATGACTTTCATACGTTGTCCCTTTGCTCGATACGCAACCTCTTGACCAATACGACCCATTCCGATTACACCGATTGTTTTACCTTTTAACTCGACACCTACATGCGTTTTGCGGTCCCATTTACCATCTTTTAAAGCTGAATATGCTTGAGGGATTTTACGAGCCAATGACATTAGCATAGCAATCGTATGTTCCGCAGCTGAATTCGTATTTCCGTCTGGAGCATTTACTACAATAACTCCATATTCCGTAGCAGCACTTAGATCGATGTTATCTACTCCGACCCCAGCACGTCCAATTATTTTTAACTTAGAAGCTTTACTAATAATATCTCTTGTCACTTTTGTCTGACTACGAACGAGTAATGCATCATAATCTCCAATGATGTCGGCAAGTTCGTCTGCGGATAAGTTCGTTTTCACATCTACCTCAAGATTCTCTGCTTCTCTTAACGGTTGAATTCCCTCTTCACTTAACGGATCACTTATTAGTACTTTATATGCCATGATTGTCCCTCCATATATTCTCTATTTTTATATATTGTTTTAATCTTTGTGAAACATTTCACTTATTTAAAACCTTTTACATTGATTATGTTGTTATTATAGCACTTTTCTTTTCAAGTAACAGCCATTTTATAAAAAATTCTGAAAGTTTCGTATTTACTCTTACCTAAGATGAACCATTTATAAATTTGATGATGATATTTTGCTTATACATTATAATAATCGATAATTTGTTCAGAAGTCAAGAACGTTTTGTTACCTCTAATCACTTATTAATCGTGTTTTAAGTTTATTAGTGATGTATTAACCCTATATATTGGTAATTTATATTATAAGATACGAACATTATTGTTTTCTAGCGAAGTTTGTATAGTGAACCTGTAGTTCTTAATACTGTCACGTATCGTGTATTATTCTAAATCGATTATATATAAAATGAAAAGAAAGCCCCCCACATAGTTTCATCACTGATAACCAAATCTTCTACTATGCTGTCTACAACCGTATTACGAGCTTAAATTGTGTATACAACCGTGTCGCCTACTTCAAACGTTTCTTTACCTTCTTCTACTAAAAACAATTAAAGTTTTTAGCAAAGTATGATAAATAGTAATTAAGTTATATTATTTTTAGTAATTATGTATAATATCACATCCATTAAATACCATGTTTTATATTAAAATCATTGGAAGAGTGATTAATATATAAGGTGTGGGTTACTACTATGTTTGAGGTTTAATGAGCGATAAGCTAAGTAGGTTTTAATATAGATGTCTAACTTGAATGAATTGGGTTGTCATAACAGGAAGAGTGTATAAAAGTCTTGTTATTGGGATGGATGAAAACTCTTTATATTAAGGGGATTATACAATGGAGCTAATTTTATTCGGCAAAACGGAACATTAGTCGGTTCTATCCTATTACGTTTAAATTTTTGAGTTACTTTTTATATAATAAGATATGTATCTGCGATTATAAAAAAACCTCAAAGTTATATGAGTATTAACTCGAAATAACTTTGAGGTGATTTTTATTATTCACTTACGTAAGGTAATAACGCCATTGTACGAGCGCGTTTGATAGCTTTTGTAAGTTTACGTTGGTATTTTGCAGAAGTTCCAGTTACACGACGAGGAAGAATTTTTCCACGCTCAGAAACGAAACGTCTTAGCAAATCAACATCTTTATAGTCGATATGTGTAATGCCATTCGCAGTAAAGAAACATACTTTACGACGTTTTGCACGGCCACGACGAGCTGCTGCCATTCGTATACCCTCCTTTATTTATATATTCCTATATAAAAATATCAATTTTAAATTTAGAATGGTAAATCATCATCTGAAATATCAATAGGTTCTCCACTATCTTGGAATGGATTATCCTGATTTCCTTGATTACTATTCCCTTGATTTTGATTACCTTGGTTCGAATAAGGTTGTTGGTTCTGATTTTGATTATACCCCTGTGCACCTTGAGAAGAAGGCTGTCCACCGCCACCGCTTGGTGAACCTTTTGATTCTAGGAATTGTACAGAATCTGCTACAACTTCCGTAATATATACTCGTTTACCTTCTGGATCATCGTAACTTCGTGTTTGAATACGACCATCTACACCAATTAAGCTACCTTTTTTCATAAAGTTCGCTAAATTTTCTGCTGGTCTTCTCCAAATAACACAGTTTATAAAATCCGCCTCTCGTTCTCCTTGTTGGTTTGAGAAAGGACGATTGACTGCAATATTAAAATTGGCTACTGCTACCCCGCTGGGTGTGTAGCGTAAGTCAGGATCTCTTGTTAATCTACCAACTAAAACAACTCGATTTAGCATCAGAACCACTCCCTACAATTATTGGTCATCTTCGCGAATTGCCATATGACGAATAACGTCTTTAGAGAATCCAGCTTGACGATTAAATTCGTTGATCGCTCGCTCATCTCCGGCAAAGTTAATTAATACGTAGTAACCATCACGATAGTCGTTAATTTCATAAGCAAGACGTTTCTTGCCAATCTCTTCGACTTTTTCGATTTCCGCACCATTATCTGTAAGGATATTATTGAATCGCTCCACTAAAGCAGTTTGAGCTTCTTCCTCCATATCTGGGCGGATGATGTACATAATTTCGTATTTATTCATCCGTATGCACCTCCTTTTGGTCTGTGGCCCTATTCTTTCAAATAGAGCAAGGAGTAATCATTTTCTATTACTCACAATAATTCATTATACTGTTTTCACTACATGAAATCAAATATTTTCTTAATAAATTATACATTAAAACGGAAATGCATGACATCTCCATCCTGCACGATGTACTCTTTACCTTCTAATCGTACTTTACCTTTCTCACGAGCAACTTGCATCGATCCTGCATCTAGCAAGTCGTCATAGGAAACCGTTTCTGCACGAATGAAGCCTTTTTCAAAATCGGTATGAATAATACCTGCTGCTTGAGGCGCCTTAATTCCCTTTTTGAATGTCCAAGCACGTACTTCTTGCTCACCAGCTGTAAAGTATGTAGCAAGACCTAACAATGTATAAGTAGCTTTAATAAGCTGATCTAATCCTGACTCTTTAATACCTAGCTCTTCTAGAAACATTGCTTTTTCTTCACCATCTAGTTCGGCGATTTCTGATTCAACTTTTGCACTTACTACAATTACCTCAGCTTCATCTTTAGAGGCAAATTCACGAACTAATTGTACGTATTCATTATCTTCTGTGTCTAATAGCTCGTCCTCTCCTACATTTGCCACATATAACACTTGTTTAGCGGTAAGTAAGTGAAGACCTTTTACTATTTTTTCTTCTTCTTTAGAGAAGGAAACGGCTCTTGCTGGTTGTTCTTCCTCAAACCCATCTCTAAGCTTTGTTAATACTTCTAATTCGGCCATTGCTTCCTTATCCTTTTGACGCGCCATTTTTTCAACACGTTGAATACGTTTCGTTACTGTTTCTAAGTCAGCTAATATTAGCTCTAAGTTAATAGTTTCAATATCCGAGATTGGATCTACTTTACCTGAAACGTGTGTTATATTATCATCACTAAAGCATCGAACAACATGGCAAATTGCGTCTACTTGTCGTATATGAGAAAGAAATTGGTTCCCCAAACCTTCCCCCTTACTAGCACCTTTTACAATTCCTGCAATATCTGTAAATTCAAAAGCCGTAGGAACTGTTTTCTTTGGTTTTACTAATTCCGTCAATTTTTGAAGACGCTCATCTGGCACTTCTACAATACCGACGTTGGGATCTATTGTACAAAATGGATAGTTTGCTGATTCCGCACCTGCTTGTGTAATTGCGTTAAATAATGTGGATTTACCTACGTTGGGTAAACCTACAATTCCTGCTGTTAAAGCCATATTTATCTTCCACTCCTTAAGGATTCCGTTCCTCTGAACGTTCAGTAATTCCAATTATAGATTTTGTTAAGACTATTGACAAGAGAGAACAATTCACTTTTCGATGTATATATATTGGTATTAAAGCAGAATTCTTAATCATTTCTTTAATAGTTGTCGTTATTTCTCTTTGAAAAATTAAAAATGTTTCACGTGGAACATTTTTGTGTAAAAAAATAATGATTCGCTTATAACCTATAGCGAATCTCATTTTTACCTATTCTTCATTTGCTGATACTAAAACCTTCTTCATCTTTTGTTCGAATCTTCGGCGCGGTAACATAACACTATGACCACAGCCTTCACACTTTATACGAATATCCGCACCCATACGAATAACTTTCCATCGATTTTCTCCACATGGATGCGGCTTTTTCATTTCAACAATATCGTTAAGCTGAAATTCTTTACGCTCCATCCGATCACCTGCTTTTCGTATTCTGCTCTATTCATTATAGCTAAATTTCGTGTAAAAAGGAAATAAGATGATAGCTGCTAGCAAGTATAGATTAAGAAAACCATATAGTGGATATAACCAGGCAATTAAAGTAGAGAAGCCTAGATTGGTTAATGGTATTAATAAGATTACGAGGATTGCAGCCAACTTACTTAATGTTAGCTTTACATAACTTTGTAATCGGGTAACAATACCAAGTGTGGATGAGATGGCTGTTGTAAAAATCGCAAACCATAAAAGAATCGACATAACTATATATGCGTAATTCGGATAATTTTTTAATATCGCAAATAAAGGAATTTCAAACAAAATAATTATTTCGGAAATTTGAATTAAGCTATTGTTATACAAAAGAGTTACTAATCCTAAGATTGATCCACTTCCAATACTAGCAATAAGAATTTCTTTCTTAGATTGTATCTTATCCCCTACTGCTCCTAACACTGCAAGTATAGATAATATGTTTAAAGCAGTAAACGTAAAAGCAGATGACCAATTACTTTGATGATCTAGACTCCAAATAAACGTTAATTGTTCATCTTTTATGAAAACAACTAAAATAGTAAGAAGCCCAGTAATTAATAGAGGTAAAATAAATGTATTTAAAGAAATTACTCCTTGTACACCTCTAATAAACAAGAGAACAATTATAACAGCAATAAATAAAATACCTACCCATTTAGAAAGTTTAAATACTTCAAATGTGGCACCACTTCCTGCAATCATAATGGTCGTAACTGAGATTAAGTAAAAAAAGATAAGGATATCATAAAATTTTGCAATCTTATCGCCTAATAACGCCTCTAATATCGTTGAATAGTTTGTAGATTGATATCGATAACTAATCGTCATAATTAGATAGATACAGTATGTAAAGAGGATCGAGAACAATACGATAGCTAGTCCACTTTCATGCCCAAAAAATTGCCATATCTCTCTTCCTGATGCATATCCTGCACCAATCATCGTACCAATGATTAAAAACATCCACTTGAAACCAGCTTTCCACATAACAATGCCTCCATGAGACCATTTATATTTATAAATCTTATGCTCACGGAGGACAAAGTATGTTTTTAGAATACATTCAGCTGTAAAAAGAACAAGAGGATAAATACCGGTATTGCAGGGAGAAAGTCACCAATTTTAATTTTAGTTAATCCTAAAATATTAGTCCCAATAGCTAAAATAAGAACCCCACCTAAGGCTGTCATTTCATTTGTAAAGCTATCTAATATACTGCTATTAATAAAATTATGAATGCCTTCAGCAAAAAGAGCAATTGACCCTTGATATAAAATAACTGGGATAATGGAGAAAATAACACCATATCCAAGCGTTGTTGTTAAAACTAATGACATAAAACCATCAAGAAACCCCTTCGTAATGAGAATCTCATGATCATTACTCAATCCACTATTTAGTGCGCCTATAATCGACATTGCACCTACTACATAAATGAGTGAGGACGTTATAAATGCTTCTGTTATACTTTTTTTATTACTCTTAGACCATTTCTTTTCAATACGGTGTCCTAATGCATTCATTTTATTCTCTAATTGAATGGCCGTCCCACATATAGCTCCTAAAAATAAGCTTAATAAAATTAAGATCGTATTATCCACTTGTATCGCCATTTTAATACCAATCACTATAACGATTAGACCAATAGCCTGCATCGTTGTATTTTTTATCGAATCCGGAATTCTATGTAACAACAACCCAACTAATGTTCCGATAACAATTAGCAAGGCGTTCATTAATGTGCCATATAGAACCATATAATCCCCTACTTTCTCTTTAACTTAGACTCTGTTAGAAGAGTGAACAATCTTTTGCTCATACGAAAACAAAAATGGCAAAGAGTCTCTCTCATCCATTTCCATAAAAGTAGACTATTAATCTATTTATGATGGATGATTAACTCTCTGCCAAAATAGTTTCAAGATTGTTACTCTTTATCTTGCTCTATCATACTTAAGATTCGGTTCAAATCATCATCAGAGAAAAATTCAATTTCAATTTTCCCTTTTTTCTTTCCTCGATTAATTGAAACATTCGTACCGAAGAACTCTGTTAAATGATTTTCCTTTTCTGTGATAAAGATATCTTTCTCTACTTTTTTCTGTTTTTGCTTTGGGGTGTTTTCATTCAACTGTTGGATTAACGCTTCTACTTGCCTTACATTCAGCTTTTCTTTCACTATTCTTCTAGCAGTTGGAACTACTTTCGTCTTATCCTTTAATCCTAATAGAGCTCGTCCATGTCCCATTGATAAGGAACCATTGTTGATCATTTGAATGGTTTCACTTGGGAGACTTAACAAACGGACTAGATTGGCAATGTGTGGTCGACTCTTTCCTAAACGTTTCGCCAATTGATCTTGAGTAACCCCTAACTCATTAATTAATTTATCATACGCATTCGCTTCTTCTATTGGCGTTAAGTCTTCTCGTTGTATGTTTTCCAATAAAGCTATTTCCATCATGTCTTCATCGGTCAATTCTTTAACAATAGCTGGTATCGTTTCTAAGTTAGCTTCTTTAGCAGCTCGGTAACGACGTTCTCCAACTACAATCTCATATCCACGAATACTCTTACGCACAATTAATGGCTGTAAAATACCATGTTGTTTAATTGATTGTTTCATTTCTTCGATTGCATCTGCCTCAAATACTTTTCTAGGTTGATACGGATTAGGCCTACATTGCTTTAAGTCAATATACTCTACTTGATCCATATTATCCTCTTCTACTTGCGGAAAATAGACATCAAGTCCTCTACCTAAACCACCTTTAGCCATTTGCCATCACTTCCTTTGCCAAATCCAGATAGACCTCTGCGCCTCTTGATTTAGGATCATAAGTAATTATAGGCTTCCCATAACTAGGTGCTTCCCCTAGGCGTACATTTCGAGGAATAATAGATTGATAAACTTTATCCTGAAAATACTTCTTAACTTCCTCTATAACTTGAATACCTAAATTTGTTCTAGCATCTAACATCGTTAATAATACGCCTTCTATCGCTAATGTTTTATTCAAATGCTTTTGTACTAAACGAATTGTGTTTAAGAGTTGGCTTAATCCTTCCAACGCATAGTATTCACATTGAACTGGAATAAGTACTGAATCTGCGGCAGTTAGAGAGTTTATCGTTAATAGACCTAATGATGGAGGACAATCAATGAAAATATAATCATATCGGTGTTTTACGCTATCAATCGCTTTTTTTAAGCGAACCTCTCTGGATATAGTAGAAACGAGTTCAATTTCTGCTCCTGCTAATTGGATGGTTGCCGGAACTACGTCTAGATTAGGGATATCCGTTCCTGTACATACCTTTTCCATTTCTATATCGTTAACTAATACGTCATAAACACAATAGGCAACATCCGCTTTATTTATACCAACCCCACTCGTTGAGTTCCCCTGTGGATCGATGTCAATGAGTAATACTTTCTTATTTAAATGTGCCATACAAGCACTTAAGTTTACTGCTGAGGTTGTTTTGCCGACGCCGCCTTTTTGGTTTGCAACGGCGATAACTTTTCCCATGGTGCCACCTACCTTTTATCTATTCACTATATCATTTTATCACTAAATGGAGTTAATCCACTACCTTTTTGTTATAAAAACTCGGAATCAATCAATATATGACGAAATTCTATCATTTCTTGGCAATAAAAGGTTTGTATTTTAATCTTTTCTTAATAATTACTACAGTTATTGTTAATAGACAAAAATAATCCCATCTTTTATGTTTAAAGATGGGTGCGTATTTCTCTATTTTTTCTTTGGAATTTTAATAGTAATTTGATAGTAGTCCTCATGATCTTGTTCATCTGATTCTAAATTGATTCCAGTCTCTGTCACCATGTTTAATGACTGACGTATTGTATTCATTGCGATTCGAATATCTTTATTGATTCCTTTTAGACGTGGCCTTTTCTTCTTTTGTGTAGGATTTGATAATTGCTCTATAAGTGCTTCTGTTTGTTTTACGTTAAGGTCACGTTCTAAAATCTGTTGTAATACGTGGACTTGCTTCTCTTCGTCTTTCAAAGAAATTAAAGCTCTTGCATGTCTCTCAGTGATTTTCTTTTCCATAATAGCCTGTTGAACTGGCTCAGGTAATTTTAGCAATCTCATTTTATTAGCAATGGTTGACTGACTTTTACCTAAGCGTTGAGCGAGGGCTTCTTGTGTTAATTGATGCATTTCAATTAACTTTTCATAAGCAATGGCTTCTTCTATTACGGTAAGCTCTTCACGTTGCAAGTTTTCAATTAGTGCGACAGAAGCTGTCTCTTTATCATTCATCTCTCGGATGATAACAGGTACAGTTTCCCATTCTAAACTAGTTGCAGCTCGCCAACGTCTTTCACCAGCGATAATCTCATAATTTTCTGATTCGTCAATTTTACGGACGACGATAGGTTGAATCATACCATGAGTATGTAAGGTTTGAGCTAATTCCTTTATTTTCTCTTCGTCAAAAATGTTCCTTGGCTGATATCTATTGGGCTCCAGAGCTTTAATAGGTACATGAATAATTTCATCTTGAATATTTTCTTTCTCTTCTATCAAAGTTTCATCGACCTTATCTCCCAAGCCAAAGATCCGACTTAATGGGTGTAACATGACAAACACCACCTTATATTACTTTTCCCTACGAGCTTATTATATATAATCGATAAAGAATAACTGGTTAACACCTTAACATAGCAAAGACATATGCCCTACTAATTTCACATCTATCCACTACCCTTTATCGTAGAAAATTAGTATTTTCTTAATGTATGAGAAAGACCGTTAACAAAAATGTTTCACGTGAAACATTTTCCTTCTATCTCTCTTTATTCTATCATAAATTAACTAAAAAGGTAGAACAAAAAAATTAAAGCGGATTTTTAGCTGGTACTCCTGGTTTTCGGGGATACTTTTTTGGAGTTTTTCTTTTCTTATCTATTATCACAATGTTTCGAGCTCCGCTGTCCTCTGGCAAAGAGAAAGTTTCAATTTTATTTACTTGGCCGCCTAGTAGTTCGATTGCATCTTGCGCATCTGTTAATTCTTCTTCTACATTGGATCCTTTCATCGCAATAAATGTTCCATTCGTACGGACTAATGGTAAACAAAACTCACTTAATACAGAGGTTCTCGCTACCGCTCTAGCTAATACAACATCAAAAGAATGGCGAAATTTCTCATTCTTTCCGAAGTTTTCAGCACGATCATGGTAAAATGCTACATCTGTTAATTCTAAAGAGGCCGCAAGCGTATTTAAGAAATTAATTCGCTTATTTAAAGAATCAACAATCGTTATTTTCAAATGAGGGAAGCAAATTTTCAGTGGTATACTTGGAAATCCTGCACCTGCACCGACGTCACATATTCTAAGTTCCTGGGTGAAATCAAAATAAGGAGCTGCAGTAATAGAATCATAAAAATGCTTTACATATACCTCTTCTTTTTCTGTAATAGAGGTTAAATTGATTTTTTCATTCCACTCGACTAATAGATCATAATAGAGTTCAAATTGGTTTAACTGACGCTCTGATAAATCAACACCGATTTCTTTCGCTTTCTGCTGAAAAGTTATTGGATTCATTTCATTGTACCTCTCTTTAAATAGGTTATTATGTAAAGAAATAGAGAGAAAAGCAAAATGCCACTCTCCCTACCCCTTGAAATACTTTATTATTAATCGTTTGCTACACGAGCTACCTTACCATGTTCGAGATAAACGAGTAATATAGATACGTCAGCTGGATTTACTCCTGAAACACGAGATGCTTGTGCTACGGTTAGTGGTCTAATTTTCTCTAGTCGTTGTCTTGCTTCTGTTGCAAGACCATTAATTGCAGAGTAATCAATATCCTCAGGAATTGATTTATTCTCCATCTTTTTCAATTTATCAACTTGCTGTAGCGCTTTTTTGATATAGCCTTCGTATTTAATTTGGATCTCAACCTGCTCTTTTACTTCAAATGGAATATCTATATCACTTGGACAAACTTTATCAATGACTTTATAACCTATTTCAGGCCTCTTTAACAAGTCATAAGCAAGAATACCATCTTTCAAGCGACTTGCTCCATGTTCGTCCATAAGTTGTTGTAATTCCTCTGTAGGTTTTAATCGTATTTCTGATAAACGCTGTTTTTCAGCAGCAATCTGTTCTTTTTTCTGTAAGAATCCTTGGTATCTCTCTTCTGAAATAAGACCAATTTCATACCCTATTTCCGTTAATCGAAGATCAGCGTTATCGTGTCGTAATAACAAGCGGTGCTCCGCTCTTGAAGTTAAAAGACGATAAGGTTCTCTTGTCCCCTTCGTTACCAAGTCATCAATTAGAACTCCTATATATGCTTGTGAACGATCTAAGATAAGACTTTCTTTGTTTAATGCTTTTGCTGCGGCATTAATTCCTGCCATGAGACCTTGGCCCGCTGCTTCTTCATAACCCGATGTTCCATTTATTTGTCCTGCAGTAAATAAACCACTAATATTTTTCACTTCTAATGTTGGCCATAGTTGAGTTGGAACTACTGCATCATACTCAATCGCATAACCTGCACGCATTATTTCAGCATTTTCTAGACCAGGTATAGTTTGTAACATTTCTTTTTGAATATACTCTGGTAAAGAAGTAGACAATCCTTGTACGTAAACCTCGTCCGTATTACGCCCTTCTGGTTCTAAAAAGATTTGGTGACGTGGTTTATCATTAAAGCGAACGATTTTATCCTCGATAGATGGACAATATCTTGGTCCAGTTCCTTTAATCATCCCAGAATACATCGGAGAAAGCTCCAGGTTATCATTAATAATTTGATGTGTATTCTGGTTCGTATGTGTTAGCCAACAAGGTATTTGATCCGTTAGTTCTTCCACTGTTTCATACGAAAAATGTTGTGGATTTTCATCACCCGGTTGAATCTCAGTCTTAGAGTAATCAATCGTGCGGTGATTTACTCTAGGTGGTGTCCCTGTCTTAAAACGTACAAGGTCAAATCCTAATTTTTCTAGGTTCTCCGAAAGCTTCACGCTTGCTCGTTGGTTATTCGGTCCACTTTCGTAAGAGATATCTCCCGTAATAACTCTTCCACGCATAAACGTACCTGTAGTGATAATAACTGTTTTTGCACGATATAGTGCCTTTGTTTCTGTAATAACACCTTTAACTTCCCCATCTTCTACGACAAGTTCTTCTACCATTCCTTGGCGGAGAGTTAAGTTTGGTTCTTTTTCTAATATTTTCTTCATTTCCATAATATATAAAGGTTTATCTGCTTGCGCTCGTAAAGCACGGACTGCAGGCCCTTTTGCTGTATTAAGCATACGCATTTGAATATATGTTTTATCAATAACTTTACCCATTAATCCACCTAGCGCGTCCACTTCGCGAACAACAATACCTTTTGCTGGACCACCTATGGATGGATTACATGGCATAAAGGCAATCATATCTAAATTAAGAGTTAAAACAAGGGTTTTTGCTCCTCTTTTTGCTGCGGCATAGGCTGCCTCTACTCCGGCATGACCTGCACCTATTACTATTACATCGTATTGACCAGCTTCATATGTTGCCATAGCCGATCCCTCCATCTATTTAAGATTTCACTTTTATTTACCAAGACAAAACTGAGAGAATAATTGATCGATAAGGCTTTCCTGAACCGTATCACCAATTATTTCGCCTAAAAGCTCCCATGCTCGTGTTACATCCATTTGGACTAGATCAATCGGCATCTGAGCTTCCATAGCTTGTTCGGCATCCTTCAGTGCTTGCATCGTTTGCTTCAATAATTGAATGTGACGGACATTAGATATATACGTTAAATCTCCACCATCAATATCTCCTTCAAAGAAGGTTTCTGCTATCGTTGCTTCCAATTGATCCATACCTATATCTTCTTTCATCGAAGCTGTTATAATCTTTTTACCATTTGCTAAACGTTCTACTTCTTCTAAATCAATGACTTGTTCTAAATCTGTCTTATTAACAATTACAATATATTCTAAACCGTCAACCGCTTCAAAAAGCTTGCGGTCTTCTTCGGTTAATTTTTCACCATAATTTAATACAAATAAGATTAAATCGGACTCTTTTAATGCTTGTCGGGATCGTTCTACCCCTATTCGTTCCACGATATCTTCTGTTTCTCGGATCCCTGCTGTGTCGATTAAGCGTAATGGAACGCCGCGTACGTTGACATACTCTTCAATAACGTCACGAGTCGTACCTGGAATATCCGTAACAATTGCTTTCGTTTCCTGTACGAATGCATTTAGTAAAGAAGATTTTCCAACGTTTGGACGTCCAATGATAGCCGTTTTGATACCTTCTCTTAATATTTTCCCCTGCTTTGCTGTTTCTAACAATTTTTCTACTTGGTCATATACTTTTTTTGTTCTTTCTAACAGCATTTGATGAGACATTTCTTCAACATCATCGTATTCAGGATAATCGATATTTACTTCAACATGGGCAACTGTTTCAATCAACTCTTGTCTTAGTTTTTCTACAAGTTTCGACAATTTTCCATCTAATTGCTTTAGTGCTACGTTCATTGCTTTATCTGTCTTTGCTCGGATTAAATCCATTACCGCTTCCGCTTGAGATAAATCAATTCTTCCGTTTAAGAAAGCTCGCTTCGTAAATTCACCTGGTTCAGCTATTCTTGCCCCATAACCTAATACCAGCTCTAATACTCGATTGACAGAAGCTAAACCTCCATGACAGTTAATCTCCACCACATTTTCTGTAGTAAAGGTTCTAGGTCCACGCATAACCGTAACCATTACCTCTTCCACCATTTCCTTTGTTTCTGGATCAATGATTTTACCATAATGAATCGTATGGGATGATACCTCGTTTAAATTTTTTCCTTCAAATACTTTGCTAGCAATTGGTATTGCCTCTTCTCCACTCAATCGCACAATCGCAATTGCTCCCTCTCCTAGTGGTGTCGATATAGCAGCAATTGTATCTGTGTCTATCATCCATCTCACCTCCTATATTTTTTGTTATCTATATTTATCCACATTTTTTAAAATTTTAGTACCACTAACTTATTAGAATAACACAAACCTATTCCTCTTGGGAAGATATCCACATGCATTTTTTTCACGTAACTTATTCACATGTGGATAAGCTTATCTATTATATAACTTCTTGTTCACTGTGGACAATAATATACGTCTGAAGTCTTAGGTAAAGTTTAGACTGTAGGTCCATGTATTCTCATATATCGATTGCTATACTTCCTTTAGTTACGCAAAGAAAGAAAATAAGGGGGATAAAATTGATTGAATTTATTGTAAAGAGAAAGATTTTAATAGGATTAGCTACTATCTTAATTATTTTGCTTGGTAGCTATGGATTATCTAAATTAGATGAAGAATTACTGCCTGAAGTAAATTTCGATGGTACCAATGTTATGATTTACGCAGGTGATATGCCTGCAGCTGAAGTAGAAAGGAAGATTACTACTCCTGTTGAACAAGCTATTCAAGGGATTGAATTGACAGAAGATATTTACTCCACGACTACAGCAGGTTTAAGTACTATTCAAGTTATGATTCAAAAAGGTCATGGAGAAGAAGTCTCCCAAGAAATTGCCTCAATTGTACATTCCATCACCTCTAACATCCCTGAAGTAAATGACGTTATAGCAGAGCAATTAAGCACAGGAGCTACCTATGAATTCTATATGGATGTCTCTGGTGGAACGATGGATGAAATGAACGCTTTTGCTACAGAGATATTAGAACCTCGTTTAGAGAGCCTCCCAGAGGTAAGAGATGTCATGCTAGTAGGTTTGCAAGAACATGAAGTAATTATAGAATTACATCGAGAATCTCTACAACAACACCAGCTTTCTCCTCAACAAATCATCTCGATTATCCAAGAAGCTAACACGGATAGCACATTAGGGCAATTTAGTGAGGAAGATGGTCAACCTGTTCTCCGCTGGCAAAGTGATTTGGAAAATGAAAGTGATATAGAGAACATTCAAATACCAACTGAAACTGGTTTTATCTCATTAGAAGAACTCGCGGATGTCTCTATAAAACCCGTTCAAAACTCTTCTTATGTATGGAAAAACGGGAGTCAAGATTTCGTACTTGCTCAAGTAGGACGTAACGGAGATTATACTCAAATAGATATGGCTGCTGCTGTACGTGAGGAATTAAGGAATATAAAAGAAGAAGGACTGCTAGGAGATCTAATCACAAATGAAATTGTAGCGCAAGCTGACTATGTGGAGGATTCTATAAATGGTGTTACAGACAATGTACTTATTGGAGGACTTTTAGCCATACTAGTACTCTTTATTTTCCTAAGAAACCTCCGAGCAACACTTATTATTGCCATTTCGATACCAACTTCTATATTACTAACATTTTTAACCATTTGGTTGCTTGATTATAGTTTTAATATTTTAAGCCTTATTTCTCTAGGATTAGGAATCGGAATGATGGTTGATGCTTCTATTGTGATACTTGAATCTATCTATAAGAAAAAGGAAGAAGGACTAGAAGCACTTGAAGCTGTTGTTCAGGGGACAAAGGAAGTTGCCTCTGCTGTTATTGCATCCATGTTAACTACGATTGTTGTGTTTGTTCCGATTGGTTTAATGGATGGTGAGAATGGCCAGTTCATGGTAATCATAAGTGTGATAATTGCTATTACTCTTATAAGCTCTGTCATTGTATCCTTTACTCTAATTCCAGCTTTATCTGAAAAATTCCTAAAACAGCGTAAAAAGAAAAAGGAAAGCCGCATCATTCAACATTACGGAAATTTCATTGGTACCATAGTAAAGAAAAAACGTTATAGTTTTGGTATTCTTGTTATATTCTTGCTGATGTTTATTGGTTCTCTCTTCCTTATTTCCCGAATTCCAACGAATATTATGCCAGATATGCTTAATCGTTATTCCGAATTATCGATTGATCTAGAAACAGGAGTATCTTCAGAAGAAAAGAAAGAAATGATCCAAGAAATCAGTCATACATTAGCAAATATAGAGGATATCGAGTCCAGCTATATGATGGATAATGGTTCTAATATATTCGCCATTATAAATATGACAAAAGGTGAAGAAATTACCCGTGACCAAAAGTTAGTTAATGAAGAGGTATTAAGAAGGCTTAGAGAGTTACAAGACCACTATCCAATGAAAGATGTTCAATCTCTTATGTCCGCTAATATGGGGTCTTCAGTCCAAGTTCAATTAGAAGGTGAAGAGTTTGATACGTTACAGGAAGTTGCAAGCAATTTTAGTGAACAACTAGCCGAACTAGATGGGGTTTCAGCAGTTTCTACATCGATAGACAGAACGTCAATCGAGAAAATAATAGAATTAAATAATGAGAAAATTAATGATGCAGGATTAAATCAAGAACAAGTGAAGTATTTTACCCAAGAAGCTTTTCTGGATATGCCACTTGGTGAAATCGGCTGGGAAGAAACAACTATGCCTCTTTCCATTCGATGGCAAGATCCTACTAGTGATGAACAATCGTTTTTTGACTTAGAGATTCCTACTGTAAATGGACCCGAATCATTATCTACTTTTGTTGAATGGAAGGACGTTCATATGCCGAACGAAATAACGCATTTTAACGGAGAAAGATACGTAACTATTTCAGCAGATGTAGAAAATATGGATTTAGGTACGATAAACAGAGAAATTCAACAACTTATCAAAGATTTTTCTACCCCTGCTGGTTATTCTTTATCCGTTGCGGGTGATTTAGAAGTTCAGCAAGAATTAATCATGGATTTACTCGTTATATTCTTTATTTCAATATTTTTGGTATACCTGGTAATGGCGGTTCAATTTAATCATTTAGCACATCCGCTTATCGTTATGTCGATTATTCCTATGACAGTTGTTGGTGTTATTTTAGGATTATTTATTACCCAACAAGAGCTAAATGTTATGAGCGGAATGGGTATCATTGTGCTTATTGGAATTGTACTTAATAATGCGATTCTCCTAATTGACCGTGCCAACCAGTTGCGACGACAAGGTATCTCTCCAAACGTAGCAATCGCTACTGCTGGTATGGATCGCATTCGACCTATCTTTATGACGACATTAACGACGATTGGTGGTATGCTACCTCTTGCTTTAGCTAATGGAACAGATGGTAATTATCAAGCACCGATGGCAATAGCAATCGTCTCAGGTCTTTTATTCTCGACGCTCATTACACTAGTGCTCATCCCTGCTGTCTATCGTGCATTTAATGCATTAGGGAATTTGTTGAGACGCGTTCTTAAAGATAAACGTACGAATAAAGCGGAAGAAAAAATTGCGGGATAATATAAAAATCAAAGAGCTATGATACTATAAATGGGTTCCGACTATTATGGAATAGTCGGAGCCTTATGTTTATCGTTTTTACCTCCAATCTAAGGAAGATGGAAAGATGGAGTCTAAAATTTTTTTCCTTTTCTTCGTATGCAGATTAATTATTTCAATATCTGACTGACTATAATGATATACATTAGCAATTAAATAATTACCATCAGGAGATGGTTTGAACAATCCAATTTGTTCATCTGTAACTATTTCGAATTTTGCTTTTTGATCACTATTTAACTCTTCCACATAAACAACATGATTGCTCCCATGTCCCTTATAAGCTAAAAATTCCTTGTTAATAGACATTGTTGGAGAAGATGCATTTTTTCTAAATATGTTTTCACTCTTATTCTTTAAATTAAATTTTACAATATGGGATAAACCACTACTCTCCTCTTTTATTGTAAATAAAAGTTCACTCTCATTAAGCCAATCATATGATAAATAGTCTACAATACGGCTAGAGATTAAAAAAATCTCTTCCGTATAAAGATTTAAATAGTATAACTCCTCATTCATTATGAAAGTAATGAATGTATTATTTGGTGATATTTTTGGATGTTTTATCTCTGAATTGGAGTAGAGTACCTTACTTAGTTGATATGTACCATTTTGCATTGTTAATTCCACTATTTCTTGATTTCCATTTCTTTTTAAAACAGCTATTAATTTATTCGAGTTTTTAGGATTATATTGCGGGAAATCAAACTCGACATACGATGTTTCTGTTTTGTTATTATCAGCATTAAATTTTATCAACTGATTTTGGTTACTACCTTTCATTACTAATATCTCCCCCTTCATTTCATTTGAAGATGGGAATATAAAATAGATAATAAAAGACAATGCTATAATGACTGAAAATAAAAAAGTCCAAATTACTACTCTATTCACAATCATTCCCCCTATATCGAGAAAGTCAAACTATATTTATTAGAGCTATTAAGTAATGAAAATTGCCGGATAGTAATTTTACAAAATCTTCTAGTAATTATAGATTTTTAGTAACTACTATATTATACTAAATGTAGTAGTTATTTCTAGGAGTGATGTGGTTGATAACTGGAGATATTATTTTATTGGTTGTATATGTTCTTATCTTGTTATTCGTAATTTCTTTTGCGTTGTTTATTCGGCGGTTATCTATAAATTCCGCCACCAGAAACCGACAGACCAGCCAAATAGATGCAAAGCTAGACAGGATCATAGAACTACTTGAAAAAGATAACAACGCCTAAGAACATGTTTAAAAAAGGCGAGAACTCCTAATTTGGAATTCTCGCCTCTTTACTAATCTATTATCTCAATGTTTTTAATGCGCCGCTCCAAGCATTTACTTGGTTAAGCATTTCATTCACATTTTCTAAATGTAATTCTGCTGGTTTGAAAGTTTGGAAGTTTTCAAAGTCTGTGAATAAAGATAAAGTTGGGTGTACACGAACGTCGGCTACCATTAACTCACCTAAAATTCCACGTAAGTGTTCAGCTGCACGTGCACCACCTGTTGAACCATAACTTACAATCCCTGCTGCTTTGTTATTCCATGGCTCACGTACAAAATCTAGTGCATTTTTAAGAGCTGCGGAAATACTATGGTTATATTCTTGAACAACAAACACAAATCCATCTAGGCTATCAACCTTTTCATTCCATTTTGCAATTCCTGGCTCTGTACCGTCTGTCGTCCCTAATAGTGGTAGTTCGTAATCTTTAATATCTACTATCTCATAGTTAGCATCATCACGTTGGTCAGCAATCCCTTTTACCCATTGTCCTACTTGTGGACTTAAACGACCGTCACGTGTACTTCCTAATATAATACCAATATTTAATTTCTCGTTTGACATGTTGTATATCCCCCTATTATTCTATATATTTTTAACTTGCATAATTAGTATAACAAATGACTTACTTTTTGTAAGTGATAATGCTCCATATATTTTGATTTTGAAACCTTCTGAAATACCATAAATAAAGCAGTTAATACTGGATGAATTCCAATACTAACTGCTTTTTAAATTTCTATTTTATTTTGGTTTTATTACTAGATATCGATTTGGTTCTGATCCATTCGATTCCGTTTCAATTCGATTGTCTTGATGTAAAACTGTATGGATAATTTTTCGTTCAAACGATGGCATTGGATCCAATTTGACATTTTTTCTTGTCTTTATTGCTCGGTCTGCAGCTCTTTTTGCTAATTGCTCCAATGTTTCCTTACGTCGTTCTCTATATCCCTCTGCATCTACGATTACTGTAAAATATTTATCAGCATATTGATGCATCGCTAATTGAGCTAAATATTGTATAGCATTTAGGGTTTGTCCCCTCTTACCAATGAGCATAGCAATTTTTTCACCACTTAAATCATATACAACAACATTACTTTCTACTTTCGTTGAAACCTTAATCTCTTTGTCAAAGGAACTAGTGATACTTCGAATGTAGGCTTCTACTTTTTCTACAGGATCAATCTTATCAAACGCCTTCGATTCACCGATAGTTGGCTCGATAACCTCTATTTCCTTATTAACTTGTTCAGATTCTTTTGGTGCTGTTTGTTGAGAAACCTTCACAATTGCAGGCTTTGCTCCAAAAAGGCCAAAAAGACCTCTTTTTCCTTCATCAATAATTTGAATTGTCGCTTGGTCCTCTGTGATGTTTAACTGCTTTAAAGCTGATTGGACCGCATCTTGGACGGATTCGCCAGTAGCAGTTACTGTTCTCACTTTTGAGTTCCTCCCGCTTCGTTATTCATCATTGGATTTCTTACTAGTAACGTTTGAAGCACCATAAAGATGTTACCTACAACCCAGTACAAGGCTAAAGCTGATGGTAAGAATAGTGCAAAGACACCAATCATAATTGGCATGATATAAAGCATCATTGTCATTTGTGGCATCATCGGATTACTTGCTTGTTGCGTGCTCATTCCAGCCATCATAATTTTTTGCTGTAGGAACGTAAAACCAGCTGTTAAGATAGGTAGTAAATAAATTGGATCTGGTTCACCTAATACAAACCATAAGAAATCATGATTTCTTAATTCTGCTGTTCTCATAATCGCATGGTAGAAAGCAAGTAAGATTGGCATTTGTACAATGATAGGTAAACAACCAGCTATTGGATTTGCTCCAGTTTTTTGGAACAATGCCATCGTCTCTTGTTGTAGCTTCGTTTGTGTTTGCTGGTCTTTAGAACTGTATTTTTCACGTAACTTCTGCAATTCAGGTTGTATTTGCTGCATTGCTTTTGAACTTCTGATTTGTTTAATATTTAACGGCAATAATACAAAACGAATTAATAGAGTTACGATTACAATCGCTAATCCATATCCAAACTCTGCATTGAAGAATTCTGCTACTTTAACTAGTAGCCAAGAAAGTGGATATACAAAGAATGAGTTCCAAATCCCTTCACTCTCCGATGTGATATCCTGATCAATCTGTGTACAGCCTGATAGTAAAACAATGACTCCTATTAAACCTATTATAAGCAGGAGTTTTTTCTTCATTATGATCCTCCTTTAAAGAACATACCGTCTATCTATATCTAACTCAGTATTTTAGCATTTATCTCTATGTATTTACCACCATTTTTACTATATATCACAAATATTTCATTTATATAGCTCTGTTTTATAAAACAAGTGTTGCATGCTTTTTTTAATCTCGTGGTAATCCATATCTTTCACTGGGTTTCTAGCAATAATAATAATATCATAATTATCTTTGATTCGATTCTCTAAGTCAATAAAAGCTTGTCTAATATATCGCTTCACTTGATTTCTTGTTACAGCGTTGCCAATTTTCTTGCTAACGGATAATCCAACTCGAAAATGCTGTTGATCTTTTTTCTCTAAATAATAGATAACTAATTGCCTATTGGCGAAAGAAGCGCCTTTTTGGAATACAAGTTGAAATTCTTTATCTTTTTTGATTCGATAGGCTTTTTTCATAGAACATTGCGCTCCTTCAATTATATAACCGTGTTCATTCATTGTACTTACTTAACTTCTATCTATTATATTAATGAAGACAAACGTTATACATGTCTGTTTTCAAATTAAATAACGTCCGTCTTCCTATTATTTTATTCATAACTTTTAGCTCTTCCATGGAAAAAGACCACTGATAAATTCAGTGGTCTATGCGGATAATACTTTTCTGCCTTTTTTACGGCGACGAGCTAGTACTCTTCGGCCATTTTTCGTGCTCATGCGTGCACGGAATCCGTGAACCTTTTTACGTTGACGATTTTTCGGTTGAAATGTACGTTTCATTATATATGCACCTCCCTGAGGATGTAAGAAAAAGTATTGCCTTCTTCAAGGGAGATAATCCCACACGAGACATTCTACTTTTTCATCAAATTTCTAAGACATTGTTGACAGTCTCAACTATTATACTGAAAGAGTATTAGCCATGTCAACTTACATTTTGCTATGTCTTTACTATTTTTGATCTTTAACTCGTCATTCTCCCTTCATTCCTACTAAATATTTCATTTAAATAATTATTTACTCATAATATTTCTATATCATTCATATACATTCTCTTAAATCCCTATTATTAGTATCTAGCTATATCTTAGTTCTCTTATTCTGTTATAGTACACAACTGTTATACAACAAGAAGAAGTTCATCCTGTGGATAATATATTTTAATCATTCGACAATCTCCACACATACCTGACAATTTATTCACATATTCTACATATGTTTATATCTTTTCCTCACATCTTGTCGCTATTGTGGATAACTACCTAAAAATCATTGCAATTCCTGACAATGTTTGTTATTATAATTGTGTTTAACTTGTAAAGATCTTAATTCAAACTTAAGATTATCCACAGACTGTGGATATAATGTGGACAATTGCTAACATACTGTATATTTTTTTATACACATACATGTGGAAAACTTAATTTCTTAGTTTTCCTCTTTTTTATCAATAAATTGTTATCCACAGGTAAGCCTTAGAGATTATCGAGAGAGGAGGCATGAAATGGAGAACGTGCAAGAACTTTGGGAGAATATATTAATTCAAATTGAACAAAAAGTTAGTAAACCTAGTTACGATACTTGGTTTAAAGGTACAGGGATAGATCAATTACAAGAAGACACGATTGTTATCTCTGCACCGAATGCATTTATTCGGGATTGGCTTGAAAATCGCTATATTTCGTTAATAACAGAAGCTTGTTATGAATTAACTGGGGTAAAACTAAACGTCAAATTTGTTATTCCTGATTCAGAAGAAGAAACGGATAATAAAGAAATGACAACAAAGAAAAAAAGTACAATTCCTACAGCTCAAAATCAACCATCTCCGAAATCGATGCTTAATGATAAATACACATTTGAAACATTTGTCATCGGTTCAGGTAACAGGTTCGCCCATGCTGCTTCCCTAGCAGTAGCAGAAGCACCAGCAAAAGCATATAACCCTTTATTTATTTATGGTGGGGTTGGATTAGGGAAAACCCATTTAATGCATGCGATAGGTCATTATGTTCTAGAAAATGATCCTAATATGGAAGTAGTCTATTTATCTTCTGAAAAATTTACTAATGAATTTATCAATTCTATTCGTGATAACAAAGCTGTTGATTTTCGAAATAAATATCGAAATGTCGATGTGCTATTAATAGATGATATTCAATTTTTAGCTGGAAAAGAACAAACACAAGAAGAATTTTTCCATACATTTAATGCACTTCATGAAGAGAATAAGCAAATTATAATTTCTAGCGATCGTCCACCTAAAGAAATACCTACATTAGAGGACAGATTACGTTCTCGATTTGAATGGGGTTTAATTACAGATATCACCCCGCCAGATTTAGAAACAAGAATTGCTATATTAAGAAAAAAGGCAAAAGCAGAGGGACTTGATATACCTAATGAAGTAATGCTCTATATCGCCAATCAAATAGATACAAATATTAGAGAATTAGAAGGAGCTCTCATTCGAGTAGTAGCCTATTCTTCTTTGATTAATCAAGATATTGATGCGTCATTAGCAGCAGATGCTTTAAAAGATATTATTCCATCTTCAAGACCTAAAGCTATTACAATACAAGGAATACAAGAAGTGGTTGGGGAAAAATATAATGTCCGACTAGAAGAATTTGCAGCAAAGAAAAGAACAAAATCAATTGCATTCCCTCGTCAAATTGCGATGTATCTATCAAGAGAATTGACGGACTTCTCTTTACCTAAAATTGGACAAGAATTTGGTGGTCGTGATCACACAACTGTTATTCATGCCCATGATAAGATTTCTAGACTAATTAGCACGGATCAACTATTAAGTAAAGAAATTGAAGAAATTAAAGAACAAATAAAAGCAAAATAATCTGTGAACAATGTGGATAAACGTTTCATATCTGTAAACAAGTTATGAACATCTGGATAACTTCGTACGATTACAGTTAATTGAGTTATCCACATATTCACAGGGCCTATTACTATTATTACTATCTTTTATTAATAATAATTAATATATATTCCTCAAGGAGGACAATTATGAAAGTTATCATTAACCGCAATAAATTACTAGAAAGTATTCAACATGTTACAAAAGCCATTTCATCAAAAACAGCTATTCCAATTTTAGAAGGCTTGAAAATCGATGTAACAACAAATGGAATTACTTTAACAGGTAGTGATTCAGATATTACCATCCAATCATTTATTCCTGTTGAAGAAGAAGGTATCCAATACATAGATGAATTAGAACCAGGAGCTATTGTAGCTCACGCAAAGTATTTTCCAGATGTTATTCGAAAATTACCTTCAGAAACAGTGGAAATAACTGTAGATGAAAATTTACTAATGACAATAAAATCTGGCTCTGCAGAATTTGATTTAAATGGACAAACTGCAGAGGAATATCCACATGTAGCTCAAATTAAAAGTGAAGTATCTTTTGAATTACCTAATGAACTAATAAAAACGATGATTCGCCAAACTGTATTTGCTGTTTCCACTTCTGAAACGAGACCTATTTTAACTGGTGTTAATATTAAAGCTGAAAATAACTATATTCAGTTCATTGCTACAGATAGTCATAGACTTGCAACAAGTAGGATTCCAGTTGAAAAGGGTTTGGAGGAATTCCCATTTGAACAAGTAGTTGTACCTGGTAAGAGTCTTAATGAATTAAACAAAATATTAGATGATTCGGAAAAGAAAGTAGAAGTTTCAATTGCGTCTAATCAAATTGCATTTCAAACAGAGAATCTTTATTTCTTATCAAGATTATTAGACGGAAGATATCCAGAAACATCGCGACTTATTCCAGAAGAAAGTAAAACTACTATCTTAGTTAACAAGAAAAATATCCAATCAGCAGTAGATCGTGCATCTTTATTAGCAAAAGATAATCACAATAATGTTATTCGACTTGAAACGTCCCCTAATTCAAAAATTGAAGTTTCAAGTAATTCTCCTGAAATTGGTAAGGTAGAGGAAGAAGTTACTGTTGAAAATATTGAAGGAGAAGACTTAAAGATTTCTTTCAGCTCTAAATATATGTTAGATGCATTAAAAATAATGGATTCTGAACAAGTGAAAATAGAATTTACTGGAGCAATGAGACCATTTATTATTAAGCCAATGGATTCTGACGATATTCTTCAATTAATTTTACCTGTTAGAACCTATTAGTGAATTGTCCACACTGTACATGATAGGCTGTAAAAAAAATAAGTTATCCACATGTGTATAAACTTTCAGAAGGTTTATGAAATTTCATTAACCTAGATTAGATAAGCTAGAGTAATGCTTTACTATTGCGAAGTTAAAGCATTACTTTAGCCTCTTTTTAAAGAAGGCGAAGAGATAGCGGCCTTTACCAAACTTTATAATTGTTACCACATTAAAAAGTCCGGACTGAGTCAAAGGTAGTGTTTGCTTTTGTATAATTGTTCGGTTTTTTTATTCCGCGCCTATTTTAAGTGAATTTATTCTCCTAAATGGCAACTATAATTTTAAAATATCCACTCTAAACGAATAAACTTTATCGTACCCAATCCTCACTCTGCTTTTCTAATTACAAAATGTTTAGTAAAATAGATAGAAGGGCTATACTGAGAATGAATCTATAGCAAAGGGTGACGTAATTGAAAGAAGAAGTTTCCATCCAAACAGAATTTATCCGACTTGGTCAATTTATTAAATTAGCTAATATCTTTGAATCTGGTGGAATGATCAAGAGCTTCTTGCAGGAGCAAGGAGTAATTGTAAACGGAGAACATGAGACAAGACGCGGACGCAAGCTTTATCCAGGAGATGAAGTTGTTATAGAAGATGTTGGGACCTTTATCGTAACAGAATCCCAATCATTCGATTAAATTCGAAAGGAAATTTGAATGTATGTACAACAATTAACATTAGAAAACTATCGAAACTATTCACAGCTTGATATATCGTTTGACGACAAAATTAATGTGATTATCGGAGAGAATGCACAAGGAAAAACGAATTTAATGGAATCCATCTATGTTTTAGCATTCTCTAAATCGCATCGAACGTCTAAAGATAAAGAATTAATCCAATGGGACAAAAACTATGGTAAAATAGAAGGTAGAGTGCAGAAAAAAAATGCCAGCTTACCTCTAGAAATCGTTATATCAAATAAAGGGAAGAGAGCGAAAGTAAATCACCTTGAACAAAGAAGATTGAGTGATTACATTGGAGCTCTTAATATTGTCATGTTTTCACCTGAGGATCTCAGCTTGGTAAAAGGGAGTCCTCAAACTCGTAGGCGATTTATAGATATGGAAATTGGCCAAATACAGCCAATTTACCTTTATCATTTGGCTCAATATGTAAAAATACTAAAACAACGAAATCATATGCTGAAACAGCTACAATTACGTAAAACCTCAGATCATACACTTCTACACGTACTCACGGATCAATTAATTGAACATGCTAGTATTATTGTAGAACGAAGGTTTACGTTTCTTGAGCGATTAAATAAATGGGCGAATGAAATTCATATAGGGATTAGTCGTAACCTTGAGCAGCTTGAAGTTCAGTACCAGTCTAGCATTGACGTATTAAATAGTGACAGTCAGGAAAAGATTGCTGCACAATATAGTGAAACGTTTCATCAATCGATGCAAAAAGAGATTGAAAGAGGTACAACTCTCTACGGACCGCATCGGGATGATTTATTGTTTTATGTAAATGGAAAAAATGTACAAACATATGGTTCACAAGGACAACAGCGTACTACAGCATTGTCTTTAAAGCTTGCAGAGATTGAATTAATCTACAAGGAAATTGGAGAATATCCTGTTTTGTTACTTGATGATGTATTAAGTGAATTAGACGATTATCGACAATCACAGTTACTTGATACGATTGAAGGGAAAGTTCAAACCTTTGTAACGACAACAAGTGTAGACGGGATTCGGCACCATACATTAGAAAAAGCAGAAATTCTCCAAGTAGATGATGGAAAAATAGTCAACTAAAAAGTAGGGATAACATGTTTATACACGTTGGAGAAGAACATGTAATTTCTTCTGACGAGGTAATAGCAATAATTGATTATAGTTTGGTAAGTTCCTCTACCATAAATGACGAGCTTTTATTAGCCTTAGATGAGAAAGAAAATGTCATTGTTACAGATGAATCATTAACCAAATCGGTCGTATTCACAGCAGATAGAGTATATTATAGTCCACTGTCTGTTTTAACATTACGTAAAAGATCAAGTGTCCTATCGACAATTAGTAGGTTAGATGATTATACAGAGCCAATAGATGAATAACTGGTTGTGTAGCATTGCAGTGTCTAATAATAGAATGTGTAGGTGATGAAGATGACATTGGAAGAGAAAATTCACGGTGAAGGATCATACGAAGCAGATCAAATACAAGTTTTAGAAGGTTTGGAAGCCGTAAGAAAAAGACCGGGAATGTATATTGGCTCAACAAGTGAAAGAGGATTACACCATCTAGTATGGGAAATTGTTGATAATAGTATTGATGAGGCATTAGCAGGTTATTGTGACCATATTAATGTCATTATTGAAGAAGATAACAGTATTACGGTTACAGATAACGGTCGAGGAATTCCAGTCGGTATGCACGAAAAAACTGGTCGTCCAGCAGTAGAAACAATTATGACTGTATTGCATGCTGGTGGTAAGTTTGGCGGCGGCGGATACAAAGTTTCTGGAGGACTACACGGTGTAGGTGCTTCTGTAGTAAATGCGTTGTCGAAGAAGATGGAAATTTATGTCCATCGTGATGGCAAAATTTATTACATTAGTTTTGAGAGAGGTGCCGTAACAACGGAATTAAAAGAAGCGGGAGAAACGGATATAACTGGTACGCGAATCCACTTCGTTCCGGATCCAGAAATTTTCACCGAGACAACAGAATATGATTACGAAACATTAGCGAACCGTTTACGTGAGCTGGCATTTTTAAACAGAGGCCTAGGGATTACTATCACAGATAAACGCGATGATAAGGAACCTGAAAAATTTTTCTATGAAGGTGGAATTAAGTCTTTTGTAGAGCATTTAAATCGAAACAAAGAAGTTCTTCATGAACCTTTTTATGCGGATAAAGAGCAAGACGGAATCCAGGTAGAAATAGCTCTTCAGTATAATGATGGATTTACTAGCAATATTTTATCTTACGCAAATAATATCCATACTCACGAGGGTGGTACCCATGAGTCTGGATTTAAAACAGGACTAACACGTGTAATCAATGACTATGCAAGAAAGATAAATTTAATTAGAGAAAATGACCAAAACCTTACTGGTGATGATGTGCGTGAAGGTTTAACGGTTATCGTCTCAGTTAAACACCCAGATCCTCAATTTGAGGGCCAAACGAAAACGAAATTAGGAAATAGTGAAGCACGTACCATTACAGATTCTGCTTTTAGTGAATCATTCATGCAGTTTCTTATGGAAAATCCTGATACAGCAAAGATTATTGTAAATAAAGGATTAATGGCTTCAAGAGCACGAATGGCAGCGAAAAAGGCCCGTGAGTTAACGAGAAGAAAAGGCGCTTTAGAAATATCTAATCTTCCGGGTAAGCTAGCAGATTGTTCCTCTAGAGATGCAAAAATTAGTGAGCTTTATATTGTGGAGGGTGACTCTGCAGGAGGATCTGCAAAGCAAGGAAGGGATCGACATTTTCAAGCGATTCTACCGTTACGAGGGAAAATATTAAACGTTGAAAAAGCACGTTTAGATCGTATCCTATCTAACCAAGAAATTCGTTCAATGATTACAGCG
Organism: Gracilibacillus halotolerans; assembly: GCF_014206945.1. Lineage (GTDB taxonomy): Bacteria > Bacillota > Bacilli > Bacillales > Amphibacillaceae > Gracilibacillus > Gracilibacillus halotolerans. Next base: position 56,268 of record NZ_JACHON010000011.1, read on the forward strand.
TTAGGGACTGGGATAGGAGAAGAATTTGATATTACGAAGGCTCGCTATCATAAAGTTGTGATTATGACAGACGCTGATGTCGATGGAGCACATATCCGAACTCTATTATTAACGTTCTTCTTCCGGTATATGCGCCCATTAATAGAATATGGCTATATTTACATTGCACAACCACCTTTATACCAGGTGAAGCAAGGAAAGGCGATTCATTATACGTATAGTGATGAGGAATTAGATGAAATATTAGAACAACTACCAAAACAACCTAAGCCAGGTATTCAGAGATATAAAGGTTTAGGGGAAATGAACGCAGACCAGCTTTGGGATACAACGATGGATCCTGATCAACGTACATTACTACAAGTACAATTAAAGGATGCAATAGAAGCAGATAATATTTTTGATATGCTTATGGGAGATAAAGTAGAGCCTAGACGTAATTTCATTCAAGAAAATGCTGTCTATGTAAAAAATCTTGATGTTTAATAATAGAAATGCCAATGGGAAAGAAATTGATAAGAGCAACTAAGATTATCACCAGCGCCAATCTTTTGGCGCTAGTTAACTTTTATATACTAATGGTGATAGTCTCATTAGTAGGTCTTTTTCCTTCATAGGATATAGGAGGTCATAATTTATGGCGGATAGTAAACGTCCACAAGTGAAAGAAATAAGTATAGGGAAAGAAATGCGAACTTCTTTTCTCGACTATGCGATGAGTGTAATTGTTTCTCGTGCTATACCTGATGTAAGAGATGGATTAAAGCCTGTACATCGCCGAATATTATTTGCACTGAATGAGCAAGGAATGACAGCGGACAAAGCATATAAGAAATCTGCACGTATCGTTGGGGATGTAATTGGTAAGTATCACCCACATGGTGACTCTGCAGTTTATGAGGCGATGGTCCGTATGGCGCAAGATTTCAGTTTTCGCTATATGCTTGTTGATGGACATGGTAACTTTGGATCGGTTGATGGGGATCCGCCTGCTGCGATGCGTTATACCGAAGCGAGAATGTCCAAAATAGCAATGGAGCTTTTAAGGGATATTCAAAAAAATACAATCGATTATACGGATAACTACGATGGGTCGGAACGAGAACCACGTGTGCTTCCCGCACGTTTTCCTAATCTACTTGTAAACGGGGCTTCAGGTATTGCGGTTGGGATGGCAACAAATATCCCGCCACATCATTTAGGAGAAACGATTGACGCGATTCAAGCTATTGCTCGAGATCCAGAAATTACAATTACAGAGTTGATGGAAGATTATATTCAAGGCCCAGATTTTCCAACTGCAGGACTTATTTTAGGTAAAAGTGGCATCCGTCGTGCTTATGAAACTGGAAGAGGCTCAATTACCATCCGTGCAAAAACGGAAATTGAAGAGATGGCGAACGGGAAATCACGTATTCTTGTTACGGAATTACCGTATCAAGTGAACAAAGCAAAGCTTATCGAAAAGATTGCTGAGCTTGCTCGGGATAAGCGAATCGAAGGAATTACAGATTTACGAGATGAATCGGATCGTAATGGTATGCGAATTGTTATTGAATTGCGTCGTGATGCAAATGCAAATGTTTTACTAAACAATTTGTTCAAGCTAACTTCCTTACAAACATCTTTCGGTATTAATATGCTGGCATTAGTTGATGGCCAACCAAAAGTATTAAATCTTAAGCAATGTTTAGAGTACTATTTGGAGCATCAAAAGGAAGTTATTATCCGTAGAACACAATATGAACTAGAAAAAGCAGAAGCACGTGCTCATATTTTAGAGGGTTTACGTATTGCTTTAGATCATATTGATGCGATTATTCAGTTAATTCGCCAATCTCAAACAACAGAGATAGCTAGACAGGGCTTAATGTCTGAGTTTAAACTCTCAGAAAAACAAGCACAAGCAATTCTCGATATGCGTTTGCAACGTTTAACAGGACTAGAAAGAGAAAAGATTGAAGAAGAGTACAATGAACTAATCGCTCATATCGAAGAATTAAAAGCTATCTTGAGTGATGAAGGTAAGATTTTAGAGATTATAAACGATGAATTATCGGAAATTAAAGAACGTTTTAGCGATGAAAGACGTACTGAAATCGTTGCAGGTGGTGTAGACTTCATCGAGGATGAGGATCTTATCCCTGAAGAGAATATTGTCATTTCACTCACTCATAAAGGTTATGTAAAACGTCTTCCAGCTTCTACGTATCGCTCGCAAAGACGTGGTGGAAGAGGAATACAAGGTATGGGGACAAATGAAGATGACTTCGTAGAACATCTAATATCCTGTTCTACGCATGATACGGTATTATTCTTCTCTAACAAAGGGAAAGTATACCGAGCAAAAGGGTATGAGGTGCCAGAATTTAATCGTACAGCAAAAGGGATACCGATTATTAATATGCTTGAAATTGATAAAGGTGAGTGGATCAACGCCATTATCCCTGTAAGTGAGTACCAGGAAGATTGGTATTTATTCTTTACAACAAAGCGTGGTATTGCGAAACGTACGTCATTAGCTCAATTTGCTAATATTCGAAGAGGAGGATTAATTGCGCTTCATTTACGTGAAGACGATGAATTAATCTCTGTACGATTGACGAATGGTTCCAAACACATACTCATGGGTACTAGAAACGGATACGCTATTCGTTTTGAAGAGCATGAAATAAGAGCAATGGGTCGAACTGCGGCAGGAGTAAAAGGTATTTCTTTACGTGATGATGATGAAGTAGTATCAATGGAAATAATTGAAGAAAATGATTATGTATTGAATGTTACCGAGAATGGTTATGGTAAACAAACTCCAATTGATGAATACCGTATTACGAGAAGAGGCGGAAAAGGTATCTTTACTTGTAATATAACGGATAAAACAGGGAAAGTAGTTGCCTTAAAGACGGTAGCAGGTGAAGAAGATATTATGATTATGACCGTAGCAGGTGTATTGATCAGAATGGCTGTTAAAGATATTTCCGTAACGGGTAGAAATACACAAGGTGTAAGACTCATTCGCTTACAAGATGATGAGTTTGTAGCAACTGTAGCCAAAGTAGAAGCGGAAGAAGAAGTAGAAGCAGATGTAGAGAGCAATGTAGAGGAAACAATGGGAGAAGAAGAGTCATCAGAAAAATAAAAGAAGGATGTGGTCCGGTTGAAGGTGCATCCAAAGCAACTAGTTCCAGGATGTATTGTGCAAAAGACCATTTTGGGGATGTCAGGTAATCCAATTGTAAAGGCCGAGACAGTCATAGAAAACCAACACATAGAGGCATTGGTACACTTTGGCATTGAACAAATGGATGTTAAAGAGCGAATGGTTACTGGTTTAACGTTTAAGCCACAACCATATAAAGTGAAGGACAAGCAGTCTACCAAAAAAACTACTGTAGAGGAACCAGAGGAGTTTGAAACAATCTATGTTCGAACAGTAGAGCAATATAAAAAGATGTTTAAGTCTTGGCAAGGAGGAACACCGATTGATCTTGGAGATGTTCGCAAGATGGTTTCTCCTCTCTTTCATAGCCTGACGCAATACCCGCCTGATTTATTTATTCTTTATAAATATGCGACAGCGCGTGATTATATTTATCATCATGCTGTATCAGTATCACTTTTATCTGCTTATTTAGCCAAAAAGATGGAACATGATATAGACTGGTTCCAAATTGGACTAGCCGGGGTGTTAGCGGATAGCGGAATGTCCCGGCTCAACCCAAATTGGTTAATTAAAGGTACTGAATTAACGATTCAAGAATTTAAAGAGATGAAAAAGCATCCTACGTATTCCTATCAATTAGTAGAAAACATTACTGCATTAACGAAAGCAGCAAAATTAGCGATCTTGCAACACCATGAACGATTGGATGGTAGTGGATACCCTCTTGGTGTGAAAGCTGATAAAATCCACCCATACGCTAAAATTATAGCGATCGTGGATACATATCATGCAATGACATCGGAAAGAGCGTATAAGCCAAAGAAATCACCTTTTAAGGTAATGGAAGAGATGTTAAGCGTAAAACACCAAAAGTACGATTACACGACTTTAAATGTATTTGTTGAAGCATTTATTAATTATTCTATTGGTTCTGAAGTCGTCTTATCGAATGGTGATAGAGCGCACGTGGTATATATCCACAGTGATAACCCAACACGTCCAATGGTTCGACTTGATAACAATGAAATTATTAATCTTAATGAGAAAAAAACTCTTTATATTGAAAATATATTAACTTAATAGTGTGAACTAGAATAGTCTGAGACTGAAATGTTTTATCTATAGTAGGAACTGAACGATTCGTTAGAATTAGTTCGGTTCCTACGTTTTTATAATTGCTTCGTCAAAACACTTCGCTTTCAGCAGGCACGGCCTCAACTTCCCATCACTCACAGCCGTTCGTAATGGGTGATTTTCTGCTCGTGCTGTTCCTGCATGAGTCTACGTATTTTGACTACGTAATTAACATTCCAACTTTTTGTTGATCTCCCTAATACAGGGAATATACTATGAGAACTGGTTAGAGTTGTATATGTAGATTAAAAATTGTGTAGTTAGGCAATCGTATATTCAACACCTTTTTATAAGATATATTTATATAACCAAATTGTAGAGACCCTATGTAAACTCTTACAATGTTGACATAATAGCAATTAAAAATGTCACATAGATTTTTCAATAAAATAATGCTTGAAAATCAAGTAGACATGTCGTATTGTAAATAACAATAGTTACAGGCGGTTGATTATATTAAGAACGTTAAAGGAGGCTCCATTTCTAATGAGAGAAGATAAATTTACAAGAGAAGGTTTAACATTTGATGATGTTTTATTATTACCAGCTGAATCTAATGTATTACCTAGAGAAGTGTCGGTACAAACTAAATTGACAGACGATATTACGTTGAATATTCCTTTTTTCAGTGCAGGAATGGACACAGTTACCGAAGCAAAAATGGCAATTGCGATGGCAAGACAAGGTGGAATGGGTATCATTCACAAGAACATGTCTATTGAAGAGCAGGCTGAAAATGTAGATCGGGTAAAGCGTTCGGAAAGTGGTGTTATTACCAATCCATTTTTCTTATCACCTGACCATCAGGTTTTCGACGCCGAGCACCTAATGTCTAAATTCCGAATTTCAGGGGTTCCTATTGTAAACAATGAAAAAGAGCAACAGTTAGTTGGAATTCTTACGAATAGAGACCTTCGTTTTATTGAAGATTACTCTATAAAAATATCAGAGGTCATGACGAGTAAAAACTTAGTTACTGCTCCTGTTGGAACTACCCTAGAGGAAGCGAGTAAGATTCTACAAAAGCATAAGATAGAAAAGCTTCCATTAGTTGATGACAAGAATATATTAAAAGGTCTAATTACGATTAAAGATATTGAAAAAGTAATTGAATTTCCTAATTCGGCAAAAGATAGCCAAGGCCGTCTACTTGTAGGTGCGGCAGTAGGAATTTCTGCTGATACGATGGCTAGACTTGCTAAGTTAGTAGAAGCAGGCGTTGACCTTGTAGTTCTAGATACAGCTCATGGTCATTCGCAAGGTGTCATCGAACAAGTGAAGAAAATTAGAGCGGAATATCCTAAGCTTACGATTGTAGCTGGAAATGTTGCTACAGCTGAAGGAACAAGAGCATTGATTGAGGCTGGTGCCAATATCGTAAAAGTTGGTATCGGACCTGGATCTATTTGTACAACTAGAGTGGTCGCAGGTGTAGGAGTACCTCAAATTACTGCAGTTAATGAATGTGCGAAGGAAGCTTCTAAATATAATGTCCCGGTAATTGCAGATGGTGGAATTAAGTATTCAGGGGACATTGTAAAAGCAATTGCTGCAGGCGCACACGCTGTTATGTTAGGTAGCTTATTTGCTGGAGTATCGGAAAGCCCAGGCGAGACAGAAATATTCCAAGGACGCCGTTACAAAGTATATCGAGGAATGGGTTCAGTAACGTCGATGAAAGCTGGATCGAACGATCGTTACTTCCAAGATTCACAAGACGCTAAAAAATTAGTGCCAGAAGGAATCGAAGGCCGCGTAGCATATAAAGGACCTTTATCGGATACGATTCATCAGTTAATTGGCGGTTTGCGTTCTGGAATGGGATATTGCGGAGCAGCAACAATTGAGAATTTAAGAAAAGATGCGGCATTTATACGAATGACTGGTGCAGGTTTAAGAGAAAGCCATCCACACGATGTGCAAATTACAAAAGAAGCACCAAACTATTCTATTTCTAATTGAAGAAAATAGTGGAAATAATGCTTGGTGGAGTTTAGTACCCACCAAGCATTTCTGTTATCAAAAGTAATCTAAAGTGAGTAAATAAAACTAATAAATCCTCTAAGCTAGTTTTCTTAATTACTAGGCTATGATAAAATATTGGAGTGCAAATAAATCAGCAAAGGCAAGAAAGGTGACAAAAGATGAAAAAGTTAATGATAGGTATTCTGTCTGCTTTAACAATAATTATGTTCTATGCTCCACTATCGACTGTACAAGCAGAGACTGCATTTAATGTGGAAGCAGAGTCGGCAATAATTGTGGATGGTAATACAGGGAAGATTTTATACGAAAAAAACTCAGACTTAAAGCTTCCACCTGCGAGCATGACAAAAATGATGACAGAATACTTAGTGTTAGAGGCTATTGCAGAAGGTAAAATAACATGGGAAACCCCAACTCAAATAAGTGATTATTCATACAGTATTTCAGGAGATAGCAGCTCATCTGGTATCGGTTTAACTCAGGACAAAGATTATACGGTGCGAGAGCTATTTGAGGCAATGGCTATCTATTCTGATAATGGAACAACGATTGCGCTAGCTGAATTAATAGCTGGTTCAGAGTCGGAATTTGTAAAAATGATGAATGAAAAGGGAGAAGAAATGGGACTCCCTGAGTTCAAATTCGTAAACTCAACAGGTTTAGCTAACGAAGACCTAGGAGAGAATTATCCGGAAGGTACAGCTCCTGACGATGATAATTTATTATCGGCAAGATCGTCGGCTTTACTCGCTTATCATTTATTAAAAGACTATCCTGAAGTATTAGAATTTACGAGTAAGACTTTAGGAGAGCTAGATAATCGAACTCTAGAAAATTGGAATTGGATGCTTCCTTGGGGAGAGGATGATGATCGTTCTATCTATGGATACGAGGGCGTAGAAGGACTGAAGACAGGATATACAAGTGCTGCTGGATATTGTTTCACGGGTACAGCAAAACAAGGTGATCAGCGTATTATTACGGTTGTTATGAAAACAGATAGTGAACCTTCACGTTTTATTGAAACGAAAAAATTGATGGAATTTGGTTTTAGCCAATTTGAACAAAAAGAATTATTTCCTGCTGGATTTCAATTAGAAGATGATTCAGAAATTCCGGTAAATAAAGGGAAGGAAAAAACGGTAGAAATCGCAACACAAGCACCTTTTTCTACGATGATTCGTACAGGTGAAGAAGATTTATATCATGTTGAATACCAAATTGATGAATCAAAATTAGATGAAGATGGAAACCTTGTTGCACCGATTGAAAAGGGAGAAAAAGTAGGTGTGGCAATGCTTCAGTATACTGGAGATTCTAATACGGGTTACATCCAAGGCAACCAAGAAACACAGACAGTCGATATAGTGACTACAAGTGCTGTAGAAAAAGATAACTGGTTTATGCTTACATTAAAAGCAATTGGCGGATTTTTCAGTAGTATTTTTTCCTCTATTGCAGATTTTTTTAAAGGATTGTTCAGTTAATACCTACAAAAGTACTTGGCTATTCGGTCATGTATCGTTTATAATGGAGAACACGAACGTTACGTTAAAAAATGATGATATAGTTCAATTTTAGGAGGCTATTATAATGTCTAAAGTGGGGACAGATAGAGTTAAAAGAGGTATGGCAGAAATGCAAAAAGGCGGCGTTATTATGGACGTTGTCAATGCAGAACAAGCAAAAATTGCAGAACAAGCTGGTGCAGTAGCGGTAATGGCTTTAGAACGAGTTCCATCTGATATTCGTGCAGCAGGTGGAGTTGCTCGTATGGCGGATCCTACTATAGTAGAAGAAGTAATGAATGCTGTATCGATTCCGGTTATGGCAAAAGCAAGAATTGGTCATATTGTAGAAGCAAAAGTATTAGAATCTATGGGAGTAGACTATATTGATGAGAGTGAAGTATTAACTCCAGCTGACGAAGTATATCATTTAAACAAACGTGACTATACGGTTCCTTTTGTTTGTGGTTGCCGTAACTTAGGAGAAGCAGCTCGTCGTATTGGTGAAGGTACTTCAATGCTTCGTACAAAAGGTGAGCCGGGTACAGGTAACATTGTTGAAGCAGTGCGTCATATTCGTGAAGTGAATGCACAAGTACGTAAGTTAACTCATATGTCTACAGATGAAGTAATGACATATGCAAAAGATTTAGGTGCTCCATACGAAGTTCTATTAGAAATTAAAGAACTAGGACGTTTACCAGTTGTGAATTTTGCTGCAGGTGGGGTTGCAACACCGGCTGATGCTGCGCTTATGATGGAGTTAGGAGCAGATGGCGTTTTTGTAGGTTCAGGTATTTTTAAATCTGACAATCCAGAGAAATTCGCACGTGCAATCGTGGAAGCAACAACTCATTACAAAGACTATGATTTAATTGCTAAAGTCTCCAAAGATCTTGGTTCTGCGATGAAAGGTTTAGAAATTAGTAAGATTGCTCCTGAAGAACGCATGCAAGACCGTGGATGGTAAGGCAAAAGACAGGGGAAGATAGAATGGTTAAAATAGGTGTTTTAGGTCTACAAGGTGCTGTAAGAGAGCATGTTCATGCTATTGAATCACTAGGTGAAGAAGCTGTTGTTGTAAAACATAAAGAGCAGCTTGACACGATAGACGGTTTAATTTTACCAGGTGGTGAGAGTACGACAATTCGTCGACTCATTGATCAATATGATTTTTATGATGCGTTAGTGCAATTTGGTAAAGCAGGTAACCCTATTTTTGGTACCTGTGCTGGACTTATCTTATTAGCTAATGAAATTATTGGACAAGACAATGCGCACCTTGGTTTAATAGATATAAAGGCTGTTCGAAATGGTTTTGGGCGTCAACGTGATTCTTTTGAGGCAACGTTACAAATAACAGGGATTGCGGAAGACTTTGAAGCAGTGTTTATTCGAGCACCATATATTGAAGAGGTTGGCCCAAACGTCGAAGTCTTAGCAACATATGATGGAAGAATAGTTGCAGCACAGGAAGGAAACATTATGTGTAGTGCGTTTCATCCAGAGCTGACAGATGACAATAGATTAACGAATCATTTTATTGAAATGGTTAAAAAGAGCAAGTTAGTAGCTCAATAAATAAAATGAAAGTGATGATAGGAAATAGTAGCTTTTTATTCATACTTCAGAGAGCTAGTGGTAGGTGGAAACTAGTGTATGAGAAAAGTGAATCCATCCTGGAGTAGTACATGATAGAAGTGTACTCGGATGCAACCCGTTATTGTTGCTTGAGCCGGAGGAGCTTGTCTCTTCAATTAGGGTGGTATCGCGGGTTTACTCTCGTCCCTTTATTAGGGAGGGGAGTTTTTTATTTACTTAAAAATAAATGAAGGAGGAATTGGAATGTTAGATATGAAATTACTCCGTAGTAATTTAGAGGAAGTGAAACAAAAATTACAACATCGCGGAGAAGATTTGAATGATTTAGACAAGTTTGCAGAATGGGATGAAAAGAGAAGAAATTACATTACAGAAACAGAGCAATTAAAGGCAAAGAGAAACGAAGTATCGAAAGAAATAGCAATGTTAAAGAAAGAGAAACAAGATGCGGATGATAAAATTAAAGAAATGCGTGAAGTCGGTGACCGCATTAAGGAAATTGATCAGGAGCTTCGTGAAGTAGAAGAAAAACTACAAGAATTGTTATTCTCTATTCCTAATATTCCACATGAATCTGTTCCGATTGGCGAATCAGAAGACGATAATGTGGAAATTCGAAAGTGGGGAGAAGTACCTCAATTTGACTTTGAACATAAGCCACATTGGGATGTAGCAACTGAGTTAGATATTCTAGACTTTGAACGTGCCGGAAAAGTAACGGGAAGTAGATTTGTCTTTTATAAAGGACTAGGAGCTCGATTAGAAAGAGCTTTAATCAACTTCATGATGGACCTCCATGCTGATGAACATGGATACGAAGAGATGCTTCCACCGTATATCGTAAATCGCGCAAGTATGACAGGTACAGGTCAGCTTCCTAAATTTGAAGAAGACGCTTTTAAACTAGAGGATTGGGAATACTTTTTAGTACCGACAGCAGAGGTTCCTGTAACGAATTACTATCGAGAAGAAATATTAAATGTAGATCAGCTTCCGGCTAAATTTACTGCTTATAGCAGTAGCTTCCGTTCTGAAGCAGGTTCTGCAGGTCGTGATACTCGGGGGCTAATTCGACAGCATCAATTTAATAAGGTAGAACTTGTACAATTTGTTAAGCCTGAAGAATCTTATGATAAATTGGAAGAATTAACAGGTCACGCGGAAAAAGTCCTGCAACTGTTGGAACTTCCTTATCGTGTCTTAAAAATGTGTACAGCGGATCTAGGATTTACAGCGGCTAAGAAATACGATTTAGAAGTTTGGATGCCAAGTAATGATACGTACCGAGAAATTTCTTCTTGCTCTAACTTTGAAGATTTTCAAGCTCGACGTGCTGGTATTCGTTTCCGACGTGAGGCAAAAGGAAAACCAGAGTATGTTCATACTATAAATGGTTCTGGTTTAGCTGTAGGCCGAACAGTTGCTGCGATTCTAGAGCACTATCAACAAGCGGACGGCTCTGTAAAAGTCCCTGAAGTACTTGTTCCATATATGGGTGGCAAGACTGTCATCACTAAGTAAAACGTAATTAAATAGCTTCAAAAATGGCTGAGTGGATGTGAATCACTCAGCCATTTTTTTTTCAATTGAAACGTGTTTTTAAAAGTAGATGAATGATTTCTACTCTCCTTTCTTTAGATAAAAACGCTTATACAATAAATAATGCAAACGTTTGTATTAGGTTATAATGAATAAAAGCAAAGTATCAATCAATATTTTTAGAAAAGTGTCCATTATACCTATGTTATTCAGGCGCTTTACTAACTATAACTATCCATTAATTAGTAGAATAGGTATTGACAACTAATAATAGCAGTGTTAAATTTAATTTGATGAAACCGATTGCACTTAAATGATAACGGTTTCAAAAAAGGGAGGTTAAAAAATGAAAAAGAGATTTTTATTTGTAGCGGTATTGTTGTTAAGTTGTTTAGGCCTGATTGCGTGCTCCTCTGATGAAAGTAACTCGACAAAAGAAAAGAGTGGGGAATCTAATCAGGATGGAGATTCAGCTGAAGAAGTATCAATCGAAGTATTCCAATTTAAAGTAGAGTTTAAAGATCAGTTTGAAGAATTAGCTGCCTTGTATGAAGAAGAAAATGAACATGTAACAATTAATATTGAAACTGTTGGAGGGGGCAGTGACTATGCTTCGGTATTAAAAGCTAAAATATCTTCTGGAGAAGAACCTACTATTTTTAACATTGGAGGACCATCTGATGTAGAGCAATATGAGGATTTGCTTGCTGATGTAAGTGACACAGATGCTGCTAATGCAGCATTAGATAGTACACTTACTGGTGTCTCACAAGATGGTGCTGTCTTAGGATTACCTTACAATCAAGAAGGGTATGGGATGATTTATAACAAAAAAGTTTTTGAAGAAGCTGGTGTCGATCCTTCTACGATTCAAAGCTTAGAGGATTTAGAAGCGGCGGCAAAAACAATAGATAGTAAGAAAGATGAACTAGGTTTACAAGCAGTGATCGCTTTTCCAGTCAAGGAAACATGGGTTACTGGTCAGCATTTAGCAAACGTATTTCTCACCCCAGAATTTGATGGCGATGTTATGAAAGCCTATCAATCTAACTCCGTAGCATTTCAACATGGTGAACAAATGAAAGCATTTATTGACTTCCAAAATAAATATTCTGTTCAACCAACATTAAGCCTCGATTATTCACAACAAGTAGAAGAACTATTTTCCACAGGTCAAGTAGCAATGATACAACAAGGAAATTGGGTATATAGCACAATTGAATCAATGGATCCAGAGGTTGCAGAAAATGATATTGGTATTTTACCTATTCCGTTAGATGGTGAGATGAAGATGCCTGTAGGTGTACCTAACTATTGGGCAGTTAATAAAAATAAAGATGAAGCAGAAATAAAAGCGGCGAAAGACTTCCTAGATTGGATTTATACGTCGGAAACTGGAAAGCAATTTGTGTTGGAAGAGTTTAAGTTTATTCCAGCTTATGAAGGATATGATGAAAGTAAAATTGCTGATCCACTATCTCAAGAGATTTATGCATATGCAACGGATGGAAAAACTAGTGGATGGACATTTAATGGTTATCCAGTAGCATGGGCACAAGATATTCTTGGGGCGAACATTCAAAAATATGTTAGCGATGCAGCGACATGGGATGAAATAGTCGAAGAAAGTATTGCAGAGTGGGAGAAATCTCGACAATAGCGAAATGGAATAAAATAATAAATACTTCATTCGTCGTTAATCAGCTTACATGAAGGAGTGTTCGTATGAGAAATAGGGATCTTTCTTTTTGGTTATTTCTAGCGCCAGTTATTCTGGCGCTGGTTCTTGTTGTTTTTGTACCGTTACTATATGGAACGATCTACTCGTTTACCGATTGGGATGGGATAAAGACGTCTCAATTCGTTGGACTCGATCATTATATTACGTTATTTCAGGATAGTGAATTTTTGAATGCACTTCAGTTTACTACTTTATTTTCTATTGCATCTATCTTACTTATCAATGCTTTTGGTTTAAGTCTAGCGTTGATTGTTACATCAAAATTAAAATCAAGAAATGTATTAAGAACGATTTTCTTTATGCCGAATCTTATAGGTGGGTTAATATTAGGTTTTATTTGGCAGTTTATCTTTATTAAAGTATTTTCAAGCATCGGGACATTGTTCGGTATACCTTTTTTAAATGGATGGTTGTCGACTACTGAAACAGGCTTCTGGGGATTGGTTATATTAATGACATGGCAACTATCCGGATATGTAATGGTTATATATATTGCTTATTTACAAGGAATACCGAATGAATTAATTGAAGCAGCAGAAATAGATGGCGCTAGTCCATTTCAAAAATTTTGGAGAGTAAAGTTTCCGCTGATTGCTCCTGCGTTTACTGTTAGTTTATTTTTAACATTATCCAATAGTTTTAAACTGTATGACCAAAATTTAGCCTTAACCGATGGTGGTCCATATAATTCAACGCAAATGCTTGCGATGGATATTGTTAAAACAGCATTTACAGACAATAATATGGCTTACGCCCAGGCAAAGGCAGTCATCTTTTTTATCATTGTAGCGATCTTTTCTTTGTCACAGGTTTATTTTAATAAGAAAAGAGAGGTGGATTTATAATGGTAAAAAGGCGAAAAAACGTACTGCTAGGAATAATTGCAGGGACTCTTGCTCTCACGTGGTTATTGCCATTCTATTTAATGATTGTGAATTCATTTAAGACAAAGCGTAATATTTTTACGGATACGTTAGGGTTGCCCGAAGAATTCACGTTTGAGAATTTTACAGAAGCATTCCAAGAGTTACAGTTTATCCGCACATTTTTAAATTCTTTATTCATTACTACCTTTAGTATCGCAGTCATTATCATTTTTTCATCTATGGCTGCCTATGCGTTGAATCGAAATAAAGGAAAGCTTAGTAATTTTATTTTTATGCTTTTCGTCGCCGCGATGTTGATCCCGTTTCAATCTGTTATGATTCCGTTAGTAATGATTTTTGGAAAAGTGGACATGTTAAATCCAATTGGCCTTATCTTTATGTATTTAGGATTCGGATCTAGTCTTGCGATCTTTTTATATCACGGAGCATTAAAAGGAGTCCCACAAGCGTTGGATGAGGCAGCTACAATTGATGGTTGTAATAAGTTTCAAACATTCTGGTATATCATTTTCCCGCAATTAAAACCAATTTCCGTAACAGTAGGAATTTTAAATGTGATATGGATTTGGAATGATTACTTGTTACCGTCTCTAGTGATTGGTGGAGGAAATACGGAAACCATACCACTTCGATTATTCTTATTCTTTGGCCAATATACTACTCAGTGGCATTTGGCGTTAGCAGGTCTAACCATATCGATATTGCCAGTTATTATCGGTTACTTCTTTGCACAGCGTCAAATTATCGCTGGAGTTTCTGAAGGGGCTGTAAAATAGTCCTAAGAGGGGCCAATGTATAGTTTTGAAAATAGACGGGCATGGTAGTATAAAGAGCCACTATCACCATGCTCGATTTCTTTTCGTAAAAATTTTAACAATATAATTGACTTCTATTTTTAGATATGTTAAATTATATCTTGTCGCACTTGAATGTGGAGGTATACCCAAGTCTGGCTGAAGGGATCGGTCTTGAAAACCGACAGGCGGGTCAAACCGCGCGGGGGTTCGAATCCCTCTACCTCCTCCATTTAATTGAACACAAAATTGGAGATTACAAAACCATTATGGATTACCACCATAGTGGTTTTTTCTATTATACACGGGTGACATGCCTAAGAAGGAAAGGGAGGGAATCTCCCTTTACATCCGTTCTTTTATTCTCGTATAATGAAAAAAAGTAGAATACACAAAGGATGTTAAATGAATGAAAAATACAGTTGTATCGTTTATCGGTGCTGGATCCATGGCAGAAGCTATTATTGCTGGAATGACAGCAAAGGAAATTGTACCAACCAATCATATTATTGCTACAAATTACTCTAATAAAGAACGATTGCAACGATTAGAAGAAGAATATCAAATCCAAACGACACAAAATAGATTAGAAGCGGTAGAGAAAAGTAATGTCGTTATCCTTGCTATGAAGCCAAAAGATATCCAAACCTCTTTAAATGAATTGGACGAGGTTTTGACAGAAAATCATATTGTTGTGTCTTTGTTAGCTGGAATTTCTTCAACGTACATTGAAAGCTTACTTCATTGTAAAGCTCCAGTGATTCGAGTGATGCCAAATACATCGGCAACAATTGGTCGATCCGCAACTACAATTGCAAAAGGTACTCATGTGGAACAAGAGCACATCGATTTAGTCGACGAGCTAATGAAATCAATCGGAACGACTGCTGTTATTGTTGAAGAGGAAATGGATGACTATACTGCTTTGGCAGGAAGTGCACCTGCTTTTTACTACTTTATGGTAGAAGCAATGGAACAATTTGCAACGGAAAAAGGGTTATCATTGGAAACGGCAAAACCTTTAATGATAGAGACGATTCGAGGGGTTGGTGAAATGCTAGCCTCAACAAAGGAAAAACCAGAAATATTGAGGAAAAAAATTACGAGTCCAGGTGGAACAACAGAAGCTGGAATTCAATCATTAAGTGAATTGCAATTTAAGGAAGCTGTTATTAAGAGTTTAAACGCAACTGCGAACCGCTCACAGCAAATGCGAGCAGAATTAGAAAAGTAAGATAAAAAAATGAAGGCTAACGTGAAACAACATACGTTAGCCACACATGATGGCCCTATAGCTCAGGGGATAGAGCGTTCGTTTCCTAAACGATGCGTCGCAGGTTCGAATCCTGCTAGGGCCGTATATATCATATTAAAATTTCATTATCCAGAGGGTCATAAAGACGAGAATCGCTGGAATAAAGCTAAAGATACCGATAGCCCCCAATTTATTACCCTCTTTCATCGAAATTATCCCAAATACAGCTGTTCGATAAAGCACAAATATACAGACTAAACTTAGTAAAAGAAAATACATCTAATCCCTCACGTTCCTTAAATCGAAGTCTTTAATTGTCTTCCCAAATTCTAAAGCTTGAACATGAAAATGAACATCAATCTCGGCGTTTGGATAAATTTTCTTGTGCCAATCCGCTTTTTCGTATTCCGGAATATCCTTAAATGCGCTACGCACATATAAAGACCAATAAAACGGATCTGATTCATATTCTGTTTGTGATTTTTTAATCAGTTCGTCTGTTTTTTCCGTTAATGTATCAATCACAGCTTGTTGGAGTTTCTCTGCTTTCTCTGTATCACTTGGATAAGGAATTAGGCTCGGAATCGCTACAACTTCTAAAACAAAGTAAACATCTACATTAATTTTTGTTGGTTTATCAGGATGATAGTCGACAGAAATTTTTGGCTTTTTCTTTTGTCTGTATTGATAAGAAATAAGAAAATTAGGATCTAACGGATCCTTAATAGTAGCCATAATATTTTCCATGTCTACAGTTGGATCGAGCATATAGGTTATTCGTGTTTCTTCACCTGTTAGTGTATCAATCATTTTCCCCTCTTTAAATACAGCGGAACCCATAAATTGAGTAGATGTTCCCCCTTGTTGAGGTACTTCACCTGCGATATAGTCATCTTCAACGCCATCGTGATTCTTTTTCACTTCCTCTAAAATAGTGGTTGTATAAATACCTAAAAATAAATCGGCATCCCCTTCCGTTATTTGAAAAAAACGATGGAGTGTTGCATCAGGTACAAAGCCAATCTCTTGTCCACTTTGTAAAAGGAATTGATAGAATTTATGAGGGCGCTTTTCGATTAAAGGTTCAAAATTATTAACAAATTCGGATGCTCTCTCTTTACTTACAATTAGCTGAATCGTTCGTCTTAATTGTGGAGATCTAGTTGCTACTTGAATGACACGCATAAAGTCATCGGAACGTGCGAGTTCTTCTGATGCTACAATGGCTTTCGTATGATCTAATGTCATCCTTTTCGCAACAAAAGCATTTGCGGTATTTGTAGCGCTTAGTATATCTCCACCTTCTACAGATACTATCTCTGTAGCTGGTTCACTGGATCCTCCATTTGCAGATGTCCCCACTTCTGGGTTAGCAATTTGAAAGGTGTATTCGTAAATGCCTTCTCTATCGGTTTTATCGACACCAATAATAATGACATAGGCCTGTTGCTCCAATTCTATTCGATCGTAACATCCGGTAAGAAATAGGATAAAAATCATAAGTAACCAATATTTCTTCATGCTTTTAATTCTCCTTTTTTCCAAGCAATCAGCCATAAGACAATAGGAAAAGCGATAAAAAAGAGAGATAACCACGCCAGCAGCCTCTCGTGATATACAAGCTCTGTTAAGCCTGAGTTGAATGGTAATATTCCGCCAAGAATAGTGAGGAGACTAATCGGCAGTAATATAGGTTCAAAGCTTTTTAGGTTGAAAATAGTACCGAAGATCCATGCAGTGAAATAAATAAGGATAATAAACTTTAGAAAAGCAGCAAATAACCAAAATATCATAAAGACGGTTTCTATATTCGTAAAGAAATTACCAAAACTAATAAATTGAGTGATATCATGAAAAGGAAAGGCTGCTTTTTGAATAGAATTGTAATCAAATACCGTGATGTAAACAAAATAGAAGACTACTATTTCTATCAGGCCAACAAAGGCTGCTAGTAATAATCCTTTGCGAAACATCCGACTTTCCTTTGTAGCGTTATAGGCAATAAGTAAAACAAATAACTCTCCAAAGATAGCCGCTTTTGAATAACCTTGTGTGAGTACCTGCTCTAATCCAGAACCAAAAATGGGGAAGGCTCTTTGGATGATGACTTCTCCCGAGATAAGAACGATGACTAATATAGCTGTAAATTGAATAATCGGAAAGCTAATCCAAGCTGTAAACCCGATGACTTCAATTCCTTTTTTAGCACCAAAGAAAACAACACCAATAAATAAGAAAAACATGATTTCCATCGGACTGTTATGAAAGTACAATACTTTAATTTGATCAATATAATTTCGAGATTCAAACATTAACGCAGACATACAAAACAAAAAGATAACCAAACCTAGCAATTTCCCTATCCATTTCCCTGTAACAGCTTCAAATAATTCCACTAGATTTTTATCATTATACTTTTTCAGTAGATAAATCATTAGTAAAAAGCTTGGCAAAATGAGCAAAAACGAAATGATAGGAACCATCCATGTCGCGTTTTGCGTCTTTTGAGCAATTAAAGTAGGGGTGGAATCTGTTGCTTTTAGGCTGACAAAAATCAGAGCTATAGCAAATATTTCACGAGTTTTCAGAAATCCATTGTTTTGCAACAGAATCACCCTTTCTTTTGTATGTCTTTAGGCTTTATATAATCTGGTCGATATTTTTCCTTTTGTATTGTACTTCGAAATATCGTGTCGTTGGAAGAAATGAAATGTGGTGACATCGGCGAAAAAAATGGAACACCAAAAGACCTAACCGATGCGGTGTACATAAAGAATAAGAGAAAAGCTCCTGTTAGTCCTAACATTCCAAAGAATCCACCAGCAATAATAAAAATGAAGCGCATGAGACGTACGGTAAAATTAATATTGACTTCCGATAAAGCAAACGAAGAAAGTCCGGACAAAGCAACTACGATTACAATAATAGGACTAATAATATTGGCTTCAACGGCAGCTTGTCCTAATATTAATGCTCCGACTATACCAATTGTCGGTCCTAAGGGATTTGGAATCCGCAATCCAGCCTCACGAATAATCTCAAAAGCTAATTCCATTAATAAAATTTCGATGATTAAAGGAAAAGGAACACGTTCTCTAGAAGCGGTAATCGCTAATAACAAATCTGGCGGTATCATTTCACTATGAAAATTGGTAATTGCCACAAAGGTTGCGGATACAAGTGATGTTAAGAAAAAACAACATAACCGAATGATTCTACTGGCATTTCCATATAAGAATCGTAAATACCGATCCTCTGGAGAATGAAAAAAGGACCAAAAGGTAACAGGCACAATTAAGCAGGCTGAAGAACTATCCATTAAAAGGACAATAAAGCCATCCTCTAAATAAGATGCCGCTCTATCAGGTTTTTCTGTGTAAAGCATCGTAGGAATTAAGGAATAAGGTCGTTCTTCTAAATATTGCTCTAAAACTTCTAGATTTCGTACTGTATCCGCATTTATATCATTTATTCTTTCCTTTATATTGTTTAAGATGTCATCGTTTACGAGGTCTTTGACATATAGAATGTTTACTTCGCTAACAGATTTTTCTCCAATTTGAATACCTTCATTGATTAAATGCTTACTATGTAATTGCTTGCGGATGAGCGAAAGATTTACGTTTAAGGACTCGGTAAACGCGTCTTGTGGCCCTTTGATAACTGATTCATTTTCTGATTTAGCTACATTACGATGCTCAAATTTAGCAACATCCATGGCATAAGCAATTCCTTCCCCATCAACAAATAACATTGCTTTACCACTGTTAATATTTTGAATGACGGTTTTAAATTCTGTTGTCTCTTCCACATTTTCGATCGTTACAATATTCTTGATAGAGTCGCCTTTGTTTTCAAATAATGGTTTAATAATATGCTCGTTAATCATCGCTCCATCGACAATCGAACCATAGTAAAATAAGCAACCTTTTTTCTGGTCTTGCTGAATCGTTAAAGTGCGCATAGAAAAATCTTTATTAATGTCATACGAAAATAATTGTTTCATTTTATCTATGTTTTCAGTGAGAGTAGGATGGATAGGTAACTTTTGATCTTCCTTTTCTTTTTTTGTGGGCTTTTTATTTTGAAAAAAACGCATGAAGGGACCCCATTTCTAACCAGTCTGCTTTTTTACTCCTCCCTATGTTGTGTAAAGCTAATGTTTTTATGTAATGAGAAAGCGTAAATTATGCCATGGAAATAAAAAATCCGAGCGATCGAACGCTCGGATAAGGAATGTAAAGTTTTCTATCTTTTTCTAATGGTAAATTGGTCATTTAAAAGATACCAGTTTTGCGGAAAGGCCAAACCAAGTTTCCAATAACTAATTCCTCGTAAATTCTTTTCTTTTATTAATTGGAACTTCGCCTGGATAGAACGTGCATCTTCGAACCATACTTCATGCTGGTTTCCCTCGTCATCATAATAGAAGAAATAAGGTGCTTGCGATTCTTCATCGTATAATATCGCTTGATTCGTTGTCCTTGCAAGGGATACTGCTTGAACGGGACTTAATGCTCTTGCATATTCTCCTCCGGGTTCATAAGGTAAAGTCCAGTCATAGCCGTATAGATTCTGGCCTAGCATAATTTTACTAGAAGGCATTTCCGTTAGCGCGTAATCAACTACCTCTGTAACAGGGCCGATGGGTGAAACAGCCATTGCTGGTCCTCCGCTATATCCCCATTCATACGTCATTAAGACGACAAAATCTACTATTTCACCATGTGCTCGATAATCATGTGCTTCATACCAATCCCCCTCTTGCGTCGCACTTGTTTTTGGTGCTAACGCAGTAGAGATAAGAAGTCCTTCAGCATGGAGTCGATCAGCAGCCTTACGTAAAAATTGATTATAATCTTCTCGGTTAGCTGGATCTAAATATTCGAAATCAAAGTGTATATCTCGATACCCAACCCTATTCGCTTCTTGTACGATGTTGTTTAGTAGATTATCTTGAACCTGCTCATTTGTCAGAATTGCTGTGCCTAAATCTCTACTAAATGCTCCTTCTTCTAGGTTAGTAACGACCAAGGTTAGAGCGGCATTATTGGCGTTTGCAATTTCCGGAAACCTGTTAAGAGGTGGAGGGATTAGGGTACCTTGACGGTCTAATTGATAAGAAAAGGGTGATAAATAGGTTAAACTACGACTATGTTTTTCCGCTGCATTTTCTAATGTATCAGACACTGTGCCACCAATTGGTTCAATATAAGCATTAACTTCTATGGTCCTTTTATCCGTTTCTGGTATATATAGTGTAGCCCCTTCAAGTAATGGTTGATATAAGTTAATATTATTGATTCTTGCTAGTTCGGCAGCAGAAATTCCGAATTTCTGGCCAATGGAATAAAAGCTCTCTCCAGCTTTAACCGTATAAAAATGCCCTTCAATTGGAATAACAAGCGCTTGGCCAATTACTAAGTATTCTTCGGGATTTAACTCATTTGCGCTGACAATTGATTGATACGTTACTCCATATTGGCGAGCAATGGAATATAAGCTATCTCCTCTATTCACGACATAAATTTGCATAGCTTTTCTCCTCTCACATAGTATCTCTTAACAGGTTATGTGAGAGGAACAGAAACTAGAACATGAAACAAACATTCAAATGGCAGTAATATCCGCATCGAATACTTTTTGCATTAACAGTAATGCTTCGTTATTATGTTGGTCCGTATTGGAAGCCACACAATTGGATGGAATGTGCAGCGTATACCCTCGCATGTGGGCATCATTCGCGGTAAACAAAATGCATATATTCCCTGCAATCCCAGCTAATATAAGATGTTCAATACCTAATTCTTCTAATAACGAGCGTAAAGGCGTACGAAAGAAACCAGACATTTGCGGCTTCATAATAAAGTAGTCCTCATCTGTCGGCATCCCTTGCTCGATAATGTCGTCATTTTCATTTGTGCGACATGCTTCCACAATTTTTTTATAGTCTGATTCCCATGTGTGATAATGATCGTTAATATAAATGATCGGATAGTGATTTTCCTTGGCATAATCTTTTAAGTTCTTTATATTAGGGACGATTTCCCTTGTATGTTGTAAAAGCATATTACCTTCACTAAAATCAAAATCATTAATCATATCAATAATCAGTACGGCTGTTTTTCTCATTTAGAATCTCCTCATATCCTATTTTTGTCGCGGTTATTTTCTGTACTTCTATCCGCTTTACTTGCAGTTTTCCCTATTTTGTCTCACTATAAAATAAAAAAAGGAATGTTCTTGATGAATGACGAGCAATACATGGAGCTTGCAATTGAACAAGCAAGGTTAGCCGAAGAAAAAGGTGAGGTGCCAATCGGGGCGATTATTGTTAAAAATAACGAAATCATTGCTTCGGGATACAATCTTCGGGAAACGTTACAAACGACGAATTCGCATGCGGAACTGCTCGCTATTCAAGCAGCAAATGAAGCGATAGGTAGTTGGCGATTAGAGGAATGTACGTTATACGTTACTTTAGAACCTTGCCCAATGTGTGCAGGTGCTATATTACAATCTCGAATTCCTCGTGTTGTTTACGGTGCGAGTGACCCTAAAGCTGGATGCGCAGGTAGCCTTTATAATTTGCTTCAAGATGACCGTTTTAACCATCAAACGGAAATTATAGCTGGTGTATTAGAGAAAGAAACGGGTGAGCTATTAAGTAACTTTTTTCAGCAAATTCGAAATAAGAAAAGAAAAGAAAAACAGGGATAAAAAGGATGCTTCTACCCTTTGCATTTTTCTTGTATTCGGGTTATAATATAAAATGCACTTCAAATAGTGCTTAAAAGAATGTTAACCAATTTGCCGTGCTAGGTGGGGAGGTAGCGGTGCCCTGTACTCGCAATCCGCTATAGCGAGACTGAATCCCTTGCCGAGGTGTTATTGCTTTAAGGTCTGCCTTAAAGGAGCAGTGCCGACGTCCGGGTCCTGCGCAACAGGAGCTCGTGAACTATGTCAGGTCCGGAAGGAAGCAGCATTAAGCGATCTCTCCTGTGTGCCGCAGGGAAGCCTGGGCTGAGCTGCAATCTTAAGTAACGCTTAGGGCAATAGCATCGAAGCTTGGTGCACGGCTTCACTTACATACACTGACCAGTAGACAATACTCTACTGGTTTATTTATTGTTTTAATTACTAAATGACTAAATTCGTAGATAATCTACATTCCTCACTTATGGTCGATTATTCCTCTATACTTCCTCAAATATGATAAACTTTAATAAACATTACCATCGTTAGAGATTCACTAGTAGATCGCTTATTTCTTACTCGTCTTTATGGAGAGGATTTGCTACAATAAAGAAAGGACTTTGAAGGTAAAGGAGGAGCTGGCATATGGCCTATCAGGCATTGTATCGTGTGTTTCGGCCAAGAGTTTTTGAAGATGTGGTAGGTCAAGAACACATTACTCGTACATTGCAAAATGCAATCATGCAAAATAAATTCACGCACGCCTATTTGTTTTCTGGTCCACGTGGTACAGGGAAAACAAGTGCTGCAAAAATATTTGCGCAGGCGGTTAATTGTCAAAGAGGCCCAGCTCTTGAACCGTGTAATGAGTGTGAAGCTTGTAAAGGAATTCTTGATGGTTCTATCTCCGATGTAGTAGAAATTGATGCTGCTTCAAATAACGGAGTGGAACAAATACGTGATATTCGTGATAAAGTGAAATATGCACCAAGTGCAGTAACATATAAGGTTTATATTATTGATGAAGTACATATGTTGTCGATCGGTGCTTTTAATGCCTTATTGAAAACATTGGAAGAACCGCCACAGCATGTAATTTTTATTTTAGCTACGACAGAGCCTCATAAGATACCATTGACGATCATTTCCCGATGTCAGCGATTTGATTTTAAACGTATAACGCAAACAGATATTGTAGTGCGTATGCAGACAATAGTAGATAAGGAAAATGTAGAGGTTGATATGGATGCCTTACAAGCAGTTGCTTTAGCTGCTGAAGGTGGTATGAGAGATGCTTTAAGTATTTTAGACCAAGCTATTTCATATAGTGATGGGCATGTTAAGCTTGAAGATGTGTTGGCTGTAACAGGATCTGTATCACAAGAGGAATTATCGAAACTTGTTAACCATATGCATAAAAAAGAAATGAAAGAAGCTCTCTCCGTTATTGATTCGCTTATACAGGAGGGTAAAGATCCAGGAAGGTTTGTATTAGATCTTATCTATTATTTACGAGATTTATTGCTCTATCAGGCCTCGCCGGACATGGCTCAATCTTTAGAGCGAGCAATTACAGATGAAGCTTTTCAAACTTTAGCAAAAGAATTAGACAGCGAGTGGATTCAACATTCTATTAAGGAATGGAATCAGTGTCAGCAAGAAATTCGATGGACAAATAGTCCGAAGGTTTTCCTCGAAATTACAGTGTTAAAAATTAGTGGTAGTAATCAAACAGCTAGTCAACAACCAAGTAATGCAGGCTATGAAAAATTAATGGAACGACTATCTACTTTAGAAAAAGCATTAGAACAGGTTAGCAGTCAAGGAAATCAAGTAAATTCACCTGCTCCAGCACAGCAACCGTCTAGAAGAAGTAGTTCTAATGGACCTAAAACATATAAGGTACCATTTGAGCGAATACGACATGTATTGAGTGAAGCGACAAAGCCTTCGTTACAAACCATGAAAAGTAGATGGCCAGACTTTATGGATCAACTAAAGCAGCGGAGTGCACCAGCTCATGCTACAGTTCAAAATAGTCAACCTCGTGCTGCTTCAGAAACAACGGTGATCATTGCATTTCGTTATGAAATTCATTGTTCACTTGCGTTGGAACATAAAGAAACGATAGAATTAGTAATGGCAGAAGTGATTGGGCAACCAATGACATTTATACCAGTACCTGAGGAAGAATGGAAAAGTCTTCGCGAGGAGTATGTCTCTCAGCAGAAACAGAAAGATACAATCTCTTTAGAAGAAAAGGAAGAAGCGCCAAAGGGAGATCCTGTAGTAGATGAAGCAAGAAAACTTTTTGGTGATGATGTTATAGAAATTCATGATTAACTAAATTGAATATAATTAGGAGGTTTTTAACATGCGTGGAGGAAATATGAATAAAATGATGAAACAAATGCAAAAAATGCAAAAGGATATGATGAAGGCTCAGTCAGAATTAGAAGAAATGGCGTTTGAAGCAACTGCTGGTGGTGGAATGGTAAAAGTAGTAGCGAATGGGAAGAAAGAAATTACCGATGTAGAGATTAAAGAAGAGGTAGTAGATCCTGATGACATCGAAATGCTTCAAGATCTTATATTGGCAGCGACGAACGAAGTACTAAAAGAAGTAGATGAAAAGACAAATGACGTAATGGGTAAATTTACAAAAGGATTAAATTTGCCTGGAGGTATGTTCTAGGAGGATTGCATTGTGTATTATCCGGAGCCAATATCCAAATTAATTGATAGTTTTACGAAGTTGCCAGGGATAGGACCGAAAACAGCTGTCCGCCTGGCATTCTTTGTACTGAATATGAAAGAAGAAGACGTGCTAGACTTTGCTAAGGCTCTTGCCAACGCAAAAAGGGAGCTAACACATTGTAGTATATGTGGAAATATTACAGATACCGACCCGTGTTCCATTTGTCAGGACGATTCGCGGGATCGCTCTCTTATCTGTGTGGTGCAAGATCCAAAAGATGTAATTGCGATGGAGAAGATGAAAGAGTTTAATGGAAAGTATCACGTACTTCATGGCGCTATTTCTCCTATGGATGGAATAGGACCAGAAGATATCAATGTTCCTTCCCTAATTAACAGACTTAAGGATGAAGAAGTTCAAGAACTAATCCTTGCAACCAATCCAAATGTTGAGGGAGAAGCGACTGCCATGTATATTTCGAGATTAGTAAAACCTTCTGGTATTAAAACAACTAGAATTGCACATGGACTTCCAATGGGTGGAGATTTGGAATACGCTGATGAAGTAACCTTATCTAAAGCCCTGGAAGGTAGAAGGGAAGTCTAGAAAGAGGCGAACAACATGAAAAAAGTGAAGGATTTAAAAAAGAAAGCAATGGATCAAGAATTATTGAACAAAATATTTACTTTAAAGGATGAGTGGACCAACTTAGAGTCCATTATGAGTAGAAGCGTGGAGCCGAGTGAGGAAGGGCAATACGAATTGGCTATTTCCAAGGCAAAGTACTTATATTTAATACGTGAAGCAAAAATAAGGAATATTTCTGCATTATAATAGCTCACATGCATCTATTTCATTCTTTTAAGTCTATTTGATTTCTCTTTCGCATAGATAATAGTAAGGAATCTATGGGAAAAGGGGACAAGTTATGATGAATGTATGGATTATACTAGGGGTGTTAGGTGCTATTGTTCTATTGTTTATTAAAGGGATACCGCTTCAATTTGTGCGATGGACAGGGAAACTTTTCATAAGAGTAACAATAGGAGTATTATGTTTGTTTTTCCTTAACATCTTTGGAGCACAATTAGGTTTGCATATCCCGATTAATGCCTTTACTGCTTTAGTTGCTGGATTTCTAGGATTACCAGGCTTAGCTAGCTTAACAGCGATACACGTTTTTATATTTTAATAGGTATTTATAGAATGAAGCTCTTACCTCCATTGGTAAGAGTTTTTTTAATTGTTATGTTTAATAAAAAATTTGCTACCATGTGTGCGTTACACTTTAGGAAAAGAGGGTATAGAATGATACTATACATTTCATTATTAGAAAGGAGAGACGGGAGATTTGAGTAGAGTCAATGTTTCGTTGCGTAAACAATCTTTTTATATAGATTATGCAGGTAGTGAGAGAATGAAAAACATGGACAATCCTCATTTACATAATGATTACGAAATTTACTATCTATTAGAAGGAGAAAGATATTTTAATATTAACGGTAAGCAATATAAAATCATAGCGAACCAAATGGTGTTTATACACCCCAATGTTCTCCATCAAACGAGTGAAGTACTGGGTATTCCTCATAAGCGGTTTGTTGTAAACTTTCGCAACGAGTTTCTGTCAGAAGAGGGACGTTATCTATTACAACGACTATTCAATGATGGGACATGTATCCTACATGTTCCACTACAAAAATTAAAGCAAATTCAAGCGTTATTGAATCAAATGAAAGAAGAATATACTAATCCGAGAGAGGATAGTAGATTATATTTAAAATCGTTGTTGTTACAATTATTGATTATTAGCAATAGGATAAGGGGGGATATTACCAATATTGATCGTACAGAAAAAAATGATGATTATCATGTACCTGACTTATTAAAATATATCCACAATCACTTCCATCAAAATCTCTCTTTACATAAGTTATCACAAACCTTTCACCTCAATGAACATTACATTAGTAGAATATTTAAACGGACAACAGGTTTCGGTTTTGTAGAGTATGTTAATCACTTGCGAATCACAGAAGCAGAACGGCTATTAAGTGAAACAAACTTACCCGTTCATCTAATAGCTCAACGAGTTGGATATTCCACACAAGTGCATTTCAACCGTGTGTTTAAACGCGCGAAAGGTCTATCCCCAAACCAATATCGCCAACGAATCTAGAACTTTTTACATACAGGTGATACATAGACCATGACTAATCGACCAACAAAAACGTTTAAGAAATGAAATGTATACAGCATAAAATGTTAGGTTGTCCTTGTTATACTTATAAATGTAAGCGCTTAATATATTACGAGAGGAGAGCTATAAAATGCGTAAATGGACAACCTTTTTCATTATCTTACTCGCTATACCAGTACTTTTTATCGTTTTTGAAGCGCGTAGTTTAGCTAAGACAATTGACTTCCCGGGTGATATTTTCGAAGCAGAAAAGGCGAAAGGTGAAGGGTTTATCGTTGATAATAAGCACCTCGGTTTTACCGGTGAGGGATTCATTGACTTCCAACCGAATGAACCAGGTGGATATATTGAGTGGGATATTCCGATAGAGGATGCAGGAGAGTATATTCTTGCCTTTCGTTATGCTCATGGGAAACCGGATAACCGTCACGCTCAATTAGAAGTGAACGGCAATGTTGTTGTGGAACAATTAGATTTCCCTCAATCTGGTGAATTTGACGATTATACATATACATCAGCGAAAACACAGTTATCGTCAGGTACACACAAAGTACGTTTAACCGCAACCGCCGATGAAGGTGGAGCGAATATCGATCATCTTTATGTGTATCGCGCGGTTAATATACTTACAGAAGCAGAAGATGGTAGCGGAGAAGGGTTTATTATTGATAATAAACATCAAGGATTTACAGGGGAGGGTTTTATTGATTATAACCCTAATGTACCAGGGGGTTACGTAGAGTGGACTGTCGATATTCCGGTATCCGCAACTTATTTTATTGATTTTCGGTATGCTCATGCGGGAGGAAGTAATCGACCTGCTGAGATAAGTATTAATGGAGAACCAGTAGAAGAGCTATCATTCCCACCAACTGGAGACTGGGCAGATTGGCGTTTGGAATCTACGTCAATCCATTTTGAGTCCGGAAGTAACGTGATTCGTCTAACTTCTACAGGAGCGGAAGGTGGTGGCAA
Organism: Gracilibacillus halotolerans; assembly: GCF_014206945.1. GTDB lineage: Bacteria > Bacillota > Bacilli > Bacillales > Amphibacillaceae > Gracilibacillus > Gracilibacillus halotolerans. The sequence goes on from NZ_JACHON010000011.1 coordinate 84,446, forward strand.
TATCGATCACTTCCGTATCCATAATGATAACGAATCCGATTCAAGTAATACCCCAGTTGATACAGAGTTAATGGAATTAGAAGAATGGATTGATGGCCTGACAATGCTTAAATTAAAGCAATTAGGCATTATACATGAACAAGAAAAAGCGGGCGAAGAGCTAATTACAGGAATGGAATTACTTGCACTTATCAATCGAGAGTTTGGATTAGAGAAACAGGCGGTTTACAAAAACATCCGACCACAAGCATCTATAGGACCTTATAATCCAACAGATTGGGAATATTATGTAGTGGACATTGCTCAATCTGACCAGTATGTTCCCGACTTTCTCTGGGATGAGATAGACTTCACCCAAACATTAAGTAAAAACCATCTTGCTATGATTGTTGGTGATTTGATGGATTATGTATCGGAAGAGGAAGAAGGAAAAGGGATGATGGGGAAATTAGCACGACAAGGAATGATGAATCCAAATCATCCAAAAAATCACGGTATTAAGTCTAATATGACGTGGAATGAAGCGAAGGCTATGGTCGCAAGCTTGATAGAGGAGTCAGAACAAGAATCGGATACGTTATTTATCACGAATGTACGTGCATTGACACCTCATTTAATAGCAGTAACGGTAAATGGTGAACTAAACGAGGTAGACATTGATGATATAAAACTATCCGTACCAACAGGTAGTTGGAATGGGTTAACACCATTATTAAATAAACATTTAAATGCGCCGAAGGCAGGAGTGACACAAGATAAATTCGGTAACACCGTTATTTTATTTGAGACAATCGAACAAATTGATGGAGAATTCTATTTTATTGAAAAGGAAGAAGGTAGCTTTACAGGGGATTTAGATGCAGCGAAAGAGCTTGCTGATAATATCATTACTTGGCAAATGGAAAACGGCGGTTGGTCTAAAGGTATGGATCATAGTAGAAAGTGGGATGGGGAAGAACCACGTTCGGAATGGGTTAACAGTGACGGAACGGAGCTGGGAATGATTGATAATGATGCAACAGTGAACGAAATGAGATTTCTTGCAGAAGTTTATACAGCAACAGGAGAGGAAAAATATCGAGATAGCTTTCAAAAAGGTCTTGAATTCCTATTTGATCTTCAATACGAAACAGGCGGTTTTGCTCAAGTATATCCACGAAGAGGCAATTACTCAGATATGGTCACGTTTAATGATGAAGCAATGATTCGTGTGCTGAATATGTTCGAGGACATAGTGCATGGTGAATATCCATACAACAGTGATATTGTTACAGAAGACACAAAGGCAGCAATAGAAGCATCCATTAATCGTGCAGTTCATTACATTTTAAATGCCCAAATCGAGGCAAATGGAGTAAAAACAGCATGGGGACAACAACATCATCCAGAGACATATGAACCAGTAGCTGGCAGAAGTTATGAGCATGCTTCTATCTCTGGGAAGGAATCTGTTGCTATTGTTCAATTTTTGATGGAACGGATGGATGAGTCTGAGGAGATACGAGATGCAGTAGAAGCTGCCTTAGCGTGGTACGACGAAACAAAGCTAGAAGGTATTCGCTATGTAAGTGGTGGAGATGAAAATGGAAATTACTTTGTAGAAGATGAGAATGCTATCACATGGTATCGTTTTTATGAGATTGGAACAAATAAACCTATCTTTTCCGGAAGAGACGGAGTAATTAAGCATGATATTCATGAAATTGAAGAGGAACGAAGAAATGGATATCAATGGGGTGGTAGTTATGGACATGTTCTATTAGAAATGGCAAAAACAACAGGCTATTTTGTGAATCGTATTTACGCTCAAACGGTCGGTAGTAATAATACTGATGAGAAAGGGAGAGTATTAACCGAAGGACAATTCATTCAACTAAAAGACTTTACGGAGACAATGAATCGTCTAGAAAACAAATTAGTTGTAGCGAAAGATGGAACAGGAAACTTCGATACCGTACAAGCAGCAATTGACGCCATACCGGAGCAGAGTGAAGATAGGATAGAAGTCTTCATTAAGAACGGTATATATGAAGAAGTTGTAACTATTCCTGCAGATAAACCAAATGTTCATTTAATAGGAGAAGATAGCGAAGATACAATAATTCGCTATGATAATTATGCAGGTAAGGATAATGGTGTGGGAGGTACTTTAGGTACTAGCGGTAGTGCTACAGCATTCTTCCGTTCAAATGATGTAACCATTGAAAGTTTGACGATAGAGAATAGTTTCGATGAATCAATTGAAACGGAAGGTAAACAAGCAGTAGCTGTATATGCTGCAGGAGAACGTATGGTATTTAATAACGTCCGTCTGTTAGGGAATCAGGATACACTGTTTGCTCATTCGGGCACTCAGTATTATTATGACAGCTATATAGAAGGAGATGTGGATTTTATATTTGGTGGAGCAAGTGCTGTGTTTGAAAATTGTACGATTCACTCGGTTGATCGAGGCTCTGATACGAATAATGGTTATATCACAGCTGCGAGTACACAACAGGATCAATATGGTTTCTTAATTCTTCGCAGTGAACTGACAAGTGACGCAAAAGAAGGAACGGTATATTTAGGGCGACCGTGGCAACCTAGTAGTAATCCAACAGCTATCGCTAATGTAGTGTACAAAGAAAGTTATTTAGGAGAGCATATTAAGGAAGAAGGATGGACAGAAATGGGTGGTTTTCAACCTGAGGACGCAAGACTATATGAATATAATAATGAGGGTCCTGGTGTAGCCATCAATAATAATAGAAGACAACTAACCGATGAGGATGCTACAGAATATACCGTAGAGAATGTTCTCGGTGGTTGGGTTCCTACATTAAATTAGAATAATTGAGATTGGGGCAAAACGGATTTACAACGTAACAGACAGACTACAGGTTATTGTAGATGAAGAGATTTTGCCCCAACTTTTCACTTACTAATTAATACGACTAAAATCTTAAAAATGAATAATAATAAATTTAAGGAGAAAAAAATCTAAAAAGTCCTTGCAAGGAATAAAACGATATGATATATTATTCAAGTCGCTTTTAAAAGCAGGCGTTCCAACTTCAAACTATAACAGGTTAACTGAAATAGACTTAATGAAATAATGAAGTGTTATATTGAACACATTGCACTAGATAATTTCAAAAAAAGCATTGACAGTTAATATGAAAAATGTTATATTTAAGAAGTCGCCAAAAAGCGATGCTTACAACTTGATCATTGAAAACTGAATCAAACAACGAGTAAGAAATATAAGCAATATGCTAGCTTTTAAGCGAGCAAGATCATATGTCGCAAGTCGGCATTAGCACAATATGTGCAAATCTTTTATTGAGAGTTTGATCTTGGCTCAGGACGAACGCTGGCGGCGTGCCTAATACATGCAAGTCGAGCGCGGGAAGCAAACCGATTCCTTCGG
>NZ_JACHON010000012.1 GCF_014206945.1 Gracilibacillus halotolerans
TCTCTTTTGGCCATAATTAATTCTCTCCCGACTTTTTATGAATCAAGTTTATATGACCTTAACGAATCTGTCCAATCAAGTGTAACCTATCCATACTGCTTGGGAGCTTTTCCTATAGTCATCAAAATACTTCTTAACATACCATGGATTGAATTAATCTTACTTAACCATATCTGCCCATGCCTCATAAATCATCACCATAGCAAGCGTATCCAGCTCACAATATTTCAACATTCCCTTTTCCACTTCTTCTCTTAAATACTGAGGAATATTTTCAAATTGTAACCTTTCATAAGCAACCATAGCTGCTCCACCATTGTTTAGATCTTCATGTAAATCAATATATTCAAGGTCCTTTTCTGACAGGTCTGTGAATAGTTGCGGTAAAAGTTTATAAGGATCTGTCACTTGTCCATTTTCTTCAAATTGAACCCAAACTTGATTTTCAAAGTTTAGACTTTTTATCCCTTCTTTTGCACCGTATATTGGTTTAGAGTATTTTTCTTTAATATAATCTGAACTGTTTAAGATAGCTGGTAATACTACTTTAATTGAATTGGAACCTTTCATATAAGGGTCGTAGTAATAATTTTGCACAAGTTCCCATAGGTCCACCATATTTCTTGGACCTTCTGTTCTGTTGTTCTTTGGTCCTTTTTGAGTAATATTACGAATAAACTCGCATAATTCTTCCTTGTCTTCTATGTATGACATATCTTTTTTTAATTGATCATAGATCACATTTAGGTATGTATTTTCATGTGTTGCATATCTGAATATGGTGCCGTGATCATTTTCTAGTGCGGATTTTAAATTCCTAACAAATTCATAATTCGGAAAAACTCCTGGTTCAGTATTTAAATATTGACTCTTATGTTCAATTGTACCGTCTTCATGAACCATATGATGTGAAAATTGAAAAGCTATCCCTTCAAACGGGCTTCTCCCTTTATTAAACGGGATAACTGGTTGTGCAGTCTCGAAATCGATAAAGTGAAGTGGAAATGTCCATTTTTCCATTTCATTTTTAAGGTTTTCTTTATCTATCTCATAAGAGGTATCATTATTTACTGATTTTTCTATTTGAATCCATTGTCTATTCGCACCAGCTAATGGAAGCTGATTAGTTGAGTCCTTAACAATTTCCTCTTTTTTCAACTGCGAAAACTTTAACCTGTTTTCTTCTATGAATAAATCCCTCTTCTGATAATGCAATTTCCATAAATCAAAGATTGTATCTTCTTCAAAATCTTCATCTTTCCAATTTAAATCTCTCTTGAAACATTCATGATAGCCGCTCTTAAGCCCTCTTTCCATTTCGTTGTCACTTGCTTTAAATTCACAACTCTTACAATTAAAACCTACTTTTGATTTTATTAATTGATCTTTTTTATAGTTCGCCGCAAAGTTCTTGATTAACTCAGAAAAAGTAATTTCTTCATCTAAATATTTATATTTATCTTTATACATAACTTGATGACACTTATCGTTCATGTCTATCTCTATCAATAACTTTTCAGCACGCTCTTCTTCGGTTAATTCCGCACGTGATGTAACGTTTGCTCCATCACTATTTTTTGATATTTTAAACTTTTGATTTAGGCCATCACTAGGGCTTTTTGCATTTTTGTTAACTAGCATCAAGTATGGTGTAATCTCATTATCAGGAAGTGTCTTCTCAGCGACATACGTTTGAAATGCTACGTCCTGTATAAATGGTTTCCAATCTGATTTTAAACCACCTTTATCCTTACCTCTTGTCTTAACAAATATAGTATCTTTATTTTCATTATTGTAATCTATCGACTTAGCTTTCACTTCTATTAATTTAATGTCATTACCCTGTTTTACTAAAATGTCTACTCTAATCAAATAGTCTTCATATTTTAATGCCGCTTCATAAATAATGCAGTTTTTTTGTTTAAGTAATTCACTTGTTTCTTCCACGGCTTTCTTATTGTCAAGGGTATCTATAGTTTGTCCACCTGGGTAGTAAGCCTTAGCCAACTCCCCAACCTGGAATCCTCCTTTAGATAAAGCTTCTAAAAATGGATCTTCAAGATTATTATTCGAATATTCTTCCTTCCCTATGTAAAAGAGTTTAGTAGGACATTCCATGGCAAGTTTAAAATGCGATTTGGTTAAATATCTAGTTTCCATTTCATTCTCCCTCTAGTCATTATATGAAAGTTTTCATTCTTATAAATCATTTATGAAATCATGATCCTTTTGAGATTTTTATAATCTATGTATTTGCTTAGAACTTTCTTAGGAGTAGTTCAAGATAAACAAAGAAATTATCTTAAACACTCCCAAGTTTAAGTTCCGTATTCAGCTCCATTTAATGAATATTTAAGGATTTTCTAATTCATAAAATCTTTCATTATCTCTATAACCGCTAAGATAATTGAGCGCATACTCTTTTTTTAACTTACTTAGTCATCTTAGTTTGCCTTTATACATTCCCAAGAATAGGTTCCGTACTCTCCATTTTCCAGATCATAATACAAGGCAATTTCTATTTCATGCACTCCTTCATCATCAGGAACTTCCCAGATTACAGTTATCGCCCTGTCATTGAGTTGTATAGATGGATATTCAGCAGCGAATTCTTCCATCTTACCTGCTTTAATTCCCTCTTCATTCAGCTCGATGAAAACTTTATACATCTTTCCATACAATCTACCCCTAACGGACTCTTTATACAGCTCATATTCTGTAATGAAGTCATCATCTATCTTGCATCCATTAATAATAATTTCTTCCATTTTTCCACTCCTCCTATAACGTTTAAAGTGGGGCAATTATTGCCCAAATATTAGATGAGCTTTATCTCCATTACAAATCGCCCATTGGCTAATTTAGCTTAACTTCTGCACATTATTAATTATACAATTAGCGTTGGGTCATTTTTTGCACATCGCAATGCTTATTTTTTTCTTAAGTTAATAGATTCATTAAATAGTCAAAAATTCAATTGATAGTTTTCCCGAGCTTGATCAAAATCTTTTTTTAATCTCTACAAATCTCACTTTGGCTAAATTTGCTTAACTTCTGTACATTATTAATTATATAATTCGTGTTGGGTCATTTTTGACACATCGCAATGCTTATTTTTCTAAAATTAATGGATTCAATAGATAGACAAAAGATTTTTATTGATAGTTTGCCCGAGCTTGATCGATATCTTTCTTTATCTCATCTACCAAACTTTCAGGTGATAATACTCTAACATGCAGGGCATATTGCAAAGCCCACTTCCTCAAAGCAATTCTATTCACTCTCACATTAGCTGTTAATTCCTCTTCTGTTTGATCTGAAAAACTAATATTATCTGTTCCGAACCAATCAATAAATTCATTGAGGAAATGCCTATGAAATCTTAATCGCACCGAAGTAGACTCCCCTGTAAACACATATATATGTTCTTCCATATGTTTCGGTAGGTTAAGTCCATGTTCTAGCCCATTTACTTCTCTCATTGGCTTTCGATTTTCTTGAAGCAATTTTATATTCGTAATCCTATCAACTCTGTAATGGGAGATATTATCGTAACGATCGTTGTTACAGACTAAGTAATAGCGACCATTTGTAGCAACCATTTGATAAGGATTAATAATATATTCTCTTTCTATCCCATCTTGGTTTGTTTGCGGCTTCAAAACTAACCTCGACTTTTCATCAACATCATACCTATTATATTGAAAAGATACTTGCTTAGATTTACTAATAGCTTCATCTAGAATTTCAATATTATAAAACAAATCATTATTTTTAAGTCCGCTATTCGGAACGCTGCGTATATGATTCATTCTTGAATTAAAATGCTTACTCGTTAGATTCTCCAATTTTTCGATTAATTCTTCTTGTTGATTATTAGGTATATGTTTGGAAAAAAGAATACTATCTATAATAAGACGGAGTTCTCCATTGCTAAAATCATGAACGTAACCGAAATCAGAAAATACCTCTGATATCTCTTCTTCGTCAGCATCTTTATTTTTTCTCTTACGTATTTTAGTACTATATAAAATTTCATTTGCATCCTCGCGCTCACTATACCTTATTAATTTTTCTATATTATTTTTAACAGTTTTTCTTTTAACCGATGTGTCGTAGTCTCTTTCCAATATTTCTATAATTTGATTCTGAGTGATTCTATGATCTTCATCAGTATGCTTTTGTAATATTTTCAATAAATCTAGTATTAGTATTTTTTCTGCCGTATACAAATAAATCACCATCACTTACTTTATGTTTGGGTGTGCTATCATTCAATACATATTGAACAGGGGTATTGACCTACTAGGCGATGTTGGAAACTATATAGAAAAATCTGGAAGGTTATGCATTGAGCCAGATAGATTATAAATTACTTGATTAATAAATTTGGCGTGTGATATTCTTTCATCATAACCTTCCTTATCTCACCGTTATTACTCTACTACTTTATTATTTAACTCTTGAATCGCTTTCAATACATACTCTTCCATGAGTGTCTCTAAACCTATATCTCCACCGTCTTTGTGGCTTATTCTATCTTCTAGAATTTGTTCGTTTTTTACGCTGAATTGTCTATTTGCTACATGTTTCGACAAGTGAATAATAGTCTTCTCTGGATTTGCTAATAGCTGAATTCCATCGTTTGGAAAATAGCCATGTGAATCTCCTGATAAGTAGATTCGATATTTGTTATCTTTCTGATAGAGGTAGAGTCCTTGACCTTTTCCTCTTGTTAATTCAATTTTGTCATAATCTAAGTTGTATTTTTCAATGAGTTCCGTCTTTATAGGAGAGATTGTTTCCCTGACCTTATACATTCTAAGAAAGTCGGTGTCTAACTTTTTATCTGCAGACAGGTAATTATATATTTTTCGCATCAGAATTCTAACCGCATCATTCGGATTATGGTTTTGGATTTGTGCTTTTGTATAATCCTTTATGATTAATATAAGATCTTTTATTTCCGAATCCTTGTCATCATCTAGTGCCAGCAATTGATCGAGATACTTAGAATCTGTTTCATGTTGAATTTCATTAGCTAATTCAAGTGTTAGTTCTCTTTCCTTATCGGTAAGAGTTTCCCTAATATATTGGTGATCTTTCTGTAAGTAGTCAATGCTTCTTTGTAAATCATCCTTGAAGTCAGAGATAATCTTTTTGGTATCTTCTATATACCGATCATCTGATTCTAAGAGATATTCTTCGAACACTTGTTGAATGATGTCGATCAGTTCCTGATAACTCACAGGATGCCAATTCTTATTTGATGGTTCTTCTTTTAATGGAGTTAAGTATATGTAATGAGGATGAATGTCTTGATTAAGCTGCCTTATCCTCTTATTTAATAACACTTCATACTTGTCTAATTGTGATTGGAATCCTGTTGTTTTACCTTCTTTCGCATATTGTTTCACTTCTATCGCTAGACACATATTTTGCGAGAGGTCCATATATAATACGTCAATATCCATATCTTCCGCTGTAGCTTTTATTGCCTTATTTTTTTCTGGTTGGAAGTTATAGTTTCCACCAATGAGTTCAACTAGTTTATGAGCAAAGATGTTTCCAAGATTATGCGTTTCATTCGCGTCCACTAGCCATCTCAACATTCTTGACGAGCGAGTTTCATGAGCGGATCGATCCTGTGTACCTTTACTCTCACCGTATTCTAATATTGTCCAAAAGTTTGGTTTTTTCATTAATTGGAGATGATTTCTTACCCAGGTTAATTCCTTAAAGGTTTTAATCTTTTCTAAGTATGTTTGATAATCAACTGAGCTATAAGTCATATAAATCTTTCCTCTCTTCTTTATAATTATAATTTCTCTAACTATATTATGTAGTACATTATACTTATCATCTCGTAATGTGAATTAATATTCAAATAATTACATTCTCCTAATTTAACATCGTGAAGGATATAAAATTTATTTGTTAATATCGACATATCCCTAATAAACTTTAATAATCCCATTTAAATTAGGTGTTTAGAACTACTCAATTAACATATGAATATTCCTATCATTCAATCATCACTTAGATATTCTCATAGATTTTTCTCTCTTTTCGTACCGCTAATGCTAGTGCTTTTTTTACCCTATTTACCTTAGAGAATTTATCCTTTAAGTGTTGCTTACTTGCTTCTACTATACTGTTATCGATTATTTCATCTTTCTCATTTATATAAAGATTTACAATATTATTTTCAGCGAGAGGGTGATAAGATTTAACAGAAGCTATCATTTCATCCTTATATTCCTCGAACTCTGATACTTCTTTGTATATATTAGGTATAACCTCCTTACCTCTATCATCTATATATCCCCATAATCCATTTCGCAAAAATGGATTTAATCGAGAGTATGGTGAAATGATAATTCGATCATAAAAACCTGTAATAATTTCACCAGCAGCATTAATCAATGCTTCTCTTCCATTTTTTCTGAATTTAGTAATCCGACTATCTTCTATGAATTCTGCTAGTTCACAACCATGCTTCAACATAAGTATGGAACGACTTGTCGTATCCATAAGTCCTTGTCTTCCATCCAATTCTTGAATTTTCGCAAGTCCACATTCAGAAAAACCACCTGCATATTTGAATGTGTTGTTTATAGCTTTATTTCCATTTTTGTATATGTACTTATATTCACCATTCTTCGACACAGCAGCAAATCCGAATTTGAAAGTGGATCCTGAATCGTATACTGGATCAATCACGAACTCATTATCTATGTTTATATATCCACCTAATCCATTATCACTTACAACGAAAGCTAAGCCATTTTCCGAGAATGGATACGCCATCCTATACTCCATTGGTATAACCAATTTGCCATTCAAGTCGATATAACCATATTTCCCATCCTTCTCAACCTGACAGAAATCGTTACTTGGATAATATAATGTATCAATATCAATCTTAGGCTGGACCAAGATTTTTCCTTTACTGTCGATAATACATGGCTTCCCATTCTCAGCTTTAATCATATTATCTCTATTCATCATTTTATCCTCTCCTTGATGTTTTCATTTGCTTGTTATATTTATCGTACGATTCTCGATGTGTCATTTTTTGCACATTAAAATTTTATTTGTATTTTATAATTGAAGATAATTCCCCAGCTAACAATCTTGATATATTTTAATAAGGGGTTATTAATTGAGTCTATGATTGCCTTCTTTCATTTGCGATATCCTCGGTGAATTTCATTTCTACTTCATATAATTTACGTTCCAATTATTAACCCCCTCTTTGATGCTTTCTTTTGCTTGTTATATTCATCGTACGATTTTCAATGTGTCATTTTTTATACATTAAAAATTTTACTGTATGTTAAAATTGAAGTTAATTCCCCGGCTAACAAGCTTGATATATTTTAATAAGCGGGTTATAAATTGAGTGTATAACTTGCCTACTTACTATAGCGTAATTTCGATTCATCAGTTAGTTATTGTTATTAGATGAATAACAACAGAAACTTTTACTTAGTAGCTTTTACATAGCGTTAAAATTATTAAATTAATAATTATATTATTTTTAATATTTTGGGTAGTTAAATTCTTACGCAAACATACAAAAAGAAAACCTGAAATAGATATAAATGATTTCATTGAAACAACAAAATTACTAAATAAAAATACCATCTATGCTAAAAAATTATATAAACTAAAAGATGAGCTTAAAAAAAGAAACTTCGACAGACCAGGCATTGCTATCTTTACAAACCTTAAGAATACTAAAGTTTATGTTAGACGATACGATATCGACCTTTTAATGGGAGTAAGTTATACAATGAGAGGTTCAGGTAGTGAAGATATACATAGAGATATAAAATCTGGAGACAACTTCATGATAACATTTATAACGTTAGTCGATAGTATTTTCCACGACTTAGACAGCCTAGAAATACAATAAAACAAATGGGAAGGAGAATAATAGCAAGACTGCTGAAGGCAATAAAATAGAGAAAATCACTAATGGCAAGACAAATGAGGATAATAAAACAGAGAAAACCAATCATAGCAAGATAGATGAGAACAATAAAACGCAAGTTCATATAAATAAAGGTGGCTATCACCTTAACTATGAAGGGAAAATATACCCTTGCAAGGCCAAAATCTTTAGATGTCCTTATGGAGAAGATTACCACTCTGAAACTATAACAGGGCTATATGATATGTTAATAGAAAATTATGGGCTGGACGCTGAGCATTCAGATTTAGCTATGAAAGAACTTGAAGCTAGAAATCGGCTTGCGGATTTTAACTCACTTTCAGAAGCAATTGAACAAGTTAACTCACCAGTTGATGTCGTGGTTGCGACTTTTTGGAAAGCTCTTGCTCATATTAATAGTCAAGAAACGATAGAAACAGTGAGGAAATGGGAATTATTTGAGCAGGAAGCTGCTGAAGAAGTTAGGCTAGCGTATCTTAATGGGCAAGATACTATGCCTAAATCTGTTCCTGCGCGAATAAGAGCATTGGGAGTATCACTTTTTGACCAAAAAGATGAAGGTGTCCCTAGAAGGCTTTTAGAATCAGACATAGAAGAGAATCTACGTAAAATTAAGAAGAGGTTACAAAGTAAAGGACAGAAATTTTATGAGTATGAAAGGGTCTATAAATGGGGATTAAACCATACTAATTTCATGAAAGTACGCACTGAGACACAGAAAAGTTTTGAAAAATTCTTTCACGATTTAAATACGAGCAAAATGATTACCCAACCTGTATTTTACGGAGATTTTGAGAATGCTAAAGAAACGATACGACATATGGACAACTACGAACTATTATCAATCTTTGATGATTACTCTTTGACTGACACGGAAATTGAGGAAAACGTCAGAAAGGCAAATTACTTTAGGTATGAGAGAAGAGGAGACTTAACCGAGAAGGCCAATGACAAAATGGAAGCTTGGTATAATAGGAATAGAGAAATATATGAAACTTGGAAAATCAACACACCTAGAAGAGTCTTGTTATATATGGAAATTGTTAAAGAAATAGACAGAAGAACATTGTTAAGGCCGGATAGTGTTGTAGGAGAAATGTTGGCTGAAGGTAAATGGATGTAGGTTTCCATTTTACGGAATTAAAGTCATAGAAATTTATTCAAAAAAGGTGAGATTATGAGTAATAAAATAATGTATCACATTAACCCTGTAATCGGAGTGCCAACGATCTGTAGAGAAGTAAACAATTGTCCCTATGGTGGAGAAAGTGGGAATGAAAATCATTTCAATACATATAGCGAAGCTCAAGAGTATTCAAAGGAAGTCTTCAAAAAAACGCATCGTCAGTTTCCTTCTAATATAGAAGAAGACACTAATGAAATATTGAGAAAAATCGAAGCAAGAAAGAGAGTTAAAGAGGATATTATCAATAAGCTACTTAAAAAGGACAACTTTGAGATAGCTAAAGCAATCATGCATACTGATAATGAAGATGTTGTCATGGGAGTAATTGAAGGCGAAATATATGGAGGTAGAGACTGGACATACATCAGTGTTGCTCTACAGAATCCATATATATCTAAAAAATTCTTAAATGAAGCACTATATAAATATCCAGAAGAGTTTGACATAACAACAAGACGTTGGTTAGTTTTAAATCGTTCTTTAAGTCACAAGGATTTAGTCTCAATAATAGAAAATGAAGATGAAGATATGACGATGCGTGCGGTTGCCTTTAGAAATCCAAATATAAGTAAAGCATACGTTTCCGATATAATCTATAATGAAATCGATAAACTAGATAGACTCCCTTACTCTATGATAGTGCATAGTCATAACAGAAATGAAAAAACCGAAGAATGGAAAGATGATAATTTCTTCTTCGGTACAAGAGGTTTAACAGATATTCCTGCAGCCGAACTTATGGCAATCGATTTTGTTCCATACGAACTCAAATATAGGTATGAAATTAAAAATGAGAAAAAGTTGAGATAGCCACAGTTTTTAGCAAGTAGGACAACTTCATAGGAAATCTTTAAGGACTTAAAATATGACACCATTCAAATTAATTTAAATAATCATTAAGAGACCAAATCCTCTTAATTCATTCTCCGATCCAAATGAAATTAAGGCTCTCCGGGTTTGGAAACATACCAAACTACAGGAGAGCCTTTCTATATCATCATTTTAACTACCTTTATTCTTCCACCCTAGTCAACAATGCAACTAATTCAACATGAACCGTCTGTGGGAACAAGTCAACAGGTTGTACCTCTTTTAATTGGTAACCGAATGGCTCTAATTCTTTAATATCTGTAGCAAAAGTTTCTGGGTTACACGAAACATACACAACACGTTCTGGTTGAGCACGACCAATTCTTCTCATTACCTTTCCACCAGCTCCTGAACGCGGTGGATCTAGTAACAATAATTCTGGAATTCCAAACTCCTCTAAAATTTGATCAATTCCTCGACGTGCATCTTTTGCTAAGAAGTGAGTATTGTATATTTCATTATCTTTTGCATTTCGTTTGGCTGATTCGATCGACGTTTCCACAATCTCAATACCAGCTAGTTCTTTAACACGAGTTGCAAATGGTAAAGAAAATGTTCCAACTCCACAGAATAAATCAATCATTTTCTCTGTTTCTTTCGGTTGACCCATTTCTATCGCCAGCTCAACTAATTTTTTTGCTTGTACAGGATTCGTTTGAAAGAAAGTATCGAACCAAAGTCGATAACGGAATCCAAGCATTTCATCGTAAATAAAATCTCTACCCGCTAATAGATGCGTTTTTTCAGACTGTGTTCTGTCCGCCCAATCACGATTTTCTAACCAAAGTAGACTCTTCACATTTGGGAACTTTGCTGTTACTCTTTCTACAAGATTCTCTACTACGTGCGCCAACTCCCCTGTTGGAGCTTCTGTTGCAAAAACACCAAGCATGATTTCATCTGTTTCGAACGATTGTCTTACCATCAAATGGCGAAGAAGTCCTTCATGCTTGTCTTTGTCATAACCTGACAACTGATGTTCTTTTGCCCAATCTGCTACTTCCATCGCAGTTTCCACCATTTCTTTACCTGCGATTAAACATGTTTCTAGCGAAATTACTTTTCGGAAATTACCTTGTTCATGTAAGCCCAAGTGACCTTCTTTTGAAAAAGTGAATTCCATTTTGTTACGGTAAAACCATGGATTATCCATTCCGATTGTATCCTGTACTAAGTCAGCTTGAAAGCCTTGTTCCTCTAATAATTCTTTCACATAGTTTGTTTTACTATTCAGCTGACCTTCATATGCCCAATGCTGCCACACACATCCCCCGCAGCGATCAAAATGTGGACAAGGTGGCTCCACTCGTTCAGGATGTGCTTCGACAATTTTTTCAGGAAAAACTTTTTTACGTCGGCGAATGGGATGTTCGACCGTCACTTTGACTTTCTCTCCAGGTAACGTAAGTGGGATTGTTAATTTTAATTTTTTGGGATTCATTTCACCTAAATCACGCCAAACTACAGCTTGTCCGGAACCTTTTTTATCTAAACCGTGGACTTCCGCCACGTATGTTTCACTATTTTCATGCACGAAGATTCTTCCTCCTTAAATAACCTTCTAATATATCTTAAGATAAATTGTATTCTTTAGTACTTACCTATTATAGCGGAACAACGTCACATTGGAAACTCGCACAATGGGACAAGCAAAGACAATTTTTTCTAACGATACAACCATCTATTGGAATGGTCATAAAGATTCTTCCATGTGTTTACATTCTAGATTAGGGTATAATAAGAACCACTTGTGACGATTAGTGCTTAATAATTAATTTTTGGAAACAATACTCTAATGATGGAAGGTAGATGAAATGACCAATAATACAACGAACAATGGATGGAATTTGGAGTCCAGCTATACAAGCCTACCAGAAAAATTTTACGATAAAATGAAGCCGGAACCTGTATCAGACCCCACACTGGTATTGTTTAATATTTCACTAGCAGAGGATTTAGGGTTACAGGAAGAAGTATCGGAAAACCCAGAAATCTTTGCCGGTAATGAATTACCTACTGGCAGCGAACCTCTTGCACAAGCATATGCTGGTCATCAGTTTGGACATTTTACGATGTTAGGTGATGGACGAGCTATTCTCCTTGGAGAACAGGTGACGCATGAAGGTGAACGATACGATATTCAACTTAAAGGTGCGGGAAAAACAGCCTATTCACGAGGTGGAGATGGCAGAGCCGCATTAGGACCCATGTTACGAGAGTTTATTATTAGCGAAGCTATGTATGCATTGGGTGTTCCTACAACAAGAAGCTTAGCAGTCGCAACAACTGGTGAATTAATTCAGCGTGAAATAGAATTACCTGGCGCTATTTTAACTCGTGTTGCAAAAAGTCATATTCGTGTTGGCACGTTTCAATATGCAGCAAAGTGGGGAGAAAATGGCGATTTAAAAAAACTTGCTGATTATACAATTGAGCGGCACTTTCCTTCCATTAAGGAAGCAAACACACCTTATGAGCAATTGTTAAAAGAAGTTATCCGAAATCAAGCTTCTCTTATTGCCAAGTGGCAGTTAATTGGATTTATTCACGGCGTCATGAACACCGATAATGTAACCATTAGTGGGGAAACAATTGACTATGGTCCATGCGCATTTATGGATGAATACGATCCGAATACCGTGTTCAGCTCCATCGATCGTAATCGTAGATACGCCTACGGAAATCAACCAAATATAGGTGTATGGAACATTGCAAGGTTTGCGGAAACCTTACTACCACTATTGGATCAAGATCAAGATAAAGCAGTAAAAATAGCCGAAGAAGCGATTGGCCAGTTTGGAGATATATTCCAAGAAGTATGGCTAGAGGGAATGAGAGGTAAGCTCGGACTCTTTCAGTCAGAAGAACAAGATAAAGAACTAGTCCATGAACTGCTTGAACTTATGCATCAATACAAAGCAGATTACACGAATACATTTCGTGCTCTAACGTTTGATGATATGAATAGCATGGTCTTATTTGGCACAGACGAATTCAAAAACTGGAAACAAAAATGGGTGACTCGGAAAAAGAAGGAGAACAAATCAAGCCAGGAAGTTTTGGATTTAATGAAAAGTAGTAATCCAGCGGTAATTCCGCGCAACCACCATGTAGAGGATGCTCTTCATGCAGCAGTGGAACACACCGATATGAGCGAAGTTGAAAAGCTTCTTCATGCACTCACCGATCCTTATGCGCATACGGAGGAGCAAAAAGAGTATGCCTCCCTTCCACCTAAGGATCTACGACCACAACAAACATTCTGTGGGACGTAGTTAGAAAAGCGCAGGCGCCTTGTTCACCCCCGACAAGCTTAAGTAAGGCTTGACGTGGCGCCTCTTTGCCACAGAATAGCATTACTTAAGACCTCGAGGGGGTAGGCGCATGTGCTAGACAATAAGAAAAGCGCAGGCGCCTTGTTCACCCCCGGCAAGCTTAATAAAAACAGACTTGGACAGTCGAATACAATCTATCGACTGTCCAATTTCAGTTCGCTTTTAATTCATTTATTCGCATGAGTGCAAATTCATGATCTTTTTTATCGAGCAATTCCAATGCTTTATAGTAGAGTGCTTTTGCTTTCTTAATCTCTGCGATGTCTTTATTATCACTATTAGTATATATATCTCCCCAATGAATATAAATCCATCCTCTTGCACCTTCTGTATAATCGCCTACAAGAAGTTTTTTAAACAATCGTTCGCTCTCCTCTATCCTTCCTAGATAGAATAAAGCTTGTGCCGCTGCAGTTCCCATTTTCATAAGAATCATTTCATCTGAATGCGGAAAATTTTTGCGGAAATCAAATGCTAATATATAACGCAATTCATAAAAACGATTATTTGTATTTCCAGCCTTCTCTAACTCATCTTCAAAAATTTGGATCCAATCGTACATTAAAAAATCATCACTAATTTGATCACTAAAAGATTCAATAGAAGTAGTTTGATAGTGTGGTATTAACCATCTTTTAACGTCAAGCCATGCTTCCCACCACTTATCACACGCTTCTATTAGTTGGTTATCCGCTATGTGTACATAGCCCTGTTCTATTTTCTTTTTTATATGATGGATAATAAGCTCTTTCTCGGAGGAAGAAAACTCGTTCATGCAACAATTTTTGTATTTCTTCCCACTACCGCACGGACAGGGATTATTTGGACCAATTTGTATCGCCATTTGACCACCCTTCCTTTTCGCTCTGTCAATTGCCTATCATTCCCTGTATTGTAACCTAAATGTATACAGTTATCCAATGATACTTAACGTTTGAGGAAGTTCAATTACGGTTATAGGGGAAATACAGAGCAAAGACTACTGGAAAAGGAGTTTTTAATTGATGAACATTGAAGAATTATTGAACAAATGGCGTCATGTATCTCCTCAAGAGGATAGTCGGTTATTTTCCATGTATCTTAATACTGATAAATCAGACCCTGACCAACAGGGAGGCGAGTGGAAAATCCACTTAAAAAATGGTTTAAATGGATTTGAAAATTACTTAAAAACAGATGAAAACCATGAAGAACTAGAAAGTTTTCTAAAAGTGAAGAAAAAGGTTCAAGAATTCATCCATGAAGAAGAACAATCTTTAAAGAAGAGTATCGTCATTTTCGCCTCTTCGGATGATTCTATTTGGTTTGCAGAGAAATTGCAATTACCAGTTGAGACGGACTTTTCCTGGGACAACGAACTGAAATTAGAGCAATTAAGCACATTGCACAAAAACTTTCCTAAATCAGGAATTATCCTTACTCAACAAAACATGGTAAAAGTAATTAAAACAGATTTAGGTGAGATTACTGGTGAGCACCTTTTTGAGTTAGATATTGATACGGAGGATTGGCGTGATTATGCTGGACCAGTCCCATCTGAAAGTATGGTTGGTAGTAAGTTAACACAAACAGACCAGTTCAAGGAAAGATTTCAAGCTAATAAAAAGCGTTGGTACAATCAACTCGCTTCAAAATTAGACCGCATGGCGAAGGAAAGTAAATGGGAGCGAATTTATTTAGTAGGAGAACCAGACGAAGTAAATAGCCTAAAGTCTAAAATGCAGAAGGAAATTTTCGAAGTAACACATAAAAACATGTTAGACCATGAGGACTCTAAAATTGTAGATGTTGTGTTGAAATATTAAAAATGTAACGAGACTGGGACAGAAGTAATTTTTCTTAATACAAAATCCGAATGTAATACTAACGCCAAGTCAAAATACTTCGCTTTCCGCAGGCAACGCCTCAACTAATTACAAAAGTTATATAAAAACTTTTGTAATGGATTTTCGGCTGTTGCTTTTCCTGCAGGAGTCTTGTATTTTGACTTGGCTATTTATATCCTTTCCATGACTTGGTTGGATTTTTGTGCTTGGCCTCTTTGCTCTGCGGCTGAAAGCCTCTTTTACCGACCTCGGCCTGAAAGTCCTATCGAATGATTCTCCCTCTTGCACCACATTTACTCACTGATTCTAAAAGAATCCCTTATTGTATATTGTTTTTTGCCCTGTAAACGGATCAAACTCTTCGAATATAGTTAATTGGCCCGTCATATAATCTTCTTTTAGCTAATTCCTAATATATTCTTGTATTTTCTTTTTATTTCTACCCACTGTATCTACGTAGAAACCACAGCAACAAAACTTGCGATTTCTGTATTTATATTTGAACTTGGCGTGACGATTAAATAGCATCAAACTACTTTTCCCATTTAAATATCCCATAAATTGAAATACGCTTAATTTCGGTAGGATACTCACTAACATGTGTATATGATCTCGACATCCGTTTGCCTCATGTATAGTGCTTTGCGTTCGGATTAATAACTTATAGTTTGACCGATACATCTCTTATATTTTCCATATATTATTTGTCTCCTATACTTTGGAGCAAAGACGATATGGTACTTACATTTCCATGTTGTGTGTGCTAAACTATTCTTGTCTTTCATTGGACGTACCTCCTTCATGAGTGAGATGTTGCGGTCGGGAAACCAACATTATCTTACCATGAAGAGAGGCATTTTTTTAATCCACGCCGAAAGCTTTCCAGAGAAGCTTGGATATAACTAAATCTTACAATAATAAAGGCGAACAATTAAAAATTGAGATATAAATTACGCAGCAAAAACACGTAGACTCCTGCAGGAAAAGCAACAGCCGAAAATCCACTACAAAAGTTTTAGAAAACTTTTGTAGTTAGTTGAGGCGTTGCCTGCGGAAAGCGAAGTGTTTTAGCGAAGTAATTATAAAAAAGCATAGATACCGAACGAATTCTAACAAATCGTTCGGTATCTACTATGATAAAATACTTCTGTCTCGAGCTTTGTAAGTAACCTATTATAATCGATTCCAAAAACGCTGCTTTGCAATGGCAGCAAGAAAATCATTCGCAAAATTTTGATTTCCTGTAGCAAACACAACACCAGCTAGATTATTCGAATCAGAAGCCTGAATTGATCCTTCTGCTGTGGTTGCAATCCCTATCGGCTTATAATGTTTGTATGCCTCGTGGATAAACTCCTGAATATGCTGATAGAAATACACCTGATTATCCGCTTTTCCACCAACCACATAGATTGAATCATATAAAACAGGGTAGGCTGTCTGAAAGGTTCTATCAACTTTGATTGATGTTCCCCCTGTCCCTGTCACAGTACCTAATTTCTCACTTATTATCTCAATAAATACTCCATTACTTTTTAATGTATTTAAGGTGTTTAAGACTTCTTCACTTGGAAAACCATTATCGATTAATACACCGAGTTTTTGCGTGTAAGCAGAATGAGGTGTATTTAACTGACTTATAGATGGGGAAACAGATTGAACATTAATCTGTTCTGTTTTCGGAGGATTTACACCGATTCTATCAGCAATTATCGTTGCCATTTGTGTATCAACATGCCCCCACATGTCGATATTTTGTTGTCTAACCGATTTACTCTTTACAAAACCGAGATGGTAACTGAATGACTCGATTAAATCATCTTTTTCAGGTGCAGATAGACTATTCCAAAACAACCTTGCTTGGGAAAAGAAATCAAAGAAAGACGCGCTCGGACGTTCCCTTGTTACGTTTCCTTCTACTTTTTCAGGATAGTTTACAAAACCTCCTTCTTCAAATGAAGCTTCAGAAGGTGTATTCCCTGCCAAGGAATTATTATGGTAAGTGATCTCATCTACATCAATTCGATGTCGTTGATAACTATCTCTCAGATTGTAATTTCTTTCTGATATTGGACGATTTACTGGTATATCCTCAATATTAGCGGAATGCTGACGATATAATTCTGTATCACGGTAGGCAATAGCTCTTCCTTGCAGAACTGGATCATTCGTAAAATCAATACCAGGCACAACACTTGCTGGGTCAAAGACAGATTGTTCCTCTTCTGCAAAAAAATTATCTACTAAACGATTTAACGTTAACTTACCTACTGGTTGAACCGGTATTATTTCTTCTGGCCATAATTTCGTATCATCTAATACATCAAAATCATATTTACCTGCGTGATTTTCTTCAATAAGTTGAACACCTAACTCATATTCTGGATAGGCCCCTTTATTCACAGCTTCTATAATATCTCGACGATGAAAATCTGGGTCCACTCCACCTATCACATTTGCTTCATCTACTAGTAAAGAATGCACTCCTAATCTTGGTGTCCATTTAAATCGAACAAAAGTAGATTTACCTTGCTCATTAACAAAACGGAATGTATTGATTGGCCAACCCGCCATCATTCTCCAGCTTCTTGGTCTCCCACGCATTGACATTAGCCACATGACCATATGAGCAGATTCTTGGTTATTGGCAACATAATCCCAAAAACGATCATGCGCTACGGTAGCTTGTGGTATGTCCGTGACTGGATTTTGCTTCGCAGCATGAGTAACATCCATGAATTTCATCGCATCCGCAAGAATGAAGATGGGAAACTGTAGAGCCAACATGTCATAATTGCCTTCTTGAGTATAAAATTTGGTAGCAAAGCCTCTTATGTCTACAGCAGTATCTTTAGAGCCTTTATTACCTATAAAATTAGAGAATCTTACAAATACAGGAGTTTTCCTTCCTGCCTTTCCTAAAAAATGAGCTTTCGTTAAATGCTTTAATGATTTATAAACTTCAAAATCTCCATATAACCCAAAGCCACGTGCATGCACAACCTTTTCAGGGATTCTTTCCCGATTAAAATGTGTCTGCTTTCTATAAAAGTGGAAATCAGACAATAATGCTGGCCCTCGTTTTCCTGCTCTTAGGGACCACTCATCATTAGAAACTTTAATACCATTGTCATCTGTCATTTTCTTTCCTGGACCTGTATTTTTGTGACGATAGTATTCTAACTGTTGATCTTTTTCATCTTTCGTGACCCGTTCCTTTTTATCGTTTTTCTCATCCACCACTAATCACCTTCTCCCCATATTATTTAATATGCTAATTAGATACTATGAGGTTAAATAGGCGCTTATGCATGTTCTACAAGAGTGTTCAACGACTTTGGCTTTCTAGCCATTGAAGAGTCCCATCATCTTTAGGCAATTCCTCTTTATTTATGTCACCAATTTCTCCAGAATGAATATTTACCGGAATTATAATACGATGTACGGATTCCTCGCCGATCGCATGGAACATTACGTACCAATCTTCATCCGTTATAAATGCTTCTTCCCTCCTGATTTCCCGGCCTTGTTGTTCCTGCTCCTTCCACCAGTTTTCCACTTCTTTATTCTGCATTGCCTTCTCTGTAGCTTCCTCCAAGGTAAGGATCACAGGGTCACTTGAATGGCTCAAATCGATTGGAGTAACAGCATAGAAATGACCAGTTCCATATGTGGTAAAAGAAAACTCTAGCGAATATGTTCCATCTAAGGCTGCTATAGTTTCCTCTCCTTGTAATCCAAATTCTCTCGAAAATGTAACTGTCTTTTTAATCTTTGCCCCAGGTGGTAATTCTACTAAATCATTTGGATCGAATATTTCGATACATGCCATCGGTTCCTCATCACTTTTCAAGTACACCGACGAACCTTCTAATTTCATAGTGATATAAAAAGGCTCTTCACATCGATTGTTATAGATAATATCTTCCTCTGTGATGTTCTCCAAACTGGCTTCCACCACAATCTCTTGCCCTGTTTTTATTTCTGCATTCAATTTTAACCCAACATCTTCATGAGTGAATGAAGTTTCATCTTGACTCTCTTCCGATATTGCTGCTTGGTTTTCTTCTACGCCACACCCCACCAATAAAATGAATAAAGTGAAACATAGAAATACTATAATTTTTTTCATAAAATCACCGTCCTTTATACTATTTGTCGTATTAGAAGGAAAATAGTTACACATTTATTTTGATTATTTACAACTTCCAAGCCTCGCATACTCCTAGCATAATTAACAAAAAGCATAATCATTGTTTTGTATACCTAGTTCTGGCTATCATAATAAGAGAATATTAGAAAGCGGGGCTGATAGAATGTATAGAAATGCAACTGACTTTGTTCAAGATTGGAAAAATTCCTCAAAAGGTACATTAGACGTTTTCCAATCAATTACCGATGAGAAGCTAAGCCAATCTATTGTAGAAGGCCATAGTTCGTTAGGGTGGCTCGCTTGGCATTTAACTACTGCTGCAGCAATGTTCGGTGGACTTGCTGGCTTACAAATCGATGGAGTGTCCGCAGATGATCAAGCTCCAGACACCATCAAAGAAATTATGGACTCTTATAAAAAGGTAGCAGTTTCGATTGAAAAAAATGCAATCGAGAATTTTAAAGATGAAGATATGTTAACTGAGGTTGATGGTCTGGGTGGAAAAGTTCCAAGAGGACAATTACTTCGAATTTTAATCGATCATCAAACACACCATCGTGGACAAATGACTGTATTGTTGCGTCAAGCAGGACTAGGTGTACCACCAATTATGGGACCAACGCAAGAAATGAAATAGGACTTGCGTGTAAACTGCTTACGCTAGTCAAATATTACCTACTATATAATAGGAAAGAAATAGAACGCTTAGAGTTTTGGATAATCTCCAACTCCAAGCGTTCTTCTCTATTCTATGATATCAACTGACTAATAGGAAATCTGAATTTCTTTTATAACTTTTCACCATTTGAATCAATAACATCTTTATACCAATAGAAGGATTTTTTTCGGCTTCTTTCAAGTGTTCCACTACCATCATCATTTCTATCTACATAGATAAAGCCGTATCTCTTCGACATCTCACCTGTAGATGCACTTACAAGGTCAATACATCCCCAGCTAGTATATCCCATTAATTCAACACCATCTTCAATCGCTTCACCCATTTGTTCAATATGCTTGCGTAAATAATCAATTCGATAGTCATCATTAATGGACCCATCTTCTTCAACTTTATCATAAGCGCCAAGTCCATTTTCTACGATAAATAAAGGTACTTGATAACGGCTATATAGATTATTTAATGATATACGTAAACCAATAGGGTCAATTTCCCAACCCCAATCACTCGCCTCAAGGAATGGGTTTTTAATACCTTCCATAATATTACCACTAATACCTTCTACATCTGATTTATCTTTTTTCTCAGTACGTGACATGTAATAACTGAAACCGATATAATCAACCGTTCCTTCTTTTAGAAGCTCTAAATCCCCATCTTCTATGTCTAGCTGAATATTATTTTCCTTAAAGTATCGTTTAATGTATCCTGGATACTCTCCTCTCACATGAACATCCGCACAGAAATAGTTAAAGATATTAGATTCTTCCATTGCATGCATAACATTTTCTGGGTTACTGTCATAAGAGTAAACTGGCGCGTAAATAATCATACAGCCTATTTTTGCTTCTGGCATCATTTCATGACATAGCTTCACTGCTTTTGCGCTTGCTACAAATTGATGATGGAATGCTTGGAAAGTCGGTCCGTATTTATCTTCTTCTTTATGAACAGAGAAACCAAGACCCATAATTGGCATCATCAGACCACTATTGATTTCATTAAATGTCATCCAATATTTAACTTTGTCTTTGTATCGATTAAAAATTGCCTTTACATATCGTTCAAAGAATGTAACTACTTCACGATTACGCCAGCCACCATATTCTTTTACTAAATGAACAGGCATCTCGTAATGCGAAATTGTAACTACAGGCTCGATACCATGTTTCAATAGTTCGTCAAATACTCGATCATAGAATGCCAAACCCTCTTCATTTGGTTCTAGCTCGTCTCCATTAGGGAAAATGCGCGTCCATGCAATGGAAGTACGGAATACTTTGAAGCCCATTTCTGCAAAGAGTGCGATATCCTCTTTATATCTATTATAGAAATCAATTCCTTCATGGTTTGGATAAAATTTTTCAGGATCAATTTCAAAATCGAACCCTGGATCTTTAAGTATAGATATTCTCTCTTTACCACCTGGTAATACGTCAGCTATATTTAATCCTTTATTCCCCTCATGAAATCCACCTTCAAATTGGTTAGCAGCAGTTGCGCCACCCCATAAGAAACCTTCTGGAAATTTGTAAGACATGTTGCTTCCTCCTTCTATATATTAGTACATAGGAAGGCATTTCTGTAATAGAAATACCTTTCTATGATAACCACTTATTTTGCACGTAAAGTTAATAAATTTTCTGTTGATTCAATTTCCTTTGTATCCGCTATTGTCATATCAAAAGCGTCACTATTTGTAATTACGACTGGTGTCGTCAATTCGTAACCTTCTTGCTTAATAGCTTCTATATCGAATTCAATTAATAGCTTACCTTTTTCCACTCGTTCACCTTGAGCTGTGTGAGAAACGAAGTGCTTTCCACCAAGTTGTACGGTATCCATTCCAACATGAATTAGTACTTCAGCACCTTGGTCGGATGTAATTCCAATTGCGTGATTACTAGGATAAAGAGCCGTAACTGTACCAGATACAGGGGCAATTACTTTTCCAATCGTAGGCTCAATTGCTACCCCTTTCCCTAAAGCGCCAGATGCAAAGGCTGCATCTTTAATTTCTGATAATGGAATTACGAGCCCTGTAAGAGGACTTTGAATGATGCTCTCTTCTCCATTTTGATTAGTAGTTACTACTTTTGCTTTTTCTACTTCTGAATTTGGCTGTGTCACTTCATCCGTAACAGGAGTTGTTTGTTCTTGACGGTTCACAGCACCAAAGAAGTAAGTTAATAAGAAAGCTAGTGCGAATGCAACAACCATCGCTACTATAGCAGCCCAAAATGCAAAGTTAAGACCTTCTTCAGGGTGAATCATGGAAGGGATTTGGAAAATTCCGAGCCCCCCCATTGTATAACCTAGTGTACCGAATAAACCAATAATCGCTGAACCAACCGCTGCTGCGATACAAGAGAAAATAAATGGTCGTTTAAGCGGAAGTGTTACCCCATAAATAGCAGGCTCTGTTACTCCAAATAATCCCGAGATAAACGCAGGAATACTTAAAGTTTTTAATTTTTGTTGCTTTGTTTTTAGCCAAACACCTAATACAGCACCAGTCTGTGCGAAAGTCGTCGCAAACATTAAAGCTAAGATTGGATCTCTTCCGATAACCATTAAATTATTGATTGCAATTGGTACTAGTCCCCAATGAAGGCCAAAGATAACAAAGACTTGCCATAGTCCTCCTAGGAAAATACCCGCAATTATCGGACTTAATTCATATATCCAAATCGTAAAGGAACCTACCATTTGTCCTGCCCATGTTGCGATAGGACCGATAATCAAGAACGTTAATGGAATAATAATTAGTAATGTTAAAAACGGTACAACGAATGTCCTAATCACATCTGGAATAACTTTCTTTAACCCATTTTCTACTTTAGCAGCGAAGTAAGCCGAAAGTATAATAGGTATTACTGAGGATGCATAAGACATTAAAATTACAGGTATTCCTAAAAACTCGACATGCACAGGAGATTCGAATAACGTACCTGTAAATAACGTATACTGGGCTTCACCAGCCATTAATTCACTAACGGTCGGATACACAAGTGCCGAACCTATTGCCATTCCTATAAATGGACTTCCGCCAAACTTCTTGATTGCAGTGTAGCCTAGAAATACAGGTAAGAAATAAAATAAGGCATCTCCAATTATATTTAGTATCGCATATGTTCCGGAGTCCTCACTCAACCATCCTAAAGCTATAAATAAAGCGTTAAAACCTTTAATCATCCCTGAGGCTGCTAATACGCCTAAAATCGGAGTGAAAATACTGGAAACGATATCAACAAATCGACTAAACAAGTTACCTTTCTTTTCAGATGAAGACTCATCTGATTCAACCGATTTTTCTGATTGGAATCCACCTTCTGCTACAACTGCTTTATATACATCTGGAACGTGATTACCAATAACCACTTGGTACTGTCCACCACTTTGCATTACTGTAACAACGCCATCCATATTCTTTAGTACATCTGTATTTGCTTTTTCCTCGTCTTTTAACTTAAAGCGGAGACGAGTGATACAATGGACAACGCTATTGACGTTTTCTTCTCCGCCAACATTTTCGATAATGTCTTTAGCTAACTTTTCATAACTCATTGTATTCACCAACTCTCATTCAATTTTTCGAATAAAAAAACCTGAACTAATCTGAAGGCACACTCCGTACGTATAGTACGGCCATAGTGTGTTTCAAATTAGTCCAGGTTATGCCCAAATTAGGTAACATTCCTAAAACTAAAGTTATTTATTGTTTTGCAAAACAATTTCACTATCAATGTAACACGCTTTCTTTTTGGTGTCAACAAAATTATCAACCGTTTTCAACTAATCTCGAATTTTATCGACATTCGCTTGTCGACGGGTAACCCTTGATATATGAACCGTTAAGTAAATTTCTTCATCACGTGAAATATTCCAATTAAAAGTTTCTCTTAAATAGATTTCTATCTTCTTGGCACAATCAAATGCTATATGATATTTTTGTTTAATTTGTTCATAGAAAAAGTCATCAACAGTATCTTCTATTTTCTCTTGTCGAATATACCGAATTGCAAAGAATCGAAGATGGGTTAGGAAGCGTTCATAATTTATTGAAGTATCATCTAATTCCATTTGATAATGGTATTTTACAATATTAATTATATTATTTACTATCTCTGTTACTTGGATAGCATTCGTCATATTTTCTTCAGAAAAGCCACCATTTACAAGGTGGAGAGCAATGGATGCTGCTTCATCTTCTTCTAGCCTTATTCCTGTATGTTGTTCAATCAAATCTAGCGCTTCTAAACCAATTTGGTATTCTGCTTTATAGTATTTTCTGATTTCATATGAAAGTGTATTTTTAAGCGAAATACCTTCGCGGTGTCTAGTGATGGCATAGTCTATATGATCCGTTAGTGCGATATACAAAAATTCATTAAGGCTATAAGGTAATTTGGATTTCGCATAATCAAGGATTTCTGAAACGATACCCAAGTATTTTTCGGAAACTCCGCTTAACAATTGATTTAGTTTTTCCGAGGTCTCTTTATCTTGGAGTATAAAGGTTTTTTCAATTTTATCTGTGTCTATCGTGTCTCCGGGTTTCTTTTGAAAAGCTAATCCCTTCCCCATAACAACGACCTCTTGGTTACTTTCGTTTGACGTCAATGCTACATTGTTGTTAAATACTTTCTTAATTTCCATTTTCCTCACCACCCTTTTTACCTATATTTTAATACCTATTGTGTAATGAATTTTTTATTTTTGCAATAGTGAAGAATTTTAAGGCAGGGAAAATAGATTGATTTCTACTGTAACTTTTTACTTGAAAGTTGCATTTGACATAACTTTATATAACATTTATTTCATGATTTTTTTCTTAGTGAAAATTTTCTAATAATCAAAAAAGCGTGCACTTGCACGCATCATATTTATATAAACACACATTATTTTGATTGATTCTTTTTTCTTACTTCTTCAGCATCGGTATTGCTAAAAATCGATGTTCCTCTTCCTCCTGTATGTTCCGCCATCCATTGAATTGCTTCGTTATAGGACATTTCTTTCTGCTCTACCTTATTTGTCGTTTGCTTTGGCTGATTGGATTCCACTTGTTTCCCTCCTTTTTCTCCTTATTCTTTACCTGTCTTATCACTCTCATTCCTTTTTCCTCTTGACTTATTATCGTTATGCATGTAATATATATCTTACATAAGTAACATATATATTGCATTAAGAGGATTGATTATGAAAAATAATGTGAAAATTATTAGAATGAATGCCTCTATAACACAAGAGGAATTAGCAAGAAAAGTTGGTGTGACAAGACAGACAATTGGACTGATTGAAAAAGGGAAATATAATCCCAGTCTTCAGCTATGTATTTCAATTGCTAAAGAACTTAATAAAACGTTAGACGAACTTTTTTGGGAGGTAGATGCAGAATGAAATCCTGGATTTCTTTCTTATTGCCGGAGGATGAATACAAAGAAAAGAAGCTACTTTATTTCATTTCAGAAGGAGCTACTATCGTCATTCTTTATTTGATTGTCATGTTTATTATGAGTAATTTTTTTCAGATAAGTGCGAAGCCTACTATAGTCATAGCCATCTGTATATTTGGATTTTATGTATTTTCAAGATATATCCTATCAGGGATAGAATATACCGATATTGCAACGAAGGTCGACTATAAAAAACAACTTCGTGTAACGAGAATAAAATCGATCGGTTTTGTGGTTCTTTTTCTCTCTCTTCAAGTTCTATTTGTGAATTTTCCCACCAATCTAAATGAATGGGTAGACATAATTGGTATGTCTGTTTCCGGGGGAGTTGTCTTATTTATATTTGAATACATTTCTCTAAAACGTTCTTACGAGAAGAACAAAGATTTAATCGAATAAATGTATCGGGGTGAATTACTTCACCCCGATAATGGATTGTTTAGCTGCTACTGCTATCTCCGGATAATCGGTAATAATCGCTTCTACACCTAGTTGAAGGAGCTGGTTTATTTCCTCCTCTTTGTTAACTGTCCATACTCGAGTATAGCTTGCCAGTTGTTTTGACATAACAACATCTGCATCTAACATTAAATCTTTATCCAAATGAAAACCTTCCAGCTGAAATGTCGTCATATAATCAGCAAGATGCGGTACATGATCTTGTAATAACCATGCTATATCTGCATTTGAATCTAACTGTTTTAATCGAAATAATGTCGGTAAATGAAACGAAGAATAGATGATTTTCCTATTTGGAGCATATCGCTGGACCTCGCTCAGTAATCTTTCCTCAATACCTGGATACGTATGAATATACGTTTTTAATTCAATATTCAATTCAATATCGGTACCGTCTAATAACTGCATTACTTCTTGTAATGTCGGTACCTTCTCCTGATTCCAAGTCGATTCATATTTTGCAAAGTGCTGAAATTTATTTCCTGCACTAAGCTGCTGAATTTCGGCAAGTGTACAATCCTTAATTGCTCCTTCTCCATCAGTTGTTCTACTTAACGTCTCATCATGTATAACAACAATCTCTCCGTCTTTTGTTAAATGTACGTCTATTTCTAAGCCTTCCACCCCTTGTTCGATTGCTTTTTGAAAACCTAACAGCGTATTTTCTGGATAATTCC
Organism: Gracilibacillus halotolerans; assembly: GCF_014206945.1. GTDB lineage: Bacteria > Bacillota > Bacilli > Bacillales > Amphibacillaceae > Gracilibacillus > Gracilibacillus halotolerans. Next base: position 26,605 of record NZ_JACHON010000012.1, read on the forward strand.
CTTTACTCCCACGATGTCCATATATTTTCGTCATTTCCTCACCTCTCGATTTGGTAGAAATGCCAGCAAGGAACTCCCTTGCTGGCTTCTCTTATTTATTCGCCTCTTGCAGCATTCGCACTTTCAATCGATTGATTCAACTGGTCTACAGCATTTTGGTACGTCTCATCTACTTCCCCACCATTATACACGGTTTCTAAAGCTGTTTCGATAATTCGACGTCCTTCTGGAATCATATCCATGATTGCTCCTTGTGTCGCATAAGAGGAAGTGGTTGATTGCAATTGATCTACGGTTACTCGTAATTGAGGCATTTCCGCATATGCATCTTTCACTAATTCTTCGTTATAAGCTTCAGGATTAATTGCAAAATAGCCTGTTTCTACATGCCATTCTGCTTGCACTTCTTTAGTTTGTAAGTATTTCATAAATTCCCACGCCGCATCTTTCTCCGCTTGGTCTTTATCGTCAACCATCCACAGACTTGCTCCACCGATTACTACCCCTTCTCTTTCGGTATTCTCAGGGTGTGGAATGAATGCTACTCCGACTTCAAAATCTGCATTATCAATCACATCTCTCGCACTAGCTGAAGATTGCATAAACATAGCAACATCTCCCGCTAGAAAACCTGAAACCATGCTGTCTCCATCCGTTCCATAGTTAGCAAACGTCTCCTCTTCTATCATTGTTTCTACCCATTGGAAAATGGATTTTCCTTGTTCCTCTGTAAATCCAATTTCTGTTGGAGTATCTGTTCGGCCATTATCATTGTTCATTAAGAGCGCACCTTGATTTGCTAATAGTTGTTCGAATAACCAACCATATGCTTGAAGCGCAAATCCCTTCATTTCTGAGTTATTTTGATGGATAGCTTTACTTGCCTCCATAATTTCTTCGAATGTACGTGGTGGTGTTTCACCATCTAATCCTGCTGCCTCAAATGCATCTTTGTTATAGTACATTACGGGTGTTGAAGAGTTAAATGGCATCGAATAAAACGTATCATCAATTTTGTAGTAATTAATAATATTCTCTTCTAATCCAGTCATATCGTAATTGTCTTTATCTACATAGTTTTGAATAGGTTCAATATGTCCACTATTAATCATTGACATCGTTCCAATTTCAAACACCTGGATCATGGTGGGTGCTGTCTCCGTTCCCGCAACAGTATGAAACTTCGTCAGTGCTTCGTCATACGTACCTTGGTACTCTGCATTTACTTGAATGTCATCTTGAGAATTGTTGTAATCATCTACAATTTTCTCAAGTGCTCCTTGAGCCGCTCCACCCATCGCGTGCCAGAAGGTGACGACTTGCTTTTCATTTGTATCCTCACTAGGAGTAGGAGTTTCCGTCTCCTGATTTGTAGATGTTTCCGTCTCCGCTTGATCCTCACTTGCTTCTGCATTTGTACAAGCTGCTAATACCAGTGTTAAAAAAATAACGAAACCTACTGTTAACCACTTCTTCATGTTACATTCCCCCATTACATTTATTTTAAAGCACCTTCTGCAAGTCCTTGTTGCAGCTTTTTTTGACCGAGGAAAAGCAAGATTAACGTTGGTAAAACTACAATAATTGCTCCTGCCATAATCATTCCCCAATCGTTTAACTGCTCTTGGGACTGCAGTTGGCGTAAACCAATTTGGACAGTTCTTGTTGTATCATCTGTCGTTGCTAATAAAGGCCATAAATACATATTCCATGATGTCAAAAATCCATATACTCCTAGCGTGACGATACTCGACTTAGCCATCGGTAAAACAACGGTCAAGAAAAATTTCCAATCACCAATTCCGGCAATTTCACTCGCCTCTTTTAACTCTTTTGGTATTTGTTTAAAAGACTGTCGCAATAGAAAGGTTCCAAAAGCCATCGCAAAAAATGGAATCGTTAAGCCAGAGTATGTATTCATCCAACCTAAATCTCGGATTGTTTGAAAGTTTGGTATAATAGAAGCTTCAAAAGGTACCATCATAGTAGCTATAAAGATAAAAAACAATAAATCTCTTCCTTTAAAATTAATGAACACAAACGCATACGCAGAAAGGCTTGATAGTGTTAGCTGTCCTAGCATAATGACGAGTGAGACGATGAGACTATTAATAAAAAAATGTAGCAGCCGAGAATTTTCTAATACGTGTACATAGTTATCTAGTGTTAAGGAGGATGGCAGCCAATTTCCCATCATAATTTCTTGGTTAGACATAAAGCTCATTGAAAGGGCAATGATAGCTGGCGCAAACACTAGAAAAGCTGAAACTACTAATAATGCATAAAAGGTGAGCTTTTGATAGATTGGCATCCTCACTGATAATGCACCTTCCTTTCACCAAGTTTGAATTGAATAAATGTCAGAAGGAGAATCAGTATAAAAAGAATAATAGCTTGTGCACTCGCAGCTCCATGCTTGTAATTCATAAATGCTTCCTGATAAATCGAGTAAACAATCACATTTGTCTCATTTTGCGGACCGCCGCGTGTTAACATATCTACTTGTCCAAACGTTTGAAATGCATTAATAAATGAAACCGTAATAACAAAGAATAGTGTTGGTGAAAGCATCGGTATTGTAATTCGTCGCAGTTTATAAAAGTAGCCCGCACCATCAATATCAGCACTTTCATACAAATAGCGATCAATCGATTGTAATCCGCCTAATAAGATGAGAAAGGTAAACCCAATATTCATCCAAATGGTAGAAATTGAGACGGAAAACAATGCCCAATCCGGATCCGTTAACCAGCCTATTGAATCGACCCCAAATGTGGCTAACATTTGATTTAACCAGCCAATCGTTGGATGGAATAAAAACATCCAAAATACAGAAGCAGCGGCAACGGATATTCCCATTGTTGAGGAAAATATCGTTCGAAATATCCCGATTCCTTTTAATTTTTCATTTGCTAATAATGCGAGAAACAAACTTATTACAATCGTTCCAGGCACCGTATAAACGACAAACAAGAAGGTCACTTCTAGACTTTTCTGAAAAATTGGGGATATAAAGAGTTGTTTATAATTCTCTAATCCAACATAGACAGTCGTTGCACCACTAGCATCTGTCAAGTAAAAGCTTAAGTAAATTGTTTTAGCCAATGGATAAAATAGAAACACACTAAATAATAGAATTGAAGGTAGTAAGAATAATAACCCTTTTAAGAATGAATGAAGTCGCTGTCGTTTCCTAGCTTTGTTCCATACTTTCGCATAAGCTTGTTCTGATTGGATTACAAACTCTGTCATATTGCAACAACCTCATCTTCTTTTGCATGAACTCTAGCAGGCTGAATAAGCTCCTCTGTTACTGGATCGAAGAAGCTTAAATATTCTTCAGTAAGGGAAACTTTTACTTTATCTCCTGCTTTTAGTTGCCATTGTCCAATCCACTTTGCCGTCCAATAATCGTTTCCTACAGAGAACGTTATCGATGTTTCATTGCCTAAATGTTCGACAGTTATTACCTCTAATTCATGTGTCGCCGTTTCATCGGTGGCATGTTGAATATGCTCTGCGCGAATGCCAACAATCAACTCTTTTTTTGGTAGGAAGGTATCTCTCAATGGAATTTTCAATTCATCTGTAATATAAAGCTGGTTATCTTGTACCTTAGCGCGTGTTAAATTAATCTTTGGTGAGCCGATAAAGGATGCTACAAATAAATTTGCTGGCTCATTATATAACGTGATAGGATCTCCCACTTGTTGTATTTCTCCGTCATGAAGGACCATAATTCTGTCTCCCATTGTCATCGCTTCTACTTGATCATGTGTTACGTAAACAAGAGTTAAACCTAATTGCTGCTGTAATCTTTTAATTTCCATACGCATGTGTGCACGTAGCTTTGCATCTAAATTAGATAGTGGTTCATCCATTAGACAAATTGGTGCTTGACTAACAACTGCACGAGCTAATGCAACCCGCTGTCTTTGTCCACCTGACAATTGTTTAGGCTTTCGTTTTAACAAGTCACCTAACCCCATCATCTCCGCTGTTTCCATTAATCGTTTCTTTTGTTCACTCTTACTCACTTTACGAGCATGAAGGCCAAAAAGTATATTTTGTTCAACCGTTAAATGAGGATAAAGTGCATAATTTTGAAATACCATTGAGAGATTTCTTTCTTTCGGTCGTAAATGATTCACAACGTTTCCGTTCATCTTTAATAAACCACCTGAAATTTCTTCGAGACCCGCAATCATTCGTAGTAGAGTGCTTTTACCAGATCCAGATGGGCCAACTAGAACAAAAAACTCTCCTTCGCTAATTTCGAGATTAATACCATCTAATACATTTTGTTGATGATCATATGTTTTTTTGAGATTTTCCATTTCAATATGACTCATGTAAATCTCCCTCCTCACTACGTGTTCTAACGCCATTAAAACATATAAAAAATACCATTTGGGGAAATTTACAGGAATTAATCTATAACTTTACTTTCTATCCATAAACGTTACATAACCTTTATAAAATTAATAAAATAGTTGATTTACTAGTGAGAAAAGTCCTGCTTCAGAGGTTCTAGTAGAAATATTTAATATAGGTTAGAGGAAATTTTTTTGGTATACCGTTATTAATCTTCATCAAACATTAGATTCACATCACCCAACATCAGATAACTCTCGTGAACATTAGATTCATAACACACAACATCGGATAACTCCCTTACACATAAGATCCAACAAAAAAAAGAAGAAGCTTATTATAAGCCTCTTCCTCACGATTCAAATTATTTTAAATTTTCTACAGCAGCTCTTTCGATTGCTAGACCTTTTACGTAACGATCCATAAATTGTTCATAACCTGTTACATCTACTTGATCTGGATGAATCGTAGCTACCTCTTGATTAGCAAATACTTTATTATTTAGAAAATCATCTAAGGTTTCATTGTTTTCTTTATTGATCATATATGAAGCTAGTAGAGCAATTCCCCACGCTCCGCCTTCACCAGCAGTATTCATTACTGACACCGGTACATTAAGTGCTCCGGCCATAATTTTTTGACCAACACCCTCTGTTTTGAATAAACCACCGTGTCCTAGGATTTCATCCAATTGAACTTTTTCTTCTTTTAAAAGAATATCCATACCTATCTTAAGTGCGCCTAATGCTGAGAATAAATGAACGCGCATGAAGTTAGCCAAGTTGAAATTACTCTCCGAGGACCGAACAAATAATGGTCTGCCTTCTTCAAAGTGAGTCATGTGCTCACCTGAGAGATAACCGAAGGATAATAGGCCACCAGCATCACTGTCACCTTCGAGTGCTAACTTGTACAATGTACCATACAGTGTGTCCATATCTAAGTTTACACCAATATTTTCCGCAAACTCACCAAATAATCCAACCCATGCATTTAAATCAGAGGTACAGTTATTTGAGTGTGCCATAGCAACTAAATTCCCTGTTGGTGTCGTAACTAAATCTATTTCTGTATGAACCTTTGATAATTCTTTTTCTAGCACAACCATTGCAAATACAGATGTACCAGCGGACACGTTACCAGTGCGTTTCGCCACACTGTTCGTTGCTACCATTCCAGTTCCTGCATCTCCTTCAGGCGGACATAGAGGAATCCCTGCTACCAATTCTCCACTCACATCTAACAGCTTTGCACCTTCAACCGTTAGTGAACCAGCCTCTTCACCGGCAACACGTACTTCAGGCAAAATTTCTTCCAGCTTCCAAGGTACATTTGTTGGCTCTATTAATTGGTCAAATTGTTGAATCATTGTAGGATGAAATGTCTTTGCTTCTAAGTCAATCGGAAATACACCCGACGCTTCCCCAACACCGAGAATTTTTTCTCCTGTTAGCTTCCAATGTATATAGCCTGCTATCGTTGTTATAAAACTTACTTCTTTCACATGCTCTTCTTTATTTAGGATGGCTTGATAGAGATGAGCGATACTCCATCTTTGAGGGATATTGTATTGAAATAATTCCGTTAATTCCTTTGAAGCCTGTCCAGTAAAATTATTGCGCCACGTTCTAAATGGAACAAGCATCTCACCTTCTTGATTAAAAGCCATATAACCATGCATCATCCCGCTAAAACCAATAGCTGCTATTTTCTTTAATTGGACCCCGTACTGTTTCTGTACATCACTAGCCATGTCTCGGTAGCTATCTTGGACACCCTTCCAAATATCTTCTTCACTATATGTCCATATATTATCTACATAGCTATTCTCCCATTCATGACCACCGGAAGCTATTGGTTCACCATTCTCTCCAATAAGTACGGACTTAATGCGTGTTGATCCGAGCTCTATTCCCAGCACTGCATTACCATCTTCAATAAACCTTTGTACTTGAACACTCATTTGTTTTCCTCCAACTCCATTAGATAATTGATGTTAATCCCGTTATATTACATATACTTTCTAACGAAATGTAATATGTTAGCGGATTGCACACACCCTTAACTTGTACGTATGTTTTATAACTCTACAATATTATGTTTCACGTATAGTTTCTTAGTGTAATCGTTATACTTATCATATCATCAATTAACTTAGAGCGTCAATCGTCTTTTTAATCATGTACGTACAATGTGGTTAATCATCTAATGAGCTTGTATATTATTGTTCGTTCAGACGATTGTTACACATCCCGATAACAAAAAGCGGTAGGAATTTTGCTCCTACCGTTTTTTTGTCTATTTATTTTTTACCTTCAATAAACGCATGCTATTTAATGTGACTAGTAAAGTTGCACCCATGTCCGCAGCTATCGCGATCCATAATGTTAACCAGCCAGGAATGACAAGTAATAGAGCTACTATTTTTATTCCTAGGGCAAAGGTAATATTTTGTTTAATTATCGATAAAGCACGTCGACTTAATTGAATCGTATATGGTAATTGTCTTAAATCGTCTGACATTAATGCGATGTCAGCTGTTTCTAACGCTGTATCTGTTCCTGCTCCACCCATTGCTATCCCTACATTAGAACTGGCTAATGCAGGCGCATCGTTAACCCCGTCACCTACCATTGCTACCTGCTTATACTGGCTACGAAGTTTCTTAATCACGGATAGTTTATCTTCAGGTAATAAGTCCGATTGAACCGTAGATATTCCTGCTTCTATACCAATTGCTTCTGCTGTCTTTCGATTGTCACCTGTTAGCATCACAGTTTCTATTTGCCGCTCGTTTAATGAAGCTATTACTTCTCGCGCTGTCTCTCTTATTTCATCTGCTAAAGCAAGGGTTAACAGTAACTCTTGTTTTGTCCCTAATGAAATTACAGTCTTCCCCTCATCTTGCAACTGTGTTATTTTTGCTTCAATCTGACTTGGAATGGAACCAATAATATCCCGAAACAAATTTGGACTGCCAATAAAATATTCCGTACCATCAACTGTTGCTTTCACGCCTTTTCCAGTCAGCGATTGAAAGTTTTTTACCTCTATGGATTCAAAATGTATCCCTTGTCTATTCGCTTCTTCAACAATTGAAGTTGCAAGTGGATGTGTTGTGTTTTGTTCCATAGCTGCTGTTACCGATAGCAATTCTTTTTCTTCTCCATTCCAAACAATACTATCCGTGACAGTTGGTTTACCTTTCGTTAATGTACCAGTTTTATCGAATGCAATTGCCTTCACTCTACCCATTTCTTCTAAATAGACTCCGCCTTTAATTAACACACCTTGCTTCGCAGCATTCCCTATCGCTGTAACTACTGCAACAGGTGTCGACACAACTAACGCACATGGACAACCAACAACTAATACTGCTAATCCTTGATAGATCCATGTCATCCATACTCCTCCGAAGAACAATGGAGGAATAACGGCAATCAATAAGGCAATTACTAGTATTAAGGGTGTATAATATTTAGCGAATTTATCAACAAACTGTTGAGAGGGAGCACGTTCAGCCTGCGCTTCTTCCACTAAATGAATAATTTTTGCCAGCGTTGTATCTTCCACTCTCTTTGTCACTCTAATTTCTAAAAGGCCTTCTCCATTTAACGTTCCTGCAAAGACTTCTTCTCCTTTATCTCTTGCAACTGGTAAACTCTCACCTGTTATTGTTGCTTGATTTATCGTTGAACTCCCTTCAATAATAATTCCGTCCATCGGTAATTGCTCTCCTGGTTTAACAATGACTACATCATTAACGCGGATGTCCTCTACTGCAATATGTTGCTCTTGGTTGTTTCGCCTTACGAGAGCTTCTTTTGGTGATAAATCCATTAGTGATTCGATAGATTGACGAGCTTTATCCATTGAGTACTTCTCTAGCGCCTCACTAATAGCAAATAATATGACCACTGTTGCGCCTTCTAGCCATTCACCAATTATTACAGCTCCAATGATAGCAATCGTCATTAGTGTATTCATATCAAAGTGAACTTTAGCTAAATTTTCCAAACCTCTTATAAAAAGGGTGTATCCGCCAATTACGATAGATAAACCATACCCAATTGTAGATATCACACTATGTTCACCCGTATACAAAGCGCTAATTATTAAAATAAGAGCCGCTATATACACTTTAATCGTTTCTCTTTGTTTCCAAAATGGGACACGTTTTATTTGGCGTTCTTTTTCTCCTCGGATTTTTAGGTTTTCGAACGCCCCAGCTTTTTCTATTTCTTCAATTGTCGTATTTCCTTGTACATATATTTTAGATGCACCAAAATTCACCTTAGCATCCTTCACACCAGGCAATTCTTTTACATTGTTTTCAAAAGTGGCTGCGCAATTCGTACAAGACAATCCTTGGACACGGTAAGTGTTCATTTCTTTCTCCATTAATTCAGACATATTCACTCATCTCCTGACGATTAGCTAATGCAAGCATCATAATTTGCTTGATGTGTGAATTACTTAATGAATAGAAAGCAAGCTTACCTTCTTTACGAAACGACACAAGCCCTTCCTTGTGCAAAGTTCGCAAGTGATGTGAGGCATTCGCTACTGACACACCAATTATATTTGCTATATCACATACACATAATTCTTGCTCCTGACATAAGGCGTATGTAATTTTAGCGCGATTTTCGTCCGCAATTGCCTTTAGCAATTTTGCTGCAGCCGTAATATTCGTTTGCTCTATATCGTTACGTATTCGATTAACTTTTTCTTCATCATAACAAAAAACATCACACGTATCTTTCTTACTCATATCCAATCACCAAGCCTATTCAAATATTCATTTGAATATATTGTATACCTTAAACTTATATCAATCAAATAAATGTTTGAATGATAACGAATTGCACACCAAATAAAAATAGACCGGCACTGCCAGTCTAACGTATTTATCTTATAGAATTTCATCTAGCTTCTACTACTTGAATCATTTCTAGCCGATTGCCAAAAGGATCTCTACATTCAAACCTTTCAAAGCCTGGAATCGGAATAGAGGAGAGTATTTCTATATGATTCTCTTTTAATCGGTTTCTCCAATATTCTATATCATTCACTTGATACGCTATATGCGCTTTTGTTTTCGTTCTATCAAATCCATCTTCTGTCCCTACATGTAACTCCTGGTTACCAAGTTTTAACCAAAAGCCACCTCTATCTTTTAACGAAGTTGGTTTTTCTACCTCTGTTAGTCCTAACACACCACAATAAAAAGCTCTTCCTTTGTCTTCTGCTCCCTTAGGGATTGTTACCTGCGCATGATGTAATCCAATAATCATACCTTCTCACTCCCCGCCTTTTTGTATTCCTTTCTATTATACACTAATAAGAGGAATATTTTTACAGGTGGAAGAGTACCTTATTCCGTTGATAGAGAGGCGGTTACAATCGTTCTAAGTAATTCATTGTGTACTTCGTTACTTATCTCTATATTAATCTCTTGTGTCGTAACCTCACCATTTCGGTTCGTGATCGTAATTGTAATTGTATCTTTTAATAAATCCTCAGGATAACCAGTGATATCAATGTGGCCTTGAGGAGTAAATTGGGCAAAATCATTTTCAGCTGCCCACTCATATAAATCCCATGCGAACCATCGATACCAAATTTGATCATATTCAGTAAAATCCTTATCAAACTCCATCGTAAGCTTTTTATCATATAGTTTTTCCGGATAGAATATAGAAATCTGTTTTTCTTCATCGAAATCTTGGAAGTACTCTGTATTCCAAAACTTTTCGTGTTGTGTTTCCGTCCAGTCCACAGCATACAAATATTCGTTTTCCGATTCCATTTCTATCTTAGCAATGTTTTCACCTTCGATATAAAACTCTAAATCTGGTCTTGATTCAATTTTGCTCACTGATGTACTAAAACCATTTTCATAATTTTCATAGGAATCTCGATAATCCTCCATTTTTATAGATGTACCATTTGAATGAATGAAATTAATCCCATATGTTATGTCATTTCCCCCAAATGGATTTAAAAAAGATAATAATAATATAATGGCAAGACTGAAACCTATAGTTCCAATAGAAACTGTAGTACGTTTCCTATTACGCCCTTTCTTCATCACTTTTGCAGGGACTTGTTGATGAGCAATAATATCCCGTTTCATTCTTTCTTTCTGATTTTCACTTGGGGACATTGTATCAAAATAGTCTATTAATTTATCTTTATTCAAGATAATCATCTCCTATTTCTATTTTCAAGCGTTTTTTAGCATTCCTCAACCTTGTTTTTACCGTATTAATATTTATTTTTAGCATCTCTGCTATTTCTACTTGTTTGTACCCTTCATAATAATGGAGATAAATAATTAACCGCGTTTTCGCCGGTAATTTTTTCAAACCCTCTTCTAAATCACTATATTGAAATGATTCTGTTCCTTTCCATCCAATAGAATTAAGATCAAAGTCTACTATTTTCTTACGCCACCATTTTCGATGGAAATCGAAGCAAGTATTCTTAGCAGTAACAATTAACCATGCTTTCTCATGATTGATATCTATAAATTTCTGTTTACTTTCTACATACTTGAGAAACACTGATTGCACCGCATCCTCGGCATCTTGAATATTTCCCATGATTGAAAAGCAAACCCTATAAACCGTATCCACATGTTCGTTATAGACATTCTCAAATCGATAATTCTCCGAAATGGTAACACCTCGCTCGTGTTTTAAAGAATTTTTCATCGAATGGATTCCCCCTTTCATTTCTAACACGAATAAACAGGCTAAAAAGTTTTCTACAGACACATAAAATTTAAGGCAAATTTACTAGCTTAATTGTAAAGAAAATCACTACTGGTGAGTCTCCAATAAAAAAATAAGTCTTTTTCTCTATAAACATAGGAGTAAATCCCCGCGTATATTCTATTTCTCCTGTATAATAATAGAGGAAGTATTACATCTAGGAGGAGATTACGTATGAATTTTAAAAATATTACAGTTGCCGGTGGTGGAGTCCTCGGTAGTCAAATTGCATTTCAAACTGCCTATAAAGGATTTAAGGTATCCTTATACGACATTAACGATGAAGCAATTGAAAAAGCCAAGGAACGAATGGAGTATCTTCAATCAAGATACATAAAAGACTTAGGAGCATCAGAAGAAGACTTAAATCAGGCATTAAGCCGCCTATCCTTCCATTCTGATTTAGCTGAGGCAGTAAAAGACGCTGACTTTCTTATTGAAGCAGTTCCTGAAGTAGTTCAAATTAAGACTGACTTTTACCAGCAGTTAGCTGCAGTTGCGCCAGAAAAAACGGTCTTTGCTACGAACTCTTCAACGCTATTACCAAGTCAATTTGCAGAGGCTACAGGACGTCCAGAAAAATTCCTTGCTCTACATTTTGCTAACGAGATTTGGAAAAATAATACTGCTGAAGTCATGAAGCATCCTGGAACAAATAAGAAAGTATTTGATGATGTGATAGACTTTGCTAAAGCGATTGGAATGGTTGCCTTGCCTCTTCATAAAGAGCAGCCTGGCTATATTTTGAATTCTCTCTTAGTTCCATTCCTTGATGCAGCGGAAAAATTAGTTGTAAAAGATGTTGCAGACGTGGAAACTATTGATAAAACATGGATGATTGGCACTGGTGCGCCGCTTGGACCTTTCGCTATTTTGGATGTTGTCGGGATACGAACTGCTTATAACATTGTAGAAGCAAAAGCAAAAGCTACTAATAACGAAGAGTATAAAAATATCGCTGAATTCCTAAAAATGAATTACATTGACAAAAATAAACTAGGTATAGAATCTGGTGAAGGATTTTATAAATATCCAAACCCTTCTTATAGAAACCCAGATTTCCTAAATAATTAAGATAAGTAAACGCCATTTCCTTGAACCCAGGAAATGGCGTTTTACATCTATCTATTTAGCCATCGTTCCTCCACTAATTGTACCGGATAAAGACATTGGTGCATCCATATCCACAAAAAATAAAACAACAGTTGCATCTTCTATTACTTCAATAGAAAATAAGGGTTGATCAATATCAGTTATGGCTTCTAATTTATTTACATTTATTCCGTCTATTATAATGGAACCATCCATTACAAAGAGAAACGGCTTATAACCATTCATTTTAGGCACGTTTAATGTATCGCCTTTACGCGGATGTGCATCCATTATGTAAACTTGCTGTCTTACATGTAAAGGTGCCTCGCTTCCTTCTGGACCTACCATTACGTACCAATCTTCATTCGAAACCGGCTTCTCATGAAATTGAATGGTCGGTTCTAAGTTAGCTTCCCTCGGTCTTACAAATATCTGTAGCATTTCTACATGGTCCTCTTTCACTTTCTCCTCATGCCAAAAGCTTGAACCTGCATTCATTAGCATTAAATTACCTCGATTGATTGGAACTTCATATCCTGCTGAATCACGGTGATACATTGTTCCACTCCAAACATAACTAAAGATTTCATCATTGATATGTTCGTGCATCTTAATCGTGATACCCTTTTGCATCGTAGCATAGTCAATAAAACTTAATGGACCAAAAGCAGAATCGTCATTATCTTCTAGTATTGCACCAGTGGGAATACGTGTAATCGCAATCGGACCTCTAAAAGGTTGTGTATGCGTGTCCTTAGATAGTTTTTTTATCATCCGTTATCACCCGCTTGTCCTTATTTGCATTCTTACTGTTATTATACCTTTTCTCGAACTTTAATACAGAATAACACCTTTAGAAAAGTAATCTTTCTTTAACAAAATGCAAATCATCCTTTACATTTAGACTAGCTTTTGTTACATTATTTCCAGGAATAAAAAAGAGAGGAAATTAATTATGCTTGAAAATAGCGTACGTGAACTTCGAGCAAGATTTCGTATGACACAAACGGATCTAGCTAAAAGCGTTGGAATCACACGTCAAACTGTTGGTTTAATTGAAAAGGGTGACTATGCTCCATCCGTCGTCTTAGCTATAAAAATTGCTCAAACGTTTGAAACAAGCGTCGAAGAAGTTTTTAGGATTAATGAAAAAGAGGTGAAAAAGAAGTGATTGAAAAGATTGCGCGATCGCCATTAAGCAACATATTTCTTATTCTACTTTTAGGAGCCTTTATTTTTTTCAGTGGGCCTAACTCAGATGTAAAGCAAGTGTACTCCCTCCTAATTACCTTAGGAATCATCATTATTTTAGTCTTATACTACCTTTCTATCTTAGTCTACAATCATAGGAATCCAAGTAGTAAAGTAAGACTATTCGGCTGAATACCATACGAACTCAAAGAGGAAGACGAAGGAAAGCAGTGGATTACGTTTCAAGCATGTAGAAAAGTGTATATATTTTATTCCAATGCAATTCCCTTCGCCATCGTCTTGCTCGTTCTATTTGACTCCTTAAATCAGTTATCGTTAGTAATTCTTTTACTAATGGGGGTTTTTCAGTACATGATTTTTTGGTGGGAAGAGAGAAAATACAATCAAGTTGAAACGGAGGAATAGGACATCATGAGTATCTATATTGCTTATTTAATTATTTTTCTATTAGGAGCTACACCTTTTTTTGAAGTTGTTGGAGTAATTCCGATTGGAGTTGCAGCTGGACTTCCTGCAGTTCCAGTTGCTATCCTTGCATTCGCTGGTAATATTCTTACCATCTGGCTCTTAATCTTAATGATGGATCACGTTAAGAAATGGATGAAAAATCGTAAAGAGAAGAAGGGGAAAGACATACCCGAGAAAAGACAGAAACGAGCAGCAAACCTTTGGAAAAAATATGGCTTACCTGGTCTAGCTATTTTGTCTCCTTTTTTGATCGGTAGTCACTTTGGAGCTATTTTAGCGATGGGGTTTGGAGGAACACGAAAGAGAATTACATTCTGGATGACGATTAGTGTTACAGGCTGGACGATTATTATGGGGATTGCTTCTTACTACGGTATTGATTTCTTATACCAGCAGACAGACCGTCAAGGCTTCCTATCTGAGTTCATTGATTTAGATTAGCATTTCAATAGAATAGAGGCGATATATCCGCCTCTATTCCTAAATATTAAATTTTTAGTGATCCTCTAAATCCTCTCACCCCATAGTAGGATTCTGCCCCATTATGATATACAAACACTTGATTATAGCGACGGTCACAGAAAAGGGCGCCACCTAACTCTCTAATTTCAGCAGGTGTCTGTATCCAACTAGAAGTCTTTAAATCAAATTCACCGAGTGTTTGTAAACTGCGATATTCCTCCTCAGTTAATAGTTCTATTCCCATCTCGTTAGCCATATCGATTGCACTATTTTCAGGTTTATGCTTTTTTCTCGATTCTAATGCTTCACGGTCGTAACATATACTACGTCGGCCTTTCGGAGTTTCAGCAGAACAATCCATAAAGATATATTCATTCGTTTCTTTATCAAAATCTACGACATCAGGTTCTCCACCTGTTCTCTCCATTTCATAGAGGGACCATAGCTTTTCCTCGTGTTGAATTAATTTAGACTGAACACTATCCCAATTTAGATTTTCATGCCAATTCATATGTTGGTTAAATCTCTCTTCTAATATTAGTAGTAATTGTTCACGTTGTTCATATGTAATTTTATTGCTCCTCATTAGAATTACCTCCAATATTTATATACTTCTTAGTATATCTTTCTTTTCCTTTTTTAAAGGGGCGGAATTCAACGTTTAGTTATCGTATATCTTCTTAATCTTACTATAATTCATTTCTCTAGGCTGCCAGTTGAGCTTTGATAATTCATCAAGTAACCTATCACCAACACGTTTAATATTTTCTTCGATAATCTTTCTGCCATTTTGTTCTGAAGTCTTTCTTGGGTCATCACCCCATATTCCTACCATAGAGGATTCGTCAGTAAGCTTCTCTAGATCCGTCAAATCTGGATAAAGCCCCATCATCAGCGAAGTCTCATTATAAGCTGCATGATCTGTCATAATGCCATTATTTTCTTCTCCTCCTAAGTCCCACAATTGAAATAGCTTTAATCCAAATTTCTTTTCAAATGGTTCAATAGATTTACTAAAGGCTTGCGTGGACGGTCCGTGGCCATGCGCAACTACTATTTTAAAACCGGCTCTGGAAAGGTTCCATAGTGTTGCCTCTATCATTTTAATAAATAAGTCCTCCTCTACGTAATATGCGGAGCCTTCTAATTGCTGAAATTGTTCGTCTTCAAAACTATGAACGTCCATACCAATGTATTCGTCCCCACCTTTTTTTACTAAGATATCAGGTCCTAAATACATCATTGGCAGAACAATACCACCTATTTTATTTGCAAGAGACATGAAGAATCCTTTTGATTGTAACCCATCGGAACCTAATGGAAGATGATAACCATGCCACTCCAACGTTCCAAGTGGCAAGTATGCAATTGGGCAATCATTTATTCGCTTAAGAAATTCTTCTGGAAGTAGCTCTTCATATAACACTTTATTTGTTTTCATTACCAACACTCCAATACTAATCAATATTAATATCAGATAGCACACTCAAGAAAACGTTATCAATTTAAATGACAATAGGATTTCATTTGTATTTACATATAATAAAGATACCATAGTCATAAAAACTGTCGCATCAGTAATATTCGAACACTTATATCATAAAAAATCTCAGACTCCTCTATTTTAGAAGCCTGAGATTAATCCGTTCATATACGTTTTCCAGGTGAAATTATCCTAAATAAACACTTTCACACGTACCTGCAGCCGGCTCGTAAAAGCAATGTAATTTAAATTGACCTGTAAATGGTTGGTTATACCATGTAGGAGGACATGGACCATATGGATTAAAATACCACAAAGCATATTTAGCAGGGTGATCTCTCCAATACTTTAAGTTCATCTCTGCTAATCTTCTTTCAGATTCTCTTGATCGTTGATAAAAAACATTTCCCTTCTGAACCGCTTCGAAAGAATAATTGCCACCTTGTACTTGAAAGATTACATCTTCTATCGAACGTACATCAGTAAAGTCACTACAATTTGCTACGGCACGGTTTACGATAACATTTCCTACATATAGCATCCCCTGTTTACCTTCACCTTCAGCTTCTGCTCTCATCATTCTAGCCATCAAATCCACGTCCGCACTCCGATAAGCTACTCTAGCCATTTACTCCACCTCCATATTATCGTATGAGATAGCCTCCTATCATGTTATTCAATGTAAAGAAAAATGTAAGTAGTAATTCTTTATCATCACGAAAACATTTGAAAAAACAAAAAAAGATAAGAACTTCAAGAGTCCTTATCTGAAAATTAGTCAAATTTAATTTTAGCTTATCACTCAATCTAAATATTTATAAATATGCTTCATCCGGGTCATTTCCTAACTTTTCGATTGTCAGAAAATCATATCGGACTTCCAATCCACCTTTTTGCGGGCTACACACATATACTCCCGCCTGAATAGATGCATCATCAGGAATATGTAAATGAGTAATTCTCATTTGTTCCCAATTGTCCCCATCCCATGAATAATCTACATATCCGTTTTTTCCAATTCTAGAAACACGGAAGTATAAATCCACTACATCTTCACATTCAACTAACTGTGTGGACCAATCCGAATATCCTTGATTCGTTACTACTGCACCTAACTTACTCAAGCTATCAGGCAAGTATTCTAACGAAGTCTTAATCCACATATCTTCAGAAAAACGTATCATTAATCCAGCTTGATCATATTTATTCTTTAAAATTAGCTTGAGTTTTGTTGTCATTCTAAAATTTTCTTTTGTTTCTTTGAATAGAAAATGTCCATCATCTGCTTGAAAACCATAATGGGTTTTTTGCCAGAAATCGGTCTTTTCCGTTGTTTTTACTACGAGTTGCGATGCCTCTTCATCTATATACCAATCACTCGGTTCACTATGCCATTTTAGAGAGGAATCTAAACTTTTATTATCAAAATTTTCATCAAGTATTTTATTATTCATTATAAGGACCTCCATTCAATTCTGACTAACATACTAGTTTATTGCTATATAATTATAGTATCATTCCTACACATACAAATATAAGAAAATGCTTTCATACTTTATAATAGAAAAAACCCCTAAAATTAGATTTTGGTCTAACTTCAGAGGTGCACTCTAAGTGAGGCGAGCCAGTTATTTTTAATACATATTCAATTATCTTACTGTTTTCAATGCTTTACCCCAACTATTTACTTGGTCTAACATCATTGTCACATTTTCTAAATGTAATTCTTGTGGAGCAAATTCTCCATCTTTAAAATCAAGGAATAAAGATAAAGTTGGATGTGTACGAACATCCGCAATCATCAATTCTCCCATAATTCCACGTAAATGCTCTGCTGCACGTGCTCCACCTGTAGAACCGTAGCTTACAATACCCGCTGCTTTATTGTTCCAAGGCTCTTGAGCTAAATCAAGTGCATTCTTTAACGATGCAGAAATACTATGATTATATTCTTGTACGATAAAGACAAAACCATCTAAGCTAGCAAGCTTTTCGTTCCATTTTACAATACCAGGAGAGTCCCCTTCACCTAGTAAAGGTAATTCGTAATCCTTAATATCAACTATTTCATAATTAGCATCATCACGTAGATCTGCTATGCTTTTTACCCATTCCCCAACAGCCGGACTAACTCGACCCTCTCTCGTACTTCCTAAAATAATCCCGATATTTAATTTTTCGTTCATTGTATTTTCCTCCTGTGATGTTTCCTTAAATAATTTTCCGAAAAAACTCATGCTGATCAACCCTTCTATTTTTTCTCTTTTATATATTTTCTTAACTTTGGCACAACTTCTGTTGCCAGTAATTCTATGTTTCTCTCTACTTTCTCGAATGGCAATCCGCCAATATCTACTTGTGCTAGAAAACGAGTATGCCCATATAATTCATGTTGATATAGAACCTTCTCCACTATATCGTCTGGACTACCAACAAACAATGCAGTATCAGGTCCTGCTAAATGATCAAAATCACTACGCGACATTTTCGTACCCATTCCTCGTTGTTTATTCACGTAATACCAATAGTTGGAGTAATAAGGATAAAATTCGTCCATCGCTTCTTCTGTTGTCCTGCCAATATAGGCATGTCCCGTTACTCCTAGATTTAATTCATTTATAGAATGACCTGCATCTAGACCTGCTTTACGATAGATATCTACGAGTGGTTGGAATCTTTCCGGTTTTCCACCTAAAATAGCTAAAGCCATTCCAACACCCAATCTACCTGCACGAACAGCACTTTCAGGAGTACCACCAACACCAATCCATATTGGTAATTTCTCTTGAACAGGGCGTGGAGATATTTCCGCTTTATTTAATGAGGAACGAAAGCTACCGTTCCAAGAAACCACTTCTTGTTCGTTCAGTTTCAAAAGTAAGTCCATATGTTCCTCAAACAGTTCATTATAATCATTCGTACTGTAACCAAATAACGGGAATGACTCGATAAAAGCTCCTCGACCGGCGAGAATTTCTGCACGACCACCAGATATAACATCCAATGTTGCAAAGTCTTCAAATAAACGAACAGGATCCAGTGTACTAACCACACTTGTTGTACTCGTTAGTTTGATTTGGTTTGTCACTTGTCCAATTGCAGACAAAACAACCGCCGGGGATGAAACGACATAGTCTAAGCGATGATGCTCCCCCACTCCAAATACATCAAGTCCAGCTTGATCGGCTAGCTTTGCAGCTTGGATGATTTCGTCCATTCTTTGCTTTGTGCCTATCATTTTTCCAGTAAGGGGATCCGGACCTAAATCAGCCAGTGAATATATCCCTACTTCAAAATTCTGTTGCTGATTCCTAGACATAGTGACAACCCCCTTTTTATATCGTTAATTCAATTCGATTTCCAGACGGGTCATGGGTAACGTATACGCCAGACTCTTCTGTTACAGTTGCCCCTAAATTGTTTAAGTTTGAAACAACTTCCTTTATTGCTTCCTCGTTTGCATAAACTAGTGTATAAGATTGTAGACCAGCGCTATTCTTTTCTGGCTGCGGAGCTCCTACACCATTCCAAACGTTAACGGCAATATGGTGGTGGTATTTATTCGATGAGAGAAATAACGCTTGACCGCTATAACGGCTCACGACATCCATCCCTAGACCATCTACATAGAATTTTTCTGTTTCTTTTAGTTCCGCAACATGCAAGTGGATATGTCCCATTACTGTTTCTTTAGGTAGACCTTTCCATGCGTCTCCACGATGTTGTAACAGTGCTTCAAAGTTTAGTGGATCTACTGTCATTACCACTTCTTCTTCGTTCCATGTCCATTCTGATGGTGCTCGGTCAATATAAATTTCAATTCCATTTCCGTCTGGGTCATTGAGATATAATGCTTCACTAACTAAGTGATCGGACGAACCGAGGCGAATTCCATTTTCGACTAAATGTACAACGATATTAGCTAAATCTGTTTTAGTAGGTAACAAAATAGCAAAATGATACAACCCTGATGTTCTGCCTTGCTTTGGTTTCGCATTTTCTGGTTGTTCCAAAGACAAGATGCTAGTCTTCCCATCTGTTGTAAGCTTTGCAGTAGTTGAAGTCTGTTCTAATATTTCAAATCCAATAATTTCTTTATAAAACTGTATCGATCTTTGTAAGTCCTGTACGTTAATTTTAACGTGACCAACAAACGTTGTCGGCTTCGTGTGAAAATTCATTTTCATTCTCCTTTTCCACTGTTACTTTTCTAGTTAGTTACTTTATGTAACTTAGTTTATATTTTATATTTGATATTGTCAAGTTATTAAATTATCGTTTATAAACATTTTACTTTTTGTGGTATACTATAACTAAGAGAGGTGAATGCAATGTCACAACCAACCATTTGTCCAAAATTTGAAAAAGCAATTACTATATTAAGTCAAAGATGGACCGCGTTAGTTATTTATCAGTTATTACAGGGTAAACAGCGGTTTAATGAATTACAGTCTTCCATTGGAATTAGCGGGAAGGTGTTATCCGATAGACTAAAAGATTTAGAACAGAAAGGTCTTGTGAAGCGTGACGTCATTCCTGATACACCTGTCGTTATTGAGTATTCTTTAACCGAGAAGGGCTACTCTATGGAGCCGATTTTAAGAACGATTGAAGATTGGTCTCAAAATTGGGTTATTAATGAAGATTAAAATAAAGGGTTGCCCAACAAAGTACTCTCTAATACTTTGTGGACAACCCTTTTTTTATAGTTTGAAACTTTTAACTAACTTATTTAGTTCTTCTGATAATTTCGCTAAGTGCACCGAGCTTCCTGTTACTTCTTCCATTGAACTACTTGCTTGTTGTGCAGAAGCAGCTGTTTGCTCTACACCTGCTGCAGATTCCTCAGCAACAGAAGCTATCTCTTCCACAGCTCCACTCATTTCCTGACTCGCAGCTGTTATTTCGGATAAGTTGTCTGAAATATCTCTAATATTTTCAACCATTTCTTTTACCGCATTGCTTATAGTATCAAATGTTCCAACTGTTGTTGCAATTTGAGTTGCTCCCTGTTCTACCTCTGAAAAGCCATCTCGTAATGAATCTGCTACTATACCTGAATCTTGTTGAATCGTTGTTACAATTTCAGTTATATCTGTAACAGAGTGTGCTACTTGTTCCGCTAGCTTTCTTACTTCATCTGCTACAACTGCAAATCCTTTACCTTGTTCTCCAGCACGTGCAGCCTCAATTGCAGCATTTAGCGCTAATAAATTCGTTTGATCAGCAACATCTCTGATAACAGACACAATCTTAGATATCTCTTGGGACTGATTATCTAAGTTTTCCACCTTTTCAACGGCATCTTTCACAATCTCGTATATTTTCGTCATTTGCTCCGTAGATGAGTACATTAATTGACTACCATCGTTCGTCAAATCTAATACACTATTGGAGCTTGTTTGAATAATTTCTCCACGTTCATTTGCTTGCTCTATCTTTTCAGTGAATGTAGCCATGGTAGAAGCTAAATCACTCGCACTATTCGCTTGGGTTTCCGATCCTGCAGCTAATTCATCCATTGTAACAGCAATTTGTTCTGACCCTGTTTTTACTTCCTCAGATAGTTGGGTTAACTCTTCACTTTGGCTGGAAACCGATTCAGATACATCACTTATTTCACGAGCCATTTGTTGATTACTCGCTGTCAATGTATTTGTTGCCTGAACAAGTTTTGCAATTTCATCTTTTGTATGGATAGTTAACGGATCTTGCGATAAGTCCCCTTTAGCTAGTGCATTCATTCTCTCCATAATCTTCCTAATTGGCTTAGTAATCGATAAAGAGGTAATTAGTGCAATAGCCACACCAGAAACTATAACAATTGCTAAAATGATGAGGACAAAGATAACTGTAGCCTGACCTGCAGCCATAACATTTGCTCCAATGTCATTTATATTTTTTCCCTTTTCATTAGATAAATCTTCAAAACCACTAACTATTTCATTTGTGAGGGGCGTTAAATCTATCAACATTTGGGAAGCTACCTCTATATTTCCCGCCTCAAACTCCCTAATCGCGATGTCTACCTCATTTCTCCAAGCTTCATGTTTATCAAATAGAGTGAGCAATACGTCTAAATCACTTATCTCTAACATTTCTAATTTAAATTCGTCGAATGCAGCATAATTTTCTTCCAATTGCTCCTTCATTTGAGGTTCGCCAAATAGAAAATATCTGCGTACAAGGGAGACTGTTTCAGACATGTTATATAGTAAATCTTCATCTAATACTAATAGTGGAAGTTGTTTATCAACAATTTCCTCCATGTCATTATTTACTTGATTTATAGATAGATAATTACCAACACCCAATCCGAGCGCTAGGACAATAATCAATCCAAAACCAACTAATATCTTTGTCTTAATACTTTTAAACTGAAATAGTTTTCTCATCTCTTTCCTCCTGTTAGTTTTTCTTAAGATGCTTATAGTCCTATTACAATATCACTACTTTTTTATCGGACTGCTTGCAATTACTTAAAGCAATGGAAAACGCCTGAATATGTACATTTATTGAAGGAATTATATACCATAATTAATTGGTCATTCTCCTGAATAATTGGCATATATATTAATTTTAAAATGGATTTCAGTAATCACACTATCTGGATTTTTTAGTTGACTTTATCCTGAGGCGATGATAAAATCTCGACTATAGTAAAATTAAATAAATTACCTTTTAGGTCTTACTCTTATCAAGAGAGGTGGAGGGATGTGCCCGATGAAACCCGGCAACCGTCAATATGCGTATTGAAATGGTGCCAATTCACACAAAGCGTAATGTGCTTTGGCAGATGAGGGAAAGGACAACGATAAATTCAACTGAATTTGATTCGTATGCCTTTCTGCTTATCTGTGGAAAGGCATTTTTGTTTATATACTTATCCGTTCATAATTTAATAGTTGAAGGGTAAGCCTAATTGTGAAAGGAGGGGAACGAATTGATTATTATTGAAAATGTAAAAAAAATCTTCCAAACGAAAACTGGAAATCTCACAGCAGTAGATGATGTGAATTTGAAAATAAATGAAGGTGAAATATTTGGTGTCATTGGTTATAGTGGTGCGGGAAAAAGTACGCTAATTCGTATGTTAAATGGATTAGAAAAGCCAACTTCCGGGAAATTAGAAGTATCCGGCAAGGACATAGCAAGTATTCAAGGGAAAGAATTGAGACATGCTCGCCAAAAGATCGGGATGATTTTCCAACACTTCAATCTTCTTTGGTCAAGAACTGTTGCTGAAAATATAGCTTTTCCATTAGAAATCGCAAAGGTCTCTAAATTCGAACGTCAAGAAAGAGTACAAGAATTGATTCAATTGGTTGGTCTAGAAGGGAAAGAAAATGCTTATCCATCTCAACTAAGTGGTGGGCAAAAACAGCGAGTTGGCATTGCGCGTGCCTTGGCGAATAATCCCACAGTGCTTCTATGTGATGAAGCTACATCTGCATTAGACCCTGAAACTACAGATTCTATCCTAGAATTGCTTTTAGGAATTAATAAGAAATTAGGGTTAACGATTGTATTGATTACTCATGAAATGCACGTTATCCGTAAAATATGTCAACGCGTCGCAGTAATGGAAGATGGAAAAGTAGTAGAGTCCGGAGATGTTTTAGAAGTGTTTAAAAATCCACAAACTCCTATTACAAAGAAGTTTGTTGGACAGGGCACAGAACAGCAGGATACGAAAGAAACGATGAATCAATTATTAAAAAAATATCCATCTGGCAAGGTTGTTAAACTGACATTCGTTGGTGATACTGCAGAACAGCCAATTATTCAGTCGCTGTTACAAAATGTGCAATTAACGGTTAACATTTTACACGGAAATATATCACAGACACAAAACGGCTCATATGGAACATTACTTCTCCACCTTGACGGAACGGAAGAATCAATCGATGAAGCTATTCAATATCTAAATCAACAACGTGTCGGGATCGAGGTGGTAAATAATGTTTGAGGCTTTATTTCCTAACGTAGTACTTGATAAAGCATGGGACCAAACACTTGAAACGTTGTATATGACTGGTGTTTCCCTTGCATTTGTCTTTGTTTTCGGCCTTATATTAGGGTTATTATTATTCTTAACCTCAAAGGGAAGCCTTTGGGATAATAAATGGGTTCGTTGGCTGAATTGGATAACATCTTCATTTGTAAATATCTTTCGGGCAATTCCATTTGTATTATTGATTGTTATTCTTATCCCGTTTACAACAAAATTAATGGGATCGATGATTGGTGCTTCCGCAGCATTGCCCGCTCTAGTTATTGGTACAGCACCGTTTTACGCTAGAATGGTAGAAATCGGGCTAAGAGAGATTGATAAAGGTGTCATTGAAGCAGCAAAGGCAATGGGAGCAAATTCTTTTACGATTATTTACAAAGTATTAATTCCAGAATCATTGCCATCTATTGTGTCAGGTTTAACCGTAACAGCTATTGCTTTAGTAGGTAGTACGGCAATCGCTGGTATCATCGGAGCAGGTGGGTTAGGTAACTATGCATATACAGACGGTTTTTCAAGAGGCCGTACGGATGTAACCATTTTTGCTACACTTGCTATTTTAGTTATTGTTTTCGCAATTCAGTACATTGGCGATATTATTACAAAAAGAATAGATAAAAGATAAATTGGAGGGCATTTAAATGAAAAGAACATTATTATTGTTAATTTTAGGTTTAGTAACGGTGACGCTCGCAGCTTGTGGTGGAGAAGACGATAAGCTAGTCGTAGGTGCAACAAACGTACCTCATGCTGTAATCCTTGAGGAAGCAGCTTCTCTTTTAGAAGATGAAGGTATTGAATTAGAAGTGGTTACGTTCACTAAATATGAATTAATTAATCAAGCGTTAGTAAATGAAGAATTAGATGCGAACTATTTCCAACACATTCCTTACTTTGAAACAGAACAAGCTGAAAAAGATTATGACATTGCAAATGCAGGCGGCATTCACATTGAACCAATTGGAATTTATTCAACGAAATATGATAGCTTAGAAGATTTACCAGACGGAGCAAACATTCTTATTAGCAGTAACTTCCCGGATCACGGACGTATCCTTTCATTGTTCCAAGAACAAGGGCTAATAACACTAAAAGATGGTGTTGATCCACTAGTTGCTCAAATCGATGACATTGAAGAAAATCCAAAGAATTTAGAATTCGATTATGACTATTCTCCAGAATTGTTGCCACAAATTTACCAAAATGGTGAAGGTGACGCAGTAGTTATTAACTCAAACTTTGCTCTAGATGCGGGGATCAACCCAATCGAAGATAGCATTGCAATTGAAGGTTCTGAATCTCCTTACGTAAATATTATTGCTGTAAGAAATGGTGATGAAGAGCGCGAGGAAATTCAAACACTAGTTGATGTACTTCATTCAGAAGAAATCCAACAATTTATTCTTGATGAGTACAGTGGTTCTGTAGTTCCAGTAAACGAGTAAATAGAAGAAAAAAGCTGTTGTAGAGGTGAACATAGCCTTTACAGCAGTTTTTTTATGCTGAATTAAGGTTAAATATTAAAAACATTTGTTTCCTTATTCTTTTTTGATTCGATACCAATATTTATACTTTTCTACGAAACCTAACTTAGAATATAATTTTCTTGCCGGCAGATTATTGGATACAACTTGGAGATAGGCATATTTTGCCCCTTGTTCCCTTCCCAAATTTAACAAAGAATGCAACACTTCTGTTCCATATCCACGATTTCTATATTCTCTATTGGTGACAATATCATAGAGTCCTATATATTCCCCTTCAAGAACACCTAATCCACAAGATAATACGGTTCCTTTCTCTCCAGTAATTAAAGCGTAATAAGTAATACCATTAATCCTTTGTAGTATTTTTCTCAAGATGGGACGATGTATTTCCTCTACCCCATTAAGCATATAAAAACTTGATAGCCATTTATCGGTGACACCATTAAAAATTTCAACATTGGTAGTTTGCTTCTCGCTGTAATTATCCAATTCTAGGACTTGTACGCTTGTTTCCCCCTCCATTCTATATGCGGCTTTCTTTAAAGATTCTTCTAAATCATTTGGATAGGAATATTCCGTTATTTTATATACCACTTGTAATCCTCTTGAAAGGTATTGTTGTTCGACCGCTTTTATTTTACTCTTAACATCTATACTTGATAAATAAATAGGATTGATTGAGTTCGCTCTTTTCGTATATCCATTTGAAAAGCGTAATACCCAGCCATCGTAAAGGTTTGTATCAAGGGCTGGTAGTGCATTCATCGATAATTCTTCTATTCTTTGCACAATCATTCGATTGGTCACTAGCCTACCTCCCTATTTATAAAAGGTGTCTAAATTTAATTTGATGATTTCTTTGTTAAGATTCGTTAATAGGTTACACATATCGTCGATTAGCCATTGAGGGATACATCTATTATTTAGAACAAAAGGAAATAATTCAACCATTATTTGTCCTTCTCCCTAATAAAATTGCTAGAGATATATTATTTATTGAATTAAATCCTTATTCATCCCCTTTATTAAGTCCATGATGAGCCGATATATTAGTAGTGGATATCAATAAGATAAGGCAAAACGACAACAAGAGTAGAAAACAAGGGGGACTTTTTTTGAAGAAAAAGACATGGTATTTAATAACCGTTACACTATTTTTAATAGCTGCTTGTGGGACGACAAATGAACCAACTTCCATAGAAAACACAGTTAGTAAAGATGTGGTAGAAGATGACATAAACGAAGAGAAAGACAACACTAACTCCTCTATCCCTTCCAATTATGATATCCAACAAATAATTTTGGAAACGAACAATAAGCAAGAAATGGACGTTATTGATTTCGCCATAAATGACTTTTCACTAGATAAAATTGATGTAACATTAGAAGAGCGTCGTAATGAAAATGGAGAATTTATCATTCTAGATGTACAGTATCAACTAACTCGAGAAGATAACAATTGGGTTGTTGCCGATATAATAGAAAGTGAACCAAATGTAGCAATAAGACGTCAGGTTAGTGATACAATAAATGAACAATTTTTCAATGGGGAGCTTAAGCCTCATACAGATGAAATCAGCTTAGTTAATTTTTTTGATACAGATATTCCACAAGTGCTGACAATTCAGCTAGAAAACGAAAAAAGTGTAGTTAGAGTTTTTAATTTAAATGAAGAAACAAAGAATTGGAATAAAATCTATGAAGATGATTCTCATGATACATATGGGGGACCAAACTCTTTAATGGTATTTGATTCTGCGCCTCTAGTTGAGGATTCTATGAATGAGCAAGCTATCATAGGTTTTCAACATGGTGGCAGCGCCATTTCTCTTTATTTTCATATTCTTAGTGAGAATAATGGAGAAATAGATACCATTTTTGACGGAATGGATCTTGGTGCCCGAGGTATTGTAGGAATTGAAAATCAGGATATCGTTATTACAGATTATGACTTTGATTTTGACAAGGACATAGAGTTAGCAAGATTTAGAATTAATCAAAACGGCGAACTTATTTATGGTGATTACATGTGGGGGTTCCCAGTTCGAGAAGAAGCCTCTACTACGTATACAAATGACCGATTCGGCTTTTCTATAAATCTTCCAGAATCCTTTGCACAGAAATTCATCGTACGGGAAACAACTCCCGAATGGTTTACAAGGGATTTAACAAACGTTCCAGTTACGATGTATGCCTTTGGGATGGGAAATAACGGTGAATTTGTGGGAAACATCTTTTGGTTAGCAGTTTTTGAAGGAAACCAATCAGAAATAGACCCATCTTTACTGGAAGGTCCTTTCCATCAAACCATTGGTAGTAATAATAATTTAACACTGGTAGCAATCTTTCCAGGAGAAATGGATGAACGATTATATCAAGAACCACACTTAGATCTTGGGAATGAATTCGGTGAGCTAGCTTCGGATGCTCTAACAAGCTTACCTGGATCCGTTCAATTTAAATAAAGAAAATTAAGCTCTAAGCTAAAGAAGCGCACGCAACTATATCACCTTCGCCAAGTACGGGAGAAAAACTTAATATCTCGATTGATTGGTTGCTTGCGCTTAATAGTTTTATCCAAAGTGATTATAGAACCACCAAACTATAAAAAACATACTTACTATTCCCCAAACTGTTGTACTCGCTACCCACCAAATTACAGACGAAGCTTTTGCTGAATTTCCCTCATCTCCTGTATTAGCTGTTATAAAAGCGACCTTACTTTCCATACGTTTTTTCATAGAAAAGAGAATAGCAAATCCACCCGTAATGAATCCAATAGTTATCCAGAGCGATAAGTCCATTTTTACCATCTCTCCTATTTATGTGACTTATTTTCCTTTCAATCTTCTTAAACCAACGATCGACTGTTAGAACAACGATACAAGACTACGGTGTATTAGTTTTTCGTTATTTTAAGGAAATTTCTCCTAAATGCATATTTTTCCTATTAATTAGTACGGGGACGACGAAATTTTACAGTCATTATAATTCCTATGAATATTTCAATAATTGCTAATCCTAGTACATATAATCCAATTGAAGGAAGTGCTAAAATCCCTAACACAATATGGAAAGCTGATGCGATATATAAGCCTATCGGTTTCCTCAATATCACACTAAAAATAGCATAGAATAATACAGCTACAATAAGCCCTACAGTAATCCAAGAAATCCATGATGTCACCAAATCTCCTCCTTAAGTGGCTTTTAGTATTTAATTAAATTTACATCTTAATCATAACTCCTCATTTATCATAAGAAGTGAATTTCCTTGTTAAACACTCACATTCGTTGTTTAAAGCTTATTTAATAAGTTATCCCTTTGTTAGAAAACACAACTATTTCATATTTATTTAAATCATTTTTAGATAGGTTATCTTGTAAATATTTCTCAACTCTTGGTATATCATTTTTATCATAAACGTCAATAAAGATTGCAGGTTCTCCGTCGCTTGGATTTTCATATTCACCAATTTCTGAACTCTGCACCATAAATTCACTCCATACAGAATCAACTACTGTCTCAACACTGTATGACTCACCTTGCTCACTCCAAAACACTGCTGATATTATACCAACAAACACCAAAAAGAGTATCCCGAACTTGAATTTTTTAGACATGTTTATCCCCCTATCATTTTAACTTTCCAATGTTTTAAATCAGATGATGATTCACTATTCACCTATTCCGTCTCTATAGGTGAACAATTACTAACTCAATTACTTGTTAAAAATACTTTGCCTTTATTTAATTTAGAGGTTTCAACTACATCAATAGCCTTTCTTACATCCGATAAGTCGTACTTAGAATCTACAGTCATTAAGCGTAGTTTTTTATCAACTACTAGTCTCGTTATATGATTAAAAGTTTCTTGCCACTTATTTGCTGAAACATTATTATTCCAGTTCCGCAAATGAAATAGATTCACGTTCACTTTTGCTTTTTTAACAATGTTTGCCCAGTTAACTTGTATCCCTGATAAAAGACCGATGATTATAAAGTTTCCATTAGCTCGGACACTATAAGCCAAGTCGTTTCCAGACGAACCTCCAATAGAATCAATAGCGGCATCTGCACCAATTCCATTAGTTATTTCCATAACAGTTTTATAAAGTGAATCTCTGGAAGTATCTATCACATAGGAAGCACCTAGATTAAGTAACTCTTCTGTATATTTATTATTTCTAGTCACTGCAATTAATCGAAAACCTAAAATTTTAGATAATTGAGCAAATATATGACCTATAGAAGAACCACACGCGTTTACCAATAAAATATCATACGGTCTTAATTTTAAAACCTCTGTACAAACTACCCAAGCAGTAATAGGATTAATATACATCTGTGAGGCCGTAAAATTATCAATAGAATCTGGTACAGGTACTGTAAATTCAGCTGATGCTCTAACAAATTCTTGCCATGTCCCTTCCCCGCGCAAAGGTAAAACTCGTTTACCAATAAGATGATGTGAAACTAAAGGGCCTACCTCCTCTACGATCCCAACTCCTTCATAACCTGGAATATTAGGTAGAGTAATGCGATGTGAATAATCCCCTTTAATCGGAATTAAGTCAGAAGGATTAATAGGGCGAGCTAACATTCGAACAAGGACTTCATTATCTTTTGGAGGTTCTATGCCTTTATATTCGATTTTTAAAACTTCTCTGGGATTACCGAATTCGTAGAACTTAATACATTTTCCATCCAAAATCATTAGTCTCCTTTGTATCAGTCAACTCTTTAGATTGCACCATCTTTAACTAGACTTCCCCGTCACTACAATAAGTTCTACAAAAACTGAGCTAATCCTTTTTTTAGAATTAACGGAACCCCATAGTTAAATAAGAACGTATATTAGCCAATAACGCTTCCCTTATCTAAACCTAAATTGTATTTATTCTAACATCATTCAACAAATAATAGTAATACTATTTTCCTCTTTCCTCATTCATCTTTAGAAATTCTTTCTCCCTCTATTCTTTTATCTATTCTACAACAAAACTGGTTCCCTGCCGTGTATGCCTTTTATCAATGCTCTATTCTATATTAACCGACTAATCCCGTTTGATAAATGACAAAGGCGGGAATGAACCAACTGATGATGAAATCTCTAAAATACTTAAACTAAAGGATGTGAAGGTACATGGCAAAAAAAGATAACAAACATCATGAAAATCTGACTGATAAGAAAGACGAACAACTAGAAAAAGATCGACATGTGGACGGTGGCGATGACCGTATCTTAACAGATGACAACGGAGTAAAGGTCACGAACACAGCGACATCCTTACGAGCTGGTAACCGCGGTCCTTTATTGTTTGAGGATTTTCATTTCTATAGAAAACAAACTGCATTCAACCGCGAACGTATTCCAGAGAAAGTCGTACATGCTCGCGGGTTTGGAGTGTATGGTGAATTTGAAACGTATGAATCATTGAGTCATCTCACAAAAGCACACTTCTTACAGAAAAAAGGACAGAAGACACCTGTATTTACACGCTTTTCTACCTTCCAAGGTAATAAAGGTTCAAAAGATACTGCGGTGGATATTCGTGGCTTTGCAGTTAAATTTTATACCGAAGAAGGCAACTATGACTCGCTATCCTTACAATTCCCTGTATTTATCGTGTCGGATGCGATGAAGTTTGCTGATGTCGTGCATGCCGCAAAGCCAAATCCAGCTAGCGATATACCACAAGCAACAACAGGTCACGACAATTTCTGGGATTATGTTGCTAATAACCAGGAATCGGCACATATGGTTATGTGGCTAATGTCAATGCGCGGTCGACCGAGAAGCTGGCGAACAATGGCAGGATGGCCAATTAATACATTCCGCTTTATTAATGATAAAGGAAAATCTACGTTCGTTCGTTTTAAATGGCAACCAAAGCTCGGTGTTCAATCCCTGTTGCTTGACGAAGCAAATATAATCGGTGGAATTGACCCAGACTTCCATCGCAATGATATAATTCAATCAATTAAAATGGGTGCATACCCTGAGTATGAACTTGGCGTACAGTTAATTGATGAGGAAGACGAATTCAAATACGATTTTGATATTCTTGATGATACGAAGTTCTGGCCAGAAGAAAAAGTACCAGTTAAAATCATTGGTAAAATGACGCTAAACCGACTGGTGGACGATTACTTCTCGGAAACAGAGCAATCGGCATTTGATCCTTCTAGCGTTGTACCTGGTATTGCTTTCTCTAATGATCCGGTACTGCAAGGTCGTTCATTTGCTTATCGGGATACAGAATTATACCGTCAAAATTCCGCTAATATAAACGATCTACCTGTAAATAGACCGATTAACGAAACAAATACGAAGCAGCAAAACAGCTACCAGCGACACGCAATTAATCAAGATGAAGTGCGATTTAATCATAACTCACTTGCTGAAAACACACCACGTGAGGCAACCGATCAAGAAGGTGGATATAAATATTATCCAGAGAATGTGGAAGGAGAAAAGACAACAGAAGTTCCAAGCAATTCGTTCGAAGATTATTTCTCTCAGCCAAGAATGTATTGGAACAGCTTAACAACAGTGGAGCAAAGAGACCTTCTCGAGACTCTATCATTCCATTTACAGAAAGTGCAGTCCAAGTCAGTACGTCAGCAAAACGTTGACATGTTTGTTAATGTTGATAAAGAATTTGCGACAGCTCTTGCCGAAAACATTGGTGTTGAACCGCCAAAAGGGTCTCACGTATCGGTGGAAGAAAGCTCCGATGCGGTTAGCATCGATAAAAATATGCCAACTTCTCCATATACAAAGAAAGTTGCTGTAGTAATCGGCAATGAATTCGATGATAAAGAAGTAGAAACTGTTATAACGATGCTGAAAGAAAAAGGAGTATTTGTTCACCTCGTTAGTGAAAAACTTGGCGAAGTAACTGGTAAAAAAGGAATGAAAGTTCAAGTAACAGATACATTCTTAACGACACATCCAACATTATTTGACAGCTTATACGTTGTCGGTGGAAAGAGTAAGAATCAAGAAATGTTTGATAATCATGTTAAGGAATTCTTGAATAGTCACTATAAATACTTTAAGCCAATCGGGTTAGCAACTACTGGAGATCACTATGTAGAATCCATGAGCAAAGAAAATATGATTGGGGTAGTCTTTGCTAGAGACAGCAAAGACTTTGCGAATGAATTTGTTACCGCAATTGGTAAAGCTCGTTTCTGGGATCGAAAATAAACAAATAGATTACTTTCTAGATCACGAAGTAGGTAACTAAACAAATTGAAAAGAACACTTTGAAAGGGAGTTTGATTATCATATCAAGCTCCTTTTTTGGCATCTTTTCAGACTATTTAACCCATAGCTTTAACAAGTAAGTTTTAATACCTTTTAATATGTATAACATCATTTGACGGAGTAAGGTGACCCTTTTCTTCTGTTGAGAAGTCAGCTCCTTGACGTTCCATTTCAACATACTGAACTGCTTTATCCCCTTCTAGGAAAACTAATAGGTATATATCATCTCTCATACTGATATTGCTAGGATCTTTGAAGTCGGTACCTAATTCCTCTTCTATGTGTTCTTGTGGGCTGTACGGTGTAAAGAGGAATGCTTTATCCCAATTGAAACTCGTCAATGAATCTATCTCTATCTTGCTATTGTCTTCATCTTCTACAATAGAAAAAATAGAGTTCTCTAAGTCTTTATTATGTTCACTATTACTTTGGCCACACCCTATTAATAAAAATAAGAGGGGTATAAAAAATATAGTTTTCTTCAAATCATCCATCCTTTCGCGATACTAGTCGCTCACTTCCACTCATCCTACTTCAAAACGATTTTATATGGGATTATTCACCTTTCAATACACTTCATATTGACTAAGTAAAGCAGCCAATGATAGAAAGAAAGCAACGGTACTAATGATTCCTACTGCTAAATATCCATTTTGTTTCCTTAACTTAAAATGTAAATAAAAAGAATAGGAAGCGCTTTGTGCCATGAGAATCATCATAAGATCCATTGATTGCTCGTTAAAATAATGCCGAAGAATAATGAGGAGTAACAGTACTACAGTAACCGTCAACCAACCAATATTGAGGGCTTTTGTCTTAATCTGTTCTTCTCGTTCATCCTTTTTATCTTGCTGTGCTTTTTTTAGTGTGTCTTTACTATTCATATTACTCCCCCTATGTTTAAAGCTTGTAGCGTTAAAAATCAAGAGACCGTCTACCAAGCACCAATTTACTGTATAGACGCAATTATTTATATATCCGTTTCAGATAAACTTGTTCTTGAGCTAAACTACATAAAAAATACGTCTCTATTTCTTTAGAAACGCACCTAGCCACCTAAATAAATTATATCTGTAACAGTCTGTACTTCTCTGAAAGTTTACTAATCCTTGTTGCAATTTTCTGTTCGTAATCTCCATCAAGTGATATATTTTCTTTTGCTAATAAAGCAAGTTGATCATGATAACCAATCATAATGGTATGCAGTGCATTTTCAAACATCGTAATATCATTTGCATCGTTTCCAAATGCAATATAGGTATTTTCCTTTATTCCAAGAGATTTTAATGCACTCCATTTGTTTATTCCACCCGGGCTAATATCAAGGACATCCTCATTGCTGTGTTTGTTTACATATACATCTAATTTTAAAAGTTTCCCTGCTAGTTCATCCATATTATCAGATGTTAGGATTAGTACTTTTACAACTGAATTAAGAAATTCCAAACTTACATTGTTCGCTAAGTTTGCAGGGTCTAAATTCTTTAATATTGAATGATTATCTGGCCCAGTATAGGCATAATCCCATTCTCCATCTATTAAGTAAGTACTATTATATTGATCAATTAGGTTATTTATTTCGTTTATTTCATTAATTGAAAATGAATGGCTCTTGATTACTTTTCCGTCTTTTGCAATTAATGAACCATTACCACCAATCATTGTATAATGATGAAATGCTTCATCTATAACTGGCAACATGTCACGAATAGGTCTGGCAGATGCAAAAATGACTTCAATTCCAACAGATTGTAACTCAGACAATGACTGAAGTATTTTCTCACATATTGGCTGTCCTCTAAAACAAACTGTTCCATCTAAATCAAAAACAAATTTCAAATATCTCACTTCTTTCAAATAAAGTTATCTCTTATCTCGTACGTGATTTATAAGATTTTCATCGACATGAATATTGGAATTCTCATTTACTAAAATCCTAATAAACTCAGTTTTATTATTAGGGGATACAATGGCTATATTATACATACCGTGAAGAATCTCTATCCTATCTATCGACAAAGCAGGTGCTGAAAGAGGATTTCTCGTTGCACTCAACTTTTCAATTTCTTTTATTCTAACTGTACTTTTAAAAGGTCCGGATTTTATTTTTATAAGTCCGTCTTCAATCTTATATCCTGTTCCAAACCACATCCATAAAGGTAAACCTATTATTAGTAAAGTCATAAAAAAACCTAGTACAATTTTATAAACAGGGACTTTCCAGTCAATCGGTTCTCCAGCAATAATAT
Organism: Gracilibacillus halotolerans; assembly: GCF_014206945.1. Taxonomy (GTDB): domain Bacteria; phylum Bacillota; class Bacilli; order Bacillales; family Amphibacillaceae; genus Gracilibacillus; species Gracilibacillus halotolerans. The sequence continues at coordinate 61,502 of NZ_JACHON010000012.1, forward strand.
AAATTAGAAAAAATAAAATTATTGGTCCCCAAATTACAATTGCCAACCAAGTATCTTTCTTGGATGGGAAATACACTAAAGTTCACTCCTTGAAATTTGATTCGTATTTTCTTAATCCTTCGCACTCGATAGTGTAAAATAAGTGATTGGTATTATATGTTAAACTCTAAGTCTTTTCTCTTCATATGTTTATTTGCTATGAATCTGATAATTACATAGCTGATAAAGACATTTAATACGAAGGATAGCGGATGTAACGCCATTCCAGCATTACCATTGAAGAAGTTATCGAAAAACCATACACTGTTAGCTTCTCTTTGATATATCGTTAAAAAATCAAACGGGAAGCCATACGTATACCTCCCATCCCTTCACTGTGAAAAGTACTTGGTATTAAGACCGGTAATGAAAGACAAAATAATAAACTCCAGCCCATATGTTTTCCATTTAACCTTTTCAAAGAATACCTCCTTTATAGCACTTCTAAGCTACCATTTTAATATATTTCGTCAAAGACCTTTATCGAGTTTACACACACAAGTTATTCCGAGAATAAATACCTTTATCCACTAGGTTCTTTTCCTATGGATTAACATCTTTATCGTTGCTATTTAGAATAAGACTATGTCGATCTACTTTATATGATAATTTCGCAGTATCGGTTTCCATATCTTTCGTCCGATGTTCCGTGAAGGTCACGACATAAACTTCCTCTTCTATTTCTTCTACACTCGTTTCTCTTATAACTTGGTAATCTCCTATTGTCCCTTCCAATTGTCCAACAGTATCAGGAAACCCGTTTGTGGATGAATTTGCGCGAGAAAGAGCATCTTCTTTTGTAAATGGAGGCATCGGTGGCGATGTTAGCTCTAAATAACCCCAACTCAATACTATTGAAGCTATTGGTATAAGCCAAAATAATTTAATTTTCTTTCCTTGTTTATTTCTTCTATAGATCCATTTGTCAAAAAATCCATATATTATTGCAGCTATCATTCCATATATTGCAGCGGTTATTTCTTGAAATATCAAACCTATACCGAGACCAAAGAATCCAAGAATTAGTACATACAGCCAGTCATTTTGTTGAAACATTTTTCTTTGCAAATACTCTACCGCAATTGATACAACGTTCCCATAAATTAATACAATAACACCCGCATACATTGCATAAACTAAAAACCAGCCAATAAATTGGTTTCCAGGATTATATTCAAATTCAAACCCTTCATTAAAAATAATAATAATGAATAATATTGATATAAAAGCTGTAGTAATAAAAGTGGCAGTTATTTTCCTTAAAAAGAAGCTTCCCTTGCTTGTTTCCATATGACATACTCCTTAAATACAGAAATTCCCTAATACTTTAATTAATCCTAATCTTAAATAGCTCTTATTTTATATTTCGACAAAAAGGGGGAGTTTCCTTTTTTCGGGAAATTTACTGTTACTTACTGGAATGTAATTAGTTCATTTTCGATACTCCATCAACCAACAATCTCGATAATTTCCTTCAAAATAAGTTAATAAAACTAAGGCAATCCAGCCTGCCCATTTCAGACCACTTTTTACGTTATGGCATAACCCTAAATACGAAAATGGATTACTTTTTTCCATAATTAGAACTAACTGTTAGCTTGACTAATATTTATTTTCCTTGTTTTAATAATTCTATAATTTCTTTGTTTTGTTCGCTCGTTTTCTTTAATTTCCCTTCGATTGATAAACAAGTAATAGCTATTATTATAATTCCAATCGTTATGATAATTTCCATATTATTAGCCTCATTTCTTCTAATTTTCCACCCCTCGTCAAGCAACAGTTTTTCCTTAAAGCCCACTCTACTGTCCATGAATGCGTTAAAATTAACTATTGGGACTAATTGTTTTGGATAACCAACCTTTAAAATGGCAGGCTTTGAAAGAGCGAAATAGTTATCATTAATGTCGATAAAGATCCTGCAGACAGTAAGACTATCATTTTACGCCACTTTATTTCACTTGAAGGTTTTAAAGCTTCACGGGATACCGCAAACCATATTACGACAGATAATAAAATTACTATAGTGATAACGTCTTTAGACATATTTAGACCTCCCTTTATTAAGTAACCTTTAACGGCCTTTTGTATTTAATCCTTAAGTATCCAATCAACCGCTGTAAACACGCTTTCGGTAATACATTCGATATTCAATTTTCCTAACGTAGTGTTGCATTTCCTCACACCTTTTCATTTTCAAAACTGTAGTACGAGTAACAATTTTTAAAGCACCTTTTGTCGAAAACAGAAAAATAACTTCAATATGGTATTTTGCCGTTTTTAATATTTTTGCTACTTAGTCTTTAAAATCAAAGTGGTTCTTGTATAAACTTTTCCATTAACTCGTTTGAGATGGTTTTAGCATCAAAATAATCTTTAGCAGGAGCTGTGATCATATATCCTTCTTCTCCATCCCAAGAGCCTTTCTGTATCGTTATTTTTGTGAAATCATGATTTACGAAGATACTACCATAACTATGAGTATATGGGACTCCGTTTCTGAACCCAGTATATACAATAACGCCTCGATTGTACTCATCAAATTTAATAGTTACATTTCTTTCATCTTTAGGTACTGGGAGCTCCTCATCTTCTATATCTAGAATACCTTCAAAAGTTTTCGTCCCAATCAAATTACGTCGTATTTCTCCATCGATACCAACCGTCACTTCGTAAATTTCTTCATCGTTCCCTAATTGATAGTGTATTCCTTCTAACACTTTATTATGTTGTTTTGGGAAGGTAAACCATACAGCAAACGTAATTATGAATAAAATAGCTATACCTAAAATCACTATTAATCTTTTCATTCTTTTCTCCTTCTTTACACGCCAGAAAAACTTTTATCTAACTCGATAGATAAAAGACTCTCTATATTATATTCAACAAAAAAATGGAGGCTCCTGCTTGCGGCTTATAGAAAGAAGGTTTTAAACTAAATAAAAAACTGCGGTATATAGAATTCCTTCTATATTACCGCAGTTCTTCTAATTATTATCCTTGATACTTATTAATTAAACCTACAAACGTATCAACAAATCCTTGCAAGAATTGGACTGTATCGTCACTCTTGAATTTGCCGTTATCGTCTAATAAATCTTGTGAATTAGCTAGATACACCTCTGGTTGCTGAACAACTGGCATATTCAAAAAGGTTAATGATTGACGTAAATGATGGTTTGCTCCAAAGCCGCTTAAATTACTGATAGATTGGCTGATGATAGCTGCTGGCTTGCCATCCCACACGCTCTCACCATAAGGTCTAGAACCAACATCTAAAGCATTTTTTAAAACTCCAGGAACGGAGCGGTTATATTCTGGTGTTACGAATAAAATTGCATCTGCACCTTTTACAGTATTACGAAATGTCGTATATTCTGCTGGTGAGTCTGCATCATACTCTTCGTTATATAACGGAAGATTTCCGATTTCAATAAACTCTGTTTCATATCCTTCTGGGAATAGAGAAGCTACATTATGAGCAATTTTTTTAGAATAAGATTCTTTTCTTAAACTACCTACAACAATACCAACTTTAGTCATTCTTCATCATCATCCCTTTCATTATTTTCCTTCTTTTTCATTATTCCTAATTGTCAGGAAATTATTACTACACCTTTAGTATACTAAAGAGTACTTTAACTTTCAGACTTTAGGATTTGTACTCTGTATTAAGGACTTATAGATGTCTTGTGTATATTTAGTGATTGCATCATCATAATTTGGATAGGGATATCCTAGCTGGTCTGAAACAGATATTGAATACTTTCGAAAAAGTTTATAGCACGTAAATAACGACTCCCACACATCTTTATAATCACTCAATGAAAAAGTAGAAAGTAAACTTACCCAATCATCCTTTGGTAAATACTTTTCAATATATTTATAATTTTTCCCAAGACTAAATGTAAAACCCCGCTCTATTCCAATTTGCCATGACATCATTCTTAACAAATTCGGTCTAACTATCTCATTAAGGTGATCTAGTGCAAATAAGATTTCTTTTCTAGCTAATCCTTTCACCACATATGTAGAAACCCACCAAAACTCATTACAACAATCATCAAATTTCCTATCGCTAGGCTTTTGAATCCAATATTTTTGATCTATTGGTATCACTTTTTCTTTAATCCTATTATCCTTATCAAGCAATATCTCTACTAGACCATCACTCTCTCTAAAATAATCTTCTACTTCATTCAATGGTATAAGTGTTAAATCGATTCGATTTCCATCTGAAAATAGCATCAAATAAGAAAACCAATTTCCTAACTCTGGTGGGAACAGCTCCATATCTTCGGGTTTTTGCATAAAGATGCGTTCTCCAAAGACATCTAACCAGTGATCGTTCTCTTTAAAGGAGTCCATCTCTGTCACAAAAAAGGAAATATCATAATCTTGGAACAGGTCTTTTGGTACGTTTTTGTTGGTTCGTGAGCCTTCTAATGTAACTAAACGAACTCGTTTATCATTCTCAGCAAATTGCATCATCATATCCATCATTTCATCTTCTGTTCTCAACATTCCTCACCCCTGTTATAGAAGATTTATACAATTATTTCTCATTGAGTTTTATAGCTGCTTGAATCAATGGAATAAGAACCTCGGTTTTAATCTCTTCTTGCTTCTTAATCCGAATATGACGCATCGTTTTACCAGATCCTTGTAGTAGCTTGTTCTTATCTAAAACTTCAAGTTCATTACCTTTATGAAAACCAACATTCAGATGTTTTTTACTAGCTTGAAGATAACATACTAGTCCTTTATACGAATAGTTAGGCATAGACCATTTATACTCTTCTTTAAGTTCTGGAAAATTCTCAAGAATTAGTTCTCGTACAGAATTCGTAATAGATTGAATATCATCCGGCAAACGTTCGATGTACTGACTCACTTCGTTATTTTTTCTAACGTCATTCTCCATACTATAGCTCCTTCCATATCTCTTGGTTTAGTTTCATAAAAAGTCTGGCATAACGCTTTAACCGGTCATTAATCAGCATCTCTTATCCTTCAATCCACCTTGTCATCTTTTCATATTCCTAGGATAATAAGGCGCTATCATATGTTTTGCTTCAGTATACATAACTACTTTGGAGATATAAATTATTGGTATTTTTATTATATAGTATCAGATTGAATTGTCCTACTTCGTATAAGTGTCATAACCTACTTTTTAAATTCAAAGAGTTATTAGAAAACTAGCAAAATAAAAAATGCCCTAACGTTATCTCTAACAAAGGACATAATAGATAATAGATATGAAATTAATGCCATACGATTTCGATTGGATGTTTCTCTATCGTAATATTTTTAGTGTCCTCTGACTCAAATGCTTCAGCAATTATTTGAATAACCTCTTCATCCTTGTTGTCTTCCCTCGCAGCTAAAACCATTATAAATTCTTCATGGTAATCTCCCAAGATTAGTGCATCTTCCAATACAAATCCTGCTTGAATAATGGTGCGAGTAGCCAAATAACTTAAATCAGAATCCTCTATCATATTAGGAATCATATTAAAATCCACCTCGACCAGATTCAAACCCTTTTTGTTTTCAATAATATCACTTTGTGATCCTTGGAATCCCACTCCTTCCTTTAATTTAATTAGTCCTCCTTGCTGAAGCACATGTAGAGCGTGTCCATTATTTACCGGATCACTCGGGATTATGACCGTTGCTCCTTCAGGTAATTCCTCCAGTGTTTTGTATTTTGAAGAAAAATAACCTTGATTATTAAAATAAGTGTCAGCTATTGGAACAAGATTCCAACCATTCGTCTCATTAGCATTCTGTAAAAATTGTCTAGTTTGATAAAAATTTAAGTCAATTTCTGCATTGGCCAATGCTTGATTGAAAATATTCCAATCACTCATATAGACAATTTCTAAATCAATTCCCTCGTCTTCTACTTTTTTCTTAACATGCTCAACAATTGTTTCATACAATTCTGAATCCTGTATTGCTATGGTTACTGTTCTATTCTTACTCGTATTACCCTCTGCACTTCCACAAGCAGCTAATATGATAATCATTAAGATGAGTAAGCTAACTATTTTTTTCATTCTCTATGCTACCTCCAAAATCTAATATTCGCTTAATGATGAATCTTGGATTAAATAGCTATGCTCTATATGGGAGAGGGCTGCTCTTTATCTCGCAACTACGTGTCGTTTATTAGCTGACATCCCCATATAAAGTTACTTATGTTGATCCAACACAATCCGCAATACTTTAAGTTTTTATTTCTTTTTTCTAGACAGAAATTAAAGTATGCCCTACGTTTCGTAAGACATACTTAATATGTCATGGCCAAGTGATTTCGATTGGATATTTTTCTCTCATTAACTTCTTTGTATCTTCAGATTCAAAAGCTTCAGCAACTTTTTGTATAATCTCGTCATCTTTGTTGTCTTCTCTTGCAGCCAATATCATAATAAATTCCTCATGGTGTCCTCCTAAGACTAGTGCATCATCAAGAGTAAACCCAGCTTGAACAATATAGTACCCTGACAAAAAGCTTAAATCTGAATCTTCGATCATGTTGGGTATCATTTGAAAATCTACTTCCACTAGATTTAGATTCTTTTTGTTCTCAATAATATCTCGTTGCGATCCTTGAAACCCTACTCCTTCTTTTAATTTAATTAACCCTCCTTCTTGTAGTACATATAAAGCATGCCCATTATTTACTGGATCTGTTGGTATCGTAACAGTTGCTCCATCAGGTAATTCTTCTAATGTTTTATACTTAGTAGAAAAATAACCTCTATTATTATCATAAGTCGCTGCTATTGGAACAAGGTCCCATCCATTTACTTCATTAGCATTCTTTAAAAATTGTCTCGTTTGGTAAAAGTTTAAATCAATTTCCTTATTAGCCAATGCTTGATTAAAAATATTCCAATCACTCATATAAACAATATCAAGTTCCACACCTTCTTTTTCTACCTTTTCCTGTACATGTTTAATAATCGTGTTATATAGTTCTGAGTCTGTGATAGCAATTTTCACTGTTTTATCTCCACTCGAACTACTTTCTGAAGTTCCACATCCTGCTAAAATAACTATTATTAAAATGAGTAAAGTTACTAGTTTTTTCATCCTTCTACTTGCCTCCCAAATCTCATTCTCTATTTATGCCTTAACCGAAGAGAAAGCTCCTCTATATTTTGTAGCTGCATGTCGATCATTTAGACGACTTTCTCCAAATAAGCGATCACGTAAAGTACCAGGTGTATCACTTAGCTCGCGTGCTAGGCCTCGTTTACGAAGCTCTGGAAGTACAAGCTCAATAAATTCCTCATACGTCCCTGGAATCGTGGCATTTATAACATTTATTCCATCCACTCCTGCTTCACTCCATTTGGTCAATTCATCAGCAATCTTTTCAGGCGTCCCGCTAATTCTAGTAATTTTACTTTGAAATCTTGCTAGATCAGCGACAGTTGGCGTTCTTCCAGGAGTACTTTGACGTACCCATTCTGCTATACTCCGAACACTTTCAGTTTGAACCTCTTCCAATGGTGTATCTAATGGTAAATATCCTAAATCCTTCCCAAAGCTGTTTGATATATGCGCCACCATCATGTCCAAATCTATTTTACTGTCTAACTCTGCATCCTTTCGTTGTGCCTCTTCCTCTGTTTCACCCACAACAAAAGATAATCCTTGGAAAAACTTTATATCGTCAGGATTTCTTCCTTTTTCCACTGCTAATTGCCGAGTATCATGAATAACTTTACGAGCTGACTCTGGGTCAGGCGCAATAATAAATACTGCCTCTGCATTCCGTGATGCAAAATCACGCCCAGCAGTAGAGGAGCCTGCTTGGAAAAGGACTGGTGTGCGCTGTGGACTTGGAGAAACAAGATGTGGTCCTTCTACTTTATAACGCTTGCTCTCGTGATGAATCTTATGGACTTTAGATGGGTCAGCATACACTCCACTTTCTCGATCTTTTAATAGTGCACCCTCATCCCATGAACCTTCCCATAATTTATATAAGACATCTACATATTCATCTGCCCAAGCATATCTATCATCGTGAGCTACCATTTTTTCATAACCGAAATTTCGATACGCATTATCTTGACCACTTGTCACGATATTCCATGCAATTCGCCCTTTCGTGATGTGATCGAGTGTAGATATACGTCGAGCAAAATTAAATGGCGGTTCTTGTAGTGGGGCTGCTGTAATCGCAAATCCGAGGTTTTTCGTATTCACAGCAAGTGCGGAAATAAGAACCATTGGATCGTTACTTGGAATTTGCAGACCATTTTCCGCATGGTATTCCCATCCACCCTTATGGTCAGCATATAGACCAACAACATCTGCAAAAAATAGAACATCAAATCCTCCCTTATCCAATTTCTTAGCTAAATCCACCCAAAGATTTACATCATTAAAATCTATTTGATGTCCTTCCTCATCTCTCCATAAACCATGGAGAATATGTGAAGCTGTATTCATTACAAACGCTGAAAAAGAAAGTGCTTTTGTCATTACATTTCGACTCCTTCGTATTTTAATTTTTTCTAGCTAGATTTATATTCTCTTATCTAATCGTTTTACAATGAGATTCCCGACAGATTGTATAACCTGGACAATAACAATAATTAGAACAATCGTTATCATCATAATTTCTGTATCATATCGGTTATAGCCATATCGAATGGCAAAGTCTCCTATACCTCCACCCCCTACTATTCCTACAATTGTGGAGTAGGAAATAAAGCTAACCGTAAGGATTGTAATATTGTTAGCAAAGCCAGCTCTTGCCTCTGAATATAAAATCTTCCAAACTAATTGAAACCGATTCGCACCCATTGATTCTGCAGCCTCAATCACACCACGATTCACTTCTAATAATGTTGACTCTATTAGTCTAGCGAAATATGGAATACAACTAATTGTCATCGGCACAATCGCAGCTGTTGTTCCAATTGCAGTGCCAACAATTAATCTCGTAAATGGAATAATCGCAATCGTTAAAAGCAAAAAGGGAATCGAACGAAAAATGTTAACAAATACATTTAAAACAGCGTTGGTGGCAGGCATCTTTAATAGAGAGCCAGGCCGTGTTATATACAGTAAGGTTCCAACAAGGGTTCCTAAAATAACCCCTATCGTAACCGACACTGCCACCATGTAAAATGTTTGCCACAATGCTAGTTGCATTTCTGGTAATATTGGTGAAATTCTATCCCACATAGACAAACTCACCCTCCTCTTTCGGTTCCTCGCTCACGCTATTCGATTCATTGAATAGAATTTTAGAAATTGCTGATTTTGGTTCGATCTTTGGAATCTCTTCTAATGGGAAGCTCTCGACCACTTTTCCATGCTCCATCACTGCAACTTTATTGCAAATTCTTGTAACCACATTCATTTCATGCGTTACGATGACAATGGTAATTCCCAATTCTTCTCTGATTCTTTTTAGGTAATCTAGTATGATTTCTTTCGTCTGAGGATCAACAGCTGATGTTGGCTCATCGCATAGAAGCACCTTTGGTTGTGTCGTAATCGCTCTAGCAATCGCAACTCGCTGTTTTTGGCCACCACTAAGCTTGGCAGGATATTCTTTCGCTTTTTCGAGTAAGTCTACTGTTTCCAAGCATTCTAATACCCTTGCTTTTCTCTCCTTTCTACTCACACCAGCTAATTCTAATGGCAATGCTACATTGTCAAAAACCGTTCGATTCGTTAATAAATTAAAGTGTTGAAATATCATACCAATTGTTTTACGTTTTTTTAGCAACTCTTTACGGGACAATGACAGTATATTCTCCCCATCCACCGTGATAGCTCCGGAATCAGGGCGTTCTAATAAATTGATCATCCGCATTAAAGTAGATTTCCCTGCACCACTAAAGCCAATAATGCCGAATATATCACCTTCCTCTATATTTAAACTAACGGAAGAGACTGCATTAAATTCGCCATCGGCTGTCTGAAACTTCTTACTAACATCGTTTATATTTATCATTCGTTCAACACCTCCAGTAAAATTAAAAAAGAGACAATATTTCTCAAGCTAATTTTCCTAACTTGAAATAAATTGTCTCTGGTTATCCAGTCAACATATATTTAGTTATCACAAGGTCTACACACATACCCAAACTTCCTTTCTTTTTGTTAAAAGTATGGTGTCGGTAATCTTTCACCATTAATAAAGTAGTTACCTATGGCTCTTGCTTTATACAAGGTTGGATTATGGGAAGCTAGTGTACGTATATTGCGCCAATGGCGATCTAGGTTAGCAGATTGCTTCGTTGCAGATGCGCCTCCTACTTCGAATAGCAATGTTGCTGCCTTAAAGGCTAATTCTTCTATAGCAACTTTTGCTTGAGAACCTTTTAATGCTGCCGTATGCTCTTTAGTAGGATCCGTTTTATCTAGAGAAGCCTCATCCAAACTCCTTGCAGCATCCAATACCATAGCTTCTGCTGCAAACGAAAAGCTTGATAGTTGACCTACCACTTGTTGAAGCTGCACATCCTTCTTCAAATCCTCTGTATTACCATGTGAAAAACTTCTTTTTCTTGTATGAATTAACTGAATGGCATCGGTAACTACATTTTTTAGAATCCCTGCAATAATTGCTTGTAAATATAGATGTGGTAAAGGTGCATACGTATTTTCTTGTTGAATAAAAATTTCATCAGCATCTACAGATACATGATCAAAAATGGTTGTTCCACTTCCTGTCAATTGTTGACCAATCCCATCCCAATCATCGAGTACTTTTACTCCTTCTCTTGTAACTGGGATAACTACGTTTACGTCATCGTCATCCAACATCGCTGTTACGAATGTATAATCCGCATAGTACGTTCCTGTAGTAAAATATTTTTCTCCGTATAAGATATACTGTTCACCTTCTTTCCGCAGCGTTGTATCATATTGCCTATCTCCTGCTTTGTGTTTTGAATTTTCTGTGTATGCATTACCTATAATTGCACCATTTTGAATTTCTTTTAACAGTCGTTCACGAAGTCGTGTAGGTGGAGCCTCCAACAAACTATGAACGGTCATGAAATGTGCGCGTAATATATGAGCGACATCGGGATCAGCTTCTGCTATTTTAATTACAGCTGTAAATAGTTCCTCTAATGATGCTCCTTTTCCCTGCTTTCCACTAGGTATTTGAATGGAAGGTATTTGATATTCTTTTAATAGTTGAATTGCCTTATAAGGATGTTGTCGACGTTCCTTCGTACTTCGTTCTTGAAAATCTGCTTTAATGTCATTTAGTAGCTGATCGAAATCCTCAGAAGAAATAGTTCGATTAACTTCTAATCTTGTAGCCATGTCACCACACTCCATTTCGATTATTTTGTGATTTCTTGATTAACTATTGGAAACTCGCTACCTGCACCTCCCCACAAAAATAAAAAGACAGCCTTCGCCATATTAATAATGGAGAAAAGCTGCCTTTAGTCGTCTAATCAGCAAGCAATAACTATAGAATTATTTAAAATATAAAAACCTCTTCTCAAAATAAGAAGAGGCTGAATGCACATAATCACTAATCTCTTCTTATCTATCAAGCTTGCAAGCTTGCAGGATTTAGCACAGTACCCATATAGGTCTGTTGCCGAAGCTTCAAAGGGCCAGTCCCTCCACTTCTCTTGATAAGAATATTTATTTAATTGTGGAATTTTCAGTAAATAAAATTTATCAGAATAGTCTTACAATGTCAACCATTATTTTTGAAAAAGTTTTAGAATTGTTTCTTGAAGTATCGTATAACCGACCATAGCCTTAGATTTTACGTTTAATTCTTCGTATTACTTCTTCATAAAAAGAGATCGGATGAGGAACAAATTTCTCCTTACCAACAATCTCATCATAACTTTCTCTGTTACCATATTTATTCATCTTGAATCCTTTTATGTTAAGTGATTCTCGTTCGCCAAACCATAATTGACTGAATTCCTCAAAATTAGCGAGGACAATACCTGCAACTTCATCCTCTTGAACGCTAAAATCATCTAAATTTTGTGTGCAGTGATATAGATAAACATGCGCGAATTCATTATCAATAAATTCGTTTTTTTCTACACTATATTTTATTGTTGTTAATTTTTCTAAATCTGTATAAGAAACTGGTATACCTACTTCTTCTTCAATTTCTCTGATACCATCTTCCACTGTTTCGTCATTCGTCAAATGACCAGCGGCTGTAATATCTAAAAGATTTGGGTAGTCTTCCTTATTCTCACTTCGTAGCTGCAAATAGATATAAACAACATCTTCGATTCGGGTGGTAAACCAGCAATGAAACGTATCATGCCAATAGCCAAATCTGTGAACATCACTACGCGGAGCTACACCTAGTTCCTTTCTATTCTCGTCAAAAATTTTTAATAATTCATCTGTCATCTATGTACCCCTTATTTTATAGATCTTACGTTCATTATAGTATAGACTACTTACTTCAGTTCGACATATGAAAAGGCACTCCTTCTTTTGGGAAGAGAGCACCTAATTGATTGTATCCGAATTATTTACGTAAGATTTTTTCCATAGCTTTACCTTTTGCTAATTCATCAATTAACTTATCTAAATAACGAATTTCCTGCATTAATGGTTCTTCAATCTCTTCAACTCGAACACCACAAATAACACCTTTGATTAAAGAACGAGAAGGATTCATTTGCGGAGCCTGTGCAAAAAATGTCTCAAAATCGATTTGTTTTTCTAACACTTCTTCTAACTCATCCTGGCTATATCCTGTCAGCCAACGAAGGATTTCGTCTACTTCTTCCTTTGTTCGCCCTTTTTTCTCTGCTTTATTAACGTAATGAGGATAAACACTAGCAAAACTCATTGTATATATTTTATGTTTCGTCATTATTCACCCTACTTTCATTCCTAAACTACCTTATTCAGCCATAACATCTGCATTTTCACGCTCGAAAGCTGCCAGCAATTGACGCACATCATCTGTCGACTCTGTATCCATTAATTCGTTTCGCAGTCCACCCGCACCACGAAAACCACGAACATAGATTTTAAAGAAGCGACGCAGCGGTTTAAATAGACGAGGTTCGACAGCTGAATATTTATCAAACAAATCCAAATGTAATCTTAATAAATCAAGCATTTCTTTGCTCGTATGTTCTTTTGCTTCTTTTTCAAACGCAAATGGATTTGTAAAAACTCCTCGTCCAATCATAATACCATCAACACCATATTTTTCTACAAGCTCCAAACCAGTTTGTCTATCTGGTATGTCACCATTAATGGTTAATAAAGTTTGTGGTGCAATTTCATCCCGAAGTGCTTTAATTTCCGGGATTAATTCCCAATGCGCAGGCACTTGACTCATTTCTTTTTTCGTACGTAAGTGAATGGATAAATTCACAATGTCTTGCTTTAATATGTGTGTTAACCAATCTCTCCATTCCTCAACTTTTGTGTAGCCGAGTCTTGTCTTTACACTAACAGGTAGTCCTCCTGCTTTTGCGGCTTGAATTAGTTCGGCTGCAACTTCTGGCCGACGGATAAGTCCACACCCTTTTCCATTACCTGCCACGTTTGCTACTGGACACCCCATATTGATATCAACGCCTTTAAAGCCTCTTTCCGCCATTCCAATGCTCATTTCTCGAAAATGTTCCGGCTTGTCTCCCCATATATGAGCAACTATCGGTTGTTCATCCTCTGTAAACGTTAAGCGTCCACGCACACTAAAACTTGCTTCTGGATGACAATAGCTCTCTGAGTTGGTGAATTCAGTAAAGAACACATCTGGTCTTCCTGCCTCGCTTACTACGTGACGAAATACTACATCCGTAACATCTTCCATTGGTGCTAATATAAAAAATGGCCGTGGTAAATCATGCCAAAAATTGTCTGTCATTTTGATACTCAATCCTCTCGTTATGGTAACCTTAGAACGTTACTATTATAACACGTTCCTGTCATTGCTACTTTTATCTTATATCAGCAACAGTGGATTTTTTCAAATGAAGAGGAATGGTTGATTCCGTAGTTTGCGTTAAATTTCCCCAATATTAATTAGGCATTCACACAATAGGCTGACTTGAATATTGTATTAAGGACTTTATTTTAGGGGGAAAAGCGTATGGATAAAATGAAAACACCAGCAACTCAACGTCACTTAGCTTGGCACGAAACACTAGAATTACACGAATTGGTTGTCTTTCAATCGGTTGGTTTGATGAAATTAAAACAAACTCATCCAAAAATTAAAGATCCTACATTAAAAGTTATTTATCAACAAGCAATTACCGCATTGAGCAAGAATATCGAAGAGCTACTTAGGTTCTACTCCATTGCAGCACACCCAGATCGAGACATAGAAGATCGGCAAGATAATTTACCTTTTTATGCGGGTGACCTTTTAAGCCTGACTAAAACATCGATTCGAAACTACGCCATTGCAATAACAGAAACAGCTACACCTCAACTTAGAGATGTATTGAAAAAGCAGTTGATGGCAGCTATCGACTTACATGCGACGGTGTATAATTATATGTACCAAAATAGTTTGTATCCTTCCTATGATTTAAATCGCTTATTAAAAAACGATATGAATTTAGCTGCAAAAGCTTTATCTGCACCTTATTAGAGACTGGATTTTATCTAGTTTCTTTTTTATTTTATCCACCGCTTCCCTTATCATACAATTCTAATTGGGAAGGCACCTACATTCACAAACTAGACGCCTTCCTTTTATCTTTATATTATAATTTTTTATTCCCTTTCCCTTTTAAGGCTTCTACTGCATTCATTAATATTCGAGGAATTGGAATACCTATACGACCAGCATTTTCAATGATACTCAACAATTCATTCGCTAAATAAAAGAAAATCACAGTATCTCTAAACATATTTGTTTGTCCACCAAGAGCTACATCTACTAAATGAGCTACACCTACAATAAGAAAAATTACTACTTTTTTTGCGATACCTTTCCAGCCAACCTGACTACTTAATTTACCTTGTATGCCAGAAGCAATCAGACCTGTTATATAATCTATAACTACGAATGCTAATAAAATATTTAACAACGCTGGCCACCCCCCAAATAGAAAGCTAGTAATCGCACCTCCTATTCCTACAATACCTTGAATTACTTTATCCATAAGAGCCTCACCTCTCTCTTTAGAGAATAAAAAAAGAGATTCTGAAGGTGTTTATTATTTTTTCTGAACATCATTGGATACTACTTTTTAAGTGACCATTTCATTTTTCATCTAGCTTGGACTATATTTTTCCTGACCAGCAGAATTATTTCTTACATTCTCTATTTATCTTTATTATCCATTATATTCAGTTTATGAATAGTGTGTGGTCAAGTATTAAAAATAGATGATAAATAGACGAGCAGTGATTTGAAAGAGAATTTTTGATGAGAGGTAGATATTTATGGGAGGAAATTTTGATGTATGTATAGAAGAATCTTTTTAAATCAAAAAACAATAAGCTCCCTAGTAGTAACAGATTTTCGAAAAATCCCATTACTTCGAGGGAGCGTATTGTAAAATTCATTTTAAATTATATGACTACTTAGACTGTGAGATTCTCCTTAAAGAAGTTGCTTAATTGGTTTTCGCGTTTATCAAGCATTATTTGTTCAGGCTTGATGCCTAGCTCCTGCAAGACTTCTATATTCTCTACAAGAAATTCGTCACTCCCAACGATATAGAAAAGCCCTTCCTTATCTTGTGCAAGGCTTTTTACTTCTTCGTAATAATCTTTACGATTATCAACGAACTCAGCTGTGAAATTCTTTTCAGCAACGGTTTTAAAAATATCAGGGAATAAGAAGTCTCTGGTCGAATCAACATTCAAGGAATGAATTTGCTTCACGTTATCTGCTTGCTCTAAATAATCGAGTACGAGCGGTCTAAACGTTGCTAGGCCGACACCCGATGAAAGTAAGTAAACATTTTTACCCTCTCTTTTTAGAGGAACATTCGAGTGAGTTTTAAAGATCGCTACCTCATCACCGACATCCAGATTTCTTAAGACCGTTTTAAATTCGGAGCACTTTTCTCTAATTCGTGTTGTAATACCGATTGTATTTTCGTATGGCATCGTAGAAATGGACATATGGCGAACTAGGCTACGATTTGGTTTATCCCCTGCATTGAAACCTTTTAATCCTAAATGAGTATGTGATCCTTCTTCCCAAGTGAAATCCTCAGGACAGTCTAGGAAATATGTTTTTATTTCGGACGTTTCTTCTACTATCTTGTTTATTTTCGTCCAGTATATTTTCATTAAATACTCTCCTTCATACATTCGTTATTTACAAGTATACCATAATTGATAACAATTCTCAATTAAACTTGTATGAATGTATGAAAGTTGCAAAACTCCATATACTAGCGAACGTAACTATAAGTATTGGTGGGTACATACTATGTCTTTCTTCAAAAAAAATAAGAGAATCTCAAGAACACGTAAGAAAAACCAAACTAGTAACTTAAATAGAACACAAGAAGATAAGAAAGAAGTTCTAATAGGTTCTAATATGGAAGAGACGATTAGTGACGTGAAACAGATTTTTAAGGAAGACAAGGATTTCATGGAGAGAAGACTTCTTATTAATGGAAAAACTCCAGCAGTTCTATTGTTCCTGACAACATTAGTAGATGGTGATAAAGTAGCTCGAGAAATTATTAAACCTTTACAACAAGCGTCTATTTCTAATGATACTTCTATACCGATAGAGCTATATTTAACCAACAATATACTTCCTGATACAAATACCACAATAATCAAAGATCAAGCAACATTAGTAGATGGAATTCTTCGAGGCAAAACAGTTTTATTAGTTAATGGTATGGAAGTAGCTTTAGGTATGGCTACCTACAAGCCAGAAAAACGAAGTATAGAACAACCAGAAGCTGAAAGAGCAGTTCGTGGGCCGAGAGATGGATTCATTGAACAAATTCATAGCAACATTGCTTTATTACGTAATCGACTTCCTGTTTCAGAGTTTCGAATCAAAGCTTTAGAAATCGGTGAGAAAACAAAGACAGCTGTTTCTGTTTGTTACTTAGAAAATATCGCAAATGAGGATTTAGTAGCTGAAGTTACTAAAAGAATAGAAGATATTAAGTTAGATCGTATTTTGGATTCGGGATACGTTGAAGAACTGATTCAGGACAATCCACGTTCTCCTTTCCCACAAATACAGGTTACAGAACGTCCAGATAAAGCCGTTGGAAATATTCTTGAAGGAAGAGTAATAGTCCTAGTCGATGGCTCTCCGATCGCTCTTATTGCTCCGGCAACGTTCAATATGTTTTATCATGCAAGTGAGGATTACAATCAGAATCCCATTATTTCTAGTGCTATCCGGATCATAAGATATTTGGCACTAGTATTCTCTCTTACGATTTCTTCCTTGTATTTAACGGTGCTCTCTTTCCATCCCGAGATGATTCCTACTCAATTTTTGGTAGCTGCTTCTAGTGGAAGGGCCGGGGTGCCATTTCCTGTTGTGATAGAGGTTATTTTAATGGAGATAGCTATGGAGATACTTCGAGAAGCAACAATTCGAATGCCTCAACAAGTCGGTGGGGCCTTATCAATAGTTGGTGTGTTGGTCATTGGAGAAGCAGCAGTATCAGCAGGATTTGTTAGTCCTATTACTGTAGTTATTATTGCACTAGCCACGATTGGTTCCTTTGTAACACCGTCGTATAACGCGACCGTGACTTTTCGTTGTTGAAATTTCCTTTAATCCTTCTTTCTGGAATCTTTGGCTTGCTTGGCTTAGCAACTGGACTTCTGTTCATCACGAATCATATGCTATCTCTGCGTTCGTTTGGCCTTCCTTATTTTATTCCTGTGACTCCCTGGATTAAAGAAGGATGGAAGGATACGATTATCCGCTTACCTTTACGATTGCTAACAAGCAGACCCCTTGAGCTAAAACCTAAGGATAAAATACGGTATTTTAGGCAAGCTATTGGAAAAAATAACTAGTTTCGTTATCGCAACTGTGTTTCTAGTTTTTATCGGTTTAGAGGCGAGGCATTACGCTGAAACTATACAAGGTTCTGTCTTACCGAACACACCTATTCATGCTTCAATCATATTAATTCTTTTGTTATGCTTATCTACCAGTTTCCAGCGAGTAGATACTTTTGCGTATATTCATTTTTTCTATACACCGTTTATTCTATCACCTATTTTAGTCATCTTAATTCCCTCGTTCCAAGATATGAGATTATACAATTTCACCCCGATTCTTGGTAACCATCCAACATGGGGAGGATTCATGAAAGGAGCAGTTGTTGTTGCGCAAGCAATTGGAAACATCCTTGTCATAACAATGATAATCCCTTTCATGCAAAAACCTAAAAAAGCAATTAAGGGAGCTCTATGGGGATTGTTGGTTGGAGGCTTAGTTGTGATTTCTCTTACCACTGTTACGGTAGGAGTGTTTGGAGAAAATGAGGTTAAAAATATGTACTGGCCATTTTTAAATCTAGGACGTATGGTTAATATTCCTGCAGATGTTTTGTCTAGAATAGATGCTATTCTTATCATTTCTTGGATTTATGGGGTATTTACTACTCTCCTTTCCTATTATTTTTTTATGGTAAGAGGATTTAGCGAGGTGTTTCAAGTCGAGCATTACCGGAAGATATCTATATTGGCCGCCCCTATTATTTACCTTATTTCCATATTACCTGATGATATCTACACGATGTATGATTACATACTTTGGTTTTCAAGGTACGGTATTGTTCCCCTACTGGCATATCCGTACATTCTTCTTCTCATCGCGGTTATTCGTAAGAAAAAGGGAGCTATTACATGAAAAAAATTACATTTCTAGCTTTATTCATAGTGTTTCTAACAGGTTGTTGGGATCAATACGAATTAGAAGATCGTGCAAACATTTTGGGGATTGCGATTGATGTAGCGGATGAAGAAGATATGGAGGACGTTACTCCTGTCACACACAAAAAAGGGGAATTTCCAGATACGGATGAGAAGGAACTAATTAAAGTAACTGCACAAATTGCACTCCCTGGTAAAATAAAGCTCGGTCCAGAGGGTGGGGAAGGAGAAAGCTCTTCTAAAAATGCATGGACAATTGAAACGGTGGGCTATACGGTGAATGATACGATGGCAAACTTACAACAGCAATTAGCAGAAAGACTGTATTTAGGTCATGTTCAAATTATCATCATATCTGAAGAAATTGCAAAAAAAGATTTATCCGAAATTAATGATTTCTTTAGACGGAATCCAGAGGTAAGGAGAACCTCGTGGATGGTAGTGAATGAAGGAGATGCAAAAAAAGTATTAGAAGCATCACCACCTGTAGAGACAGTACCATCTTTGTATCTGTCTGAAACTTTAAATAATGCGGTACGATTCGGTAAATTACCACCCGAATACTTAGGGAAATTTTGGATCGATCTAACAACAGATGGCATCGACGCAGCACTTCCTTCTGTTAAAGTAAAAGATAATGACCGTATTTTAGTAGATGGTATGTCATATTTTCATGGAAATAGTATGGCAGGGAAATTTTCACCAGTAGAAGTTGGCATTTATATGTCTATGAAGGACAGATCACCAGGGGGATATACCTATGCTGTAAAGCTCCCAGATGAAGAGGGGGTATATATGGTGAAACCAGAAAGCAAAAAAGGGGGTATTAGTGTAAAAGTAGTAGACGGTAAGCCGATTGCTGAGCTTCATATGGAGGTGAATGCAGCAATTGAGGAAGAAACTAAAGTGAAAAACTTGGATAAACATAAGGTAGAGGATGTAGAGAAAGAAGCAGAAAAGAAGGCAAAAGATTTAGGGGAACAATTAATTAAAAAATTACAAGACGAGGAATCGGATATATTTGGACTAGGTGCCAAAATTCGCTCAAAACACAGAAATTATTGGAATGAACAGATACAAACAATAGAGAAATGGAGAGAAGTATATAAAGATATGGATATTACGGTTGATTTTACTGTAAATATTAAAAGAACAGGAATGGAGTGGGAGTAAAGTAACTTGCAAGATAACATTCAGCCCTATAAACTTAAGCCTTCAAATGGCTCATTTGCTTATAGGGCTACTATTTTCTATAAATCACAGTCGCAGGCTTTATTACTAGAAGAAGGCTCGAGGAATTGATTTGTTAAGATGTAATTCGAACTATTTCAATAAATCTTTTAAAGCCAAATCAAGTTTTGGATATAAGAACTCAAATTTGTTTTCTAACAGTACGAATGGTACGACTTTTTGTCCCTCAAGCACGAGTTTGCTCTTTTCTCCAAGTGCTAATCTCATTGCGAATGATGGCACAGGAAACCAATGTGGTCGTCCTAATACAGTGCCGATTGTTTTACCGAAGGCTTTCATTCTTACTGGAGAAGGAGCAGTTACATTAATAGGACCGTGCATACCATTGTTTTTAATAACAAAAGATATAGCTCGGACAACATCCTCTACATGAATCCAAGAAACCCACTGTTTACCTGAGCCGATTGTGCCACCAGCGAGTAATTTATATGGCAAGGTCATTAATGGTAAGGCACCACCTTCCTTACCAAGTACTACACCGAATCTCATAAAGGTAGTACGAATGTTATACTTGTCACTTAGTTGTTCCGCTTTTCTTTCCCACTCTAGTACCGTTCTACCAAGAAAGTCATTCGGTTTAACTTTTGATGCTTCCGTATAAGTAGCTTCTAGAGATACAGGATATATCCCAATTGCGCTAGCGTTCATAAATATAGAAGGCTTATGAGGTAATCGCTCTACTATTCTTATTAACTCATCTGTAGCGATCATCCTACTTTGAACGATTTTCTCTTTATGTTTTTCTGTCCATCTTCCATCGTTAATGGAGACACCTGCTAAGTTAATAATCGCATCGATGTTTTCTAATTCCTTCTCTGGTGTTGTTCCTTCACTAAGCCATCTTACATACGTGATACCTTCAGATTTATCTCTTTCTTTTCTAGTGAGAATAATAACTTTATGTCCTTCTTTGACGAGAAGGTTAGATAACTTTTCCCCAATAAAGCCTGAGCCACCCGCGATGACAATTCGCATTCTTTCACCCCAATTAAAAATTCATGATTAGTAGTCTATGTGAATGCAAGGCTGAACTAATTAAACTTACATTTCCCTATTAATCATTTTTCAAGACATAAGAGGTTATTTCTTTTAGTACATTTTTACCTGCGCTAACAAATCGATAGACGTTACAGAAGGAATATATAGTACCGTCTTTAAATTTTAAAGTACCATTAACAGCTGCTGTATGACCATGTGTAATAACATTCAGCAACTCTAATTCAAGGACTCCCTTAGGAATTTTGCCTTCTAATGTATGGATAAAACTATCTCTACCTTGAACTGTAGAATCATTTACTATCGTCCATTTTATTTTTTCTGATGTAAAAGGAATAATTTTATCGGCATCCTTTTTAGCGCAAGCAACAATGAAATCTTGTAAAACTCTTTTTTTAGGCGCATTTCCACAGTCTTTAGAGCTTATAATTTTAATTTCATGAGCATCTGCATCCATTTAGCATTTCCTCCTCCTACTCGTAGTCTCCCATTAACAAATAATAGATAACTCGCTATCCTTTCATTCACTATATATGTTATCTTCCATATTTTCCATAAAAATTGGTATGTCAACACTAAACTGAACAATTTTTTAAAGGTAAACAAACTTATTTATAGCGCTCAAAATTTTAGCTCTCAGATGGAAAATAGTGCGT
>NZ_JACHON010000013.1 GCF_014206945.1 Gracilibacillus halotolerans
GTCCTTTTTGCTTCGAAGCTTTGGACACCTCGTATCATACCAAGGGGGCTCTCTTTCGTTCAACCCTCAAATTTCTTCATTACAGGAATGCTCCTATATTGATTTATTGTATAAACAGGAATTACCTGTACATACCAAAAATTATTGCTTCACAGCACCTAAGGTCATCCCTTGAATAAAGTAGCGCTGCAAGAATGGATATACCATCATAATTGGTAGAATGGTAACCATCGTTATCGCCATCTTAATAGATTGTGGCGAAACTCTAGCTACTTGTTCCTCACTATTAGGCCGCATCATATTGGCATCTTGACTTCCACCTATAGAAGTGTTTTCTAAAATTTTCATTAACTCGTATTGAAGCGTCGTTAGATTTTCATTCATGCTGTTGTATAAATACGTATCAAACCAAGAATTCCATTGACCGACCGCAATAAAGAGGGCGATAGTAGCCAATACAGGCTTACACAACGGCAGGATAACTCGATAAAAGATGACGAAATCATTTGCTCCATCCATTTTTGCTGATTCTTGTAAAGAGATAGGTAAACTGTCCATAAATGAACGAATGATGATGATGTTGAAGGCGCTTACTAATCCTGGCAAAATATACACCCAAAAAGAATTGATTAATCCTAAATCACGAATAAGCATATAACCTGGAATTAATCCACCTGAAAAATACATCGTTAATACAATTGCAGTTGAAACAAATTTTCTTCCCTGAAAATCTGCTCTGCTTAAGGTGAACGCAACCATTGCTTGTATAAAAAGGCCAAGCACTGTACCGATTATCGTTCTTAACACGGAGTTGGTAAATCCTGTTACGAGATTATCGTATTTAAAAATTTCCATGTAATTAGACATTGTGAATTCTCGTGGCCATATGTAAATGCCACCCCTTACAGTATCTGTCGAATCGTTTAATGAGATGGCTAAAACATTCAAAAATGGATACAAAGTTACCACAATAATGAAACTGAGAAAAAGATAATTTATAATCTCAAAAATACGATCTCCTGCCGTTAACTTATCTACACCTAATTTCATTTCCACCCCTCCTACATAACACTTTGGTTGGAATATCGTTTAAAGATACCGTTTGCCAGCAATAGCAATGTAATACTAACAACGGAATTAAATATACCAATGGCCGTACCGTATGAGAATTGCCCCAATCCAATTCCGTAGTTCAATGCATATAATTCCAATACTTCTGCATATTCCAGAACTAGAGGATTCCCAAGGAGCATTTGTTTTTCAAAACCTATTTGAATCAAATGACCAATATTTAAAATCAGTACAATCAGAATTGTAGGCCGAATCCCCGGCAACGTAATATGCCAAATTTGCCGAAAACGATTCGCACCATCTACTTTTGCTGCTTCGTACAACTGAGGATCTAATCCAGCAATAGCAGCTAAAAAGATAATTGCATTCCAACCCATCTCCTTCCATATATCAGAGACAGTGACGATTCCCCAAAACAATCGGCCGTCCGCCATGAATTGATATGGCTGATTTAGTATTCCTAAACCTACTAAAATATCATTTACTACTCCACCATCGGTTGATAGCATTTTCGTTACAATCCCTGCTACAACTACCCAAGAAACAAAGTGAGGAAGATACGTAACAGTTTGCGTTATCCTTTTAAAGAGTGTGTTTCTCACTTCATTCAGCAAAATAGCGAAAATAATAGGGATCGTGAATCCAAAGATTAACCCTAAAAAACTCATCGCTAGTGTATTTCTCATAACTAAAAAGAAGCGCTCATCTTGAAATAATTGAATGAAATGCTGTAAGCCTACCCACTCTTGATCTAAAAATGCTTTTCCAGGGACGTAATTTTGGAAGGCCATCGTCCAACCCCATACGGGCAAATAATTAAAAACAAAAACCCATAATACAAACGGAAGTGACATGGCATATAATATTTTTTGATTTTTAGTTACTTTCCAAAAGGATTGCCATTTACCTACCTTTGCTTTGGACTGTTTTTTGGCTAATTGCATTTCCTCCACTCCCTTCTTGTTTTCTAATTGTAACGAATAAGCCTAAAGAGAAATACATGGTAAATTAACTGTAAATTCCTACACAAATAAAGAAACCGCTTTCAATTTATAGCGGTTTCTCCCTTCCTATCTTGGATTGACATATGGTTTTTTCGATACTTTGATGGCGAGACACTTTCGTATTTTTTAAATTTATTATAAAAATAATCTGCATTATGATACCCAACCAGTACCGCTACCTCATACACTTTATAACCTTGCTTGAGTAATATCTTACTTTTACTTATACGAAGCTTATCGACATACGTGTTGAAATACTCTCCAGTATTATCTTTAAAAATTTTCCCTAAATAACCTTTATGATAATTTAATAAGTCTGCTAGCATGCTTAATCTAATATTTTCGTGATAGTGGTTTTCAATGAAATGCTTCATTTTCTTTACAATCAATTGTTGATTGTCTTGATTAATACATCTAGCCAATTCCACTAAATACTCGGTTGCGAAAGGGATGATGTCTTTTGCTTGAAGGATAGTTAATAGTCGACCAGAATTTAATTGATTTCGTTTAAATTGACATTTCACTCCGGGATACATATCGGAAAGTCTATCTGTAATTTCCAACAGCATCTGACTTATCTGTTTTTTTACAACAGTCGACGATACACGTTGTTTAGCATATAGGATTATCATTTCTTCTACAGTTTTTGAAATAGATCCTTTATCTGATAACTCAGTAGCGTAGGCTAATTTATCTTTCATAAATCCAACCGAATGTGAGTGATCCATTTTACGTTCACACCATGAGGATGTGTCTATTGTGATAAATTCCTTCTCATAATAAAAGCTGTCTTCTAATAAATACTCTGCCTCTTGGTAGCTCTTCGGTATATCCTGTATGGTGTTCGCTGAGGTTGAGATAGCGCAGCAAAAAATTAACCCGCTTTTATCCATAATATTCTTTACTTTACGACATAATTCGGTCCATCTCCTACTGGTCAATTCGTAGTTCGTCATTAAACCGTAGTTTCCTTCACAATGAAATACTATACCTTCTTCATTACAAATAAGTCGTAACTCGTGAACAACTGATGTAGTATCTACTTCATGTAAATTCGCAATTTTGATGAGCAAAAGAGTGTATCGATTCCAGTCTAAATGGTATTGAAAAAATTGCTTTGCCTCTTCAGTTATTGTTCCTTTTAGCGTTGTCGCAATGAGACGATTGTTTTCTTCCTCCACTTTCCATTTAATAGTTTGAGAAACTTGCCTTTCTTTATCGAGTTCACCTTTTACCTTTGCTAGTAATTTCATTAATTCACCTTCTTCTAGTGGCTTTAATAAATAACCAGCAGCTTGAAATCGTATCGCTTGTTGTGCGTATTCGAATTCTGCAAACCCACTCAAAAAGATGATTTTTATGTGTTTATTTTTTTCTTTTAATCTTTCGACCAGCTCCATTCCATTCATTCCAGGCATTTTGATATCAACTATAAAAAGATCCGGAATGTGCTCCTCGTACTTCGTTAACGCATCAAACCCATTAGCAGCTGTATCGACAATCTTAAATCCACTTTGTTTCCAATCTATAATAGTCGTAATACCAATTCTAGTCCGGCGTTCATCGTCCACAACAATAACTTTATACAATCGATTCCCCTCCCACTTTCACTGAAAAAGATATACTAGTACCTTCTCCTTGCTTACTACTAATACGCAACCCACTTTTGTTTCCATAAATAATCTGTAGTCGCTGATGAATATTTCGCAAACCTAACCTTGTCACTTTTTCCTCATCTTCTTCATTCATCATAGTCTGAATTTTCGCTAGTGTTTGTTCATCCATTCCTACGCCATTATCTGTGACTTTTACATCAAGTATATGTTGATTAAGCTCAATTTTCACTTCCACTATCCCTCCTTCCATCAATCCTTCTAATCCATGGATAACACTATTTTCTACTAAGGGCTGAATAATTAAAGGAGGAATAAGAGTCTCAAGACTGTCGGGATCCACCCGAAAAACATATCGCAAGCGATTATCAAAGCGGAATTTCTGAATTTCTAAATACAGCTTTACTAATTCTAATTCCTGCTCGAGCGTTATCTGCTCGGAAGTTACCTCTAAGTTATTTCTAATAAATTTCCCCAATGATTTAATTGTATTTGCAAGTTCTTCCGCTCCTAAGGAATGTGCTTCCATCCTTAAAGATTCTAAGGAGTTAAATAAAAAGTGCGGATTAATTTGAGACGCTAACATTTTAAATTTCATCTCACTTTGTCTTCTCTCTAACAGACTTTTTTGTTGGTTTGTCTTATTAACTTTATTAATTAATTCCTTCGTGTTTCGAATCATACTATCGAGGTGTCGAGATAGTATGCCTATTTCGTCCTCTCCATCGATAATCGTTCGCACATTAAAATTCCCCTGAGAAACTTCTTTTATTTTTTTACTAAGAAAAACGAGACGACTTGATAATAATCGCGACACAATGTAAATGATGATAAGCGCGAAACTAATGGTAATCGAGATAAGTATGATTCCCATCTCCCCGAAATACTTGGCATTACTTATAATCTTATCTTCGTCGACGACTGATATAATTCGCAATTGATTATTAGTATTTTGGAGTGGGACCTCCTGAACATATACTCTCCTAGCATCTCCACCATTCAATTCTTGAAAGCTCCCTATCTTTCCTGCGAGTACTTCTTTAAGCTGGATATACTTATTAAGTTTCTTTCCAATTTGATTGTTATTATTCGAAGAGATGATATTCTGATTATCATCAACCAACATAACTAACGACGTCTCTTGTGAAACGATCGTATGCAACGTATTTGGATTCACATTGACGACCAAGACACCACTGGTATGGAATGGAGTAAAATCAATCCTTCTTACTAAACTAAGAAAATGTTGATTATTTTTCGTTTCATCCTCGATATACTGCCAATTTAATGAACCTGGATTAGCTATAGCTTGCTTATACCAATGCTCTTTAGCGATTTCCTCAGTAAGGGGAATGATTTCCCAATTATTAAGCAATGTGGAATTATCCGTATAAAAACGCAAATTGGATATCTCCGTATTGTACATCCTTACATAATCCCGTAATGTTTGATATTTCCAATATTCGTCTACTACCTGATAGACCGATTCGTACTCTTGATTAATAATATTTTCTAGCCGATAATCGACCATTACATGATTGGACAACTCAATTGGCACAACAAACAACTCCATCAACCGATCTTTTACTCGTTCTAAGTTAGCTGATTGTTGTTCTTCTGCCTCCTTGATAGCCACCTTTCGTAGCTCATTCGTTAAATAACCACCTACGATTAAAACTGGCAAGAACACGACCACTACAAAGGAAATAAATAATTTATTCCTAAGCTTGATGTTATTAAAAAAAGTTTTAAGTCTGTGAAACTTTATTTATAACACCACCTTTTACTTAATCGATTAGGTTAAAAGCAATTACTATTATCATAACGGAAAATGGGGCAGATAACTAGTGTTTTTCAGATTTTTGTACTCATTTATATAATAAAAAAACTGCACCTCCGCCGTTGTTTTCAAAACAACTATGGGGATACAGCTTCATTTAGATGAACGATTCAGTTATTCGAAGATATTTTTAAAACATCGTATTCTTAAATTTATCTGGCTTCATAACATATGTTTCAATGAGTAATCCGCATTCCGTACAAATAATGTGTTCAATATTAGCTCCGAAACTCATTGTACCTTTTGGAAATATGGCTGCATAGCCATTCTGAATACCTACACCTAATTCCTTCTCACCGCACTTTGGACATTCTTTTATATCATTATATTTATTCATAAAGTACCTCCTTCAAATTCATTCTACTTATACATACGTTTTAAATGTTAATTGGATTCATTTCCCTTTAATGTTCATTTAGTAGTTGATTTACATACCAATTGAATCATCTAGGCAACTTATTATATTCCCACTTTTTATTTGTTCAAACTATGTAAATGTGTAGGAAAGTCTACTTTTTGTTGTAATCTGATATTCGAGGGTGGTTATCCGATTTTGAGGAGGAGTTATCTAATGTTGGTTGCTGTTTTCTGATTTTGAGGAGGAGTTATCTAATGTTAATTGCTGGTATCCGATTTTGGAGAGTATATATCTGATGTTACAAATAGAAACGAAAAAGAACCTGACAATTACGCCAGGCTCCCTTTTGATTAATCATCTAATTCTTGTACTTGATATAAGTCGTAGTAAGCTCCCTTTTTATCCATTAGCTCTCGATGTGTTCCTTCTTCCATTACCTCTCCGTTTTCAATCAAAATGATACGGTCGGCATGTGTAATAGTTGATAAACGGTGAGCTACAATAAATGTTGTTCGTTCTGATGCTAGTTTTTCTAGTGCATCTTGGATAAGGCTCTCGCTCTCCAAATCTAGTGCAGATGTCGCCTCATCCAAAATAAGAATTGGTGGATTCTTTAAGAACACTCGCGCGATCGCAATTCTCTGTTTCTGTCCACCAGATAACTTCACACCACGTTCCCCAACTAGTGTATCGTAACCTTTGGACAAACCAGTAATAAATTCATGGGCGTTTGCTGCTTTTGCTGCTGCAATCACTTCTTCATCAGATGCCTCTGGATTACCCATTCGGATATTGAAAGCAATCGATTCACTGAATAAGATGTTATCTTGTAAAACCATACCAATTTTATCTCGCAGTGAACGAACCTTCATATCGCGAATATCCATTCCATCTATTAGAATTTGACCAGAGGTTACATCGTAAAAGCGCGGAATCAAGCTAATAATTGTGGATTTACCCCCACCACTCATCCCAACGAGTGCGATGGTTTCCCCTCTTCGAATATCAAGGTTTATATTTTTCAGGACGATATCTTCCTCATCTTCATAACGAAAGCTAACTTGGTCGAATTTTACATCTCCATGAACAACATCTAAGCGTTTCGCATCGTCTTTATCCTTAATATCATAGTCCTCATCTACAAATTCAAATACACGATCCATCGAAGCGATAGATTGAACGAGGACAGTGGATGAACTAATTAAACGACGAAGCGGATTATATACAAGATCCATATATCCGACAAAAGCGGCAATTGTTCCAACCGTTAAACCAGAAGTAATCGCGAAATACCCTGCAAACCCAATCACTAATAGTGGTGCTACGTCCGTGATTGTATTCATCACAGCAAAAGTCCTTGCATTCCACTCTGTATGGTCGATTGCACGCTGAAGGAAATTTTTATTTTGCTTATCAAATTCGCGTCCTTCATAATCTTCTAAAGCAAAACTTCTCGTCACAGGAATACCTTGAACTCGTTCATGTAAGTGTCCTTGAACTTGTGCAAGTGCTTGAGATCTATTTCTAGTAAGTTCACGTAATCTACCGTAAAAGAGTTTAACAGAGGCGCCATAAACAGGAAACAATATAATAGCAACAATCGTAAGCCAGACGTCTAACGTAAGCATGATGCCGATCGCAATAAATATTGTAATCACGTCTAACCATATATTCATTAATCCGGTTATAACAAAGTTCTTCGTCTGTTCTACATCATGAATTACTCGAGAGATAATCTCTCCTGTTTTCGTTCGTGCATAAAACTTCAAGCTCAATCTTTGAATATGATCAAATAACTTGTCACGTATATCATATAAAATTTTATTACCTACCCACTGAGCTAAATATTGGCGATAGTACTCTACGGGAGGTCTTAAAACAACAAATATAATTGCTGCAAGACCCATCAACCAAAAGAGCTCAGAAAGCTTTTCACTCGTTGTTAATGCTTCTGCACCAATTATATTATCAATTACATATTTTACGATTAACGGAATTAAAAGCGGTATAGAGAATTTCACAATCCCTATGACAATCGTTAATAGAATCTTCCACTTATAGGGATACACGAAAGCTAAATACCGTTTTATACTGTCCAAAAATATCAACTCTCCTTTTATCGATAGGTCAAGTAAATTTCATACCACGAATCCACGAAGTCAGGAGCGAACGGACCTTTTCGCTGTCTGATCCAATGAAGTAATTGTTCCATATTGTTCTTTAGGATTTTATCTAATACTTTCGGATAATTCATTCTTACTTTGTGAAGCTCATACTCATCTTCATCCAAAAGTGTATATGTCATATCCGGGAACACTTTAACATCCAAATCATAGTCAATATATTTTACTGCTCCATCCTCATAAACGAAGGGAGAGCTAATATTGCAGTAATAATAAATACCATCTTCGCGAAGCATTCCAATAATATTAAACCAGTATTTTGCATGAAAAAAGCAAATTGCTGGCTCTCTTGTAATCCATGTCCTACCGTCGCTTTCAGTTACAAGAGTTTTATCATTTGCTCCGATTACTTTATTGCTTGTCCCTTTTAAAATGGTAGTTGTTTCCCAAACGCGGTGGAGTTGACCATTATGCTTATAGCTTTGGATTTGAATGTTCTTACCGGGCTCCAGGCCATCCATGCATATTTTCCTCTCTTTTATTGTTTGTTATGCTATTAATATAACAGCGCGTAGTTATATTACTTATTATAACGGGTATAGAATGCAAAAGAAAACATTTCAAACTACATGTATTATCGGTAAAAACCTATCGGATAACTTGGTTTAAATTCTTTTTTAACAAGTTAAATGGATTATAAAATAAAAAGCTTAACCCCTATCAGATGATAAGGATTAAGCTTCGGGAGCACGTCATAGCTTGACAATTGCTATGTTTTGGCAAACCTTACTTATTTTTTGTTTTGCTGAGATTTTTGATTTTGTTGTCTTACCTCTTCTGCATTTGTTTCACTAGCGAACTCTGTACCGTATTTAGAGTTTCCTTGCGCTGCTTGCTGATTTTGACGTCTTACCTCTTGTGCGTTCGTTTT
Organism: Gracilibacillus halotolerans; assembly: GCF_014206945.1. Taxonomy (GTDB): domain Bacteria; phylum Bacillota; class Bacilli; order Bacillales; family Amphibacillaceae; genus Gracilibacillus; species Gracilibacillus halotolerans. The sequence goes on from NZ_JACHON010000013.1 coordinate 8,941, forward strand.
ACTCGCATTGTTTTTCTTAGCCATCAATATCACCTCCACGAGCATTAATATACCCAGTCTAAATATTTTTATCCTAAATTTTTTTACTCAGTATCCGGGATTTGCTTGTGGATTTTTTGATGAGAAACAGGTAATGGAAAGGTACTTATCCCTTCCTTCGTTACTAGCGTCGTATTCTCTTCTACTTTAATACTCTGCTTAAGCTTTACATATATGACATCTAGCTGCCAAACAAGATGGGAAAATATATGCTTCACTGGTTCCTTTACTTCCATTGATTCTATTTTGGTCTCGAACTTATTTTCGATAAAAGTTTGGAGATGTTGCTGATCTACTTTCTTTTTATCGATCATTGGAAATTGCCATAACTGCGCTAACAAACCTTCATCTGGACGTTTCTCGATCAATATATTGCCAGCATTATCTTCTAGGATTAGCGCAAAATAGGAATGTGTCGTCTTTTTTATTTTCTTAACTTTTACTGGAAGCTCCTCTTGAACACCTTTTTCGAATGCTACACAATGTTCTTGGACTGGACATAGGAGACAGCTTGGTTTTCTTGGAGTACATATTAATGCACCGAGTTCCATCATGCCTTGATTGAAGTAGGATGGATTGGATTCAGAAATAAGCTCTCTCACTGCTTGTTCAAATAGCTTTCGTGTTTTTGGCTTTGCGATATCTTCCCTAATGAGTAAAATTCTTGATAACACTCTCATCACATTTCCATCTACAGCTGGTTCTGGCTTGTTATAGGCAATGCTGAGTATCGCTCCTTGAGTATACGGTCCAATTCCTTTAAGCGAGCCAATTTCCGATGGATTATCGGGTACTTTAGCGTCATATACTTCTACTACTTCTCGCACTGCTGTTTGTAAATTACGAGCACGGGAATAGTAACCAAGACCTTCCCAAGCTTTTAGTACATCCTGTTCTTCTGCGTAAGCTAAAGCTTCAAGAGTCGGAAATTTCTCCATAAAACGGAGATAATATGGAATTACAGTATCGACTTTTGTTTGTTGTAACATAATTTCTGAAACCCAAACTCGATAAGGATCTTGATTTTCTCTCCAAGGGAGTACTCTTTGTTCTTTTTCAAACCAAGATATTAAGTCTTCTTGAAATTTGGGTATATTAATAGAAGAGGCTAGATTGTCTGTCCCTTTCACTTATATCATCCTTTTGTTAAAATGGTAAAACACCTGCAGAAAGGAGCCACGAAAATAATGGATACCGCTACTCATATTACAATGGGAATTGCTTTAGGTGGATTAGCTACACTTGATCCTGTTGTCCAAAGCGATACTACCTTATTTACTGCAGTTATGGTCGGAACGATTGCTGGTTCCCATGCACCTGATTTCGATACGGTACTAAAACTGCGAAATAATGCAGCATATATACGTAACCATCGCGGCATTACACATTCGATCCCTGCAGTCGTTTTCTGGGGTCTATTTATATCAAGTATCATTTACTTTTTTGTTCCTGATGTAAACTTTCTTCATTTATGGTTATGGACGTTTTTAGCTGTGATTTTACACGTATTCGTTGATATATTTAACGCCTACGGTACGCAAGCATATCGTCCATTTTCGAATAAATGGGTAGCCCATGGATTTATCAGTACCTTCGATCCTTATATCTTTAACTTCCATGTTATTGGTATTATTGCGTGGATACTTGGTGCCAACCCTGGCTATACATGGCTTACCATATATTTCATTATTTTTCTTTACTATATAAAAAGGTATTTAGATAAACGAGAAATTGTGAAATTAATTAAACAACATTTTGACCACGTAGAATTTATCGCCACATCACCTACTACGAAGCAAAACATATGGCGCATCGCTCTTACAACAGAAGATGCCTATTATGTAGGACGAGTAGAAGATGGTCATATTAAAATGATGGATCGGTTTAAACGAGAGCCGTTACCTGATACTCCCTTTGTACAGATAGCAAAACAAGATAAAAATATATCCGCCTTTTTATCTTTTTCCCCAATTTATCGATGGGAAATAAATTATTATGATGACTTTAACGAGCTTCGTCTTTATGATTTACGCTATCGAAATGACGGTCATTATCCGTTTATCGCTGTCGTTCACATTGACGATAATAACTGTATTATGAATTCTTTTACCGGATGGGTTTACTCTGAACGAAAACTGCAGAACAAACTGAATACCGGAGAACGAATGGTTTAACCATATGAATAAAACAATTAATAAACGTAAAAAAGCCTGTAATCAACATTGGTTGTTACAGGCTTTTTTATTACGCACTTTGGTGGCGGTTTGAATCATAAACTGCCGTAATTAATAATGCTGTTGTTGCAGCCATCAAACATGCAATTCCCCATCCGCCAAATCCAGCACCGAGAATCTCTACTCGGCTCATAGAGCTAGATAGTGTTAAAAACACTAGGCCAACAAAGAAAACAACCGCACCTGGTATATAGGTTGCAAAGCTTTTTGCAGGTTTTGCTTTCCCAAAAACTACATTTAAAATTACAACAAGTACAGTTAACACTGCCCAAATGATTACCGTTGCTTGAGCCATATTGTCACCTCATAATAATGATTATATCAATAGTTATATCCATTATAGTTTACATTTGAATATAGGTAAAGTCAATGAAACGCATTCTTTAAGCCTCTACTTTTTGTCCTAATAATGACATTGGAATAGCTTCCTCTGTCTCGACTTTTTGATTCAATAGGTTAATACGGTGTCCCCATGCAAAAACACCTTTCTTATAAGTGATTTCGAATGTATGACCAGGATCCCCTAACAATTCATAGCGCTCCCCTTTTTTAAATTCATCCGGGTTCACCATATAGGCAGCAGCCATTTGCATTTTTCGGACGATGATTTCATACTCACTTACATTTCCTAACTGCTCCGCTTTCTGTGCTTGTTCCTTCAACTTGCTTATCTCTTTACGAAGTTCCCCTACCGTATACGTGCTATATCTTCTTTCCATTATGCCACCCCAACCATAGTTATTACGTTTATTTTAACATAAGATGTCGCTCATAGAAGTAATTCGAATTTGAGCTTTTAATGGAAGAGCAGTTCTAGTACATTTTTCATTGGAAACACACACTGTTAGTTATGTTAAGTTATGCTATAGTACATTAAAATAAAACTAAGATAGGCTAAAGGTGGGAAAGTAAATGGACCACGTCCTTTCTGTAAAATATCGTATCGATGGAAATCCAAAATTAAATCAATTTCATTCACATGAAGATTTTGAAATATTTATGTTTCACGAAGGTGTCTGTCGTTATTTTGTAAACAATCAAATTTACGATTTGGAACCTGGGGATATATTGCTAATAAGCGGACTTGTTCTTCATCGACCAAATATTTTGGAGGGTACTTCCTATATCCGTAGTCATGTTCATTTTCATCCTGATTCTATCTTAAGGACTTTAGAAGCTGTGAAAGCTGAGAAGCTATTAGACATGTTTCAAAATCAACACTGCCTAATTCGCTCTGATAATAGCGCGGTTCTTCATTCCGTAGATTCCGTCTTTAATCGAATGAGTGAAGTATCTCTATCTCACACATATAAGCAAGCCGAAAAAGAATGGGAGCTCCATTTCTTATTGGCTCAATTACTCGTGCAAATCAGCCATTTATCACGAACAGATGAAGCGATTCAACATGTACACTCGAGTATAAAAATGGAGCATGCAGAAAAAATCGCTGTTTATATCCAAGAAAATTTCTCATCTTATTTTACTATCGCAGATATTGCGGACCATCTATGTTTTCACAAATCTTATGTTTCACACGTATTCAAAGAAATGACTGGTTACACCATTATGGAATACGTTATGCATACTCGTCTTAGACATGCGCGATATTTATTAGAAGCTAAGGCGAAAATGCCAATTGAAGAAGTTGCCTATGAGAGTGGATTTGAAAATGCCTCTCACTTTAGTCGCTATTTTAAAGGGAAACTAGGAATTTCTCCTAAAGAATATAGAAAGAAACGATTAGAGATTTTTCAGATTGGTCATCCGTCTACTCGACCTAGAGTTTAACCCTCAGTAACAACTAATTATAAGAAAGGGTGGAATGTAGTCCATGCGAAATTTAAGATTAGGGATAGTTGGGTGGAATGCTGAAGTAAAGGCATATATATCTTTTATTGAAGATGGTTTAATTCAAGAGGTACAAGTCGTAGCCATTTATATTCCGGATTCTCGCGTAATGGAAGAAGTTCAAGCATATTATCCATTTATTCCTGTCTATCGAGACTATCGTGAAATGATACGACAACAACGCGTAGAAGCAGTACTTAGTTTTCACCCCTCCCTTCAATACTCTACATAGGGCTGGGTTGATTCGGTTGCTTTCATTTATCCTTGAACGATATACTATAAGTGATGGAATTACACAAAAGAAAGGACATCACAATGGTTAAATTATTTGCAACTGACTTGGATGGAACTTTGCTCAAAAAAGGGAGACATATTGCCCCAGATGATATTGCAGCACTTCATACATTGGAAGATCATCATATCGATTTTGCGATTGCAACAGGCAGAATGGATAGAGAAATTATGGTGATTAATGAACAAATCAAATTAAACGGGCATCGAGTTAGTCAGAATGGCGCATTTACCCTGACTAATAAAAGTGAGCTTATTTATCAAAAGACATTTGATATCAATACAAGCAAAAAAATCCATCTAGAGGTGATGGACTTTCCAAATCCTTACTGTATCTCTACAGCGGATGAAATTTTTGTTTCGAAAATAACAGAAGATCTCAAACATTTAGAGGGAGAGCTTTTCTTTCCATTAAAAGAAGGTGTCGACTTTCTTGATAAATATGGTGACTCGTTTCTTCCTAGTAAATTTATGCTTTTCGGTGAAACAGATGAACTTGTTGCCTATCAAAAGAATATCATGCAAGATATAGCTGACGTAGCCGAAACGTACATTTCAGATCCTCATTGCTTGGATATTGTACCTAAAGGTGTTAGTAAATCACTTGGATTGCGCAAATTAGCCGAACATTTACAAATAGATCCGACTGAAATAGCAGTAATCGGAGATTCGTTTAATGATTTACCAATGTTCCAAATGACGCCTCATAGCTTCGCAATGGCTACAGCACCAAAAGAGGTTCAAAACCACGCAACATATGTAGTAGATAGTGTGAAAGAAGCGGTAGAACTTGTAACACAGAAAGTCTCCGCTCTATAATTTACGATTCCAAGTGCTCATTGAGAAATCGATCAATGAGCGCGGAATCAAATCCTTTTCGAAATAAAGCTGCTTTTACTTTTTGTTGTAATAGATATCCACTATCCTTCTTACTATATTTCCGCGCAAATTTCTCTCCTTGTATTCGTAAGGCTTCATATTCGTGATCTTCGTCCTTCTCTAGATCTGCTTCCTTAATAGCTTCTTGAATCACATCTTGGCTAAATCCTTTTTGCATAAGTGACGTTTTCATAGAACGCACTTGATCTTGAAACGACTTTTTACTAGTTGGACGAAAGTTTTTACTTACCCATTTAATAAGCTTGTCTAATTGTTTCTCATATGTGTACTTCGTTATTGCAGCCTCTGCATCAGATGCAGTTACACCTTTTTGCATTAATTCCCTCTTTATAAATTGAGGTCCCTTTGTCGATGTATTTATTCTCGTTGAAACAAACGCATCCGCAAATGCACCATCATCCAACAAACCTTCTATTTCCAACTTTTCAATAATCGGTTGTATCGTCTCTTCATCTATTTCTTTTTTTTCTAAATAATCGCTCATTTCTTTTTTCGTGCGCATGCGATAGCTTAAGTATCGTATTGACATATTATACGCTCGGGATTGGTCATCCTTCTGTTGAATTGCTTCGATTGTCTTATTTTCAAGTGTCATACCTTTACGCAAATTAAAATCGATAAGCGTCTTTTCATCTACACTAAAACGGTAAACCTCTTTTCCATTCTCTAACAAGAATACATTGTAACGTTCACTATTCCGTTTCTGTACGGAGATTTTTGCTATGACGTGCATTTCTATCACCTCGGTACTATCTTACCACACAAACAAACGTTCTTCTACCTAAATAAAATATTTTTAAAATCAGTCATATTCCTTTAAATTAACGTATATTAACCAATATAAGCGGTTTTGTAATGATATATTTACGATAAATGAATAATACTTTACATAACTTCATATTACGGCAAAAATTTCATAAAAAATTTTCGTTTTTCCTATTTACAACGATTATTGAATTGTGTAATATATAGATACTTCAATGATACCTAATCATTATTTCTGGGAAGGCAAATGGTGAGCCACCAGCTTAAATGCTGGTCCTAGTGGGTTCGATTCCCACCCCGAATTTTTGTTAGCAGTTTGATAAAAATTCGAGGGTGAGGGGTCAGCTCTACAGTTCTGCCCGTATTTTCACCCTCCAATTAATGTGTAGGAGGGATTTTTTATGCTTAAAAAACGAGATGTAACGGAAGCTCCCATTCTTTATGATTTAATGAAGCACCCAGACGTGTTTCCTTACGTTAGACATAAAGCGTACTCCACAGATGAATTCTATTTCTTAACGAAAAAGACCATCGAGGCAGAAGAGCAAGGAGAACTGATTTCCAGAACAATAGTAGATGAACAATATAATCCAATTGGAACCATTAACTTATTTGACATAGAAAATAACGCTGGTTATCTTGCTACTTGGATAGGTAAGGATTACCATGGTAAAGGTTATAATAAGTTAGCGAAAGACGCTTTTTTCCATGAATTATTCTATGAAATAAATTTGGATGCCATTTTTATAAAAATTAGAAAATCAAATATACGCTCATTGAAAGCTATTTTAAAAATACCGTATGTCGCATATGGGAATGATCGTTTTCAAGAGGCTTATGAAAAAATCAACATCGATTCACAAGAAGATCCAATTTATGATTTGTATGTTATTACGAAAGACAATTACTTTGCGTATCAAGAAACGTGTAAAGAGAATGAGCAAGTTATTTAATTACCCACAGAGGTTATCCACAAAGTTGTGAATACTGTGAATAACATCTGTGGATTCTTATTGGGCAAGACTTGGTTTTTGCACTGGTTTTTTGCTTATTTTTGTGGATAATGTGGATAAACCTGTTGATTACTTAAAACAAAAGGATTTATGTTGTGGATAACGAAAATAGTTTTCATGTCATAGAAACAGCGTATTTGACAATTCATTACTAGAAGCGTATTTTTTAAAATGACTCGTTAATCTGTCTAAAACCGAGCAAGTTGACAACACTATACTCAGACATACTCTATTTGCTACAATAAGAGTAATGCTAGTATGCGTTAAGATATATGTACGTATTAGCAGGACAGATTGGAAAGGTGATGCTTCATGGGAATTGTCGTCGTAGAAATATGCGATAGCAATTTGTTAAATACGTTAGATGTTGAGTCCATTATCGAATCAGAATACCCTGAAGTAGCCGTTCTGATAAATGACTGCTTGAATTATTGTGGTCTTTGTAGATTAAAGCCGTATGCTCTGGTTAACAACCGACGTATTCACGGTAAAACACCAGAAGAGACATTAGATAAGATCCGTGCAGCCATTGAAGAAGAATTGGCTATTTATCAATAATAAAAAAATCTCCCGCTATCTTAAGAGGGAGATTTTCTACTTTTTAAAATAAAAAAAGACAGCGTTTGCTTCCGCTGTTCTTCTGGTATGGAGCTAAGGGGAATCGAACCCCTGATTCCACAATGCCATTGTGGCGTATTCCCGCTATACTATAGCCCCATCAAAAATTTGAGTATACATTTATTATATGATGGATAACTACTTAGTCAAGCAAAGTGAAATGAATCTCTTAGGCAATATCAGATAGAATGATGACTAACATTAGATAATTACCTTTTAATATCGGATATGGCCGGTCAACATTAGATAATTACCTCACAATATCAGATGTGGCCACCCAACATTAGATTACTACCTTTCAATATCGGATATGACTCACCCAACACCTAAAAATTCTAATAATTGTGAGAATCTGATGTTACATATCTAGAATCTAATTTTAACTGGAGTTATCCGATGTTCACCAGCAACAATCGAATATTAAATCGAAAAATCTAATGTTGTACAGCTAGAATCCAGCATTAAATTAAACAATCCCATTTTCACACCCTGTAATAAGGAAAAAAGTTGAGCCTCTAAACCACGACTCAACTTTTATCAACTACCTTTATTCTGCTAATTCTGCTTTTCTTAAGCTGAAGTTAGAAGCGATCAATAGAATAATCGAAATACCGACTGTAACTCCTGCAGCTATCCATAGGTCTGACGATACTTCTCCTGATGCCATTAGTGACCGAATATGACTAGAAATATTATTCGGGAACCACGGAGATCGGTTCGCGAAAACTTGAGCTAAAATACTTAATGCGATATAAGTACCGACTGATGCAGCCAATACGATACCAGGACGCTTAAAAATCGTGTTGTAGAAGATAGCAACTGTAACGGTGAAAATTAACCAGATGAAATAAAAAATAAACAGTCCAAAAAATCGCTCTGCTGATAAGCCTCCAAAAAGTAAATCAACATAATACCAGCTAGCTAGCATTCCTAACGAGTAGGATATAAATATAAGAAACAGTTTTGCGGCCCATTTACTCGTTATATAAGAGAAATAATTGACAGGTTTAACGAGTATTAATTCTGCAACGCCACTTTTTCTCTCGCCTGCAATAACAGACATTGTTATCGCAGCAATCAATAGACTTCCAAACATACTTAGTTCTGTTAAACTCATCATAATTGCTTCTGTTGGTGGTACTTCTGGAAATTCAATTACTGCACCTTCTGGCATTCCACCTACTGAATCAAGAATCCTCGGCATGAAATATGTCATTAACGGATCCATAATACAGAGTAAAATAAATACTAGCGGAACCCAAATCCATTTCATGCTTCTCCAATCACCCAACAATTCCTTTTTAAAAATTGTCATCCACTGCATTATCCGCTCACCACTTTCATAAACATTTCTTCTAGGGTTGTACGTCGTAACTCAAATTTAATTAATGGCCACTTCTCTTGTAGTGCAGCTTGTAATATTTGAGTTCTAGCTTTGTCCATATCGTTTACTGCCACAAGTAATTTCCCTTTTTCTAACTTACAGTCTTCAATTGACTCAAAAGCTTTTAATCGATCTATGTACGTTTCTGGATTTTCTTCGATGATGATTTCTAATAGAGATGTTTGATGTTTTATTTGAAGCTCTTTAATCGGTCCTGATTCTAATATTTTTCCATTATGCATTAATAATAGATCATCACATATCTCTTCTGCGTCGCCGAGAATATGCGTAGAAAAAAGTATGGTCGTTTGCTCTTTAAGTTCTTCCATCAATTGCAAAACTTCTCTACGTCCAATTGGATCTAGTGATGATACAGGTTCATCGAGCATCAGTAATTGCGGCTGATGAATCATCGCTTGCGCAATCCCAAGCCTTTGTTTCATACCTCCTGAATACTTTCCAATACGTTGATTAGCCGCGTTCGCTATTCCAACCTTTTCAAGTAATTCGTTTGCTCGCTCCTGTGCTTCATCTTTCGATAAATGGGCAAGTTGGCCAACATAGATAAGAAATTCCTTTCCCGTCATCCAAGAATGAAACGACGGGTATTGAGGTAGAAAACCAATATGGTTTCGGATATCTTCATTTTCGTTCGTTTCGGAAAAACGAATTGTACCTTTTGTCGGCTTTAATAACCCAGAAAGCATGCGTAACGTTGTTGTTTTACCGGCTCCATTCGGACCTAGTAACGCGATAACCTTACCACGTTGTAGTTCAAAATCTAATCCTTTTACTGCTTCTTTTCCTTTAAAAGACTTCTCTAATTGACGTACCTCTACGACAGCCATTTAATCCTGCCTCCTTCCAATAATAAAGAATAAAATTGGCCCGATATATCCTAAACAAATAATTAGGACAGCCCATAATGCTTTATGGCCATTAGTACGTTCAGCTTTTATGAGAGAAATAAGTGCAATTATCATTAGTACAAGCTGAATCACAATGAGCGGAGCTATAATCGGTAGCATTGATGTTATTTCTTCCATTTTTATCACCTCACTATATATACGATACTACAACGAATATGTTTCATTCATTTTCATAATAAACAAAAAAGCAAACAGGAAAAATCCCGTTTACTTTTGACGTTGGATAGGCATCGTACAGCAACGAAACGATCCACCAGATTTAATAATTTCTGAGAAGTCTGTTTCAATTACTTGATAACCCCTATTTCGGAGTGCTTGATTTGTTTTCTTATTTTCTGGAAGCGAGATAACTGTTTTGTTACCAATCGAAAAAACATTCGTTGCTAAACTTAGTTGTTCGTCTTCTGGCGTCTCAATTAGCGTAAACTGTTGTTCAAGTTGCTCAACATCTTCCTGTTGAAAAGCTGGTGTATAAATAAGTGCATGTTCATTACTAATAATGTTAAATGCACAATCTAAATGAAGAACATCCTCCCGTATTGGCAAGCTTATGATTTGTTTATCGCTTACATGATTTTGTAGTTCTTCCACTGCCTTAGGTGTCGTTCGTTTACTTATACCGACATAAATTACATCTTCATGTACAATTATATCTCCACCTTCAATCGAGTGCTCCTGTAAACGAATAGACGGAATTTCATTTTGATTAAGGTAATCTTCAAGGATATGGACTTCCTCTTTCCGAATATCACGTGCCATCTGTGAAATAAATACCGTTTCATCAATCGTAAAGCCAATATCTCTTGTGAATACTTGTTCATTTAAATGCTTTTTAGCGTCTAAGCTAATCGTCTCAACATTATGCTCACGAAGAATCTCAGTAAAACGATCGTGTTGCTTGTCTGCTTTCACTTTATCGATATTTTCGTCTATAAAATGTTTTTGCGTTTCATTAATGATTGTTGTAATTTCCATATAGGTAGGTGGACAGACAATCACTTGCTTTAGGGTGCTATACTCATTTTTTTGTAGCGCCATATGAAGAGCCCCTTCTCTATGTATTTTCATTGAAATCTGAAATCTACTTCTTAAAATACCCTATTGCGAGTAATTTAATCAAAATAGCCAGCACACGGCTGGCTATTCTTTATACTTTACGGACCATGATATCCTTATTCTCACATATTACTTCTATTTTCTCCACTTTTTCTTCTTCTAATAGAACATCTGTGATACCATCTTCCACTTTATCTTGGATAACGCGGCGCAATGGTCGTGCTCCAAATCGTGGATCATACCCTTTCTCCGCTAAAAATTCCTTCGCTTCATCACTAATAATCACTTCAATACCTTGTTCCTTCACTTGTTCATTTAACTCGTCAAGCATTATATCGACAATGTGTAGGATGTTATTTTGTGATAATTCGTTGAATGGAATAATCGCATCGAAACGGTTCAAGAATTCTGGTTTAAAGTAGTCACTTAGCATTTCTAGTGTGGATACTGCTTCATTATTATCATTATTAAATCCAACTGTGATTTGTTTCGAACCAGTACCAGCATTACTTGTCATAATAATGACCGTGTCTTTAAAGCTAACAGTACGTCCATGACTATCCGTTAACTGACCGTCCTCCATTATTTGAAGGAACATATGCTGAACGTCCGGATGCGCTTTTTCGATTTCGTCTAACAAAATAATACTGTAAGGGTTCCGTCTTACCTTCTCTGTAAGTTGTCCCGCTTCTTCATGACCAACATATCCTGGTGGTGACCCGATAATTTTTGATACGGCATGTTTCTCCATGTATTCACTCATATCCAATCGAATCATCGCATCTTTTGTACCAAACAATTCTTCCGCTAACACTTTAGTTAGCTCGGTTTTACCAACACCTGTTGGTCCAACAAATAGGAATGAACCAATTGGTCTTGTTTTTGCTTTCAAGCCTGCACGACTGCGTCGAATAGCTTTTGCTACTTTTTCGACCGCTACTTCTTGTCCAATTACTTTCTTCGCTAGCTCTTCTTGCAAGTTTTTCATCTTCATTTGCTCATCAGCTTGAAGCTTTTGAACAGGTATACCCGTTTTTTCTTCAATAATTTGCTGAATATCCTCTAACTTAACATCCGCTTTCGGAGTGTCTTTTATTTCCTCTAATTTCTTCTCTAATTTGATTTCTTGATGGCGTAAATTTGCAGCGCGCTCATAATCTTCTTGTTCTGCAGCAGCCATTTTTTCGTTTGCAATTTCAGCTAAGCGCTTTTCTAACGTTTCACTGTCGGATTCAGATACTTCAAGGTTTAACCTTGCACCAGCTTCATCAATCAAGTCGATTGCTTTGTCTGGAAGGAATCGGTCTTGTATATAACGTTTCGATAATCTAACAGACTGTTCAATTACTTCGTCTGAATAGTTAACCTTGTGGAAGCTCTCATAACGATCCTTTAATCCTTGTAAAATTTGAATCGCTTCTTCCTCAGTCGGCTCTTTCACCGTAATTGGTTGTAAACGACGTTCCAATGCAGAATCTTTCTCAATTTGGCGGTATTCCTTCATCGTAGTTGCTCCGATTAATTGCAATTCCCCTCTAGCTAACGCTGGCTTGAGGATATTTCCTGCATCCATCTGAGATCCTTCTGCCGTACCTGCTCCGACTAATAAATGGATTTCATCTACGAAAAGAATAACATCTTGACGTTCTTGAAGCTCTTGTATTACTTGCTTCATTCGTTCCTCAAATTGACCGCGAATTCCTGTATTTGCTACTAATGAGGCTACATCTAAAATATAAATCGTTTTGTTCAGCAACTTAGAAGGAACATTACCTTCCACTATTTTCAATGCTAGTCCTTCCGCAATCGCTGTCTTACCTACACCAGGTTCACCAATCAAAACAGGGTTGTTTTTTGTTCGGCGGTTCAGCGTTTGAATCACACGCCTTACTTCATGATCTCTACCAATAACCGGATCAATTAAACCAGCCTGTGCTGCATCGGAAAGGTTTTTCCCTAATTGATCAAGAATACCTTTCCCTTTTTTGTCTTTCTTCGTATACGTACGAGCACCTGTTTTTCCAGCGCTATTTCCTTGGTTTGCAAAGAACTTTTCAAAATCCTCTTGGTTACCTCCAAAGAATCCGAAAGGCTGTTTCATTTGTTCTTTTATATCTTGATAACATGTATCACATAAATGCATAGATTGTTGTTGACCATTTAAGAGAAGGTTTATATTAATTGTTGCTTGACGATCATTACACTGTGAACATTTCATCAAACATTCCTCCTTCAGTAGAATAAAATTAGGTCGTGATCAGTCTTGACTTTGACTATCTTTGACCTTCTGATTATATTATACTCTGACCTTTTTTGACATTCAACCTCTTTGCTCAAAAAATTAAAAATATATCTTCCTTCCAGTTGACCAACAAAAAATACCTATCGCCAAAGATAGGTATCCTCTACTTATTAAAACTCTGGCTCTTCTATACTTCGCCATAATGTCATGGCAGCATAAGAACGATACGGTTTCCATGCCTGCATCCAGTCTTCCATTTGCTCGATGGTAGGCTTTTTCTCCATACCAAAATAAATCTTTAGCGCATTTTGAATACCAATATCCGCTATTGGGAACAAATCCGGTCTCCCAAGCGAGAACATTAGCCAATTTTGTACCGTCCAAGGCCCCACCCCTCTTAACTTGGTTAAGCTCTTCATTATGTCTTCATCCGATGTCTCGTCTAATGAAGATAAATCCGTTTCACCACTGACTATTTTCTTTGCCGTATCTACCACATACTCGGCTTTCCTTCTACTAAATTGTAAAGCCTGAAGCTCTTCATAAGGAATTTCCGCTACTCTTTCCGGCGTTGGGAAAAACCATAAACCCTCCATTTGATCTCCGTAAGTCTGAACAAATCGTAACGTCAATGTCTGGGCAAACGCCATGTTTAACTGTTGATGAATGATTGTTTTCGTTAAGTTACCAAAAGAATCAAACTCTCTAACTAAAGGTGTAGCTGGATACGTAGTGAATAAATCAGCTAAATTTGTCTGTAAAAAATAAGACTGGATTCCGATTAAATCTTGTTCCCAACCAAATATCTCCTCTATCCTTTTCATTACTAACTGCTTATGTTCTACTGTTTTTCCCTCTATTTGAAAGATAGGAGTATCTGTCGTACCAAGTGATGTTACCGTTGCAATCGTTTTTTCTTGTCCAATACGCAAAGGAACATATATTTTTCTTTCCTTTACATCTGAATAGTTTAATTGATCCATCTGTAATCGAAGTAAAATATAATCAAAATCGTATGGCGTACTTAATTGTAACGTTTCCTGCCACATAAAATTCCACCCTCTCCGTATTTTTATCTATTTTAACACAAAGGAACAGGGCTATCTTCTTGGACAACTAGAGCAACTATACTGTGACCGGTTAACAAAAAGAAAAAGCAGAAGGAAATCCCTCCGCTCTAAAATAAATCGTGTATATCGGGTAAAAGCTGCTTTAACATTAAATCATCTAAACTTTTAAATGTATATCCTTGTTTTCTTAATTCATCGATCAAATGCTCCAGCGATTCCGCATTGTCCCGTGACACTGTATGCATTAAGACAATCGCCCCAGGATGTATTTGGTCCATTACTTGTTGATAAGCATGTTCCCAACCTTTTTCCTCACCTTCGTTCCAGTCGACAAATGCAACAGACCAAAACATATGGATATACCCTAATTCATTTGCCCATTTTAAAGAATTCTCATTAAATGTGCCTTTTGGTGGACGAATATATTGCACTGTTGCTTCTGGTGCAGTTTTTATAATCTTTTCGGTTAGACGTTCTACATCTTCCGTGAATTTCTCTTTCGACGCTGTAGTAAAATCAATATGATCATCGGAATGATTTCCGATAATGTGACCGTCCTTAATCATTCTTTTTACTAGCGCCGGTTGATCATCTACGTAATGACCGGTTAAAAAGAAAGTGGCTGGTACATCTTTTTCTTTCAATACATCTAACACTTGCTCAGTAAATCCAGCCTCGTACCCGTTATCAAACGTGAGATAGACATGTTTATCTCCTGAAGGGTCCATGTAAAATCCACCATGTTCTTCTAAAATCTGTCCGTATTTTCCCACTTCTGGCGGTTCGTTATTGGAGTTCTTCTTATAACCCCATCCATAGCCTGCAGCAGACAAATTGATTGGAACCAAAAACATCACTATAGCCAGGAACAAAATCATCCGTTTCTTCATAGAGATCACCTTTTTTTCTTTTATTGTGACTCTAATGAGAAAGTCTATCCTTATATTTTATAAAATAATGCTGGCAATCCACCCAAAAATGAGTAGAGGTATATTAAAGTGTAGAAATGTAGGAACACACGTATCCCAAATATGATGATGCTTGCCATCTGCATTTAACCCCGAAGTAGGTCCAAGCGTACTATCAGATGCTGGACTACCTGCGTCACCTAATGCTGCAGCAGTTCCAATTAAAGCAGCTGTCGCCATTGGTGAAAATCCTGCAGCTAAGCAGATCGGAACGTATAAAGCAGCAAGTATCGGAATGGTACCAAACGAAGAACCAATTCCAAGAGTTACAATTAAACCTACTAGTAATAAAATAAATGCGATGACGACTTTATTGTCACCTAAAATTGCCTGCGAATGATCAACCAATGCATCTACCGCTCCTGTTTCTTTTAAAATATGCGCAAACCCTGATGCAACAAGCATTACAAACGCAATTGTTCCCATCATTGCAACACCTTTTTGAACAAAGTCATCGCCTTTTTTGAAAGGTACTGCGAGGAATAATACCATGATTATAATTCCTGATAACGCTCCAAGCACAAGGCTACTCGTTATAATTTGAATAATTAAAGCAACTAAAATCGCTACGATTGTTAAACCATGCTTAAATTGGAACGTAATTTTTTCTTGATTTGTCTCTACTAACGCATTAACATCAAGTCTTTGAATTGCAACACGATCCTTTCGATAGGATATAAAGGTTGCAATTAAGAAACCAAGAATCATTCCAGCTCCCGGTATTAACATAGAGAATGCACTATCGCTTATCTCTATCGCAACACCACTATTCTCCATACCTTTTTGAATTGTTTCATGAAAGATTAATCCATATCCTACAGGAATCATCACATAAGGTGTCTTTAAACCGAATGTTAAGGCAGTTGCAACTGCTCTTCGATCCAGTTTCATTTCATCGAACACTTTTAATAACGGAGGAATAAGTATTGGTATAAATGCGATATGTACTGGCACTATATTCTGAGATAAACATGCAATTCCACCAATTACTAGCACTAGCATTGTCTTTTTCCCGGTTAATATTCGGATTAAGGATTGAACAAGAATACCCGTAATTCCTGTGTAACTAATCATTGCAGCAAAAATACCGAGCAATATATAGCTTAACGCTGTGCTTGCTTGACCGCCCATTCCTTCAATTAGAAGAGATACGGTATCTTGCACATTCATTCCAGCCATAAGTCCAGCTACAATTGCAGCTATTATAATGGCAAAAATAACATGAATACGCAAAAGGCTTAACGCTAACATAACTAAAACTGCAATAAGGACGACCCATTCCATCATTTCTCTCTCCCTTCTTTGTCTTCATTTCTCATCCTAAGGTATAGGCTGAGAGTTGTCTAGCATTAAATGAGACAGAGAATTGTGAAGGAATGTTTCGACTGTCATACTCGTTCTATCGTTAGTCGTTTCCGGCTATCAACAGTCGTGCTTGCTCTATCCTTAGTCGTTTTCTTCTATCGAAAGTCGTGCTTGCTCTATCCTTAGTCATTTCCTCCTATCGACAGTCATACTTGTTCTATCCTTAGTCATTTCCTTCTATCGACAGTCGTGCTTGCTCTATCCTTAGTCATTTCCTTCTATCGACAGTCGTGCTTGCTCTATCCTTAGTCATTTCCTGCTATCGACAGTCATACTTGTTCTATCCTTAGTCATTTCCTTCTATCGACAGTCGTGCTTGCTCTATCCTTAGTCGTTTTCTTCTATCGACAGTCGTGCTTGCTCTATCCTTAGTCATTTCCTTCTATCGACAGTCATACTTGTTCTATCCTTAGTCGTTTTCTTCTGGGAATAGAACAAACGGACATTAGCTGTCCGTTTGTGTGTATTGGAAATATAAATGATTCGATATCGGTAAAAATGCATTAACTTCTTGCTTTGTTACATTCTTAATAACAATTTGCTTCTTTGTCCCTTTTAATTGGATATAAACTTCTCCATACGTTGCCTCACCTGTTGCTTTTACTGCTGGCATATAAGCCTTTAATGTTCCCTTTTTTCCAACCGGGACATCATACGTATTACTAAGACGTGTTCCCTTCCCGACAGTTGCACTAAAGCTAACAGGTAAATCCTCTTTCTCTTTTACTTTTGCTACAATCATTTGTTGAAGTTGGTCGGTCCCTTTTACTTTTGTTGTAAGTGCACCGACAACCCGGCTCTCTTCCAATTGATGATAATAGATACTCTCTTTCTTCTCTCCACCTTGATTGTTATATTCATTTGCATTGATTTGCTGGAACTGCCATTCTGTCTTTTGGTCTTTTATTTTATAATGTAATGGCCAATTACCTAAAAATACCTCTGCTCGATATCCAATAGAGAACGGTGTTGGCTTAATAGACGTCTCGTTTAATAACTGTATTAACGCAGGGTTTTCAATGTCAATATCGCTCGTTTCCAATAATTCTTTGACTTCTTTATTCGGTTCTGTCGTTTCCTCATTATTATCAGAAATCTGCTTTGTATTTTCCTTTTCAATGGAGATGACATTATCAGGAATTGCATTTTCCTTCTGCTGTGCGATTAAAGGAATAGACAGCAACATAAAGGCTAACACAATTGATAAACCTAATTTTTCCATAAAAATACTCCTTCATTTTTTCCTTAGTTTAATGAAGGAGCGGTAATTTTATACATTCATCTTCTCTTTAATCAACTAAATTGATTAATTCCAACGTTTCTTTTACCTGTATACTATTTTCCACCGAACGAACCATTGGACAATTTCGATGTGCTATTTCGAGACTCTTCTCTAGCGTTTCGATATTTAATCGAGTTCCTTTTACTACAAAATGGAGTTTTATTTCCAAAATACGATTCGCATCATGCATATCTCTTACTGTTTCTGTTCTAATCTTCAAATCATCTATATTGATTTTTTTCTTAGCTAGAACTTTTCGAAAGACCGAGGCACTGCATCCCGCAATCGATGCAATCATTAACTGAAACGGGCGATAACCGTGGTCATCATTTCCAGCAATCGCTAGTTCTCCATATTCTAGCTTTGTTCTAATTCCGCCCTCTGTCAGATGAAACTCCATTGATCATCTCTCCTTTTGATATGCACCTTGCTTCTTTCGTTCTTCACTCATTTCTTCAATTTGAGCATTGATCTCTCCGCCAGTGATAATAATAATACCGGAAAGATAAAACCAAATCATCAAGATAATAACTCCACCAAGACTCCCATACGTTGTAGAGTAGTTACCCATCGATGATACATAATAAGAGAAGGCTAACGACGTGAGTTGCCAACCAATTGTAGCGAAGATGGCTCCCACGTATACATGGCGAAAATATACCTTTTTACTTGGTGCTAAACGGTAAAGGAATAAAAGAACGATAAAGAAAATTAATGAAGAAATGACCCATCTTATCGCATTCCATACTTCTAAAAAGTCATCTGACAGACCAAAGAAGGAAAATACATATTCGCCAATCATTTTCCCGAAAATTGGTAGTAAAAATGCCATTATAATCACAAAAAACATGGCAATCGTTAAAAAAATAGATATTCCTCGTGCAATGATAAACTTTCGCTCTTCCTCAATAGCATATGCAGCGTTTAAAGAACGCATAAGTGCATTGATTCCATTTGACGCGGACCATAGCGTTCCAATAATACCAATCGATAGTAAACCGCCATTTCGATTTTCCATTATCTGCGCCAAATTTTCTTCGAGAAGCACCATTGTTTCTGATGGTGCGTAATCGGAAATAAAATTTAATATTCCTAAGTCAGAGTACGGCAAATAGCCAACTAACGTAACAAGAAAAATCAAAAAAGGAAAGAGCGACAGTAAAAAGAAATAAGCAAGCTGAGCAGCTAAGCCTGGCACATTATCATCCATAATTCTTGCGATCAATCGTTTAATAAATTTCGCAAAGGACGAATCCAGGATAGCTTTTTTATTCATCCTTTGTTTGTTGCTCCAGTTTACTTGTCATGTCTTCTAATTCATTAAGAAGCTCTAAGGCACTGGTTATTCCTTGCGAAACTTGCTTTGACCGCTTTTGGTACCCCTCATTTAATCGATTCACTGCATACGCAGGATTTTTCGCATAGAAAGCTGTTAGAGAACAACCGTCTTTCAATTTTCCTTGTACATATTGACGTGTTTCCTTATCTGCTGTAATCGTAATTAAGCCTCCGATAACAGCTCCTACTGCTATTCCTTTAATGAGCTTCTTTTTTCCCATTCCCACTTCATCCTTTACTAGCTTTTTCTTATCGATAATTGATGTTTTTCTACTATGTTTCTGAGTAATTGTTCACAGCCCTCTTCCACAAGTTCATACGTATAATCAAAATTATTCGTATAGTACGGGTCTGGAACATCTTCTTTTGCATCTTCTACAAAGTCCATTAGTCTTTTTACTACTGTGTTAGGTCCTCGTTTAAACGGACGAAGATTCTCTAAATTGGATGCATCCATGCCAATTACATAATCAAAATTCTCTAGATCTCCGTCTTGGACTTGTCTTGCTTTCTGTCCTTCATACGATATTTTCATTTCATCCAATTTGTTTCTCGTTCCAATATGAGGGGGTTTACCAATATGCCAGTCTCCTGTCCCAGCTGAATCAATTTCTATTTGGTCACTTAAACCATTTTCCTTTACGATTTTCTTGAAAATTGCTTCTGCCATCGGCGATCTACAAATGTTCCCTAAACAAACAAATAATACTTTAATCATATATTACCACCCTATCCTTCTATTTAACCCTTCATTTTATATTGAACTTTCCATATATGGTAAAATCCACTTCGATTCCACAAGTCCTGTAAGCCGCAAAAAGGTTGTTAGAGCGGCATTACGGTGTCCTCTTGGTGAAATTGTAGTGGATTTTCTCATTTATACTAATTTAACAATAATTGTTGCTCTAATACTTCTGCTTCTAGTGGTCTACTAAAGAAGTATCCTTGATAATAATCGCATTTTTCATTTTTAATAAAAGATAATGCTGTCTCTTGTTCAACACCTTCAGCCACTACCTTCAATCCAAATGTATGTGCTAACTGAATCATTGCTTTAATAATCTCTTCGTTTCCAGTTTCATTACATATATCTCTTATAAAAGACTGGTCAATTTTTAAGAAGTTAATTGGGAACTTTGGTAAATAGCCCATCGACGAGTATCCTGTCCCAAAATCATCAATAGCTAGAGAGATTCCCATCTCTCGTAACTGACGCATACGGTCTATACATTCCTCTGTATTGTATAAGATACTATTTTCGGTTATTTCAATTTCTAAATAGTTAGGATCCATCCCCGTTTTCTCAATAATATTTCTCACTCGATCGAGGAAATCAGCCTGTTGCAATTCTGTTGCAGACACATTCACTGCTATCATAATCGGTTCTACACCACTTGAAACCCATCGATTAAACTGATTACAAGCCTCTTCTAAAACCCATTCATCTATATCTTGAATCATTCCGATTTCTTCGGCGACTGGGATAAATAAAGACGGAGGAATATTACCCTTTTTCCCATGATTCCACCTAATTAAAGCTTCGACGCCGACTATTTTATTCGTATCAACATCTACTTTAGGTTGGTAATGAAGTCTAAATTCGTTTAATTGAAATGCTTTCCGCAAATCTGATTCCACTAACAATAACTCATTATATTTTTTCGACATTGTGTCATTGTAACGGAAAATATTATTTCCACCTTTAATTTTCCCATAATGCACAGCAATACTTGCACGGTTAATCAATTCATCAGAACGCTTTTCGATATGATCGTAATAATACACACCTGCTGTAGCTGTGATGTATAAATCTTTGTTTTGTATAAAAATAGGCTGACGTATATAATGCAACATCTCTTCTAACAGTTCCTCAACTTTTCCGTCGGTGCCTCGATAAATAATAACGAATTCATCTCCACCAAGTCTATAAAGAATAGATGGCTCGCTTACTATTTCCTTTAATCGTCTAGCAGCTATTTCAATGACTTGATCCCCGATTAACTGACCGTATGTGTCGTTAATTGTTTTTAATCGATCTAAATCACATATAATAACTGCGGATAAGTTACTGCGTAAATCCTCATTGATAAAGTTTTCTAAATCACTTAGTAATTTCAGACGATTCGGAAGGCCTGTTAAAGCGTCATGGGTAGCGAGATAGCTTACTTGCTTTTGTGATTCTTCAAAAGACGTTATATCCATCAATGTACCAAGTACTTCAACGATTTCTCCATCCTTTTCAATGGGGGACAGTAACGTATATATATCTACTCCATCGTATGTATGCTTAAAAACTTGTTCATTTCCTTTAAAGGCTTCATCTAGTTTATATGTAAAAGTAGAATATGATTTGTCGTCCATCCATTCAAGTGAACCATCCATCACATAGACGGAACTCGAAATTTGAAGCTTGTCTAATAATTTCCCACCAATTACAGAGAGTAAATAATGTTCATTGGGTTTCGTCGCAGTAAATATTCCATTAAGCGTATGCTGTAATTTTTGCTTATATTCCGCTTCTACATCTTCTTCGATTGTTTCAATTACTTCTGTAACATCCATTCCAAACACGATATATGTATCTTCTGCGACTTTTGTTAACGTTAGGTTTAATTGGATTGGGAGTTCTAATCGTAACTCGCCTTGTCCTCTCCATGTATCGCCTTCCGATAAGAGTAACCACTCATTATGAAATTTTTCTAAATCAAATAGTTCAGTAATTGTTTTACCTATCCAATTCTCGGGAATTAGACGTGAGAAAGCATTAATAGAAGTAATAATTAGGTCACTATTTGCCTTTGCTATTAATATATTCTGCTTTAATAACACTTGAAAATCGTCAGAATTAAAGCTCGTATCATTTTCTGTGTCTAGCATGTCCATAAGAAAATCGCGTCGCATAATCGTCACCTGTATTTTCGTTATAGTATGAAAAAACTTCACAATGGTTAAAATAATTTGGCTATCTTAGCACCGTATTTATTAAAAGTACGATTTCTTTTCCAGTTTCTTTTTTCCATAAGAAGCCTATAGTGGAGTTCTTTTTCTGTAAGCTGTTTCGTTAATTGTTCCTTTTCGTCGGGATCCTTACATGCATCAATTAATTCTTTTAATGTTGCTTGTTCTTTAGCTAAAGATGCTTCTTCCGGTAAGTACCCACCATTTTTCAAAATCCGATAACCCATTCTAAGGTCATCTGGCACATGGCGGAGCTCATCTTGCTTTAATGGCTTTCCTTTGCCTTTCAGGTTATCCAGGTCACCATTGCGTATAGCTTCTTTGATTCTTTCTTCTGCCAACTGTGAAAAAAGGTCCATTTGTACCACCTTTGTAAGCTACCAATAATTCTTATGTATCATTATACAACAATTTGCATCATTTTTCTTATAAACTTGATAATTTTCTTTGTAATCTAATTGTAAAATAGAAATACAATCAGAAACCGTCATATTTTATCTGGAAAGGTAGAACAACTATACATATGTACGTGACTTTAAAGTTGGAGGTTATACACCATGTTTTCAAATGGAGAAATTGGAATCGATCTTGGAACTGCAAATATATTATTTTACACGAAAAATAAAGGGATTATTCTGAATGAACCGGCTGTGGTTGCCGTTGATATAAGAACAAATGAGGTTGTGGCAGTTGGTAGTGAGGCGAAGGAAATGATTGGGAAAACACCGAGACACATTGCGGCTGTTCGTCCTCTCAAAGATGGGGTTATCGCCGACTTTGACATGACAGCTCAAATGCTACAACATTTTTTAAAAAAGGTTAGTAAAAAAGCAGGTATTTCACTTCGTAAACCAGACGTGGTTGTATGTGCTCCATCTGGTAGTACATCTGTTGAAAAACGTGCTATTGAAAATGCCGTTAAGAGTTTCGGTGCAAAAGAAGTCCATATTATAGAAGAAACAGTAGCAGCCGCTATCGGTGCCGATCTTCCTGTTGCTGAACCGAGCGCAAGTATGATTGTAGATATCGGTGGCGGGACAAGTGAAGTTGGGATTATTTCCTTCGGTGGTGTCGTCGCTAGTCGCTCCGCTAGAATAGGTGGGGACCAAATGGACGAGGAAATTATGCAATATATTAAGAAACAATACAATATTTTAATCGGTTCCAGTACAGCCGAGAAAGTAAAAATAGAAATCGGTTATGCTTTAGTCGATCATGATGAAGTGACGTTAGAGGTTCGTGGTCGTGATTTAGTCTCAGGTTTACCAAAAGTCGTTACCATTAGCTCTAAAGAAATTCAAAAGGCGCTTCGTGAAGTGCTTGAATCCATCTTACATGCGATTACAGAAACACTTGAAAATTGTCCACCTGAACTAAGTGGAGATATTGTAGATCGTGGTATTACATTAACAGGCGGTGGCGCACTGTTGAAAGGTATGAAAGCGTGGTTAGAGACGGAAGTACAAGTTCCTGTTCACGTTTCGCCAAATCCTTTAGAAGCTGCCGCAATTGGTACCGGGAAATCGTTAAAAATGATTCAAAAACTACAAAAGAAAGCTAGATAACTTAAGGATTGCATTCCTAGTGAATGCAGTCTTTTTTCATTCTTTATAGCCTGACTAATTAAACGATTATGATGTCTGCAACACTTACAGTTCTTTTTTTATATGGTATCATCCTATAGTGGGGGGTGACATCATTGAAGGCTTACATATTATTAATGTTAACTGCACTCTTTTATGCAGGTAATTTAGTAGTTGGAAAACCTGTTACAAGTGAAATTCCACCTATTTTTCTATCTTTTATTCGCTATATTATTTCATTACTTGTTGTATTGCCAATAGGACTACGTGAGTTTAATCAACATCGAAGTCTTTTTGTAAAAGAGTGGAAGGCTATTATTGGACTATCCGTTACAGGTATCGTATTGTTCAATATCTTTGTTTATACTGCTTTACAATATACGTCGGCCATTAATGCAGGAATTATGGAAGCGTCTACGCCTGTTTTTACATTGCTTTTATCTATTATTCTACTAAAAGAATCTGTGCAACGACGACAATTTATTGGAATCGCCAGCTCCCTTATAGGAGTTGTTTTGATTGTTACAAAAGGCTCGCTCGCAATCATTACGGGATTAGAATTTAATAGAGGCGATATTTTCATGTTAGCTGCGATGATTTCCTGGTCTTTTTATTCCATTTTAATTAGACAACACATGTGGAAATTTCCAGCTTACGGAGTATTAATGGCTCTCTTCATTGTATCGCTCGTATTATTTACTCCTATGCTTGCTTTGGAATGGGATCAAATTAAAACCATTAGCTGGAGTCCTTCGATTATCGCTGGCGTTTTATATTTAGGTATATTCCCATCTTTACTAGCACTGATTGCATTTAATATTGGTGTTCGTGAGCTAGGACCAACACGGGCTTCCGTATTTCTTAACTTAGTACCTGTATTTACGTTAATCGGTGCCGTAGTATTCCTAAATGAAAAAGCAACATGGCTACAAATCGCCGGAACAGCGCTCGTTATATCAGGTGTATGGATTACGAATAAAATGCAATCAAAAAAATAGACCTTCAAAATTAGATAACAGATGACGAATATCGGATTACTTCCTGTCAATATCAGATAACACTTCTTAACATCAGATAACTCAGTCTCAAGATTCGATAGTCACAATAAACATTAGATTCTAAACTTTCAACATCAGATTGCATACCTTAAACATTGGATATCTGCTATTATGTTAAAAAATCGTTAATCAACCATCAAGCGTTGATTAACGATTTTACTTTTATTCTAGTGTCCACTCTGCGAGGCTATCAATAGCATGTGTTGGTTTCCTTTCGATTAATTCCAACTCTTCCTTTGTCGTAACCCCTGTATACACGAGCAGTGAGTCGATTCCTGCATTTATCCCAGCTAAAATATCTGTATTGTAATTATCTCCAACCATCACGGTTTCATCTTTTGGCGTACCAAGTACTTCTAACGCTTGCTCCACAATAATTGGCTCAGGCTTTCCAATAAATTTAGGCTGTACACCTGTTGACACAGACAATACCGAAACAAGTGAACCTGCTCCCGGAAGGAATCCTCGCTCTGTCGGCAACGCTACATCGCCATTCGTTGCGATGAATGTTGCGCCTTTGCGAATTTCGAGCGCAGCTTTTGCTAGCTTTTCATACGTAATGTCGCGATCTAATCCCATAACAACTAAGTCGGCATCCTCTTCTACAATCTGCAAACCACTATCCTCTAGAGCAAAACGGAGACCTTCTTCTCCAATCATGTACACCTTCCCATTCTCCATCGTATCCTTTATGTATTTTGCTGTTGCCATACTCGTAGTGAAGACATCGTTCTCTGTGCACTCTACTCCCATGCTCTTTAGGTGCTCTGCCACGTCCCTCGGATGCTTTGTTGAATTATTCGTTAGAAAAAGATATGGCACATTGCGCTCCTTCAGCTCATTCACAAATCCTACTGCAGCATCGATTTTTTCAGTCCCTTTATACATCGTTCCATCTAAATCAATCAAAAAACCACTATATCTTTGCATCATTTATTCCTCCAAATTTTTAGAAAATTCAATGTATTTCATTTGTCATTTCACTAATACGTGTTAGTATATATTTATGAAAAGTCCATGTATGTTAATATTTTAGCAAATATGATAAGATAACTAAGACATTTGCCATTATACGATTATAGCATACACGTACATCTATGCAGCAAATTGCAAATATATTGAGAAGAAAGGTAGTTAAAGTCGATGACAGTCAATAATCCAAAAGCAGTAATGGTGATTTTTGGTGCAACAGGAGACCTTGCAAACCGCAAGCTATTCCCATCCATTTATCGTTTATATAGAAATAAAAAAATATCAGATAACTTCGCGGTAATTGGTGTAGCAAGACGTCCTCTTACCAATGAAGATTTCCGTAATAATGTAAAAAAATCTATTGAAGATTTTGATGATCCGCATATCGACAAAGATGAGTTTGCAAGTCACTTTCACTATAACCCGTTTGATATTCAAGACTTAACTCATTACCAAGGACTAGAGAAGCGTATTACAGAATTAGATGAGAAGCATCAAACAGATGGTAACCGTTTGTTCTATTTCTCTATGGCGCCGAATTTCTTTGGTACTTTAGCAGATAATCTGAAATCACAAGGGCTTACTCAAACAGAAGGATGGACACGCCTTGTTATTGAGAAGCCATTTGGTCATGACTATGAATCAGCGAAAAAACTAAACGATCAAATCCGTTCTGCATTTACAGAAGACCAAATCTATCGAATCGACCATTACTTAGGGAAAGAAATGGTACAGAATATAGAAGTAATGCGTTTTGCTAATGCATTATTTGAACCACTGTGGAATAATAAATATATTTCTAACATTCAAATTACGTCTAGTGAAGTCCTCGGTGTTGAGGAACGTGGCCGTTACTATGATGGTGCAGGTGCACTAAAAGATATGGTTCAGAATCATATGCTCCAAATGCTTGCGCTTATCGCAATGGAACCACCTATTAAACTCACACCTGAAGAAATACGAAGTGAGAAAGTAAAAGTTTTACGTGCCTTACGTGTATTTGAAGAAAATGAAGTAGACGAATATGTCGTTCGTGGACAGTATGATAAAGGAATTATCGATGGAGAAGAAGTAAACTCATACCGCGAAGGTACCGGTGTCGATGAAGATTCAAACACAGAAACTTACGTTGCTGCGAAACTGATGATTGACAACTTCCGTTGGTCTGGAGTTCCTTTCTATATTCGTACTGGTAAACGTATGAAGCAAAAGTCGACTGAAATTGTTGTAGAATTTAAAGACTTACCGATTAATCTTTATTATGGTAATGAAGAAGATAAAAAGCCTAACCTTCTCGTAATCCATATCCAACCATATGAAGGGATTACCTTACATATGAATGCGAAAAAAGGAGATGCGAACGCTACATCTACCCCAGTCGCATTAACGTATGACAATTCAACGGATAAAATGAACACACCAGAAGCGTATGAGACATTGATCTATGATTGTATGCGTGGCGATTCTACTAACTTTACACATTGGAATGAAGTTGCGTTATCATGGAAATTCGTTGATGTAATTGCGAACGTTTGGAATAATAAAAAAGCAGAGTTTCCAAATTATGAATCAGGTTCTAACGGACCAAAAGCAGCAGATGAGCTACTCCTAAACGATGGCTATAGCTGGTGGGACGTTTCTCCGAAAGAATAAATTAAAACTTTAAAAGTCAATCTTGTATCATGCAGGGTTGACTTTTTTATCTAGTAAACTGTTAGACTAGAAGGAGATAAGCTTTATGAAGACAAAAACAAAAATGTTTATATTGATTGGCATCCTAACACTAGTCACTGTATTATTTTTAATTGGTACCCAATCCTATTTCAATAACAAAGAGATTGAGCTTGCAACGGATAAATGTTATGAAATAGGTGGAACAGCTAAAGTGAAAATGGATTTATTATCTTTAAGTTATTCTTTTTCATGCGAAGTAGATAATGAAGTAATTAATCCTTAAGGTCTTGGTCTAGCTTTCTATTCAAGAATTTAAAATGCCCCTACAAGCATCCGTGCTTTCATGGGGCAATTTTCATTAAGACATAGCTGGATCTTGAGTAAGTATACCGCCATATTGACGAGCACGTTATTGTGGTAAAGTACCCGTTAATTGATCAAGTACAACCAATTTTCCAACTAAAAATCTTGTCCAACGATGATTTTCCAATCCTTTCCTTGCTTTTGAATTGGGAATGTAAGTTCAACTGTTAGCATAAAAAAATCACCCTAATACTTTCCATTCATTATATATATCAGCGTCTATACCAAAATCCTTTGTCTTTAACCAATCAAATGCTTTCAAAAGCAAAGGAGAGGCATTATCTTTTGATATATCACTTTCACTCACCCATACGGCTCCCAATGAGTCTTGGCCTTCAATTTGTTCAGGTAGTTTAATAGCCCCACCAATCTTTCTAACAGAATAATAGACCGCAATATGATGAACATCTGTATACCCATTCCATAACCAAGGTAATTTAAAATCCTTAATCCCTATATTTTCTTCGATTTCAATCTGAAACCCTGTTTCTTCAAGAAATTCTCTTTTCATAGCTTCTGATAAGGTTTCACCCTCTTCTAATCCACCACCAGGAAGGTCAAATCGATTTCTGTAAGGACCAGCATTCTTATTTATAACTAATAGTTTCCCGTCTTCTACGTATATACCATAAACTCCAAAAGCTCTGTGATACCTCTTATAAGACATACTGTAATTATCCTCCCACTATGATTCTTCCTTCTTGAACTAATCTATCTACTACGTAAGTTCGACAAAAAGAGCGTTAACCCTTTTTCTGGATTAGCGCTATCTTTAGTAAGATAAGAAAAAGTTATTTGTCTATTCTATTGTTCAACCATTCCTCATTCCACTGAAAATACAATTCACTATCTTCTTTATGTAAAAATATCTCTCTAGGGTAAGGTAAAGCGAGCCTCGGCATATTACTTGGACTAAAATATTGAAGTTCAATAGTTTCATTGTCAATTGGGTTTAATTCACCACTTTGGATAATGCACTCAAACATAAATACGTTATACTCAACCTGATCACCATTAGGATATTGATAACGAAATTCTTTGCCTCCAAAAACGCCTAATAACTGTTTCGGTAAAACAAATAATCCCGTTTCTTCCCAAACCTCACGCACAACCGCTTCGGCTGGCGCTTCTCCAAGCTCAATAGCACCAGCAGGGAGACTCCATTCCTCGTGGTTTTCTTTCTTTTGTAGTAAAACTTCCCCAAAGTCATTTCGCACAACTCCTGCTACGCTTGGCATAAATATTAGCTCATGACTGATTTTTGCTCGGAGCTTTTTATAGTAGTCAGACATTCCCATTGATCTCACCACCTTCATTAGCCTCTTTATTAATTATCGTTATGAAATTTACTACTTTACAATAGGTCATACTAAAAGTACGTTAACCCTTCATAGATTAACGCACCCTTTATGCGAAGAGGTCTATTTCAACTCATTAATTACATCCTTTAGAAATTTCTTTGTATCTGATAGCCCTCTTATATTTTCGTCTAATACTGCTTCTACATTGTAAAAATTTGAAAACGATTGGTTTTTATATCTTGGAACAACATGCATATGGTAGTGAGTTAACTCATTAAAAATACCACCATTTTGTGTAACTGTAATCCCGTCAGGTTTGTATAACTGCTTCAGCGCTTTTGATAGTAGAATAAAAGCACTCATAATCGCACTTGCCGTTTCTTTGTCAAGTTCATCTACATCTAAAAAATGTTGTTTAGGTAAAATTAATGTGTGTCCTTCATTAAAAGGAGCATGGTCTAAAAAACAAATTACATAATCATTTTCATATACGACATTACTTGGTTGGATCTTATTTGCTAATCTGCATCCTAAACATTCTATAATTGTCTCCATAGTACCATCTCCTATTTATATAAACCTGCACCCATTTTCAATATCAAAACCCTCTCTCTTCTTAATGATATTACTCCACATTAATTGCTTTATTTGTATGAGAATGACAATATTATGAATTCAGCGTTTCGATAAGAAGATAAATACCTGTAAAACTCAAGAGGATAAATGTAAGTATTTTGAAAATTCGTTGGTTAAGCCATCTGAAAATAATTTGACCTAAAAACAATCCCAAAAATACGATAGGAATTGCATATAGACTTGATTCCCATATTAATTTGTTAGTACCTGTAAAGGTTATTTGAGTTATTAGACTGATAAAATATATAAATAAATAAAATGCTAAAGTAGTTGCTCTTAGCTTCCCTTTTTCAGTATCCGTTCCTGTAAAATAAAGTAACAAAGGAGGACCCGGCATCCCGATGCTTGTTGTTAAGAGACCGGATAACCCACCAACTATGAAATCCCTATTAGGAGTTGGCTTTACTCTAAAGTTTAATATTAATAGTAGCGTTAACACAAGGAGTAGTATACTAACTCCCATTTTGAAAGCATTAATATTAATAGAAATAAAAATTAATATACCAAAAGGTACCCCCACTATACTTCCGATAATCAATTTCTTTACAATTGTGAAATCAATATCTGTCCTTATTTTCCATATTAATGAGATTGAAATTAATAAAGATAAAATAATATTTATTTGTATAGCTTCTTGCGGTAAAAATAACATTAGTAAAAAAGGTGTCGCCATTATAGAAAATCCAAAACCTGTACTTGTTTGCAGAACAGAAGCCACTAATATAATACATAAAAACGATAATGCAGTACCCAATTTTACCTCCCAAAGTTACATGCAATTAGTAATTATTATTAATTTTATTATCCCTTCTAATTAAACAATACTATTAGTTTAGGTCAATGGGAATCATTCTCCTTGGTTCATTAGATATTTTTTCATTTTATCTTCATATTCCACAATAATAACGGGATAGGATTCTTTTACATTATAAATAATCGCCCCGTTAGGTAGTTTGGTTGCCATTCCTTCCTTGACAACTCCTAATTTTTCACCTTTAGTGAATTCCCTTTCTTCAACCCAATCAATACCATGTGAATAAATTGTACCATCTTCTAATTCTATTAAATCAGCATCAGGAGAATTTTTCAAAATCGCCTTTCTTGATACTTCTTCATAATCGTTCGAGCATGCTGTGATTAAAAATATGCAACAAATTATTAGTTTGAGATATTGTTTCATTAGTAAGCTCCTTGTTATCGATTCAATAATAGAAAACAATTAGAAATACAAAAAAATGGATACTATCTAAAGGTGCACTTATTTAAATTTCGCATATGGTTCATGAAATTCAACACTTACCAGTTTAAGGTGATTATTGGTTTTACTAAGATTATTGATGTGTTATAATCGTTATAACAGTAATAACAAGGGTGTGATTATTTGGAGCAATTTGAGAGAAAAGTTATGAGAGTAGGAAATAGTTTTGGGATTACTCTTCCTATTGAGATACTAAAGCAAGTTGGATTAGCGCATGGTGACGATGTTCAAGTTGAAGTTAAAGATGGGAATATTGTTTTGAGAAAAAAAGAGCACATCACACTTCCTGAAGGTGTTGATGCTGAATTCATGGACATCTTAAATGATGTCATTAAGGAGCATGATAAAGCGTTTAAAGGGTTAGTGGACAGATAATGGATAACGTTATCTATCTCACAACGAACCAGGTGATTGCTATTAATACGGTACAAATTCGACTATACTCTCCTAAAGAACCAATGGGTGTTAAAGAACCGAATTTGCTTGAATCAGCTATTAATCGCCCAAAACAGTCAGTGTTTGGTGATGATGCTTATCCTTCCATTTATGAAAAAGCAGCTGCACTTTTTGAATCAATAGCAAAAAACCATGCCTTTTACAATGCTAACAAGCGAACGGCTTTAGCTTCATTAATCATTTTCTTAAAGATAAATCATTATGAATGGACAATGGGAATTGAAGAAGAACAAGACTTCACTGTAGATGTAGTTAATCATAAATACACGTTCGAGGAAATAGTTTCAACTATCAGAGAACATACCGAAAAATTATAACTCCATTCTCAAGTAAATTAGAGATTGGAGTTTTTAAATGGACTTTTGAATAAAGATTGAACTTTTAAAGCAATCTCTCTTGGTTTAACATCAATAGAAGATAATCTTTTTATATCTACCCACATTGGCCAATACGTTCCTCTATTTCTCTTTTTATCTGCATACTCTTCACCATGTCCACTTCCAAACGTTCCATTTATGATATCAGATAAGAAAAAGTATTGAGTTCCATTAAATTCTACTGTCGCTATACACTCGTTGATCCTCACTTCTACTCCCAATTCCTCAAATGCTTCTCTTTTAGCTCCTTCTTTCGGTGTTTCTCCCTTTTCTATTCCACCAGGAAAAACATAATAAACAGAACCATCTCTAATTCTTCTAATTAACGCAACCTTGCCATTTTCTATGATTATTACCGAACCTCTATCTCGCATTATACTAGCCTCTTCTCGTTTAAAGATTCTCAGAGACTCTGCCTGTAGATCCGTCAGAAGGTATTGTTTATAAGTATTCCTATATACTATAAATTCGACAAAAAAGAGCGTTAACCCTTCTTGTTGGATTAACGCCCGATAGTTTGTTTGAATTTATTCACAAATCAAAAATATATGCCAATAATCTATTTAATAATTTTAACCTTTCTAATCGATCTGTCTTCAATTTTTAATATTTTAAACGTTAAATTATTTAGCTCTATCACTTGACCCTCCACAGGGAAATCAATAAGTTCCTTTAGTAGGTAACCCGCAAGAACATCTTCTTCTTCTGGAATATCCGTATAAAAAATTGTATTTAAACGATAAAGAGGTATTTTACCATCACAAATAATTTCGGTATCTGTTAATTTTTCGACGAGTGATTCACCCTCCAGATCCGTTTCATCCTCAATTTCAAAACCAAGCATTGCCTCGATGACATCTTCATGCGTTATCATACCTTCTGTTCCACCATATTCCTCTAACACGATGGCCATATGCTTCTTTTCTTTTGTCATTCTATTTAAAACCCATTCAATTGAGTTATATTCATGGACGAATAATGGATCTGTATCGCTAAATGCTTTCAAAGGTTTCTCAGGTTCCATTGACCAAAAAATGAGTTGTTTTGAATGAAAGACAGCAACAATATCATCAATATCCTCATTATAAACCGGATATCTGGAGAAGGGACTTTTCATAATGACATCTTTTACTTCTTCAAAAGAAGCAGTACTTGGTAAAGCAACGATCTCTACCCTTGGTGTTTTCATGGCATCTTTTACATTTAAGTTATAGAAATCCAGTACACCCTTAATACGATGGGATTCCGACTGATTGAATGTTCCCTCTATATCCGCAATATCGACCATAGCCCGTAATTCTTCTTTCGATATCGATGTAACGTTAGTCTGACCTTTGGAGAGTGCTTTTGTAATAAGACCCGTCAGTGAATTAAGTATAAATGTTATAGGTTTAAACACGGTAACAAAGAATCGAATTACAGGATATACAAGAAATGCAATACGATCTGGAAATGTAGCTGCTACTGATTTGGGAATCACTTCCGAAAAAAAAATCATCAAAACGGTTAAAATAGCAGTAGCAAGTCCAACGTTAAATCCATACTGAATTGCAAGTGTTGTCACTAGTGTTGGTAGTAAGATATTTGCTATATTGTTTCCAATTAAAATAGTGGTAATAAATTCGCTGGGCTTTGAGACTAACTCTAGAAGTTTTTTAGCCTTTCCATCATTGTTACTAACCTTGGTTTGTAGCTTCATCTTGTTGGTAGCTGTTAGTGCCGTTTCACTTCCCGAGAAGAAAAATGAAACAAATAATAAAATAATGATCAAAATGATCACGTACAATTTCCTCCTTAACAATCTTAAAATTACTTTTTATATTGAATTAGTTATAAAATACTTTCAACTTTGGAGAGACAAACTAGTCATTTAATTTCGATGTGGAATGTTTTTATTACTATTTTTTGATTGGAAGTCTCAAGGAACTTTAAGAGAGCTTCCAGGATTTATACGTAGACACGGTTTTGAAAGTGACTTGTAGATACAAGTAATACTTATCATCGCCAACATACCTATGTGTAATACATTTCAGTATAATAATAAACCATCACATCATTAATCCTAATATATTCCACGTAAATACTTCATAGCCTACTCTTTAACTTCTTTTTCTTTTGCCAATTCGAACTTAGTAATCTATGACAATTTTTATATAATTAATTTGATGCAATAACTCTTCCTAATTCGTTCAAATAAAATTTTGCTTTTTTGCAACTCTTTATGAGTTTTATACGTGGATAATTTGAAAGGTGGGAAGTGATGGACCTTGAACAAATATATATATTATATTTCCATGACTTATATCGTTATTTATTTTCATTAACAAGAAACCATTCAGAAACAGAGGATTTGATTCAAGAAACCTTCACAAAAGCTCACATTGTATTGCTTACTAATGACATAAAAGAAATTAAGCCCTGGCTTTTTAAGGTGGGGTACTATACTTTTATCGACAGGACTAGGAAAGATAAGAGGTATGTATTTACGGAGGATTTCTATCAAGTTGATCAGAATACTCCGGAAAGCGTTTTGGTCGAAAAGGATTCCTTCGAAGAGTTATTGGAATACTTGGATAAAATTAAACCGATTGAAAAACAAGCAATATTACTATGTGACTTTCATGATTGTACAAATCAGCAAGCTGCAGATATTTTAAATCTGAATTTAAACACTATAAAAAGCCACTTAGCACGTGGGAGAAAGAAGTTACGCAAAATATTAATTGAGGAGGAAACGAATGGATTCCTATGAAAAGTTAATCCAGAAAGCAAAAAAAGACAAACTGAAACATGCAAACGAAGGACCAAAAGTTATTAAAAAAGCAATTAATTCATCTAAATGGAAGTTACTATTTTCTACCTTAACAGTCCTTCTAATCATTGTACCGACTTGTTACATGTTGACCTATATGTATTATGCATTTGGAACTAAATCAACCACGTTAATGGATGTAGCTAGTAAGACCCTCTACATTACAGAACCAAATACAACATTAGAAGAAATGGAATTTGATATGGATTTTTCCCTTTTTTCAATGAACTTATCATTTGAAGCGTACAAACAGATTGGTGAAGAATTTTATCCTTCCAAGACCTATGATTTACAATTTATATTGAATAAACTAGTGAAAAAAGAGACGAATTCTAAGTTAGAAAAAATATATCCAAAGTACCCTACAGAAACAAATCAATGGTTAGCACATCCGAAACAACAGGTTGAATTTTATAGTAAAAAGGAGTGGCGGGTCCTTTCTGGTTTACCAGATGAGACGGTTGTTGAAGCTTATATTTCTTTAATTGATTTGTATTCAGTAGAAGAAGTGATTAATGAGATGGAAAATATAGATGTTTCCTGGGCTGCTATCTATACGGGATTAGAAGATACGATGCTCAGCAAAGAAGGTAATGTTATCTCTCCAATTGGGTATCCTGTACAACCTGATTCAACACTCTGGTCCCCGTTCCGAGATTCTATTTCGCATGAGGAAACCTTCCTAAACATGCTAAAAGAAATCGAACGTTACGAAGAGATAGCAGAAGGAGTCTCGTCGCATAAAAATCTTGAATTAGAAGAACGAATTCGTTACATCGAGCAAAATGGATTCAAAACATATGGTGTCGTTGTTACCGGACCAAAGACTAAAATTGCATCATTGGAAGATTCGAATATAGTGCGTTACATGAAATTGGGTGAGGTGAAATTATGGAATTTGGGACGTTAAAACAAAGAATTTTCCTGTGGATTGGTTGGCTAAGTATTGTGACAGGACTAATCCCTTTTGCAATTCTAAATATATTTCTTTTATGGGGATACAATGTACCGATTGGTAACAACACCTCTTTTTGGTTTTTGATTACTATAACTCTTGGAGCAGTTTCAACCATCAACAAAAACAGTAGGCCACTCGGTTTATGGGGAATAGGCTTGGGCCTCTATTTAGGACTTTTTGTAGCAGTTATGTTTGTTTTAGGCT
This sequence comes from Gracilibacillus halotolerans, assembly GCF_014206945.1. GTDB lineage: Bacteria > Bacillota > Bacilli > Bacillales > Amphibacillaceae > Gracilibacillus > Gracilibacillus halotolerans. The sequence goes on from NZ_JACHON010000013.1 coordinate 44,893, forward strand.
GGGCAATCAATCCTTTCCCATAATATTCAGTAATACAAAGCACGAAGAAATATATACGTAATTCCTTCGTGCTTCCCCTATGTTCTTAGCCAAACATATTCAGCTAAAGCTACTCTTTCATTTAATTCGTTATAAAAGACTATCTATTAACTATGAACCAAAACATTATCTACAAAAATTTTGCATTTTATTGTAAAAGTACCACCGAGGCTTACTTTAATACTTTTTGTAATTTGATCATTATCTTTAAGAATTCCTCTCAAAGTTGCTCTTAATGCGAGACCTAAATTTTCATCCTGCAATTTACCATCAACGTATAACTTTTCACCATTAAACCATGTATTAACCACTTGAATATGGTGTCCTTCATGTGTAACATCAAATACTTTCTTCATATATAGACTCCCTCCTACCCATACGACATATACGTATTAGAAAACGAAAGGTTCCAAATAGTGACACTTCATATCCTACAGTTTAATTTTAACACTAACTCCCCTTTATTCCATCCGGATTATTCAAATAATAATTTTATTTAATTCATTTCTTTGCTAAGACATTGCAAATCAGAAGTGACTCGCTCCTAGCTCTCTTGTTCGGCAAAATGTACACATTCTTCGATTGATTGCGTAAAATTCATCATTCTTTCTTTCGTTGCCATATTTAAAGGTTGTTCGTCTTGAAGACTACTAAGTATAGTTCCAATGATTCCTTGTAGGTTTTCAAGTTCTGTTCGATTATCATCGGGAATTCCAATTTTACTGGGAGTAGACATATTAGTAATGCCTCTATCGAGCTCAAGGAAAACAGAAGTAGTCTCTTGTATTAAATGGTCGTCCCAGTCTACTTCTTCTGCTGATTGAGTTGTTACATAGTTTAAAAGGGTTCTTAATGAACTCTCAAGCTGTACTTGATAAAAGTATAAATTTGTACGTTCTAGCTTCTCATTTAAATATTCTTTCTCATTTGAATATGTAACTCGTTGATAAAAGTAAAGTATTAGAAGAGCCAACAATACAACAGATAAAGTTAAAATAACTACTGAACGTAAGCGTCTACTCATGTTATACCAAAAAAAAAACCTGACGACTGCATGTATGCAGCTGCCAGGTTGTGTGTTTTTATATTAGTCGTCCATCCACTCTGTATGGAAAACTCCTTCTTTATCAATACGTTGGTACGTATGTGCACCGAAGTAGTCACGTTGTGCTTGTAGTAAGTTCGCAGGTAACGTTTCTGTACGGTAGCTATCGTAATAAGCAATCGCACTTGCGAATCCTGGAACTGGAATTCCACGTTCCATAGCAAGAGAAATAACTTTACGCAGAGAATCTTGGTAACCTTCTACAATATCCTTGAAGTATGGATCTAGTAATAAGTTATCAAGCTGTGGATCACGATCATACGCTTCTTTAATCTTCTGTAAGAATTGAGCACGGATGATACATCCTCCACGCCAGATCATCGCTAGGTCTCCATAATTTAGATCCCAGTTATTTTCTTCTGAAGCAGCACGCATTTGTGCAAAGCCTTGTGCATAAGAGATAATTTTACTCATGTAAAGTGCTTTACGAATCGCTTCTACTAGCTCATCTTTATCGCCTTCATAAGGATTACTCTCGGCTGTTGGACCACTTAGAACCTTACTTGCTTTCACACGCTCGTCCTTCATTGCTGAGATAAAACGCGCAAATACAGATTCTGTAATAACAGGTAGAGGTACACCTAGATCTAGAGAGCTTTGGCTCGTCCATTTACCTGTTCCTTTTTGACCAGCAGTATCAAGGATAACGTCTACAAGCGGCTTACCAGTCTCGTCATCTTTCTTTTTGAAAATATCTGCAGTAATCTCGATAAGGTAGCTATCTAGCTCACCTTTATTCCAGTCAGAGAATACTTCATGAAGCTCGTCTGCACTAGAGCCTAGTACATGCTTCATAATGAAGTAAGCTTCACAGATTAATTGCATGTCACCATATTCAATCCCGTTATGAACCATTTTCACATAGTGACCAGCTCCATTAGGGCCAATATATGTTACACATGCTTCGTTATCTACTTTAGCAGAAATAGCTTCAAAGATTGGCGCAACCTTTTCATAGGCTTCTTTTTGTCCACCAGGCATGATCGAAGGTCCTTTTAGTGCTCCTTCTTCTCCACCTGATACACCTGTACCAATGAAGTGGATGCCTGATTTATCTAATTCTTGATTTCGGCGGATGGTATCGGTAAATAATGTGTTACCACCATCAATCAAAATGTCACCTTCATCTAGTAATGGTTTTAGCGAAGCAATCGTTGCATCTGTTGCTGGACCAGCTTGTACCATTAACATAATTTTACGTGGTTTTTCTAATGATTCGACAAATTCTTCGATTGTTTTAGCACCTACGAAGTTTTTACCTTTTGCTTCATTATTTAAAAAGTCTTCCGTTTTTTGATATGTACGGTTAAATACTGCTACTGAGTATCCTCTGCTTTCTACGTTTAGCGCAAGGTTTTTACCCATTACAGCAAGACCGACTACTCCAAATTGCTGTTTTGCCATTTTTTAATACGCTCCTTTTTTTCAAAGACTAACATTCTTTGACATTCCTATTGTACCATAAAATAAAATGTACCTATCAGATGAAAAAAATAATCACACCTAATAAGTTATAATATCAAACACATAACTGCAAGTAATTAAGCAAAGTTTTCAGAAAATTCGTCATTTTAAGAGGAAGCTAGAAAAATGATAGTCGTTACGCTCTTTTTCTACTTCCTCCATCTCCCTAGTTATTTACGAAGTACCCATTTTTCAATCGCCTTCGCTACTCCATCGTTTGCGTTCGTGTCCGTGATATAATCGGCCTTATCTTTAACGATTTGTTGTGCATTGCCCATCGCTACACCAAGACCTGCTTTTTCAATCATTTTAATATCGTTCAAACTATCACCCGCAGCCATCACTTGCTCCATAGAGAGATTTAATCGCTCACAGACCTTCTTTATAGCAGCCGCTTTATTCACACCAAATGCGTTTATTTCAATATTTGTTGGACTAGAATTCGACCATTCTACGTTACCCCAGTCGGTAATTGTTTGGATGATTTCTTCTTTTGTTTGATCATTATCTGTATCAAAACCAACTTTTAGCCATTCATACGCTAATATATCTTCGGGAGCCTCATTGCTAAACACTTCATCTACGGACGCTAACCAAGTCCATGTACCATGCTGTTCTTTCAACTCCATTAGCTTCATTACAATCTCTGAATCAAGAGTTTGCCTAGCAATTAATTCACCATCTAATGTCCAAATTTCACTTCCGTTTACCGTGATTAAGTAATGAATATCTAGCTCTCGTGCAATTTCAAAACTAGATTGATAATGCCTTCCAGTAGAGATTATCACTTCTACTCCTTGGTCTCGTGCAGCTAGGATTGCTTCCTTATTCCTATCCGAGACTACATGCTGATTATTCAGCAATGTTCCATCCATATCTAAAGCTATTAATTTAATGTTTTTATCCACAGTATATTCCTCCTGTCATTATCTTCATTGTAGACAAATCCTAATGAAAAGTAAAAATTCCAATCTTTTGCTATCCGGGTTCTCCTGCTGATAAAATATGTATAGTCACGTAACTATAGGAGGTAAACGATGCAATCTTTTCAATTACAAGAAGCTTGGCAAAGACAAATTAGTCCTGATGATAAAGAACAATTGATAGACCTCTTTAACAAAACTCGGAACCAAATGGGCGAAACAATAACCTGTATCCCCTATCGACTTGCCTTTAACCATCGTCAAGATTTACTATGTACCGTGCTTATCCACAACACAAAAGATGAATCGATTGATTTACGAAATGTGATGATTACAATTAAAAAGGAATCTAAAGAAGTCGCTACAAATATATTTGAAGATTTACCCCTCCAGCTTCCTAGCAAAACAAGCATGCCATGGACCTATATTTTCCCGTTAAATCATTACGATACCTCTCTTACAATAGATGATACAAATAGCATAGCTGTTAGCCTTTCAGAGCATACTAAAAATAATAATTCTTTCTAAAACGTTTCATACCACTTCTTTAATGGGTAATAATAACTAACTATGTATTCTGTGGAGTGAACATTATGGATTTCTCTAGTTCTGAAGACCAAAATCTTTCCTATCATGACCTGCTAAACATGCTGAACCAAATACCAGAACCGATGGCGATTATGAAAGTAAATTCTGGTGATCGTTTAGAAATTGTGGAAGCGAATGACTTACTAGAAAAGCTAACCGGATACTCTGTTGCAGAGCTAAAAACAATGGCTTTGGATAGTTTATTAACAGAGAATTCCCTCCAAAGCTTATCCTTATGTATTCAACAAGTTCGCCTAGCTCGTTATACAGATACCGAAGTTACACAAATACATAAAGACGGCACAAAAAAACCGTCTAGACTAACACTTAGTTATGTTAAATCCAGCAACAAACCTCCCTATATGATTGCACTGATTAAAGATATTACCTATCAACGAGAAATAGAAGCATTACTTGCAATGACAGATAAGCAATTGGAATCACTGTTTGACTATAATCCTGATTTAATTTTTAAATTGGACCAGGATGGCAAATTTACGAATGTTAACCCAATTCATGAACAAATTTTAAGTTATAAACAGGATGAGTTGCTCGGGACACATTTTATCGACCGAGTGTATGAAGAGGACGTTCCTTTAGTGTTGGCGCATTATGAACACGTCTTACGAAAAGAGAGCGTTCGATTAGATATGAGAGTTCTTAATAAGCAAGATGAAATTGTCTATTTAGATTTGACGGCATTCCCGGTTATTAGCCATAACGAAGTCGTTGGAATGATTTGTATCGCAAGAGATTGTACAGAAGAAAAACGAACGAGAAGAAAACTCCGTGAAAGTGAGCAAATGTACCGCTCGTTATTTGAAAATAATATTGATTCGGTTATCACATTCGACATTGATGGAAATTTTTTAAAAATGAATGAAGCTGCAGAAAAATTACTTGGCTATACTTTTGAGGAAGTGAAAGGTAGTATTTTTCTTCGCCATATTATACCGGAACAACAAGAAAAGATATTTCAATATTTCCAAAAAGCTTTAGAAGGTGAATCTATCCAATATGAAACAGTGATGTATAATCGTGCCGAGGAGGAACGTTACATCCATGTGACTCTTATTCCTATGAAAATTGATGGAGAAATTATCGGTGTTCATTCTATCGGCAAAGATTTAACCGAGCAATATAGCCTTCAAGAGAGCTTAAAACACATGATTTTTCAAGACTATTTAACTGGTCTATCCAACCCGCATAAATTTCATTACGATTTAAATGCACTGATTGAAAGTGATCAGCCTTATTTTTTTTCTTTATTTTTCCTTGATTTGGATCGTTTCAAATTAGTGAATGATTCATTTGGGCATTCCTATGGAGATGCACTCCTGCAAAAGGTAGCGTACCGTCTAAAGTCTATCATACCGAATAGTGGAACAGTTTATCGATACGGTGGAGACGAATTTATCATTATATTACGTGACACTACAATCAAAAAAACGAAATCACTTGCTGAGCAAATTATTAAAGAATTAAGTGAACCATATGTTATTGATCAATTAGAAATCGTTTTGACACCAAGCATTGGAATTAGTGTGTACCCCTTAGATGGTATTGATGAGGAAACATTAATTCGCAAAGCCGATAACGCGATGTACAATGTTAAACGTATAGCAAGAGGGAATTATCAATTTCACCATGAATCTCTTAAACAAAAAACCCTAGGAAATATTCGGATGGATTCTTCCTTACGTAAAGGAATTCAACAAGACGAATTCTCTCTCATGTATCAACCACAAATTGACGCAACCACGAATAAAATTGTTGGTGCAGAAGCTTTACTTCGTTGGCATTCCAGAGATTTGGGACCTGTTTCGCCAAATGTTTTTATACCGCTTGCCGAAGAGACTGGTTTAATTATCCCGATTGGAGAATGGGTTCTCAAACAAGCATGCAACCAAATTCTATCTTGGAAAGAAGAAGGTATCGTTCTTCCAATTGCAATCAACCTTTCTATTCGGCAATTTTATTATCATAACTTCATACCATCAGTGGAAAAAATCATTCAAAAAACAGATATTAATCCATCGCTGCTTCATATGGAAATTACAGAGTCAATGGCGATTGATCAAGAATTCGCAACGAAAGTTTTGCAACAACTAAAGAATATTGGAGTGAAAATTGCTATTGATGATTTTGGGACAGGCTATAGCTCTCTTAGCCATTTGAAGAAATTTCCTTTCGATTATTTAAAGATTGACCAGTCTTTTATTAGTGATCTGGATCACGACAAAGAAGGGCAAGATATGATTTCCATTATTACAATGTTAGCAAAGAAGTTTAATATGCGGACTATTGCTGAAGGAGTAGAAACCGAGAAGCATGTTGATCTACTAAAAAAGTATGAATGTGATATAATGCAAGGCTTTTTCTATAGTCGTCCTTTACCACCAAGTGAATTTACACAATGGAAAAAGAATTGGGAGATTCAAACACATTTATAACCGTCCACCATTCGTTATCTTTATGAAACTAAACGTTTACCGATTCGTATTATACATTGATGAATAACTCTAGTATAATTTTCCCATATAGTTATTTATTAAATTGTATTGGTGGAGGAGAAGCATGAAAAAGAATCCCTTTTTTAATTTGATTTTTTCCATACGAATACCAAAAACACCTTTGATTATCGGAATGGTTGGAACGATTCTGACAACATTTGTCGGACTATCCATTCCCCTATTGACTAGAGAAGTAGTAGATGGATTTAACCCTAATAATATCAATATCGGTCTTATCATTGGAATCATTGCTGTCTTTCTGATTCAGGCAGTAGTAGATGGGCTCTCGACATACTCACTCGCCTATGTAGGGCAAACCATTGTCCAGCGTCTACGGGAGACAATGTGGGTAAAATTTCTCCATTTGCCTGTCCGTTATTACGATAAAAATAAAAGTGGCGAATCGGTCAGCCGAATTGTGAATGATACGAGTATTGTAAAAGACTTAATTACTCAGCATTTTCCTCAATTTATTAATGGGATTATTACCATTATTGGAGCTGTTATTATACTCCTTATTATGGATTGGAAAATGACACTATTAATGTTGATTGCTGTTCCATTCGTGGTAGCAGTGCTGATGCCTCTTGGGAAGAAAATGTCTACCGTATCTAGAGGACTGCAAGATGAAACAGCTAATTTTTCGGGCGCAGTTCAACAGACATTGGGCGAGATTCGATTAATGAAGGCATCACATGCCGAGAACCATGAGCGTAGTAAAGGATTCAACAATATTAAAGAGCTCTTCTTATTTGGATTAAGAGAGGCTAAAATTTTTGCTATGATTGGTCCTCTCATGTATTTAGTAAACATGCTCGTAGTTGTCGTTATTTTTGGCTATGGAGGAATCCGGGTTGCAGATGGTTCGATGTCTACGGGGTCGTTAATTGCATTTTTATTATACCTTGTTCAAATTACATTTCCAATTACATCCTTCGCGATGTTTTTCACCCAGCTTCAAAAAGCTAAAGGAGCAACGGAACGAATTATTGACATTCTTGACTTAGATGAAGAACCATTTGCGGGAAGAGAACTTGATATTTCAAACAAAGCTCTTCATTTTCAAAATGTTTCGTTTCAATATAATGACGAAGAGAAGGTTATTGAAGATATGAGCTTTACAGTACCGCCAGGGAAAATGATTGCGTTTTGTGGACCTAGTGGTGGTGGTAAAACAACCGTCTTCGGCCTAATTGAACAGTATTATGAGCCAACAAGTGGAAACATTTCGATCGGTGATATACCTATTACCGATTTAGCGAAAAGTTCGTGGAGAACGCAATTAGGTTATGTATCACAAGATAGTCCGATGATGGCTGGTACGATACGTGATAATCTTACATACGGTTTGGAAAATCCAGAATCGATAACAGATGACGAGCTTTGGGAAGTTGCTAAAATGGCTTATGCTGACCAATTTATTAAGGAATTTCCCGAACAGCTAGATACAGAAGTTGGTGAACGAGGAGTTAAACTGTCTGGGGGTCAACGACAGCGAATTGCGATTGCTAGAGCGTTCTTGCGTAATCCGAAAATCTTAATGATGGATGAAGCGACAGCTAGTTTGGACAGTCAATCGGAAGCAATCGTGCAACAAGCATTAAGTCGCCTTATGGAAGGTCGTACGACATTAGTCATCGCCCATCGTTTATCAACGATTGTAGATGCAGATAAGATTATCTTTATAGAGAAGGGACGAATTACGGGAACAGGAACACACCAGGAATTAATAGCTTCTCATGATTTGTATCGAGAATTCGCCGAACAACAATTAACCTAAGAAAAGCGAAAGCACCTGTTCACCCCCGACAAGCTTAAGTAAGGCTTGACGGGGCGTTTTTTGCCACAGAATAGCATTACTTAAGACCTCGAGGGGGTAGGTGCAGGAGCTAGACAATAGGAAAAGCGAAAGCGCCTGTTCACCCCCGACAAGCTTAAGTAAGGCTTGACGTGGCGTTTTTTTGCCACAGAATAGCATTACTTAAGACCTCGAGGGGTAGGCGCAGGAGCTAGACAATAAGAAAAGCGAAAGCGCCTGTTCACCCCCGACAAGCTTAAGTAAGGCTTGACGGGGCGTCCTGGCGCTAGCGCTATATTTCTCTGTATCGTTTTCTATTCTTTCTGTTTTTCAGCTAATAACTGCTTTATCTCCTGCAATTCTTTCTGTACCTCATCGAGTTTTATATCCGTTGGCGTAGGCTTTTCCTCATGAAATGCCTCTTCCACATTATTAACAATCACACCAACAAATAAGTTAATAATGACAAAAGCTCCAAAGACTATAAACGTAACAAAATAAATCCAAGATGAAGGTGCCTCATCTAAAATCGGCCGCATTACCCCACTCGCCCACGATTCAAGTGTGATGACTTGAAACAAGGATAATAGAGAATCGTGTAGTGTACCAAAATATTCTGGTGCAATAGAGCCGTATAACATCGTTCCTATTACGGCGTAAATATAGAAGAAGATACTTAACAGTAACATGATTGTTCCCATGGACGGGATGGTTAAAATAAGAGCGTTGACCATCTTCCTTAACGAAGGGATCACAGATACAGCACGTAAAACTCTTAATACCCTCAGCACACGAAGTACGGTTACATAGTGTGCACCAGCTAGTAAATGTCCACTCATTACGATAACGACATCAAATAAATTCCACGGGTCTTTAAAAAACCCTTTAATAGAATATCTTCCTAGGAAGCGAATAGCGATTTCAATTGTAAAAATCCACAGTAACACTTTATCGGCTATCGTAATCCAATCTGTATAACGATTCGCAAATGAAGGATACGTCTCTAATCCAACTAAGATAGCATTTAAAACGATGAGTGCAATAATCACTCTCGTAAACATTTTAGTCTCAACAATTACTTTACATTGTTGTTTTATTTTTCTCATAAACTCTTTCTCCCCCTGTCTCCCATTAATAGTTTACTAAAAACATTGAACCCTGTCAGTATTGAGAAAGAGTATTTTTAGGAAACATTCAAACCTACCTTTCAAAAGGCGGGAAGAGAAAATGGTAAATGAGCTCGGCATATTACCAAACTCATTTTTGAACTCAAACAAGTAAATTTATCTTTAGTGGCTACCTCACTGCTTCAGGCAACTTATTTGTATATCCCATATGTCTGCAACACATCTTGCACGAAAATAATACCGTTACCAGGCTTATCAATTTCCAATTCAATTTGTATATTTTCAACAATTGGTTCTGTATATTTCTCCTCAGATAAAATCATCACTATTTCTTTTTCTGGCTCAATATCCATAGCAAAAAGCTTTGCTGTTTCATGAATACCCGACCCACGAGCATTTATAATGGTGCCACCCTTCGAACCAGCCTTTTTCGCTGCTTCTATTACGTTCTCAGCATTCCCCTTGTCTACAACAATCATAATATTTTGATACATAGAGGTACCTTCACTCCTTTGAATACTTTCTTCTTTACTTTCTTTATTAATATTCTTTGTACCTGCAATCATTGAGACACCCGTAGTAAATGCGATACCATGATTCGATTTCTCTAAATGTAATTGTCGATATAATGCATCCATCGCCTTTCTCGTATCAGTAGGGTTTGCAAGCATAATAACGATTTCTTTCCGTATATCTGAAATAGCAAATAAATTAAGGAGTTTGCTCTGAACAGTACCTCTACCAAGATAGATGGTGCCACCTGAGATGCCACATTTTTTTGCGATTTTTACTACCTTACTTCCAATACCTACATTGACAATGACATGAATTAATTCAAACTGAGGTGCTTCGTTCTTACGACTCAATGTTCAAGCCCTCCCTTTTTTGACTTCCATTTAAACAATAATCCTAGAATTTGCAACGTGATGAGCGGTGTTAAAGCCACCATCGCTATCATGCCAAAACCCTCAATAATAACATCTGCTCCCTCCATTTTAGAGGCAGCACCTTGTGTAAATGCGAGAATAAAAGTGGCAGTCATTGGTCCAGACGCAACTCCTCCTGAATCAAAAGCCATACCTACAAATAATTTTGGTACAAAATAAGTAAGAACGACTGCTAAAATATATCCTGGAAGTAAGTAATGCCACAATTGTAACTCTGGGATTATGATTCTTACCATCGATAAGGCAACTGCAGCGCCAACTGCGATAGCAAGTGTTACAAGTACTACTTTTCTTTGTACATAGCCACTCGTTACTTCTTCTATCTGTTTTGTCAGTACATAAACTGCTGGCTCAGCTAGAATGGTTACTACTCCCAAAATAAAACCAATCCAAATTAGATAGGACATACTATCCAATGATGCGATTAAGACACCAATTTCTGTACCCAATGGCATAAATCCTGCATTTACCCCCACTAGGAACAAAATAAGACCACCAAACGCTAAAACGAACCCAGTAATTACCTTCCTAACTGTATTTTTCGATAATTTAAAGGATATTTTTTGAAAGATAAGAAATATGATTACAATTGGGGTAAGCGCTATCAAAACATCCCTAGATATTTCGCCTAAACTATGAATAAATGGTACATAAATTGCGACAGCTTCTTCGGCTGGATTTTCTGGTATTCCGCCTGTTAGCTTATCAGATTTCGCTACTATGTTCATTACAAGTACACTCATTATAGCTCCTACAGATGCAATCGCAACTAGTCCAAAACTATCTTTCTCTGATGCTTTACTATCTTTCTTAAGGGCTGAAATCCCAATAGATAATGCTAATATAAACGGAACGGTCATCGCTCCTGTTGTTGCTCCAGAAGCATCAAAGGCAATTGCTAAAAAGTCTGGTGTAACAAATATAGCTAACAAAAAGACGAGTCCATAAAGGATTGTTAACAATTTATACAAGGGAAAATTATAAACAATTCTAATCAGACCTACTGCAAGCAAAACTGCTATACCGACAGACACGATAATAACTAAAGCTAACTTGGTCATCTCTCCGCCAGTCACATTTTCCACTTGACCAGCCAAAATATGTAGATCTGGTTCAGCGATAGAAATTATAAATCCTAGTATAAGACCAGCCAAAACTACAACCCATATCTTGTTAGATTTCGCTATTGTTTTTCCTAATTCTTTGCCAACAGGTGTAATACTAACATCGACCCCTAAAAGAAAAATGGCTAACCCTATAATGATTAATACAGCACCCATTAAAAACTGGAGTATAAATGTTATATCCATCGGCGTTAAAGTAAAATGTAATATAAGTACGATAATTGTAATTGGTAATACCGCCGTTATTACTTCCTTTAGTTTCTCCCATAACACTTCCACAATGAAATCAACCCTTTCCCCCTATTGATGTAGCATCTTTTTTATCCAAATGAGATAGCGCTGAACAATATTAATATCCGTTAACGTACTTAATGTCCGACATCCAACAACATCCTCTATTTCGTTACATAAAAAGTTGTTTTTCTCGTTAAAAATAAAGTCTATCCCTACCAAACCAAAGTCGAACAAAGAAATAATTTTCTTAATTAACGCTCTTTCTTTTTCATTTAACACATATATCTCAGCTTTACCGCCTAGCGTATAATTGGAGCGAAAATCATTAGAGGAGCTTCGTAATACTGCTCCGATAATTTCCTTACCTAGAACATAGACGCGGACATCTTTTCCCTGTTGTGCTAGCTTTTGAACGATAATATCTCCAGTTAAATTTTTAAAAACTGCTTGCAAATCAATTTTATTCTCAACTTTAAATACGTTTTTACCACCATGGCCATTCACATCTTTTACGATGAATGGATATGCTAACGGCACATGATGAGCTAATCTTTCAGTTGTCGTAAAGATTGTGTCTACCATTGGAATATTATGTTCAGCAAGTAATTGATGCGTTCGTGCTTTATCATTCGTAATCTCTGCTACCTCAGGAGGATTAAAAACAGCTACGCCTGCCAATTGCAGTTGTTTAGAAAACAAGGGATCGATACAGCGAACGACAGCAAAATCGGGTAATGAAGCCGGATAAACATATAATTGATTGTCTTGAACACCGATTAAAATATCTTCTCTCATCTTGAGCTCTAATTGGATACCAAGTGTACGAGCTTCTTGTAAAAACCATTCGATAAATTTTCCGTTTGCTTTGGCTCTCTCTTTCGTGTAAATCAGCCAACCTTTCAATTTTTTTATCTCTCCTCTATATCTTTTATATATTCCATCATTAATTGCGCAACATCCACTCCTGTGCAATCATGAATGTTTTTAAAATGTGCGTTGGAATTCACTTCGCATAAAATAGGTTCGCCTTTCTCACCAAATAGCAAGTCCACACCTGCAAAATCAGCACCAACCAATTGTGTTACTCGGATTGCAAGCTCCTCTTCTTCTTTCGAAGGTTGATAAGGATACATTTTTCCTCCAGCCGTTACATTCGCTCGAAAATCCGAATCTGAAACTCGTAGCATAGCGGCTACAACTTTGTCTCCAATAACTTGTAGTCTTGCATCTTTTCCTTTACTGGACTTGATAAACTCTTGAATAATATAAGGTTTATGAGCAAGCTGTTTTGTTAACTTCTGTAGATCTTGTTCTGTATGTATTAGATAAACTTGGTCCCCGAATGAACCAAAGACCTCTTTCACAATAATAGGATAATCAAAATGTGTTTCCATAATTTCTAGGTGTTTGTCATCTACAAGCTCTTGAAAAATTTTAGGAGCAATCATCGTTTTCGGCAGCGGAATCTGATGATTTGCAAGTATCTGAAACGTTAATGCTTTATCATCGCAGATTTCAATCGCACGCGCACTATTGTACACCTTCACACCCAGACTCTCTAACTGTCTAGCTAAATATAAGTCTTTATCCCAATAGAAAACAAAGTCCGGAAGTGTAGATTCCGAAAGCATTCCTACATTATTTTCAATTAAGACGAGCAACTCATTATTTGCACGTATTTCCATTCGAAAACCTTCATTTTCTCCAGCCTTTTTGAGCCATTCAATTTGCTCTAGAAACTTTTTGGAATGGAGATTACCATTGTATATAATCCAACCTACACTCTGCATATGCCATTCTCCTAAATTTTTACCACGTTATTTCTTAATTCTTTAAGCTAAGAATATCCCTTTTGGAAACCATTCGCAATATCTTTCTTCTTTTCCAGGAAAAATGGTTATGTTTAACCTACTTTAGGGAAATATACTACTGTATGTCATCAATATAGAAGAGAGGACGATAAACATGAGTAACAGTAACAAATCCAATGAAAATCCTCAGACGAATATCGAAAACGATGATACGCTAACAACGAGACAAGGTCATCCTGTCACCAATAATCAAAATATTCGTACTGTCGGAAACCGCGGTCCTGCCACGTTAGAAAACTATGATTTTATCGAAAAAATTAGTCATTTTGATCGTGAAAAGGTTCCTGAACGTATTGTGCATGCACGAGGCGCCGGAGCTCATGGTTATTTCGAAACATATGGAACGGTAGGAGATGAGCCTGTCTCCAAATATACGAGAGCGAAAGTATTCAACGGAAAAGGTAAACAGACCCCTGTATTTGTACGGTTTTCAACAGTTGTTGGTAACGCTGGATCTCCAGAGACAGCACGTGACCCGCGTGGTTTTGCTGTGAAATTTTACACGGAAGACGGAAACTGGGACTTAGTAGGAAATAATATTAAGATCTTCTTTATCCGAGATGCGATGAAATTCCCTGATATGATTCATGCATTTCGTGCCGATCCTGTAACAAACATGCAAGACCCTGAACGTTTCTTTGATTTCTGTGCTAATTCACCTGAATCCTTCCATATGGTCACATTTATTTACTCGCCATGGGGAATCCCTGCAAATTACCGAATGATGCAAGGTTCTGGAGTAAACACATACAAGTGGGTAAATAGTGAAGGTGAAGCTGTATTAGTGAAATATCACTGGCAACCTAAGCAAGGGATTAAAAATCTAACTGCTAAGGAAGCAGCAGAAATCCAAGCAAAAAGTGTGAATCACGCTACTCAAGATTTATACGAAGCCATCGAAAATGGTGATTATCCAGAATGGGAATTATTCGTTCAGATTATGGAAGACGGACCCCACCCAGAGCTAGACTTCGATCCATTAGATGATACGAAGCTATGGCCAGAAGACCAATTCCCATGGTTACCTGTAGGAAAAATGGTCTTAAATAAAAACCCAGAAAATTATCATATGGAAGTCGAGCAATCAGCATTCGGAACTGGTGTATTAGTTGATGGGTTGGATTTTTCTGATGATAAAATGTTACAAGGGAGAACTTTTTCCTATTCTGATACACAGCGCTATCGTGTAGGAGCTAACTACTTACAAGTACCAATTAATGCAGCTAAAAAACGTGTAGCGACAAATCAAGAAGGTGGACAACTACGCCA
Organism: Gracilibacillus halotolerans; assembly: GCF_014206945.1. Taxonomy (GTDB): domain Bacteria; phylum Bacillota; class Bacilli; order Bacillales; family Amphibacillaceae; genus Gracilibacillus; species Gracilibacillus halotolerans. The sequence continues at coordinate 59,895 of NZ_JACHON010000013.1, forward strand.
TTTTAATGACAAAGCACCTGGTCAAAATCCACATGTAAACTACGAACCATCTGTACTTGGTGGATTAAAAGAAGCAGAGCAAGTTGGAAAAGAACATACACCTAAAGCTGAAGGAAATCTCGTTCGTGAATCCATTGATAGAAATGATAATACAAAACAGGCTGGTGAAACATATCGACAGTTTGAACAGTGGGAAAAGGACGAATTAATCAGCAACCTAGTAGATGATTTGTCTGTTTGTGATAAACGCATCCAAGATAAGATGATTGCACTTGCAGAAGAAGCAGATGAAGAGTATGGCCGTCGTTTAAGAGAAGGTATTGCTGAAAAGACGAAGCAAATGGGCAATAAGAAAATGGAAGCTGGCAAAGAGTTTCATCCATTAGGTAAAGATGATGCACATGAAGCTGTCGATGATGCAATTAAAAAAGGAAAAGATGCCGATCCTTACTAAGGTATAAATATAGAGGTGCCAGTATAACTGGTGCCTCTTTATTTTCTGGTGGACTAACAATTTTTCTATTTTCTGTTGACAAGAGACTTTATTACGCTTATCCTAATATCATGTAATTGATAATCATTTTCAATTAGAGGTGAAAAGGCGATGAAAAAAAGATATATAGTATTACTTATTGGACTATTACTACTACTAGCAGCTTGCACCAACGATTCGGAGGGGGAAGACAGTGCTAGTAGTTCAGATGACACGATTACATACGAATCTGAAAACGGTCCTGTAGAAGTACCTGCAAATCCTGAACGTGTAATTGTTCTCTCGACGTTCGCAGGTAACGTTTTAGCATTGGATACACCACTTGTAGGAGTCGATTCTTGGTCTAAAGGAAATCCAAACTATGACTTGGAAGGCGTAGAAGCGGTGTCTGATGACAATTTAGAAAAAATCATCGAGCTACAACCAGATCTTATTATTGGACTGTCAAGTATTAAAAACGTTGATAAGCTCAAAGAGATTGCACCTACGGTAACTTTTACTTATGGACAGCTTGACTATTTGGAACAACATTTAGAAATCGGTAAGTTGTTGAATAAGGAAGAAGAAGCACAGCAATGGATTGATGACTTTAAAGGACGTGCCATTGATTTAGGGGATCAAATTAGAGAAGAAATCGGCCCAGATGCGACCGTTTCAGTTATCGAAAACTTTGATAAGGAATTATATGTTTTCGGCGATAACTGGGCACGTGGTACAGAGATTTTATATCAAGAAATGCGATTACCAATGCCAGAAAAGGTGAAAGAAACCGCACTGGAAGACGGTTATGCTTCTCTTTCTTTAGAAGTGCTTCCTGAGTATGTGGGAGATTATTTAATTGTTAGTAAAAACGAAGATTCATCTTCTTCCTTTATGGATACGGAAACGTTTCAAAATATTCCTGCTGTTAAGAATGGAAACGTGTTTGTAGCGGATGCAACAAAATTCTATTTCAATGACCCGATCACATTAGATTATCAACTTGATTTTTTTGAAGAAAATTTTCTTCCTTAATAAGGGTGGACTTAGCTTAAAGATGAAAATTCGGCTCAAATAGCCATCTTCATCCAGAATCATTTAAAGTGATGGGATAGCTTCATTATATATTGTAAAATGATAGATGACCTACTTCATTCTTGTAGAGTCATCTATTTCTTTAGGAAGTGAATGACATATGAAAAATAAAGCTTTTATATGGATTATCGTAATGATAATGCTATTTCTTTCTGTTATCTTAGCGTTGGCTTTCGGTGCAGCTGATGTCACCTATAAAGAGGCATGGCAAGCTGTCACGATGACAGCTACATCCGAAACGATAACCATGTTGCAGGAATTAAGAATACCTCGCGTGATTGGTGCAATAACGGTAGGTGCCGCACTCGCGTTAGCAGGTGCAATGATGCAAGGTGTCACTCGTAACCCTTTAGCAGATCCTGGCTTGTTAGGTGTTACAGCTGGAGCCAATGCCGCTTTGGCGTTAACTTTAGCATTTTTCCCTGCTAGTAATTATTTAATGATTACTCTTGCTTGCTTTATCGGTGCGGCGATTGGAACAATCTTAGTCGTATTAGTTGGTACACTTGCACCAAGTGGTTTTTCCCCAATACGAATTGTACTAGCAGGTGCGGCAATTTCTGCTTTTCTATACGCAATTGCAGATGGCGTCAGCATAGCGTTTCAAATATCAAAAGATGTATCGATGTGGACTGCTGGTGGGCTAATTGGCTTGAGCTGGGCACAGTTGCAAATCGCCTTACCTTTTGTCATTGTCTGTATCGTTCTAGCACTTTTACTATCTAATCAATTATCGATTTTACGAATGAGTGAGGATGTTGCAGTAAGTCTAGGTCAAAATGTAATTCTCATAAAAATTGCAATCTATACGTTAATAACGATACTAGCTGGTACTGCCGTTGCTCTAGTTGGCAACTTAGCCTTTGTTGGTTTAATGATTCCTCATATCGCAAGGAGGATTGTCGGCTCAGATTATAAGAAAATTTTACCGATATCCGTACTAATAGGTGGTATGTTTATGGTTTTAGCGGACCTTGTAGGAAGAACGATTAATGCTCCATTCGAAACACCCGTTGTTGCAATTGTTTCCGTCCTTGGATTACCTTTCTTCCTTCTCATTGTGTATAAAGGAGTGAAAGCATCATGATAGAAAACAAGCAATACAAAAGTAGACATTTTATCATTTTTATGGTGCTTCTCGTACTCACACTTGTAACGGTCGTAGTCAGTCTAGGTATCGGCTATTCTACAGTAACAATTGACCGTATTATACCTACTTTGTTTGGATTAGGTAGCTTTGAGGAAGAGTTCATTCTCTTTTCTGTTCGATTACCAAGAATACTTATTACACTCCTTGCAGGGATAGCTCTAGCTGTTTCAGGTTCCATTCTTCAAAGTATTACACAAAACGATTTAGCGGACCCGGGTATTATCGGAATTAATTCTGGTGCCGGCATTGGTGTTGCACTCTTCTTTCTATATTTCCCTATGGATGCCGGTTCCTTTGTATATATGCTTCCAATCGTTGCGTTTATTAGTGCACTCGTCATTGCTGTATGTATCTATTTCTTTTCGATACAAAAAGGAGCAGGTATTCAACCAATTAAATTAATTCTTGTCGGAGTCGGTTTTTCAATGGCTTGTTCTGGAGCAATGGTAGTGCTCATTTCATCTGCGGAGAGAGAGCGGGTAGATTTTATCGCGAAATGGTTGGCGGGATCTATTTGGGGGACCGATTGGCCGTATATTGTAGCGTTGCTTCCGTGGCTCGTTCTACTCATCCCATTTGTTCTTTGGAAAGCGAATAAACTTGATCTATTAAGCTTCAGTGAAGAAGTTGCTGTTGGAGTTGGCGTCTCGGTCCATCGTGAGCGAACATTATTGTTATTAGCGGCGGTCGCCTTAGCAGCTGCAGCTGTTTCTGTAACTGGAGGGATTTCTTTTATTGGATTGATGGCACCACATATTGCGAAACAGTTAGTAGGGCCAAAAAATGGATTATTTATCCCGATCGCGATGCTGATTGGTGGGGTCTTACTATTAATTGCAGATACGATTGGTAGAAATGTAGCGGAGCCTGAAGGTATTGCAGCAGGAATTATTACTGCATTAATCGGTGCGCCTTATTTTATCTATTTACTAATGAAAAAGTAGAACAGATTCAAATCTATTATAAAAAAACAGCCGAAGGGTAACCAATTGTTATTCCTTCGGCGTCATATGGGGGAAACAGTTTACAAATTTCATACTTATTTAACTGCGCCTTCTGTAATGCTCGCAATAAATAAACGATTGAAACATAAGAAAATAATAATCAATGGGACAGTTGCCCAGAAAACTCCGGACATTAACATGCCATAATCTACTTTAAATGTATTGTTTAAAGATGCTAATGCTACTTGAATCGTATATTTTTCAGGATCTCTCAATACGGTAAATTGCCATAAGAACTCACCCCAGACAGCCGTGAACACGATAATTCCAAGTGTCGCAAACGCTGGTAAAATAATAGGCAAAACGATACTTCGGTATATTCGAAAATTGGAGCACCCATCTAATTTAGAAGCCTCAATTAGTTCATCAGGTACCGCTTCACTCACATATTGGCGCATAAGAAAAATTCCCAAAGGATTTAGAAAAAATAATATCATTACCCCAGACAATGTATCCAAAAGACCCGCTTGTGAAATCAAATAATACTGAGGTATTAACCCTAATTGTGGTGGAATGACCATGGTTAATAAAATACCTACGAACAGTAGGTTTTTACCTGGAAATTTAAATTTTGCAAAAGCAAATCCAGCTAATGAACTAATAAGTAAGACAACTAGCGTAACAGCAGTACAAATAATTACTGTGTTGCCCAGTGCTTTAAAAAACTCAATTTGCTCTAATACTTTTTGGAAGTTTTCCACTAGCAACCCACCTGGTGTAACAATTGGTGGCACAGAACTAAATGCCGCACTAGGACGTGTCGCCATAACAAACATCCAATAAAAAGGAAATAGCGATAATAAGGATGCTAATGTAAGAAATGCATAAATAAATATGGAGCTAGCGGAAATTTTTCTTTTTCTCCGCGAGACCGTTTTGCTCATAATTGTTTCACTCACTGCGAACACCTCGCTTCTTACCAATTCTAGAAGTAAGTAATAAATTGATAGCTGATGCAATGACAATAAAGATTAATAGTATAATCGCAGTAGCGGATGCTGTACCAAACGATTGCAAACGAAAGGCATCACGGTATAAATACATCACCACTGTCATTGCCTCATCTCGCGTAAAAGCATTGTTCCCTAAAAAGACGGTTGGTTCGGCAAATAGTTGCAATGCACCAACAGTTGAGAAGAATACAGTCAACAAAATAAACGGTCTCAGTAATGGTAGAGTGATGTGTAATAACTGTTGCATTTTACTCGCGCCATCTATCGTCGCTGCTTCGTAATATTCGTTCGAAATACTTTGCAGTCCTGCTAAGTAAATAATCGTATTATATCCAACCCATCTCCAAAACACCATTAAGGAAATGGCAATTTTCGTTCCCCATTCAGACGTTTTCCAGTTCACAGGATCAAATCCAAAAACAGATAACGTATAGTTTGCTAAGGATGCTTCGTGGTTACTGAAAATGACACTAAATATTAATGCAACTGCAACCATCGAAGTAATATAAGGCATAAAAATCGTAACTCGAAAGAACTGTTTGAGTTTTAAATACGCCAAATTTAAGAGAAAAGCCAGAATTATCCCTACTATTAATTGGGGAGCAGTCCCCATAACACCAATAATCAACGTGTTATAAAGTGATTTCCAAAACAACGGATCTTCTAAAACGACTCGAAAATTATCAAGACCGACAAACGTCATAGGAGCCAGTCCATCCCACTTTTGGAACGCTAAATATAGACTGTATACTGCCGGATATAAACCTACTAAACTAAAAATGATAAAGAAGGGAGATACGTAAAGATATGCTGATATCATATCTTTCTTTTCTTCGGAAACAAACCTCTTCTTTGAAACTATCATTTTCACTCCCCTTTTCTTCTTTCCAGTAAATATAATGAGGCAAGAAAAAATCAGAAGAATGAGACTAGTACAAAACCAAAATATATAGCAGGAAACCGAAAGATAATACGGTAATAATGCTACTAGCCAAGTCAAAATACAAGACTCCTGCAGAAAAAGCAAAAGACGAAAATCCATTACAAAAGTCTCGCAAGACTTTTGTAATTAGTTGAGGCGTTGCCTGCGGAAAGCGAAGTATTTTGACAAGGCTTTATTATAATATTAGGCTATTGAATGATAAAAAAATTCTGTCCTAGTACATTCTTTTCTGATAAATCTTATCTACTTACTAATCCTTTTGCTCTTTCTACAGCTGCTTCCCACTCTTCTTCTGGATCAGCACCATCTTGAACATTTATTAAAGCGTTATTAAATTCATTATGAACGGCAACATATTTTTCACCTTTGTAAATCGTTCCACTTACATCTTGTGCAGCTTCAGCAAAAACAACGGATGAAACTTGACCACCAAAGAACTCATCACCATTATTTTTAAACTCATCCTGCTCATAAACCTCTGGTGCTGAAGGGAATAGTCCATGACTTTGGAAGGATTTCAACTGACCCTCTGCACTCGTCAACCAGCTAATAAAGTCATAAGCAGCTTGACTATGTTCGGTTTCTGCTGGTATCGCTAAATAAGATCCACCCCAGTTAGCCGAAAACTCAGAAGGTAATGTAGCTACTCTAAATTTACCTGTAGCATCAGGAGCATTTTCTTCCAACCAACCTTTTAACCAGCCAGCTCCTAGTTCCGCAGCAAAGCCACCTTCATTCACTGCATTCGCCCATTCTGGTGACCATAATGTAAAATTACCAACTAATCCTGCTTCATGTAGTTCTACAGCAAAGTCGTATGCTTTTTTTACTGCACTTCCATCCTCTTCTACAATCAGTTCACCATCAGGATTTAAGTAACCTTCCTCAGCTGCATCCAAGTATGCTCGAAATGCCATTTCAATACTGTCAACAAAAGGCTTGCCTGTTTTCTCCTTTACTTGTTTACCTGCTTCAATAAAAGCTTCTGGAGAATCAATTAGTGCTTCTACTTCTTCAGGCTCTGTTGGTAAACCTGCTTCCTCAAACACATCCGTTCTATAGTAAAGCGCTTTCGGACCGATGTCCGTAGGAAGACCAAATAAGAAATCTCCGTCTAGATTTTCACCACCCTGCCATTTCCAATCTAGATAGTTACCTTCGATTTCTTCAGCACCTAAATCATATAAATTCACAAATCGATCTTGAGCATTTTTAAAACGATCGAACTGATCAATCTCTAGTAACACTATATCTGGTGCGCCACTACCTGCTGACAGTGCATTAAATAAAGCATCATGATGTTCATCTGTTTCAGAAGTTTTAAATTTTATTTGAACATTTGGATTTTCTTCCTCATACTCAGCAGCCATTTCCTCATAGTTGGTTGCACCAAATGCCCAGAAATTCAATGTAATCTCTTCTTCATTATTTGAACTTTCTTCTGTGTTCGTATCTGTATCGTTGGAAGTATCCGCGTTAGAGTTTGATGATTCCTTACTTTCTCCACTACTACATGCTACTAAAACAAAGACAGTAATCATTGTAAGCACGAGCATCGATAATTTCTTCACACTAATTCCTCCCTAATTTTCTTATATTTTAATGAAGTACTCAAAATCGAAATCGCTTTCGATTTTGAGTATATTTAAATGATCGAATCAAATCATTTACAATCTTTTCTCATAACAAGATTTTGGTTCATCTTATTTTTATCTATGAAAGATGATTTATTAGTATGTTGTCATCTGTAATTTCTCTTTTACATAGGGTGCAATTCCAAAGAAGTAGTCTTACTTAACCCAACTAACCACTCAATCCCTACCTAACAAAACCTGTTTGTTAAACAGCTAATACCCCCTTTTGTATTTCCAATTTCAATCTTAAATAAGTAACACCCCCATTTATTAACGCTTTAATAAAGTAATTACGTAAAGCGCTTTCGTAATCATGATATTAGAATATGAAAATATTGTCAACACATTTTTTGTGAAAATATACTAGAAATTTGTCAAACTTTAAAAGCCTTACGATGAAAGAGGTAGTACAAATATTCTATTCTTGTTTATCAAGACCTTCTTAGATGAATACGATATCTTTTACACATAAAAAATCTACTACGCGATTACAACCGAGCAGTAGAGTTGATCATCATTTTAACTTTTTAGTAGATTTTCTCTCTATTAAAGTAACGGGAACCATAACGCCTAGAGGAATTTTCTTTTTGATATTAATTTGTTTTAATAACATGTCTGCTGCTTGTTGACCAATTGTTTGAGAATCTTGCCTGATTGTCGTAAGACTTGGTGTAACATATTGAGATAATTCGATATCATCAAAACCTACGACTGAGATATCATCTGGAATTTGTAAACCTGCTTCTTGGATTGCCTTCATCGCCCCAATCGCCATCATATCACCAGCAGCAAATATTGCGGTCGGCCTGTCAGCAACCTGAAGCAATTGTTGCATTGCTTTGTAGCCACCCATAACACCAAAGAGACCTCCGTCTACGACATAGTTCTGACTGACTTCCAGGCCTAACTCCTCCATTGCTTGTAAAAAACCATTCTTTCTAGCCTTCCCTGCAAATGTATGCTCTCCACCAGCAATATGAGCAATTTTTTCATGACCTAGAGAGTGGAGATACTTAACTACTTCTTTACTACCATCTAAGTTATCACTATTAACTGTACTTACTTTTGGATGTTGTAAATCAATGAAAACACTTGGAATGTCATGATCAACAATTTCTTGGACATCTTTTGTTAATTTAATTGGTGAAACAACGATTACCCCATCTACTCCACGCTGTTTAAACCTTTCAATATAACCTGTTTTCCGTTGTTCGATTTTCTTTGAAATTAACAACAAATCGTAGCCGGCATCTTCCATTTCTTTACGAAAACTTTCTATAACGGCACTAAAGAACGGGTGATGGATACCGTTGTTTAATTCCTCGATATACACGACGCCTATCGTCCAATATTTTTTAGTCATTAAGGATCTAGCATTAGAGCTTGGGTGATATCCTAATTCTTCAATTGTTTTTAGAATTTTTTTCCTCGTTTTTTGACTAACATCTGGATAATTATTAATTACCTTGGACACAGTTGTTATGGAAAACCCGGATTTTTTTGCAATATCATAAATAGTTGGCATATTATCACTCCTAGACACAGTATCGGCTTCGATATTTCTTATTGGGATTGAGAGGTGGAGTGGTAAAAGTATGTAAGTGTATAAAAAGAAAGGGGTTTCGTTAGGGTTATTTCTATTAAACCATATATAAAGAAAAAGGTATAATTTTTTAATTGGAGATGCGGATTATTTATTACTAGAGTTATTTTAAACATCTATACAATCTTAAAAAACCTCAAGCAGCAGACTTGAGGTCCCATCTATATTTATTTAATTTTACTTTGTCTAATCAGTCCAAAAATAATTGGGATAAATAGCGCGATGAGGAAAATTGTCATTGGTAATGCGCCTAAGTCCTCTGAAACTCCCTCTGAAACGAGGATAATCTCTACGATTAGATAGGCAAACATAAGCGACATAATATTTTTCATTTGATTAAGTAGTTTACGACTATTTAAGTAGAATTGCTCTGCATTTTCCTCCGTTAATCTCGAAGGATAATTATGAAACTGCGGATTTCTTTCAAAGAATTCCGTTAACAATATCGTAAATGTTCCAATGAGTGGTAGAATAATAATCTCCATTTTTGAGCCCCAACGCGTCACTTCTCCAGAGTAACTAAAATGAGCAGGTATTTCATCAGGTAGTTGGAAAAATTTAAATATTAAAAACAAAATAGCCAATATATATGCGGAATAACCAATAATATTAAATATGACTTCTGCCTTTGTTTTCGGTATTTTTATCTTTGACAGGTCTACGTTCATACTCGTTCTCCCTTTCATTCCAATATCTCTAATAAAAGGATACCATATCTCCGCAATCTTAAAAAATATAGCTAATGATGACAGCGATAAGGAAAGGCAAAAGAGTACCGTTCTTAGAGGATTATATTCCTAGAAGAGTTTGTTCAAGAGGTGGACAACGGTATTTGAATAATACATGATGTACGGTTTAAATGAACAGAACTAGTAAATTTGTTTTATTTGTCCATTTCAACAGCTGCAATACCATCAATTTCAACTAAGACATCTGGTCGCGAAAAACCGGAGACAAAGAGGACTGTGATTAATGGTGGATGAGATAAATCTGCTATATATTCTTGGAATACACTTAGACCAATGCGTGGGTCACATCCAGTTAATAAATAGATGTTCAGCTTTATAAGATGGCTAAAGTCAGCATTTTCTGAGGCTAATGCTAGTTCAATATTTTTTAAAACTTGTCTAGCCTGAAGTTCGAAATCATTTATGCCTACTATCTCTCCATTCTCATTCGCGGCGTTTTGACCTCCAATATAGATTGTTTTAGCATGACCACTTACTGTTATGGTTTGGGTAAAAATCTTTGATGAAAATAAACCTTCAGGATTTTTATGTTCCATCTTAAATACACTCAATGATTATTCTCCTTTCTAAATTTATACATTTTACCCTTTTTCCTTATATTAAGCACTTTATTGTAATTATTATAAAGGAGGTTAGATTACCAGTCAATTTACAAAGAAAAATATTCCATTTTGCTCTACAGCTAATCATCCATACAATAATAAAAACCCGAAAAATTAATTTCGGGCTTTCAAAATAATTCATTATTATTTTACAATTAAGGCTGGGCAATCGACTCGTTTCATAACTTTATGACTAACACTACCTAGAACCATTTCCTGAAGAGCATTTAATCCTCGACTACCTATGACTACCAAATCTACATTTTGCTCATTCGCATACTTTACAATTTCAGGACCAGGTCGACCTCTTAATATTGTCGTTTTGTAATTAGCGTTCACTTCATTTAAATATTGAATTACATTTGAATTTTTCTTACGTCGCTCGATCTCAACTTCTTCTTGTGAATTGGAGTGAAGAACATCATATTTTGCCTTATCCATATCAATTACATAGACCACATTAATGATAGATTTTGTATTAGTAGATGCGATTTTCACTGCTTCTTTAGCTGCACGCAAAGCATTGTCTGATCCGTCTGAAGCTAATAAAATATGTTGATACATTATGACACCCTCCTTTAATTTGAAGAATATAGACTATTGAGTTTTTCCACCAACTTCTTGCTAGAAGCATCAATTTCAATTATCTCAGCGTCAATACCTCGTTCTTTTAATAGAGTGCTAACCTTTACTAAAGCACCTACACTAGAATCATCCCATACCCTTGTCTCTGATAAATCGATTAAGATGCTCTTCTCCTTAATATCTTCCTTCTTAAAGAAGTCAACAAAATCATCAATTGATGCAAAGAATAGTTGTCCATGAACAATATAACGATTCCCGTCTTTAGTAATTTTAACCTTTGATATTTTTACTACAAAGAAAATGGCACTTAATAATACACCAACAAGAACACCTTTTGAAAGATCATTTGTATAAACTACAATTCCGACTGTAGCTACCATAACAATTGCATCTGTACGCGGAGCCTTCACTAAATATTTAAAGGAACTCCAATCAAATGTACCGATACTAACCATAATCATGATACCTACTAGAACAGGCATCGGTATTTGAACGACTAAATCACCTAGTACCATAATTAGGAACATCAAGAAGACACCAGCAATTAATGTAGATAATCTTCCACGGCCTCCTGATTTTACATTAATAACAGACTGGCCAATCATGGCACATCCTGCCATACCACCAAAGAAGCCTGTTATAAAGTTTGCAATCCCTTGACCACGTGATTCCTTGTTTTTGTTACTTTCTGTTGCGGTCATGTCATCTACTATCTGTGAAGTAAGTAATGATTCTAATAAACCTACAATTGCTAACGATAGAGAATAGGGAAATATAATCTGTAATGTTTCGAATGTAAATGGTACATTCGGAATTAAGAATGTAGGTAGTGACTGTGTAATCGCCCCTAAGTCACCAACCGTTCTAAGTTCTACACCAGTAAAGATAGCGATTGATGTTAATACTACTAGTGCAATCAGTGGGGCTGGAACGACTTTAATAAAACGTGGTAAAGTGTATAGTAAGAGTAATGTAATTGCGACAAATACGTATGTCATCGTTGATATGCCAATGAAATGTTCAATCTGTGCCATAAAAATAAGGATTGCCAATGCATTAACAAAGCCTATCATTACAGCATTCGGTATAAACTTCATTACTTTAGCAACTTTAAATATCCCGAATATAATTTGAATAATACCTGTTAAAATAGTTGCTGCAAGTAAATAATCGAGACCATACTCCCGAACTAACGGAACCATCAGTAATGCCATTGCACCAGTAGCTGCAGAAATCATTCCTGGTCGACCACCGGCAAAGGCAATAACAACTGCTATAATGAAAGAAGCATGTAAACCTACCATTGGGTCTACCCCTGCTATGATAGAAAAGGCAATTGCCTCTGGAATTAAAGCAAGTGCTACGACTATTCCACTTAAGATGTCACCGCGTATATTGCCGAACCATTGTTGTTTGATTGTTTGCATGTTAATCTCCTTCTCTGAATTGCTCATAACATTGTATCATGGTTCTTCCCAAAAAGGAACCATTTTAGGAATAATAGGAGTGAATAAATATGATATATGGCTATGTGAGGCCACTATATAACGACGAAAATTCTAAAGACCAGTTACATTTATTAAATAAAAAGTGTGATCAAATTTTTCAAGAAGAGCACGGTACTCCCAAAAAAAGAACTCAGCTAGAAGCATTACTAATGGAGTTAAAACCTGGTGATTGTATTGTTGTCGATAGGATGGTTGCTCTAGCAGACTCTTTTCATCATCTCATTGAGCTATTAAAAATATGCAAAAAAGACAATGTAACCATACATTTTCTAAACGAAAAAATCAAAAGTGACGAGTTACTTACTATTTACTTACAAGAGATAATGATACATGTGCTTCAATTCCAATCTGAATTAATAAAGCAATCTACTACAATTGGAATGCAGCAAGCTAGGGAAAGTGGTAAAACCGTAGGCCGTCCGAAAAAGTCAGATGAAAATGTAAACAAAGCTATTGCAATGTATAATGAAGGATATAAACTTATTGAGATAAAAAATGAAACGGGTATAAGTAAATCCACTCTCTATCGGTACTTAGAAGCTCTTGATAACGAATGAAACTTGATTGAATGGAGGAATTGACTTTAAGACAATCCGAAACGAATTTAATAATCGTGAGGTTTTGCTACACCAGGAGAATAGATTAACTTTTTTTGAGGATGCTAAGCAGCACAATAATAAACAGATAAAAGAATCAGTAGATTAAGTATCACAATTTCGATACCCTAAATTTTAAAATGTAACTAAAAAGACGCTAGTGCCCTAGCGTCTTTCTGTATTATCATTCTATTTTCCCGCTAACACGTCTAATTGCAAAGATAGTAACACCCACTAATAAAAGAGCTAAACCTAAGAACAAGAAAGTATATATGCTTGTTGCTGTATTTGGTAACAACGCTTTTTCGTCACTTTCCGTTGCTATATTTTTTGCTGTATTATTAGCTTGTGTTGTTTCTGATCCAGCATCCGAGTTGACTTCATCATTGGTTGATTCATTTACTGCAGTATCATCATTTTCACCATCCGGGCTGACTTCTTTGTCAGGTGACCCATTATTAACAATATTGTCAGAATCAATCTCCTCTGCTTCGAAAACTGCAAAAGTACTGAAATGATCCGTTGTTCCCGTTACTGTACCGTCTTCAGCGTTATATTTACCACCAATATTTTCCCATTTATTCGTCGTTTCATTTAGATAATACACTTGTAAATGATCTACATTGTTAGCATTTTCCGCATTTACTTTGAAAGCTAGGGTGATAGGGTGTTCTTCAAACTCGCTGATTGTTTCATTACCTTGCGTAATTGTGAATTTATAAGCATCACTAAAACTATTAGTCACTTTATTTAAATTCTCTATTTTAATCTCAACATCTAAATTACGTGCAAATACGGATGCAGGTATAGATGTTGTAACACCTGCTTTTTCTAATACAATCGTTAAATCATTTTCTATCAATGCATTTACTTGATTTACTGATAATTTATGTGAATCGCCTTTTACTTGTGCTGTTATTTGAGCCTTCTCTTCGTCGACTTTATATCCTTCATTTTCTGGGTAGATATCATTGAGTTGTTCAATATACCAGTTAAAAGCATCTACCCCTATGATTGCATCATTATTCAATAACATATCCAGTGTTTCAAAATCATATGCTTCAACATCAATCAAGTCTAAAACAGCATTTCTTAATTTAGGTAATTTTCTTAATACCTTAATGTCCTTAATATTAGTCTCATATAAAGCAACTTCAAATAATTCTTGCAAATGCTCTAAAACAGATATATCTGTTACATTAGGTGCTCCTAATCCTAAACTAATAATCTTGTTTAAGTTTTTTAGAACAGAAATATCTGAAACATTTGTAAAATCTAAATTTAAAAATTCCAGTTCAGTTAACTTTTCAAGAGCTGAAATATCTGAAACATTTGTAGATTCTAAACTCAAAGATTTCAGTTCCGTTAACTTTTCAAGAGCCGAAATATCTGAAACATTCGTTTTTGCTACATTTAAAGATTTTAATTGTGTAAGATCTTTAATAACTGAAAGATCTTCGATATTTGTATTGTATAAATTAATCACTTCTACACTATTTAATTCTTCTATTACCTTAGTATCTTCTATGTTTACGTTCATCACGCTAAGAGTTTCTAGGTTCACTGCATGCTCAAGGCCTTTTAATGATATACTATCATCTTTATCCTTATCATAATCCCATAAGTTTAAGTAGAACTCTTCTAGGTTTTCCATATCTAATATAGTTACATTTTCGGATTCAATCCCTAACTTTTTCCTCACAGTGTCACGAACTCTATCATGCTTAAATTCTACGATTTCAGTTTCTTCATCATTAGACTCTTCTATTTCTTCATCTGTATTAGTAACTGCTAGTTGATTATCTAACTCTGGTTGTTCTTCAGGATTATTTTGCTCATTATTTGGATCATCGTTCGTTTCACTTTCTAATTCTTGCTCATCAGACTCAACTGTATGATCTAATCCTTCTAAATTGTCCTCTTCCAGAACTACTTCCTTTGTATTGTTTTCTGAAGTACTTTCACTTTCTTCAACACTTTCAATGTCTTTTAAATTTGGATAATTACTCTCTTCCGTGTTTTCTTGCTCCGCCAATTGCTCATCAGCTTCACTTCCTTCATATGTAATCGCAGATAATGGCGTTGTAACGAATGATATCATTAACACTAAAGCAATAAAGGTACTATAAATTTTTTTAGAAAAATTGTTATTCATGTTATTCCTCCTCAAATTTTACTACTAATATTCTTAAGATGACTCTTATGTCTATTTCAGTTTTAAAGGTCAAAATTTGTAATATCTCCCCTGCTTCACCTCTTCTTCAATAATGCTCATTAACTTTACCTTATACTCATGTTTCAAAGTATATTTAATGAAGGATTCTACGTGCTCTACCTCTGCAGCTAGCTCTCTCATCACTTTATTTGCAGCATCACGATAATCTCCAGAAAGTCCTGTGTGTAACATGAATTCTCCTAAGTCGTTTTCATAGATATTAGAATTTAGCGTAATTGTTACTTTCTTCTTTCCATCCATTATGAATAATTCTGGCTCGACACTTACCATTCCTGGATATACAAACACTTCCATATTATCGACCTGAGCGAATTTTTGGAAATTTGCCATGTTATCATCTCCAAATGTTTTTATTTCACATCTTATAGCTTTATCCTTCTCTTTGATTATCGATTACTGGTATGTCAACACTAAACTGAACAATTTTTTAAAGGTAAACAAACTTATTTATAGCGCTCAAAATTTTAGCTCTCAGATGGAAAATAGTGCGTG
>NZ_JACHON010000014.1 GCF_014206945.1 Gracilibacillus halotolerans
ATTGGTAGTACGTACTTTTAGGGATATCAAGTGTTTCGCACATCGTACGAATGGGATAATCATTTTTATGTTCTGTAATAAAGTCGGTTAGTTCTATATCACCTACTTTTGAGCGAATATGGCCATAGCCTTTTTTAGGATTTCAAGCTCCTGTTTCAAGCGAAGATTCTCTTTTTGAATGGCATCTACTTCTTTTGGAGTAATCTCCTTGCCGTCAGTACCCTCAACCGGTGTTAGCTCCTTAATCCATTTATAAATAGTTACATTAGACACGCCATACTCGCTGCTTAAATCTTTTACAGAACTCCCAGAATGATAAAGATCTACAACCATTTTACGAAAATCATCGTTATATCGTTTGCCGTTATTTCTTGTACTCATCGGACACATCCTCCTTGAAATTCATTGTATAAATTTAACTTAGATGTGTCCATGAAACTATACTAGCATCATAAACATACTTAAATGTTAATTGATGTTCATTATATTTTGGCAATATCTCAAAAAAAGTAACATAAACCTTATCAATTGGTTTATGTTACATTAACCACTTTTTATTTGTAGAATTTCACACCAAGATTATTGATATCCCACACGTTGGAGGAGGCATCTTTTTTGTCTACTGTTTTAATTGCAATCTTATAAGATTCGAGATTATCCTGATGTTCATAGGAAAGAGAGTAAGTCTTTAAATCCGTTCCAAGATTCACTCTTCTCGATTCATTAAACACCCTTGATTTGTTATCGTATCCCATGAAAAATACTAATAATGTCTGAGGAGTATTTGCCTTTGCATCAAAATTTAACGTTGTAAGGCGTGATTCTTTTGGCACAACTGCCTTTTCATATTTATTTAAATTTGTTGGAGTAGTAAAATTACCTTCAAAAGTATAAATATATTTATTAACTTTCGAACCTTCATTAATAAAATTATATTTTATAGCCCCATCCTCTGTAGAAATCGTACCACTCTGATCTGTATTTTTTAGTCCTAAATCACTTGGATTAAGCTCTCTATTTTCTAACAAATGAGTAGGTGGTAGCCTTATCTCTACTTCTCTAGTTCTTTCACGATTTTTCAACCAATCATTAGACGTCAATATTGAAGCCGTATAGAGATTCCACATAAACATATCAATTTCTCTATTACTAGATATTCCTGTTTCAAATAAATTCTTAACTTCTGATTGATTTATTATATTTAATATCTTTTGATTGTGGGTACTAAAAATTTCTTCATACATTGCATCTTTTAAATCTTTGAGAGTAGTTCTTCTCCAATTGAAACCTCCTTTTGACTGCATATTAGTTATGAGTGGCTCACGTTTTTTCCATTTATCTATATCTCCATCAATTGGCCCTTTTTTTTCAAAGTTCCATCTGTCAGCAAAAAATGGAATATCTACTAATTGAGGGGCAAGTCTAATGAGGATTTCATATATAACTCTGTCATTAATTAGATTTTCGGCTGGAATTTTTAATACTTCTTTTATTAATCTCGAATCAAAGAATGGCTGATATAAATAATTGTTATTCGTATAGCCACTTCGCGCCACTGATGACCACTTACCTGTTCGATAGTAAATATAGTACCTCATCATTAAATCTTTAGGTGCCTCATCATTACCCTTCTTAAGCCATATATCAAGATGCTCATCATATACTGACTGTACCTCATCATTTATAAATGAACTGAAAGGTCTTAGTACTTGAAATAACAATTGATTTAGTCCATTAATGTCATGTCTATTAACATTTTTGTTAAATCCGCCTCTCAAATGTTCCCCACCATTACCACCAAGAGCAACTATAGAAGAATTAAAAGATCTTCCTAGTGGTACATTTTCGTAAGCAGATAACATTCCATCAGTAACCAAAAGAGTATTAATAGTTCTATTTAATATGTCATGAACTAAGACATTTTGAGATTCGTTTTTTATTACTGGTCGATTTACTTCATGCTCAATTCCCATTACATTTGCGATTTCCTTCGCTAGTACTACGTCAGGATGTTCTTCAAATCCCGTAGTATGGGTTTTAAAGTCTTCGCCTAGGTAAGACAGTGCTGCCACAATTAAGCGACTATCTTTGCCACCAGTCAAACCTGAGTTCAGTTTGACACTATGCTTTTTAAGAGGTTTAAAACTATCTATAAAGATAGAAGCAAGTTGGTCATAATAACTATCATTTAATTCATTTTCATTTAACTTATTTATATTACTGGTTAATTCCTTTATTGACACTTGACCGTCTTTAAATATTATTGAAGTTCCTGGTTTAGCAACATTAACATTATTGAAAGGAGTGTTTTCATCATTAAAATATCCCGAGTTTAGGAAAGAAGCAAAAGAAAAAAGATTATAATCAGGTAAATTTTTCATAGTTGACATCATTTGAACAACAATTGCTTTATTACCGAAAACAATATACTCATTATTCTCTGAATAATACAAGGGCTCCGTTCTCGTGAGAGTATTGAAACATTGTATGATATTTTCTTTCCCATCTGCATACATAATTGAAAATTGGCCGCTTAAACTTTGAATGATATGAGAATGTTCTTGATAATTATTAAAAAATAGCTTATTCGCTAATTCATTGTCATCCACATTAGTGTAACCAGAATAAGTAAAAGCTTTATCTTCAATATTCTGGATATTAGAATTTGGCTCATTTGTCCATTGAAATAATATTATTTTATCATTCGAACTTGTCCATTTATTTATTTTCAATTTTGAGCTTGTCACCGGACTTGTTGTATTCAAAATATCTAAAAAAGTCTTCTCGAAAATCTCAGTATTAACATTATTTTTTAAACCTATTGCCAAGTAAGATTGCATTTTAAATGCCTCCCTTTAAAAAAAGTCACTAGGTACAATATTGCATAATATACCTTAGTGACATGGAATAGTTATTTGAAGATAGAGATAGCAGAGTTTAATTTTTCAGTTATATTCTCTTCACTATATTGTTCAACCAGAGTTCTATATTGCCTATCTTCTTTCTCCTCTACATTTGAAAATATTAATTCTACTGCCTCATCTACAGAAGTAACAATATTTTCTTCGGGATATAAAGTATTCGCACCTTCCCAATTAAATACAATAGGAATCGTATTACTAGCCATTCCCTCCATTGGGGCAAGATGAAAGCTTTCTATATCACTTGTACTTAAAGTGAAGTTAATTTTCTGAAACCATTCTGCTACATCTTCACCATGGGACTCAATAATAACATTGTCCTTCCACGGCGCATTCTCAATTTTTTCAAAAATCTTATCGTAGTATGATATTTCATCTGGTCTATTCTTTAACCATGCTAATTCATGCGGCAAACGTGATTTTATATACAATTTAAACCTAGAATCCCTATTCCATAATTTTTCTAAAATATCAACAGCTCTATCAAGTCTTTTTAACTGTGGCAAAATTCCAAGAATACCAATATGGTATTTAGAGAATTCTTCCGATTTTGGCTTCGAAAATTTTTTAACATTCACCATATTAGGAATAACCTTCATTTTATTTCGAGGTATTGGATGAATTCTAGCAAATTCTTCATATATGAAAGGACTAATTGCAAGTACATTCTCTACATTTTCATATTTAACATTTTGTAAGTATTCAGTGGTCAATTCCTGACGGTGCACACGAATAAACAAACGTTGTCCTGGTAATTTATTGTTTGAGTAAAAAACTGAATTACCCAAACCCCATTCACAGAAAATAATATCTGCTTGCTTTAGAAAATTCAAGCTCTTCTCTTCATCATGTTTATTATGCCCTTGCCACTTATCAATAAGAACATTGATATCTTTTTGATCTTCCATGTAATCTATATACCATTGAATAAATTTAAAATCATGACCAGCAAATAGGATAGTTTTCTTTCTGTCAGATAACTTGTATAATTCCTCTAAGATTATACTGCTAATATGAGATATCTGAAATTTTAAACTTGCATTGTAACATTTCTCTGCTGCTTTTTTGTAGAGATCTGGTTTTTCAAATGCTAATATTATTTTATCCACTAATTCATCAAAAGAATCACAGTAAAAGGGGTAGTCCTCTCCTAATAATTTTACATATTGATTTATTTTCCGCACTAACACCGGCTTACCTGCTATAGAATATTCTAAGAACTTTGTTGATAATTCAAGACTATTATTATTATCTATCTCACTTGATCTGAATGCATAACCAACATCCGAATGCTCAATTAGTTTTAGAGATTGACCTCGTGATACAGCACCTACCCAATTCAACCCACTAATGCCTTGAATATACTCAATGATTTGTTCTTTTCTCTCCGCTAATTCACCTTGAAATTTATCACCTGCTATATTTAGTGTAAGCGTGTCTACTTTCTTTTTAGCTTCAATATAAGCCTTGATTAATTCTTTCGTTTTCCAGTCTGAAGCAAATTTACCAGTGTATATTAAGGAGTAATTATTAATCTTAAATTCAGGCTTCTCTTTTGAGTCTTTTACTGTTGGTGGTAATATAATAAATTTTTCTGGACTCACCTTTAATGCGTTAGCTATAAAGTCTCTCATTTCTTCTGTCTGTACAAATAAACGTGGACATTGATTATATATTTCTCTATATAATTTTAGATCTTCTGAATCCTGATTACTATGATCGAAATCAGTGATATACGGGATTAATTTTTTAGTTACATCCTTATTTAGGCAATGCAGTGTTACTTGTTTTCCTCTCGTAATTACAATATCATAGTTGTTTTCTTGATCTAATACATTAATGAATACACTCGCTTCAGAGGGTGTTAGTCTTATCTTTTCTTCAAATTTATGCTTATGAAAGGTCGTGAATGGGTTTATAAAAGTAATTTCTCTGAGCCTATTAATGTTAGATATTACTTGTTTTCTTCTTATTGGGGTTTTGAGTAATACATGAATATCGGCTGTGTTTTCATTTGATAATATGTTAATTAATGATGTCATCCAGATAGATGAACCATCCAATATATTTAAATTTTGATCGCCGTATATTAAAATTTTCAGCCTTTTCATCAACAAATCTCCTAACAAAACTATTTAGATACCTCAGTATCTTCATTAAAGTTGAATCTATCACTACTGAATATTCTACAACCTCTTGCTCTGAATAATTTATCCATTATAGCTTCAAGTTCATTGATAAATTCATACAAACCAAAACTTTTGATTGTACTTAACTTAAATAAGGCTGTATCTACTTCTACTGATTCAACATATTCATACTCATAAGGTAAATAAGCTGCATTCTCTTTCCAAGCTTTAATATTTTTCTTACCTATCACATCTGCTTGTGAATAGCGACTAGCGTTTATCAAGTCTTCTATAAAGTATTTACCGTATTTGTTTGATAACCTCATTCTGATTACATGGGAAGTTGAAATTATTTTATCTAAAGATTCATATTTGTATGCATAATCAATCAAATATGAAGAAATTCTGCCATTGTTATAATTATTTAAGATTTCTTCAACATTATCATAATAATTAACTAAAAATATTGCCTTTGTATTTTTGTACGACTGGTTATTCATTATATCAATAGCTTGTTCTATCTCATAAGGTTCGTTTATTGTGAATACCAGAGTAACATCATATTGGTTACGACAATATTGAAAATTTAGTTTATTTAAGATCTTTTCCATCCTATCTTCATAGGTATGTTCAGAAAACACTTTACGCATTCCCCGTAATGACAACTCTCTATAGTAAGTATCGTCTGTCATTAACTTTTTCACTTCGTTCTGAAATGTAGTATCCGAATCGTCTAATAATGGAACTATATCTTGAAACAGTTTTTTGATACCTGTTGCATAACTACTAATTACTGGAGTACCACAAGCCAAACTCTCAAATACTCTTCTAGAAAACATAGTAGGGGAATGTTTAACGCTATTAACATTCATTGTTAACCTATATTCTTTATAGGCTTTTTCCATCTCCTCATATTTCAAGGTCCCTATTACATTGGATTGTAAATGCTCTGGAAATCTGAAGTGGCTGTTTTCGTTTGTTTGATTAACATAGTAATTGCGATCATAGATATGAAGTCCAAGATCGTTAGACATGTCCAAAATTTCATCCATATCTTTTTTTCGCTCTTCATGACGATTTGCATAATATGACCCAGCAAAGCATATTTTAGAGATTTTTTCTTTCTTTAAGCTTATAGGGTTATGGATAACCGGATTTGCTGCAAATTGTAAATAATCCACTCTATTATGACCTAACAAATCTCTATACTTAGGAATACTATCCGCATCTGTAGTAAAAACATAATCTACGAGTGAAGCCGCTTTTGTGAATTTTTCAAAGTGAACAGGATCCTCTTTATTCCAAAAAACTGTAGGCACTCTATTCCTTTTACACCAGGCCACAAGGTCTCTCAGCCTCGCATTATTACTGTTATTACTATAATTACCTATCTCATATTGCCATGTACCACTGTTTCCTTTCCATGCGGATTCTATGATTAGTAAATCGGGTTTATTTTTATGAAGAATCTCTTTCCAGTTAAAAGGTGAAAAAGTTATTAAATTAACGATGTCCTTAAAGGATTCATATGAAAATTCATCTAAAATACCTGCAACGTTGAGGTCTTTCATATAAGGCAATTGATTAAAATCTTCGATCTCATTAATATAATTTACTACATCCAAACTCTTTATATGTAGTTCTCCCTCACCCTCAATTCGTATAGCTATTCTAGCATACTCTGTCGCTTGAGATGACTTTATAATAGTACGTCCATTTACTGAGATTTTATTATTTTTAATTTTTTGGAATGAGGCATCATACTCAATCAAGTATATTATTACTTTTATCCTACCAGACTTTGTAGACTCGATATTAAACGTATAATCACCCTTCATAGAGATTAATCTTGTTTTATTCGAGATACTTGAGAAATTAGTATTATGTTCTAGAAAAGTAATATAGTTAACTTTTTTGCTAGTACTAGCAATAGCAAGCTGTTCATTTTCACTAATTATTTTGGTTTTTCTCTTTCTTTTTCTCTTCCAGCTTTTGTCGGTGAAAAAATCACTTTTAATATTATTTAATTTTATACTATTACTGGGTTTATTATTGCTTTCCATATTTATCACCTACGTCCGTTCAATTCAAAACCATTAACAAGCCCATAATTGCTAAAGGGATGAGAACAAGGGAGTTTTTAAGCCATTCATATTTATCCATTTCTTGCTTATTCTCATTTCTTCTAAACCCTACCACATTTTGTTCTGACAGTTGTTTTGATTTATATTCTTTCTTTTCTTCATTTGATAGATTATTAAACCATTTTGTGAATTCTTGATAATGCTTAACCACTTCATTTGATTCACCAATCTCTTTTACCTTTCCATAATGAAGCCATACTATCTTCTCGCAGAAAGTTCGCATTTGTTCTGCTGAGTGGCTGACAAAGAAGATTGTTTTTCCTTTATCCTGAAATTCCCTCATTTTTTTTAAACACTTCTGTGTAAATGTACTATCACCAACAGATAATGCTTCATCAATAATTAGAATATCTGGATCTGTATGAACAGAAATTGCAAAGCCTAATCTCGATTTCATACCGCTAGAATAATCTTTCACTGGCTGATAAATATAGTCTCCAATATCCGCAAATTCAATAATGTCATCTCTAACTTTTTCTATTTCTTCTTTAGATAATCCATGCATAATACATTTCAACTCGATGTTATCTAGTCCAGAGAGGTTATTATTTAGCCCAGCCGAAATTGCAATCAAAGAGCTTTTACCGTTAACTTCAATGCTACCATCACTAGGCTGTAGAACCCCACCAAGAATGTTAGAAAGGGTAGACTTACCTGACCCGTTTAACCCTATAAGTCCAACAGTTTCACCCTGCGAGACTTCAAAAGATACATTATTCAAGGCCATAAATTGACGATGTTCCTTATTTCTCACTCGGAATAGACTTAAAAATTTGTCCGATTTTTTTTCATATAAGTCATAGACTTTTGATATATTTTTTAGTTTAACCTTAATTGTCATAATAATAACCTCTTTATAAGTAGTCCATAAAATTATTTCTAAACCTTATGTGGAGTTTCGAGCCAAAGTATAGAATAGTAAATGTAATAATCCAAAAGTATAATGTGTAAATCATGTCATCAAAGAACCATGCTCTTCCTAGAAATGCATCTCTAAACCCTTCCACTATATAATAAAATGGATTTAGTTTTAGTATGTTCTCAATTAACTGACCTTTTTCTCCAAATGAGTTCACCAATAATGAGGTATCCCATAAAATGGGCGTCAGGTAAAATAACATTCGTATTATTGATTGAAGAAACACTTGGAAATCCCTAGCTAGAGTCGCAAGAGTAGAAGTAATTAAACCAAAAGCTATTAAGAATATAAACATACAACATATGTAATATATAATCTGAATAAGGTATAGTGATGGTTTAACACCGTACAAAAGTGTAATAACAAATAGTATTCCAAGCATTATAAAGAACTGTTGGCTATTACTTATGATACGGATTGTTGGTAATACACTGACCGGGAAGTTCATTTTTGAAACTAGACTCACTTTTTGATATACACTACTAGAAGCCTGTGTAATCGAAGGTGCTATAAAGAACCAAGGGATAATACCTAGAACGAGCCATAAAAAGAACGGTGTTCCATTAATATCTGCCCCTCCACGTAAACCTATACCAAAAACAAACCAGTAAATACCTATCTGAATAGCAGGGCTTAAGAATTGCCAAAATGAACCCAGAAAATTGTTCTGGTGTTGTCCTCTTAATTCAAACACCGCCAATTGATATATTAATTGACGGTATTCTACTTGTTCTTTTATTACTTGTCTAATTTGTTTCAACATATTATTTTTTCCTTTTCATTATAGAAATTTATATAAATTTCCATAGTTAATATAATTAACTTCATCTGTATGTTCTTTAACTACATTTTTTGTATCGAATACCTGTTTTGTATTCATTTTAGCATAGTGCTCGCTTGTTAGAGCTTTGAATTCATTATGGTCAGAAAGAATAAGAACTAAGTCAGAGCCGTTCAACGCTTTTTCTAAATCTTTCTCTACAAAATCAAGCTTAACATGTGGATCGTATGCTACCACTTCATACGCTGGTTTAGTTTTTAGCATTTCGTAAATTTCCATAGCTGGACTTTCACGTATATCGTCTACATTACCTTTGTATGTTAAACCAAATACGGTAATTTTCTTTCCATTATTCTTAGCTAAAAGTTTCTCTGCTGTTTCCACTACATACTCTGGCATTGAGTTGTTAATTTGACGTGATAGGTTAATGATTTTAGCTGTTTCTGGCGCTTTAGCAATAATGAAATATGGGTCTACTGCTAGACAGTGACCACCAACACCTGGTCCTGGAGTATGCAGGTTTACTCTCGGGTGCTTATTCGCCATTTCAATTACTTCTAATGCGTTAATACCCAGTTCGTTCGAAACTTTTGCAAGTTCATTAGCAAGGGCTATGTTCACATCACGGAACGTATTCTCCATTAATTTAGACATTTCAGCTGTTTTAGCTTCTGTCTTAATGAGCTCGCCTTTAACAAATGTTTCATAAACTTCTGCACCTTTCTCTGTACATGCGTCTGTTATACCACCGATAATACGGTTGTTGTAAATTAATTCATGCATGATTTGACCAGGTAAAACTCGTTCTGGACAATGAACTAAGTAAATGTCTTCTCCAATTGTAAACCCTGCTTCTTCTAATCGAGGTTTTACACTATCATCCATTGTACGTGGGGCTATAGTAGATTCTACAATCACCGTGTTGCCTTTTTCTAGATGTGGGATGATATTTTCTAATGCACTTAGTACAAAAGATAAATCACAAGATCTGTATTCATCCTCATGGTTCGGTGTTGGTACAGCAATAATAAACGTATCTGCCTTTTCAGGATTTAATTGTGCTTTAAACTTTCCATTTGCGACTACTTCTTCTAATGCCTCTTGTAAACCTGGCTCTTCTATATGAATTTTCACATTATTTAAAGAATCGATTACACGCTCGCTTACGTCCACACCAACAACGTCAACTCCGTGTTTTGCAAACATAATAGAAGTTGGTAACCCGATATATCCTAATCCTACAGTACATAATTTCATTACTCTTCTTCCTTCCTTAAGTTAAAATTGCTCATATACTTCTAAGAGGTTCTCTTGTTCATTTTCCCAGTTATAATTTCCTCTTGCTGGGATACAATTTTTACTAAAGCGATCTCGTTCTTCAGGATGTTCTAGCATGTAATTTACCCCTCGAGCGATATCTTCTGGATTATGTGAATCAACGGTAATTCCAATTTCATTTCCCTCGACTACTTTTTTAATCTCTGGGAAATCACAAGCGACGACAGGCACTTCTGCCATCATGTATTCAAACAATTTATTCGATGATGCCGAATAATGGTTGAAGCAAATGTTGTTTAATACTTGAAATCCAAGGTAACCATTTCGAGTATATTTTGGTAGATCTTTTAATGGAACCTTTGGTAAAAATCGAATGCCATCCTCAAGGTTATTTTCTTTCACCTTTTGTTGCAATTCCTCTTTAATCCTACCATCTCCAATAAACACGAGAGTACCTTCTTTGAATTTCGGATAAGCTTCTACTAGTTTATCTAAACCTCGACCTATTTGTATACCCCCTTGGTAGAGAAGGATCTTTTCATCGGGCGGGAGATTAAGCATCGAATGCAAATCAACTTTATCTGTACCTTCACTAATTTGCTCTGTTGGATAATTGTGAAGCACGTATGGATAAAATCCGTATAAATCTTCGTTGTACTTTGCACGTGTATCATTTTCTACCATCATGGCATCCATTCGTTTAATAAAGAAGCGTTCAAACTTTTCATACCAAGGACTGTCATACCCTGTACGACTTGTTTGTACTTCGTGAGAATCATAAATCAATGGTTTTTTCTTAAATCGCCATTTGGCACTTACGTATCCTTGTGGCATTGTATTTAAATCATTCGAATGATAAATATCGTAATTTCCACGGTGTCCCTTCCACATCATACGCAAAATTAATGCACCGCGTACCCAAATTACTCTTGCTTTTGTTTTCAACAAGATAACAGCTAGCAGAGTCAATGGAAGGATAATCCATGGCAGTAAATAAACTAAATATGCCCAAACTAAACCAAATGGGATAATCGGCCACCTTTTCCCTACTACAAAACGATATACTTTTTGTAAAAAGAGCAATGCAGATGGATATCGTTTCATTCGATGAACACGAAAATGTTCGTTTATTTCTTCATATCTTTTAATTGTCGGATCGTCTGGGTCATCGATACAAATAAGCTCTACATCATAACCATTTTGCGATAACGTCGTACATTCACGCATTACGCGAGCATCATTTGTGAAATGATTCCAAACAAACATGCCAACTCTTTTCATTTTTTTCTACCTCTTTACTTAATAATATCGACTATCTTCTCTATATTATGCTCCCATAAAAACTCGTCTTGAATCACCTTTAGACAGTTTTTTTTCATAGTGGATAATAGTTCGGGATTCTCTCGTAGTTCTAAGACTTTTTCTACGATTGGAGCAAGTTCTGTTGTTTCGATTGCATAGCCTGTTTGATGTTGATGAATAATATTTGCCGCGACCCCTTTAACACCCGCTACAATGGGAGTTTGGCAGGTCATGTAATCAAGGACTTTACCTGGGAGCACTGTAGAAAATACTTCTTCATCATTTAGGAATGCAATGCTAACATGGCTATTTCTGATTAAATTTAAACTTTTTGCCCTTGTTGTTGGTTCATGAAGGTTCACATACGTTAAGTTTTCATTTTGAATAAAGTCTTGAAATTCATTTTTCTTCATACCATAACCAAGTACGTCAAAATGTATTTCGTTTTTGTCTAGTAAGCTTGCCAATTCCTTGAGTCGATCTATGTCTTGTGCCATACCTAAATTACCTGCATAGACTACTCGAAAACCATCACGTATATCCTCGGAGATAGTAATTTCTTTTTCCCGAGGTCCATTTGGTAAATAAACGATTGGTTTCGTTTTTTTTAGTTTGGATTCAATATGACTCTTAAATCCGATACTGTTAATCACAATCGTATCTGCTTTAGCATACATTTTCTTCTCTAAAAATCGAAAGAAGCCGATAATCATTTTATTATCAAATGCACGGACGCCTGTTAAGCTGTCAGGCCACAAATCCCTTACTTCTAAAATCAATTTGTTTTTTATAAGCTTTGTCCCAAAGAATGCGGATAAGACGATAAAGATTGGTGGAGTGGATACATATATGTAATCAATATTGTCTTTTCTCCGTTTCCATAGCTCTATTAAAAACCGATACATGATTTCTAAATAAAAAAAGAGCCTACTTACTAAACGATTGGTAAATTTCCTGCTCTTTATCGGAATACGTGTGATTCTATTTGATAATTGATTAACTTCCTCATCATCCCAAAACATTCGATCCTTGTACATGTTTTTATTGGGGTAGGAAGGTTCAATTGTTAAAACTTCTATGTCAATATCGTGACGTAGTAACAATTGAAAAATATTTTTCATTCTGTTTCCTGCGCTACCGATTGCAGGATAAAAATTCTGTGTAAGCATTAGTACTTTTTTTCTTGTCATTTAACAATCTCCTACAAGAGCATAAATTCACTACCACAATACTACATTTTACGATAAATTGCATTCAATAGCAATTAGCATTTATATGATTAAAGTAATTGTAATAATTGCGACATAATGTATGGACAGATAGCCAATGATTACTTTGATAATTCTCGACAATTTATAATAGTATGTAGAATTTTGCAAGTTAAAGTAAGAGAAAACCACCGAACAGGATTCGGTGGCTGGTTAGTGTTAATTATTTGTATTTCTAGCTGAGGATTTTGCTTTTCCCCTTCGTTGTTCATCTGGGCGTTTTCCTTTGCCGTGTAATTTGTGCTTAGGTGCGTGTGAATCCTTTGTCATTGTGGGACCTCCCAAATAGAAGTGGTACAGTGTTAGTTTTACTAAGAAAGGTAGAAATATTCCTAATAAAAATTACATCATTCGTGCCTCTACCATAAATTAATCCATTTAAGTAGGCGATCTAACATTTTTTCACTAACTTTCCCGTTCGAAAATCTAGGTATTTGTCTAAATGGCATGTTCATTACAAACATAACATTATTAGCCATTAACGGTTTTCCTAACTTTTCTAATGTTTTTTTAGTAGCAAGGGTAATGAAATATAACAGTTTACCTAATCCTTTTTTATATTTCCCTTGAGCAATGGTGTCATTATACCCTAACTGTTTATTTCTATCCCATAATGGATTCGGTGGTGTAAAACCCAATAAATGATGAAACTCTTCGTCTGAGATATGGTGAATATTTTTATGATAATAATTAAATAATCGATCAGATAGTTCCTCTTCGCTCGTTTGTTTACCTTCTAATTCTATACTTTCTGTCAATCGTATATCCTCGATGGAGCTCCCAATTTGGATTTCATACACTCCTTGTTCTGTTACCCATTTGTCTTCCTTTGTATCAAAATATTGAAAAGTATGTTGATCGAGCTCTATCATTACTTCCTTTTCTTCATTTGGTTCTAAATAAACTTTTGTAAAGCCTTTAAGTTCTCTATTGGCTCGAAGAATGTTTGTTTTCTCCGGTTTTATATAGAGTTGAACAACCTCTTCTCCACCAAAATCCCCTATGTTCTTTATCGTACACCTTACTCTGGTATCATCCACGGTTAAATTCGTGTATTCAAATTTAGTGTAGGATAAGCCATGGCCAAATGGAAACAATACCGGTCTGTTAGCACTATCGAAATAACGATAGCCAACAAATATACTTTCCCGGTGCTCTGCAGTCACTTCCTTACCAGGATAATACGGTGCAGATGGGACATCTTCATATCGTAATGGATAGGTTTCTGCTAATTTACCACTAGGGTTTGTTTTACCTGTAAGTATATCTGCAATAGCTTTACCACTTCCTTGACCACCAAGATAACCATGAACCATACCCTTCACCTGGCTTACAAATGGCAACTCTATTACAGCGCCTCCGGATAGTACTACTATAATAGAGGAATGTATTTTGGCTAGCTCATTGATTAATTCAAGTTGATTATCTGGTAACTCCATCGTGTTACGATCGATACCTTCTGCTTCACTTCCTTCATCTAGTCCTAAAAACACTACCACCTTATCGGCATGTTTAGCGAGTTGTAAAGCCTCCGTTTTTAGTTTATTGCTTCTGCCACCATAACGTTTAAATCCTTGAGAGTAACCAACGATATTCACTCCTAATTCTTGCAAAGCCTCCAACGCATTGTCTAGCTTAGTCGGATTGATTAATGAACTTCCTGCTCCTTGATATCTTGGAGTTGTAGCAAAATCACCAATAATAGCCACACTTGCGTCTCCGATGGGCAATATATCTTCCTCATTTTTCAATAGTACCATCGATTTTTTTGCTGCTTCCTGGGCTTTAGTATGATGGGCTTCCAGATCAACTTCTCCTTTAGACAATTGAGGGGGCATTGTTTCAAAGACAAGTGTTAGCAATTCACTTACCCTTTGGTCTAATAACGATTCCTCAAGCTCACCAGATTGTACTGCTTCCACAATCTCTTCATCGGTAATCCCTCCAGATGAAGGCATTTCTAATTGATTACCAGCAATTAAACCTTTTACTCTATCGTTATTTCCTCCCCAATCCGTTACTACAACCCCATCATATTGCCATTCGCCATATAATATATCTTGTAGTAGGTGTGTGTTTTCATTGGCGTATTCACCATTTACCTTGTTGTAAGAGGTCATTATAGTTTTAGGCTTTCCCTCTTCTATCGCTATTCGGAAGCCTTCTAAATAAATTTCACGTAGCGCTCGCTCATCCACTACTTCATCTATCGTCATTCGTAAATGCTCTTGGCTATTAACCGCAAAATGCTTAACGCAAGCTGCCACTCCTTTTGACTGTATACCTTTTACTAATTGAGCAGCTAGCTTTCCACTCAAATACGGATCTTCCGAAAAATATTCGAAATTTCTACCACAAAGTGGATTCCTTTTAATATTTAAGCCAGGACCGAGCAAGACACTTACGTTCTCGCTCGCTGCTTCTTTTCCTAGATAGCTTCCAACTTCATATAATAATTCTTTATCCCAGCTGTTTGCTAATGTTGCTGCAGTTGGAAAACACGTTGCTGGCAAACTTTTATTAAGGCCTAAATGGTCTGCTTTGCCTCCTTGTTTTCTTAAGCCATGAGGACCATCTGTTAACATAATAGACGGGATGTTTAAGCGACTTATTTCAGCAGTATTCCAAAAGTTCTGACCAGACATTAATGTTGCTTTCTCTTCTAATGTCATCTCATTAATTATATCTTGATGTTTTAGCATTTCACTCACCAATCTATTCTCATTTTATTGTTCAAATAAATATGTTTTTGTAAGTGTATACAGAATGCGGTGTACACTCTCTCTAACGCTATTCGCTATTAAGGCTGGATTTTCCTCATAGGCTTCTTCTAATAATTTATAATTCTTACTTGGTGTCATTACATCTAGCATTAAATCGTTGCCTGTTACTATCCCTGCGGATGCGTCCATAAATCCAAAAACAGCATCACTCGTAATAAAGCCATCAAATCCCCATTCTTCTCTCAATATATGTTGCAATAGCTCTTCGTTGGCACCCGACCATTTTCCGCCAATCATTGTGAAGCTAGACATAGCTCCTAAAACATCCGCTTCTTTTACTGTAATCTCAAAAGGCTTTAAATATATTTCTCTTATTGCTTGCTCATTTGCTTGGACAATTAGTCCGGAACGCGCATTTGTTTCTTGTTCATTCATTGCGAAGTGCTTCATAAACACGATAATTCCTTGATCTTGCGCTCCTCTTGTTAAGGCTGCTGCAATCTTACCCGTTAGTAAAGGATCTTCAGAAAAGTATTCAAAATTACGGCCGCCTAATGCTGTCCTGTGAATATTCATTCCAGGTGCATACCAACCATGAATTCCGTATGCACGTGCTTCTTTTCCGATCGCTTCTCCCATGCGATATGACAATTCATCATTCCATGTAGATGCTAATACTAATTCTGAAGGATAAGCCGCCGCTTTAACCGGCTTAAAGAAGTAACTAAAGCCTGCTGGTCCGTCCATTAAGATTGCTTTTGGTATGCCTAACCTCTCTATTTCGTTCGTTTTATATGCACCTTCTGTGACGTATTGAAACATTTCCTCTAATGTCAATTGATCTAGGAAATCATCCCATTTAGAATCATTAAAAGATAACCCTTTTAAATCATCGAGCATGATTCCGTTGTCTTTACCGAAGGTAGGTAGTTCTTCTTCTGATGCAGTTTTTAATACATCTTTGTTAACTGCATTTACAATTTCATCTGTTGCAACAGTATCTATCTCTTGGTCAGAAGGATACGTTTGTTGCCAATCATTCCGCGATAAATAAGTGATATCTCCTTCTGCGTAATTAAATTGGTTTGCATAAGGTACTCCTGTATCCTGATCCTCTTTATAAACGACTTTTTCATCCACTTCATAAGTAATCTTATAGTCGATATCATGGACATTTCGT
The DNA here is from genome assembly GCF_014206945.1 of Gracilibacillus halotolerans. Taxonomy (GTDB): domain Bacteria; phylum Bacillota; class Bacilli; order Bacillales; family Amphibacillaceae; genus Gracilibacillus; species Gracilibacillus halotolerans. Next base: position 16,646 of record NZ_JACHON010000014.1, read on the forward strand.
GCTACGTTAATTTCGTATACTCCTTCATCAAGGATATAAGCTTCTTCTTCAGTGTCATACGAAGCCATGTCTCTTCTATCAAATGTCATTGTTATCTTTTCTGTTTGACCAGGTTCTAATAACGACGTTTTACTATATGTGGCTAATTCAATCGCCGACTTCTCAATGCCGCCCTCTATATATGGAGGGGAGAAATACAATTGAACAACATCTTTTCCACTGACTTCCCCAACGTTCTCAACTTCTACTTGAACCTCAATCGTATCATTCATGTAATTAGCTTCGATATTCTTCCAATCAAACTCTGTATAACTCAATCCATACCCAAATGGATATTGTACCGTTTTTTGATACCCTTCTTCGTCATTTTGAAAATAGGTTTCATAAAAACGATAACCAACATAGATACCTTCTTCGTAATTAACAAAGCTATATGGAACGTTATCAAACTTGTAATCACCGAAATTCTCCATTGCTGGAGCGGAAGATACATCGTACACATACGTATCTGTTAATCGCCCAGAAGGATTAATGTTACCTGCTAGAACATTACCTAACGATTTCGCTCCATACGGTCCAGGCGTTCCTACCCATACAACCGATTGAATTGCTTCATATTCCTCGACAAACCCAAGTTCCAACGTGTTTCCAGCATTGACAACAATGGTAATATTGTCAAAGTGGTCAGAAACCTTTTCAATTAGCTCTCGATTAAAGGACGATAATTGTAGTTGTTCGACTGTCATATCTGAAGCTTCCATTCCTTGACTTGCTAGAACAATGACTGCATGGTTTGAATAATGCTTCGCTTGTTCTAAGACATCTTGGTTTAGATAATCTACAGTTGGAACCTTCTCTTCCTCTTTGCTCATCATTCCCTGAACGACTTGTAAGAGGCCTGTGTCTGCACCTTCCGTTATACCGTACTCGACCGCAAGCTCTCGATGCAATGTATATAATTCTTCATTGTATTCTATTCCTGCCTGACTAAGTCCTTCAAATAAATCAATTGCTCGTGACGTATCTACAGAACCGGATCCTCCTCCACCATAGCGAAAAGTGAGCGCATCAAAGCCAAAAACATTTACCTTCTTTTCTTTTAGAGGTAAATAATCGTTTTCATTTTTAAGTAATACAATTCCTTCATTAACGATTTCTTCAGATAATTGATCTCCATATTCCCTTGCAGCTATCGATTCCTCCGACTCTGTATCAATTGTTATATGCTTTCCTGTTACGGTTGCTAAAATATCGGATACCATTGGTCCAAATTGAATGGCTATGATAAGGAAAAAGCCTACTACTATTCCCCAGCCTGTAAAACGAATAGGACGTCTTTTTATTTTCCTGTACATTCTTCTCTCTTTTTTTATTTTTCTCTTTTCTGTTTTCGAGAGTGTTTGCCATTCTTGCTTTTGTTGTTCTTTTTGTTGTTTACGTGCTAGACGTTCTTTCGATATTTCTTCTAAGCGAGCTTCTTTAGACATCGAAGCTAGATGTTTTTTTCTTTCTTTTTTGAGAGCTTTATCTTCTTTTACTTGCTTCCTTATAGCCTTCTTCATTTCTCTCCTATTTAAGAAAAACTTCTTCATTTCTATTCCCCCTGTTTGGTTCCGGTTACATATCGCTTAATGATGCGTATGACTTAGTATATAATGTAGCTTTTTAACAGACTATTTACTTCTTGCATAAAAAAATGCTAAATCTTGCTAACTTACCAGACTAGAGGAGAAGGCAAGCGCAAGATTTAGCATTTATTCATATGTTTTTTCTAAGTCAATCATTGTAATTCCAAACATGGGTACTTGAAACTCTAATGTATATGTTCTCTTCATTTCCAACGTTTCCACTGTTCGAACCGGTCGATTGATTCCATTCCAGTATTCAATATCATCAGAGGACAATTTTTTACACTTTCTAAAATAAGCAAGCTCTGCTTTTTTATCTATATGTTCTGGGGATAATTGCTGTTTGACAAATCGATAGGTTCCAAAAAGATCCTTACATTGTAATTCTATTTGTATGAACGAGTTGTGTAACTTTTTCTTATTATGCTTATATTGATTGGACTTCACTAATAATTGACGAAGTTCTTCCTCTGGATAAACTGCTAAAATCCGATAGTTTTCCTGGTACCTAGTTACAATACAGTTTTCATTTTTAAATACGATATCTTCGTATAAGTTATTTAAAAAAGCAAGTGCATAATAATATTCCTTAATCCGCCCATCTTTCGTTAGAATTGAGAATCTTTCTGCCAGTTCCGATGGGAAATATTCAAATAAATTAGCTCCATCTAATGATAGAGGAGATAATCGGTTAGGCGCTGTCTCTATATCATTAAGCGCATTCCACAAAAGTCCGTTTGCATGCTTCAAGTTAGCGTAGTGCGCTTGATGTGTGTCATTCTCTATCGTTATCGTTCGTTCCAAGGCGTGGTTTAATTGATCATGGTGCATGTCCTGACTAATTTCCTTTACATAATGGGAGTCATTTAAGTATTCATACACTTGTTCTAACTCCATTTTTGTTACCTTGGTGAAATCATCAATACAGTACACTCCTCTATCTGAATCACTAGTACTTAGATTCTCTTCTGGTACAACAGGTAAGTGAATAAATAAGAAATTATAGCCTTGAAAGATAGAAATAGCATTTACTAATGGTCGTATGACTTCCATATAATTGTTAGTTTCATGAAAACAGCGAAATTCAATATACCAATCTTGTGTATTAGCAAAATTCTGTTGTATATGATAATGAAGTTGTCTTAATAGTTTTAGAAACATGCCGTCATTGCCCGCACCGTTTTTTTTCCATTCAAAATAATCGATGGATTGAAACTGAATGTATGGCTTCATACCGGCATCTATTATTTGACGGAGTAAAACATCTAATGATTGAAAATTGTATATAAATTCACCGTTCTCCACGACATAATCTATCTTCTTTACGATATTCGTTACAGAAACTAATTGGACACGCAGTTTTTGATTTATTTCTTTTAATCGATTGATTGGCGGTATTGTTGTACATTTTAAAAAACGATTTAATGGGTGGAATTTTCCGATTGTATCATAAGGATTAATAGGTACAGTTGTTTTAGTTCCATGTAGTGATGGGTTGGAAAATTCATGTAATGGTACAAAGCTATCTAGTAAGTCTAAAACTTCGTCACTTTGAATGGGTATTTCCGTTATCTTTTTGTTTTTTTCATGACGTTCTCTTAATTCCTGAGGAGTTACTTGATATTTATCCTTCACTGCTTCAATGAAGGAACGTAGATTAGGAAATCCATTCGCTAATGCAATATCGATGACTTTCCTATCTGTTTCTTCCAACATTTTAACCCCATGTAATAACCTTACTTCTTTTATATAATTGCCAATTGTAGTTCCTAATTGTTTTTTAAAGAGACGTGCTAAATAATATTTGCTACTATAAAACTTCTCTGCAAGATGGTCTAGCGTTAGCTTCTCATCATAATGTTGGTCGATATAAGAAACTACATTTTTTATTTTTTCAGAATAGGATGGATCATGTTCTAATTCTCTTTTTTCAGTTTCCAGGTAACGATACAAAAGTCCAATGAGACGGGTAGATTGTCCTTCTATAATATATGCTGATCCTTTATCTTTTCTAAGCTGTTCATAATATATATTCGCAAGACATTGCTTCATATAATTGTAGGCTTCACTCTTATATACTTCTGAAATTGGTAAGCTCAATTTAAAGTTTGGAAAAGGACGTTCATATCTTGATACTCCAATTTTTACACTAAGAGTATGATTGTCTTTACTTTCATTCACACTTACTAAGTCACCACGATTGAATATGTAAATATCGCCTGTACGTAGGGATAACATCGAGCCGTTTCGATTCATTTCTACATAGCCTGATAATACAAACCAAATAGTTAAATCTGACATCATTGTTACTTCACTTTTATATTTTTTTTCGAGTTTTGTTTTTACTTTATAGTTTCCTATTTCATTCATTGATATCATCCTTATTCTACTATTACTTCCTATTTTAACACATGTAATTAAATGTAGTTTTGCAATTTCAGGGAAGGTTATTTGGTTTATGGAGAGTCATTAGTTAGTAGGAATTAAATATTGAATGGAGTTATCTGATGTTCGGAGAGTGGAATCTAATGTTCGGCTGAGTTATCTGATATTCGACAAGGAGAATCAAATGTTGAAAGAAGATATCTAATATTAGGAGCATGAAATCTAATGTTGAGCAGAGTTATCGAATATTCGACGATAAAAAAATCCCGAGACTCAGCTCGGGATTTTGTCATTATGCTTCTTTTTCTTTTTTACGTGTGAATAGTCGTTTAATTCGTTCTGATAATCCATCAAATAACGTGTAGACTACCGGGATAAGTAATAAGGTGAATAAGCTGGAAACACCTAGTCCGAATATGACAGTGATTGCCATCGGTTGTTGCATCTCTGCACCTTCACCAATTCCTAAACCTAACGGAACCATAGCTAGTATAGTCGTTAGTGTTGTCATCAGAATTGGACGGAGTCGAGATTTTCCTGCTTCTACGATCGCTTCTAATCTCACCATACCACGTCGTCTAAGAATATTGATGTAATCGACCAGTATAATCGCATTATTCACCACAATACCGGCCAGCATGATGATACCGATAAATGCTGTGATGGACAATGGCTGTCCTGTAACAAACAGTCCTACGATAACCCCAATTACAGTAGTAGGTAGTGAGAACATAATGATGAATGGGTGTAGGAAGTTCTCAAATTGTACAGCCATGACTGCATACACCAAGAAGATGGAAAGAATTAGAGCTAAGCTTAAATCGAAAAATGCTGTTTCCATTTCTTCTGTTTGCCCACCAAAAGAAAATTCATAATCCTCTGGGAAGCTCATGTCTGCTAATACGTTCTCTACATCTGTCGCCACATTTCCTAATGGACGGTCAATAATTTGAGCGGACACATTCACTTGTCGTTGCTGATTCTGACGTGTAATCGTTGCTGCGCTCTGAACCTGTTCAAAATCGGCAACGGTTAATAATGGAATTTGTGTTCCTTGTTGATTTTGAATCAGAACATTTTCTAAATCGTTAATCGTGCTTCGTTCTTCTTCTGGATAAACAAGCTTCACATTAATTTCATCACCGCTCTCACGATACTGCATAATCGTTTGACCGGTAAACGTCATTTGTACTTGCTGCATGATTTCTTGATACGTAAGCCCATATTGCGCTGCTAATTCACGATTTACCTTAATATTCATTTCTGGTTGTGTATCCGATAACGATGAAGTTGGATTATGAATACCATCCACTGTTGCAATCGCATTAATGACCTCATCCGATAATTGTTCTAATACTTCTGATTCTGGCCCGGATATTTGAATTTGAATAGGATCTCCTAAGCTCATCGCACCAGAGCTAAGTGACTGTACCGTAATTTCAGCACCAGCAATGGACGAAAATTCCTCATCAAGCTGGGATACAACTTGATCGGTCGTCAAATCTCTTTCTGAAGCAGGGACTAATTCGATTTGGTAACTAGCCGCTGCACCACCAGTCATCACGGCATCTTGGGAGTTCCCAGAACTCACCGTAACGTAGTTAACATCGATAATATCATTATATTTTTCTAAATGTTCGTTTACATCCATCGCATATTGATGGTTCTTTTCACTTGTCGTTCCTGTTGGTGTTTCCACCGTAATTGTTAACTGACCTTGGTCCCCTTCAGGTATAAAGGCCGTTCCAATAAATGGTGTAAGACCAATACTTCCTATTATTAATACAATCGTTAATGTGATGGTAGTTTTTCTGAAATGTAACGCTTTTCTTAGGATTTTGCCATACCCATTTGTAACCTTTTTCAGCACTCGATTAAACCAGTACGGCTTCTCTTTTTCTTTTGTTAATAACTTAGATGAAAGCATTGGCACTAATGTTACCGCAACAACTAAAGAAGCAAGTAACGAGAAGGCAATTGTAAGTGCTAATGGTGTAAATAATTCAGAAGCTATTCCATCAACGAAAACAATTGGTAAAAATACTACGAGTGTTGTTGTAGTTGACGCAATAACTGCTGGAGCTAGTTCTGATGCTCCTTTTTTGGCTGCTTCAATTAAAGATGCACCCTTCTGTCTATAGGAAACAATGTTTTCGAGTATAACAATCGAACTGTCCACCATCATCCCTATCCCAAGTGCTAATCCACCCATAGTTAGAATGTTTAATGTTTCTCCAGTGAAATATAGGAGGATAAAGGTAGAAACAATCGCGATTGGTATTGATACTCCAATTACAATCGTTGCACGTACGCTTCGTAAAAACAGAAGCAGAATAAGCAATGCAAACAGACCACCGTAAATCATATTATCCATTACGGAATTGATTGATTCCTTAATATAATCAGATGTATCTACTACTACTTCTAGCTGTATGTCTTCAGGTAGATCTTTATTTAAAGTTTCTATAGAAGATAGGATATTATCCGATACTTCGACTGTATTACCATCTGATTGCTTCATAACACTAAACACAAGAGCTGTATTTCCATTTACTAACGAATTACCGCTGTCTTGAGTAATATCATTCAATGTTGCAACGTCTGCTACCGTTAATTGAGCTCCTTGTGGTGAAAAGATAATAGATTGTTCGATATCTTCTACAGATGTGTAATCTCCTGCAATTCTTACTTGAAGATTCTGATCTCCTTTTTGAACGGAACCAGCCGAGGCAGACTGATTAGCACCTGCTAAAGATTGCTGAATGAGCTGAGGTGTAATGCCGTATTGATTCATCTTGGCTCGATCTAACTCTAGCTCGATAATACGTTCTTGACCACCTTCGATTGAAACAGATGCTACTCCACTTTGTCTCTCAAAGTATGGTTGAATTGTATCTTCTGCAATCGATTGTAATCTTGCTTTATCATCTGTTCCTGTTAAACCTACCCACATAATTGGCATCTGGTTCGGGTTAAATCTAAGAACACTTGGATCATTTGCACCTTCTGGAAGGAACGTTTTGACCCCATCTACACTTTCTCTAACTTCTAGTAATGCATTATCTAAATTGGTCCCATTCTCGAACATAATGATAACGAGTGAAGAACCAGACTGTGACTGAGATTGAATCGTATTGACACCTTGAATTGTACTTAATGAACCTTCCATAGGCTCGGTTACTAATTTTTCAACTTCTTGAGGTGACGCATCAGGATAACTTGTAGCGACAACTGCGATAGGTAAATCGATCTCTGGAAATAGGTCTATCGCCAAGTTTCGGAGCGATATAACTCCTAGCGCAATAATGGCAAGGACAATCATGATAACGCCAACCGGCCGTTTTACCGCTGTTTCTATTAGCTTCATGATTATTCCTCCCCTACTGTTTTAATCTTCGTGCCATCATTCAAGGTAAACTGACCTGATGTAATGACAGGATCTCCTTCGTTAAGTTCCCCAGTTATTGCTGTCAATTCTGATTGTGTTGCTTGTACCGTAACAGGTACCTTTTTCGCTGTATTTTCTGAAACGGTATACACAAAGGTTTCGTTATTTTCTTCCACTAACGCTGCTGTTGGGATAAGTAGTGAATCTTCAACAACGGTTTCTTCCATTGTTACGGTAGCTACTACCCCTGCGCGATAATGTGTTGTTTCATTATCAAAAGACAATTCGACAGGGAATAGCCCCGCTTCATTCGCTGTTTTGGAGACATGTTCAATTGTTGCTTTATATGTCTCTTCAGCTGCACTCTCTAGCTTTAATGTTACTTCTTTGTCTTCTTCAAAAAGATCAAGTTGTACGTCTGGAACCTGCAGTTGTACCGTTAACGTGTTTAAATCAACGATAACTGCCATCGGCTCCTGATTGCTCACTAGTGATTCTTCACTCGCATTTAATTCAATAATATAACCAGAAGCTGGTGCTTCCACTTTTATATTGCCTTGTACGCTTTTAATCGTAGCAATATCATCGTCTTTTTCTACTTCTTCTCCATTCTCGACATTTAGCTCATCAACCTCACCGGCTACTTGCGGAATGACAGGTGTTGTTTCGTTTGGTGTTGTTCTACCGTAAAATGTACGTTGCATATCGAGATTACCTTTTGTTACTTCTTCAACTTCTACTGGTACTTCTCTTTCCTCTTGTTCGCTTGTATCTTCTGTATCATTCTCTGTACAAGCGACAAGTGTAAGCATCACAATGGCTAGTAAAAAGATTAACTTTTTCATTTTTCAGTTTGTCCCCTTTCTTTTCTCTAAACAAATATCTCTTAGTTTCTTGCTATCCTCTTTCAATTCTTCATGCTGTTCTAGATGTTCTAACATTGTAGATATAATAATTGGACGTGGTGTTTCTTGTATCCACTCTTCTTTTAACACTTCTAAAGCTTGTAAGGCGTCTTTTTGAAGAGAGGGGTGTTCATTTATTTTCTTTTTTATTTCCTCGAACAACAGCTCTACTTGTAGTTGTCGTTGCTCAATATCGGCACCAAACACTTGATCAACGGTAAAGTTTGGTTTTGTTCTTTCCTTTGTAACATGTCTCACGATTAAATCTAATTTTGTAACGATGGATTCTGCAATATCTCTTGATTGATAAGAAAGCTTATGTAGAAAAATCCATTTTAAGTAACTGCCAATCAATCCATCTAGCTCAATCGCTATATCAACAGCATATTCCTTCACATTTTCCCCATACATATTCAGTAGATGCTGCTCCGTCCATTCGAATGATTTTTGTTGTAAATCATCAAAATATTCATTTTTGTTAAAACCTAATTGAAGATTGTCATGGAAAAGCATCACGATAAACTCGTAATGGTCTTTAAATAGATCAAAGAAGGAAGTAATTTGCTCTGTTAGCTGTTCTGTAGCTGGTTTTTCAGGGTCTGTTGCTTTGATTAGCTTATCCAATATATGCTCCGCATAGTAACGGAAGATTTCTTCTAACAACTCATTTTTTGAGGCGAAGTGTAAGTAGAATGCTCCCTTGGAGATATTGGATTGTTCTGCGATTTCTTGAATAGAGGTGGCATGGAATCCTTTTTCTGAGAATAACTTCAAGCTAGTTTCGATTAGTTTTACCTTTTTTTCATCCATTCATATACCTCATTTACACTATGTTTTTCTTGAATGACCAGTCAGTCACTTTATGAATGTACCATTTTTATGGCTCTAGTTCAACCGTTTTATAAAAATTTTACACTTAGTAGGATAATTATTTGTTGTTAAGGAAAAACTAGTGAGGAAAATACAGAAGGAGGCATTCTATATGTTCAAATTGAAATGGAAAATTCTTGGCGCATTTTTAGTATCTTTTGCGCTATTAACTGGTTGTGCCAACAATGAAGAGGATCAGCAAGAAGAGGATACACCTCAAGAACAAAATGATCAGCAAGAAAGCCCAGATGATGGGGATGTAGCACCTGGTGAGGAGCCAGCAGGTGAGGAAATTGGTGAAGAAATGGAAGAAGGCGTAGACAACGTTGAAGAAGGCGTCGATGAAGGTATGGATAACGTCGAAGAAGGCGTGGATGAAACAGAAGACGCTCTAGACAACGATGGAGCCAACACTGACGACCAGAATACTGAAGAAGATGAACAATAATATTTAAGAAAATAAAGTGGCTTTTGTTAACGGAAGTTCGGTTAGCAAGAGCCATTTTTATTAGACGTAATTAAGCCTCATTATTGAATTTTTAGAGCTGTTTGTTGATTATTGGATGAGGTTTCTTTCTTTTTACTTATCGCTTCTAAATAAAACATCAAAACTAAGCCACTAAGCATACCGATAGTCATTTTAGCTATAAACAATATAGTAACAACCACTACTAATATTCCTAGACTACCTACAATTAGCATTTTATTGCTGTAACCTTTTCTAAAAACTAATTCCCCGTACACAAAAGTTACTATTAAACCAAGTGCTAATTTAATATCAAACATACTGGGATCCCGATAAACAAATAACGCTAATAACAAGGACACAAGAATACCGAGTATATAATGTATTATGCTTTTCATCGTAACACCACCAAAGGAAGGATCAATGTTTGGTTTATTGTACCATTCTCTACTTAACCTGTGAACCCATTATTGGAATTCTTTAACTATTTGTCTTACGTGCTATATCCGGAGTGGAGTTGGTCTATTGCGTGTCGTGGGGTTCTATCAAGAGTGGATTTGGCCTATCGCGAGTCGTGAGCTTTCTATCAAGAGTGGATTGGGTCTATCGCGAGTCGTGGGGGTTCTATCTCGAGTCGATCGTGCTCTATCTCGAGTCCGGGGGGTTCTATCAAGAGTGAAGTCGGTCTATCGAGAGTCATGGGTGCTCTATCCAGAGTGGATTGGGTCTATCGAGAGTCGTGAGGGTTCTATCAAGAGTGGATTTGCTCTATCACGAGTCGTGTCCTCCTATCTACCGTCGGGGGTGCTCTATGGACTGTCGTTCTGTTCTATCTACCGTCGGGGGTGCTCTATGGACTGTCGTTCTGTTCTATCTACCGTCGGGGGTGCTCTATGGACTGTCGTTTTGCTCTATCTACCGTCGTGGATAATAAACGAACGAATGTATATACATCGATAGGAGGTTTCTAGTAAAATAGAATCAGAAAGGGTGGTTCTATTGGGTCTCATCGGACGTAATGAAACGTGCTATTGTGGTTCAGGGAAAAAATATAAAAAATGTTGCTTGAAATATGATGAAAAACAACTGAATAAAGGAATTATACCTAAGCCAGCTAATGAAGCTTTCGATATTGCTAGAACATCGCATAACATTCAGGCTGGTATAAGAGAACTAGCTTTAGCACAATTGGAGCAGATCATAATCTGGCTCTCCAAAAAACATGTTCAACCACATCTTATTCAAGTGAATTCCAAGGATTTATATGAGTTATCTCAAACAGACGATATGGTGGAGCATTATTTACATATCAATAGAGAAGTACTACTTGCTCAAGGAAGTCCAAACATGCATTTGGAACTTCAATTAATAAGAGAAAGAGCAGAAACTTTTCCATCTCTAACAAAAAATGAGCGTACCCTTATACGAACAATAGCAGAGGCGAATATTGGTGAGTTTCTATTATTAGGAGATGCACATACGGCGGATTATAGTGCAATGAAGATATTAACTGAATTTTGTTATGAGGCGATCAAGGAAGGAATACCAGATAGAGAAAACCTGATTAGCGCAATTCTGTATGTTGATTCCGATGGAGAAAATAATGAGAAGCTTGTTAATTGGGAATTAGGTTATGTGGACGATGATGAACCTGTCGATACAATTTGGATAGAGTGGGAGGCACTTGACGAACTAAATGATGAATATCGAAAATACGCTCACTCTTTACATGGTTTGGAGGAAGACTCAAAGGATGAATTGGCTACAGCGATGTATTTAGAAAAAACATTGCCTTACAAATCTAAAAATCATATCTCCTATCGTGGCTTAATTATGACCTATACGAGTATTTTGGAAAGGGAACTTAAGAAGCTCATTGAATCAAAGGAAGGGTCTATCCCTGAAGACTGGATGATGAAAAAAATAAATGACTATATATTGAAACATCCTCTAACTTACTTAGAAAATGTAAATAACTTGTATGAACAGCTCGAAAATATTCGCCGGATTCGCAATAAAGCCGCTCACGGTGAGAAGATTGATTACGAAGACTTTGAGATTGTTAAAGACTTGCTCATTGACCAACAGCTGATGGAGTTTATATCATGGGCAAAAGTGGAGCTTGAGGATTTAGAAGTAGACTCCAAATTAACTGATTGAAGAGCAAAGACCTTGGAATTTGAAATGATTCCAAGGTCTTTTTTATGTTAATTAACCAAAAATATTCATCAAGTTTATGACTACTATTATTTGTGCGATTGGTTAAAAAAATACATTAAAAAGATGGCGGAGAAAGCGTATATGCTACATTATATTATTCGAAAGAAATGGAGACTGGATAGTCCAATGAAAAGTCAAAGTCATCCCAGTCAAATACATTTAGAGTGAGCTCTAAGTCTTGTTCTAGAGCAGGGAAATCATGTCCCTCAAACTCCATGAAGGATAATTTAGCATCTGCTATTTTACCTGGTGCTACTTCTTGGCTCATACTTAAAATAGTTTCATCTACCATTTTACCGTCAGCTGATACTGAATCTGCTTGAACCTCAAGCGTTCTATCCGTCTTGTTTTCTACTTCAAATACAACCTCAATAGAATTTCCGAAAATGTCATCTTCTATCTTTTCAATACGAAGTAAGGTAATGCTAACATTTTCATCATCTGCAATTGATTGGTTAATGTCTTGTGTCTCTGTGCCAGAATCTTCTTCCACTTCATTTGTTTCTTCAGTAGTAGTTTCTTCTTGGTCATTATTAACAACTTCACCTTCAACACTTTCTGATTCTGAACAAGCTACTAATGTTACTGCGAATACAATTGTTATAAATAAAAATAATATCTTTTTCATTATAAATTTCCCCCTATGTTTTTGTTTCTTTTTTTCTTTCTCCTATTTCGCACAAATCTAATAAGGGAAAGCTACATAAAATAGCCTTCCCCAGAATTATTATAGTATTATTTTACTACTATTTAAAACTTAATTGCTTATAACTTTTTAACTACTTACAAAAGGTAAAAATGCTGCAATAATTATTATCGCAGCATTTTTGCTCTATGAGGTAAGTTACTTAACCCCAAATTTTTATCATGTTCTTGCCTGCTTTTAAGTTTGCAATTGGGCCTAGGACACTTTTACCTTCTTTTTGAGTTCCTAATAGATCTGTATTTAGAATAACGTCACTTCCATCAGGATTTTCAAATTCTGCATCTGACAGTCGTGTTCTTTCTAATGTATCTGTCTCATGAATATCGCCTAAGAAGCTCTCGAAATTCTCTGGAAGCTCGATAGAAAGATAAACTTCTTTTCCTTTATCAATTATCTCGACTTCAGGATTGAATTGCTTATCCTCTAATTTCACTTCTTCCCTTTCAAAGGCTTCAGCGCCATGGAAATAAGCGTTTTGGTTAATATAAACCGGCTGCTCAACTTTGTTAAAGACTTCATGGTCTCCCTCTTCTTCATGGACCTTTTCGATATATTCATCAAGGGAAGTTGTATACCCATTGAATTGAGCTGTACCTACTCTGTCGATGCCTTCTTTCCCAACAAATATATTGTTAAAGAAACGATCATCTCCACCATAAACAGGTGCAAATCCTGCTATTTCCGTACTATGTGGTACATGGTATGGTGTTGAGCGATCCAACATCTTAAAGTGAGCCATTTTACCAGCAATTAAGTTATTAATATATGCTCCACCTTGCGCGTGATTATCTAACGCATAGTCTGCTGTGAAAATGTTATGGTCGAAAATAAATGGTCCGCTTGTTACTTCTACAAATAAATCTCGACTGTTGCGATAGTAAATATTTTTACTTACTCTTGTTCCTTGGATTTGCCAATCTAGCCACGTACCTAAGGAACAATCATGAATTCGGTTATTATGGATTTGTACATCAATCGCTGCATGTAATTTAATACCGGCGATTTCATGTCCGTAAAATTCACGTTTAATACCAATGTTGTAAATATGGTTATTATAAATTTCACTGAATATACAACCTAAATGACCAACGATTGCGTTTTGACCACAATCATAAATAACGTTGTTGCGAATAATATGAGACCCAACTCTTTCTTTCGTCCATCCCGCATGCTGTGCAGCAAAGACAGTTTCAATCTGATAGTGGTAGCCAGGCTTATCTTTTCTGACCGTACGGAAATTTTGTCCTGTCGAAGCTTCTTTTCCGATACTAATTGCACTACATTTCGAATCGTGAATAATATTATCTTCAATAATCCAGCCTTTACTCCAATGTGGACCAATTAATCCTGGTTGGTCTGCAGTTGGTGGTGTCCAAGGTGTTGCAGCTTGGGCCATTTCAAAGCCTCTTACTGTAATGTAGTCGAGACCTGTTTCTTCCGGATAAAAGCATGCTTTCCGAACATTAATTTCAACTAATTCTTCGTTAGGATTAGAGTCGTGAAAATTAGCATAAATGGTTGTATTCTTTTCGTCCACTTCTGCATACCAGAGATATTTTGTTTGCTCTGGATTGACAACAGATACAGTTGTTCTTGTCCAATGATCGTATGTTTCTGTTTTTACTTCAGGATTCTTTAGTTGTTCTAGTTCCTCTGCTTCATAAAAAGACATGCCATTTAGATAAACATCACCAAGATGTCTGCCTGGGTTATAAACGACCCAATCGCCGAAAAGCTCCTCTTTATATGGATTATAGTCTCCGAAAAATTCATTTGGTAATACGACTTTCCAAATGGAGCCTTCTACTAATTCCCAATCTTTTATTTGCTCAGAACCTTTAATAACAACTTTTTCACCTTCTGCAGCTTGGTACGTAATCCTTCTGCGATCACTTAGTCCGCCGTGCTTTGGTTTCACCCATTCACGATATTCTCCTTCATGGACAATAATCGTATCTCCTGCAACTGCCACTGAAGCCGCTCTATTAATCGTTAAAAATGGATCTTGCTTTGTTCCTTGTCCGTTATCTGAACCATTTTTCGCTACATGATATTCTAGTCCCATTATACTTCCTCCTTTACAATTTCCAACTATCTTCATTATAGTTAAGAGAAAGAACTATTACTATTCAAATAATCGTATATGATTGGACAATATTCGTGTTTTAATAAGGAGGATTTGCAGCGATGGCGTTTTTTGAACATCATGGAATAGACGATAAAGAAGTGTTTCACGTATCTCATCTACAAAATTTTGACTTTCCCCTCCACTTTCATCATGCGTATGAATTAATTATTGTCAATGAAGGCCAGCTAACCGTTACAATTGACCAACGAAAGTATACAATGAATCAAAATGACGTTGCTTTTGTGTTTAATAATCAAATGCATGGATTTCAGACGGTGAAGCAATCGGATATATCGATTGTTATTTTCTCTCCAGAGATTATTGGTCACTTTTTCATGAACTATAAAGGAGTAATTCCAGAAAATAATGTGATGCATATTGACCATCTCCCAAATTTGTCTGAGCTCGATTCGATTTATCAACAGAAGGGATTTCTCTATCAACTTTGTGGACAATTAGTAAATCAGACGGAATTCATTCCTGTTGAATATTCAACTAAAACGAAAGTGTTACATAAAATCCTTTTCTATGTGGGTAAACATTTCAGTACGGATTGCACGCTAAAAAAAATTGCGAAAGAACTCCAATACGACTACGCCTATATTTCCAAGTTATTTGTGCAAATGATGAACATGACGTTCACTGAATATCTGAACCATTACCGAATATCCCAGGCGTGTTATTTATTGAGAAACAGTCCACAATCGATTACGGAAATTGCCTTTAATTGCGGCTATGATAATTTAAGGACATTTAATCGAAACTTTAAAAAGGTAACCAATCAATCGCCGACTACCTATCGTGAATTGTCGTGAAAAATTTTTGCTTGAATTAACACTTCCAATAAATTTTCTTTTTGAGTACCTGGTTATCGTGGATAGATACCGGGTACTTTTATGTATAAGGCATTTATCGCTTTGTTACACTTTTTTTGGATTAAAATTCAAACTTTTTATGAATTGTTACATTGTTCACAATAACTTCATAGAGTTTTACCAATATTGACATGTCTTTTTTTCATAATTCGTTCTAAAATTGATAATAACTAACACTATATGTGTGGACACCAAGATAATTCACCATGATTGGTGTTAAGGAGGTTTTATAGATGATGTTATTTGATGATCCGGTATTTGCTAGTAGATTTTTAACATTACTCACTCTTTCGTTCCATATCATCTATGCAACCATTGGAGTAGGGGTTCCCCTCTTCATTATGATTGCTCAATGGATTGGGATTAAGAAAAATGATGATCATTATATATTAATGGCTAGAAGATGGGCGAGAGGTTTCGTTGTTACCGTTGCAGTTGGTGTCGTAACTGGTACAATTATTGGCCTTCAATTGTCCTTATTATGGCCACGTTTTATGGAATTAGCTGGGCAAATTATTGCACTTCCTTTATTTATGGAAGTATTTGCGTTTTTCTTTGAAGCAATATTTTTAGGGATTTATTTATATACTTGGGATAGATTTGAGGATCAACGTAAACACCTCTTACTCTTAATCCCAGTAGCAATCGGAGCACTTATGTCCGCGTTCTTTATTACAATTGTGAACTCGTTTATGAACGCTCCACAAGGATTTGACCTTATTAATGGTGAGCTTGTGAACGCAAATCCAATTATGGCGATGTTTAACGCAGCAATGCCAACGAAAGTTGCCCATGTGGCGGTTACCGCTTATATGACGGTTGCTTTCCTACTTGCAGCGATTGCGGCGTTCCAATTAATCAGAGGCTCCAACCATGCCTATCATAAAAAGGCGCTGAACTTAACAATGAAGGTTGGATTAATCTTTGCAATTGCAGCAGCTGTTATTGGTGACTTCTCAGGTAAATATTTAGCTGAGTACCAGCCTGAAAAATTAGCTGCAGCAGAGTGGCACTTTGAAACAGAAGAAGGAGCACCTTTAGTTCTCTATGGATACTTGGATGATGACAATGAAATCAAAGCTGCTATTCGTATTCCATTTGCACTAAGTGTACTAGCATTTGGTGATCCATTTGCAGAAGTAATTGGATTAGAGGAATTTCTACCAGAGGAATCTCCACCTCTTATCATTCATTACTACTTTGACACGATGATTACTATTGGAATGTTTATGATATTCCTTTCATTGTTGTATTGGATAGGTAAGACAAGAAACTGGGCGTTTATCCAGTCTACTTGGTATCGTTGGCTCATCGTTCTAGGAGCACCACTATCCTTCTTAGCAATACAAGCTGGTTGGTGGATGGCAGAGGTTGGACGACAACCTTGGATTCTCCGTGGAATAATGACGGTAGAAGAAGCTGCTACAACAAGTGATTATGTTGGTTTAATGTCGATATTCTTCCTACTGCTATATATCATTTTAGGAGTTGGTACAGTCGTTGTTCTTCGTAAAATCTTTAAAAATAACCCGGTTGAGAATGAATTGGCTTCAACTCAAGGCGGTGATAGCAAATGACACTTGAAATTGTAGGTATGACGGTTCTATGGACATTTTTATTTGGATATATCATTGTCGGTGCGATTGATTTCGGTGCTGGGTTCTTTAATGCTTTTAGTATCATTACAAAGAAACAGCATATCTTGTCGAATGTTATTCAGCGTTACCTGTCACCTGTCTGGGAAGTCACCAACGTATTCTTTGTGTTTTTCTTCGTAGGTATTGTTGGTTTCTTTCCGCAAACTGCATACTATTTCGGTACTATTTTTCTTATACCGGGTAGTATTGCATTGATTCTTTTAGCAATTCGAGGCTCTTATTATGCGTTTGAAACGTATGGTAATAGAGGGCACAAAGGGTACGCATTTATGTACGGATTATCGGGGCTTCTTATTCCAGCTTCTCTCTCCATCGTTTTGACAATTGCACAAGGTGGATTTGTTTCGATGGAGAATGGTAATCCTACTCTCGATTACTATGCTTTATTTACGAGTCCATTATCTTGGTCCATTGTTGTACTGAGTATCATTGCCGTGCTTTACATTTCTGCGGTGTTTTTAACTTGGTATGCGAATAAAACTGGTGATGAAAAAGCTACCGGTCTAATGAGGAAATATGCGTTAATATGGGCGCTGCCGTTAATTATCGCAGCTAGTGGGATTATTTATGAACTAAGATTCCATAACCCAGCGTTTTATAATCAAATTCTAGATTTATGGTGGATGTTCGGCTTGTCATTCCTACTGTGGATAGCAACCGTATTGCTTATCTGGAAGCGAAAAAAATATGGTCTTGCGGTATGGCTATTGATTATACAGTTTGCGCTTGCGTTTTATGGATATGGAATTTCTCATTTCCCATATCTCCTATATCCTGAATTGACTGTATACGAAGGATTTACGAATCAGGCGATGGCCATCTCATTGATCGTGACATTTGTTCTTGGTTTTGCATTACTAATTCCTTCACTCTATCTTTTATTTAGACTGTTCTTATTCGATAAGAGATATGTGCAGGGAAAGAAGCCAAAGGAGGGAGATAATTAATGAATGATTTCCTCATGTTTGTTGCTCCCTTTCTCGTTCTCTTTGGTGCATTAGGATTAGCTTTTTGGATCGCCTTTAGGAACAAAGAAGATTAAAACAAAGACACTGAATCGGTTTATATCGATTCAGTGTCTTTTTAAGTTATATGCATTTCTTGTTTCGTTTTTATGGATGAACATGGGATTGTGGGTGCCGAATATCAGATTCCTACCTCTGAAAATGGGATTGTTACATTTAACATTAGATTCTTACATTTGAAAATTTGATTGTTACATCTAACATTAGATTCTTATACTTGAACATGGGATTCTCACATGTATTGTAAAATGTTCATACCATTTGTTTCGCTAACTGAGCTCTCCCGTGATACTCGTGGCACAGGAAATTATACTAAATCGACTTATCCAATTTTAACGATGTGTTATCCCATTTTAGATTGACTTATCTGATTTTAGCACCGAGTTATCCCACTTTAACACTAACTTATCCGATTTTAGCGGACTCTTTCATGCGTTTAGAAAAACACTTTGTTCAATTTGCTTCATTTTATAAAAGTATCCTTCTTTTTTCATGAGTTCGTCATACGTTCCTACTTCTACAATTTTTCCTGCTTCCATTACAATAATTTGATCCATCTTCTCTAACCCTGTTAATCGATGACTGATGAGTAGCACTGTATCTTCTCTTGCTACGTCTAATACATAATCCAATATATCCTTTTCCGTTAAAGCATCCATGGAAGATGTCGGCTCATCTAAAAACCAAATAGGTGATTTCTTTAGTAATGCTCTTGCAATTGCCAAACGCTGTCTCTCCCCACCTGAGAGGTTTTCTCCTTTTTCTAAAACAGCATCATCTAGTGAAAAATGAGCTAACTTAACCTTTTCTAGAACCCGCTCCATCTCTTTATCCGTCACATCTTCTTTAGCGATCATGAGGTTATCGCGAATCGTACCATAGAAAAAGTGATTGTGCTGTAACACAACATTCGTATGATCCCAAATACTTTCCTGTGAAAGGTGTTCGATCGATTGATGATTCAGCTGAATATCACCTTGCTGGAATCCATATAGCTTTAAAATTAATTGCATGATGGTCGATTTACCTGAACCACTTGGTCCAACGATAGTTGTTTTTGATTTTGCTGGTAACGTAAAGGAAAGATTTGATAATGTATCTCTGGCTTCATTCGGAAAACGAAACGAAACATTTTCTACTGTAATATCCGGTGCAGTCGTAACCGATAGGCTTTCTTCTCCTTCACGTAATCTTTCCTGCTCCGAATCCGTTTGAACAACGTGGTGAAGTCTAACTGATGCTTGCCTGCTATCCTCCAAATGACTTGGAAATACCGACATAGCTGCTGTATTTTCAAAAGCAGTTAAAGATACCATTACTAACATCGCAAGAAAGATACCATCTAACTGTCCAACCGAAACGAAATAGGCTCCTACACCTAAAACAGCAAATGAAACAAATAAAGATAAGAATGTGTTCGTTGCCTCGGTAGACAAGTTATGAACACTTTCACGTTCTTGCTCTTGCAAATAAATATCCGCTGCACCTCGTAATGTATCTTCTTTGTCATCAAGCTTTTGATAGACCTTTAAGTCACGAAAGCCATATAGAAACTCCGATAATTCTGTCGATAGTTCACCACGACTTTTACGAACTCGTCTATCAACTTTACGCTGTGTCCAAGCAACAATTGCCGGAAAGATAAAGGTTGTAATTAGAAAACCAACTAGCAAAATCAATGCGATTCCTATCGAGAAAAACATCGTAAAGAATACCGTACATAGAAAAACTAACAGAAGGACGATAGGTGGATAAAACACTCTTAAAAAGAAATTTTGTAACGTTTCCACATCGCCTACTATCCTTGAAAGCAAATCTCCACTTCTAAATTTTTGGAACAGTGAAGGAGCTAATGGCTCTATTTTTTTATAAAGAGTAACTCGTAAATTACTTAACATCGTAAAGGTTCCTCGGTGGGAAAAATACCTCTCCCCAAACCTTGTTAAAGCCGAAGTGATACCTAATAATTTCACCGATGCAACAAGAATCATTAATGTATAGATTGGAGGCGCGAACGCAGATTTTGAAATTAAGTATCCACTTAAAGCGAATAATCCAATCGCTGTGATACCGGAAAGAAATCCAAAAAGAACGGATAAAAAGATGTCTCTTTTTTCAACAAACATCCATTTCACGATTGAAGTCAATTCTCTCATGCTTCATCCCTCCCCTGCTGTACAGAAACCATGTCGCGGTATATGGTTGATGTTTTTAAAAGCTCCTCATGCGTTCCAGTTGCTATAATTTTACCTTCATCCATCAGAAGAATTCTATCCGCATTTTTTATCGTGTGAAGACGATGTGCAACCGTGATGACTGTGGATTTCTGAGCTAGTTCCTCCATAGAAGACTGCAATATTCGCTCCGTTGCTAAATCTAAGCCAGTTGTTGGTTCATCGAATAAAATGATGGATGGTTGCTTTAAGAAGGCTCTCGCAAGCGCAACTCGCTGTTTTTCGCCACCAGATAACCCTCTTCCGCCTTCACCAACGTGTGTATCATATCCATCAGGGAGTGATTGAATCAGCTCTGCGATGCCTGCTTTTTCCCCTGCTTTGCTAATCTCATCTCTTGTCGCACCTTCATTTCCTCCGATTACAATGTTGTCTGCTATCGTGCCGGAAAATAGGTACGGATTTTGGGAGATGTAGCTGATTCGTTGAAACCAATCTTTCTCATCATAAGTGCTTCTTAGTTGATTGTTCCAGCGTAATTCCCCTTTTGATAGAGGGAGTAATCCTGCTATAACGTGTAACAGGGTTGATTTCCCAGACCCTGTTCTTCCGATAACTGCAATTTGCTCTAACGGCTGAATTGAAAAATTCAGTTCTTTTAATGAAAAACTGCCTGCTTCTTCTCCATAGCTAAACTCTCCATTTCTGATTTCAATTGTAGGAGGTGCTAAGCTTTCCAATTTAGATTCGCCCCATTCCATTTCTTGCATAGGCGCCGTTAATTCCTTCTCTAGGATTTTTGCTGCTCCCATACTTCCTCTTCCGGTATGGAAGGCACTACCTAAGTCTTTCAATTTCGTGAAAAATTCGGGTGCCAATACGAGCATAAGGAAACCTGTATAGAAAGAAAGGTCTTGAAAAACAATCATTCGTAAAGCTATTTCTAGAGCGATTAATCCAATGCTGAGCATCGTAATAAACTCTAATGCTAACGAATTTTGAAAGGCGATCTTTAATACATTCATTGTCGCTTCTCTAAATCCTAAACTACTTTTCTCGATTTCATCTTGCTGTTTTTTCGATTGACGATAGAGTTTAATCGTTGTGAGTCCTTGTAATGTATCTAAAAACTTACCAGAAAAACCTGCCATCTTATCTAACTGTTCTTCCGACTTATCTTTTGTTTTAAAACCAATAACCATCATAAATACAGGGATAAAAGGTGCAGTAATTAAAATAATAAATCCTGTTGCAAGATGCTCTGTGAAAATTACAACTAGAATCATAATTGGTATAATGCTCGCTTGGAACAACTGAGGAATGTAACTACTATAGTAACTGTCCACTTCATCCACTGCGTCCATCATAACACTAACTTTTTGACCTGATTGACCTTGGATAGATGATTGAATCGGATTTCTAGAAAATCGGTGAAGCAGCTGATTTCGGAGAGTACGTTTTACGGTAGAGGCCATTTGAATACCTGTTCTTCCACTTAAATAACTAAATAAAGTTCTAGCAAGAAGAACCAACAATAATCCAATTAAGAACGGGATTACTTCAGAAAATGGTGTAGCTTTAACAAATATATGATCAATGATTGTGACGAGTAAATAACTTTGTCCAATAATTGAAGCGCCTACTAATATCGCAAAAATTGCTAGGAAGACTAATCTGCTTTTCTGATTTTTTGCCATGTCTTTGAGCACAATCATAATTTTCCTCCTAATACTATTACTGTGGGTGTCTTGATTATATCGAACGTGTATCAATACTGTAAAACAGGAAGCAATGAGTTACGACAATTGTCATAATTGAGGATTTAAATAGAACGACCAGTACTCTCATTAGCATTTAACAATCCGGATAAAATAAACCATTTTCGTTGTCGATTATTGGTCCTTATTTATGCAAATATCTCTATTTTGGAAACCAATGGTAACAGGACAACTGTGTAGGTTAATACTCTATATAAACAACAAAATATGGAAGGGATGAGGAAGTTGTCCATTAAAGTGCTGCTTTTTGGGGATATTGGAATTGATGATATTATGGCACTTATTTATGCATATTTAACGGACGAAATCGAAGTGGTTGGTATTGTTACCGAATATGGGAATATATCAAGAGATAATGCACTACGAACGGTACAATATTTGGGCGAAGAAGTGCTAGTGACAGATGAACCTGAGCAAGCGGTAACTATTGCTGGCGCTGAAAAATCAATGACTGCTGTGGAAGTTGATGTAGTCCCTGAGATACACGGTGAATTTGGATTAGGTCCTATAATTCCTCCCGCTAATCAAGATGAGGTTACATTGGAAAACTTTTTTACTATTGTTGATATCATAGAGGAGTATGGAGAGGATCTGCATATCGTGAACGTCGGTAGACTAACATCTCTAGCAACCATGTATTTACTTTATCCGAGGACAATGGAACAAATAAAACATATTTATGTGATGGGAGGAGCGTTTTGGATTCCGGGAAATGTTACAGCAGTTTCCGAAGCTAATTTTCATGGGGACCCAGTTGCAGCGCAAATTGTCTTAACCTATGCGGAAAAAGTCACCATCATCCCATTGAATGTTACGCAACATGCGATTGTTACGCCAAATATGGTTGATTATATTGATCAAGTTGGTTCCATCGATATTATAAAGCCAATGATGGACTATTATTATAACTTTTATAAACAACGAGATCCAAGTCTACAAGGAAGCCCCTTGCATGATGTACTAACCATGATGGCTGTACCCATGAACGAAATGTTTACTTTTGAAGAATATCCTGTTCAAATTGTTCAAGCTACAAGAGGGACAGAACGTGGACAAAGCATTGCAGACATTCGAACTTTGGGACATCTCGAACCAGGGGAGGCTATGGATATTAAACGGCATCGTATTGCGTTTGACTTCAATTACAGAGATTTTTTCATGAAATTTATGACCGTTATGTCTGGAGAACGGTTTGATTTAAAAAATTGAATAGATAACTTAATTACATGAACGCCCTCGTGTGGGCTTTTGAATGAGTACTAAAAAAATAAAACCCTCGAAAGTGAATTTTATCACTCTACAGAGGGTTTTAGTTTTAATGAAAAGGTTCTGTTTTTTTATCTTTTAAGGATTTACTCTAATGTAAAGGAAGCTAGACTCGCTCTTCCACCACCTGTATAGGTAATATAGATGGATTGAACGCCATCTGGAATTTCGATATCAGAGGAATAATCTGTCCATACGTTTGTAAAGTTAACTGGTATGCGTGCAAGTGCTTCGCCATCCCACGATGTTTTAATCTCGAAAGCGCCGTTACAATAGCCTCTTACGCTAAGGGTTATTTTTTTAACACCTTGGCAATCAAAATATTTAAAGCCTGCTGTCGCAGAATCTGTCATATTTTCGATATACCCTATTTCTTGATCACCATCTTTGCCATCCTGCGTAATTCTAGGGAACTGTGTATCCATCCAGAGGTCCCCTGTGTACATAGCTTCTTCCTTCGTAAACAAATGACAAGCTAAGTATGCTGGATATTCTCCTTTACCTATAAGAGGCTTACCATTTGGACCAGATGTGGTCATTTCTACTTGTGGAATCGTTCCATCCTCTAATATTTCGATTGGTTCTATCATTCCTTGTCGGCTGAAATTGGAGCCGTTCGTATGACGGTGGTAAAATACATACCACTGATTATTAATTTCCACAATACTGCCGTGATTATTTCCACCAAAGTACATTGGCTTATTCGCTGGTTTGTACGTATCAATATGAAGGTCATTATTACTTACAACTACACCTTGGTATTCAAATCCTTTTGTCGGATGTTTACTCGTTGCATAGCATAATTCATGCATCGCAATTGACGAATAAATTAAATAATACGTATCTCCATGTTTTCTCATGGACGGCGCTTCAAAAAATTCGTGTCCTTCAAAGCTGCTCCCTTTACTATACGGTTCACTTGGAGCAATAAATACTGGCTCTTCCAAGATTGTTAGCATGTCTGGTCCCAAAACAGTTGCCATTGCACCACTTCTAGATTTGTCTCCAATCGCACAGAATCCGGTATAAAGATAGGTTTTATCTCCTTCCGTTAATAAGCCTGGGTCAAATTGTGGTTCATCACCTTCTCTTTCTCCTAGGCGTGTTCCATCCTCATAATGTACATACCCATAAAATTCATATTTTCCAGCTGGTGTATCACTTACAGCAACAGACACGACAGGAACCTTATCTAAAACATAATACAAGTAATAGCGACCGTCTGGACCTACCGTTACATCTGGCGCATAAAGACACATGCTTTCGTCTGGATTTAGAGGGTCGTCTGACTTTTTGTAAATAACACCTTCATAACGCCAGTCTCCCAGGTCATCTACTGGAGCTGACCAGCAAACATAATCATTCAAGCAATAGACATGACCATTAAATCGATCGTGTGAACCGTAAATATAAACTCTGTCACCAAATACGTGTGGCTCCGCATCTGGAATGTACTCCCATGATGGTAAATAAGGGTTCAATCCTTGTTTTTTCATAATTAAGCACCTCAATTTTCTGTGATATATATTTTAAAATTCTAAAGGATACGTCTGACCCGCTTCTGTTTCTAACTCGATTAGCTGGTTATGATAGAAGACGGAACAGGCTTCTCCTTTAAGTGAATGAATCACTGCATGTTTTAATTTTCCGTTTTCCCATGTAAGGTCGACTTCAAAGCCACCTCTTGCTTTTAATCCACTTACACTTCCTTTATCCCACTCTTTAGGTAAGGCTGGGAGCAAATGAATCGTTTCCTGATGACTCTGTATTAGTAATTCAGCAATTCCCGCAGTTCCTCCAAAGTTTCCATCAATTTGGAATGGAGGGTGATTATCGAATAAGTTAGGTAACGTTGAAGACTTTAGTAACGCCAAAATATGCTGATACGCTTCCTCACCATCCTCTAAACGCGCCCACATATTAATAATCCAAGCACGACTCCAACCAGTATGACCGCCACCAGATTGTAGCCTTCGTTGCAGTGTTACTTTCGCTGCTTCCGCAAGGTCTGGTGTTGTGTTTGGTGAGATTTGTCTACCTGGATATAGAGCAAACAAATGAGATATATGGCGATGACCTGGCTCTTCTTCCTCATAGTCTTCTAGCCATTCTTGAATTTGTCCATGCTTTCCTATTGTTGGTTGTGGGAGTTTATCTTTCAATCCTTGAAGTTGCTTTCTAAATTCTTCATCTATATTTAAAATTTCACTAGCACTGGTACAGCTCGTAAATAAAGCATGGATTATTTGACTATCCATTGATGGACTTTCACATAATGTTCCTCTCTCACCGTTTGGTAAAATATATGTGTTCTCAGGCGAGACAGAAGGTGACGTGATAAGGAGTCCATCTTTATTTTCAATAAGGAAATCAACAAAGAATAATGCTGCTTCTTTTAACGTGTCGTATGATTTCTCTAAAAATTGTTTATCACGCGTAAATTCATAATGCTCCCACAAGTGTAGACTTAACCAAGCTGCTCCCATCGGCCAAATCGTGGCTGGCATATAAATGTCTTGTGGAGCTGTATCACCCCAGATATCGGTATTGTGATGTGCCGTAAAACCTCGGCATCCATACATTACTTGAGCCGTTTTTCTTCCGTTTTCCTTTATCCTCTCAATATGATCAAATAAAGGCTCATGACACTCAGATAAGTTCCCTAATTCAGCTGGCCAATAATTCATTTGGGCATTAATATTAATCGTAAACTTACTATCCCATGGTGGTAGCATTTCTTTATTCCATATACCTTGTAAATTCGCTGGTAAGGAATCAGGACGACTAGATGAGATTAATAAATAGCGTCCAAAATTAAAGTACGTAGTGATAAGAGCTAAATCTTGCTTACCTTCTTTCAATCGTTCTAATCGCTGATCCGTTCCTAAGTCTAAAATTCTGTCATCCTGAGTTCCTATGTCCAGCTGAACTCTATTAAATAATTCTTGATAGTCTTCGATATGGGCTTGTCGTAGCTCTTCGTACGTTTTGTTAGCGGCGAGCTGAATGGTTTCTAGACATTGTTGCTCTGGGTTTTCATATCGGAATGAAGTAGCAGCTGTTAAAATTAATGTAACAGCGTCCGCATTTTCGACAATAAGATGATTGCCAAGAGTTTTTACCGCACCATTTTCAGCTATTGCCTTCACTGCACTACGGAACATAATCCCGTTACTTCCACCAGTCTCTCCTCGCATCACTAAGGTGTCTTCTGTGACCGCTTCAAGCTCATCAAAGTTTCTCCCATTTCCGCGATCTAATCTAACTTTGAAAGAGATAGAATGTGCCTCTGAAGCAGTAAGTCGCATTACCATAACCTTGTCTGGATAACTAGTAAATAACTCTCTTTTGTAGGTCACTTTGTCTAATGTATAATGTACACTTGCAATGGCAGTTTCCAAATCTAGTTCTCTCTCATAATGAAACACACCTGTTTCTGTATGAGCAAAACGAATCATCAGGTCTCCTAACGGCTCATAATGACGTTGTGTTTCCGGTGTTCCTGTCATCGTAAGTGCTGCTAATTCTTCCGCTTCCTTTAATCTTCCGTCTGACAAAAGTTTTCTAATTTGAGGTAGGTTTTCTAAAACGTCTGGATTATGACGATCCCTCGGTCCTCCATACCAAACAGAGTCTTCATTCAATTGGACTCGTTCTCTATGTACATGGCCAAAAACCATTCCGCCTATTCTGCCATTTCCAATTGGTAGTGCTTCGTTCCAATCCTTCGCAGGCTGTTTATACCAAAGTCGTTTATTATAATTTTTCACTTGAGTAGCTCCTTTCTATGTGGTGCTAAGTTTGTGTTTCAGACATAGGACTTCCTATTTCCATTCTTCTGTTCCACTGGCCCAGGTTTTATTATGAATGGGCTCGAGAATTTGAAGTACTTCTTTTAGCAATTCTTGATTGATTGGTTCTTCCATCCATTTTAGATTTTTAAGGATATTATGACTGCTAGCTGTACTGACAAGCGTTGTTGGTATCGATGGATTTGCTGTAGAAAATTGTATCGCTAATTTAGCAAGGTCCTCTCCCTGACTTTCACAATATTGTGCGGCTTGTTTG
Organism: Gracilibacillus halotolerans; assembly: GCF_014206945.1. Lineage (GTDB taxonomy): Bacteria > Bacillota > Bacilli > Bacillales > Amphibacillaceae > Gracilibacillus > Gracilibacillus halotolerans. The sequence continues at coordinate 44,186 of NZ_JACHON010000014.1, forward strand.
CACACTTTCTTGATTTCATCACTTGCTGGATGCCAACTAGCTAATTCGCGCGAGCTTAATAATCCCATCGATAATGGCGATGCATTGATTAATCCTACCTTTTTATCCTCGAGTAAAGGAAGTCGCGATAGTAGAGATGTATCGTTTAAAGAATAGTGACAATACGATAGAACAACATCTAAATCGCTTACATTTAAAACTTTATCAAAAATAGTCAGTGGTAATCCCGATACACCATAGTAACGAATTTTACCCTGCTCTTTTAAATGCTGTAATGCAGGAAGTCCTTCTTCGATAACTTGGTGATAGGAACCAAACTCGATATCATGCAACAATAAAATATCAACATAATCCGTTCCAAGCCTTTGTAAACTTTCATCCAAACTTTTAAAAATTCTTTCTTTTGAAAAATCAAATTCGTTTTCGCCTAATCTACCCGCCTTTGTAGAAAGGATATATTGATCACGTGGTATACTTTTTAATGCCTTCCCGAGAACTGCTTCAGCTTTCGTAAGGCCATAATAAGGAGAAACATCTATATAATTGATTCCTTCATCGATGGCTGTGTGTACCGTTTTTATACCTTCCTTTTCATTGATCTCTCTAAAGACAGATCCTAATGAAGAAGCTCCATAGCTTAATGCGGATACGTTAATCCTGTTTTACCTAGTTTTCTGTATTGCATGATGAACCCCCTTTACTCGAACAATCAATCATAGCTTTCACTACACTAGAGTTAGGTTGTATCCATGTGCCAAATACGTCAACTGCCTGATTAAAGTCTGTTCGGTGTGTTATAAAGCCTTCTGCGTCAATGACACCACTTTGTAGAACCTGTAATACCCATTCAAAATCTTCTTTTGTCGCATTCCTGCTTGCCATTAAAGTCAGTTCTTTGCCATGGAATAGAGGATCAGAAAAAGTTATATCTGATTTAACTAATCCAACAAAGACGATTTTCCCACCGTTTTCCGGGTAATTGAATGCCTGCATCATCGATTGACTATTCCCAGTTGCGTCAAAAACAACAGTCGGCAGTTCTTCATTTGTTACTTTTTGTAATTGTTGAAGAGGGTCTTCGGTTGCATGAATAATTTTATCAACGTTTGCCCATTGTTTGGCGAAAGCTAATCGTTCTTCGTTCATATCCATCGAGATAACTTTTGCACCTTTTTGTTTAGCAAATTGCATGACTCCTAATCCGATTGGACCGGCACCGATAACAAGAACACTTTCTCCTTGTTGTATATCGGATCGCCTCACCGCATGTGCTCCAATACTTAATGGTTCGAGTATCGCACTTTCGTCTAGTGTTAATTCATTGGTCTGTATTAAATGTTGAATTGGAACAGAGAGTTGTTCAACCATGCCGCCATCTTGATGTACTCCCATCACTGCCATATTTGGACAACAATTCGTCAGTCCCTTTTTACAGGTCGCACATGTTCCACACTCCAAGTACGGGATAACAGCAACTTGATCGCCTTTCTTTAACCCTAAGGAGTTTTCCTCTATCGAATCAATAACTCCTGCAAGTTCGTGTCCTAAAATTCTTGGATAGTCAAAATAAGGTTGATTACCCAAGTATGCATGTATATCTGTTCCACAAATTCCAATTCGCTTAATGTTAACTATTGCTTTTCCGATTTCTGGTTTCGGATTTTGCATATCCATATAGCGGAACTTCTTTGGTTTCTCACATACAATTGCTCTCACATTGGCTCCCCACCCTTCATTTGTATTCACCTATCTAGAGTAACAGAGTTAAAAAGAAATAAAAATTGCATTTCTTGCTATGTTTATACTGTTTTTTGATATAGAATACTTATAGGTGATGAAAATGAAAGCGATTAAAGATAACAATTCTCTGTTTCCTTTCTCTTTTGTTTACAAAAGTACAAAACAGCCACAACATGAATTACCTACTCACTTGCATGACTTTCATGAAATTGTGTATATCCATAAAGGAAAGGGATCCTTTTTCATCGATAACACACTTTATGAAATGAATAAGGGTGATCTTTTTTTAATACCAAATGACACGATTCATCATGCAATACCGAATAAAGACGACTTAGTTACGTCCTCCGTTATCTTTTTCAGTCCGGCATTTATTCAAACACTTTCTATAGAAGAAGACTTTTCGTATTTGTTTATCGTAGAAAAGATAAAAAAGTATAAGCATTATAAAATAACGTTACGTGAGTCTCAACAACTTACAATGGAAGAGTATCTCTACGATATAGAAAAAGAATTATGTGAACAACAATCTGGTGCGTTTCATGCCGCAATTTTAATTACTCATCACATATTACTTTCGCTTACGCGTTGGAGTGGTGAGTTTTTTAAAGAAATATATGTAGACGATCGATATCGCCGCTATTGGTTAAATGAAATTTTTGCTTATATAGAACATAATATCCATGGGAATCTGTCCCAAGAGCTTTTAGCTAAAAAGGCTCATGTTAGTACAGCTCATTTTAGCAGGGTTTTTAAAGAAGTAACAGGTATGAAATTTACTATTTACTTAAATAAAAAAAGAACTTTCAAAGCAAAAGAATTATTAACTACTACGGATTATCCTGTTGCCTATGTCGCGGAGCTTAGTGGCTTTGAAAGTACTCCACACTTTTATCGGACGTTTAAACAATATATCGGGACAACACCGGCACAATACCGACGTAATAAGAACAAGTAAATGAGTTTATGAAACTAAATAAAGCGTTAGAGCCCGAAAAAGTGGGTTCTAACGCTTTTGTTATGTACATTATTTTACTGCAAATGTTATTTCCGCTTCGCAAGCTAATTCGCCATCAACCGTTGCTTTAGCTTTTCCTTTTCCAATTGGTCCTTTTACACGAGTAATTTCAACCTCGAGTTGAAGCTGATCTCCTGGTTTTACTTGACGCTTGAAGCGACATTTATCAATACCAGCTAGGAAGCCAATTTTACCTTTGTTTTCTTCTTTATTTAGGATAGCTACTGCTCCCACTTGTGCAAGTGCCTCTACTATTAGCACACCAGGCATAACAGGATAATCCGGGAAATGTCCTTGGAAAAATGGTTCATTAATTGTTACATTTTTCTTCCCTGTAATTTTTGTTTCGGATTGCTCGAGAATCTGGTCTACTAATAAAAAAGGATAGCGATGTGGAATAATAGATTTAATTTGTTCGATGTCCATCATAGTCTACTTTTCCCCTTTCTTTTCTTATATCCATTAAAGTATACCAAAAGGTTTCTCTAATTCCTATTTGTATTATTTTTTTAAATGTACCGTGTAGTTGAAAGGCGTGTTAGATTGTTAGGATTGGGGAAAGAGTTAGGATGTTAATTAGGTGCAAATTTGTGGCTATCGCGAGTCGAGCGTGCTCTATCTGGAGTGAGAAGAGTCTATCGAGAGTCGAGCGTGCTCTATCCAGAGTGAGAAGAATCTATCGCGAGTCGTGCGGGTCTATCTGGAGTGGGAAGGGTCTATCGCGAGTCGTGCGGGCTCTATCTGGAGTGAGAGTCGTCTATCGAGAATCGTGCGGGGTCTATCTGGAGTGAGAAGGGTCTATCGCGAGTCGAGCGTGCTCTATCTGGAGTGAGAATGGTCTATCGCGAGTCGAAGGCTGGAGCGATCATCGGAAACAAAAAAACTTGGCTTTCATAGCCAAGTTTTTATTCACCCCATACGAGATCGTATATGTGTTTCCATGTTTCCATTTTTAGAATATCTAGTGGTTCGCCACCATCACCTATAAAGGTGAAGCCGATTATAAGGCCGATGGCTAATGCAAACAAGCTTAAGACAAGAACAAGTAACACCTTTAGCCAGACTGGCACGATTCTTCTCACATATTTTTTATTTTCTTTTTTTTGACGTTTTCTCTCTGCACGTCTCGATGCCTTTTGTTCTTTGTTTGACTTAGGCTGTTCTGTCACTTTGCCTTTTTCCTGTGACCTTGTCTGCTTTGTCATTTGGTATTTCTCCTTACCATTGAGGAACTATATTGACGGTGCTTTCCCCATTTTCATATATAAAATTATTATCGCAATGAGTTAATTAATCCGCTCATTTGATCTGCCATGGAAATTGTACGTGCATTAAACTGGTAAGCACGTTGTGTTTCCATCATATCTGCCATTTGCTTCGCCATATCCACGTTCGAAGCTTCTAAAGCACCACCCTTTATCTGAGTGTTTGCTGCAGCTACATCGTTTATAATGCCACCCAATCCATACGTATCTAGTGTTTCTTGAGAGATACGGAATAAGTTCTCTCCAGCAGCTTCCATTGAACGTGGTCGGATTGATTCTACTACTGCGATTCTACCTTCAATTTGTTGGTTGCCGTTACGCATCGTAACAAGCTCACCATTTTCATTTATAAATAGTTCATCCATATTTTCTTGGATAATAATTTGTCCATTATCCCCAACTACAGGATGACCGTTGCTATTTACTAGCATAAGCATGCCATTGCCTACTTCATTTAAATAGAAGTTACCTGAACGAGTATAGCGTACTTCGTTGACGCCATTTTCGTTTACCATAACTTGAAAAAACTGATTTGCATTTTGTAAAGCTACATCTAATGCTCGGCCAGTTTCTTGAATCGACCCTTGACGTAAGTTGATATTCGTATGGCCTAAACGAGCACCAGTTCCAACACGAACACCGTCTGGAGTATGTCGAGGGAGATTCACTTGATTTTCGTCATGATTGAATTGTTGTTTTAACAAGGATGAGAATTGTGTATCTTTTGTTTTAAACCCATGGGTATTCACATTCGCTATGTTATTTCCAATCGTGTCCAATCGGTGCTGTAGTTGATTCATCGTAGATGCTGCTTGTAAGCTCATTCTCGACATTTTAATTACTCCTTTGCATGAGTCTGTTATCCCATTTTTTTCATAGATTCATTGATATGGTCAGATTTTTATACTTAACCGAGTCTCGCGATATCATTTACTGCTTTGTCCATATTTCGGTCATATGCTTGTAAAACTTTTTGATTCATTTCAAATGTACGGTACGCGCTCATCATCTCTGTCATTGTTTGACCTGTATCAACGTTAGAGTTTTCTAAGAATCCTTGCTGAACATTAAACTGAAGGCCTGCGACTGTTCTAGCGTCTGCTGGAGCAGCGGCTTCTTCTTCTAATTCAAATAGGTCGTTACCGTTTTTAATTAATTGGTTAGGATTTGCGACATACGCCAAATTCAGCTCAGCCTGTCCACCTGGAAACTGGATTAATCCTTCTGGTGTAAGTTCGAAATCAAGTCCATTCGTTTGAATTCTGTTTCCAGCTGCATCTAATACATAGTGACCATGATTTGTCGTTAAAAATCCGGCACCGTCTACCGTAAAGTTCCCGTTACGCATATATCTTGTTTCGCCTTCTTCATTCTCTACTGTGAAGAATAGCATACCATTTTCATCTGGTGTTTCGCCTTGAACTAGAGCAAAGTCTGTAGAGACACCTGTTTCTCTCAGCGAGGATTGTACAAAGTTCGGAATCGCTTCTTGTACATAAACCCCAGTGTTAATCGATCCAATCGTAGTCGATGTTCCTACCCGTCTATCCGATGTAACAGGTAGCTGGTGATTCTCCATACGTTGAATAAGTAATTCTGGGAATGCACGCAATGAAGCTTGATCGCCTTTGTATCCTGGTGTCATCGCATTGGTCATATTATTGGATAGTACATCCATTCTTTTTTGCTGTGCTAGCATACCATTAGTTGCTGTATAAAAACCTCGAAGCATACGTGAAACCTCCCTTTTTCATATTATAGTCGTCTATATTTTTTCGATTAATTGTCGGTATTAGACAATGGAACGTTCTAACTTATCAATGTTATCTAACATTAGTCCAGTACCTTTCGCAACACAATTCATTGGCTCTTCTGCTAATAAAACTGGCACCTTAAGTTCTTCTGCTAATAACTGATCTACACCGTGAAGTAATGCGCCTCCACCCGTTAAAATTACTCCACGATCAATAATATCAGCAGATAATTCTGGTGGTGTTTTTTCTAGCACAGATTTTGCGGACTGAACGATAAGTGAAATAGGTTCTCTTAACGCTTCTTCCACTTCATCTGAGTGAATCGTAATGGTACGTGGCAAACCAGATACCATATCACGACCACGGATATCAATTTCTTCTTTACGCGCTCCTGGAAATACAGTAGCTACATTAATTTTAATATCTTCAGCTGTTCTTTCACCGATCAACAGCTTATATTTTCGCTTTACATATTGTAGAATTTCTTCGTCAAATTTATCTCCGGCCATTTTAATCGATTCAGCAGTAACGATATCGCCCATGGATAGTACCGCAACATCTGTAGTACCACCACCGATATCCACTACCATGTTTCCGCTAGGTTGAAAGATTTCCATTCCTGCACCAATCGCAGCTACTTTTGGCTCTTCTTCTAGGTATATTTTCTTACCACCTGATTTTTCAGCAGCTTCTTTGATTGCTTTTTGCTCAACTTTTGTTATATTAGTTGGACAGCAAATAAGCATTCTTGGCTTGGACATAAATCCTTTTACATTTATTTTATTAATAAAATATTTAAGCATGGCTTCTGTCACATCAAAATCGGCAATTACCCCATCTTTTAGTGGGCGAATTGCTTCAATATTGCCTGGTGTTCGTCCAACCATACGACGTGCCTCTTCACCGACTTCTAATACTTTTCCTGTGTTGCGATCCATTGCAACAACAGATGGTTCATCCAATACAATTCCTTTACCTTTTACGTGAATTAACACGTTAGCCGTACCTAAATCTATTCCAATATCTCTAGAAAACATGCTTGGTCCTCCTAAACTCATTCAATTTTACATTTTTAAAAGTTTGGTTTATAGTTCATTTTTACTATTTATTTTAGTTGATCTACAGTTGATTTTATGTAATGGGAAACAGAAAATCAGGCTTACCATCCTTAACGCGATGGAAGCCATAAGGTATCATCCATTTTAAAAAGAATTGCTATCCTTCTGAATCCATATGCATACAAATATATAATAGCACAAAACAGGCTGTAACGTTACATCTTTCTTAAAAATTTTCTATTTTCTTGTCGATAAGGGAATCTTTTTACTTATTTTTATGATGACCCAAAGTAGGATATGTATGTGAAGTTTTATTTTGATACTACATGTTCCTTATTAGAAGGTTCGGAAGAGGTTGAATGTAATTTGTATTTCATTCTAGTTGCTTCGCCACCACGTATATGTCGAATGGCTTTATGGTGGTTTAATATCTCTTTTACTTCGATAGCAAGCTCTGGATGTAATTCCGGTAATCTCTCTGTTAGATCTTTATGGACCGTACTTTTCGATACACCGAATTCTTTTGCGATTACACGAACCGTTTTTCTCGTTTCGACAATATACCTACCAATCTTTAATGTTCTCTCTTTGATGTAGTCATGCAACACACTCGCCTCCCTAAGTTGTCAGTCCAAGGTGTGGGCAGAGACAAGATTTTTTATATGTAGTTTTATATCAAAAATAGGATGCTTTCATTTTCCATTTGGATTTCACCCTAGACAATAAATTGGTTGTGGTTGATACATTCTATTATGGAAAAAGCATTGATATGACAACAATTTTTGCTGGACAAGTCTCGAAGCTTTTAGATTACGAAACATTTTGTCAGCATTATTCAAACTAGTAAAAAGAAAAGATGACAAGTAAGTACCTGTCATCTAACCGATATCTCCATAATCTGGATCATGCCTGCGTATTTGTGTCATTCGCTTCCTCCATTCCCTACTTAATTACATAGTTTCCAATGCCATCATCGGTAATTTTGCAAAAAAGTGATCTTTCCTTGTATGGATGAAATTTCTATAGGATTGAAAATGATAATCCTGTTGTTGTGTCGCTAATCCTAAATAGTACTGTGAAAATGGTGTAGGCTCCGGTAGCTTTTGTAACAAGCTTACCGCTTTTTGCATGTTTCCTTTTACAATTTCCAGATGAGCCTTCTCCAATTTATCTTCTGTCGATACCCCATGGATAATCCCAAAATGCGCACAAATAAAAGGATACGCCTTATTCATAAGGATATCTAATAGCATTTTATCCTCCAGGGAAGTAGCAATCTTTTCCGCTTCCTGTAGGTGATACAAAGATGAGTCTACATCTTCATATATATAAGTATATGCTAACTGCAGATGAATTTGTGCTTTTTGTTTAATATGGTATGGCATCTGCAAATAATGATACGCATATTTTCTGGCTAAAATCAGTTCATTCTGTTTCCAATAGTAATAAAAGTTTAAAATCTGGATTCGCACTTGAAGAAAACTAACTAATAATGGATGGTCTAGTTGATTGAGAAGTTGTTGAATCTTATCTATGTAGGTTCCAATGCGGTGATAGTGATGGATACTTAAATCTACCTCAATAAAAACTAAATATTTCAAGCAAGTTAATTCTGGATTGTCACATTGAATACTTCTTACACACGATCGAATCTTTTGTGGTGACGCGCCTTTTTGTATATCCAACATTAGTTGATAAAACATAGCATACTTGCGATTTAATGGATAAAGACTTTTCTCGTTTTTCTCTATAAAATATGCTAAGTCATCGTAACAGTAGTTGATATAACAAAATTCTAAGGCGAGTCTCAAATCTGTTTCCGAAGTTGTCTGTCTTAAAAATTGTAGTGCGAGAGGCAAGTTTGATACTTCATCATTCTCTATCTGTATCATGGTCAAAAATTGGTGAAACTTTAACTGTGTATCATGATGCAAATAATGCGAAATTAAATCTTGTTCATTTGCAATTTGTAACATCTTTCCTTCTCCTTTCCCCCGTCACTAATTATTTCACATTTGAGATTATTTTCAATAGGTTTATGTCTAAAATCGTTCGTCAAAACGCGTAGTGAATCGACATATTAACATACTACTCAAATTATTTGGCTGCAAATCTTAATATTTTTTTAAGAATAAGCTCGATCGTTTGTTACTTGCTATCAGATTAATAGTTAATGATATTTGCAAATAGTAATATTAAGTGAGAATCGTGTCGGAATGATAAAATCCCCCACAAAAATGGTGGAGGGATTTTGTAAACTTAAAATATTAACGGTGTGGAATTTGTACTATAGAGTAAAATGTTTGGAGAAGTTTTCCATGTTATCCAGAGAGAGCGAGATACTTGCTTGACTTCATTTTTTGAATGCGATTAATACACAATATGAGGAAATGTTTTGTCCTTACGTTATGAATATATTGCCGGTAAATATTACTTTTGTAATTCATTTAACCAAGCATTTAAGTTATTTAAGGTATTATCTATTCGAGATGTATTTGTTAGGTAGTTCATATCTAATCCCCATTCAACTTATCTAGCTAGGATCTCGCATATTCAATCGAACTCATAATACCACTTCCGTTCTGTGATATATCTCACTTTCCCATCTTCCTCGGCTTTTTTCCAGCGCTTTATACATAGTATATCTAATACTTTCTGTTCATCGATGTCTCGCTCGCGCATACGAACGACCCTTGCACTTTTTCTATCTCGAGCAATGATTCGTTCTACATTTGACTTCTGACTTTCAATAAAATTGTTAAGATCCTTTATGTTTAGCTTTTCCATTTAAAGCACCTCAAATGTAAATGTTACTTTCAGTATAACATGTTCAATGTATAAACGAACAGGCTAGAAAATATTCTAGCAAGCGCAGAAATTAAACAAACTCTATTTAAATCCTCTACTACTTTATTACATAAAGAAAAAAACACTACGGGATTTCCGCAGTGTTAGCATACATTCGAAAATTTATGCATTTTCTTCTTCTTGCTCTTCAGTCTCATCAGCTTCTTCATGCTGTTGATCTTCTTGCTCTGAAGTGTTTTCGTCACTATCCTCGTCTTGATCCAAGTCAGTGTTCTCTTCCTCTGCTTCATCTACTTGCTCGCTGTCATCTTCTTCACCTGTTTGTGGATTGACAATTTTATTGATTGGTTGATTGATGAAATTCTCAGGGTTTACGGGTGTTCCGTCTTTTCTAACCTGAAAATGAACGTGGATACCGTTATCTTCACCAAGCGCGTTTACACCTGCTGTACCAATTGTCTGTCCCTGAGCAATATTTGAACCTTCCTCAATCATGATGTCGTCTAGACTTGCATAATACGTACTAATGCCTTCTTCATGTTCGAGCTTTACGATATTGCCTAGAAGTGGATCTTGATCGATTTCTACTACTTTACCAGAGAGGGCCGCTTTTACCTCAAAGGTTTCATTACTAGTAGATACAATGTCGATACCTTTGCTTTGTGAGAATTTGTTCTGATAGAAAATCAGGCCTTGTTCTTGCTCTTCTTCTGAAGCATTATAGTCGTAGAATTTTGTTACTACTTCTACTTGTAGATCTTCTGCTACAGGCATTTTCAAAACTTCTTGTTGTTGCATGACTGGTGTTGCTTCTTCATCGTCTGGTGCCGTTTTATTATGCTCTGTAAACTGTTCCTGCATATCTTCTGCAAAATCATTTGTTTGGTTTACAATATTTTGATACCATAAGACACCAGTTAGCAATAATGCCGCAACACCCAAGTATACTGCAGGGAAGAACCATTTTTTCTTAATTAGACGTTTCCACCTATTTTTTGAAACGTTATTTTTTTCCTCCATTACCATCACCTCAGCAACCATTGTGAACAAATGGAGAAGAAATTATACATAAAAATTAATTTTTTTCACAAAATAGGTGATTATTGATTGTTTTAATCCGTTTTTGCTAGTAAAGTAGGTGCCGCTTCTTCTAAAGAACGTACTTCTGTTCCTTTATAGTAGTAGGCAACTATTTCGGATGATGTTTTACCTTCAATGGCCATTCCATTAGCTCCGTATTGACTCATCCCTATACCATGTCCGTATCCTCTCGTCGTAAAGACGTAGTGGTCATTCTTTTTTGTTATCGTAAAGTCATTGGATGGAAGATCTAGCATTGTTCGTACCTCTCTACCTGTGAAACTCTTTTCACCAACCTTCATCGTTTCCACTCGTTGGCTTTCTGTTCTCGTTAAATGAAACTTCTCTTCTGAATTTACTGGAACTCCAAGTAATTCTTCAAGTTGTGGTTTCGTAAATGTTTTCTGGTTAAAGAACTTTGGAGAGATTTCCTCATCCCACGGACTCTCTACTATTCGTAAATACGGCAGTTCATTTGGCCAATAATTTTCTGAGTTCTCTGTATATCCGTTACTAGTTGAGAAAAATGCCGGGGTGATTGGTTGGTTGTCATACGTGATAATCTTGCCCTGTGTTTCATAGACAGCTTGTGTGATTTTATCTATTTTCCAGTGATAGTCAGACCCCCACAGTTCACGGAGTTCATCCTCGTTTTTATATACTTGGTGTTCTACCGTATCTGTGACATCTGCTCCTCCTGGGATATTTTGATCTACGCCTTGAACTAAAAATCGAACAACATACGTTCTTGCTGCTAATGCCTGGGCTTTTAATGCCTCCAATTCAAAATCGGCTGGCATTTCCGATGCAACTACGTGAACGACATATTCTTCTAATGGTACTTGCTCTACTTCTTCATTAGTCGTGCGAAATACATTGACATGAAATGGAGAGGTTAGTTCTCTTTCTCTATTCTTTTCCTCGTTTTTTGTTGGTGAATTTGTCGAAGCATCTGTTTCGGTCTGATCTCCTGAAAAAGGTAACACAATTATGCTTGGTAGCAGAAACATTACCGATAGTAATACACCAACTGCAATCATACTAGATATTTTCCAATTTATATTGTTTTGTTGTTTCTTCCATTTCTTCATGTCCTACCTCCTCTTCTACTTGTCTACTTTATTTATATTCAGTAGCGAGAGGAATAGAACGGTTAATAGAACTTTAATAGAGCTTGTTCATTTCTATCTATTAAATAATAGCAAAACTAGTATTTTCATTATATGAGAATTATCCACAGGAGGGTGGAATGAGACTGAGTAAATTGTGCACATCTTATGTGAGGACAAAGTTATACCTTGTTGATTGTGTATATCTTTTAGAAGAAGGGAGTTATCCCCAAATGCGGGTGTGTATATCTCTTGGAATTGTCTAGAATAGTTTGTGGTGGCGAACAACTTGTGCCTTTGATGTGTATAACGTAAATAGCACCCAATCGTTATTAACTAACAGTCAGGTGCTATATCCACATTAAGGTGTGTGTATTTTATTGTATTTCCATACTTTTATCTGGGTTCTCTGTCAAAATTACTCTACCAACGCTGTCGTCTACTCGTTCTATGTCTGCACCTAAGGCAGCTAATTTTTCAGTAATATTTACATAGCCTCGATCAATATGCTTTAGTTCCGTAACACGTGTGTATCCCTCTGCGCAAAGTCCTGCTAAAATAAGTGCAGCTCCTGCCCTTAAATCTGTTGCAGCAACTTCAGCACCTTGTAATGCGGAAGGGCCTTCCACGATTACACTTCTTCCTTCGATTTTCAACTTAGCATTCATGCGACGAAATTCTTCTACGTGCATAAAGCGATTTTCAAAAACCGTTTCTGTAATCATGCTAGTACCTTCAGCAATTAACATTAATGCCATCATTTGGGATTGCATATCAGTAGGAAAGCCAGGGTGTGGTAAAGTTTTAATGTCGGTAGGTTTTAACCTTTTTGGCCCAATCACTCGTATACCGTTCTCTTCTTCCATAATACGAATACCCATCTCTTCCATTTTGGAGACAATCGAACGCATATGGTCGATTTCAGCATTTTCAATTAAAATGTTACCGCCTGTAATTGCAGCAGCAGCCATAAATGTGCCAGCTTCAATCCGATCGGGAATAATTGTGTGCTCGACACCATATAATTTATCAACGCCTATTATTTTTATTGTTTCTGTTCCAGCGCCTACAATTTTAGCTCCCATTTTATTTAGATAGTTAGCCAAATCGACTATTTCAGGTTCCTTCGCTGCGTTTTCGATTACTGTTTTTCCTTTTGCTAGTGCAGCAGCCATCATGATATTTTCTGTTGCGCCAACACTCGGCATATCTAGATAAATCTTAGCGCCAACGAGACGGTCCTCAGCTATTACTTCAACATAGCCATTTCCAACTGTTACATTTGCTCCCATTGCTTCAAAGCCTTTTAAGTGTAAATCAATTGGTCGTGAGCCTATTGCACAACCTCCAGGCAAAGCCACTTTCGCATGACCGAATCTTGCAAGTAATGGGCCTAAAACTAAAACGGAAGCTCTCATTTTACGAACATACTCAAAAGGAGCTTCCGTAAATAATGGGTTAGAAGCATCTATTGTTACTGTTTTATTCGTATATGTTACATTTGCATTTAGATTAATTAATACTTGATTGATTGTTTCTACATCTGCTAATGGTGGTACATCATGTATTACGCTTTTTCCTTCACTGGCAATGATGCTGGCGGCAAGTACAGGCAGTACAGCGTTTTTAGCACCTTCTACACGCACTGTGCCGTTTAACTTACGACCTCCATGTACGATGATTTTTTCCAAGGTTCATTCTCCTCTACAGTACATATTCACTATTATTAGTATTCAGAAATTAGGATAGGTGTTCCTATTATAATATTGCTTTGATTATTTTCGGTATGTTTAACCGCGATTTGTATGTTCATTTGTTCGTCATTTATCTCTATATTGTGTTCCCACTTTGGATTATGTGCTGACCATGTCCAAAAGTGGTCTTCTCTTGTTTCTTCAATGGTCCGCAAATTCAGTCGATTTATAGCGGATTTTTTCAAAACATCAAAATCAATAATACCATCAAAATTGGTAAATATACAAGAGAATTTTTGAGCATTCTGGCTAAATACATCATTTTTCACAGATTTTATATAATTATCTGCGTTTTTCTTCATTTCGTTGGAATATTCTTCACTCGAAATAAAATAACTAACATGATACATATCCTTATCATTTGTGTACACTAATAATAAAGTTTCGTTTAGTCCGGATTGTTTTTGACGGTTCAATTGAATATTTCCGTCTTTCTTTTTGCCTATGTAAAATCCCTTCCCTGTTTGATATTCTATAAAACTTGTAATATCTTGGATTAAAACTAATTCTCGTATTGTCATTTGCCAATTTGCTAGATTCATATTCTGTTCACGTGCTAATTCAACCATATCGTCTATTGTGTGGAATTCACTTTGAGCTGTCATTGAGGAGAATAAGAAAGAAATAGTAAGTGCGGAAATTAAAAATAAATACTTCATTTTTTCGACCCCTTTAGTATCAATGTTTGATACTAGCATGGGCAAAAAATAAAGTATTTAAACGATGTTTTATTCGACATTTTTTATAGAGTTAAGAATGTATCGCTCACTTAAAAAAAGTGTCTTAATTGTTGAGACCAAAAGAAGAAATCCAAAAAGAAGTTACTAACAGTTGTACCAATAGCAATTGTAACTAAAATTAATAGAATTCTAGCTTCCATAAGTCGGTTCTTTCGAAAAATTGCATCAAAGTTAATAGACTGTAGAACTTGCCATGTGACGATAATGAAAAATATATGAGAGATGATGCCTACAAGTCCATCTTGAGCTAATGAATGCATCTCTTCTCACTCCTTTCTAACTACTAATGAATAGACAATCTTCACGCAATTCCCCTATTTCCCGGGAAATCTCCTCCGTTTTCGCAAAGGATAAAAATAACCATCTCTTACATAAGAGATGGTTATTTATTATTTGTTTTCTGTTACATTCAGTCGGTTTATTGCACGTTGAAGTGCTAACTCTGCCCTTCTGAAGTCAATTTCATCTTGCTTAGCTTGTAAACGGCGTTCTGCTCTTTCCTTTGCTCTTCTTGCACGTTCTACGTCAATATGCTCTGGTAGTTCAGCAGACTGTGCAAGAATTGTCACCTTATCAGGTCGTACTTCAAGGAACCCACCACTAATTGCAAGTCGTTTTGGGCTTTCTCCTTTTAGACGTACAGCACTAATGGATAATGGAGCAACGAGCGGAATATGCCCTGGCAAAACACCAAGCTCTCCTGTTTCAGCTTTACAGCTAACCATTTCAAATTCGTCTTCCAGAACAGGGCCATCCGGAGTAACAACACTTACTTTGAGTGTTTTCAACAGAACCCCTCCTAAGGCTGGAATAAGCACGTATCCATAAGATACGATTTACGCCATTTGCTTCGCTTTTTCTACTACTTCTTCAATACGTCCAACTAAACGGAACGCATCTTCTGGAAGGTCATCATACTTACCTTCGAGGATTTCTTTAAATCCTTGTACTGTTTCTTGAACTGGTACATAAGATCCTGGTTGACCAGTAAACTGCTCCGCAACGTGGAAGTTCTGTGATAGGAAGAACTGTACGCGACGTGCTCTAGCTACTGTCAACTTATCCTCATCAGATAATTCATCCATACCAAGGATTGCGATAATATCTTGCAATTCTTTGTATTTCTGTAATGTACGCTGAACTTCACGAGCTACTTCATAATGTTCTTCTCCTACAATAGCTGGGTCCAATGCACGTGATGTAGATGCAAGTGGGTCTACCGCAGGATAAATACCTTGCTCGGATAATTTACGGTCTAGGTTCGTTGTTGCATCCAAGTGAGCAAATGTTGTAGCCGGTGCCGGGTCTGTATAGTCATCGGCAGGAACATAAATTGCTTGAATAGATGTAACAGAACCTTTATTTGTTGATGTGATTCGTTCTTGAAGCTGACCCATTTCTGTTGCAAGTGTAGGCTGGTAACCTACCGCAGATGGCATACGTCCTAATAATGCCGAAACTTCAGAACCTGCTTGAGTAAAGCGGAAGATGTTATCAATAAACAGTAACACGTCTTGGCCTTGTTCATCACGGAAGAATTCCGCCATTGTAAGACCTGTAAGTGCTACACGCATACGAGCTCCTGGTGGTTCGTTCATCTGACCGAATACCATCGCTGTTTTGTTAATAACTCCTGAATCTTTCATTTCGTAGTAAAGGTCATTACCTTCACGTGTACGCTCACCAACACCTGCGAATACGGAAATACCACCGTGTTCCTGTGCGATGTTGTTGATTAGCTCCTGGATAAGTACGGTTTTACCTACACCCGCACCACCAAACAGACCAATCTTACCACCTTTAATATATGGTGCTAGAAGGTCAACTACTTTAATACCTGTTTCTAATATTTCTGTCTCTGTTGCTAAATCTTCAAACTGTGGTGATGGACGGTGAATTGGTTCACGGCGAATGCCTTCTCCAAGCTCTTCATCCAAATCAATTTTGTCACCTAATACGTTGAAGACACGGCCAAGTGTTTCTTCACCAACTGGCACGGAGATCGGTGCACCCATATCGATTACTTCTGCTCCACGTTGGATACCGTCTGTAGAAGCCATCGCAATCGTACGTACGGAGTCATCTCCTAGATGCAATGCAACCTCTAACGTAAGTTCGTATGCTGTGCCGTCTATTTCATATTGCACTTTTAACGCGTTATAAATTTCCGGAAGATGTCCGTCGCCGAACTGGACGTCGACAACTGGTCCCGTAACTTGTGTAACGTGTCCTTTAGCCATGAATTTCCCTCCTAACTAATTCGTTCCATTCCGTTCATTATTGCCTATTCTAATGCGGCCGCACCGCTAACGATTTCTGTAATTTCTTGCGTGATTGCCGCCTGACGAGCACGGTTATATTGTAAGGATAAGTCATCGATAAGCTCATCCGCATTGTCTGTGGCACTCTTCATTGCAGTCATTCTTGATGCATGCTCACTTGCCTTACTATCAAGTAATGCACCAAAAATTAGACTTTCTGCGTATTGTGGCAATAACACGTCCAAAATTTCCATTTGGTTCGGTTCGTACTCATATTCACTATTGTTGCTCGTTGTTTCCTCTGATAATTCGGTTAAAGGTAATACCTTCTTCGTTGTAACTTCTTGGGATATCGCACTGATAAAATGGTTATAGCAAAGTATCAGTTCATCTATCTCACCGTCTACAAATAACTGAACTGTTTCAGAGGTCAACTCTTTAATGTCATTAAATGTTGGCTGATCCGAAAGACCAGTAACTTCTTTAAGTACAGATATTCCACGCTTTGTAAAGAAGTCCCTACCCATACGTCCAACTGCAATTACTGTATACTCATCCGGAGACGTATGTCTTTCTTGAATCGTGCGGTACACTTCGCGAAGTATTCCACTATTAAAAGCTCCTGCTAAACCACGGTCAGAAGTGATAACAAAGTAAGCTGTTTTCTTTACTTCTCTAGTTGTCATCATAGGATGTTCGTTATCTTGATCACTGTTCGCGATACTTGTAACGACTTCTTTGATTTTATCACTGTAAGGCATAAATGCTTTTGCAGCATCCTCTGCTTTTGATAACTTCGCAGCGGAAACCATATGCATCGCCTTTGTTATTTGTTTTGTTTTCTGTGTGGAAGTAATTCGCGATTTAATATCTCTAAGTGATGCCACTCATTTCACCGCCTTTCCCTATCACATATATGGTGTTAGGCAATCGTTGGTCCACTCAGAAATTGAATGGACGACAGCATTGCTGTGTACCATCAAGCCGGAAATTCCGGCTTCATGGGTTTATTCAGATACGATAAATTGCTTTTTGAAATCTTCAATAGCGTTATTCATGTCACTTTCTTCTGGTAGATTTCCTGTTTCTCGGATTGAATCAAGAATCTCAGATTTGTTATTGCTCATCCAATCTAATAGTTCTTTTTCAAAGCGAGTAATGTCTTCTACAGGAATGTCATCTAAGTGACCTTTCGTTAATGCATAAATAATTACTACCTGTTTTTCAACAGATAATGGTTCATGAAGTCCCTGCTTTAATACTTCTACTGTACGAGCACCACGGTTCAATTTCGCTTGGGTTGATTTATCCAAGTCTGAACCGAACTGCGCAAATGCTTCTAATTCACGGAAAGAAGCTAAATCAAGACGTAGAGTACCAGCAACTTTCTTCATTGCTTTAATCTGTGCAGATCCACCAACACGTGATACAGAAAGACCCGCATTAATCGCTGGACGAACTCCAGAGAAGAATAAGTCAGACTGTAAGAAAATCTGGCCATCTGTAATCGAAATAACGTTTGTTGGAATATATGCGGAGATGTCCCCAGCTTGTGTTTCAACAAATGGTAATGCAGTTAGAGAACCGCCACCTTTTGCATCACTAAGCTTTGCTGCACGCTCTAATAGACGAGAGTGAAGGTAGAATACATCACCTGGGAAAGCTTCACGTCCTGGAGGACGACGTAATAATAGTGATAGTTCACGATAAGCATTTGCTTGTTTCGTTAAATCATCATATACAACTAGTACGTGCTTTCCGTTGTACATAAATTCCTCACCCATAGAAACACCTGCATATGGTGCAAGGTATTGTAGTGGTGCAGGCTCACTTGCTCCAGCTGATACAACGATTGTATAGTCTAAAGCTCCATATTGGCGTAATACTTCAACTGTACCACGAACTGTGGAGTCTTTTTGTCCAATTGCAACATAAATACAAATCATATTTTGATCTGCTTGGTTTAGAATCGTATCGATTGCTACCGTAGTTTTACCAGTTTGACGGTCCCCGATAATTAACTCACGCTGACCACGTCCAATTGGCACAAGAGCGTCAATCGCCTTAATACCTGTTTGAAGTGGCTCATGAACAGATTTACGATCCATTACACCTGGTGCAGCAGATTCGATTGGACGAGTTTTTGTAGTTTCTACTGGGCCTTTACCATCGATTGGTTGTCCTAGTGGATTTACTACTCGACCAATTAATTCCTCACCTACTGGCACTTCCATAATACGTCCTGTACGACGAACTTCGTCACCTTCACGAATTTCTGTATATGGTCCAAGAATTACGATACCAACGTTAGATTCTTCTAAGTTCTGTGCCATACCCATGACACCGTTAGAGAATTCAACTAGCTCACCTGACATAACATTATCTAATCCATGTGCACGTGCGATACCGTCACCAATTTCGATAACTGTACCGACATCAGATACTTGTATATCAGAGTCATAGTTTTCAATTTGCTGTTTAATCAGTGCACTGATTTCTTCAGCTTTAATGCTCATGCCATTTCACCCCTATCGTTCTTAGTTTGCTGCTATAATAGTACGCTCGATGCGTTCTAATTTACCTTTGATCGATCCATCATATACGGTATTGTCGATTTTAATCTTCAATCCGCCAATGATTGCTGGATCTGTTATGTTTTTAATTTTTAACGTTTGAATGTTTAATTTCTTTGTAAAAGTAGCTACAAGTTGATTCTGTTCTTCTTCAGATAAAGCTCTTGCAGAATAAACAGTTGCTACCTTCGTTCCTCTTGCTTCATTAGCAAAGAGAATATAATAATCTACCACATCGTTTACAAGCGAAGCATTTTTACGATCAACGAGCAGAAAAAGTGTATGTAGTACTTCTTTAGAAAAGCCTGTAAAAGCTTGTTGCAAAATTTCTTTTTTCTTTGCTAAATCAACCTTAGGATGTTCTAGAAATTCTACATAAGATTTATCAGATTGAAAAACCTGCTTTACAGCTACTAATTCTTGCTCCAAGGTATCTAACACATTTTTTTCCTGCGCGATTTGGAAAAGAGCGTCTGCATAACGTTTTGCTACGGTCGTATTACTCATCGCTCTTCTCCTACCTCTTTAATATACTCACTGATTAACTGTTCTTGATCTTCAGCACTAATTTCTTTCTCAATAACTTTCGTAGCAATTTGTACTGATAAAGTAGCCACTTGTGCTTGTAAAGCTTCGATTGCTTTTTCTTTTTCTCGAGCAATTTCTTCTTCTGCAGACTTTTTGATTCGGGCTGCTGCTGCTTCTGCCGCTTGAATAATCGATTGCTCTTGTTGTTGAGCTGCTTTCTTTGCGTCTTCAATGAGTTGTTGTGCGTCTTGACGCGTTGACTTCAATCGTTCATTTGCTTCATTAACTGCCTTTTCAGCTTCTAAACGATTTTTCTCTGCTGTTTCAATTTCACTTGCAATATAGTTCTCACGCTTTTCCATTTGATTCATTAATGGACCCCATGCGAATTTCTTTAATAGGGCAAGCAATAATAGAAAACTGACTAAAACAACTAACATGTCTCCCAAATGTAGGCCACCAATGGACGCAAAAATGGTGAGTCCACCTGCTAATAGTTGCACAGTGTTCACTCCTTCCGCAATTCATTCTTCATCTATTTCAATTTCACAATTAACTTCATTTACAAATGAATGGCGAAGGTTGTCTTAGACGAACTTCGCCATTCTTGAACAGTTCAAATTATTGGTTCATTACCATAAAGGCAATAACAACCGCGAAAATAGGAATCGCCTCTACTAGCGCTACCCCGATAAACATAATTGTTTGTAGTGGACCTCTTAATTCAGGTTGACGAGCTATCCCCTCTAATGTACGACTAACAATCATTGCGTTACCAAAACCTGCTCCTAATGCTGCTAAACCAATTGCAATTGCTGCTGCTAAAGCTCCCATGTTTCATTTCCTCCTTTAAAGTGTATACATAAAATAATATTATTTTTAATGGTCAGAACTCACTTTATGAGACATATAAACCATTGTTAACATAGTAAAGATAAATGCTTGAATTGCTCCGATGAATAAACCAAATCCTTGCCATGCCATCATAGGTATGACTGCTAGGAAGGTGACCGGTGTCGCTACAAAGGCCAACTTAATAATTAAAGATAGTAAAATTTCTTTCGCAAAAATGTTACCGAAGAGACGTAAACCTAGTGTCATGGTGTTCGTAAACTCTTCAATAATTTTGAAAGGAAATATAAACGGAACAGGTCGGAAGTAATCCTTCACATATTCCTTTACCCCTTTCACTTTCACTCCATAGTAGTGGGTTAGGACAACAATGGTTGCGGATAGTGTTAAGGTAACGACTGCATCTGAGGTCGGTGACTTCCACCACAGATAATCATCCACCACAACTACTGTCATAATCCCCAACATGTTACTTATAAATATATAAACAAGTAGGGTTAATCCTAGTGGAAGAAATACTTTCCCTGTCTTCCAATCCATCGTATCACTAACAATCCCTCTTACGAAATCAACAATCCACTCCATGAAGTTTTGGAATCCTTTTGGCTTCATTTGCAAGTTTCTCGTTGCAAAGAAACATATAAAGAAAACGATTACGGCTGATACAATCGTCATCAATGAGGTTGATAAGTTAAAATCAAGCCACGGAATCCCAAACAAATCATTTAACATGGGTGATTTATGATCCAATTCCCTTCACCTCACTTCCCCTTGCCAGTTTTGACTTCAAAGATAAAAAAATCTATCATAATAACAACATAAGTTGTCATTAATCCAAAAATAACTCCAATCATATGGAAATACATATCGTATCGCATAGCTATTACGACTGCTACTGCTGCTGATGCAAGCCTAGTAAAGGTACCGATTCCGTATACTTTCTCACCTTCAGAAATAGCTTGTCCGAATCGATTGATCTTGCGTTGCATTACCCAAAGGTTAAAAAAGCTTAGGGTCGTTCCAAGAAGGAGTCCGAGGAAAACCGTTTGATAGGGAGTGAAACCCCATCCGAGGACCATTAATGCTAAAAGGTAGAACATCCACTTACGTTGTCGGGCTATCATATTGTTGTATTCATTCATTAATTTTCGTCTCCCGTTAACTCTTTTACGTAATGAAATGTTCCGTATAATCCAGCAGCTAGTCCAAGTAACAAACCGGTTATCAAAAATAAAGGTTTGGTGGAGTAATGGTTATCAAGATAACGTCCGATAAAAATCCCTATCAGAGGTGCACCTACCAGCTGAGACAAAATGGCGCTTCCAATCGCCATTCCTTTATACAGGTTGTTGCGTTTGGATGGCAACTTTATCCACACCTTTAATAAATATGTAAACAACGTTTTCTTCGTTGTTCATTTATGTAACAAAACCATTTAAAACACAGCTGTAAACCCTTAACACCCACACTAAATTAGCATACAATAGGGGTTGGTTAATGTCAATTAATTTTCGCTATTCTTCTGCATTATCTTATCCTTTTCAAAAACCGGTATAACAAGCATCTTAGTCTCTATTGCTAGCTTTGAGTTACATCTTCGATTTTGACAAAATTGTGACAATGTTCGATGATTTATTCCTTACTCATTTCACTAAAACAGAATTTCACGAAATATGGACAAACACCAATAAAAGCGTAAGCGTTTTGCTCTAAGTAAGACTTGACGTGGCGTTCTTTGCGCAGAGGCATTACAAATAGAAAAGCACAAGCTCCATAAATCTCTACAACTTCGCTAGAGATAGAATGCTTGTGCTAGATCGTTACTATTCATTTGTAAGCAAGCATGGAATGAGTTCACATTCAGCAAACTGTTATTGACGAACTTTTTACTTAATTCTAAAATGTGCAATTACTTGCTGTAAATCCTCTGCTAATACAGACAAGGACTGTGCGGATGAAGATATTTCTTCCATTGTCGCCAATTGTTCTTGTGTTGCGGCAGAGCTCTCCTGATTTGTTTCTACACTTTTCTCAGCGATTGTTCGGACATTTTCTAGTTCTTCGGCTATCGAACGTGAAATACTTTCAATATCTTGAATCGACGTAGACACATCGCTAACTTTATTAATTTATTTTAAAAATAGAAAAATGTCGAAGGAACACATTTTAAAGTCAAAAAAATAGGAATCGATATCATCTTCATGATTACGATTCCTATTAAGAACTCGTTTATTTCACTCTTCCTCTTCCTCATAATAAGAGAAAATTTCTTGATAGGAGAATATCTCTTTATCCGTTTCTATCGTGATATTTGCAATGTACTCTCCAGGAGGAGGTAATTTTTCCGCTTCTAACTCACCTTCAATGACCCCTTGAGTAACATCCTTTAACGTAATTATTTCCCCGTTATACGCAAAAGTTCTTGCGTCATATAAATCCACTGTGATTTTGTTGGCATTTTCGACTAAGTAGAACTGGTATTGAATTGTTCCATTAATTGGTTCCATTCCCCATTCTAATCCCATTGCTTGAGGAATGTCAGCCTCTTCTGTTAAGAGCAAATATGGTAGTGGAATATCGTTAAGAAATAGATACCCTTGTTCCATTGACTGCGCTCGGTTTGTTTGAATTGCTGCTTCCACTGAAATCTTCTTTCTTTCATTTGGTTTCAAGGTGAAAGATGCAGGCAAATAAAACCGAATTGCTGGGTCATTCTCTGGATGTTGAAATCGATATGTCATTTCTTCATCAGATAAATTCTCAACTTCAACTTGAAATTTTTTTCTTTCTAACGGGCTCTCTACTTTGCCAAAATGTAAAAAGTTATTATATACAAGTGTATCTGCGTTTATTGCGGCCTCCACATTTATCTTACCTGCTCCTTGATCAATTGGCAACGCATTATCTAATGGTGTTGCAGTCGAAGCTAAAGCTGCTTTTAATTGTTCTACCGTCCAGTCAGGATGTGCCTGTTTTAACAATGCAACAACACCCGCAACATGTGGTGCAGCCATACTTGTACCGTTATAGCTATCATATCCGCCTGGTATCGTACTAAGTATACTGGCACCTGGCGCAACTACATCTGGTTTTATATTCCAATTTACTGTAACTGGACCTCTGGAGCTAAAATCTGTAACCGTATCCTGAACGATTTCTACTTTTTGCTCTATATATCTATTCTCTGGTTGGTTTTTCAGCCATTCTCCATCTTCCTTTGAGATGGCAGCAACCGGAATTTCTACTCTCGCGTCTACTCCTCCTTGAAACATCCCTTCTTCGTTGTTCATTATGAATACAGCCTCAGCGCCTTTTTCTTGCGCTTCTAAAACCATCTCAGCAAAGGGAGTTTCTCCTCTTTCATATAATACAATACTATTTCGTGGTAATTGCTCGTCTTCTAAAGGCGACTGGATTATTTGATTCGCTTTATTTAACGTAAATGGTGGTGCACCTTGCAAAGGTAGTACATCGATTCTTTTTTTAGAAAAAGGTTCATAAAAATAAGGAAGCTCTAACGGAGGTGTAGATGCACCTACAGAAATTACTTGATCTGCAGAGGCTGGAGAACCTACAGTCCATTGATTCGGGCCGCTATTCCCATTTGCAATCACAACAGCTATTCCCTCTTCTGTTGCTCGATTTACTGCAACACTTGTCGGCCAATCCGGCCCATTTATCGTATTTCCAAGTGATAAATTAATTACGTCCATTCCATCTTTAACAGCCTGTTCAATTGCGGCCATCACTTGTACAGAAGTACCTGTTCCACCTGGTCCTAATGCTCGATAAGCGTATAACTCTGCATCTGGAGCAATCCCCTTCATTTGACCGTTTGCTGCTATAATTCCTGCTACGTGTGTCCCGTGTGTGGTAGGAATTCCTTCTTCAATCGTCGTCTCCATGGGATCTCCATCAAAGTCCACTAAGTCATAACCGCCTCGATAGTTTAATCGTAAATCGGGATGTGTATAATCCACACCAGTGTCAATGACACCAACCTTCACACCCTTGCCTGTCCAATGACTACTTACATGTTCCATTATAAAAGGCACACTATTATTTATATTGTTTGTCTCTTGCGTCTTGTACTCACGGACTGGATAGGTTTTTTTATAGGATATCGTTCGTTGCAATTGCTTTAAATCTCTTGGACTAGCTTCAATTGCAACTCCTTGAAAAACGGTATCATAAATAGCCAATATCGTAATTGATGGATGATATGCTTCTATATTTTTTGCAATTTCATGGGGATTATCTTCAACTTCAATAATAAGTGGAATCTCCTCTTGTAAGGTTATCGCATTAAAAAACAAAATCATCGAGGATAAGAGAACCATCATTTTCCGCACAACCTTTCCTTTGTAGCATGTACAAAAACAGGATAGGTATGTACGTTTTGTTAGCAGATGATCCGGGTGAGGGGGATTTTTGATTAAAAAGAAAGAGACAGGCTATCCTTTTTCTACAAAAAAGATAACCTGCCTTGAAAGTAATATAACCTATTTTTCGATTTTAAAAACCTTTTTTTGTAAGTAATTAAAAGGATTCAGGCTTTTTGTCTGTTCGCTGAAAATGATAAAGAATTGCATCTGCGATTCGTTCTGAAGCTTTTCCATCTCCATACGGATTCGACGCATGCGCCATTTTTTCATGTTCCTTTTCATCTGTTAATAGCTGATTTGCAAGATTAAAGATATTATCTTCTTCGGTTCCAGCTAGTTTTAATGTACCTGCTTCAATACCTTCAGGACGTTCTGTTGTATCGCGCAATACTAACACTGGGACTCCTAAAGAAGGTGCTTCTTCTTGAACTCCACCAGAATCGGTTAAGATAATATTCGCACGGGACGCGAAATTATGAAAGTCTACTACATCAAGCGGTTCTATTAAAGAAACTTGATCATTATTTCCTAAAATATCTTTTGCGGTTTCTTGTACAACCGGATTCAAGTGTACTGGGTAAACAACGTGAATGTCTTCATGCGTGTCTACTAGGCGCTTAATAGCACGGAACATTTGCTTCATATTCTCGCCTAAATTCTCACGTCGGTGTGCCGTCATTAATACAAGACGTTTATCGCCAACTTTTTCAAGAATCGGGTGAGAATATTCTTCTGACACTGTTGTAGATAGTGCGTCAATCGCTGTGTTACCAGTAACAAATATAGTATTCTCTTTTTTGTTTTCATTTAATAGGTTCTGTTTCGACTTATCTGTTGGTGATAAGTGTAAGTCGGCCATTACTCCTGTTAATTGGCGATTCATTTCTTCTGGGAACGGTGAATATTTATTCCACGTTCTTAAGCCTGCTTCTACGTGACCTATTGCAATCTGGTTATAGTAGGCAGCTAAAGAAGCGGCAAATGTAGTCGTTGTATCCCCATGTACAAGCACGATATCTGGTTCAGTTTCTTTCATTACTTGATCCAAACCTTCCAGTGCACGTGTTGTAATTTGCGCTAATGTTTGGCGTTCTTTCATAATATTCAAATCATAATCAGGTGTAATATCAAAAATTTTGAGCACTTGATCGAGCATCTGACGATGTTGTGCCGTCACAGTTACAATTGCCTCAAACTGTTCTGGTCGTTTTTTTAATTCCAAAACAAGTGGAGCCATTTTTATTGCCTCTGGTCTCGTTCCAAAAATCGTCATTACTTTAATCGGTTTTGCCATTTTTATACTCTCCTCAAAATCATTATCAGGTTTCAATTATTTTGTACCAAACAAACGGTCACCAGCATCGCCTAAGCCTGGAATAATATAACCTTTCTCATTCAGTCTCTCATCAAGAGCTCCTAAATAAATATCTACGTCAGGATGATCTTGTTGAACTTTTTCAACGCCTTCTGGTGCGGCAAGTAGACACATTAATTTAATATGTTCTGCTCCACGCTTTTTCAAGGAATCAATTGCGTCACTCGCAGAACCCCCAGTAGCTAGCATTGGATCTACTACAATTAATTCACGTTCATGAATATCACCAGGAAGCTTTAAGTAATATTCAACTGGCTGTAATGTTTCCGGATCACGGTATAAACCAACATGTCCAACTTTTGCAGCTGGAATAAGATTCAGCATCCCATCAACCATGCCAAGTCCTGCTCGTAAAATTGGGATAATTCCAATTTTCTTCCCACTTAATACTTTTGTTTTAGCAGTTGTAACTGGAGTATCAATTGTAATTTCCTCTAATGGAAGATCACGAGTAATCTCGAAAGCCATTAACGTAGAAACTTCTTCTACTAATGCACGAAATTCCTTAGTTCCTGTGTCTTTACTTCGGATATATGTAAGTTTGTGTTGAATTAACGGATGATCTAGAACGAACACGTTGCTCATGAAGTTCTCTCCTTTTTGGTATAGGTTGCGTAACATTTGGCATTTTATAATGTTCATCCTTCAAATTGTACTAAAAAACTACTATACCTTTCAAGTAAATATAAAGAGAGTTTTTGAATTTTGTCGAAGAAATGTTAATAGGGGACAAACGCTCTTCTTTCTGCATAAGGTGTACATTGTTCGCAAACGTGAATTTTTTCTCCTTCGTGTCTATATTTCCTTGCCTTATTTTTATTGATTCTACTCTTACAAACAAAGCATTTTGTGAAAATTCTCATATTCCTCATCTCCTCATTTAGATACTATTTATAAAAAAATAGGAGCCACTATGTTAGCAGCTCCTAGGTGTAATTAAGATTAATCTTGGTATAACGGGAATTTTGCATTAAGTGCATCTACTCGTTGTCTTGCTTCGTTTAATGTCGCCTCATCTTCTGGATTTTTCAACGTCATTGCAATTATTTTTGCTACTTCTTCCATTTCACTTTCGCCAAAGCCACGAGTTGTTACTGCAGCCGTACCTACACGAACACCACTCGTAATAAATGGACTCTCTGGATCAAATGGAATTGTATTTTTATTCGTAGTGATACCTACTTCGTCTAACGCTTTTTCTGCATCTTTACCAGATAGGTTTAATCCACGAACATCTAAAAGTAATAGGTGGTTATCTGTTCCGCCTGATACAATACGAATTCCTTCTGCTTGTAATGCTTCACCAAAACGCTTAGCATTGCGGATAATATTTTCTCCATATTCTTTAAACGAAGGATCTAAAGCTTCTTTAAACGCTACTGCTTTTGCAGCAATCACATGCATTAACGGTCCACCCTGAATACCTGGGAAAATTTGTTTATCTACTTGCTTAGCAAATTCTTCTTTACATAAAATCATTCCGCCACGTGGTCCGCGTAATGTTTTGTGTGTTGTAGTTGTCACAAAATGTGCATGTGGCACTGGATCTGGATGAAGGCCTACCGCAATGAGACCAGCAAGGTGTGCCATATCTACCATTAAGTAAGCTCCAACCTCATCTGCAATTTCGCGAAACTTTTTAAAGTCAATAACACGTGGGTACGCACTTGCACCTGCCACAATCATCTTCGGCTGTACTTCTTTTGCTCTTGCTAAAACGGCATCGTAATCGATTTGTTCTGTGTCTTTGTCTACACCGTAATCAACAAAGTTAAATAATTTCCCACTGAAGTTAACTGGACTACCGTGAGTCAAGTGTCCACCATGGCTTAAGTTCATACCTAAAATCGTATCACCTGGCTCAAGTGCTGCAAGATATACAGCCATGTTTGCTTGTGAACCGGAGTGTGGTTGAACATTGGCATGCTCTGCACCAAATAATTCTTTCGCTCGGTCGCGCGCTAGATTTTCTGCTACATCTACATACTCGCAACCACCATAATAGCGACGACCTGGGTAACCTTCTGCATATTTGTTTGTTAACACAGAACCTTGTGCTTCCATTACTGCTTTCGACACAAAGTTTTCTGAAGCGATCAATTCAATTTTGTCGTTTTGTCTTTTTCGCTCTTGCTCCATCGCTTGATAAAGCTCAGCATCGAACTCTTTTAAATGATCCATTTTTAATGGTCCCCCTTACTGGATGCAACGCTCAATATTCGTAAAAAATATCAAGTCCCTGCTCTTTTGTTCTACATTTTATACATATTCTATACTTTTTACGAATGAATGACAAGGAAATATTAAAAAACATTCGTAATTCCGTATATTTTTTGATAATTTAGAAAAAACATTCGGTAATGGGGGATAAGTTTTATTTTAGAGAAAGTATAGGGTAGGATTAGTGGGATAATCTGTTTCCACCTGTCTGACGGTTCATAGAGCCTATGCGACAGTTCATAGGACAGAATCACAGTTCATAGAGCTTACACGACAGTTCATAGAGCTTATGCGACGGTTCATAGAGCAGGATCACAGTTCATAGAGCTTATGCGACGGTTCATAGAGCAGGATCACAGTTCATAGAGTTCGACAATAGTAACTAAAATAATCAAAGATTCATTTGAGAATATAATAGGACCACCTCTTTTTATCAACTAAAGATAATCGTTCACAGTTTTTAAGAAGTGTCGTTGCTGTTCTGGAACTATCAATTGCTAAGAAAAATTTACACTCCGAGTTGGTGATTTTAACATGATTAATCATACTAAACCAATCAAGAATATCTTCTAAATGAGCATCTTTTGATATGTGACCACAATGCATACATCTCCATCTATACCTAGTTCGTTCCATTCTTAATCTGAAGCATTCAGGACATATCACACCAGGTTCTACTATCGAGGAACTTATATTATAAAATCGGTGTAAATCATCTTTATGGCTTGATTTTAGATATTTGCCGATATTTATCATTCTGTTTTTTTCGATTAAGGGTTGTGGATATTTCTTAAATAATCTTCCTATAAAATCTTTTAATTGATCGAAAGGAATCACTCTGTCTAGCACCCATTCACTACTACTATCTGTTGACAGAGAAACACTAGGATTACCTAAACATACTACATATTCAAACTGGTAATTATCTAGACTTAAAAAATCTGATAGTCTGTCACGTTGTTCTATCACTTGCGAAATCGGATTATATATCTCCCCTTTATCGTAATGAAAGAATTGCCCGTTTTGTGTGAATGACATTTTACCTGATAATCCTTTCGTTTCAATAATTAAACCGAAATTTGGTGTGAGAAGTAAACAATCCATTTGAAAAGAAGTTCGTTTAATAGGGATTCTAATATCGTGAAGAATTATAATTGACCGGTATTGATAGAGAATTCGATCGAGGAAAAATTGAAGTTGGCATTCATATTTGTAACCCTGCTCGCGATTCCGGAGTTCATGTAAATAGGGAGATGGATCTTGTAAGCGCGTAACTAATCTTCTTAGCCTAATAAGACTCTCTGGCTCTGTTTTTTCTTTTAATATCAAATTATCAGCCTCCTTTTATCCTTGTATAGTTATTTATTCGATAAAATAAGCGAAATCCCTTTTTATAAAAAGTTAAATTAGACTGTTCTACTCAATCTATCTACCGTCGCGGATGCTCTATGAACTGTCACTTTCGTCTATCTACCGTCGCGGATGCTCTATGAACTGTCACTTTCGTCTATCTACCGTCGCGGGTGCACTATGAACTGTCACTTTCGTCTATCTACCGTCACGATTAAATTAAGAAAAACCGCGCAAAAAAAACTGCGCGGTCCTTTTCTGTTTGCCGTAACTAGTGCACATCTGATAATTTATATTCGTTGCCATGTATTCCTTTATAATACTCTGGATACATTTCTCCCCCACATTGCTCGCAACTAAATTGGGGTGGGACAGTAGGATCTCCTCCATCCATCAAATC
>NZ_JACHON010000015.1 GCF_014206945.1 Gracilibacillus halotolerans
TTGATAGGTTCGAGGTGGAAGCATGGTGACATGTGAAGCTGACGAATACTAATCGATCGAGGACTTATCTATACTACAATGATTGTACGTTTTGAATACTTGTCAAAAAAATCTTATCCAGTTTTCAGGGTATAATATATATAGTGAAGAAGATAGAACAGGTGAGGAAATTGATTCCTTATACCTGTTTTTTTGTTTTGTGCTTAGGTTTAATCTATTGTTTGATTCTTTTAATATAATATAAATGGTGAATATACTACAAAAATGATAGAATAAATACGTGACAATGATAAGAAAATGGTGAATTTATGGCGAAATCAAACTTTTTAAGAGGAACTTTGCTACTAACAGTAGCAAGTTTTTTATCTAAATTTCTTGGTATGATATATGTTATTCCTTTCACTAATTTAGTAGGGGAAACAGGAATGACCTTATATGGATATGCATATGGACCATATACAATATTTCTAAGCATATCAACAGTCGGTATTCCATTAGCTGTATCTAAATTTGTGTCAAAGTATAACACATTAAATGATTATCATACTAGCTATCGAACATTTAAAATGTCAGTAATGATTATGTTCGCAACTGGTATACTAAGCTTTCTTGTTATGTTTTTCTCAGCAGATCTTATTGCAAAATGGACAATAGATGAGGGGACAAAGAATATTAGTATTGATGATGTGAAATATGTCATTCGAATGGTTAGTTTTTCTTTAATCATTATTCCGGGGATGGCAGTTATGAGGGGTTTTTTTCAAGGAAACCAATCTATGGAGCCGACAGCTGTATCTCAAGTAATTGAGCAAATTGCACGGATAGTTTTTCTATTAGTTGTAGTGTTTATTATTATCCAATTAGCTGGAGGAGAGAGAGTTACTGCAGTAGGATGGGCAACATTCGCAGCTTTTATAGGTGGACTAGCGTCATGGATAGTGTTGCTATATTACTGGCGCAGCAGAAAAAGACACATTAATGAGAACTTAAAACGACAAAGAAAAATATATCAATATGAGACGAAAGATTTACTTAGAGAGCTTATAAGCTACTCAGGGGTATTTGTTTTTGTAGGTATGGCTATACCCTTATTTCAATTGGTAGATCAATTTACATTTAATCATGCAATGGTTGCTATCGGTCTAGCAGACGAAGCAGAGGTTGCCTACTCGATCTTTAATGTTCAGGGACATAAACTTATTATTCTTCCTGTAACGATTGCTACAGGCCTTTCTTTGGCTTTATTACCTGAAATAACAAGTGCTTATAATAGTAAAGATAGTAAACGGGTAAAATTACTGATTAACCAAGCGTTACAAATCATAATGTTTTTTGTGTTACCTGCAGTCGTAGGGATCATGCTATTGTCAGATGAAATATACGGCGGTCTTTTTGGCTTGCAAAATATAGACATTGCTGGACCTTTACTTGCTTGGTATGCACCATCCGCATTAACGCTGGCTTTCTTTACGGTGACAGCATCAATTTTACAAGGTATCAATGAGCAAAAATTTACGCTTATTAGCTTAGGGATAGGGATTCTTACGAAAGTATTACTTAATTCGATTATGATTCAAACGTTTGAGTCAAAAGGTGCGGTTATTTCTACGCTTATCGCGACATTAATAGCAAGCTTACTTAATATAAGTAGGATTCACAAGAAGATACCATTCCCGGTGAAGAAGTTATTCAAACTTTCTCTATTAATGCTTATCTTCACTGCTATAATGACTTTAGCTGTAATAATCGTAAAATGGATCTTCGGATTGATAATGGATTATGAAGAAGGAAGAATTGCTTCTCTATTTGTTGGTGTCATAGCAGCTTTAATTGGTGGAGGAATCTATCTTTATTTAGGTTATGCTTCTACACTGTTTGAAAGAATTACGGGAAGAAGAATTGCTTTCGTTGATCGTCTTATAGGTAGAGAGTAAGGAGTGAGGAAGATTAGGCTGGATAAATTTTTGGCTAATATGGGTGTTGGTAGCCGGAAGGAAGTAAAAGATTTAATACGAAAAGGACTTGTTCGAATTAATGATGCGATTTATAAAAGCCCAAAGGCTACTGTTAATCCTAATGAAGATAAGGTTGAAGTTAACGGAGAACAAATCATATATAAGCCTTTTATCTATTTAATGTTAAATAAGCCAGCTGGTTATATTACAGCTACTGAGGATCGGGTACATAAAACGGTTTTAGACCTAATTAGGGATGAGGATAAAGTTCTTGACCCGTTTCCTGTAGGGAGACTTGATAAAGACACAGAAGGCTTACTAATAATAACGAATGACGGAAAGTTGGCTCATCACCTCCTATCGCCAAATAAGGATATATTTAAGACATATATTGCTCACGTACAAAGGGATATAACAGAAGAAGACATTGAAGCATTTCAAAATGGACTCGAGCTGGATGATGGTTATCAAACAAAACCAGCTCTTTTAAAGTCTCTCGGAGATAAAAGAGTAGAAGTAAAGATAACGGAAGGGAAATTCCATCAAGTGAAAAGAATGTTTGAAGCCCGTGGAAATAAAGTTGTTTATTTAAAAAGAGTTAGCATGGGAGATTTGAACCTTGATGAGGAATTAAAACTTAGTGAATATCGTGAATTAACTGACGAAGAATTAGCAATATTAAGAGAAGGATTTACTCAATAAAAAACCAGTACGAACAAAGCATCATACTGGACAAGTAAGTTACTTGCTATATTGTTATGATATTTTAACTTTTTTATTTGTGATTTCCCAACGCCCCCGATTTGGACTATTGACAAGCCCGTTATATTCGAGCAAGTGTAAGTCACGTTGAACAGTACGGTCTGTTATTCCAAATTCTTCTGCTATTTCACCCGTGGTAACTGTGCCTTTCTCTTTAATAAAGAAATAAACAGCTTTAACACGAGTCAGCATGCGGGTGGTTGATGGATTCAAAAAATCACTCCTTCAAATATAGCCTAACAATCAGTATATTCATGCTGTAATTTTATTTTACACTTTTTTGCTGGAGATTTCTATAAATTTATCTAATTTACAGACAATTTACACTATTTCACTAAATACTTAATAATAAAAGGTGATAAAATGGTACACTTCTTTATAGCTATACCCGTTACAAAAGATATCAAACGATTAGCAACGCCCATCCAACAAGAGTTAAAAAGGGAACAACAGCATAAAGTTTATGTTCATCCGGATGATTTGCATATTACGGTCCACTTCTTCGGTGAATTAGAAGAAGTGAAGGTTCGAGCGTTAGCTAAATCTCTTCAAGAAGCGATAAGCATCCGTCCTTTCACTTTGAATATTGGGGAACTACATTTTTTTGGAGAACAACAAAAGCCTAGTGTAGTATGGCTTGGCGTAGAAGAACATCCTACACTTACCAAATTGTATGACTTTACTCAGAGGATTATTAAAGAAAATGGATTAGCTGCAGACAATAAAAATTATCGTCCACATATAACACTTGCAAAAAAGTGGAAACAGGATGCATCTGCTTTTAATATGCCAAATGAGCCTATACCTAATACACCAATGCAAGTGGATGAGATGGTAATATATAAAATACACCCGAAAAATGAACCCAAATATGAGGCTGTCTTTCATATTAAAATGTGAGGTGAGGAAATGGCTCAATTAATCAAACTGGAAAATTACATATCACGTTATGAGCGTGATATCTATCATTATCCTGGTCACTATATACGGTTAAAACAAGAAAACTGGACCAAACTTCATCAATATTGGCAAGAACATCGTACGTACGGAATAGATGAAAAAAATGACGAACTGAATTCCTCAACTAATTACTCTCGGTGGAAATCTTTTTTTAATAAACGTGAAGAAATAGAGGATATGGAAGATCGTTCGGATAAATTTATACCGAACACGTTAGACGAATTAAAGAAATATTATTTAGATTCATTACTGCCATTCCAATTAAAGTGGGCAACCTCCACAGTAGATAAAATGTCTTTTTTCGATAAAGCCTATCAAAGGAATGAATTATTAAAATTTTTCCTGCAAAGATTACCCGATACGTTTCTTGTTATGTTTATGCCTATTTTTAAAATCAAGAAATCTATAGTAGAAGCAGATATTATTATTATTCATCCTGTTGGGATCGACATCGTTAAGGTGGTAAATCTAGCACCCCAGAAAGCTTTAATTGTAGAAGATAGTCGAACATGGTATACCGAGGAAGACAATATACAGACAAAGTTATTAAGTCCGCTTATAAGCGTAAATAGGACGGAGAAAATTGTCCAAAGTATTCTCGCTAGTCATGATTTGGATTTTCCAATCAAAAAGGTTCTGATTTCGTTTGATAATACAATCGAATTTCGTACAGAGCCTTATAATACTGAAATTGTAGATCAAACGAATATAGAAGGATGGGTAAAACAGAAACAAAAATTTGTTTCGCCTTTAAAACGTGATCAATTAAAAGCAGCTGAATCGATATTACATCAGTGTGATACAGTGTCTGTCTCAAGGCCAGAGTGGAATCAAGATAGTGAATCTGATTGGGAATAATATTGCTATTTCGACATAGAATCTAAGAAAATATAAAAATACTAAACAAATTTGTCATTTTTTCTTGAAATTCACCCTCGATTTGCGGTAATCTAGTAGTACTATTTCTTTTTTATAAATTCATACATTATGTAAGAAAATATATATCGAACGGTTAACGTTTTTGACGATTGAAACAATGCAAGAATGGAGGGTGACGAGTTGGAACATATTTTAGGAAAAGATTGGGTTATACAATCGGCTGGCGGTGCTACTGGGACTGCTTATTATGCACAATCCGAATATAAAAGGTTGTTTTTGAAACGGAACTCTTCTCCATTCCTTGCAGTGTTATCAGCACAAGGTATTGTACCTAAGTTAGTATGGACAAAACGTTTGGAAAATGGTGATGTCGTTACAGCTCAAGAATGGCTTGAGGGTAAAGCATTAAATGTTGAGGAAATGCAGCATCCGAAAGTTGCTCATCTATTAAGTAAAATTCATCATTCTACGGAATTATTAGATATGTTATTACGAATTGAAAAAAGAACGATAACTCCAATCGATACATTAACACATGTAAAATACTTAGTGAATAAAACCAATTCTGCTAAACACTCTATTATCATACACAAGACATTACAATACCTACAGTCACGCTTACCTGAAATCCAATATGATCGACTCGTAGTTTGCCATTGTGATTTAAACCACCACAATTGGATGCTTTCCAATCATGGTGAATTGTATTTAATTGACTGGGATAACGCTAGAGTAGGAGATCCAGCAATGGATATTGGAAGAATTCTTCAATCTTATATTCCCAAAGAGGATTGGGAACAGTGGCTATCTAAATATGGTATTGAGAATAGTACGTATTTAATGAAAAGAATGCATTGGCATTTGTTAGTCGATGAGATCGTGAATTTTGTTTACTATCTACGGAACGGTCTACATAAATCTGCCAATGACCATCTCCAACAAATTATTCAACTTCATCAACAAATTGAGGAGTGGAATCTTTAATAGACATAGCCCACTTCTCTAAATCATTTTGATAGGTATGAATATGCATGTCGATATCAGTACTAGACATTCCATCTTTTGCGTATCGGTCCATTGCCTGCGTATGAGCGGCAAGAGCTGATTGGTTAAAAGATGGATGATTTTTTATGACAGTTATTAGCCGAGAAATTTGTTCACACTCTTCGGTACTTCCAGAACATTCTTCAGCATGTAAGCTAATTAAATCATATAGTAATCCTAATTGATCCTTTGTTGTTAAGGACATCTGAACCACTCCTTTTCCTTATATTTTTCGCAAATTGTGCAAAAATATACAGGAGTGAGCAAAATATAAACTTGTACGAAATAAAAGGAGAAAGTAATTAAGCGTGTACGACATAAACCTTGGGCGGACGACTATATAAAGGAACATTCCAATATTGTGGTGAGTAACCCAAGTGAGAATAAAGGTAACTGGAGCGATATTTTTAAAAATGAAGCTCCAATTCATTTAGAAATAGGGTCTGGAAAAGGCCAATTTGTTGCTGGTATGGCTCAACAATTCCCGG
This sequence comes from Gracilibacillus halotolerans, assembly GCF_014206945.1. Taxonomy (GTDB): domain Bacteria; phylum Bacillota; class Bacilli; order Bacillales; family Amphibacillaceae; genus Gracilibacillus; species Gracilibacillus halotolerans. The sequence continues at coordinate 6,089 of NZ_JACHON010000015.1, forward strand.
ATGTTAATTTTGTCGGTGTAGAAGTAGTAAAGAGCGTAATCGTAACGACGATTGATAAAGTAAGGGAAAGTGAAAGGGAAAATATTAGGCTACTGAATGAAAATGCAGAGGATTTAGACGAAATATTTGCATCAGGAGAAATATCTGCCATTTATCTAAACTTTTCTGATCCGTGGCCAAAGAATCGACATGAAAAACGTCGTTTGACATACAAGTCATTTTTAGAAAAATATAAGAAAATCCTTAAAGATGATGGAAAAATCATTCTTAAAACGGATAATCGAGGATTGTTCGAATACTCCCTAGCAAGTTTCTCACAATTTGGATTAATTATTGAGGAAGTATCCCTTGATTTGCATGCATTAGATGACCCAACTAATGTACAAACAGAGTACGAAGAAAAGTTCTCAAAAAAGGGACAACCTATTTATCGTTGTATCGCTAGAGTAAATTAACGATGTAAACCTAACATGAAAAAAAGAGTTGTTAACGTATCTTTAACAGAGGCGTTTACAACTCTTTTACTATGTAGAGAGACAATTTATACGTTCTCTATATGAGAAGGGAAAAATTCAAGTATCGTTCCTGTATGTGCATCTACATAGAATTCGTAAGGAGTGTCTTGTTTATTTGAACGTTTCGTCACTCCACCGTGATAAATGGTGTAGTTCAATCCATTTTTGTTGAAATCTCTTGGCTTCATATAAATCCATGAACCACTAACCGTAAATTTCTCACTAAGCATATCGCGAATCGATTTCAAAGCCTTTTCTGGTGATACATGCTCTCTTTCCTTGATTGATCTTCCTGCAAGCAATCCTGCTCCAAAACAAACTAACCCAAGAAGCACCCATCTTTTTTTCATTTCCTACACCTCTGTCTATTTCGAATATGTTCTATTTCCATCATAAGAATAAAAGGTAGTTGAAATCAAGTAATTCACTACATGCATTCGTCTTTGTTTTCGAATTTCGTCGTGTTATAGTTAAGGAAAAGAAGGGAAGGATAGAAGTAATGAATCATGAGACTTTAGAGCTTTTTAGAACTTTAACAGAGCTACCAGGGGCACCTGGTAATGAACATGCAGTGCGTAATTTTATGAAAAATGAACTTGCAGAATACGCAGATGAAGTAATTCAAGACCGACTTGGTGGAGTCTTCGGTGTAAAAAGAGGAAAAGGACCGAAAGTTCTAGTTGCCGGGCATATGGACGAAGTTGCTTTTATGGTAACGCAAATCACAGATAATGGTATGATTCGTTTTCAACCATTAGGTGGTTGGTGGTCCCAAGTTTTACTCGCACAACGTGTAGAAATACTAACAGGTGAGAAATCTGTAATTGGTGTAATAGGTTCCATACCTCCACATAATCTTACTCAAAGTGATCGAACAAAACCAATGAAAATAGAAAATATGTTAATTGATATTGGAGCAGATAATAAGGAAGATGCGGAACAAATGGGTATTAAGCCTGGCCAATCTATTTTACCTGTTTCTCCATTTACTCCGATGACAAATCCTAAAAAAATTATGGCAAAGGCTTGGGATAACCGTTATGGTTGTGGACTTGCAATTGAATTATTAAAGGAAGTACAGAATGAACAACTTCCAAACGAACTATATTCAGGAGCGACTGTTCAAGAAGAAGTAGGACTTAGAGGAGCAAAAACAGCTGCTAATATGATTCAACCAGACATTTTTTATGCGTTGGATGCTTCACCGGCTAATGATATGGCAGGTAGCAAAAAAGAATTTGGACAGCTAGGTAAAGGTGCGTTATTACGTATCTTTGATCGAACTATGATTACACATCGTGGCATTCGAGAATTTGTTCTACAAACAGCGGAGGACAACGACATACCTTATCAATATTTTGTTTCTCAAGGTGGGACAGATGCAGGAAGTGTTCACGTAAGTAACCAAGGTGTACCATCTGCAGTAATTGGCATCTGCTCAAGATATATTCATACCCATGCTTCTATTATACATGTGGATGATTATGCAGCTGCGAAAGAATTACTTGTGAAACTTGTAAGAAATACGGATGAAACAACGGTACAAACAATTAGAAATAACGGATAAGGGATTCGGTAACATGGTTATTATAGTTGGTTCTCTCAATAAGGCGAAAATAGAAGCCGTAAAGACCGTTTTTCCTGAAGACGATATTCAAGCACTTGATATAGATTCTAGGGTCAGCAGTCAGCCTAAAAGTGATGATGAAACAAGACAGGGTGCAATTAATCGTGCGATTGCTTGTCAAACAGAAAGCACGTATGGAATTGGATTAGAAGGCGGTGTGTATCAGCAAGGCGACAGTTGGTACCTATGTAGCTGGGGTGCATTAAAAACACCAGCTGATAACATATTTGTAGCAGGTGGCGCTAGAATACCATTACCTAGTACCATTAGTGATGAAATCATAAATGGTAAAGAACTCGGAGTTATGATGGAAGAGCTAATGAATAAAGAGACGATTCGCCAGCATGAAGGAACTGTTGGTGTGTTATCGAATAATTTAGTAAATAGAAAATCTATGTTTGTTGAAATTGTTAAATTGTTGAGAGGTCAAATGGAATTCCAACAATCAATGAAGCAATTGTAAAAAGTTACCTTGTTTTTCGAAAAAAAAATAGTATGATAGTAAAAGGGAAAATAGGTCTAATTAATCAGGAGGATAATGTAATGAAAGAAAATAAGATGGGGTTCGTCATTATCGCCCTTTTACTATTATTTTTAATCACGATTAGTGTATTGAGTATAGAAACTGAGGAATCTGTATTAGAGGAAGCAATAAATACTGCAGAAAATACTTTTAGAGAAACATCGCCAGAATCCAATAGTGAGGTTGAAAATTTCACGTTATATATTCCAGATGAACTCGATGTTGATGAAAGGAACAATAACAATGCTGTTCTCGTATCTGGTGATGGACAGAGTTATATACTTTTCATTAATGATAAAGAAAATAAAAATAGTACGTTAAATTATGAAACAGTGCGAGAAACCGGAGAAAACGAATGGTTACAGTCATTTGAAGATGCTGAGCGTTTCGGTTATATATATATTAATCCGTTAGATGGAGAGTATGAAGTTCAGCTAGGTGTTGGTGGAGTGAAATTAACAACCATCAGTGGTAAAGATAGCATTGTAGATGACGTAGCAATGATGATGGCCATATCTAACTCCGTAGAATATGAGGAAATACAGGAGGGTTAAGCATGGAGACATTGCAATCAAAAGAACAATTTCAAGACTGGCAACAAAAAGAAAAAGTAATCTTTCTATTTTCAGCAGATTGGTGTCCAGATTGTCGATTCATCGACCCATTTATGCCTGAAGTAGAAGAAAAATATTCTGAATGGTCGTTTGTATTTGTAGATCGTGATGATTTTATAGAGATATGTCAGGAACATGATATCTTTGGTATACCTAGCTTTCTAGCCTATCATCAAGGTAAAGAATTAGGCCGCTTTGTTAGCAAGGATCGGAAAACGCAAGAAGAGATTGAATCGTTTATAGAAAAATTGGTATAAGAATAATTAGGAAGCTGTTAACACTCTTAATGAATGTTAATAGCTTTTTTATTTTGCATATTTATTAAATAAAGTCTTGTAATTAATTGATTGTTAACCAATTTCGTGTATATTTATTGATATAATGTAAAAATTACCAGCTATACATATTGATGGTGCGAACTATAAGGAGTAGGAGGGGGAATAACAAATGCTAAAAATACAAAATTTAGATCTCACTACAAAAGAAATTTTACTTTATGGTGCAAATATGACATTGAACAAAGGCTATGTTTATGGTTTATCGGCTCGAAATGGAAGTGGCAAAACAACTTTGTTACGAACTATAAGTGGACTTCGAAAGGAATTGACAGGAACGATAATGATTAAAGAAAATGATAATACTTTAAACCTTTTAAATAGTAAAAGGAAATTATTCTATTATGAAACCTCCGAATGGTTTGATTTAAATTTATCAGGGTTAGATTATTTGAAGTTTATAGAATCCACCTGGAGAAATAAACCACATATGTCCATAGAAGAGTTAATCAGCTTTTGGGAAATGGAGACTTATATTAAACGGCCTATAAAAAAATATTCTTTAGGTATGAAACAAAAAGTTCTACTTTCAATGTATGCTGTTAGTGGAGCATCTTATTTATTATTCGATGAGCCAACTATTGGTTTAGATACTAATAGTTTAAGACGGTTTGAAAGATTGATTACAAGCCTCAAAAATAATAATACAACAATTTTATTTTCCTCCCATCAGAATGATACTCTCTACAAGATATGTGATTTTATATACGAAATGGAAGATAAATCTTTAAAATTAATTTCGGTAACAAGAGAGGAATAAAATAATGAGTTACTTCAAGCTATTATTTAAGAAAACTTTGAAAACCCCTACAAATATATACTTAATCGTGTTTTTAATTATCGGAATTGTAGGTTTATATTTACTAAATCTTCAAGCCTCCAATTTTTATAGTTACATGGGCCAAGTAAAGGCCCACAATCAATCTATCTTAGAAATAGAAGAATACTACGAAAATATATTAGCTGATAATATGGAATACTCTGCAGAAGATACTCAAAATTTTAAAGAAGGATTACAGGATACATTACAGCAAAAGGAATGGAATAAATATATTTTACATTTCGCTGAACAAGAGCATTGGTCAGAAGCCTTAACGTATTCGCTGAAAATAATAGATGGACATTTGGATGTTCACGAAAAGAATGGTGGAGATTTATTTCCAGAAGACCATGTCTTAGCATTGGAGCGAGAGTATTTGTTGTTCGAACAATTAGCATCTCTAAATACAGAACCTGATATGGAAGGATATGAAAGACTTGGATTCAATTACGTCTTTCGAGTAATGGATTCACTATTTCCAACGCTTTTTGTTCTTATTGTCACTGTTTTTATAACAGAGACATTCGTTAATTCGTATAAGAATGGACTCAACATTCCCCTTCTTCTACCGAATAGTTATAAGAAAACAATATTTATAAAAATAGTTTTTAGTGTACTGGCCTCCACATTGATCTATGTCATGAGCTTGCTAGTTAGCTTCGGATTAGCGAGCATGATTTCAGGCACAGGGCACTTTCAATACCCAGTTATCCTTTATTCATCGGACCTATTTTCGACTGCTCCAATATGGCTGATACTATTTAAAACATTCTTTTTACATACATTAGGTATATTGAACGTAGTGTTAATGATTAGTCTAATAAGCTTTCTTGTAAAGAATAGGATGATTACACTTCTTATAACCATTATCCTAATCATCGGTTCGTCCATGGTTGTTCGTTCATTAGATATGCTGCATTCTATTCTCCATCTTAATCCTTTTACTTATTTTTCAGGTGCTGATGTGGTTACTAATTTACTGGCCTATGAAACTGGAAATTCGAATATTAGTTTTTTAAACGGTGTTATCTCCCTTAGTGTACTCGCAGTAATCTTACTTGCTGTCGTACTACTAACAACACGATACGAAGAGAAAAGACAAATGTTAGCTAGAAATTAAATTTTTTTGAGATAGAGGTGCAAAAAATTTAACTGTGACATCAGATATTTCTCAAATATAGAAATGAATGATAAAATAGGATAGGCTCTGACTCCCAGAAGGAGGATGATAGGATGAAAATGACGTCTTTTAAAATGAAGAAGCGTCTTGATGAATTATTTAAACATGATGATTGGAGTACGTCTTTTAATAGAGAGAAAGACACGTATCGAATTGAATGGAAGGATACAAAGCAAGGTGTGACCATTAACATACCAAATGTCATTTCGAAGCATGAGCAAAGAGGAGAAAAGGCACTAGATGAATTAGTATTCCATGTTAGTGAATCACTTAAAATCATGCATGAAGAGCATGAGCTAGAAGGAAAGGAAAAGCATATTTTCCCTGTTATTCGTGCTACTTCATTTCCGAAAAAATCGAAAGCTGGCATTCCATTAGCGTACACAGAACATACAGCGGAAACGAATGTTTATTATGCGTTAGATTTAGGGACAGCTTATCAATTAATTGATGAAAATATGTTGAAAGAGCAAGGTTGGACGATAGATCGTTTAAAAGAAATTTCGATGTTCAATGTTCGTTCTTTATCCGTTGAACCACGGAAAGACACTGTGGCAGATAATGATTTTTATTTCATTGCGACTCAAGATGGATATGATGCTAGCCGCATTTTAAATGAAGCATTTTTAGAAGAGATGAAAGCCAATGCAGTTGGTGAGGTTCTCGTCGCAGTACCGCATCAAGACGTACTTATTATTGCTGACATCAAAAACGAGACAGGCTATGATATTATTGCTCAAATGACAATGAAATTCTTTGCAGAGGGTAGAGTGCCGATTACATCCCTTCCGTTCGTTTATGAGGATAAGAAATTTGAGCCAGTCTTTATTTTAGCTCAAAACCGGCCAGTAGATAAAAAAGGAGAGAAAGAGTAAATGTTTGTTTATTATAACTCAAAAGGTGTAGGCGATGTTTTACTTATACCTCTTAAATCAGCTACTAAAAAAACATTTGAAAAACACCAAGATATTGTAAAAGTTATCGACGAAGAATCCAATGAATTAGTGGGCTATAATATATTCCAAGCATCCAAGTATTTCAATAATTTATCGGACGGAAAATGGAAGTTGGACGAAAGTAGAAGAAATGAATTAGAGCAAGCTTTTCAACAAAATGGATTAGAAAATGAAAAGCAATTAGATCTCTCACCGAAATTTGTTGTTGGCCATGTGAAAGAAGTAAATGCTCATGAAAATGCGGATAAATTAAAAGTGTGTAAGGTGGATGTAGGTGAAGAAGTACTACAGATTGTTTGTGGTGCACCTAATGTAGCAGAAGATCAAAAGGTTGTCGTTGCTAAAATTGGCGCTATCATGCCTAGTGGTTTGGAAATAAAACCTTCTAAACTTCGAGGAGTTGAGTCATATGGCATGCTTTGTTCACAGAAAGAGCTTGGCTTACCGAATGCTCCTCAAGAAAAAGGTATTTATGTGTTAGAGAATACGTTTAAAGCTGGAGAAGAATTTCTCTTCGAGAAAGCGTAAAATTTAACTACTCCCTTTATAGCTGGCGGGTGAAATTCCCTTAACTATTGTCAGCTGTAAGGGGGGATTTTTATTTTACTGAATTTTGAGAGTGAAGATTTTCCTGTAAATAGAGGCTTAAGGTAGAAGAAAGAACAAGGTGTCCACTGCCATCCTATTCGTGTTAAAATAGAGTTATTATCTCGGTGATTAGAAAGAAGAGAGTGAAAAGTGAAATGAAATGGAAAGATTTGAGGAGCCAATGGAATCGACTATTTAATGATGAGACAACAGAAGAAGTATGGAAGAGTCCTCATGAGCAATATAATAATGTTTCGAAATCATTGGAAACAAGAGTTGCTTACCAATATCCAAAACGAAAATTGCCAACTTCACCAACTCGACAAACTAGGTATTCTAAACAAGTTACAAAGAAGAGTGAAACGGTTGAGAATTCTTCGGTGGAAAAAAGGCAACCATTTAAACCAAGTGATATACCTTCACCAGTCCATGGCTTTAGAAATCGACGAAAAGAAACAGAGAAATTGATACCATTAACGAATATAGTAAAAGATGAAAAGATAAAACCAATACAAGAAAAAGAAACGTTCCGTGTTAGCAATGAGCACCCATTTATAGATGAAAATGTTACGGAAACTAAGTCGCTTGAAAAAGCTGAAGTACGTCCACAACCGCCAATCCAAGATGAAACTGAAGAAATAACAAGTATAAATTCGAATGATACTGTGACGAGCCAGGATTTCGAAAGTGAACGTAATACAGTAACGGAAAATAACCGTAATAGAGAAACAAAGAACTACCCATTAAATGTAGTAATGACACCTCGTGATAAACATTTATTAAGAAGAAAAGAATTAATGAAACAGAACGAGAAAAGAGAATCAGAGCAAGCCGAAAAAACAGGCGTAGTATATAAGGAGATTGAGCAGCAACCACAGAGAAAAACTGCCGAGTCAATCCCTTTATTTCTATTAGAAGATCAGCCATCTACTGACCCACAGCATTCTAGTTGGATGCAAGAACAGACGGAAATTTTACAACAAACATTCGATCATTTTCGTATAAATGCTAAGGTAATTGATGCGAAGCAGGGTCCAACAGTTACACGCTTTGAAATACAACCAGCACCAGGAGTGAAAGTGAGTAAAATCAAAAGTTTAACAGATGATATTAAGTTAAACTTAGCGGCCAAAGACATACGTATGGAGGCACCGATCCCAGGTAAGCATGCGATTGGAATCGAAATACCGAATGAACGTCAAGAGCCAGTTTTTTTACATAAGTTAATTCAATCGAATGACTATAAGAGTAGTGTTTCACCGCTTACTGTTGCTTTAGGCGCGGATATTGAAGGGAAGCCTGTAGTAACAGATCTAATGAAAATGCCACACGGATTAATTGCTGGTGCAACTGGCTCTGGAAAAAGTGTTTGTATCAATACGATGTTAATTAGTTTGTTATATAAAGCTTCCCATGAAGATGTGAAATTTTTAATGATTGATCCTAAAATGGTAGAATTAGCTCCATATAATGGAATACCACATCTCGTATCACCAGTTATTACAGATGTAAAAGCCGCTACCTTTGCATTAAAATGGGCAGTTCAAGAAATGGAGAGTCGATACGAAGCGTTCGTAGAAGAAGAGGTTAGAGATATTAATCGTTTCAATGAAAAAATGATAAAACAAGGTAGACTGGATAAAAAAATGCCTTATATGGTTATCATCATCGATGAGTTAGCAGATTTGATGATGTCTGCACCACAGGATGTTGAAGATGCAATCTGTCGTATTGCTCAAAAAGCGAGAGCGTGTGGTATGCATCTTCTTATAGCGACTCAACGACCATCTGTTGATGTCATCACGGGACTAATTAAAGCAAATGTACCTACACGTATTGCTTTCAGTGTATCTTCTCAAGTTGACTCCCGTACAATTCTTGATACGAATGGAGCGGAAAAATTGCTAGGTAAAGGAGATATGTTGTTTGTAGAAAACGGCTCACGTCACATGAGTAGAATACAAGGTGCTTTTGTATCGGACCAAGAAATAGAACGAGTAACTAGTCATGTAAGGAAGATAGCAGAGCCGAACTACATATTAGAGCCTGAACAATGGGTGAAACAATTAGAAACGGATGAAGAGATTGATGATTTATACGAAGAGGCTGTTGATTTTGTGATTGACCATAATGGTGCTAGTGTCTCGTTACTCCAACGTCGTTTTAGAATTGGTTACAACCGAGCAGCACGTTTGATTGATGCGATGGAAAGTGAAGGTATTATATCAGGTCAGAATGGAAGTAAGCCAAGAGAAGTTTTAATTTCCCAAAGGTAATCGTCTAAATATACCAGATCAACGATATTTTAAAATTAAAGATTAGAAAAAGTCATATTTGCTTTGGTTTATTGGACCACTTTGTTGTATAATAGTAGAGGTTTTCTTAAAGCAAGCTACGGGGATACTGAAGTTAAATCGGAATTCGTTAATCTCTTAGATGTTTGCTAGTGGGAAATACATACTTTCTTTTAGCTTAACGGAAAAGTCTAAGATGGAATATGAACATAATAATTAAAAACGTATATACTAAAATAAAAATAGGTGTTGGCCCATCGTTGTAACAGGTAATGCAAGAATGGATTGTTAATTATTTGATATATCCCGGCAATATGATACAGCGAGACTTATTAATCCATTTAACACGAATGTTGGAGGTTCGGTTTATGTCAGAAACTTACCATTTTATAGGTATTAAAGGAACAGGTATGAGTGCATTAGCACAAATTTTAGCTGATTCTGGTAAACAAGTACAAGGTTCAGATGTTGAACAGCACATTTTTACACAGGACGCATTGGAAGCTAAAAATATTCCAATATATCCTTTTTCAAGTCATAATATCACAAAAGGTTTAATCATAATTGCAGGAAATGCGTTTAAGGATGATCACCCAGAAATTCAGGCAGCAAAGGAGTTAAACTTACCTTTTTATCGTTATCATGATTTCTTAGGCAATATGAGTGAGGAGTTTATAAGTATTGCAGTGACAGGATCACATGGTAAAACATCCACAACTGGTTTATTAGCACATGTGCTAGATCGCTCTGGTCCTATTTCCTATTTAATTGGTGATGGCACAGGAAAAGGTTCGTTGGATAGTGAGTATTTTGTGTATGAAGCATGTGAATATAGAAGACACTTTTTAAAATACCACCCTGACTACGCTATCATGACCAATATTGATTTCGATCATCCAGATTATTTCACGAATATCGAGGATGTCTTTAATTCGTTTCAAGAGATGGCAGATAACGTGAAAAAAGGTATTATTGCTTGCGGCGACGATGAATACTTGCAGTCCATTCAAACAAAAGTACCAGTAGTCTATTATGGATTTGGTGAATCCAATGATTTTTATGCTAAAAACATCCGCAAAGAAGATGGTATGACAACATTCGATGTCTTTGTAAGAAATACATTTTATGAAACATTCCAAATAAGAGGTTTTGGCAACCATAGTATTCTGAATGCTTTAGCAGTTATTGCACTTTGCCATTATGAAGGTATGTCAGCTGATACAATCAAAGAAATTGCTACTTTTGAAGGAGTAAAGCGCCGATTTTCAGAAAAAGAAATTGGTGGCCAAATTCTAATCGATGATTATGCTCATCATCCAAAAGAGGTAGAGGCTACAATAGACGCTTGTAACCAAAAATACCCTGAGAGAGAAATCGTCGCTATTTTCCAGCCACATACGTATACGAGAACAAAGACTTTCTTACACGAGTTTAGTGACGCATTGAAAAAAGCGGATCGGGTTTTCCTGTGTGATATTTTTGGTTCTGCACGTGAGGCAGAAGGGAATTTATCCATTGATCATTTGTTAGAACTAATTCCGGATAGTACATTACTAACGACTGAGAATGTAGAAGTGCTAAATCAATATAAAGAAGCGGTACTCGTGTTTATGGGAGCAGGCGACATACAAAAATATCAAGAAGCCTATGAAAAATATCTCGGATAAAGCAGGAATTTATAGAGAAATCACGAATGATATATAAAAGGGGAAAAAGAAGGTTAAATAACTTTCTTTTTTTCGTATTTGGAGGTTTATTGAACAGAAGAACGAGTAAAGGCAGACGTATACCTAGAACAGCATCATACTAGCGAGATTTTCACTCAGGAATGCTTAGGGAAAATTGTCTGATTCTTCATCGTTTATTATGATAGAGATAGGGTATAACTTTACTATCGAGAAGTAAAACTAACATGATGAGAATTTTGAAGGAGTGGAAGTGGAATGGAGCTTATTGGTTATATCTCAGCTTTAATCGCAGCAATTGCCTTTGCGGTTTTAGTTATTTACTTAGTAAAAGTACTTAAAGAAACTCAACGCACGATGGCTAATGTCGCAAACACACTAGAAGGGCTAGAGAAGCAGATGGATGGAATCAGCGTGGAAACAACTGCCCTATTACACAAAACGAACAAGTTAGCGGATGATATTAATCATAAAGCTACTCGATTAAATTCAGTTGTGGAAAGTGTGCATTCTGTTGGAGATAGTATGAAAAATTTTACACGTTCCATTGATGCGGTAGCGAGCAAGGTTCATGGTGCTGCAGAGGCCAACAAAGAACAGATTGCACAAGTTACAAATTGGGTAACAGTAATTGTAGAATTATTTAATAAAAACAAAAAAAATAAAAATGGAGGTATGAGAAATGAGTAATACAAACAACACACAAAATCAAGAAAATATTAATAGTAAAGACTTTTTAATTGGTGCTTTAATTGGTGGTATGGCTGGCGCGGCATTGGCTCTTATATTCGCTCCTAAATCCGGAAAAGAATTAAGAGGAGACATTAATCAAGGTGCCAGTTATGTGAAAGATCGTGCATCCGAATGGAAAGATGTCGCTGCTGTTAAAGGGAATGAGTGGATGGATAAAGCGAAGCAACAGTCGCAACAGTTAGGTGATACGGTTTCTCAGAAATCACAAGATTTAACTCAAAAGTTTAAAGAAACGAAAGATACTTTGCAAAACAAAGTGACAAATAATAATGATCCGGAAAAGGCAGCAGAAGAAGTTGCAAGAGCGATTGAAGAAGCGGCATTAGAAGCAGAAAAAGAACAAGGCAATACAACGAATTAAGTAAAAGGGGGGCTGTCTAATTATGGATAGCTCCTTTCTGTTTTATAGACTACGTATTATAAACTTATAAAAAAGGGAGAATGGTATGAAAATTAATGATGTGTATACAAAAGAAGAATTTAATGAAATGACGGAAGTTCAAAATAAATACTTTTTATTAAAGCATAGCCTTACATGTCCAATTAGCGCGAATGCAAACGAAGTATATGAAAGATTTCAATCTGAAGCTAATTATCCACTCTATCGTTTATACGTTCAGAAATCACAAGAATTATCAAAACACATTGAAGAAGAACAAAGCGTTAAACATGAATCTCCGCAACTCCTTGTTTTTGAAAATGGAAGAGCGGTGGCTAACGTTAGTCATTATGATATTACGGAGAGGTTCTTACAGCAGCATAACCGATTCCGTGCACCTGAATAGGAATTTAATAAAAACCGAGCTATTCGTTTTATGGAGAGAATAGCTCGGTTTTTGAATGTGGATTTAATTCATTACAATTTCTATATGATCATTCGATTGTAGTTCATCAAAAAACGATGCAGGTTGTCCATTTTTCTTCAATTCGACTTTACTAGTAATATTGTTTAAGTCTAATGAGATAAAACGAAATATATCTTGGAAAATAAACGGTTCGTTTTTACGTTTTTGCATTTGTAATTTATCTCCATCATGAATACGATCTGAGAAATTTAATTTTTCACCATTTCTAGTTATCGTTACAAGCTCTTTTGTTAGCGTTAAAGGTTGATTATTGTAACGAATGAATAGTTCCTTCTTTAAAGGAATTTGTAGTTTTAATAATACCTCTTCGAGTTTTGGCTTTTCCTCACTTGTAGTTTCTAACTGATCCATATCTCGTAAAATATCCGTACTTTTAGCCACTCTACCATTCTTATATAAGCTCCGACCATATTCAGAAAGAACAAGTTGTTCATCATCGATCCATATTGTAAATGGCTGTTCTAGTTCGTAAGACAGACCGTTCAATTTTAAGAAATCTTGTAGTGTTAGTTGTTCTTGAAATTCAATGTTATCTCCATCTTGAAGGACATAGTTCATTTGCTTAGTAGATTGATTTACTTTTAATAAAGGTTGTATAGGATAAGCTTTACCATTTAAATAAATGATAGCTTGTTTCAATTCTCCGATTAATTCCTCACAAGTAATAGATGGTTCTCGTCCGTCTTTTCCTTGCTCGACGATTATTGTGTCGCCACTTTTAATGATTTGATCTAAACTAGCTTCTTCTCCATTAAGCATTAGAACAGGTGGAGTTCCGAATGAACCTGGTAGCGTAACGGACTTCCCATTGTAGGTTATAAAATAGGCAGCTCCTGGGCGTCCATAATATTTCTTAATATCGATGCCAGCTGCAATTAAGCCATCTGCAATAGTAAGATTTTTCATTTCAAATAAACGGACAGGTCTGTTATTTACATGAATACTTACATAATGAATTGGGTTTTGACGAGCAGTCATCCCAATTCCAATCGGTGTAATAAACTCTGGCCCAAGTGGAACCATGTCTTTGTTTGCTAACTGTGGAATAGCGTCGACACCTCTAATTGCTACACGGTTAGCTGGTAGGTTAAGTTTCACTGCTACTCTTTTTGCAAGCTCTGGAGTTTGACTACCACCACCTACTAGCATGACAGCTTGTGGCGACTTACCATTTAGTTCCAGAATCTCATTTGCAATAGAGGATGCTAGTGAATCAATGGCTGGCAGAATTCCCTCTACTAATTCTTCATACGTGATTTCTTGCTCGAATCCAAGTATATCTTCCACAGTAGCTTTCTTGTGGTTTGTAATATCCCTTTTTACTGTTTCTGCTTTATTAAAATCTAGAATATATTGATCGCTTATTGCTTCTGTTATCTCGTCTCCTGCTTTAGAGACCATTCCGTATGCCGTAATCGTTCCTTCCGATGTTAAGGCAATATCACTCGTCCCAGCCCCTATGTCGACTAGTGCGACATTTAAGCGGCGCATGGAAGGTGGGATTAGTACATGAATCGTTGCAATAGGTTCTAAGGTTAATGCTTCCAGACTTAAACCCGCTCGTTCTAGTGCAGATATGAGCGACTCTACAACTACTTTTGGTAGAAATGTAGCAATAATCTCGACTTCTGCAGTTTCGCCGCGTTGTTCGATTAAGGACCCAATTTCTTCGCCATCGAGTCGGTAATATAGAACGGAATAGCCAACACAGTAATAATCTACAGTCTTTTTGTTGAGCTCTTCTAGTGCCAATTCTTTTTGAACTTTTTGTACAGCTTCTAATTCGAGAAAAGAAATATCCTCTTCCGTTAATACTGGCTGTAAGCTTATATCTTTGGTAGCACAAATTCTTTTTGTCTTAAGAGCACGCCCAGCTGCTGCAACACACACTTTATCAAGAGAACAATTATTATTTTGCTCCAGGGTTAACTTTACACTCTGTATGATATCACTTACAGCAACGATATTATGAATCTGCCCATCTAGCATGGAGCGCTCCGTATGTTCTTTCACACAGAAGTCCAAAACTTGATAGTCTGAACCGATTTTTTCCATCAATAGTCCTACAACGGATCGAGTCCCGATGTCTAGTGCAAATACTTTATCTGACATACTATTTACCCCTCTGTATATTACTAATATTTTATAAAATTCAAAAAAGTTCGACTAATGGGTGACAATTGTCAAAATATTAGCTATAATAATCCTAATTAATTTTATATAGAAAGTATATCATGTTTTTTCAAAACAGGAGTAGGGGGATTTGGGAATGAGTAATGAGCAATTAGATCAGTTGCGCGAACAACTTGATGAGATAAACGTAGAAATTCTCGAATTAATTAATAAACGTGGAGAATTAGTTCAGCAAACAGGCCAAGTAAAAGAGAAGCAAGGTGCTAATCGTCAGTATGATCCTGTCCGTGAACGGGACATGTTAAATAACATATTGAAGCACAATGACGGTCCCTTTGAAGATTCTACTGTCATTCATCTTTTTAAAGAAATTTTTAAAGCTGGATTAGAACTTCAAGAAGATGACCATAGCAAAGCATTATTAGTTTCTCGTAAGAAAAAGCCAGAAGATACTGTTATTAATATTAATGGTGACACATTTGGAGATGGTAAAAATCACTTTATCTTCGGTCCATGTGCAGTGGAAAGTTACGAGCAAGTAGCAGAAGTAGCAAAAGCTATTAAAAAAGAAGGCTTGAAATTAATCAGGGGTGGAGCGTTTAAACCAAGAACTTCCCCTTACGATTTCCAAGGTTTAGGTTTCGAAGGTTTAGAAATTCTAAAACAAATCGCAGACGACTATGATTTAGCTGTAGTAAGTGAAATCGTGAACCCTGCACATATTGAAAAAGCAGTTGAATACATTGATGTTATTCAAATTGGTGCACGTAATATGCAAAACTTTGAACTTCTGAAAGCAGCTGGTGAAACAAATAAACCAGTATTACTAAAACGTGGTATGTCAGCAACTATCTCAGATTTTATCAATGCAGCGGAATACATTAACTCTAAAGGTAATGGACAAATCATACTTTGTGAGCGCGGTATCCGTACGTATGAGAAAGCAACGAGAAATACGCTTGATATTACTGCAGTACCAATCCTAAAACAAGAAACACATTTACCAGTTATGGTTGACGTAACACATTCAACAGGTAGAAGAGATTTACTATTGCCAGCAGCTAAAGCAGCAATTGCAATTGGAGCTGATGGTGTAATGGCTGAGGTTCACCCAGATCCAGCTGTAGCACTTTCAGATGCACAACAACAGATGGATATACCGACATTCCATAACTTCATGAAAGAATTAAGTAAATAAAAGCAACAAACCTCTTGCCTAATAATGGTGAGAGGTTTTAATTTTGTTAAAATTGGTAATAATTATATATACGGCAATTATGAAAATAATGTGAACTTTTTTCATGAATGTAGTTTATTGTTGTAAATTGTCTCAACAAACCTGCTATAATAGGTGTAATAGGCGATAGGAAATGTTTTCATCTGAATAGAATTACAATCAAGACTAAAAGGACTATATCTGACAGAATAAAAGCGTTTATTAGATATGAAGCATAAAGGGTAGTCTGATGTTATTCCTAGAGAAAGAACTATCCCCCTGCGCCTTCGGGTTAGCACAAGCAGTTTTCTTTATGAAAACCATATTTTGTCATCCAACAGATAACATACAAGGGAAAAAGTATTTTGGAGGTAAGGAAAATGACAGTAACAATTTATGATGTTGCAAGAGAAGCGAATGTATCGATGGCAACAGTATCACGTGTAGTGAACGGAAATCCTAACGTAAAACCAGCAACTAGAAAAAAGGTATTAAATACAATTGAACGACTCGGCTATCGACCAAATGCCGTAGCACGTGGATTGGCGAGTAAACGTACAACAACAGTCGGTGTAATCATTCCAGACATTTCAAGTATTTTCTTTTCTGAGCTTGCTCGTGGAATAGATGATATTGCAACAATGTACAAATACAATATTATTTTGAGTAACTCTGATCAGAATAAAGAAAAAGAATTACGCCTGATTAATAACATGTTTGAAAAACAAGTTGACGGTCTAATCTACATGGGTGCTGGGATCACAGAGGAGCATGTTCAGCAATTTAAAACGTCATCTGTACCAGTTGCATTAGCTGCAACAATCGATCCAACAGATGCCATTCCATCTGTAAATATTGATTATGAAAAAGCAGCTTATGAAGCTACTACACTTTTAATCGAAAATGGGACAAACCATCCTATTTATGTTTCTGAAGAAGGAGATTCACCTGTTAACAGCAAAAAATTGGACGGCTTTAAACAAGCAGTTGTAGATGCTAACCAGGAGTTAAATGAGGACTATATTATTCACACCAAGTTAAACTATAAGTCCGGTGAAGAAGCTGCTAAGAAAATTGTAGAAATGGGTAATTATCCAAAAGCCATTTTTGCAGCAAGTGATGAATTAGCGTTAGGAATCATTCATGGATTACAAGATCATGGAGTTGATGTGCCAAACGATGTGGAAGTTGTTGGTTTTGATAATACGAGACTTGCGACAATGGTTCGTCCTACGCTTACAACAGTTGTTCAACCTATGTATGACATCGGTGCGGTTGCGATGCGTCTACTTACAAAATTTATGAACAAGGAAACAGTAGATGATCAAAATGTAATTTTGCCACATCAAATTATGAGAAGAAACTCAACAAAATGAAATTAATACCGATATAAAAACTAGGATGATAAAGTGTCCTAGTTTTTATTTTGGATATATGTATAATTACTTATGGTTGGATATTAGAATATCGACATAATTAGAGCTCTTTAATGAGAAATGTAAATTATCAACCATAAGTCCTTAATCTTAATCATTTTAAGAAGTAACTTTCGGGGAGAGAAAATAAAGATGAGTAAAAGAGATATTTTAACTCCAATTGGATTAACAGTTGGTTTCATTGTCATAATGCTAGCAATTATTTCAGCTGGAGGAGTTACTGGATTTAGTGCATTTTTAAGTGTAAGTTCAATTTTAATTGTTGTAGGGGGACTCGTTACAGCTTTACTTGTTAATTTTAATAAAAAGCAACTTAAGAATGCTAAAAATGTATTAGCAGAAGCATTTAAAAAAGACGAAAGTGACGTTACGGAACTAATTGCATTATTTGAGAGACTTTCTGAACGATCAAGAAGAGAAGGATTACTAGCTTTAGAAAATGAATTAGAAGAAGTAGAAGATCCTTACATAAAGAAGGGAATTCTTTTAGCAATAGATGGAATTGAACCAGAAATTATAAATGACATTATGAATGCAGAAATTGATGCGATGGAAGAGAGACACACCCGTGGAAGACTAATCATCGAAAAAGCGGGAGAATACGCTCCTGCGTGGGGGATGCTCGGTACTTTAGTAGGTCTCATCTTAATGCTTCAAAACCTTGATGACCCTACTACTTTAGGTCCTAGTATGGCAGTAGCTTTATTAACAACATTTTATGGTTCGTTACTTGCAAACTTAGTCTTTTTACCAATGGCAGGGAAGTTAGAATCAAGAACGGATGAAGAAATATTCCACAAACAAGTAATTATCGAAGGGGTACTTGGCGTTCAATCTGGACAAAACCCTCGTATTCTAAAAGAAAAATTAACGGCCTTTTTATCTAATACAGAGCTTAATAAAAAGTCTGAAAAGGAAGAAGCGGAAGAAGGAATAGCGGAGGAGACTTTGAATGAAGCGTAATAGTAGAATCAGTAGAGCCAAAAAAGTGAAAAAGGGTGCACCAGCTTGGATGGTAACCTATTCAGATATGGTTACTCTTATCCTTGTATTCTTTGTTCTACTATTTTCTATGTCGCAGATTGATGCGGAGAAATTCCGTGCTATTTCTGAAAGCTTTAGAAGTCAGCGAATATTTGATGCTTTACCAGCTATTATTCATGAAAATACGGCAAAAGAAGCACCTAAGGAATATAGTGAAACGAACCAGGATGAAACTTTCCCGAAAGATGATGAAATAGTAATGGAAGATAATGAAGAGGATGCAAGAGATCAGATCGAGCAAAACGACTCATTAGATGAACTGCTTCGTGAAATTCGTGCTTATTTACAAGAAAATAATTTAGAACACGTAATCTCAGCTAATAGAACAATAGAAGGTGTCGTGCTAGTTTTACAAGAAAGAGTGTTATTTGAAACAGGTGAAGCGGAAATAATTGACACTGCAGAACCATTTCTTGATAAAGTAGGAGAACTACTTACAAGCATTCCTAATGAAGTTAGAGTAGAAGGTCATACAGACAATAGACCAATTTCTAACTATCGGTTCCCTTCTAACTGGGAATTATCTGCGGCTAGGGCTAGTAGTGTAATTCGCTATCTTCTGGATGAAGGAGATTTTGTAGAATCACGATTTATAGCGGCAGGATTTGGAGATACTAGACCGACAGCACCGAATGACTCTGCCTCCAACTGGAGTAAAAATAGACGTGTGGAAATGGTAATCCTAGAAGAAAAAGATACAGACTAAATAAATCTTAGTGAGTGCTTTTGTATCAAGCATTCGCTAGGATTTTTTTGTGGTTTCGATAGGTAGAGGAAACAAGGAACATGCAAAGTTTTCTTTGTAAATTGTAATTATTCGTTTTATTATATGAGAAGAAATGAATGAAGGAATGGAGGGGAATGTCATTCAGCTATCAGCTAAATTGGCTCAAATTAACGAGATTAAAGATTGTCATCCAAAAGTTACAGCGTATTACTTCAAAGAATGGAATGGTTTTGAAATGGATTTTCACACACATAGAGCAATCGAAATCATGTATGTGATCTCAGGTGAATGTCTAGTTGAAATAGATTCCGTTCCATTACTTATGAAAAAAAATCAATTTGTATTAATTGAAAGTAGAGTACCCCATCGCCTTATTGTCGAAAAAGGTAAACCATGTAGAATGTTGAATATCGAATTTGCATTAGAAGATGCGAAGAGAGAGTTCCCAACTCTGCATCAATTAATGAATGAGAGTTTCGAATTGAAGGAATTTACAGAAGAAGGCAAGCCTTATTATTACTTGAAAGATACAAATGGTGTATTACATACCTTAAAAAACTTAGTATTTGAGCTGGACATGCGAAGAAGTGCGAATAATAACAATTTCTTAATGGTACAGCTCCTAATTACGCAATTATTACTTTTAATAGCTAGAAATATAATAGAAGAAAAAAATAAATCAATAGATGAGAAAGATATCTATGTTAAACAAATAATTAAATACCTACATGAAAACTACGATTATGATATAAAGATGGAACAAATATCTGAAGAAATGCATCTTCATGCTAATTATTTACATCGTATTTTTAAAGATTCTATGAATTGTACGATTATGAGTTATTTAAATGATATACGAATAGAGAAAGCAAGATTACTCCTATCTCAAACAGATATACCGATTACAGAGATTGCTGGTTTTATCGGTATGAATAGTAGCCAATATTTTAGTAAGGTGTTTAAACAACAAACAGGCCTTACCCCTACAGGTTATAGGAAAAAGCATCATAATACTTCCCGAATAATTGAACCTTATTGAAAAGAGATAAGTTAGAATAGTTAACAAAAACTCATCCATTTGATGAGTTTTTTTAAAGCGCTTCCTATTATGCGGTGCTAATATAAATGCATACAAAGGAGGATGATGATGTCATTTAAAGTTACATTTATAGGAGCAGGTAGTATCGGTTTTACGAGAGGGTTGTTGCGTGATTTATTGTCAGTCCCTGAATTCAACCAAATAGAAGTATCATTTACTGATATTAATCAAGAAAATCTAGAAATGGTGACAGAGCTATGCCAGAGGGATATTGAGAGTAATGGATTATCCATTAACATTACTTCTACTGTCGATCGTAGAGAAGCATTAAAAGGAGCGCGATACATTTTTAATGTTGTACGAATCGGAGGATTAGACGCATTTGAGAAAGATATAGAAATTCCTCTTAAATATGGGGTTGACCAGTGTGTCGGGGATACATTAAGCGCAGGTGGTATCATGTATGGTCAGCGAGGCATCGCAGCAATGTTAGAAATTTGTAAAGATATTCGTGACGTTGCAGAGCCTGATTGCCTATTGTTGAATTATGCAAACCCGATGGCAATGCTTACGTGGGCTTGTAATAAGTACGGTGGGGTAAGAACAATCGGATTATGTCATGGGGTACAGGGTGGGCATCAGCAAATCGCGGATGTTCTTGGTAAAGATAAAGCAGAAATCGATATAATTTGTGCGGGGATTAATCATCAAACATGGTACATCAAAGTGGACTACAAAGGTGAAGACATGACAGGTCAGCTACTCTCTGCGTTTGAAAACCATCCTGAATATAGTAAAACAGAAAAAGTACGCATTGATATGCTACGAAGATTTGGTTATTACAGTACAGAATCTAATGGACACCTTAGTGAATATGTACCTTGGTATAGGAAACGTCCAGAAGAGATTATGGAATGGATTGATTTAGGTTCATGGATAAATGGCGAGACAGGTGGATATCTTCGAGTTTGTACAGAAGGACGTAACTGGTTTAAAACAGACTTTCCTAACTGGTTGAATGATCCTCCATTTGAATATAAACAGGAGAATAGAAGTGAGGAGCATGGATCGTATATTGTCGAAGGCTTAGAAACCGGACGCGTTTATCGAGGTCATTTTAACGTGGTTAATAATGGAGTCATCTCAAATCTACCAGATGATGCGATTATAGAAGCACCTGGATATGTAGATCGAACAGGAATTAATATGCCTTTAGTTGGCGAACTACCACTCGGTTGTGCAGCTGTATGTAATGTTAGTATCTCTGTTCAACGATTAGCTGTAGAAGCTGCGGTACATGGAGATGATCAGCTGCTACGTCAAGCGATGATGATGGATTCTCTAGTTGGTGCCGTTTGTAATCCGAAGGAAATCTGGCAAATGACAGATGAATTGTTAGTCGAGTTAGAAGAATGGTTACCGCAATATAAAACAGCCATTGCGGAAGCGAAAAAGCGGTTGGCATCAGATGATTTGATACCAACAAAAAATTATCGCGGAGCAGCACGTCTAAAAACAAAAACAGTAGATGAAATGGCTAAAGACAGAGAAGAAGCAAATAAAAATGCAGGGGAAGCAGATAAAGCTAAGGAAAGACCTGCGATGAAATAATGGTTTGTTAGTAGTAATGCACATAATAACGTTACCTACAGATTTAATTACATTACCCACAAAGGCTGTCTACTTAAATTGGTGTCTTTGTGGTGTAATTGTATACTTGGATGTGACTTTTAATCATTGATTAGAGTTCAATAAAAAACTTTAAGTACCAAAAATAAGATATGTAAAATAATAATAGTGAATTCACTTGTAAAATATAACATGACATACTGTAATCATGTTTTACTTCAAAAGTATTTATTTAACACTTAATTATGTAAGCGTTATCAAAAGTTATTGAAAATAGTCGGAAGTATTTATTTTAGGTAAGAACAGTTGAGTACGCTTTATAAATTACTTTGAATGGAGGAGAAAATTATGGTTAAAAGTATAAGATTTTTCATTGTAAGTTGTTTCTTTTTAATATTGGTAGCTTGTAGCAACGATAACGAGGCAAGTAACGAACCAACTGAAACAGAAGATGGAAGAGTAGTGCTGACTGGACTTATCACAAAACATCCATTAACAAAGGAACTTGAGAACATGGAATGGTTAGCAGAGGTGGAGGAAAAAGCAGGGGTTCAGATAAAATGGGAGGAAGTTTCTGCAGATTGGGATCAGAAGAAGGGTGCGATGTTAGCAAGTGGGGAAATCCCAGATATTATCATTGGTCCAAATGCTATTACAGATGCTGACTTTGCTCAATTTCCGGGGTTATTTGAAAATTTACAACCTCTAATAGAGGAACATGGTCCTAATATTCAAGCGATGTTTGACGAACAGCCGATAACGAAAGACTTATCAACCCAAACAAATGGTGAAATTTATGGACTATCGAAATATCAACAATTCTGGCCAGAAACAGCAACGATGCAATTTATAAATAAGCAATGGTTAGACAACTTAGGATTAGACGTGCCAAAAAATTGGGATGAATTGTTTGATGTACTAATGGCATTTAAGGAAGAAGATGCTAATGGCAACGGAGACCCGAATGATGAGATTCCAATGGACTTTGCCCCAATAGGAGAAGGTGGATTTGGTTATTTCCATCCAACAGTGTTATTAGGAAGTACTGGCATGACGATTACTGGTGGAGGTGGACAAGGTTATATATTGGAGGATGGACAGGTGAAAAACTTCTTTGTAGACGAGCGGTATAAAGAGTTTGTGTCATTTTTACACAAGTTATATGCAAATGGCTTAATCAATGAGGAAGCATTTACGCAAGATTACTCTCAATATCAAGCTCTAGCACGAGGTGAAGGAGATACAGCGAAAATTGGCTTTACATTCGGTTGGGAAAGTACGGATCGATTCGGTTTGAATGTATCCGATCAGTATGTAACCTTCGATCCAATGAAGGTGTCTGCTGATAGTGATAGTGATGTATCCTGGTCTTATGATTACAATGAATTAAATTACGGTGTCAATTTTATTCAAATGTCCTCACAGACTGGGAATAAGGAAGCTGCGATGAAGTTTATAAATGAATTGTATGATCCAGAGGTAAGTTTGCAAATTTTGTTTGGTTCCATTGGTCCAAACATAGAAAAAACAGGTGATCAATCGTATAAGATACTTCCGCCACAAGACGAAGAAATGGATCCAGGTACGTGGAAATGGACGTCAACATGGGCGGACAATGGTCCAATGTTTATATCAGATGAATTAGAGGTTGAATTGCCTGTAGACATGCAAGCAGTTGACGAACAACAAGAACCTTTTAATAAGGCCTTTGAAAACCTAGATAGAGAGAATGATGTTTTTCCGGGAATGTTGTTAAAGTATTCTCAGGAAGATCATAATGCAATGACGCTTGTTAATACTGATTTTATGAATATAGCGATTTCAAAATTCGGTGAATGGATTACAACTGGTGGTATTGAAGAACAGTGGGAAGGATACAAACAGCAGGTAGAACAAATGGGCTTACAATCCAATATAGATATTATTCAAAAATACTATGATGAATACAAAGGACAGTAAACATTAAAATGATTAGAGAGATATCACAACCTCTTGATATCTCTCTAAAAAAAGGGGAATCATTTTATGGCCACAGTACAGGACACAAAGGTTAAAGTGGAGCCTAAAGTGAAAAAACAAACCGTTTTTAATACGCTAGCAAGGGATTATCAATTATGGATAATGATTCTACCTGCAATCATCTGTGTCATCATATTTAACTATGTTCCTATGTATGGGATTCAACTTGCATTTCGAGAATATGATTTTACAGCGGGTTTGACAGGTGGAGATTTTGTTGGTTTAAAATACTTCGAGCAATTTATGAATAGTCACCTGTTTTGGGATCTTATTCGAAACACTTTACTTATTAGTATCACTACGATTGTGGTGGGGTTTCCTGCTCCGATTGCACTAGCATTACTAGTTAATCAAATTAAGTGGAAGCGTGGAAAAAGAATCTTACAAACTACCGTGTATTTACCACATTTTATCTCTATCGTCGTGCTAGTAGGATTATTAAATGTTATGTTGTCACCAAATACTGGCATACTCGGTCTGTTGTTAGCCAAGCTTGGGGTAGAAGGGAACTTATTAGCTTCCGTTAATGCATTTGTTCCCATCTATGTTTTGTCAGATGTATGGCAGCATGTAGGGTGGAATAGTATTATCTATCTAGCAGCTTTAGCAGCAGTAGATCCGCAACTATACGATGCTGCTAAAATTGATGGAGCTAATAAATGGCAAATCATTAGAAACGTTGAGATACCAGCGATTATCCCAACCATTATTATATTGCTAATCTTAAATATGGGGTCAATTATTAGTACAGGGTTTGAAAAGATTTTTTTAATGCAAAACTCTCTTAATTTGCCGATTTCTGAAGTAATTGAAACCTATGTTTATAAAACAGGTATTGTATCCAATCAATTCAGCTATGCTGCGGCTATTGGTCTATTTAATACGATGATAAATTTTACGATGCTTGTCATTGTTAATACGATAGCAAAGAAGGTTTCGCGAATTAGTCTTTGGTAAGACAAACTAAATGAAGGAGGAAAAGTGATGCCTTCTATCTCACTAAATAGAATTAAAAGTAAAAAACCATTAGACTTAGCATTTGATTTAGCTGTAATTTTAATATGTGTGATTATGTTTTTTGTCGTAGCTTATCCGATATATTTTATAATTATTGCATCGATCAGTGATCCAACATTTGTATCGACAGGGAAAGTATTATTTACACCGAAAGGTTTTAGTTTATTTGGTTATGAACAAATATTTGCGGACTCTAGGGTATGGATAGGTTACCGAAATACATTATTTTACTCCTTTTTCGGTACATTTATAAATTTGTTATTAACGTTACCAGCCGCATATGTGTTGTCACGTACAGAATTCAGAGCACGAAGATTTTTAATGTTTTTCTTTATATTTACGATGTTTTTTAATGGCGGGCTAATCCCAACATATATGTTAATGAGAGATTTAAGCTTATTGGATACTCCATGGGTTTTTATTTTCAATCCCCTAACTGTAAACGTATTTAACCTCATTATTACACGTACATTTTTTGAAAATAATATTCCCCATGAAATGTATGAAGCGGCAGTTATGGACGGTTGTTCACATTTTAAATTTTTCTCAACGATTGTATTACCGTTATCAAAAGCCGTAACTGCTGTTATTGGTTTATACTATTTAGTATGGCATTGGAACGACTTTTTTACGGGGTTAATTTATATCCGAAACTATGACTTGCAGCCATTACAAATTGTATTGAGGGATATTCTCTTATCGAATCAAGTATTTTCAGAAGGAGCAGGAAGTGGAGGTACGGGAGGAGGCTATGCACAACGATATGCGGATCAAGTGAAGTATGGAGTAATTATCGTTTCCTCATTACCTGTATTAATTCTATATCCTTTTATACAGAAGTATTTTGAAAAAGGTGTGTTGATTGGTTCAGTGAAAGGATGAAAAATACAAGTTATAAAAGAAGAGAGCTATATTTTTTAGCTCTCTTCTTTCATTTCTCGAGGTATAGCAAAAGAGGGATAAGCTGTTTTCATAATAATATAGGCTAATAAACTAACACCAATAGCTGGGATTAAACCAGGTACTAAATAATATAGATAAAATAATACAGCGATAATTGCTAGTAACGCTAAAGCTTGAAGCGGCTTACCGATTACCATAATTGCAGAGTACTTAATATAACCTAGAATGGAAAAATTATAATGGACATAGATAGGAACTATAAAAACCGAGATAAGAGCAAGAATAGCTAGTAGTATGTAAGTCATTATCGTTAAACTAGAGTGGAGCAAAGAAGAATCCATAATATCTAAAACTTGTAGGTTAACGATTAAAAGAATCGCTAAACTTAACATAAGATAACCTAGCAAATTTGATTTTAAAAATTCTTGTTTATAATAGTGGAGAAAACTACGAAATAATCGAACGTCATCCTCAGATTTTATGTCTTGACGTATTGTTGCAAACAATGCGGTTGTTGCTGGAAATAAGCCTAGAACAAAAAGACCGACTAGTGAAAAAATAAACCAATAGATGTTAAGTAATAAGATTTTAAATAACCATTCTCCGACAGTAATATAAACAGAAATACTTTTATTCATATATGAGCCTCCGAATGTCAGATTATATGTTAAAGATACACAATATTCCTTACAAGGTAAACTTAACTTTCTATTTACCTAAAAAAAGGATAGGAATTCAAAAACTAAGATAGATGATTAACCGTTTATAAAAGTAAATCAAAAAGTTAGAGCGGTTGCTCTAACTTTTTTGATTTGCTACTAGCTATTCTTCATTTTCAGGTTTGGGTGTATTATTAGATGTTTCTTCTCGTTCAGGTTTTGGTTTTTCTTCTTTTTTGTCAGGTTTCTTTTCCTGCTTTTTGTTATCGTCTGTTTTTTCGTCTTCCTTTGATTCGGAAAAATCACCGACGGTTATTTTATTACTTGGACTAGATTCTCTACCAAAATAATCAACAGCTTTTACATGATAAACAGCATTACCACTCGGAACCGTATAGCTTGTCTCAGTAGTCGAGCCAATCCTTTGGAAGTTGTCTGAATCAGGATTACTGGCTCGGTATATCCGGTAACCCACCACATCGTTGCTTCCAGAAGCTTTCCAAGTTAGCTTCTGGTTGCTATTTTTTAATGATGTAGGTACACCAGGTGCTTTTCCGTCATCTTTCAATGTTTCAGCATCTGGAATCGTAATTTTACCCCAACCTCCAGAGTCAGAAGGTATTAATTGCTCTAACTTAGGGAATTTATCATAACCTGTTTCTTTCAACCATGCAGGATTTAGACTCCATCCATCCCCTTCTGTGAATTCAGCAGGCGTTTTTTCACCAGCTATCATAGGTTTACCATTTACGCTCGTATAAGCTTCACGTATCAAACTATTATCTTTCTTTGTTGGTACGAATTTAGCGTTATAGATGTCTGATTGTATTAGACCAGCATCACTACATAGCTCAGATGGGAGCATGCCGGATACTGCACAATAGCTTCTTGACACAATACCATCTGGTCGTGGTAATTTTTCTGATGGTGCCATTAATTCTGGACGTATTTCAGTTGCTGCGTTCACAAGCTGCGCCCAATAGGTAGTGTTTCTTTGATTGTAGCCAGTGTCTAGTTTCTGGTTATAGTCATACCCAATCCATGTTCCAATCGACACATTCGGATTAATCGCCATAAATAACGCATCTTGTGGTCCATTAGATGTACCAGTTTTTCCAGCCCAATCCACGTTTTTGTTCCGCAATTGAGCTCTAGCGTTTGTTCCTGTTCCTTTTGTAAGGACATCGCGCATCATATCATACATAAGATAACTTGTTTGAGGGCTGAAAACTTCTACAGGCTCACTCTCATGCTCGTAAATCACTTCTCCATCATTTGTTTCAATTCTTTCAATCATATATCCATCGATAAATTTCCCTTGATTTGCGAAGGTTCCATAAGCATTGACTGTCTCTTCCACGGTTACCCCACTACGTGTTGAACCTAGTGGTAAAGATAGAATGGCATAATCATTGTGATCACGTTCACGTGACAATTCTTCGAAACCCATTTTTTCTAAGTATCTTTCTACAGGATTTTCAGGCAAAATTTTTTCGTATACGGTTAGTGCGGATACGTTATGAGATCTGTAAAACGCTTCTCTTGCAGAAACTAATCCATAATACCTGTTAGAAAAGTTTTTAGGCGCTCTTCCCTTATACGCTGCGAAATGTTTTTCTACATCTGCAATAACGGAGCCTGGTTGATAATAACCTAACTCCATAGCGGGAGCATATGCAGCTAGTGGTTTCATCGTACTACCATTTGGTCCGCGAACCTTTGTTGCATAGTTTTTCTGTGAAATTTCGTAATCACGTCCACCTACAAAAGCAATTATTCTTCCAGTACTATTTTCTATTAGTTCAGCACCAACTTGTACTGGTTGATGGCCTAACGGTTCCTCTTCACCTGTTTCTTCATTCGTCACCATTATTTGTTTGCCCGAATTTATATTGATAGCTAACTTATCTCGACCAAAATTGGTATATTCTCTTGTGACTTTTTGAAAGGCATCATAAATTTCTTTATCTATCGTAGAATGAATGCGATACCCATTACTACTTAATGCTCTTTCTGCTAAAATTTTATATTCTTCATGTAAGATTTCACTATTGTCTAATTCTTCCTTCGAATATCCATCTTGTTCGGCAAGCACAACAGATAGGATATCAATTGTACGGTCCGTTAATTCTTCAATTAAGTACGGGTATTGCTGTCGAATTGATTCCTTCGGTTCGATAAAATCTTGAGTTATATCGTATGCAATAGCCTCTTCATATTCTTCATCTGTAATATAATTCTCTCGATGCATTCGTTCTAAAACAGTTTTCATTCTCTCGAGACCTGGTTGTAATCCTTCTTCTTCCTTCAATCCTCCACCATTTACGAACGGAGTATAATAAGAAGGACTTTGGGGTAAACCAGCAATAAAAGCAGCTTGAGGCAATGTTAATTCTTCTGCATTTTTACCGAAAATACCTTTTGCCGCTGTTTGAACTCCAGCAATGTTTTGCCCAGAAGAGTTTCTACCAAAAGGAACAATATTTAAATAAGCTTCTAAAATAGCGTCTTTTTCAAAGAAGCGTTCCAGACGCATTGCCAATAAGATTTCTTTTGCTTTACGTTCAAAAGATACTTCATTTGTTAGGATCTGATTTTTTATAATTTGTTGTGTAAGTGTACTTCCACCAGTTTTCGTATCAGCATTTGTTACTTCTTGAAAGACAGCTCTTAAAATTGCCTTAGGAATAATGCCATTATGTGTTCGGAAGTATTCATCTTCAGTTGCAATGACAGCATTTTTTACATAGTCACTAACTTTATCTAGTGTAACTTCTTCACGGTGTAAATCAGTACTTACATCTGATAGAAAAATATTATCCGAGAAATATAGTTCTGAGGTTTCTTCATAATTATAGACTGCCTTAGACATATCTTCTTCTGTCATTACTTTTTCATCTGCCACTAATGATGCGAAATAACCCGCACCTAGACCAAAGGCAAAGAACGCACCGATAATACCGATCATTATAAAGACAAGTAGTATATTCCAAATAATATGATAGCTAATACGTGAGGTTCTCTTTAAGTTGGTTTGAGTTAAAAAACTCTTTATTTTAGTCCACCATCTTAAAATGGTTTCTTTTGGATCCATTCATTACCCCTCCTAGTTTTCTGTAGTATATTATATCACAGCGGTCAATACCGTGATATTACATTTATGATGCAACTATTTATCAAACTTTATTGCTTTTTCGATACACATATGTTAAAAATAAATATACATTACTATAAGACTAAAACAGTGACGGATAAAAGTAGTGAGGAATTTCCTGTTTAAGAGAGCGAGCGGTAGGTGAAAGCTCGTACATAGTTCCCTCATGAATTACGAATCCTGAGTATCTTCATGAAAATGAAGACGGTGCAGCGGCTTGCATCGTTATTTCCTTGAGTGATGGACATTTATTGTCTATAACGAGGGTGGTACCGCGAGTTATCTCGTCCCTTTCTGAGGGAGGGGATTTTTTTGTTTCCAAAAAAGAGTAGGAGGAAAGATTATGCACATTTTAGATGATTTAGAGCAACGTGGTTTAATTCAGCAAACAACAGACAATGAAGGATTGCGAAAACATTTAGAAGAGAATACGGTTACTCTATATTGTGGTTTTGATCCCACGGCAGATAGCCTTCATATTGGTCATTTACTACCTATCTTAATGTTAAAAAGATTTCAGAAGGCTGGTCACCGTCCAATTGCACTTGTAGGTGGCGGAACAGGAATGATTGGAGATCCGAGTGGTAGATCTACCGAAAGATCGTTTAACACGGAGGAAATTGTGAAAGGCTATGCGGAACAAATCCAAGAGCAAATTTCTCAACTTTTAGAAGTGAATCAAGGGGAAAATAGTGTAGTTACAAGAAATAATTACGAATGGTTATCGGAAATTTCTATTATCGAATTCTTACGTGACTATGGAAAACACTTCAGTGTCAATTACATGCTAGCTAAGGACTCTGTTGAATCTAGATTGGAGAACGGAATTTCTTTTACTGAATTTAGTTATATGATATTACAATCGGCAGACTTCTTAAACCTCTATGAGAAAGAGAATTGTACACTGCAAATTGGTGGTAGTGATCAATGGGGAAATATTACTGCAGGATTAGAACTTATTCGACGAACGAAAAGTAATGATGAGGAAGAAGCAAAAGCATATGGAATAACGGTGCCGTTAATCACGAAGAGTGACGGTACAAAATTTGGGAAAACTGCTGGTGGTGCTATTTGGTTAGATCCTAAGAAAACTACACCGTATGAGTTTTACCAGTTTTGGATTAATACTGATGATAGAGACGTAATTAAATTTATAAAGTACTTCACATTTTTAAGTGTGGAGGAAATTGAGGAATTAGAAAAACAATTACAAGAAGCACCGGAAAAAAGAGTTCCTCATAAACGACTAGCTGAAGAAATGACGAAGATGGTTCACGGATCAGATGCTCTACAGCAAGCGGAGCGTATTACAGAAGCGTTATTTAGTGGAAATATTGCAACATTAAATGCTGTTGAAATAGAGCAAGGATTCAAAGACGTACCATCTTATACGTCTAAAGAAAGAAATGTTGGGCTGGTTGATTTATTAGTAGAAGCGAAAATTTCATCTTCCAAACGTCAAGCGCGAGAAGATATTAAAAATGGTGCTGTTTATATAAACGGTGACCGAAGAGACGATATAAATTATTCATTATCAGATGAGGATCGAATAGAGAATACATTCACGATTATCCGCAGAGGAAAGAAAAGATACTTTCTTATCCGCTATGAATAAAATAGAGAACGTAGAAAGTGAGTATTCCGAGAAGAAATACTCATTTTCTATATTGAAAAAAATTACTGAGAAGAGATAGAGACTGGGACAGAAGTAATTTTCATAATACAAAATCCGAATGTTATACTAACGCCAAGTCAAAATACTTCGCTTTCCGCAGGCAACGCCTCAACTAATTACAAAAGTTATATAATAACTTTAGTTTGTGAAGTTCGGCGAATAACGCAACGTCCTGTTGCGACGCCGAACTGAATTACATCCTGTAATCCCTCGGCTGTTGCTTTTCCTGCAGGAGTCTTGTATTTTGACTTGGCTATTTATATTCCCATGATTTGGTTGGATTTTTGTGCTCGACCTCTTTGTCTGCGGATGAAAGCCTCTTTTACCGGTCTCGGCCTGAAAGGCCTATCGAATGGTTCTCCCTCTTGCACCACATTCACTCACTGATTCTAAAAGAATCCCTTATTGTTTATTGTATTTTTGTCCTGTAAACGGATCAAACTCTTCGAATATTGTTAATTGGTCCGTCATGTAATCTTCTTTTAGCTGATTCCTAATATATTCTTGTATTTTCTTCCTATTTCTACCCACCGTATCTACGTAGAAACCACGGCACCAAAACTTGCGATTTCCGTATTTATATTTTAGATTCGCGTGACGATTAAATATCATCAAACTACTTTTCCCTTTTAAATATCTCATAAATTGAAATACGCTGAATTTCGGTGGGATACTAACTAACATGCGTAAATGATTCCTACATGCGTTTGCCTCATATATAGTGCTTTGCGTCCGCATAAATCGAGAGGCGGAGAAATAACTAAATCTTACAATATTAAAGGCGAACAATTAAAAAATGAAATATAAATTACACAGCAAAAACACGTAGACTCCTGCAGGAAAGCAACAGCGGAAAATCCATTTCAAAAGTTCAATTGAACTTTTGAAATTAGTTGAGGCGTTGCCTGCGGAAAGCGAAGTGTTTTAGCGAAGTAATGATAAAAAGCATACAAACAGAATTGATTCTAACGAATCGTTCGGTTTGTAGTATGATTAAATAATTCTGTCCCAGCTCCATTCATTAATAATTAATCCAAAAGTATTATTTGTTACTAATGGCTTATTTATTATCTAATCGGGAACCTTTTGATGTTATAGTCGTACCAATAAACGAGGGATATGTGAGTTAAAGGACTATTTAAATACTATTAAAAATCCCTTCATTGAGAGTACATATAATAGAAAGAGAGGAGATCGGTGAATGAAACGAAAATGGCTTTTGATATTCACTGTTTTATGTGTAGCGATAATGGGTTGTTCGAAATCTGATAATACCGAAGCAAAAGTGGAAGCAAATGATGAAGAAACGGAAGAGGCTAAAAAAGAAGAGGATGATACAAACATATTCTTAGAGAAATTAAGCGAGATAGATTTATCAACTGATTTGGAAGTGATAAAGCAACAGCAAGGGGGAGTATTGACGGAAAACTTGGCATTTGAAGAAGAGCAACAAGGTAACAGTTCGATTGAGGAACAAGCTTTAAAGGAAGAGTTAGCAAATTTATTAGAAGTGACACAAGAACCTGAGGAAATAGAAAAAGGAATTGCTCTATTACTAGCTAGCCCTAATTATAAAGAACGTATAGAGATTGTTGAAAATTATACTCCGGATTATGACGAACCGTTATTGCCGGACCCTGTCAAACAGACAACGGAAGGAACTACCGAGAAAAGAGTGCCACCGGAGAATGCAATTATTTTATTAGATGCAAGTTCTAGTATGCTATTACCAACTAAGGATAATAACATTCGAATGGATGTAGCCAAGAAAGCTGTTTCTAAATTTGCACAGACTGTCGGGAGTCAGAGCGATGTATCTTTAGTTGTTTACGGTCATAAGGGTTCCGAATCCGATTCGGATAAAGAATTGTCTTGTACGAGTATCGAAGAAATTTATTCATTAGGTGAGTATGAGAAGGAACCGTTTGATCAAGCACTGTCTTCATTTGAGAGTAGAGGCTGGACACCACTTGCAGGAGCTATTATGAAAGCAGAAGAGATGACAAGAGAACTTGAGGGTAGTACGACTATTTATATTGTGAGTGATGGGGTGGAAACATGTGATGGCGATCCCATAGAGGCTGCAAAAACGTTCGCGAATCGTGCAGATTCTAATCATGTTCATATTATTGGTTTTCAAGTAGATCAAGAAGCAGAAATGCAGCTTCAAGAAGTTGCAAACGCTGGTAATGGCGATTATTATTACGCAGAGAATGCAGAAGATATTCATCAAACAATTGAAGAAAAATGGTTACTGCCATCAAGAATAGATGTTGTATGGGCACATCGTATGGCACCTGATCCTTGGGAACAGTTAGCCGAAATGAATCATGTAGAAGGGTTAGCGGATGATGTTCGAACTATCATCAAACAAGAGAACGAACGATATAAGCAAGCATTACAAATTCTCCAAGACGAAGAATTACTAGAAGAAGAGACCTATCGTGAATTAAAAGATTCGATTGAGGAACGACGATACAGCATCACTCAGAATCTACGTGACTTAGAATCTACTAAAAAGACTGAAATGAAGGATTTAGCTTCTGATATACGAGCCGAGATAGACGAATGGGTTGAGAAAATGAGTCAAATGAAAGAAGAACAAGGTGATATTTGGTAAATAACAAGTACACTAACTGTTTTATTATAGTAAAAATTTATCGTAGGTATATGGAAGTGTTTCCGATTTGAAAATCTAGGAATGTCGAATAAATACCGCTTTTGTACCTTTTTATCTACAAGTTAGGCGCTTACAATAAAGTCAGTAAGACAAAATATGAGTGAGTTGGAAGGGTGATTCCTTATAAACTCTTCTTCTCGCCAAATGGAAAGGAAGACCTAACATGTACAAGAAGATAAAAATCGTACTCTTAGCTGTTGCAATGTACCTCATTCTTTCGACTACTGTTTCTGCAGATTTTAAGGAGCTAACTGGTGAATTAAGGCTTCATGATCCTACTATTATACAAGAAGGTAATACTTGGTGGGCTTTTGGAACAGGAGAAGAGAATGGAATAAAAGTAGTTACTTCTACAGATGGGCATTATTGGAGTCAGACACCTTCCTTATTTCCTCAAGCACTTCCTTGGTGGTCAGATCATGTCCCAAACTTTGAGAGCCATCAATGGGCGCCAGATGTACAATATTACAACGGACGGTATTGGGTTTCATATTCTGTATCCTCCTTTGGATCTAACAATTCATTAATAGGTTTAACATCAACGGAAAGTATTGCTTCAGGAAATTGGAGAGATGATGGTCTAGTTATTAAGTCTACGACTGCGGATAATTTTAATGCGATCGATAGTGATATTGTAATTGACGAAAATGGAGAACCATGGATGTCATTTGGCTCTTTTTGGAGCGGGATTAAGCTAACAAAGCTAGACCCACATACAATGAAACCGATAGGACCACTTTATTCAATAGCTACTAGACCGAATCACCCTGAGCACGCGGTAGAAGCACCAAATATCACATATAGAGACGGCTATTATTATTTATTCGTTTCATTTGATCGTTGTTGCCGTGGTTTGGATAGTACGTATAAAATTGCATATGGAAGATCAGAAAATATTACTGGTCCCTATTTTGATAAGAATGGTGTCGATATGATGCACGGTGGAGGTACTATTTTAGATGCTGGTAATGAGCGATGGGTCGGACCAGGTCATCAGGATGTGTATGATAACCGAATTATTATTCGACATGCATACGATGCAGAAAATAATGGTGAACATCGGATGCTTATAAATGATTTATATTGGGATGGGAATGGTTGGCCGACCTATTAGAAAAATTCAACTTTCTATACTATTCAGCCAATTATTCATTTCCATCGAGAGTATTTGTTAAGTAAAGGGTGAATAGTGTGGAAAATAGTTTTTATGTTGGATGGGGAACCCTTGCAATGATTAATGCTGGAATAGCACAGGGGAAGAACCGAACAGGACTGAATTGGTTTTTATTATCTTTAGTTCTAGGTCCATTTGCAACATTAATTTTACTGTTTGTTCAAAAGCGACCAGAGAAATAAGTTGTTACAATAAAGGACTACAATTTAGATCGGAAAAAGTTATTGCAACGTAACTTTCTCCGGTCTTATTTAATTGTGTTTTATAAAATCTCCTCTACGTCTCATCAAGCCGTTTTCTAAATATCCTTTTTTTGTCTTAATCTAAATACTTACAAGTTATTTACCAATTGATTAAAACGAGATTTTTCGGGTAGTTAATTACTAGTACTACATATGTAGTAAATACCCCGGAGTAAAAGTAAACGGGCAAGATAAGGTAGGGAAGAGTATGTATGGTGATATCGCATTAAAGATGTTATTAGGTCTAACAATCGTAATTATCATGATGAGACTGGTTGGCAGAAAAGAGTTAGCCCAGATAACACCACTCGATCTTATCTTTGTTACGATGATATCAGAACTATTAGGTGGATCTATTACTGGTGAAGAAATAAAAGTCGGACATTTAATTTTTGTGATTGTATTATGGTTTGGTCTTATCTGGGGATTAGAGAGACTAGAAAAAAACAAAAAAATACGAAAACTTATGGAGGGTAATCCAGAAGTAATTATAAAAAATGGTATGCTGGACACGAAAGTTATGAAAAAGCAAGAGATGACTATGGATGATATAGAGTTGCATTTACGAAGGAATGGTGTTTTTGATATAACAGAAGTTGAATTAGCAATCGTTGAGGTTAGTGGCCAAATTTCCGTAAAGCAACATTAAAACAAGGAGGTTCCAATCATATTTTGGTTGGAGCTTTTTTTATATTATTAGATATTTCATCTGTACAGAACTTTATATTGGTAACTTGTATTCACTCCTTGTTAAAATAGAGGAAATAGTAATTATAAATATATATGAATAAAGGAATGATAAAGTGGTACAGATGATGTTAGATTCTAAGGTCCTTTCTTTATTGAAAGATAAAATCCATTTAATAGATAATACAAACGATGCTATTTATTTAGTTGGTCCAATAAAGCTTCCGGTTAATCTCTATGATGAAACGATAGAGTTTAAATGGTATTCTTGGTTGAAATGTGAAGAAAGAACGGAAGATTATGGTAAAGTTATTGATATGTTAGCTTCAGCTAATTTAGCGGAATTACAACAATCAAGTGTTCTAGTCTATGGGGATTTCGAAAATGCTGATGATGCAATCATTCGAATGCATTCCATATGTCATACAGGAGATATATTTGGTAGTAAACGTTGTGATTGTGGATACCAACTAAAACAGTCGATGAAAATGATTGTGGAGCATGGAGCTGGAGCTATCTTTTACTTAGCGAATCATGAAGGAAGAGGTATTGGGTTATTTAGTAAGGCACTTGCATACATTCTACAAGAAAATAATTATGACACGGTAGAAGCAAATGAAGCGCTAGGGTTCAAAGATGATTCACGAGATTATTCAGACGCCATTCAAGTATTAAATACATTAAGGAAAAAACCAATCAAACTTATTACGAACAATCCTAAAAAGTATGATGCACTAGAGCAGGCTGGTTTACCAGTAACAGGTAGAATTCCATTGTGGGGAGATAAGTCACGATTTAATGAGAAATATTTAGCTACAAAAATTAATCGTTCCGGTCATTTACCTGACGAGGAGATAGGTTAAAATTAGTATAAATATAAGGAGATCGGACAGAAATGTTCTATCATAGTAGATACCGGACAATTTGTTAGAATTTGTTCGGTATCTACGCTTTTTTTAATTACTTTTTCCTAAATATCGATGAATTGCATCTCGTAAAAATCTTGTTGCTCCTTTGACTCTCTGATCATAGTAAGCAGTGAATCGCTCATCTGCCACATACATCTCTGCTAAACCTGCGTGCTGTTCTTTCGAGTAAGAGCTCCACGAATACATAAGCCATTCTTTATGTTTTTCAGCAACAAGTTGTGCTAAGTCTGATTCAGGATTTCCGGTTGCGTAAGCTTTTTCTAATAGATCGAGTATTTCTTCACTTAAGACAGTCATAGCTTCGTAATCTTCTTTTGACATACCTCTTAATTTCGCGTTACTTGCATGAATGTTATCTTCGCCATATTTTTCGCGAATTTCTTTACCGTATCTCTTCTCATTTTCATCAATCAATTTTTCCTTTAAGCCTTCGAATTTTTTATTATCATCCATTGGAATTCCTCTTTTCTTAGTTAGTATTGTCTGCTCTACTGTTGCAATAATGCTATCTAGTCTGTCTCTCTTTTTTATAAGGTGGTGATGGTGACTTATTAATGCCTCCCATTCATCATAAGTTGGATCATTCATCAAGTTTTTTATAGAATCTAAGCTAAATTCTAATTCACGGTAAAACAAGATTTGTTGGAGTGTATCTACTTCTTTTTGGCCATAAATTCGATAACCTGAAGAATTAATACGAGCTGGAATTAATAGTCCGATCTCATCATAATAACGAAGTGTTCTCGTGCTAACTCCTGATAACTGGGCTAGTTTTTTAATTGTATATTCCATGGTTCACCTCCTAGCTAATAGTTATTATAAACGTTAACGTTACGTTAACCTCAAGCCTTATATCAATATTCTTAAAAACAAAAAAAGAATTCCATTTTGCAACGGAATTCTGACTACTATTTATCTTCTTACTAATAAGGTGTAACTTACTATTTCTTTACGATAGAAATTGTTAATCCATCTCCAATTGGAATTAAGTTCGATTCTAATTGAGGATGGTTCGCGACCGTTTGATTGAATTGCTTCATAAATTCTGTATGCTTTTTTGCTTCTATTGAATCATCTGCCACACTACCTCGAGCAAGGACATTATCACAAACGATGACCGCACCATTTACTGCTAGTTGAATACATTGATTTAAATAATTTTCATAATTTTCTTTATCAGCATCAATAAAGAAAAAGTCGAATTTTTTATTTTCCTTAACCAATTGTTCGAGATTATGAAGAGCAGGACCTGTAATATATGTAACTTGATTCTGAAAGCCTGCTTTTGCTAGATTGCTCGCTGCTAGGTTGGCATAATCCTCCATAAGTTCTAGTGAAGTTAATTTTCCTTCATTACCTAAACCTCTTGCAAGACAAATGCCACTATATCCCCCTAGTGCACCAATTTCTAGTATATTCTTAGCACCAGAAATGGAGACGAGCATCGTAAGTAATTTTCCTGTAGAAGCCGAAACAGATATAGGACGCATACCATTCTCCTCTATAGAATGAAGTACATCTTCTAACAGAGAATCTTCATGATAAAAAACGGAATCAATATAATTATTAATAATCTTCAATATTTATTCCTCCTCGTCTTTTCTATTTAAATACTTTTACGAATATAACTTTACGCTAGTTTACTAGTAATTGGCAAATATATAAGTGAGTTCGTTTTGTCAGCATAAAAGTCATATATATTATATAATATGCTTACTATTCAATAGTATCGTACATTTATAGAATATAAGTTTAAGTGTTTTAGACAATTGACAATTGTATAGGTAAACGATAAAATTAATGTGCGATAATAATGAGAATCATTATCATTAAAATATTAACTAAGTTAGAGGATTGCTATGAAACTTTGGATGTTAACAATTTTAGCTATCATCCTGTCATTCATTTCACTTTTCGTTGGTGCAATTGATATAAAAATTACTGATTTATTGGATTGGGACTCTGATGAGGCATCCATATTCTTAATTAGTCGATTGCCACGGTTAATGGCGATTATATTGGCAGGAGCAGGTATGAGTATTGCGGGATTAATTATGCAGTCCTTAAGTCGGAATAAGTTTGCTTCACCGACAACGACTGGTACATTAGATGCTGCGAAATTAGGTATTTTAATTTCTATTCTTGTGTTTCCAAATGTGTCTTATATACAGCAAATCTTTTTTTGCTTTGCGTTTGCGTTAATGGGGACGTTAGTATTTATGCAAATTCTTGATCGCATAAAGTTTAAAGATGCTATTTTTGTACCTTTAATAGGAATTATGTTTGGTAACATTTTATCATCGATTACTACATTTTTTGCCTATGAAGCGGATTTATTACAAAATATTTCATCTTGGTTGATGGGAAGTTTCACATTAATAATGGCAGGTCGTTATGAATTATTATATGTAAGTATCCCAGTTATCATTTTCGCTTATTTTTATGCTAACAAGTTTACGGTAGCAGGTCTTGGAGAAGACTTTACAAAGAATTTAGGGTTAAGTTATAAATTTATACGGAATATTGGTCTAATTCTCGTGGCTGTCATCTCTTCAACAGTAGTTCTTACTGTTGGTATGATTCCGTTCTTAGGTTTAATTGTCCCAAATATTGTATCACTTTATCTAGGAGATAATTTGCAAAAAATAATTCCGCATACAGCTGTATTAGGAGTCGTATTCCTTTTAATCTGTGATATTATTGGTCGTATTGTCATTCATCCATATGAAATTCCAGTAAATGTTACGGTTGCGGTAATAGGTAGTGCAATCTTCTTAATTCTATTGTTAAGGGGGAGAGCCTATGCGAAGCAACCGAACTAAATTAATTGTTTTAGCTGTAATTTCTATCCTTTGTATCGTCCTTTTTGCGTTTTATGATATAAAAGGTGGTTTTGATTATGCCTTTCCAAGGCGATTAATTCGAATTGGGGCCATGATTGTAACCGGGGTCGCAATTGCCTATGCTACTGTCGTATTTCAAACGATTACTCATAATAGAATCTTAACACCTTCTGTTATGGGGATTGATTCTATGTATGAAGTAGTGCAAACATTTATTTTCTTTTTCGCTGGATCCATGTCGATTTGGGTAGTAAATAAATATTTGAATTTTGGTCTTGCAATCGTCGCCATGATTCTATTTGCGTTACTATTATATCGATTTTTATTCCGAGCAGATAAGCATCCAATATTTTTCGTCTTAATAATTGGACTCATAATTGGAACACTACTAGGGAGTTTCGTTACATTCTTACAAGTCCTTATTAGTCCGACAGAGTACTTAAGCTTACAAAATTTGTTGTTTGCTAGTTTTATTAATATTAAAAGCGAAATATTATACTTGGCTGCAGGAATATTGCTTGTTTCCTTTATATATGGATATAGAATTATGAGGCAGTTAGATGTTATGTCTCTAGGGCGGGATAATTCCATTAATCTAGGTATTAACTATGATCGAATGGTAATGAAAACGTTAATTTTATCCTCCGTTTTAATTGCAACATCTACCGCTTTAGTCGGTCCTATTACATTTTTAGGTTTAATTGTTGCGAACCTTTCGTATCAATTTCTGGCTACGTATAAGCATGTTACTTTAATTACAGGCGCAAGTTTAATTAGTATTATTGCTTTAATCGGTGGACAATTTTTAGTAGAGCACATCTTTGAACTGAAAACCACAATAAGTGTCATTATAAACTTTGTTGGTGGTATTTATTTCATCTATTTATTGTTGAAGGAAAGTAGAGCTATATAGAAAATAGGTAGCTATAATAGGAAATTTGTAAGTATATCCTAGAGGATTCAAAGTGTATTATCGATTTAACTTTGCTTTCTCTAGGTACTTTTGTATATTCTGAATTTTTTTATAATTAAGTATTGACAAAAAGTTTAATTAAGAATACAATGAGAATCGTTATCAGTGATAATGATTCTCATTGTCAACAAACACAATAATAAAAAAACAATAGGTAAGGGAGTAATGGAAGATGAAAAATTTTAAGGTAGTAATCGGGCTTTTAGCCTTATTTTTAGTAATGACACTTGCTGCTTGTGGTTCAGAAGAAGAGAGCACAAATGAAAAAGAAAACGAGACAACAGCATCTGAAACAGAGTCAGAAGAAACAGCAGAAGAATCCTCCGAAGTGGAATCTGCTTACCCGATGACTGTATATCCAACAATTGGAGCAACTGAAAGTAGAGAAGGTGGAACAACTACTTATGAAGAAGTTACATTCAATGAAATGCCAGAAAGAATCGTTGTTTTTGACTATGGATTCTTGGATACTTTACATACACTAGGTGTAGAAGGAATTATTGGTGTTGCTAAAGAGTCTACATTACCAGAACATCTAAGTGAGTTTGAATCAGATGAGTATTCTAATATTGGTACACTAAAAGCTCCGTTATTTGAGGATATTGCAGAAATGGAGCCTGATGTTATCTTTATTTCTGGACGTCAATCAACGTATTATGAAGAACTTAAGGATATAGCTCCAGTTGTGTTTGTTGGTACTGTACAAGAAGATTACTGGAATACGTTTGAAGAATCAGTAAATATTGCTGCTACTATGTTCGATAAACAAGACGAAGCGGAAGAGTTTCTTGCTAAATACGATGCAGCTTTTGAAGAAGTGAATGAACTAGCTGGAAATTATGAAACATCATTAGTAACAATGTACAATGAAGGTAATCTATCTGGATTTGGTCCTGATTCTCGTTTCGGTTATATCTATGATTTATACGGTTTTAATCCTGTAACAGAGGACGTTGATGCTACAGAGCATGGATCAAATTTCGGGTTTGAGGCAATCCTTCAGTTCGACCCAGAAATATTGTTTGTTATTGACCGTACTGCTGCAGTAGGTGGAGAATCTAATATTGAAACGGATATGGAAAACGATATTATTCAAAAAACGGAAGCTTATGCAAATGAAAATATTATTTATTTAGATGGTGCGTTATGGTATCTTGGTGGTGGAGGATTACAATCCGAGCTAGCTAAGATAGAAGAAGTTATTGCTGAATTACAATAATATAATACTAAAAGGCTGTTCAACCGTCATGAAAATGACAATCGTTGAGCAGTCTTTTTTGTTTCTTTAACATATGTAAGTAATTGTAATTAAGGATTACTTATACTAATAGGGAAGTTTATTAAAAATGATTATAAGTAAAAACAAGGAATTTAGTAGATGATGTCGAATATATAGATAAAGAGAATATGGAGAAGTTAATT
Organism: Gracilibacillus halotolerans; assembly: GCF_014206945.1. GTDB lineage: Bacteria > Bacillota > Bacilli > Bacillales > Amphibacillaceae > Gracilibacillus > Gracilibacillus halotolerans. Next base: position 48,446 of record NZ_JACHON010000015.1, read on the forward strand.
GTATTTTTTGTGAATACCTTTATGTTTTGTTACATGTAATATAAAGAAATGACAAAAGACTGAGAAGGGAAGAATAAAAAATGAATCAAAACGAAACAAGCGAAAGTAGTGAATCGATCGACAACGAAGAAAAATCACTTATAGAAGTTGAACAGGCGCAATCGAATTCTGAGAAGAAAAATACATCGAGTGGCTTGGGAGAGAATATTGCAGGATTACTTTGCTATATAGTAGGACCAATAACTGGCATCATATTTTTTATTTTAGAAAAAGAGAATCGTTTTATTCGGTTTCATGCTCTACAGTCTATCATTACATTTGTTGCATTATCAATATTTAATTATATGCTTTCAGCAGTGCCTTTCGTTGGATGGGTGTTCAGTTCATTGCTCTCTCTTTTAACCGTTGCTTTATGGGTTGTCTTAATGATTAAGGCTTATCAAAATGAAACATTCAAACTACCGATTATCGGTGATATTGCGGAACAACAAGTAAATAAATAACTTAACACGAGAATGGACTGTTCTTTACATTAGACTGCTAGTTGTGAGAAGGACAGTTCATTTTTTGTTCCAAAAAGAAAAGGATTCCCGATTAAGTGGAATCCTAATGTGTGTTATGAAATTGTTCTATTTCCTTACTCTGTTTAAACATTTGACATGTTGAGTTGCTTGATCGAGAGCAAATAGAACATTTATTTGTTTCGATTAATATTAATGCATAATCTACCGCATCATCTGCTTTGTTAAAGAAATATTCTTCACCAACCAAACTAGTCAGTCCACTTTTTTTCATCATGTCGTGAACATCCTTATTGGCTTCTGATATAATTGTTGTTCCACCGCCATTATGAAAGTCTGTAATAAGTGATTCAAGGTTAGCTGCACCTGTCACATCTAGAAAAGGTACATTCTTAAACCGTAATATAAGCACTTTCGGACGCTTATTAATGGATTTTGTTATAATAGTCTCAAAACGGTCAGCTGCACCAAAAAATAGTGGTCCATCTATGCTGTAAAAATCAATTTCTGGACAAGCTACTCCAAACTCTTCGGTTGATGCATTACCATTTTTCTTTGCTGTGAATGGAATTACCTTTTCTACGTCAAGCACTTCACTCATTCGCTTAATAAACATAATACCTGCAAGTAATAGACCAAATTGTACGGCTGTCGTTAGATTAACAAACACTGTGAGTAAGAACGTTGTGATTAATACTAGAGAATCAGCCTTTTTTAGTTTTAATATATGAAAGAATGATCGGTATTCACTCATGTTATAAGCGACGATCATCAAAATTGGTGCCATGGCTGCAAGTGGAATACTGGATGCGAATGGAGCAAAAATCAAGATAGCTGCTAACACAAAGATACTTTGAAAAATACCGGAAAAAGGACTTACCGCCCCACTTTTTATATTGGTTGCAGTTCTAGCAATAGCACCAGTTGCAGGGATACCTCCAAATAAAGGCGTGACCATATTCGCAATTCCTTGGCCAACCAGTTCACGATTTGAATCGTGTCTTTTTCCTGTCATTCCATCAGATACAACAGCTGATAAGAGGGATTCAATTCCACCAAGCATCGCAATTACGAATGCAGGCTTAATTAGCATAATCAATCTATCCCATGTTATTTGGGGAACTTGGAATTCAGGTAGAGCTTGTGGGATACCTCCAAATACGGACCCGATAGTTGCCACTTTATTCGGGAAAAATAGTGCAACGAGAATGGTTGGAATAATAAGTGCCACAAGCAATACGGGCACTCGGGGGAAGAGTCTAGGAATAAAGATTAATAAAAGAAGTCCTATCAAACCAATTAAAATGCTATAACCATTGATTGTATTTAGATTTTTGTAGATTTCCCACATGTTTTGGTGGAAAAATTCTTTTCTCTCAAGTCCTTCTAATCCAAGAAAGTCACCGATTTGGCCACTGAAAATAATGACAGCAATTCCAGCTGTAAAACCAATTGTTACAGATCTGGGTATATACTTTATCAATTGTCCGAGTTTGAAAATACCCATTAACAACAACATAATTCCCGCCATAAAACCTGCTATAAGCAAATTTTCATAACCGTATTCTAATACGATAGCAAGTAGGATAGGAATAAAAGCTCCAGTGGGACCAGCAATTTGGTATCTTGATCCTCCTAATAAAGCAACAAGAAATCCAGCAATAGCAGTAGTGTAAAGGCCATATTCTGGTGCTACTCCTGAAGCAATTGCAAACGCCATTCCTAGGGGGATCGCAACAATACCTACTGTAATACCTGCAATGATATCACGCTTTAAATCCGATTTTTTTAACCCTTTAAAGCGATCATCTTTAAACAATGACCTATCTCCTTTATATTATATTTTAGAGCACAAAAAAATCCCGCCACGATAGACGAGGTTAGTGAATATTTATACATCTATTATAACATATTTAAGGTAAACTATCTTATTAATAGCTTGGCACTTAACCTATGAATCTAATATGGTTATTCAGAGGGGATAAATCAAGAATTTCTTTATACAAATCTTGAGACACATATTAAATTTACAGATATCTTGACAATTAGTTAAAATTACTTTACCTTTTATGGGAAAGCCTTTTCAAAATATGACGACATCTCAATATTAATCAATATCAATCAACATTCATGTTTAATATGTATCTTGATTGGATTGGAAGGTAATTCAATAAAAAATATAATGCACTAATTTAAATAATTGAGGTGAATGGAATGATAAAAAAACTTTCGATAGCTTTTATGATTGCAGGTATATTGCTTCTTTCCTACGGTGGATATCAATTGTATAGCTCCTATTTACAGGAGAGTAAAAGGTTAGAGGAAGCAAACTCCTTTGTATCGGATGAAGTGATAACTGAGGTAGAGAATGTAGAACAATTTAATTATGATGCGGTTAAAGAGGGAGATACAATAGGCGTATTATATATTCCAAGATTAGATCGAGAAATCCCTATTATAGAAGGAACGGACGAAGAGGAATTAACTCAGGGGGTAGGTCACTATACCGGAACAGGTTTCCCAGGTGAAAATAGACAAATATTATTGTCCGGTCATCGTGATACAGTTTTTAGACAATTCGGCGAGTTAGAACATGGTGATGAATTCCATGTGAAAATGGAGCATGGTACATTTATTTACGAAATTCATGACCATACTATTGTACCTGCTGATGACACTACAGTTATTGATCCTAGTAGAACGGACGAGGTATTAACTGTCTCCACTTGTTATCCTTTTTCCTATATAGGAAGTGCACCAGATCGTTATGTTTTATTCGCTTATCCAAAATAGAGGGATAGTTCGTTAAAAACAGTGCCCGAGCATGAACAATGGAATAGTTTACCTACTAAGGAAGTCACCTCTTTCGATATTTTTGAACCCTAGAAAAAAATTCAATACTTGTTGTTCCTGAAAATATACTTATCTCTAAAAATAAAAGCAACCTAAATGGGAAAACATTGCAAAGTAAATGCAGTGTTTTTATGGTTAGAAAATATATAATTTGAACTGCTGAGATATAGTCACTTGTCTATAAATTAAACTTTTTGAAATTAATTCAATGTTTTCTTGGATGAGAAAAGTCGTCTCCTAATGAAGGAGACGACTTAACTCATACTAAACTAGAAATCTAACAAATCAATCAAAGTTACTACATGCTACCATTATTGGATTACTTGCAATTTTGGTATTACGCGTAGGAATCGTGTAGCTCCATTAGTACAAGTTACGCACCAGTAGGACCCGTAGGACCCGTAGGACCAGTCACGCCAGTAGCACCAGTGGCCCCAGTCACGCCAGTAGCTCCGGTAGGACCTGTAGCTCCAGTCGCACCAGTCACGCCAGTCGCTCCAGTAACACCAGTAGCGCCAGTAGGACCCGTAGCGCCAGTAGGACCCGTAGCGCCAGTAGGACCCGTAGCACCCGTGGCACCAGTAACACCTGTAGCTCCAGTCGCACCAGTCGCGCCAGTAGGACCAGTCACGCCAGTAGCTCCAGTCGCTCCAGTAACACCAGTCGCGCCAGTAGGACCAGTCACGCCAGTCGCACCAGTCGCTCCAGTCACGCCAGTAGCTCCAGTAACACCAGTCGCACCAGTCGCTCCAGTAACACCAGTCGCTCCAGTCGCTCCAGTCACGCCAGTCGCACCCGTGGCACCAGTAACACCTGTAGCTCCAGTAGGACCCGTAGCACCCGTAGCACCCGTGGCACCAGTAACACCTGTAGCTCCAGTCGCTCCAGTAGGACCCGTAGCACCCGTGGCACCAGTAACACCTGTAGCTCCAGTCGCTCCAGTAACACCAGTCGCGCCAGTCACGCCCGTAGCACCCGTCGCACCCGTGGCACCAGTAACACCTGTAGCTCCAATAGGACCCGTAGCACCCGTGGCACCAGTAACACCTGTAGCTCCAGTCGCACCAGTCGCGCCAGTAGGACCAGTCACGCCAGTAGCTCCAGTCGCGCCAGTAACACCTGTAGCTCCAGTCGCTCCAGTAACACCAGTCGCGCCAGTAGGACCAGTCACTCCAGTAACACCAGTCACGCCAGTCGCACCAGTCGCACCAGTCGCTCCAGTAACACCAGTCGCGCCAGTAGGACCAGTCACGCCAGTCGCACCTGTGGCTCCAGTGGCACCCGTCGCACCAGTAGCTCCAGTAGGACCCGTAGCACCTGTGGCTCCGGTAGCACCAGTAGGACCTGTAGGACCGGCCGCTCCTGTTAACTCAATTGACACAATAGCTGAACCTTCGCTTACAACAATATCAAGTGTATCAGAAACAAAAGTTAGACCGTCACCTAAGCCAACAGTAGCGCTGCCATCTGCACCCCCAGGACCACTTTGCACAGTAAATAAAGGATCTCCTACTGCAAAATCCCCAGTAGCGCCCGTGGCACCCGTAGCACCTGTGACCCCCGTAGCACCTGTGGCACCCGTAGCACCTGTAGGTCCAGTCGCACCCGTGGCACCTGTAGCACCCGTAGCACCTGTAGCACCCGTGGCTCCAGTCGCACCAGTCGCTCCAGTAGCACCAGTCACACCCGTAGCTCCGGTAGCACCAGTCGCGCCAGTAGCTCCAGTAGGTACGGTCGCGCCAGTAGCGCCACTACCCGGTCCAGTAGGCCCGGTAGGTCCCGTTGGCCCGGTAGGACCTGTTGGCCCAGTAGGTCCCGTTGGCCCGGTAGGACCTGTTGGCCCAGTAGGTCCCGTTGGTCCCGTAGGTGAACTAGGTGTATTTACAACCCAACTAGGAACCCTTCTCGGAAACGGTTCTGGCCGAGCTTTTATAACCCTTGACTTACAATCCTTCTTATTTTTTTTACTCATAATGCACCTCCTATCTCTACTATTAATATTCTTTTGATAGAGAACGGTAACGGCAAATGCATTATTTTCACTATGATTTACTACTAATTCTGATACTCTAGGTAAATGACTATTAATAATAGATTGATTAGATTAATTTAGAACAATCATTGTTTGTTTATTTTTTTTGCTGGATTTCCGACCACTGTTACGCCATCTCCAACATCCTTAGTTACTACAGATCCGGCTCCTACAACAGCATCAGTTCCAACAACTACCCCTGGCAAGAGGGTTGCATTGCTTCCGATTTTACAACCTTTATTTAAGATAGGTCCTTGATAAGGATAATTTCCTTTCCCCATATACTTATCATTGGAAGAAGAGAAGCATGGTCCAATGAAAACTAAATCTTCAATAATCATGTCTGCTGTGATATAAGAGTTTGTTTGAATGGTTACCTTTTCGCCTATATGGGTGTTATTCTCAATCATCACATTCCTACCTATAATAGTATCTTTTCCGATTTCTACATTTTCGCGAATACTAGCTGCATCCCCAATAAATACTCCCTCCATCAGTAGGACATCCTGATAGATGACACATTGATCAGCAATTTTAACATCATCTTTTATGATTAGTGGAGGCAAATCTAAACGTGGTTTTCTAGCCATTTTTTTATTAGAAGAGGGAGATTTACCTAACGTAACAGAATTCCCAATAAAAACATTATTACCAATAATAGTATCTTTTTTAATTACAGTGTGGTGTCCAATGGAAACATTGTCACCGATAATTACATTATCTTCGATGATCGTATACTTTCCAATCTCTACATTTTTCCCAATTTGTACGGAAGGGTGAATCATAAATTCCCTCCTTTCTCATTATTCGTATTGTCATTCATGTCACTTGTTGAGAAATAGAGCAAGGGTAAATAAGTAGGTGATTTTTGTTGGTGCGATTTATATAAGGCGAAAATGGTTTCCAATGATTTTTTCCCCGCTTCCCCTGTCATTAGGAGCTTCTCCTTATCTAGAAGAGTGTTTAAAAAGTTTTCATACATTAAATAATGTTCGCCTGCAGTATTACTAAGCTTCTTTAATTTTGCTTCTATGTTAGGTTGGTTGTCGACATGACAATGCTGTACAGTAGGTAGCTTCTTTCCACCAATACAGATAGATCCTTTTTCACCAAAAATAGATAAATAATAACCGAGATTCTCTGGTTTTGTAATCGTATTTGCTTCAACTACTCCCTTTGCTCCATTTACAAATGAAATGATACCCGTTGCTATATCCTCTGTTGCTTTTCTTGTGTTTCTTGTAGAAATTTCACCATAAACAGAAGAAACATCTCCAAAATACCAAGTGAGTAAATCAACTAGATGGATTCCTTGATTGATTAACATACCGCCATCAAGGTCCCAAGTACCTCGCCAATTTGCTGAAGTATAATACGTTTCGTTTCTGTTTATTCGTATATCTACAGAACCTAGATAGAGCTCGCCTAAAACTTTTTTATCAATAAGAGATTTGATTTCCCTTAAAAGAGGGTGATAGCGAAGTTGATGACATACGAGAATCAATTTTTGATTGGCTGTCGCTAAAGTAATTAACTCATTTACTTCCTTCAACGACAATGCCAATGGTTTTTCAATAATTACATGCTTATCGAGCAACAGAGCTTGCTTTGCTATTGCTGCGTGCAGTCCTGAAACGACAGCAATAATTACTACATCAACTTGTGGGTCAAGCAGTAAATCTTTATGGTTTTTGTATTGAGAAATGTTTGTAGGTTCCTTTTTATTTTCGTTGTAATGTTGGACTGTATTTTCCATTCTGTCGGTTTGAATATCACTCACAGCAACTAAGCGATAAGAATTAAATTGTGTAATCGTATCTATATGCTTTTTTGAAATATAACCACATCCTATTAGTCCGACATTAATCATTGTTATTCACCTTGAAATGCTTCAGAGCGGTTATTACTTTATCTTGATCTTGAATCGTTAGGCCTGGATAAAGGGGGATAGAGAATAACTTCTTAGAAAGGGCTTCAGCAATAGGAAAATCTCCTTCTTTGTAATCGAGATTTCGATAAGCGTTTTGTAAATGTATACATCGTGGGTAATAAACTCCGGTCTGGATACCTTCTGCTTGTAAATGCTTAATTATTTCTGTTCGATAATCAGTAGCCAGTGAAAAGAGATGGAATACATGAGAGCCATCATTATGCATACTAGGTAGTTTAATAAAATCCAAATGGTTTAATTTATTTTTATAACGGTTGGCTAGAGTAATCCGTGAACGATTCCATTCGTCTAGATAGGGTAGGGAGGTTAACAAAATGGCTGCATGAATTTCATCAAGACGGCTATTATAGCCAATCTCATCATGATGATATTTCGTTTGGCTACCATGAACACGTAGTTTTCTGATTTTTTCTGCAAGTTTTTGATTGGAGGTAGTTACTATTCCACCGTCTCCCATAGTGCTAAAGTTTTTAGTCGGAAAAAACGAAAAACATGCAGCATCTCCTAAGCTACCTACAGGCTGACTTTTATAGGTTGCTCCAAATGCTTGGCATGCATCTTCGATTACGTAAAGATCATACTTCTTTGCTATGGCGTTAATCTCATCCATCATGGCAGGTTGACCGAAAAGATGAACAGGAATTATTGCCGTTGTTCTTCGTGATATCTTCTTTTCAATTTCAGTTGGCTCAATATTAAACGTTTCTTCATTGACATCGGCAAAAACAGGCGTGGCGCCTACTCTAGTAATTGCTTCTGCAGTTGCAAAAAATGAAAATGGTGTAGTAATTACCTCATCGCCCTCTTTTATGCCGAAAGCAGCTAATGTTAGAATTAACGCATCCGTTCCATTAGCCACAGCAACAGCATCGGTGACGCCTAACCTATCTGCAATTTTCTCTTCAAGTTTCTTAACATTGGGACCAAGAATATACTTACCACTAAGTATTACATCCTTAAGGTTCGTAACTATCGAATCAATTATGGTTTCAAACTGACTTTTAGGATCGCTGATAGGAATCATACGTACCCACCTCTTCTTTCTAAAACAATAATATTCTCGATAGCATATTCATTAAGTTGTTTATATTGACGGCACATACCTATCATGAATTTAACTATATAAACTATTGTCCTTCGTATAAGCGTCTATTTATTTATCACTTCCTACACCACATGTAACAAGACATCTAATAGAGCATATACAATAATAGATTACTTTCTTGAGAGGAAAATGATGATGACAGATTCTAATCAAGTGTCCATTGGTGACACAACTCAGAAAAATCCTCCTACTATTGGTGTTGTTGGACTAGGTTATGTTGGGCTACCAGTCGCTATTGGTTTTTCCGAAAAGTATCCTATTATTGGATTTGATGTTGATTTAAATAGAATACAAGAATTACAAAAATCGGTGGATCGAACTGGTGAAATTTCACCGGATATATTAAATTCGGCAAATATAGAATTTACGAACGATGAATCAAGGTTAGTTCAATGTCATTTAATAATTGTAGCTGTTCCAACCCCTGTAAAAAATAATAAAGAGCCTGATTTAACGTATTTAGAAGAAGCATCTAAGCTTGTAGGGAAAAACCTTTCTAAAGGAGCATTTGTTGTATATGAATCTACTGTTTATCCAGGTACGACAGAAGAGGTTTGTCTTCCAATATTAGAACACCAATCACAAATGAAAGCAGGAACAGACTTTTACGTTGGTTATTCACCTGAGAGGATTAATCCGGGGGACAAAGAGCATACATTTAAAAACAATGTGAAGGTAGTTTCAGGGCAAAACGAATACGCGCTTCAAAAAATTTATGAATTTTATCAAAGTGTTTTGGCATCGAATGTTTATAAAGCACCTTCTATAAAAGTAGCAGAAGCCTCGAAAATAGTAGAAAACACCCAACGCGATATTAATATTGCACTAATGAATGAATTTTCCCTTATATTTAATGCACTCGATATCGATACGTATGAAGTATTAAATGCTTCAAAAACTAAGTGGAATTTCGCACCATATAGTCCTGGTTTAGTAGGTGGTCATTGTATAGGAGTGGATCCGTATTATTTAATTTATAAGTCAAGGGAGGTAGGATATGACCCCAAGCTGTTATCGTTAGCTAGGGATTTAAACGACTCGATGCCAACCTATGTTGTTCAATCGTTAATAAAATTAATGATTACCCATAAATTCAATTTTCATGAGACCCCGATAACAGTGCTAGGAATTACATTTAAAGAAAATATCCCTGATATAAGGAACTCTAAATCGTTGGAGATAGTAGATGAATTGGTGAATCTTGGGTTACAAGTGCAAGTATGTGATCCACATGTGGAAAGCAATCCATTCTATGATAATGAATTGGTTGATTTTAAACGTTTGGATGAATTAAAGAGTACTCCAATTATTATATTGGCCGTGTCCCATCAAGAATTTAAAGAAACAGATTGGCTTAAACGTATTCTTCCAAATGAAAAAGGAATTATTATGGATTTAAAAGGCATTCTCTCTGAAAAGCTTTTTCCGGATGATATAGTGATTTGGAAGCTCTAATAGTGTAGGAATAATTGAAAAAATACACAACAAAAACAATCATGCATGAAAATTAGTCATGATTGTTTTTGTTGTTTGTTCTATTGGTTATTTAATTTTATTCCAAATGTATCCGAATACTGATTTTTTGTCGTCATTATTCGGATGACTAATTTGAGTGGAAGTGTTGGATAACGTATCGTTCTCTGGCTGTTCTTTCTGTTTTGGCTCACTAGTCGTTTGAAAAGACTCATTGTTCGGCTCTACATTAGATAATGTTGAATCCGCAACTTCTGGATTCTGTGTAGAGTTTTGATCTGACGTTAGAGTAGAAGAAGTGTCCTGCTGATATTGCGTCTCTACTTTAGCCGTACTATTTTCTGCAGTGTCTACACAACGATGTTGCTCAGTATTACTCCCAGAAAAATGTCCTGTAACATCACTAGTTTGATTGCCTTGCTCTGGATTTGGAGTAGAATTAGTTGTTTCACCGTTATGGTTTGCTGGATTATCTTGAACATCCATTGTTGGGTTATCCAGCCCAGGTGTTGGAGTGATACTAGTCGTTTCAGCGTTATGGTTCGCTAGATTATCTTGAACATCCATTGTTGGGTTTTCCAGCCCAGGTGTTGGAGTGATATTAGTCGTTTCAGCGTTATGGTTCGTTCGATTATCTTGAACATCCATTGTTGCGTTATCCTGCTTCGGTGTTGGAGTGATACTAGTCGTTTCAACGGTCTGGTTCGTTCGATTATCTTGAGCATCTATTGTTGGATTATCCTGCTTCGGTGTTGGAGTGATACTAGTCGTTTCAGCGTTATGGTTCGCTAGATTATCTTGAACATCTATTGTTAGATTATCCGGCTCCGGTGTTGGAGTGATACTAGTCGTTTCAGCGTTATGGTTCGTTCGATTATCTTGAACATCCATTGTTCGGTTATTCTGCTCTGGTACTGGTGTATTGTAAGCTACCTCAGAAGTTTTATTAGCTAAATTGCTTTGCGCCTGTGTAGGGTGAGTAGATCTTTCAAAATTATCTGTATTGGCATCATCTATCTCCTCTGTAGGTAAATATCTTTTCTTTTTTTTAGTCTTACTCTCCATATTTGTATATCTAACTTCCAATGGCTGTTTTAGTTTTCTCGGTAATGTTCTTTCATTCTCTTCGGCCTCATGAGATGTATAATAATGAAACATTTGGTTTTTGTGACGTTTGTTGGAGGATGGGACAGAGTGAATGCTGCTAGCTCTTTGAATATCTCGGAATGTAACAACATCTCGCTTTTTGTTCTGGTCATTTGGATCAGTTGTATTATAGTGACTTGAATCGTCTTTTTGCATTTCTATTAATGCTTTTAACTCATGGATTTGTTTTTTTAACTCGGCTATTTCTAAATTCTCTTCTTGGTGTGTTTCTTGGTCGGAAGATAGTAGTTCATTTGTTAAATTAGGTATATTCTCTTGACTTCGATTTACCTTACTATCATCATTCATTTAAAATAACTCCTTTCATATATCATCCGAATGCCGTATTATCATGCAAATGAATTGTATATAAGTAAGTGTATGAAATCAGATCTAAATTGGTTACATTACTTAGCACAAACGCCTAATTTCGTTATAGATGCCAAGAATTCCGTTTTTTTGGTAGCATATATGACTCAATTTACATACGTTGTTAGAGAGTAAAATATACTTTTATGGAGGAGTAGACTGATATGAGCGATATCCAAAACCTAAAGGGAAGAAAAAACCCCGAAATCTTATGTATCAATGCTGATAAAGTTTATGATTGGGTTATATTACAAGCAAATATTAGAGAGACTGTAAATCCAACTTTCACAGATCCTGGCTTTAACGACCTAACACTTTGTACAGCTACTAATGTGAATACAGATATTCTTTTAACCGATGCGGTAGGAGACCCATTGTCGCCAAATGGAATTATTGACGTAGAAGAGGTAGCTGACAGACAAGACCGAAGCTTTATCATCGACGGTAGAAGAGTAACACTACAGAAAGTTACATTCCTAAAGACCATTTATGTTGTAGTGGAGTTCAGTGGATTGAATGGTTCAGATCCATTTGTTGCTCGCACTAACCCAATCGAAATTGAGGTTCCAGAATCCATTTATTTATGTGCACCTGAAGGAACGGATTTAGTAGTACGTTTTTCAGATTTAGAAGGAAGTGTACGTATCAACTGTATCGGTACACCACCGGCGGATGTAACGCTTGATATTATGTTGAATTTATGCCAGAGTGTTCAAACATTTACCAACGTTACAGTAGAAGTAGAGGCTGATTTTTGCCACCCAAGAGAGATTCTTGCAGAGCAATGCCACACACCGGCTGTACCAAGACAATGCCCAGTTGTTTTTCCAGGAGAACATCGACGCTTCGATAATTAATACTTTCCATTATTGCTGCATATATTTAAAGAGGGGAGTATATTCCCTCTTTAAATATTTATAAGGAGGTCTTACTATGGCTACTCACGCGGAAATAATGGCAAAGCTTGCACAATTGGAAAACGACCTAGACCAAACACAAACATACATAAAAGAACGAATAAAAAATTCGAATAAAATAACAAGTAGAGCATCTGATGAAGGTACTGTTTTTTGCTATTTCAGTCATTCAGTTGTGATGGATTACGAACAAGATGCTTCCCGATTGATTATTGGTAACTTTCATGTAAAAAATGTGTCATCCGCTCCTGTTTTATCTCCGACCATCCTTCTAAAAATAACCACAGACGATGAATTTCAATTCTTAGGAAAATACAGTATACCTAATAAATCACAGCAAATGTATAACTTTGAGTGGGAACGTATAGAGTTAAAGAATTTTGACCCAGTAACACATTATTATTTAAGACCAGTTCAGACAGAGGAGATTCTACCGAACGAACAACTTTCCTTTCAAAACTTCCAAATCATTTTACCGTTTGGTGCTACAGTTAATGTTGACGGTTTTCTTTACTATGAAGGAAAACAAGAAGGTATCGCTGCTATGAATTATATTAATATTTCTGGTTGATAAGGAGGGACGATAATGAACCAGAAAATAAAAGAATTAATGGAGCGTATGGTAATTAAGATGCTTGAGGAAGAATTAAGTAATAGTGAATCTATCATATCAAGTCAAGATGGAAAAACCACTATTTCTATGAAACAGAATAACATGGTTTCTCTTCTGTTGTACCTTCAATTAACGAATGAAGATAATAAAAATCCTTTTCATACAAGTAGTGAAGAAGTAGCGAGATTAACAGATTCGAATGAAAAAAAAGTTACAACGGTGACAAATGATTTTCATGAAGCAGATAAAATTATCGAGAAAATCACTGTACTAGAACGTAAGAACAAACAATTTAGAAAAGAAATAACTGAGCTACTTCAGGAACGAGTAGATGGATAGAGCGGCTCGCAGCATTTCCAATATAGTGAAGAGAAAAAAGGCAGTTATTCTTTTGGTGTTAATCAGAAGAAGCTGCCTTTATTTTTGCCGGAACATAGTGGGGATTTAGAAGTTACTTGATGTTCAATTTTCCTTCAAGTAACTCTTTATTAGCTAGAATCCGTTCATCTTCTGGTCGATATTTTCTTGCCTGTTCATTGTGTTCATAAGATTTTTGGTAATCTTTTAGCTGATAGTAACACACACATAATTGGAGATGTGGGTACCATGTAGCATAAGCTGGATACGTGAAGCTCCACTTATTCGGATCATTTTCAAGTTGAGTAGCTAACTCATACCAAAAAATAGCCGGTTTCCATTCTTTTTTATCATGAAAATGATAGCCTATACGACTGCAAGTCTCTGGACGTGGTGTTATTGAAAAACGAAAAGATTCCATCAATGAAGCTAATTCATTTGTCGTGTCACCAATCATTCGGTAGCAATCAGCACGATTGATACAAGCATATACTTTATCCTCGATCCAACCATCTTGTCGATTTATATTTTTTGTGTAGCTTTCGATGGCTTTTTCATAATGGCCATTCTCTCGCAATTCATTCCCATAATAAAAATGATCTCTTGGTGTAAATTCATCACCGTTATCTATTTTTGTTTGATAGATTGATAAGTTTCTTCCAACTGCATGCTTTGTTTTTTTATGGGTAATCGCTACGTCAGAATTTATAATATGTCCATATACTTCAAGGTAGTTATGAACGTCGCCTTTCCATTTGAAATTACGTGATCTTTTTATTAAGCGATTTCTTCGGTATTGTAAGGTGACATTGCCAAACTCGTCGGTTCCTGCATTGTAGTACATCGAAACAGAATCTACATTGGGGTCCAACGTTTTCTTTAACTCTTTAAATTTTTCCCGGTCTTCTTCTAATAACACATCATCGGCATCTAGATAAAATATATAATCCTTTGTTGCATGGCGGAACGATTCATTTCTCGCGTCTTTAAATTTTCCCGTCCATTCGAAGAAGAATACTCGGTCTGTGTATTGTTTAGCAATTTCAACAGTCTTATCTTCCGAGCCAGTATCTATAATGTTTATTTCATCAACAAGGTCATGAACCGAATCTAGACAACGGGCCAAAACTTCCTCTTCATTTTTTACTATCATACATAAGCTAATACTTACCACACAATCACCCCTACTCAAATTATTCACTTTTATACTATATTCCCAAGGTGATATTGTTGACTGTACGAAAATCCTACAATCTCATTTTTTGAAGGTTTTTTGGACAAATTTATAGAGTACGTTTATTACGTGTCATACATATACTGAATGTAGTTACAGGTAGAGGGGGGAAGAGTATGAGCAATGAGCGTATAGAAGCTCAAAAGGTTCAACAATCGGGTTGTGGATGTGGTTCGAGCCACTCTTTAAAGCCACGTCGGATTCAGGGAACGTCTACATCAAATAGAAGGAGCAGACAAAAATCCATTAGAACGAGATTTTTGCGTTGATTCCAGATAAATGATAACTATAACGAAGATGGCGCTATAATAAATTTAATTAAGATTTGTTCAGCGCCATCCTCTACAAGTAAATACGATGATATGATGAAGTGATTTTACATACTTTTATACAAAAAGGAAGCGTTGCACTATGAACAATACAGCCCACCAACCACATTGTTTTACTGCATGGAACGTTCTAGATTGGATTAGTAAACAGACAATAATTCATCTGTCGAAAACATTAGCATGTGATGAGTTGGTTACAGATAAGATTTGTGGAAATATCCGTCTTCAAGGTGATAAGAAGACACTACTATGGCATGTTAAAGGTCCTTTATCTGTTTCTGGAAACGTAACAGTTTACCATAGATGGGGTCATCAACCGATTGTTGTCATTATTAATCAACGCAAAGAACACACCATTTTAAAAGGTGAGACACTCACATTAAGTATAACTAACTTAAAAACACTGGAGGTAAGAGGTGACGGGACCTCCAATGCATTTTCTATTGGAAAGTACTCCTTAACAATACAATATCGTCTCAGTCACGGTTATGCTAATCCTGCAACAGGCGAATTAATTTGTTATTTATCAGATAAAGATGGAAACCCAGTAAAGTCATTACGTTGTATGGAACTTATTCAAACCCCGAACAGGAAAACAGTGAAAGTTAGTGTTTCTCATAATACAACCACTTATCTTCAGAAAGTACAAGTGTTACTTAAAGGATTCATTACAATAAGAGTCGTAGAGAATGATAGAGAATTTAAAATAGATACGATTCCTTTTCAAGTGGAGGAAGATTTTCTTTTATATGCACCGGTTGGTTCCTTCATAAAGTGCCAAATTTCCGATGTGCAATGTAGCGTATACTATACGAATAAAGGTGAAAAAATCAATGTAATGCTTGAATTCTGTCAACAGCTCCAAATGGTAGAAAATAAAGTTATCGAAATGTTAGCTTGTCCAACTCTCCCAGACACTGGTTGAATGGAAATTTCACACTAATTTAGGACAAGTGCTCACTCCAAAATTGACTATATCCATATAATAGTTGTGAATGTTCATACTTTACTTGATGAACGTAATTCCAATAGATTAGATGGAGGGAGAGATACTATGTGTGGAGGATGTTGTCCTGATCGTCCTTATATAAACGATGAAATTTGTGGTAACTTTAATACTACGACAGCTGCTGTACCTTTAACTATGTATACAAGTGAGGATAATTTATTCGTCTCGGGTACCGTAAGTATTTATTATGACAGAGGAACTCCTGATGAAATTACAGCAACTATAACAGATACTGGTGGGGATACGACTGCATTAACGATTCCTCAAGGTAACACTATTTCTCAAACGTTTGATAACATTGCAACTGTAACAGTAGACACCGACGCAGCAATCGGAAAATATTGTTTAACCGTTCATTATGAAACATGATTGGGTGAATAAAATAATTCGGTACATTCCTTATTAGTTTTATTAATAAGGAATGCTACTAACGAGAAAATGGACAACTATCCTCCTTCGAAAGGAGAGATAATTATCGGAAACTGTTGTTGTGGTTCAACGTCGTCGTCATCTATAAATCCAAGTCAACCTTTTTTCACTCAAACAGAAGGTACTCTAGCCATTCCGTTTGGTGCTGGTATCGAAACTACCGTTTTATCACTTCCAGTCACAACGACTTTTAATTTACAAAATGTAAAGTTAGACTACGCTCTCCAACTAGCATTTGCTTTTACAGCGGGAAATAACAATTTGGATTACGGGGGGCGCGTTCGATTAAGGAGAGACGGAGTATTATTGGCAACTCAAACGTATACGAATGCGAAATCAAGAACTGGTAATCCACAAGCAACTGTTAGTAGAATTATACTTCCGAACACTTGGTTTGATAATGAGGCTCTTTTAGGACAACACACATACACAGTGACAATAGAATACTACCAACGATTACTTGCTTCTACAACATTGACAGTAGAAACCCGATCATTAAATGCAGTAGTATTTGGGATGTAAAATATAGATGTATAAGAGGGTTGAGTTCTTCTAGGAATAAATTCGGTATGAATGCTGGACAACTATCCGAAATTCCAGATGACTGTTACGCAGTATGTATGTTAATAATTAAAAAAGCTAACTATATAATTATTATTTACATTAATAAGTGAGTATGTTATAATTGTTTAGTTATCGAATACACTTTAAATAAATTATTTTTTAAATCTTATTCACACTGGATCAACTTAGGGGTTGTAAGGATGTATGAGTAGGTAGGGCATACATCGTTTAAGTTTATGAAACAAACCCGCGGCAATTTATTTTATCAAATTCGAAATATTAGGTACCCAAAAGATGTGCACTCCTTAAGTTAGACCAAAATCTAACTTAAGGGATGCAGTACAAATGGGTGCCTTTTTTAATAGACTGAGACCAATCATGATAGAACACTTTCACTAGCGATAGAGTACCCTCGACTCTGGATAGAACACCTTCACTAGCGATAGAGCACCATTGACTCTGGATAGAACGCCACCACTCGCGATAGAACATCCTCGACTCGCAATAGAACGCCTTCACGAAAAAAATTGAACTGTCCAATACAAGGATTGGTCCAGTTCATTTAGAATATTTTCAAACTTTATTTGGTGAACATCGAAATATTAAAAACTTTCCGTATTTACCATGGTCGCTATATGCTTTAATTTTGTTAATCTTCTTAAAGGGGGTTTCTTTTTTTAGAAACTTTTTAAATTCGGGGAGCGGGTAATAGAGGATAATGTCCACAGTACGCTTTTTCTCTTGAACAGAGTGCAAAATATTATGTACGACTCGTTTGAATATCGTTAAAGAAAACGGATTGAAAAAGTAAAAGACATTGTCTTCTGGCTGAATCTGATAGTTTTCCGCAAGTCCAAATTCAAATCGAATAGGTGACTTTAGGTGTTTGTTTTTTTGCCTATAAAGAGCTTTATTATAGAGTGCTTCTTCATAAGTCACCTCATTCAATTCTACCCCTGTGACAGGTATATTAAAATGATGATGAATATAAAAGGGGACTCTGCCTCTCCCGCTACCGAAATCGACAACTTGATCACCCTGCCTAAATTTATAAAACTTAACTAGCTTTTTAAGTGCTTCATAAGGTGTTGCCTCATATCTGTTGTAATCATCTGTATGTGTACGCCACTCTCTAAGGCCTGTCGTTCGGATATGAAGCATTTGATCCATTTTTCTTTCCGCCAAATTTAAACTCCACTCCATTTCTATGCTGTTATCATACTAGTACTCCTATTCATTCTACTAATCTTGTAATAAGAAGCAAGGGAAGTGTATAAGTTGTCGAAATTCATGACTTAGACGTCCAAAAACTGCCAGAAAATATCGCTATTGCCTTTGTACTTTTTTGGGAGATTCATACGTTTAGATGTACGAGTCCTTGTTAAAGTGTATGTGTAAGCATAAAAAACAATGGTCTATCAACCACTGTCTTTTTAACGTACATATTAATTTCTTTTTCTAGAACCAAAGATCCGCTAGCATTTCCATGGATCGCTTTCGATCTTCTGGATCATACGTGTAGGTCACTACAATTAGTTCATCGGCTCCAGTTTGCTCTGTAAAATCTTCTAACTTCTTACGGACCGTTTCTGGAGATCCAACTGCTTTGATACTGAACATCGAATCGATTTTTTTCCTATCTTGCTCGGTTCCTAATTCTTCAGGATCCACAGGTGGCTGTAGTAAACGTTTTTTACCAGTGAGCATATCCATTAAGAATTGCTGTGTTGTCGTCCAAATTCGCTCTGCTTCTTCATCCGTTGGTGCAACAACGACATTAATACCAGCCATGACATACGGTTTGTCAATTTGTGCAGTTGGTGATGTCGTTTTGAATGACGAACGATACTGGTCAATTTTCGCTTTGAAATCGTCTGGAGTAAAATGCGTGGCAATGGAATAAGGTAATCCCAATTGACCAGCAATCGAGGCTCCTTGCATACTGGAACCTAACACCCAGATTGGTATATTTGTGCCTGTACCAACATTGGAGGTGACAGGGACACTATGTGCTAATCCTTTATCACTGAACCATCCAATGAGATCAAGAATGGAATTTGCAAACGATTGTGGATCCGCAGATGAGCGAGTAATCAATTGTGCCGTCTGCGCGTCAGTTCCCGGTGCTCGGCCTAGTCCAAGATCGATTCGATCAGGATGTAATTGGGCAATAGTGCCAAAACTCTCAGCGACTTGTAAAGGAGAATGGTTAGGGAGCATAATCCCTCCGGACCCGATCCGAATATTTTCCGTTACCTGTGCAGCAAGACCAATGATATTGGATGTTGCCATGGACGCCAATGATATTGTGTTATGATGCTCTGCAAACCAAAGTCGCTTATATCCTAATTTATCTAATAATTTTGCTGATTCTAAAGCTTGTTCCAATGCTTCTTTTATCGTTTGTCCTTCTGATATTCCAATTAGATCCAATACGTTTAATGGAATACGTTTTGTCAATGTATTCACCTCTCTATTATTACAACAAAAACAACCATCTATAATTGTAACAGGTAACCTTGCCTCTTTTAAACTTATTAGCATGCCCATTTAAAACGAATCGGAGGATTTGAATTCTTTCCATTCTCTGAAAGCCTAATTATGTTATTGGTAAAGAAAAGGGGAGTTTCATGAAGGTCCTCATTTGCTGGTGCCAAAGGGGAAATAATCAGTTAAAATTTATCTAGAAATCGTGTTTAATTTTTGATTATTTTTATCGAAAAGTGTAATTTCCTCAATTTTATCTGGATCAAATTCTACTATTGTTAAATAAGTATCTGTAAAGCCATCCTCATTTATTCTATTAACATCAAATGTTATATCGTTATTCTGAATTTTGATCTTAACAGATCCAATATCTTCAGCATATTGGTTGAATTTCAGTCCTATGTAATTATGAGCCTTACCCTTCATTGAGATAAAAACTAATTCTGGATTATTCTCAACTTCTACTATTGTTTGCTTTTCAGGGAAATATTCTACTATACCTATATTGTTATTTTCAGTTTTTTGATACAAAGAAAAAATATAATCACGTTGTTGATGAATTTCTATACTTTCCATCTGATTCTCCTTTACATACTGTTCATAATTCTCAAGTAAAACCAATTGTTCCTTTTTAGCAATATCACTGCTTGCAAATAAAGCAGTGGTGATACCCAAAATTAAAGTTAATAAAAAAGTTAAAAATAGTAATCTTTTCATTACACACCTCTTTTATTGGGATTTTTCCACTAATAAACAAATAACCATTGTTTATTTTTAAAATTATACAATTATTGGTAAGTGTTCGCAAGTTGAAAACAATTAGATTTTTTAATTATCCCTAAATTATTATATTATCTGATTCCTGTTTATAATCTCAGATTTTTTACTTAGTATTACAAATTCCAAATAAATAAAAAAAGCCTTGAAACAATGAATAATCAAAGTTTCAAAGGCTTTTTGTTCGTTGCATATTCGGCTATCTCGATTAACGAGAGTAGAACTCAACGATAAGTGCTTCGTTAATTTCAGCTGGTAATTCAGAGCGCTCAGGTAAGCGAGTGAATGTACCTTCTAATTTGTCAGCGTCGAAAGATAAATATTCAGGTACAAAGTTGTTTGCTTCGATTGCATCTGCAATAATATCTAATTTTTGTGATTTCTCACGAACGCTAATTACGTTACCAGGTTTTACTTGGTAAGATGGGATATCTACGCGACTTCCATCTACTAAGATATGACCGTGGTTAACAAGCTGACGTGCTTGAGCACGAGTACGCGCAAGACCTAAACGATAAACAAGGTTATCTAAGCGAGACTCTAGTAAAATCATGAAGTTTTCACCATGGATACCTTTGATTTTACTTGCTCTGTTAAACAAGTTTAGGAATTGACGTTCGTTTAATCCGTACATAAAACGAAGCTTTTGTTTTTCTTGAAGCTGTAAACCATATTCAGATAGTTTACGTCTTTGGTTTGGTCCGTGTTGTCCTGGAGCGTAAGGACGTTTCTCAAGCTCCTTGCCTGTACCTGTTAATGAGATACCAAGACGACGAGACTTCTTCCATACAGGTCCTGTATAGCGAGCCATTGTACATCTTCTCCTTTATATATGAATTTGCATAAATAAGACAGTTGTGGTCCGTGATCGTCAGCCATTTTATTTTCATGCATCCTCGCCCTAGTAGCAGAGAGTTACGCGATACACCTCTTTTAGAGGAATAAAATGGTCAGCCGGCGGTTCACATAGGCTACCTTTTTTACACAAAGTCCATTATATGAGGTCCAGCTCTTAAAGTCAACCTTAAAATCCTAATTAAAGCCTTTATGGCAATTTTAAAAAAGACTTATGATTTAGATAGCTATTAATAGTAGATAAAAACCCCCGATAAGCCTTACTTAAGCTTGTCGGGGGTGAACAAGTCACTTACGCTTTTCGTACATTTAGATATATTTTTCTAAAGTACGAACGAATTCTTCTAAATATTTCTTATCCACTTCATCAAAGCGGTCTTTAATAGGACTATCAATATCTAGAACTCCGTATACTTCACCATCTTTAAAGATAGGTACAACTATTTCTGACTGACTAGCTGCATCACAGGCAATATGGCCAGGGAATGCATGCACATCTGGAACAACCTGTGTTTCTTTATCCTGAAAAGCAGTTCCACATACTCCGCGACCACTTTTAATTCTAACGCATGCTGGAAGTCCTTGGAAAGGTCCTAGAACTAATTCGTCTTCCTTCCATATATAGAAGCCAACCCAATTAATTTTATCTAAAAATTGATTTAATAAAGCAGAAGCATTAGAGAGATTAGCAATCGTATCTGTCTCATCTTCAATTAATGCCTCTAGTTGCTTAATAACAATTGGATAATTCTTCTCTTTAGAGCCTACATAGCTTTCGGTTTCAAACATTTGAAAAGCTCCTCTCGTATTTACATTTTATAGGTTTTGATTTAATTTATCATACAATATTTCTTTAACAGATACAATCAACCTGACTTCCAAAACAAAATTCCAAAAAATAAGACAAAAAGCATGAAATTCTTCGCCAAAACTGGGCTAAACGTGGTATGATGAATTTAAATAATTTACATATTACATACAAATTGGGTTTTTAATGCCCTTTTATAGATTATTGGACGGGTGTTTAGAGGAGGCTTCTTTTACAATGGTTGAAGTTATTATTGGGATTATTCTTATCATTGTAGTGTTATTAATTATTGGTTTAATTTTACGAAAACGTGTATATGATCAAGTTGACCAGATGGAAGAATGGAAAATGGATATTATGAATCGAAACGTAACAACACAACTTTCTAAAGTTAAAAACTTAAAGCTTTCTGGTCAAACACAGGAGAAATTTGAAAGCTGGAAAGATAGCTGGGACGTTATCATTACAGTAGATTTACCGGATATCGAAGAGTATTTGTTGGACGCGGAAGAAGCGGCGGATAGATTCCGTTTCAACACAGCAAAGAAGGATATTCAGCACGTTGAAAATACACTTCAGTCCATTGAAGATAACATTAAGACAATGTTTGAAGAGCTTGACCACTTATTAGATTCTGAAAAATATGCAAAAAGTAAGATGGAAGAGCTAGTACCAAGAATAAGCGAATTAAAAAAATATCTATTACAAAATCGTACACTTTATGGCAGTGCGGAAGTTGTATTTGAAACAGAGCTTTCAAAAGCTAATAAGGACTTAGAAGCAATTGGCGAAGAGATAGATGAAGGGAATTATCTTGAAGCTCAAGAACAAATGGAAGCAATTGAAAAACAGACGAATGAAATCGAAGAAAAAATCGAAACGTTCCCTGAAATTTATAAGCAATGTCGACAAACGATACCAAAACAGTTAAATGACTTAGCTATTGCAATGAAGGAAATGCAAGAAGACGGCTTTAAGGTAGAGATTTTTGGATTTGATAAAGAAATTAGACAATATAAACAACTGTTAAAAGATGGGATGCGCGAACTCGAAAATGGAGAATTTAAAGCTATCTCTGAATCACTTACACAAATAGAAGAAAGAATCGAAGAGATGTTTCAACTAATGGAGCATGAAACAAAGGCGAAATCCATTGTAGAAAGTCAATTACCGAAGACATTCCATAAGCTTGAAGAACTAGACGATAATATTATCAAAACGAATGCAGAAATAGAGCTTCTCCAAAAAACATATTATATGGAAAAGACAGATTTAGAGTTATTTTTAAGTCTAGAAAAATGGCTAGAAAAACTTAAAAATCAATATGAGCAAAGTAGAGAAGCATATGAAGAGCAATCCGTTACATATGGCGAGTTGAAGGAAAAATTAGAAACATTATCAGAGGAAAGTAATAAATTAGAGGACTCTCATCAGGATTTCGATCAGCAAGTAAAAGAATTGCGAAAAGATGAATTAGAAGCAAAAGATAAAATCGTTTCACTAAAAAGGCAATTAACGGAATCCAAAAAGAAATTAGAAAAGAGCAATATTCCTGGTGTTCCTTCATTTATCTTAAATGCATTAGATGAAGCGACAACGAGATGTGAAACGGTCTTACAGCAATTGCAAAAACAACCTCTAGACATGGGGAAAATAAGGCACAGTATGGAAGAAGCGAATAAATCGGTAACATCCTTCACAAAAGAAACCAATTTAATTTTAGATCAAGCGCGACTTGTCGAGCTTGTTATCCAGTACGGCAACCGATTCAGACGTTCACACCCTGAATTATCAAAAGAGCTACTAGAAGCGGAGCAATTATTCCGTGAGTTTAAATATGAAACAGCGTTAGAGCACGCAGTTAGATCGGTAGAAAAAATAGAGCCTAATGTTATGAGAAAAGTAGAAGAGATGGAACAATTATATGAGCAATATACAGTGAACTCATAATCAAACTAAAAGAGACTGGGAAAGAATTAATTTTCATAATACAAAATCCGAATGTTATACTAATGCCAAGTCAAAATACTTCGCTTTCCGCAGGCAACGCCTCAACTAATTACAAAAGTTATATAAAAACTTTTGTAATGGATTTTCGGCTGTTGCTTTTCCTGCAGGAGTCTTGTATTTTGACTTGGCTATTTATTTATATCATCTCCATGATTTGGTTGGACTTTCGTGCTATTTTTTGTGCTCGGCCTCTTTTCTCTGCGGCTGAAAGCCTCTTTTACTGGCCTCGTCCTGAAAGGACCACCGAAAGGTTCTCCCTCTTGCACCACATTCACTCACTGATTCTAAAAGAACCCCTTATTGTTTATCGTTTTTTTCCTGTAAACGGACCAAACTCTTCGAATATTGTTAATTGGTCCGTCATGTAATCTTCTTTCAGCTGCTTCCTAATATGATCCTGTATTTTCTTCTATTTCTACCCATTGTATCTACGTAGAAACCCTGGAACCAAAACTTGCGATTTTCGTATTTATAATTAAGATTGGCGTGATGATCAAATATCATCAAACTACTTTTCCCTTCTAAATATCCCATAAATTGAAATACGTTTAACTTCGGTGGGATACTCACTAACATGTATATATGATTCCTACATGCGTATGCCTCATGTATAGTGCTTTGCATTCGCATAAATCTCTTACAACTTCTCTTATATTTCCCATATATTATTTGTCTCCTGTACTTTGGTGCAAAGACGATATGGTACTTACAATTCTATATTGTGTGCTAAACTATTCTGGACATAACAATATTAAAGGCGAACAATTAAAAAATGAGATATAAATTACGCAGCAAAAACACGTAGACTCCTGCAGGAAAGCAACAGCTGAAAATCCATTACAAAAGTTCAATTGAACTTTTGTAATTAGTTGAAGCGTTGCCTGCGGAAAGCGAAGTGTTTTAGCGAAGTAATTATAAAAAGCATACAAACATAACTGATTCTAACGAATCGTTCGGTTTGTAGTATGATTAAATAATTCTGTCCCAGCTTCTTATCTATTGTGTCCAAATAATTTATTACCATTGTGAAAAGTTTATAAAGGGATCATGAATAAACAAAAAGTATGTGTAAAATAGTTCTCAAAGGATAATTTCTAAAATTATCCATATAAATGGAAAAATAAAAGGAGACCCTCTATACTAGATAATAGGCTAACAAAATCTAAAAGAGGTGGTCTCCTATGCAACTGATTATATCAAAATTCAAAGAAATAATAAAGCAAACCAATGACATGATAGAAGCTGAAAAAGAGATTAAGCGGTATACAGAAGCTTTGATTACGGACTGCTTAGGTGCGGTATTCGAAGAAATAGATGGAGTCATTGAGGAAGAAAAAATACTAGAAGGCTGGAAACGAGTGCGTCAAGATAATAGAACGATCCACTTTTCATTTGGAGCTGTGCCGTTTTCTCGTACCTTGATGCAAGCACCAAATCAAGATACATCTCATTATCCTTTAGATCAATTTTTGCATTTGCGCCCTTACCAACGTTATAGTTCCCTTGTAGAAGTGAAAACAGCTGAACTAGCTAGTGAAGCGGACTATCGAACAACGGCAAGGACACTACAGGAATGGACGAATGTCACGATGAGTCAT
>NZ_JACHON010000016.1 GCF_014206945.1 Gracilibacillus halotolerans
TTTCTCTTTTGGCCATAATTAATTCTCTCCCGACTTTTTATGAATCAAGTTTATATGACCTTAACGAATCTGTCCAATCAAGTGTAACCTATCCAAGTTGTATCTCGAGTCAATGCCGCTCTATCTGGAGTTAAGCAGTTCTATCCCGAGTGGAGCACACTCTATCCGCAGTGAAGTAGTTCTATCTCGAGTCGACGATGCTCTATCTGGAGTGAAGCAGCTCTATCTCGAGTCGACGATGCTCTATCTGGAGTGAAGCAGCTCTATCTCGAGTCGACGATGCTCTATCTGGAGTGAAGTAGTTCTATCTCGAGTTGACGATGCTCTATCTGGAGTGAAGCAGTTCTATCCCGAGTGGAGCACACTCTATCCGCAGTGAAGTAGTTCTATCTCGAGTCGACGATGCTCTATCTGGAGTGAAGCCGTTCTATCTTGAGTGGAGCACATTCTATCTGTAGTGAAGCAGTTGTATCTTGAGTCAACGCAGCTCTATCTGGAGTGAAGTAGTTCTATCTCGAGTGGAGCACACTCTATCTGGAGTGAAGTAGTTCTATCTCGAGTCGACGACGCTCTATCCACAGTGACGCCGCTCTATCTTAGTGTCGCGGACTCTATCTGGAGTGAGAACATACAAATTATTAGCTTACCCTTTTAAATAACAAAGATTCGGGAATAGTTTATTAAGTAAGCTGTTCATATTCGAATCGATTATTTTTCTATCTTGTACACGTTCGATATAATATAAAGATAGGAAAATATTTTACAAATTAAAACGAATATTTGTTCGCTTTTTAAAAAAGTTTATACTATAATAAAAAAAGACAAATCAAAACGGAGGTATAGCTATGGAAGACCAGATATTCCAGCTTACTGCTCCTTATGAGCCACAAGGTGATCAACCGCGGGCGATAAAAGAATTAGTTGCTGGATTGAAAGAAGAAAAGAAATATCAAACATTGTTAGGAGCAACAGGAACAGGGAAAACTTTTACAATCTCGAATGTGGTAAAAGAAATTAATCGACCAACTTTGGTCATTGCACATAATAAAACATTAGCAGGACAATTATATAGTGAATTTAAGGAGTTTTTCCCGAATAATGCGGTGGAATACTTCGTAAGTTACTATGATTACTATCAGCCAGAGGCGTATGTTCCATCGTCAGACACCTACATCGAAAAAGACGCGAGTGTAAACGATGAAATTGATAAACTACGACACTCTGCAACATCTTCTTTATTTGAACGTCGGGATGTCTTAATAGTAGCGAGTGTGTCGTGTATTTATGGTTTAGGTTCTCCAGAAGAATATCGTAGCCAAGTAGTTTCTCTACGAACGGGGATGGAAAAAGAACGTGATGACCTACTGAGAGATTTAGTTGATATTCAGTATGCGCGTAACGATATTGATTTTCAACGTGGTACATTCCGAGTCCGAGGAGATTCTGTTGAAATCATTCCTGCTTCCCGTGAGGAGCATTGTGTTCGCGTAGAGTTCTTTGGTGATGAGATTGATCGGATTCGTGAAGTAGACGCCTTAACAGGAGAAATAATCGGTGATCGTGAACATATTGCTATTTTCCCAGCTTCTCACTTCGTAACAAGAGAAGATAAGTTGAGAAAAGCAATGGAGAATATTCGTGCAGAGTTAAAGGAACAATTAGAAAAGTTTCGTAGTGAAGGAAAGTTGTTAGAAGCCCAACGATTAGAACAACGTACAAACTATGATTTAGAGATGATGGACGAGATGGGATTTTGTTCGGGGATTGAAAACTATTCTCGCCATTTAACGTTACGAGAAGCGGGTGCTACCCCTTATACACTATTAGACTACTTTCCAGATGATTCATTGATTGTTGTCGATGAATCACACGTAACTTTACCGCAAATCCGTGGAATGTTTAATGGGGACCAGGCTAGGAAACAAGTATTAGTAGACCACGGTTTCCGTTTACCGTCTGCACTTGATAACCGGCCGTTACGATTTGAAGAATTTGAAAAGAAAGTAAATCAAGCTATCTTTGTTTCCGCTACACCAGGTCCGTTTGAGCTGGAACATACACCGAAAATGATTGAGCAAATTATCCGTCCAACTGGTTTATTAGATCCGATTGTAGAGATACGTCCAATTGAAGGACAAGTTGATGATTTAATCGGAGAGATTAATAAACGAGTTGAAAGAGATGAACGAGTGCTTGTTACGACATTAACGAAAAAAATGTCTGAAGACTTAACGGATTATTTAAAAGAAATAGGTTTAAAGGTAGCTTATTTACATTCAGAAATAAAAACCCTGGAACGAATTGAAGTCATTCGGGACCTACGAGTTGGTAAATATGATGTACTTGTAGGGATTAACCTATTAAGGGAAGGGTTAGATATTCCAGAAGTTTCACTCGTTACGATATTAGATGCCGATAAAGAAGGCTTCCTTCGTTCAGAACGCTCCCTTATCCAAACAATGGGACGAGCGGCACGTAACGAAAATGGTATGGTTATTATGTATGCGGATCGGATTACAGATTCGATGAGAACGGCAATTGATGAAACGACTCGTCGTCGTGAAAAGCAGGAAGCTTATAATCAGAAGCACGGTATTACTCCTAAAACAATTAATAAAGCGGTACGTGACGTAATAAGAGCTACACTCGTTGCAGAAGATGAAGGAGAATACGCAGAAGCTGCTGTTAAAATATCAGAAATGTCTAAGAAGGAAAGAGAAAAGTTAATTGAAAAGATGGAAAAAGAAATGAAACAAGCTGCACGAGAATTAGATTTCGAGCGTGCCGCGGAACTTCGTGATCTTGTTCTTGAATTGAAAGCAGAAGAAGGGTGACATGGATGGCAAAAAAGCACATATCTATTAAAGGGGCAAGAACCCATAATTTAAAAAATATATCTGTAGACATACCGAAAGATAAATTGGTCGTTTTGACGGGTTTATCCGGTTCAGGAAAGTCGTCGCTTGCTTTTGATACGATTTATGCAGAGGGACAAAGACGTTATGTAGAGTCTTTGTCTGCCTATGCTCGACAATTTTTAGGTCAAATGGACAAACCAGACGTTGATACGATTGAAGGGTTGTCACCGGCTATTTCTATTGATCAAAAGACAACAAGTAATAACCCACGATCTACCGTAGCAACTGTGACGGAAATTTATGATTATATGCGACTTTTATTTGCACGAATCGGACATCCTATTTGTCCAAACCATGGAGTCGAAATTCAATCTCAATCTGTTCAACAAATGGTGGATCGAGTATTGGAGCTACCTGAACGATCTAAATTACAAATTTTAGCACCAGTAGTAAGCGGGAGAAAGGGGACTCACGTTAAAACGTTGGAAGACCTTCAAAAAGAGGGGTATATCCGTTTGCGAATAAACGGTGAAATGCGAGAAATTACCGATGATATTCAACTAGATAAAACTAAAAAACATTCTATCGAAGTAGTCGTTGACCGAGTTGTTGTGAAAGAAGGAGTTTCTGGAAGATTATCTGATTCCCTAGAAGCTGCATTAAAACTAGGCGATGGAAAAGCTATCGTGGACGTGATTGGTTCAGAAGAATTATTATTTAGTGAACACCATGCATGTCCTATTTGTGGTTTTTCTATTGACGATATCGAGCCAAGATTGTTCTCATTTAATAACCCGTTCGGAGCTTGTGCAACGTGTGATGGCTTAGGATCTCAATTAGAAGTAGATGTTGATCTTGTTATCCCGAATAAAGATTTAACATTAAAAGAGGGAGCTATTGCGGCATGGCAACCGACGAGCTCTCAATATTATCCTCAACTTCTCCAGAGTGTTTGTGATCATTATGGTATTGACATGAACATACCTGTTAAAGATTTACCGAAAGATCATTTAAAAAAGATTTTATTTGGTAGTGGAAAAGAAAAAATTAGATTCCGTTATGAAAATGATTATGGCATGATGCGGGACACGAATATTTTCTTTGAAGGAGTTTTAAATAACATTGCTAGAAGGTATCGGGAAACCTCTTCCGATTTTATTCGTGAACAAATGGAAAAATATATGACGAATAAAGCTTGTCCAACGTGTGATGGTTACCGATTAAAAGAAGAGGCTCTAGCTGTTAAAATTAACGGACTTCATATCGGAGAGGTAACGGAAAAAGCGGTGAAAGAAGCACACCAATTTTTCACATCCATGGACTTAACAGAGAAAGAGAAGAAAATTGCTCAAATGATCGTTCGCGAATTGGATGACCGATTAAACTTCTTAGTTAACGTCGGTTTAGACTATCTAACTCTTTCTCGCTCTTCTGGAACTTTATCAGGTGGAGAGGCGCAACGTATCCGTCTAGCGACACAAATAGGCTCTGCATTAACTGGAGTTCTTTATGTGTTAGATGAACCATCAATTGGATTGCATCAACGAGATAACGATCGTTTAATTTCCACTTTAGAAAAAATGCGTGATCTAGGTAATACATTAATTGTCGTAGAACACGATGAGGATACGATGTTAGCTGCAGATTATTTAATCGATATTGGTCCAGGTGCTGGAGAACATGGCGGGGAAATTATCGCAGCTGGGACACCAAAGCAGGTGATGAGGAAAAAATCATCACTGACGGGACAATATTTATCTGGAGAGAAATTCATTCCAATCCCAGCAGAACGTCGTAAGCCTTCTAAACAGTGGTTAGAAATTATCGGAGCAGCTGAAAATAATTTGAAAAATGTGAGCGTGAAAATTCCGATTGGCTTATTTACCACTGTAACTGGGGTGTCAGGGTCTGGAAAGAGTACACTCGTAAACGAAATACTTCATAAGAGTTTGTCTTCAAAATTAAACCGAAGCAAACTGAAACCAGGAAAGCATAAGGAAATTAAAGGGATCCAACATTTAGAAAAAGTAATTGATATCGACCAATCGCCAATTGGAAGAACTCCACGATCAAATCCTGCCACGTATACTGGAGTATTTGATGACATTCGAGATTTATTCGCACAAACAAATGAAGCGAAAATTAGAGGCTATAAAAAAGGCCGTTTTAGTTTTAATGTAAAAGGTGGACGCTGTGAAGCATGTCGAGGCGATGGAATTATCAAAATTGAGATGCATTTCCTCCCAGATGTATATGTACCATGCGAGATTTGTCATGGAAAACGATATAATCGTGAAACGCTTGAAGTTAAATACAAAGGTAAGAACATTTCTGAAATACTAGATATGACAGTCGAAGAAGCATTGAAATTCTTTGAAAATATCCCGAAAATCCAACGAAAAATTCAAACGATCTTTGATGTTGGTCTAGGTTATGTAAGACTTGGTCAACCAGCCACAACACTATCTGGTGGAGAAGCACAACGTGTCAAACTAGCAAGTGAATTACATCGTCGTTCTAATGGAAAGTCTTTATATATATTGGATGAGCCGACAACAGGCTTGCATACTGATGATATAGCACGACTCCTTCAAGTCATTCAACGGTTAGTAGATAACGGGGACACAGTTGTTATCATTGAACACAACTTAGACGTAATTAAAGCCTCTGACTACATTATTGACTTAGGTCCAGAAGGTGGAGATGGTGGGGGAACGATTATTGCTACTGGTTCACCAGAAGAAATTGCAACTGTAGAAGAATCTCATACAGGACGTTATTTAAAACCAGTAATTGAACGAGATAAAAAACGGATGGAAGTCAAAATAGCTAGATAAAAAGGTATATGCTAACGACCAAGATGCTACTATATGCCTCTTGGTCCTCTTACTTTCAGAATGAACGTGTAAGAATGTTCCTTTAGCTAATTATTCTATGTTATGATAAATACCAAGATTGTTCAGTGATAGAGAGGAGGCATGAATGGATGCAACCAATAGATGTAGAGCAAGTACAACAGGAAATCGAAAAGCGAGCGAACAAAGAAGTATACATTCATTTAGAAACGACAAATGGTGCCTATGCGAGTCATTTTAATAAAGAGGCATATAATGTAGGTGCGTTTATTCGGAATGCAAAAGTTACATACGAACGAGGAAAAATCGTTGGGACAGAAAATGCGTTTCGTGTCGGATTAAAAATGGATATCGGCTGGATATACGCTGAAGGAATAAGTCAATTTGAAATAGATGAAAACAATGCTTTATTGATGGCAGGTCACGATCGAGAAGGACGATTAATGGTCGCACTACAAATAAGTGAGCAACCTTTTCATTATTAAAGAGAGGAGGAAACAATGATGAGTAAAGAACATGTTGTAGTTATTTATCCACACCCAGACGATGAGGCATTTGGTGCTTCAGGAACGATTGCTCAATTTCGTGAGAAAGGCATCCCTGTTACGTATCTATGTGGCACGCTAGGTGAAATGGGAAGGAATATGGGGAATCCGACGTTTGCAACAAGAGAGTCATTACGTGAAATACGTAAAAAAGAATTAATAGAAGCATGCAACGTATTAGATGTAGAGTTAGAAATGCTTGGTTACCGTGATAAAACACTTGAATTCGAATCAAGAGAAGAAGTAGCGGATCATCTTTATAGCTATTTGAAAAAAATTAAGCCTTCTCTCGTTATTACCCATTATCCAGAGCATGCTGTTCATCCAGATCATGATGCATTAGGTGCAGCTGCTATTCGTGCAGTGGAAATGTTGCCTGAATCCGATCGACCGACTGTTTGGGCACAAGCAATTAGTAACGACAGTGTAGAAAAGCTAGGAGAACCTGATATTCAAAACGATGTTACACCGCTGTTTAAGAAAAAATTAGCAGCAATTATGGCGCATAAATCACAAGCGGATGGGATGCTATCGACAGTGAAAAATGATGCAGATGACATTGAACAAGCCGCAAAGATGTGGCTCGGTATGGAATCATTTTATATATGGGAATATTAACCAAACATTTTGTCATATAGTATGCTAGAGACACAGATGAGGTAAAAGCATAACCTAGTAATATCGTCATGCCGATTAAACCAAGCCTTATAAAAAGGAGCTGTGTTGAAATGCGATGGATTGCATCATTAGTTTTAAACGCGTTAGCTTTAATGCTTGTTGATTATTTATTTGAAGGGTTTACAATCAATGGTTTTTGGATTGCTTTACTAGCAAGTGTCATTTTAGCTGTATTAAATACCATTGTAAAACCGATTTTAGTGCTTTTAACTCTCCCGATTACCGTGTTGACCTTAGGACTCTTTCTGTTTGTGATTAATGCAATCACATTGATGTTTACTCAAGCATTACTTGGTGAACATTTTGTAATAGAAGGTTGGTTTGTAGCAATCATTGCAGCTGTCGTATTGTCGATTTTAAATGTAGTAATTAACAAGTTAACAAGAGATTGAATTTGATAAAAAACGAAAGCCCTGAAATTAGAGAAGTATCTAATTAACAGGGCTTTTTATCACATATAAGCTAACTGTATGTATATATGATTTATTTTTAATACGCATTTGATTGAAAAAATGCTAAAATAGGGAGCGAGGAGGGATTTACGTGGCAAAAGTCCGAACACAAGATATGCTAGAACGTTTTCGTATTGAACTGCTTGCAGGAGAAGAAGGAGTTCATCGTGAAATCTCTATGAGTGAAGTATCACGACCTGGAATTGAATTAACCGGGTATTTTAAATATTATGCAAAAGATCGAATTCAACTTTTAGGAAAAACAGAATTATCTTATTTCGCAGAATTAACGAAGGAACAGAAAAAAGACCGTGCATACCATTTATGTACCGATATTACACCGGGTATTTTAATTACTAGAGGGATGGACGCACCAGAAGAATTGATAGAGGCGTGTAACCAATCTGGTGTACCTTTAATGCGCTCCCCCTATAAGACATCTAGAGTAATTAGCCGAATTACAAACTTCTTAGAGGCTAAATTTGCACCATTTACTGCTGTACACGGTGTACTCGTGGACGTTTATGGTATTGGTGTATTAATTACTGGTCAAAGTGGTGTTGGTAAAAGTGAAACCGCATTAGAGTTAGTGAAAAGAGGTCACCGTTTAGTTGCTGATGATAGTGTTGAGATTCGTCAAGAAGACTATGACCGTCTGATAGGCTCGGCTCCACCACTTATTGAACACTTACTTGAAATTCGTGGTCTAGGAATTATTAACGTTATGACTCTCTTTGGAGCAGGTTCTGTTCTAACACATAAACGAATCTCTTTAGTTATTAATCTTGAAACATGGGATCAGAAGAAACAATATGATCGTCTTGGTTTAGAGGAAGAGACAATGAGGATTATCGATGTGAACGTTCCTAAAGCAATACTTCCTGTTCGACCTGGACGTAACCTTGCTGTCATTATTGAAGTTGCAGCAATGAATTTTCGATTAAAAAGAATGGGTGTAAATGCAGCAGAGGAATTTTCTGAGCGACTGTCGAAAATGATTCAACAAGGAGAACATGAAGAAGATCATGATTATGATTTAGACTTTTAAAAACAAATTACGGAGGAGATAGACATCTCCTTTTACATAACGATGGAACCATGTTAAAGTATTTTTGAGTTTTACTAGTATCATGAAATAATAAGACAGTTTACTTAGTAGGAGGAGATTCTATTTGTCGTGCTCCGCTCCGGCATTAGATCCTGTATTTTTTAAGCTCGGATCACTTTCTGTTTATTGGTATGGTGTAATTATCGCAACAGGAGTATTGCTTGCTTTATGGCTAGCCATGAAAGAAGCAGATCGAAGGGGCTTAAATAAGGATTATGTTCTAGATTTAGTAATGTTTGCAATCCCGATTGCAATCCTGAGTGCAAGAATTTATTATGTTATATTTGAATGGGATCAGTATAAGGGTGGACCATGGTGGAAAGTATTTGCTGTATGGGAAGGCGGTATTGCAATCCATGGTGCATTAATAGGTGCTGTCTTAACAGCGATTATTTTTGCTAGAGTGAAAAAGATTTCCTTCTGGCAACTGGCGGATATAACTGCACCAAGTATTATACTTGGACAAGCAATTGGTCGCTGGGGTAATTTTATGAACCAAGAAGCGCATGGTGGACCAATTAGCCAAAGTACATACGAAAGTTTTCATCAATACTTACCGGATTTTATAATGAACCAAATGTGTATTGACGGCGTCATGTATCATCCGACATTTTTATATGAATCACTATGGAACGTACTTGTTTTCGTGTTATTATTAGTACTGCGTAAGTATCCATTACGACGCGGTGAGATTTTCTTATCTTATGTAATTCTTTACTCTATCGGTCGTGCTTTTATCGAAACAATGCGTACAGACAGTCTTTACGTTCTAGGTCTTCGTACCGCAGTTTTACTATCCTTAGTTTTGATTGTCGCTTCTATCGTTATCATGATTTATCGCAGGATAACAGGATTAGCGGATCGAACCTATCAAGGTAAAAAGATTGGAAATACATCGAAGAAATCAAAACGTTAAGTAGGCGGCTTTTGCTTCTATAGCAAAAGCCGATTTAATTGGAGGTTATAATCAATGAAAATCGAAACAATCTTATTTGATTTGGACGGAACTTTAATTGACACAAACGAATTAATTATCGCATCCTTTACCCACACACTAGAGAAATTTGGCGATCGTCCGTATACAAGAGAAGAAATTCTTAATTTTATTGGTCCGCCATTAGTGGATAGTCTTGGTCTTGTTAATCCAAATAAAATCGATGAAATGGTTGAAGCATATCGCGAGCATAATTATGCGAACCATGATAAATATGTGAAAGCCTACCCAGAAGTTGTTGAGACAATGAAGGTATTAAAAGAAAAAGGCTATAAACTAGCGATCGTAACGACAAAAATTCACCATACAGCAGAGCTTGGTCTAAAAATTGCTGGAATGGAAGGTATTTTTGACGTTATTATTGGTTTAGATGATGTAGAAAATGCAAAGCCACACCCTGAGCCTGTCTTATCGGCGATTGATCAATTAAAAGCAAATCCAATGACAACGTTAATGGTAGGGGACAACTACCATGATATTGAAGCTGGTCAAAATGCAGGTGTACAAACTGCAGGTGTTGCATGGGCGATAAAAGGCCGAGAAAGCTTAGAAAAATATCGTCCCGATTATATGTTAGAAAAAATTACGGACCTATTCACGATTATCGGAGACGAATAAAATGAGAAACACAAAACGATATCCGGTGAAGGATACGAATTCGCTTTGGCAAGTGTATAAGACCGTTTCGTTTTGGAAAGTTTTAAAGAATGTTATCGTCATACTTATCGGTCGTTATATTCCTTTTTTTGGTTTGAAAAATGGCTTGTATCGTAAACTGCTAAAGATGGAAGTCGGAAAGCATACTGCATTCGCATTTATGGTAATGGTCGATATTATGTTTCCTGAAAAAATTAAAATTGGTGACAATTCCATTATTGGATATAACAGTACAATCCTCGCGCACGAATATTTAATTAACGAATATCGAGTTGGGGAAGTACATATTGGCAGTGAAGTTATGATTGGAGCGAACAGTACCATTTTGCCAGGGATTACGATAGGTGATAATGCTGTAATTGCAGCTGGAACTGTCGTACACAAGAATGTCGAGGCAGGAACCTTCGTAGGCGGAAATCCAATGAGGGTAATCTACACGAAAGAAGAAATGGATAAACGAAAACAACAACATCATTAAGCATAATTTCGATGCTCTTCTCAACAAAGGTTGGGAAAGAGCATTTTTTATTTCGTTTTTAAATTTCATTTGGCGGTTCGGAAAACTTTAGAAATTGTTTGAGTCTCCTTAAAGAAATTCTATTATGGTTCGACATATACACCATCTCTATTTGTTTATTATCCTGCTAGTTCGGTTATCATATAATGACAAGATATTTATGAATTATGCTACAATTAAAATTACATTAAAAGGAATTTTCTTACACCAAATGGAGGGGAATGCCATTGAAGACCTATCAAAAATCGAAGCAAGACGTATTAGATAAGTGGGAAGTATCTTCCGATAAAGGTTTGTCTGATCAAGAAGCGAATCAACGATTAGAGCAAGAAGGATATAATGAAATCGCGGATAAAGAAAAAGTCCCAATATGGAAACTCTTCTTGGAAACCTTTAAGGACGCCATGGTGGTCGTGCTTCTCATTGCAGCTATTGTACAGTTGCTTCTAGGAGAAGTAATCGAATCGATTATTATCTTTATCGTTATCTTACTAAACTCTGTTATTAGTGTTGTGCAAACAAAAAAAGCGGAAAGTTCACTAGACGCACTACGAGATATGTCAGCACCTGAGGCAAAAGTAATTCGCAGTGGTAATACACAAATGATAATGGCACGAGAACTAGTTCCGGGTGATATCGTTTTATTGGAGGCAGGAGATTACATACCAGCTGACGGTAGGCTTCTAGATGCAGAATCATTAAAAATTAATGAGGGAATGTTAACAGGTGAATCAGAGGCAGTAGACAAATTTACGACCCCGATAGTAGAGGAGGTTACTTTAGGAGACCAGCTAAACATGGTTTTCTCAAGTTCGTTTGTTGTAAATGGGCGAGGAAAATTCGTCGTAACTGGGACTGGAGAAAAAACGGAAATCGGGAAAATAGCCGAGATGATCGAAACAGCTGAGAAGAAGCAAACCCCACTACAAAGAAAGCTGGATTCCTTTAGTAAAAAACTAGGTATCGCTATTTTACTAATCTGTGTGGTTATCTTCCTTGTTCAAGTAGGACGTATTTGGTTTGGAGATGGCGATGTTGATATGACAAAGGCTGTATTAGATGCCTTAATGTTCTCAGTTGCGATTGCTGTAGCTGCAATCCCTGAAGCTCTCCAATCAATCGTTACGATTGTTCTATCCGTCGGAACGAATAAAATGGCGAAGAAGAACGCAATTATTCGCCGTTTACCTGCAGTGGAAACATTAGGGTCCACGAGTGTGATTTGTTCCGATAAAACAGGTACGTTAACAAAAAATAAAATGACTGTAACGAAAGTATATGTACCTGAAGTAACGAATCCATTAGAACAGAAGGAATGGTCAGAGGGAGAAGAATTACTCGTCCTAGCAGCCGCATTATGTAATGACTCGTATATTAATAAAGATAAGAAAGAAATAGGAGATCCAACGGAAATTGCGCTTATTCACTTAGCGAATGAAAAGGGTAAACCATATAGTGACCTACGAAATCAATATAACCGGGAAGGTGAGCTTCCATTTGACTCGGATCGAAAAATGATGTCAACCGTTCATACAATTGATGGGGAAAAAATGATGCTCATCAAAGGTGGCCCTGATGTCATGTTACAACGAGCCAGTTCTATTCTAGTAAATGGAGAAGAAGTAGCTCTTACAAATGAATGGGTACAGAAGTTAGAAGAAGCCAATGAGAACTTTTCTAAACAAGCATTACGAGTTCTTGCATTTGCTTATAAAAAAATCGGCGATAAACAAGATATAACATTAGACGATGAAAAGGATTTTACGATTATCGGGTTCACAGCAATGATCGATCCACCACGTGAAGCGGTTTATGGTTCAATTGCAGAGGCGAAAAAAGCAGGTATCAAGCCTGTAATGATTACAGGTGACCATAAAACGACAGCAGAGGCGATTGGGAAAGAAATTGGATTGATGGAAGAAGGGGACTTAGCTTTAACTGGTAAAGAGCTCGACAAAATTACCGATGAAGAACTTGACGAAAAGCTGGAAAAAATCTCTGTCTATGCTCGAGTTTCCCCAGAAAATAAAATTCGGATCGTG
The DNA here is from genome assembly GCF_014206945.1 of Gracilibacillus halotolerans. Classification (GTDB taxonomy): domain Bacteria; phylum Bacillota; class Bacilli; order Bacillales; family Amphibacillaceae; genus Gracilibacillus; species Gracilibacillus halotolerans. The sequence goes on from NZ_JACHON010000016.1 coordinate 12,707, forward strand.
AAAGCTTGGCAACGAAAACATCAAATTACCGCGATGACTGGGGACGGAGTAAACGATGCGCCTGCTTTAAAGCAAGCTGATATCGGAATTGCTATGGGAAGTGGAACAGACGTTGCCAAAGACTCTGCTGCGATGATACTGACCGATGATAACTTCGTTTCGATTGTCCAAGCAGTTAGTGTTGGAAGAACGGTTTTTGATAATATTAAGAAGTCTATAGCGTATTTATTCGCGGGTAATTTAGGTGCAATCATTGCCATCTTGTTTGCAGTTATTATGAATTGGGCAAATCCATTCACTGCTCTGCAGCTATTATTTATTAACTTAGTGAATGATTCACTGCCGGCAATTGCGCTCGGAATGGAAAAATCGGAACCGAATGTAATGAAGCGAAAACCACGAAAAATTGAGGAAGGTATTTTTGCTGGTGGAACACTAACTTCTGTTATTACACGTGGTATATTAATCGGTATAGCGGTTATTACTTCACACTTTATCGGTTTGCAGCATTCGGCAGAAATGGGAGTTGCAATGGCATTTACAACGTTAATTCTAGCTAGGACGCTACAAACGTTTCCTGCTAGATCGAATGAACAAACAGCTATCGGAGCAGGATTTTTCCAAAACAAGTATGTGTTAGGAGCTGTTGCTATTGGGTTTGTACTTTATGGCTTAACGATTATGCCATTCGCTAGAGACATCTTTCACATCCCGGCCGAATTTGGTTGGAATGAAGGTCTTATTGCATTCGGATTAGCGTTAGCGAGTATGATTCTTATGGAGTTTGTGAAAGTCGTAAGAAAACAAAAACTAAGAGAACAGGAATAACTAGAAGAAAGCCGAGTTAAAATACGTCTCTCATACCTTGTAGGTAAAAGCAGAGTATTTTGACTCGGCACTTTTTTTGGAAGTTTTAGTTTATTAATATCTATTTCCTAGTTATTCTTTATTCTAAGCATCGGAGCTTTTTGCTTTGATGATTCCGTATATGGTTTGAAGAACAGGTACTTCCAGTTGATGTTTGTTTGCTAAATCTAATGCATATCCTTGTAAGTGGTCCAACTCAATCGGTAAACCTTTACGGAAATCTTGATGCATGGATGAAGTTGAATCTTTTGGTAGAACCTCCATTGTCTCCCATGCACGATCAATATGCTCGTCGGTTAGAGACACTCCTTCTGCATTTGCGATGGATTTCATCTCTTGAAGTAATTGAATAAATATACCCTTCGTCGCTTGCTCTTGACGGATTGGCCCAGTTGTAACGTCTGAGGCAGTAGTCACACCCGAAAAAGCAGTAATAAACATATACTTATTCCAAATAGCCTCTGTAACCGTATCCGTATGCGTAAACTGCATATTTGCTTTACTTGTCCACTCTGCTAAATGCTGACAAATTTGTTCTTGCCGTTTATGTAATGCTCCGAAGGTCATTAAATCAACTTTACTTGTATGAACAATATGGCCGATATCGTTTAATGTCGCAACAATGTTAGCTAATCCTCCGATTACTTTTTCTTGTCCGACTAATTTAGTAAGCACGTGATAATGTCGTACACCATTTAATAAAGGTAATAGGAATGTTTGATCACCAATCAGACCGATCCAATTTTCGATGGAATCTTCTAGATGATATCCTTTCGTAGCAAGTATAACCAAGTCTACATTGTTTATTTCTTTAGGATTTGTAATATAGCTTGGTTGTTCCCAAGTTGTGTTACCCTTTACACTTTCAATATGTAATCCGTTATGTTTTAATTGCTTTGCTCTTCTCTCTCGAACTAAAAATGTAACATTTGCCCCAGCTTCATGGAGTCTCGTTCCGAAATAGCCTCCAACAGCTCCTGCTCCTACAATTACTATCTTCATTGTCTATGACACCTCCCACTTCATCATACATCTTTTCTACATCGTTTTTAAGCAAAACAAAATAGGGGTATTTCTCGCGCTGAAAGTATGGTATAATGCATGAGTTATAGGGAAAATGAAGCTATCGACAATATTAGATATAAAAAATATAGTGTAATTACTAAGGGAGTATTCGTTACAAGGAAGGAGAATAATTTGGTGTCAAAACAGAATCAACGCGAGAATAAAATTATTCCCTTTATTCCAGAAGGTGATTTTTATTTCTCAAAAGGCATAGAAGCCTTCAAAAAGAGAAAATTCGACCTTTCTTTAAAATGGTTGCATAAGGCGATGGAGGAGAATCCTAAAAATCCATTGTATATGTGCCAAGCATCCGTAGTTCATACAGAAACAGGTGCCTATCACTTAGCAAATCAGTTACTAACAAGAGTCCTATCCAATGATGGTGACCATTACGTAGATTGCTATTATTTGCTTGCTAACAATTATGCGCACTTAGGATTACTTCAAGATGCCGTAAAATATGCTACCCTTTACCTCGAAAAAGCACCAGATGGGGACTTTTCAGAAGATGCCGAAGATTTGCTGGATATACTTGATTTTACAGAAATAGAGGATGAGGAAGAAGATTGGATGATGGACGAGGAGGATGACCTTCTCATTTATCAGGAAAGTGTTTTTTATCATCTGGAAAGACAGGAATGGGAAGAAGCATTAGTTCTATTAGAAGAAATGATTGCTCTTTATCCGGATTTTATACAAGCACATCATGAGTATCGTTATGCTCTGTTCTTCCATGGCGATAGACAACGTGCTATTGAATTAGAAACAAATCATTTTATTGAAAACCCTAAATCATTATACAGTTTAATGAATTTAGTTATTTTTCATAAATATGAGCAGAATATAAAGGAAATGACAGATTATTTAAATATGCTACAAAATATTTACCCGCTCGTAGAACAACAAAAATTAAAAATGGCCATTACTTTTGCACAGGCAGGGTCGTACGAAGAAGCATGGAATAGATTTAAAGTCCTGCGAAAATCTCAAGTAAAAGGTCATCCTTCTTTTTATAAGTGGTATAGTATGACCGCCTATATCCTTAATAAGCAAGATTTGGCTCAGGAGCTATGGAAAGAAGGCTGTCGACAACACCGACATGTTTTAAAGCAAGATTTACCACCGTGGACGGATATCGTCAACCAGACAAAATGAGCAGAATATTAGACCTCTCAAGCAATGCGTAGGATAATAATTATAAACGAATGAGAAAGTGAAAGGATGTTACGTATGGCAGAAGAAAAAATTTATGACGTAATTATTGCTGGCGCGGGGCCTGCAGGTATGACTGCAGCTGTATATGCTTCTCGTGCTAATTTAGATACATTAATGTTGGAACGTGGTATTCCAGGTGGTCAAGTTGCGAACACAGAGGATGTAGAAAACTACCCTGGATATGATCATATTTTAGGTCCGGATCTCTCCAACAAAATGTTCGACCATGCGAAGAAATTTGGTGCTGAATATGCATATGGAGATATTAAAGAAGTAATCGATGGTAAAGAATATAAAACGGTTATTGCAGGATCGAAAGAATATAAAACAAGAACGCTTATTATTGCAACTGGTGCGCAATATAAAAAGCTTGGAATTCCAGGTGAAGAAGAGCTTGGTGGACGTGGAGTATCCTATTGTGCAGTTTGTGATGGTGCTTTCTTTAAAGAAAGAGAACTTGTTGTGGTAGGTGGGGGAGACTCTGCGGTTGAAGAAGGAGTTTACCTGACACGTTTTGCTAGTAAAGTAACGATTATTCACCGTCGAGATGAGTTGCGTGCTCAGAAAATTTTACAAGACCGTGCCTTTAAAAACGATAAAGTAGAATTTATATGGGACACGATTGTTAAAGAAGTGAATAGCAAAGACGGTAAAGTTGGCAGTGTTACATTACTAGACAAGAAAACGAATGAAGAGTATGAATTTGAGACAGACGGCGTGTTTGTATATATTGGTATGGTTCCATTAAGTGAACCATTTAAGAGTCTTGGAATTACGAACGAAGAAGGGTATATTCCAACTAATGAAAACATGGAAACAAGTGTGCCAGGAATTTTTGCCGCTGGTGATATTCGTGAGAAAGAACTACGTCAAATTGTAACAGCTACAGGAGACGGTAGTATTGCAGCACAATCTGCTCAACACTTCATCGAAAACATGAAAGAAGAAGTTAGCAATTAATTGTAATGTAATCAATTCGACATCTAACGTTAATAGAAATTAACGTGGTTGTAACACGGACGAAATATATATAGGGTACAATATAGTTAACTAATTGACCCCCTTTTTTAATATACAAGGACTTGAGGTATAGGTATTGCACCTATACCTATTTTTTTGCATTTTTTAAACACCATTCGTTTTCCTGTGAATAACCAAAAATTAACTCCAGTCGGTTTTGTCTATTCTCAGCAAAGAGGTGGTCGCAAGTGTTGATAAAGTGTATAATAATAGTATAGGAAAAAGTTACGTATCATATAATGAGTTAAGATAGATTTTGAAAGGAGTGCTTATATGGAGCGTAAATCAGAAGAAATTAAATTGGTGATTATTACTGGAATGTCAGGTGCAGGAAAAACTGTAGCTGTCCAGAGTTTCGAAGATTTAGGTTATTATTGTGTGGACAACCTACCACCAGCACTCCTACCTAAGTTTTTAGAATTAATGAAAGATGCTTCCAACACTATTCAGAAAGTTGCACTCGTTATGGATTTACGAGGACGGGAATTTTTCGACACATTATTTGAAGCATTGGACAGATTAGCACAAGAGGACTGGTTGGAAGAGCATATTCTATTTCTAGATGCAAATGACAGTGTTCTCGTGTCTCGATATAAAGAGTCAAGACGATCGCATCCTTTAGCACAGGAAGGCCTTCCACTTGAAGGGATTCGTGCGGAAAGAAGGATATTAGATGAATTACGTGGTAGAGCGCAGCACTTTATCGACACGTCTGATTTGAAGCCGAAAGTATTGAGAGAAAAAATTGTTGATCGTTATGGAAAACAGGATCAAGAAGTCTTTTCTGTTCACACCGTTTCTTTCGGTTTTAAGTACGGAATTCCGATTGATGCAGATCTAGTTTTTGATGTGCGTTTCCTTCCGAATCCTCATTATGTTGACCAACTTCAACCTTTAACAGGATTGAACCCTGACGTGTCCTCCTATGTTTTTAAATGGTCGGATACACAGAAGTTTTTAGAGAAAATTACCGATCTATTACGTTTCATGCTACCTCAGTATAAGCGTGAAGGTAAGAGTCAATTAGTAATTGCAATAGGTTGTACAGGTGGACAACATCGTTCTGTGGCACTTGCAGAATACCTAGCAAAGCATTTTCAAAAAAATTATGTGACACATGTTACTCATCGAGATATCGATAAGCGAAAGGAATAAAGCATATGACGCAATCGAACGAAAAAAAAGTAGTGGTTATCGGCGGCGGAACAGGGATGCCAGTAATTCTACGAGGGTTAAAGGAAAAACCAATTGATTTGTCTGCGATTGTTACCGTAGCCGATGATGGAGGAAGTTCAGGAAGGCTTCGTAGCGAAATGCATATGCCTGCTCCAGGAGATATTCGAAATGTGATTGCTGCATTATCAGATGTTGAGCCGATGCTGATGGAATTGTTTCAGCATCGGTTCGTTAAAGGTAACGGACTATCTGGACACTCGATGGGAAATTTATTATTAGCAGCCATGACATCCGTAACAGGTGACTTTTATACAGGTATTAAAGAAATTTCGCGCGTATTGAACGTGAAAGGTAATATTTATCCGATTGCGAATCAGGATATGTTTTTACATGCTGAATATGAAGATGGAGATATCGGAGTTGGTGAATCTCAAATTCCTCAAAAAGGAAAGAGAATTAAGCGTGTATTTCTTAAGCCTAACCCAGTTTTCCCTCTCCCGGAAGCAGTGAACGCAGTGCTTGAAGCAGACTTAGTTGTGATTTCGCCGGGTAGCTTATATACAAGTATTTTGCCGAATTTAATCGTACCTCAAATCGTTGATGCTTTAAAAACAACGAAGGCAAAAGTTGTTTATGTATGTAATGTGATGACTCAAGCTGGAGAAACGAGTTACTATACCGCTTCAGATCACGTTCAAGCAATTATTGATCATATCGGGGAAGATTGCTTACAAGCTGTAGTTGTACATAATAAGACGATCGATCCAGAAGTGAAGTTAGTGTACGCAGAGGAAAATGCAGAACCAGTACGATATGATATAGAACGTTTGAAGAGTATGAATTTAGAAGTTATTGAAGAAGACATTGTTGTTGAACAGAATAATTCCTTGCGCCATGATACGCATAAAGTAGCGGATGTACTTCTATCGTTATTAGATAAGTAACAATATCGAATAAAGCTAGGAGGGGGGAGAGAAAGTGTCATTTGCATCTGAAATAAAAAAAGAATTAACAACTATAGAAAATGAAGCATGTTGCCAACGTGCGGAGTTAACAGCGATGGTCCGAATGAACGGTTCTATTTCTTTTTCTAGAAATCATCATACACTAGATATACAGACCGAAAATGCAGCAATTGCGCGTAGAATTTATACGCTAATTAAGGCAGTTTATGGTTATCCTGTAGAGTTACTCGTACGTAAAAAAATGAAATTAAAGAAAAATAATGTTTATATCGTTCGAATGACAGATAGTGCTCGTAAGATGTTGCTTGATTTGGAAATGATTAAAGATCCTTTTCAAATTATTCGGACTATTTCACCTACTATCTTGGAAAAACAGTGCTGTAGACGTGCCTATTTACGAGGAGCATTTTTAGCGGGGGGATCAGTTAACAATCCCGAAACATCCTCTTATCATCTAGAAATTTATAACTCAAGTGAAGAACATAATCAAGCATTGTGTGATTTATTGAATGATTATGAATTACGTGCAAAGGTTTTGGAACGAAAAAAAGGCTATATCACGTATATAAAAGAGGCGGAGAAGATTACAGAGTTTCTGAATTATATTGGTGCACACCAAGCACTGTTTAAATTTGAGGATGTTCGTATTGTCCGCGATATGCGTAACTCAGTAAATCGACTTGTGAATTGCGAAACAGCTAATTTAAATAAGACGATTAGTGCTGCATTTCGTCAAGTTGAAAATATTCGGTTCATTAATCAAACGGTAGGGCTAGATGCTTTACCTGAGAAACTAAGAGAAATCGCGATGCTGAGACTCGAGCATCAAGATGTTACCTTGAAAGAACTTGGTGAGATGGTAAGTGGCGGGAAAATCAGTAAGTCAGGGATTAATCATCGTTTAAAGAAGATAGATCAATTTGCTGATCAATTAAGGAAAGAGTATGAACCAGTGAGATAATGCATATATTAATTAAGTCAGAAGGTTGCTTTCGTTTAGTAGAAAAGATTAACTCAACACCTCGAACAGGAAGCAGCCTTTCTATTAGTATGTACAAATGATAGCGCTTTCTAAACGGGAGGAGGTTAGTAAAAATGAAGAAATCCCTTATGATTCAAGTGGAACCTGGATTGCAAGCTCGTCCAGCTGCACAATTTGTTCAAAAGGCAAATGCATTCGTATCAGAAATTTTTATTGAGGTAGAAAATAGACGGATAAATGCAAAGAGTATTATGGGGTTAATGAGTCTGGCATTAGTAAAAGGAACGGAAGTGACCCTTATAGCAAATGGGCCTGACGAAGTTCAAGCAATAGAGGAGTTAGCCCGGTTTGTATCAGGTGAATGAATATTAAAAATGTACCCCAAGATGTTCGGGGTACATTTTTTGAATAGGATATTAATTTAAATCTTTTGGTTTCTTTTCCATTACTTGATCAATTAGACCGTATTCTTTCGCTTTGTCAGCTGGCATAAAGTTATCACGATCTGTATCTCGCTCAATTACTTCGTATGGTTGTCCAGTTCTTTCAGAAAGAATCGTGTTTAATTTTTTACGCATCTCGATAATTCGATTTGCATGAATTTGAATATCTGAAGCTTGACCTTGAGTTCCACCTAATGGTTGGTGAATCATTACTTCACTATTCGGTAACGCATAACGCTTACCAGGCTCACCAGCAGCTAATAAAAATGCTCCCATGGAAGCAGCCATACCAATACAAATAGTTGAAACATTTGGCTTAATAAATTGCATCGTATCATAGATAGCCATTCCAGCCGTAATCGATCCACCTGGAGAGTTAATATATAATGAGATATCCTTATCTGGATCTTCTGCAGCTAAGAATAGTAATTGTGCAACAATGCTATTCGCTACATTATCATCAATTGCGCTACCAAGCATAATAATACGATCTTTTAATAATCGGGAATAAATATCATAAGCACGTTCTCCACGATTTGTTTGTTCAATAACTGTTGGAATTAAATTCATATAAAAAATCCTCCTTCTCTATTGGTTAACCTCTGTAAATCTTATCTTAACTAAATGGTCAATAAAGGTCAAACGATATGATTATCTAGAGACATCGTTCCCAATTCGGTCTGTTTTTAAACACGTAATATGTATATGTTGTTAAAAGAAAGGAATGTCTTTTTTATGTAAGATGTTCAAAGGGTGGTAACTATTTTATCTAGGAGTGGAGTCTGTATGTCGAGGAGCTCGTTGTGTAGGAGAAAAATATAAACACGCCCGGAGGGATTCGAACCCCCGACTCATGGTACCGGAAACCATTGCTCTATCCCCTGAGCTACGGGCGCATAAACGACATGCTCTATTATAGCGTAACAATAATATAAATTCAAACTTCATTCCATTTTGTCGTTGAAGAGTGTACCGCTTTTCGAAGGGTGAATATGCAACTATAGCATGCTAGCTAAGAGATTTATTTGAAGGAGCCTACTCATAAAAAACAATTCTCATACACTTTTTAAAAATATTGTTGACATTCTAATAGTGCAATGATACAGTGAATATAACGTTTTAAATACAAGTGAATAGCTAGGAATGATTTTCTTTCTTATCAAGAGAGGTGGAGGGACTGGCCCTATGAAACCTCGGCAACCATTAAGCAATCGTGCTTAATACAGGTGCCAATTCCACTAGACAAATGTCTGGAGAGATGAGAGAGAGCACACTTTTACATATAAGTATGTCTCTCTATCTTACACAGATAGGGAGATTTTTTGTTTGGCGAAAGTTTTTAAATTTTCTTGTATGAGCCGATCAAACTTAGCAAACGGATACAGCCTAAAAAATTGGCTTGTGAATAACTTACTAATACAACAGGGGGAGAAAAAAATGTCAGAAGAATTCAAAAATAGCACATATGATTTAGAGACATTAAATGTACACGGAGGTCAAGCGCCAGATCCAACAACGGGTTCGCGAGCTGTGCCAATCTATCAATCTACTTCATTTGTATTCCATGATACAGAGCACGCAGAAAGATTATTTGCGTTAGATGAACCGGGTAATATTTATTCACGTATCGGTAACCCAACAGTAGATGTTTTTGAGAAAAGAATGGCTTTATTAGAAGATGGTGTCGCTGCAGTAGGAACCTCTTCAGGTATGTCAGCTATCACACTATCAATCTTGAATGTGGCAAGTGCTGGGGATGAAATCATCGCAGGAACAAACCTTTACGGTGGAACGTATAATTTGTTCGCTGTAACATTGCCACGTTACGGAATTAATGTGAAATTTGTGGATCCTACTGAACCCGAAAACTTCCGTGCCGCGATAACAGAAAATACAAAAGCGATATTCGGAGAAATTATCGGTAATCCAGGCCTACAAGTATTAGATGTAGAAAAAGTTTCAGAAATTGCCCATGAAGCAGGAGTTCCGCTTATTATTGATAACACGTTTGCAACTCCTTATGGCTGTAAACCAATTCAACTAGGCGCAGACATTGTTGTTCACTCAGCGACAAAATGGATTGGTGGTCATGGTACATCTATCGGTGGTGTAATTGTAGATGGGGGACGTTTTAATTGGAATAATGGAAAGTTTCCAACATTTACAGAACCTGACCCGAGTTACAATGGAATTCGCTATGCTGTAGACTTCGGGACATTAGCATTCATTACAAAAGTACGTGTTCAACTATTACGTGACTTCGGTGCATCGTTAAGTCCATTTAATGCGTTTCAGTTATTACAAGGGTTAGAGACATTGCATGTACGAATGGAGCGCCATAACAAAAACGCTCAAGAGCTTGCTGAGTATTTAGCAAACCATGAGGCAGTAGAATGGGTAACGTATCCTGGACTAGAAGATCATCCAACACACGATTTAGCGAAGAAAAACTTCCAAAATGGGTTTTCAGGTTCCATCATTATTTTTGGAATTAAAGGTGGAAGAGAAGCTGGAAAACAATTGATTAATAATGTGTCACTATGGTCCCATGTTGCAAACGTAGGGGACGCTAAATCACTAATTATCCATCCAGGCTCTACTACACATCAGCAATTGACAAAAGAGCAGCTAGAAGAGCAAGGAGTATCAGAAGAATTAGTACGCCTATCTGTAGGTATTGAATCCTTACGCGATATTCGAAATGACTTAGATCAAGCATTAGCGAAAGCAACGGGAATAGGCGAAACTGGCGAAACAGTTGTAAACGACGAAGGAGTCATTCGTTGGGCTCTTAACTCGTCAGTTGAGCGAGTAGTTGAGGATGGAAACGAAACAACCCGCCCTAAAACATTAGCTATTGTTGGATTAAGTGGAAAAGAAGCACGTCCGAGTTATCGATTAGCAAGAAAAATGCAACGATTAGGTTATAAGATTATTCCAGTTAATCCGAGAGAAACGGAGATTCTAGGAGAAAAAGCGTATCCGGATTTAAAGAGTGTTCCAGAACCAATCGATATTGTTCAAGTGTTTAGAAGTCCAGAAGCTGCGATAGAAGTAGCAAAAGAAGCAATCGAAGTAAATCCAAAAGTGTTCTGGTTACAAGAAGGTGTAATTTCTCCAGAAGCAGAAAGAGTAGCTAGAGAAGCAGGCTTACAAGTTGTACACAACCGTTGTACTTATAAAGAAGCACAACGTTTACGTGGAACAATTACAACATACGCTTGTGAAATCTAAACTTTAACAAATTAACACAGCAGAGATTAGGCGGGGAGTACAGTAAAACCTTTTTAAAAAGTAGGAAAGGCTTCCCGCTATCTCTATACATATAGAAGTAATTAATTTCAAGGAGGACAATATAATGGAAAGAATACCTTTAATTGACTGGCGTAGTTTTATCGTTATTTTATTACTAGGAATTATTATTATTTTTACTGCAGGATGTGGCACTGAAACGAGTGCGGAAGAGGAATTATCAGAAATTCGTTTAGATTATGCTTATTATTCACCTACAAGTCTAGTGCTAAAGAAATTCGGTTGGGTAGAAGAAGCGTATGAAGAAGAGGGAACAGAAGTTGTTTGGACATTAAGTCAAGGAAGTAACAAAGCATTGGAGTATTTAAACAGTAATAGTGTCGATTTCGGTTCAACAGCTGGAGCCGCAGCACTTATTTCTAAAGCAAATGGAGCTCCAATTCAAAATGTCTATATCTACTCAAAACCAGAGTGGACGGCACTAGTAACAACAGAAGATAGTGATATTAAGACGGTTGCGGACTTAAAAGGTAAACAAGTTGCAGCGACACTAGGTACAGATCCATATATTTTCTTAGTGCGTGCACTAGCTGAAGAAGGTCTTAGTGTAAATGACATTACGGTAACAAATCTCCAGCATGCAGACGGAGCGACAGCGTTAGTGAACGGAGATGTAGACGCTTGGTCAGGACTTGATCCACATATGGCGAAATATGAAGTAGAGAATAATACACCGTTATTTTTTAGAAATATCGATTTTAATACGTATGGTTTTCTGAATGTAAGAGAAGAATTTGCGGAGAAGCACCCGGAACATGTGAAAAGAATTATTGAATTATACGAAAAAGCAAGACAGTGGGTACTAGATAACCCTGAAGAAGCAGCAGAACTTTTAGCTGAAGAGGCGGGCATCGATTTAGAAGTAGCGAAAATTCAGATGGAGAGAAATGATTTTTCTAATGCTATCCCAGGAGACGTACATTTAGAATCTATTAAAGAAGCTGGTCGAGTGCTTCAAGAGGCAGACGTACTTAATGATGATGTAGACGTGGAGGAAACGGCAAATAACTTAATAGAACCGAAATTCTCCGAAGAAGTTATTGGAGGACAATAGGGAGAGAGACGAATGGCTAAAATTGAGGCAGAAATTACAAACAAAAAAGTCGGAATATTCAGAAAAAATAAAGTAGTTATAGAAAAATTAAATACGATTTTAATAGGGAGCATCATTCCCATTCTATTAATAACTGTATGGGAGCTATTGAGTAGAATCGGAGTCTTTCCTTCGTATCAGTTACCAGCTCCTACTACAATTCTTAATACGATTTATGAGATGGGTCTGGATGGCACGTTATGGTCCCACATTGGTGTTACTACTTATCGTGTATTCGCAGGCTTTCTTATCGGTACTGGTATAGCCGTAGTATTGGGAAGTTTTATTGGGTTTTATCAACGAGCGGAAAGGCTTTTTGATCCACTAATCCAGGCTTTTCGCTCGATTCCATCGCTAGCTTGGGTTCCGTTATTTATTTTATGGATGGGGATTGGTGAACCGTCCAAAATTACAATGATTGCTGTCGGTGTATTTTTCCCTGTCTATTTAAACATTGTTAGCGGGATTCATGGAGTGGATCGTAAGCTAATAGAGGTAGGAAAAATGTATGGCTTATCGACCTTTCAGTTAATTAGAAGAATTATATTACCAGCTTCGCTTCCTTCTTTTTTAGTAGGGTTACGAAGTGGGTTAGGTCTTGGCTGGATGTTTGTTGTAGCTGCTGAATTAATGGGAGCGAGTCAAGGTTTAGGATTTCTATTAACGTTTGGTCAAAATATGTCACAGCCAGATGTTATTTTAGCAAGTATTATATTATTTGCACTTATCGGAAAGCTAACAGATTGGTTATTAAAATTACTAGAACAACGATCGCTTCAATGGCAAGATCGCATTCAGGATTAGAAAGTGGTGAAAAAATGACACTCGTTTTAAATAAAGTTAGTCGATCCTTTGATGGGGTGGCTGCGGTGAAGGATGTTCACTTAAAGGTCGAAAAAGGGGAAATTGTTGGCCTACTCGGTACAAGTGGCTGTGGAAAGAGTACACTTTTACGTACGATTTCTGGTCTAGATACTGGTTATGATGGGGTTATTGAAATAAATGAGAAAACATCTAAACAAGTGAATGAAGAAACAGGATTCATTTTTCAAGAACCTCGTTTATTACCATGGTTAAATGTGTTGGAAAATGTCATGTTCGGTTTAGAAGGAAAACGAGCAGAAAAACTAGATAAAGCAAACCACATTCTTCAAAGCGTAGGATTGGCAGGAAAAGAAAACCTTTATCCGAAAGAGTTATCTGGTGGTATGGCTCAACGTGTGGCTATTGCACGATCTCTCGTCACTTCCCCTGAAATTTTATTATTAGATGAACCTTTTAGTGCACTTGATGCTTTTACAAAAATGCAGTTACAAGATTTCTTGTTAGATGTATGGAAGAAGTATCATACAACGATGATTTTAGTTACCCATGACATTGATGAAGCACTTTATTTATGTGATCGTGTTGTTATTTTAAGAGGCCAACCAGGTGAAATTGTAGAAGAATTAAAAGTAGAAGAAGCGCGACCTCGAAATCGTGGAAGTGAACAATTAGCGCAATTGAAATCAGATATTCTAACGGCTCTAGATTTAAATAAACAGTCCGTTTATTGAGAGAGGAGAGGTTTACTATGACATCATTGATAGATAACATACTCCCAGCACTACCAGGTAAGCATCATTTAGAGAATTACGAAGAGCTCTATTCATCGTTCCAGTGGGAAGAAGCGACGAAGCTTCTCTCGGGGAAAAAAGCTGGGAAAATTAACGCCGCGTATGAAGCGATTGATCGACATGTTGATGAAGGGTATGGCGATAAAATTGCTATCCATTATATTTCGGATGAGGAAACAGAGTCCTACACGTATAAAGATTTACAAGAAAAAGTGAATCACTACGCACGTGTGTTGAAACAACATTATAATGTGCAAAAAGGTGATCGAGTATTTATCTTTCTTCCAAAAAGTGTGGAATGTTATGTAGCGATATTTGCTGCCATTAAAGTAGGTGCGATTGCTGTCCCATTATTTGAAGCATTTATGGAAGACGCTATCAAGGATAGAGTAGAAGACTGCCAAGGAAGTCTCTTAATCTCAGATGAAACATTAAGTAAAAGAGTGCCAACTTCAGAACTTCCTTGTTTAGAGACAATTTTGCTAGTTGAAGATATCGAAAAAATTCAATTTTCTCCATCCGATATTAAAGCATCTGTTACAGAATGGATGGATGAGGAAGATGGATTTCTGATTCATTATACAAGCGGATCTACTGGTAAACCAAAAGGGGTACTCCATGCTAATCGAGCGATTAAACATCATGCTATTACAGGGAAATATGTTTTAGATATTCATGATGAAGATGTTTACTGGTGTACATCCCATCCTGGCTGGGTAACAGGTAGTGTCTATGGATTATTTGCACCATTACTTAATCGTGCAACAGTTGTCATTCATGGTGGGCGTTTTCTTGCGGAAGACTGGTATAAAATTATTGAAACGTTCCAAGTAACAATATGGTATAGTGCTCCAACAGCCTTTCGTATGCTTGTGTCAAAAGGAGATTTACACAAGGAATATAATCTTTCTTCTCTCCGACATATATTAAGTGTTGGCGAACCTTTAAATCCAGAAGTTATTCACTGGGCATGGGAAAATTGGCGAGTACGTATTCATGATACATGGTGGATGACAGAAACAGGCGGACATTTAATTGTTAATTTCCCGTCTGCTCCAATTAAACCGGGTTCAATGGGAAGACCATTCCCCGGGATTCAGGTTGGTATATTAGATACGAATGGTAATGAATTGCCTCGAGGAGAACTAGGTCAACTAGCAATAAAAGCACCTTGGCCTGGTATCATGCAGGAAATCTGGGGGAATAAGGAGAAATACGATTCTTATTTTCCGTACGATGGATGGTATGTATCTGGTGATTTAGCTTATCAGGACGAGGAAGGCTACGTGTTTTTCCAAGGTAGAGATGATGATATGATACAATCTGCTGGTGAACAAATCGGCCCGTTTGAGGTCGAAAGTAAATTGATCGAACATCCAGCAGTCCGAGAAGCAGGCGTAATAGGAAAACCTGATGCCATTCGTGGAGAGATCGTAAAAGCTTTTATTACCTTGCAAGAAGGATATGAAGAGTCCGAGCAGCTTCTAGAGGAAATTCGACTATTTGTACGAAATGAGCTTGCTGCACATTCAGCTCCTCGTGAACTAGAAGTAATGGCAGAACTTCCAAAAACAAAAATAAGCGGTAAAATACTTCGACGAGAACTGAAAAGATTAGAAATACAAAGGCAAGAAAATACGGAGTAATGAAGAAGAAAATCCGGACGTTTCCAGTGAAACGCTCGGATTTTCTTACTTTATGGGCATTTTATTGATGAAGAACGCATCAACATTAGATACATGTGCATCAAAATCGGATAACTCTCCTTAATATTAGATAACTACTTACAAAGATTAGATAACTCTAGTTAATATGAGATATGTTGTTTCAACATTAGATAAGTACCTATCAAAATCGGATAAACTACTTGAACCTATTACTAATATTGAGTATCTAATATTGAGCATATGTAATCCGATATTAAAATGGAGAATCCAACATTGGCTTGCCACTATCTGATGTTACATGGAGAAATCGCGTGTTGGCAACAGGTTATCAAATCTTAAATTCCTCAATCCAATCTTAGTGGAATACAATCCGATTTTAAACCCGCTAACCACAATACTTATTCAATCGCTTCTAAAGCGGTATTAGTCATTTCTTTTATAATCGCAGCAGACTCGTTAAATTTCTCTTGCTCCAGCTTGTTTAAAGGGAGTTCGATAATCTCTCGTATTCCTTCCTCGTTTATAATTGCTGGAACACCGATATAGATATCGTCTGTAGCATATTGACCTTCTAGTGAGGCGGAAACAGTTAGTATGGAGTTTTCATTATTCAAAATGGCACGAGTTAAACGAACCATTCCTAGCCCGATTCCATAATAAGTAGCCCCTTTACGATCAATTATTTCATATGCTGCATTTTTAACACGCTCCACGATATGTTTCATATCTGGATGGTTCGCAATGTCCTTCATTCCAGCATATCTGTCCATAGGAATTGCTCCTACTTGAGTATGACTCCATACAGGTAATTCTGAATCTCCGTGTTCCCCGATAATATATCCATGAACATTACGGATATCGATATGAAAATACTCTCCAAGCAGGTAACGGAATCTTGCTGTATCCAGTATTGTTCCAGTACCAATTACACGCTCCTTCGGTAGTCCAGAAACTTTTTGTGTAATATATGTCATGATGTCAACGGGATTTGTTGCAACGAGGAAAATACCATTAAATTTCGAAGCCATTACTTGGGTAACAATCTCTTTGAAAATCTTGGCGTTCTTTGTGACAAGATCTAAGCGAGTTTCACCAGGCTTTTGATTTGCGCCTGCAGTAATTACAACAAGGTCAGCATTATGGCAATCATAATAATCACCAGCTTTGATTTTCATTGGTGCACCAAAAGCCATACCATGGTTTAAATCGAAAGCCTCACCTTCTGCTTTATCTTTATTTACATCAATGAGCACTAATTCATTAACCAAGCCTTGATTGAGTAATGCATAGGCATAGCTTGTACCAACAAAGCCTGTGCCGATGATAACTACTTTTCTAAGTTTTGTCTCTTTCACTTTAATTCCCCCTAGTTAAGATTATTTACCTAATACTATACACTATTTGGCAATAAGAACCTATTAACAATCCATTTTCGGTACAAAATATTCGATATATTTTTAATTGTGATTTAAGATAGAAGTAAAATGAGGATAGGCGGATGATTGTGGAATTCGTTTTGTATATGAAAGAAAATTGCTCGCTATGTGAGGATGCGAAAGTGGTCCTCGATTTATTAAAGAACGAATATCTTTTTGAATATAGGGAAAAAGATATTTATACTGATGAAGAGTT
Source organism: Gracilibacillus halotolerans (assembly GCF_014206945.1). Taxonomy (GTDB): domain Bacteria; phylum Bacillota; class Bacilli; order Bacillales; family Amphibacillaceae; genus Gracilibacillus; species Gracilibacillus halotolerans. The sequence continues at coordinate 29,760 of NZ_JACHON010000016.1, forward strand.
ATTAGAAAAATATCATCTTTCAATCCCTGTTCTAGAGTATCGGAATCACGTTGTTGACGAAGGAAATATCGACTATTTTGTTGTGGAAAATTTTTTGCGAAATAATAAATTATCAGAAAATAGTTGAGACATGTCGATTGTTTTGATAAAATAATTACAGGGACATATTTTTTTGTTCTAAGTGGGACGAAAAGTGACTAGGAGGGACAAAATATTCCCAGTAACTAAAGGAGCGTTTCCGATTGAAGGAATTAATTGATCTACAAGAAAAGTTGTTCCCAGATCTGTTAGCAGTTATGGAACGCCGTTACCGCATCATGCATTACATAAAGATGATGGAGCCTATAGGCCGAAGAAGTTTAGCAGATCACATGAACATGAAGGAACGTCTTATACGAAGTGAAATAGACTTCCTGAACAGACAAGGATTCTTGCATGTAACAGCAAAAGGAATGTCCTTAACTGTAGAAGGAAGTAACATCGTAGACAAATTGGCCAATTTCATTAATGGAATTTCCAGCTTTCATGTTTTAGAATCTCAAATTAAGGAAAGATTACATTTAGAACATGTAATTATCGTCCCAGGTAACAGTGATAATCAGCTATCTATTAAAGAAGATTTAGGAATAGCATGTGTCCAATTTCTAAAAGGTATATTAACTGCTAATCAAACCGTAGCTATAACAGGTGGAACCACGATGGCGCTCGTAGCGAAGCATATGAAAAGAGTCGAGCACGCAGAAAATTGTACATTTGTCCCAGCTCGTGGGGGGCTTGGTGAGCAAGTAGAAAACCAGGCGAATACAATTTGTGCAGAGATGGCAAAAAAAGCAAATGGTAATTATCGTATGCTTTATGTGCCAGATCCACTAAGTGAAGAAACCTATTATTCGATTATTGAAGAACCAGCCATTAAAGATACACTAGAGACAATACGTAAAGCAGATATCGTCTTACATGGAATTGGTGATGCAATTACGATGGCTAAACGACGTAAAGCTCCTGAACGAGTAATTGAAAAGCTCAAAAAGGAACATGCAGTAAGTGAAGCTTTTGGTTACTATCTCGATGAAGAAGGCGAAGTCGTTCACAAGGTGCGAACAGTAGGAATGCAATTAGAAGATTTGACACATCCTAAATATGTCATCGCGATAGCTGGAGGTAAATCGAAGGCAAAAGCCATTCGTTCTTATCTCCGACAAGGCATGAGTAACGTCCTTATTACAGATGAGGAAACTGCAGAAGAGTTATTAAAGGGATAAATAACACCCTTTAAATATATAAGTTTTATAATCTAAGGAGGAATATAGCATGGCAGTAAAAATAGGTATCAATGGATTTGGTCGTATCGGCCGTAACGTTTTCCGTCAAGCGCTAAAAAATAACGAAGTAGAAGTAGTGGCTGTTAATGATTTAACAGATGCGAATATGCTTGCACATTTGCTTAAATATGACTCTGTTCATGGCAAATTAGAAGAGGAGGTTTCTGTTAATGGAAACAACCTAGTTGTAGGCGGAAAAGAAATTCAAGTACTTTCTGAGCGTGATCCTGCTAACTTAACATGGGGTGACCTTGGAGTACAGGTTGTTATTGAATCTACAGGTATTTTCACTAAACGTGACGCAGCTGCAAAACACTTAGAAGCTGGCGCGAAAAAAGTAATCATCTCTGCACCTGCAACAGATGAAGATATTACTGTAGTTATGGGTGTTAACGAAGACAAATACGATCCAGCAAGTCATGATGTTATCTCAAACGCATCTTGTACAACGAACTGCTTAGCACCATTTGCTAAAGTACTTAACGACAAATTTGGCGTTAAGCGTGGAATGATGACAACTGTTCACTCTTACACGAACGATCAGCAAATTCTTGATTTACCTCATAAAGATTACCGTCGTGCTCGTGCAGCAGCAGAAAACATTATTCCTACTACAACAGGAGCTGCAAAAGCGGTATCTCTTGTATTACCTGAATTAGAAGGTAAATTAAACGGTATGGCTATGCGTGTTCCTACTCCAGACGGTTCACTTGTAGACTTAGTTGCTGAGCTAGATAAAGACGTTACTGTAGATGAAGTAAACAATGCATTCAAAGAAGCTGCAGAAGGAAACCTAAAAGGAATTCTTGGTTACTCTGAAGAGCCTTTAGTATCTGCAGATTACGTTGGAGATACTCATTCTTCTACTATTGATGCTCTTTCTACAATGGTAATGGAAGGTAACATGGTAAAAGTAGTTTCTTGGTATGATAACGAAATGGGTTATTCTTCCCGTTGTGTTGACTTAGCTATCTACCTAAACGAAAAAGGACTATAAGAAATATTTAGGGAGGGGGATATGTCCTCCTCCCATTTCCATTTTAAGCATATGTCAAGGAGGCGTCATAGATGAATAAGCTTACGATTAAAGATCTAGATGTGAAAGGCAAAAGAGTCTTTTGTCGCGTTGATTTTAACGTGCCAATGAAAGATGGTAACATTACAGATGAAACCCGTATTCAAGCAGCACTACCAACGATTCAATACTTATCTGAACAAGGTGCAAAAGTAATCTTAGCGAGCCACTTAGGCCGTCCAGGTGGAGAAGTGGTTGAAGAACTACGCCTTGATCCGGTTGCACAACGTCTAAGCGAGCTTTTAAATAAAGAAGTAACCAAAACAGACCAAGTTTATGGTGCTGAAGTAAACGAAGCAGTAGGTAACATGAATGATGGAGATATTGTTTTAATTGAAAACGTACGTTTCGAAGCTGGAGAAACAAAAAACGACCCTGCATTAGCAAAAGAATTTGCTAATATTGCTGATTATTTTGTGAATGATGCGTTTGGAGCGGCACACCGCGCGCATGCGTCCACTGCAGGTATTGCAGAACATGTAACTTCTGCTGCAGGATTCTTATTAGAAAAAGAGCTAGAAGTATTAGGTAAGGCTCTTTCTAACCCAGAAAGACCATTCACAGCTATCATTGGTGGAGCAAAAGTAAAAGATAAAATCGGTGTTATTGATAACCTTTTAGATAAAGTGGATAACTTAATTATCGGTGGAGGTTTAGCTTATACATTTGTAAAAGCACTCGGACATGAGATTGGGAAATCACTACTAGAAGAAGATAAAATCGAATTAGCAAAAGAATATATGGAAAAGGCAAAAGAAAAAGGTGTTCAGTTCGTTATGCCTGAAGACGTCATCGTTGCAGACGATTTTTCTGAAGATGCGAACACAAAAGTTGTTTCTATTGAAGAAATTCCAGCTGATTTGGAAGCATTAGATATTGGACCAAAAACACGCGAAAAATATGCTAAAATAATAGCGGATTCCAAATTAATTATTTGGAATGGACCAATGGGTGTATTTGAATTAAATGTTTTTGCAAATGGTACGAAAGCAGTTGGAGAAGCTCTTGCAGACTCAAATGGATACTCTGTTATTGGCGGTGGTGACTCCGCAGCGGCAGTAGAAAAATTCGGTTTAGCAGATAAGATGAGCCATATCTCTACTGGTGGTGGAGCTTCCTTAGAGTTTATGGAAGGTAAAGATCTTCCTGGTGTATCAGCATTAACAGACAAATAAATGAAAGGGGAGTTATTCATGCGTAAAAACGTAATTGCAGGAAACTGGAAAATGAACAAACTAATGGGAGAAGCTGTTCAGTTTGTGGAAGATGTAAAAGATCGTGTGCCTTCTAACGATAAAGTGGAATCCGTTGTTTGTGCTCCATTTCCTTATTTAACAACTTTAGTAGAAAAAGCTAAAAATACTGACGTACGAATCGCCGCACAAAATATGCATTTCGAAGATAATGGTGCTTATACTGGTGAAGTAAGTCCGGAAATGCTAAAAGATATTGGCGTTACTTACGTAGTCCTTGGACATTCAGAACGACGCGAGATGTTTGCTGAAACAGATGAAACAGTGAATAAAAAAGCACATGCTGCATTTAAGCATGGACTTGTTCCAATTATTTGTGTAGGTGAAACATTAGAACAAAGAGAAGCAAATGAAACAATGACTATCGTAGAAGACCAGGTGAAAGCTGCTCTTGCTGGATTAAGTGAAGAGCAAGTGAAACAATCAATCGTTGCATATGAGCCTATTTGGGCAATCGGTACTGGTAAAACAGCTACCTCAGAACAGGCAAATGAAGTTTGTACACATATTCGTAAAACTGTAGCTGCATCCGTTTCTGAAGCTGCAAGTGAAGCACTTCGTATTCAATACGGTGGAAGTGTAAAACCTTCTAATGTAGATGAATTATTAGCGCAATCTGATATTGATGGAGCGTTAGTTGGTGGTGCAAGCTTAGAAGCAGACTCATTCGTGCAACTTGTGGAGGCAGGTACAAAATGACAAATAAGAAATTAGCTGCTCTAATCATCTTAGATGGTTTTGCTCTCCGTGATGAAAAAATGGGGAATGCTGTACAGCAAGCAAATACGCCGAACTTCGACCGTTACTGGAACTCTTTCCCACACAATCAATTAACAGCAAGTGGGGAAGCGGTTGGCCTTCCAGAAGGACAAATGGGTAACTCAGAAGTAGGTCACTTAAATATTGGAGCAGGTCGGATTGTATACCAAAGCTTAACACGTGTTAACTTATCAATTAAAAACGGTGAGTTTTTCCAAAACGAAGTAATCATTAATGCTATTAAACGTGCCAAAGAAAAGAATAAAGCCCTACATATCTTTGGTTTACTTTCTGATGGCGGTGTTCATAGCCATATTGAACACATTTTCGCTACATTGAAGCTTGCTGCAGACTATGGCTTAAAAGAAGTATACCTTCATGGATTTTTAGATGGTAGAGATGTTGGACAAAAATCAGCAGCTACTTATCTAAGAGAACTAAATAATAAAATGAATGAATATGGCGTAGGGAAAATTGCCACACTATCTGGAAGATATTACTCCATGGACCGCGATAAGCGTTGGGATCGTGTTAAGAAGTCTTATGATGCGATGGTTTATGGAGAAGGACCTAAATACACGGATCCAATGGATGTTGTGGAAGATTCTTATGCAAATGAAATTTATGATGAATTTGTGCTTCCATCCGTCATGACTGACGCGAGTGGTAATCCTATTGCAACGGTTCAAGATGAAGATTCTATTGTATTCTGTAATTTCCGTCCAGACCGTGCAATACAAATCGCAAGAACGTTTGCGAATGAAGACTTTCGTGATTTTGACCGTGGAGAGAAATCACCGAAAGACATTTACTTTGTCTGTTTAACATTGTTTAGTGAAACTGTAGACGGCGTAGTTGCATATGAGCCAACAAACCTAGATAACACAGTTGGTGAAGTGTTAGCACAAAATAATTTAAAACAGTTACGAATTGCAGAGACAGAAAAATATCCACACGTTACGTTCTTTATGAGTGGGGGACGTGAACAAGAGTTTCCGGGAGAGACTCGTGTGTTGATTGATTCTCCAAAAGTAGCTACGTATGATTTAAAGCCAGAAATGAGTGCATACGAAGTAACAGATGCATTGTTAGCTGAATTAGATAAAGACGAACATAATGCTATTATTCTAAACTTCGCTAACCCTGATATGGTTGGTCATTCAGGAATGCTGGAGCCTACAATTAAAGCAATTGAAGCAGTTGATGAATGTCTCGGTAAAGTTGTAGATAAGATTCTAGAAAAAGGCGGAGAAGCCATTATCACAGCAGATCATGGAAATTCTGATGAAGTGATTACACCCGACGGTAGACCGATGACAGCTCATACGACAAATCCTGTCCCAGTAATTGTTACAAGAGCTGGAGCAGAACTACGAGACGGTGGGATTTTAGCTGATTTAGCACCAACGTTACTCGATATGTTACAAGTAGAAAAACCTGAAGAAATGACAGGCACAAGCCTGATTAAAAAATAATTTTACGTATAAAAGGAGAGTATTAATTATGCCATACATTACAGACATGCTTGCTCGTGAAGTATTAGATTCACGTGGTAACCCAACAGTAGAGGTAGAAATTTACACAGAATCCGGTGGTTTCGGTTCTGCATTAGTTCCAAGTGGTGCTTCTACTGGTGAATATGAAGCAGTAGAACTTCGTGACGGAGACAAAGAGCGTTATTTAGGTAAAGGTGTGCTTAAAGCAGTTCAAAACGTGAACGAAGTTATTGCACCTGAACTAATCGGTATCGACGTAACTCGTCAAGTTGTTATCGATCAAATTCTAGTTGAATTAGATGGAACAGACAACAAAGCTAAATTAGGAGCTAACGCTATTCTTGGTGTTTCGATGGCAGCAGCACACGCAGCGGCAGATTATTTAGGTCTACCATTGTATCAGTATCTTGGAGGATTTAACTCTAAAGTATTACCTACACCAATGATGAACATCCTTAATGGTGGAGAGCACGCTGACAACAACGTGGACATTCAAGAATTCATGATTATGCCTGTAGGTGCTGAAACATTCCGTGAAGCACTTCGTATGGGTACAGAAATCTTCCACAGCTTGAAAAATGTTCTTAGCTCTAAAGGACATAACACATCTGTAGGTGATGAAGGTGGATTTGCACCTAACCTAAAATCTAACGAAGAAGCTTTATCTACTATTATTGAAGCGATCGAAGCAGCTGGTTATAAGCCAGGTGAAGAAGTTAAACTTGCAATGGACGTAGCATCTTCTGAGTTTTACGAAGATGGTAAGTACAACTTGAAAGGTGAAGGTGTTGTACGTACTGCTGCAGAAATGGTTGACTGGTATGAAGAAATGGTTAACAAATATCCAATTATCTCTATCGAAGATGGTCTAGATGAAAACGACTGGGATGGCCACAAGCTATTAACAGACCGTATTGGCGACCGTGTACAGCTTGTAGGTGATGACTTATTCGTTACAAATACAGAGCGTCTAGCGGACGGTATTGAAAAAGGTGTAGGTAACTCTATCCTTGTAAAAGTGAACCAAATCGGTACACTTACAGAAACGTTTGAAGCAATTGAAATGGCAAATCGTGCAGGATATACAGCAGTTATCTCGCACCGTTCTGGTGAAACAGAAGATGCTACAATTGCTGATATTGCAGTAGCTACGAATGCTGGTCAAATCAAGACTGGTGCACCGTCTCGTACAGACCGCGTTGCGAAATACAATCAACTATTACGTATCGAAGAAGAATTAGGGGAAACAGCTGAATATGCTGGAAAAGCTGCATTCTACAACTTAAATAAATAATAGTAAGCATTATACGAAAGGTATGCCACTAGCTTGTGTGCATACCTTTTTTGTGTTAAAAATGTTATACTGAATAAGTAAATTTGAAAGAAGCTACGTTGAATAGAAGGGGAGAACTAACATTGAAGTACTGGAAAACATATACTGTAATTGCTCTCTGCTTGCTACTTTTTACTGCTTGTAGTAATGATGAATCGCAAAAACAAGAAGTGAAATTATATGCATCATCTAGCCTGAGTAATATGCTTACAAACATAGAAAAAGAACTAGAAGATGAATTTCAAATAAAGCTTATATTACATTTAAGAACGTCTGCACAGCTCATTGAGGATGTGAAGGATGAAGGACCTTTTGACTTATTTTTAACGCCTAGTCAAGCAGATATTGATGAATTGTTGAAATCAGGGCATTTAAGCGAGGGTTCCGTACAACAATTTACATACAATGATATCGTTTGTATTAATTATTATAATGATGCTGGGGTAAATTGTGACTTTGACAACCTTGATGAAAGAGTCCGCTTTATTTCCGTAGCTGATCCAGAGGCTGTCACGTTGGGGTCATATACGAAAGATTTATTAATAAATAAAAACCTATGGGATGACTGGGAAGAGCAGGAACAATTGATTTTTGCGGAGAGTGCTCCTAAGGCTTTTGATCAGGTCAATGGGGGAGATGCAGAAATTGGTTTTGTCTATGGTTCAGATGCACGTTTTTATCAATATCCGTATGTAGAAATGGACGAGCAACTTACAATTCCTTACATGTTAGCGATTAGTGAAGAAGCGAAGGATAATGAAAAAGTCCTTGAATTAAAAGAATGGTTTTTATCTGAAAAAGGTCAAGAAGTACTTGAGGAATATGGATTTATAACAGAATAAAACTTTAGCGAGTCTAGAACAAAAGTATTTAATCATGGTACAAAACGAACGATTCGATAGAATCAGTTCGTTTTGTGCACTTTTTATAATTACTTCGCTAAAACACTTCGCTTTCCGCAGGCAACGCCTCAACTAATTACAAAAGTTCAATTGAACTTTTGTAATGGATTTTCAGCTGTTGCTTTTCCTGCAGGAGTCTACGTGTTTTGGCTACGTAATTTATATCTCATTTTTTTACTAGTTCGCTATATATTGAAAAAAATAATTATCAACTGCATCGCATTATGCAGATACCTCCTTGTGCGTTTAATGTCAACCTCACTCTCTTGTTTAAACCGAGATAAGTCACGCATTTCATGATAGATATCAGGTTACTTATTGTTTCTATTCGAACATTTTGTTGATGCACTTATGCCAATTTATGTGTATCATGCTTGTCTGTTTTCCAGCTCCACAATGTCCTTCGAAAATGAAAGTGAAGAAGCTCGGTTTTTTATTCGGATTCAATCCCGTAGGCTGTGGTCGAGCTTTCTTTCATTTCTCACTATAACTCTTAAAATAAAATAGTGGGTAAAATCATCCGTCGATGATTTTACCCCTTAATCTTAGTATGTTTTTCACTATTCCATATAACGATTGTTTAAATCGGTTTCTAAATGGTCTTTCTTTTGCTCATACTTAGACACGAAACCATTCCCATTACAAACGGTACACGTATAGTTCCACTCTTCGTCGTCTCGTAACATGCCAGTTCCTTCACAGGCTTTACAACGCATTTCTTGTGATCCCATTATGCTTTATTCACCCCTTGACGATATTTAATCCAGTTAATGATTCCACCTCTTAAAATAAGCTCTAAATGACGATCCGTGAGATCATGAACGACTTTTATTGGTTCATTTGTAGACTTGATATATATGTCAAACGGTTCCTTCTTTAATAAATTATTTCGTAAATCCTTAAATACTAAAATGGTTTCTTGTTCTAGTTTATTATAGTCATTTTCCTCTAAGAATCGAATAGGGACAATACCGAAGTTAATTAAGTTTTGTAAATGTATACGAGCAAAGTCTTTAACTAACACGACTTTTAAGCCTAAATAGCGAGGAGCTAGTGCAGCGTGTTCTCTACTTGAACCTTGGCCATAGTTATAGCCTGCAACAATCGCATGTCCTTCCTTATCGCGAGATTTCATTGCTCGTTCATAATAGGTATCATCTACAATCTCAAACGCATACGTGCTTATTCTCTGGATATTACTACGGAACGGCAAGACTCTTGCCCCACCTGCAAGGATTTCATCTGTCGAGATGTTATCTCCCATTTTTAATAAAACAGGGACTTCGAAGTTATCCTTTATAGGGTCAAAATTAGGGATAGCTGTTATATTCGGACCTTTTTCTAATGTAACATCTTGATTGTTTTCAAGTGGTGCTTCAAGTAAAGCGTCGTCGATAATCGGTTTAGACTCTTTCAACTTAGGATAAGGCATTTCTAATTTACGAGGATCTGTAATGACGCCTGTTAGAGCTGAAGCCGCTGCTGTTTCTGGACTACATAAGAAGACACTATCTTCACGAGTTCCAGATCGACCAGGAAAGTTTCTAGGTGTCGTACGTAAACTATTTCTTCCTGATGCTGGTGCTTGTCCCATCCCGATACAACCGTTACAGCCTGCTTGATGCATTCTACCACCAGCAGAAAGTAGGGATGCAATATGTCCATCCTGACTAAGCTGAATGAGTAACTGACGTGATGATGGATTAATATCGAAGGAAAGACCTGGCGCGACTCTTTTACCTTTCACAATTTCCGCAGCAATTGCAAAGTCACGATACCCTGGGTTAGCAGAAGATCCAATATACGACTGATAAATTGGTTCGCCCTCGACCTCACTAACTGGTACTACATTGCCGGGACTAGACGGTTTAGCGATTAATGGTTCAATCTTCGATAAGTCCAGTTCTACATCAATATCATATTGAGCTCCTCGATCAGCAGTTAGTTCGACCCAATCTTTTTCACGATTTTGGTCTTTTAAAAACTCTTTTACTACTTGATCGGAAGGGAATACGGTTGTAGTAGCACCTAATTCCGCACCCATATTGGCAATTACATGACGATCCATTGCGGATAAATGCTTTAGACCAGGACCATAATATTCAATTATTTTACCTACTCCACCTTTTACGTCGTACCGGCGAAGCATTTCTAAGATAACGTCTTTAGCACTAACCCAGTCTTGCAGTTTACCTGTAAGTTTAACACCCATGATTTGTGGCATCTTAATATAATAAGGTTCACCTGCAATGGCCATAGCAACGTCGATTCCACCAGCTCCCATCGCAAGCATCCCCATTGAACCATTTGCACATGTGTGACTATCTGAGCCGAGTAATGTTTTCCCTGATACTGCTAAACGTTGCATATGAACGGGGTGACTTACACCGTTACCAGGTCTACTATAAAAAATACCGAATTTTTGTGCGGCACTTCGTAAAAACAAATGATCATCCGCATTCCGGTAATCTTCTTGAATTAAGTTATGATCCACATATTGTGCAGACACCTCTGTTTTTGCGCGGTCTAAATCCATTGCTTCTAGTTCTAACATAACCATGGTACCTGTTGCATCCTGTGTAAGTGTTTGATCAATTTTTAATCCAATCTCTTCTCCAGGTTGCAGTGTACCATGCACTAAATGGGATTCGATTAATTTTTGAGTTACATTTTTTTTCATGGCAAAACCTCCAAAATCACTAGCTTGTATAGTGTACTTTTCCCTTTTATATAAAAAATAATCTAATTTTGCACTTTAATGTTATCGGAGAGGATTTTAAGAGAGGCGCTATACAAATAGAGATGGAGAGAATAAAAAAAGGAGCTGGGACAGAATTATTTAATCATAATACAAACAGAACGATTCGTTAGAATCAATTCTGTTTGTATGCTTTTTATAATTACTTCGCTAAAACACTTCGCTTTCCGCAGGCAACGCCTCAACTAATTTCAAAAGTTCAATTGAACTTTTGTTTGTGATGTTCGGCGAATAACGCAACGTCCTGTTGCAACGACGAACTGAATTACATCCTGTAATCCCTCGGCTGTTGCTTTCCTGCAGGAGTCTACGTGTTTTTGCTGCGTAATTTATATTTCATTATTTAATTGTTCGCCTTTAATATTGTATGATTTAGTTATTTCTCCGCTTTTCGATTTATGCGAACGCAAAGCACTATATATGAGGCAAACGCATGTAGGAATCATATCCGCATGTTAGTTAGTATCCCACCTAAATTCAGCGTATTTCAATTTATGGGATATTTAAAAGGAAAAAGTAGTTTGATGATATTTAATCGTCACGCCAATCTCAAATATAAATACGGAAATCGCAAGTTTTGTTGCTGTGGTTTCTACGTAGATACAGTGGGTAGAAATAAAAAGAAAATACAAGAATATATTAGGAATTAGCTAAAAGAAGATTACATGACGGGCCATTTAACAATATTCGAAGAGTTTGACCCGTTTACAGGGCAAAAAACAATATACAATAAGGGATTCTTTTGGAATCAGTGAGTAAATGTGGTGCAAGAGGGAGAACCATTCGATAGGCCATTCAGGCCGAGACCGGTAAAAGAGGCTTTCAGCCGCAGAGCAAAGAGGTCGAGTACAAAAAAATAGCACAAAAATCCAACCAAATCATGGAAAGAATATAAATAGCCAAGTCAAAATACAAGACTCCTGCAGGAAAAGCAACAGCCGAAAATCCATTACAAAAGTTTTTATATAACTTTTGTAATTAGTTGAGGCGTTGTCTGCGGAAAGCGAAGTATTTTGACTTGGCGTTAGTCTAACATTCGGATTTTGTATTAAGAAAATTACTTCTGTCTAGTCTCGAATTTTACTGATTCGTTTTTTCACGAATAAATGCTTCAACTTCATCCGCTGTACTCATGGAAAGTAGCTGATCTTTGTATGAAGCTAATTCTTCTTTCGAAAGCTGTTTGATTTGTGTACGAGCAGGTAAAATGGAAGTTGCACTCATACTAAATTCATCTAATCCTAACCCTAATAAGATAGGGATAGCGATGGAATCTCCAGCCATTTCACCACACATACCAGCCCATTTGCCTTCTGCATGTGCAGCTTCAATAACATTATTGACTAAATTCAGGATAGCAGGGTGGTATGGTTGATACAGATAACTTACCTGTTCATTCATCCGGTCAGCTGCCATTGTATATTGAATTAAGTCGTTTGTTCCAATGCTGAAGAAGTCTACCTCTTTAGCAAATTGACGAGCGATAACTGCAGTAGAAGGAATCTCTACCATAATACCAATTTCAATATCGTCATTTACTTTTGTTCCTTCTTGTACAAGCTTATCTTTTTCTTCTAATAGAAGAGCTTTAGCTTGACGGAATTCATCTAAAGTAGCAATCATTGGGAACATAATTTTCAAGTTACCATATACACTAGCTCGTAATAATGCACGAAGCTGCGTTCGGAATATATCATCGCGGTCGAGACATAGTCGAATCGCTCGATACCCTAAAAATGGGTTCATTTCTTCTGGTAGATCAAGATAAGGAAGCTCTTTATCTCCACCAATGTCTAATGTACGAACAACAACTGGTTTGTCTCCCATTTGTTCAAGTACGCTTTTGTATGATTCATATTGTTCGTCTTCGGTTGGTAACTCATTTTTACCCATATAAAGGAATTCTGTACGATATAGACCGACACCTTCACCGCCATTATTAATAACACCCTCAATATCATCCGGTGTACCAATGTTTGCAGCAAGTTCAACATGAACACCATCACTTGAAACAGTTGGCTCATCTTTTAATTTCGCCCATTCTTGTTTCTGTTGTTCAAATTGTTCTTGTTTTGATGTATATTGGCTGATTTCGTCAGAAGTTGGATTGATAATTACTGTACCATCCATGCCATCAACGATAATCATATCTCCTTCGTTCACTTCTGCTGTAATAGTCTTCGTTCCAACAACAGCTGGAATTTCTAGAGAACGAGCCATAATAGCTGAGTGGGATGTACGGCCACCTATGTTCGTGGTAAAACCCTTTACAAACTGCTTATTTAATTGAGCAGTATCAGAAGGGGTCAAATCATCAGCAATAACGATAACTTCCTCATCAATTAATGCAGGATTTGGAAATGTCACATTTAATAAATGAGCCATAATTCGTTTCGTTACGTCTTTGATGTCAGCAGCACGTTCTCTCATATATTCATTGTCCATACTTTCAAACATTTGAATAAATGTTTGTGCAACTGCATCTAACGCAACTTCTGCATTCACTTTTTCGGATTCAATTTTATCTGTCATTGGATTAATTAGCTCTGGATCACTTAATACGAGTAAGTGAGCAGAAAAAATTTCTGCATGCTCGTCCCCAAGAGTTTTACGAGCATGCTCTTTAATTTTCTCTAGTTCTGTCTTTGATGTATTGATTGCATCATGTAATCGACTGATTTCATCTGATGGATTTTCGATTTTGCGTTGCTCAAAAGATAAATCAGGCACAGCTAACTTAAAAGCTTTTGCAATTGCGATTCCATTTGATGCAGCAATTCCACTAAGTTGCTTCATTAATAATTACTCTCCTAAGCCTTCAGATTTAATTACTTCAACAACTCCTGCTAATGCTTCTTCTTCGTCTGGACCATCTGCGCTGATTGTAATAGAAGCACCTTGAGGGATACCTAAAGACATAACGCCCATAATGGATTTTAAGTTGATTGACTTGCCATTATATTCGATTGTCATGTCGGAAGTGTAGCTCCCAGCCTTATTTACTAATACTGTTGCAGGACGTGCGTGTACTCCTGTTTCGTCTGTAATTGTTACAGTTTGATTTACTGCCATTTATAAAACCTCCTAAAATTGTTTGTACTTATTTATAATTGTACTATGAAAGCTATATGGTTTTCAATAAACCATATCAAACAAGAAAATTATATGCGCTTTTCCTTACTTATTCAAGCGTTTCGCCCTTTAACCAATGATAAATATCATCGTAAACACTTACATTCATTTTTTCGTTCAAAACTTCGTGACTCATGTTTGGATATAACTTTGTTTGGACATTGGTCAACCCTTTGGATTGGTAAAAAGAGGCAGCCTTATTGATACCTTTTCCGTAATTTCCGACTGGATCCTCTTCACCAGCTAACAGTAGGATAGGAAACGATTTTGAAATGTTGTCTGCTTTTACTTTATCCTGCGCAGATAAATATAACTGATATAAGTCGACAAAGAACTGATTGCTAGGTATAAAACCACAATAAGGATCCTCTAAATAAGCTTGTACATTATCTTCATTAACAGACAGCCAATCAAAATCTGATTTCTTACGAGTACGTTTATTGTAACCGAAAAAACTAACCTTATTTAAAAAGGTTCCTTTTTGTCTTTTCCCTCTTATCCTACTAATAAACTTCGCTAATTGGATACCAGGCTTCAATACGGTACTAGGCATTGTACCAGTTCCTATTAATATCGCTCCGCTCAGTCGCTTACTTTCTTTCGTTAAATAAGATCTCACGATAAAAGAACCCATGCTATGACCAATAAGAAATATTGGAAGAGTAGGGTATGATTTTTGAATATACGTAGTGATAGCGATTATATCTTCTACCATGCGGTTACTACCATCTGACTCGGCAATAAACCCAAGATTTTTCGCTCCTGTTTGACCATGTCCGCGATGATCGTTCCCGATAACAAGAATTCCTCTTTCAACTAAATAAGATGCAAAATCATCGTAACGATTGATATGTTCAGCCATCCCATGGGACAATTGAACAATCGCTTTAATTGTACTTGTTGGTTCCCAAATTTTTATAAAAACCGAAACTCCATCCGACATTTTCAACCATTTAGTTTTTATTTGAATGAGAATCACCTCTTTTTTCTAATTTTTCTTGCTAAAAGAAGAGAATTTTGCTACATTGTTAATATGTATTTGTTCGTCCTGAAGGGGGTTAAAGCAAGTGTTAGGAGTTGCTATTACATTACTTATTATTGATGCTATTATCTTAATTGTCTTTGTATTATTACAATCTGGAAAGAGTGCTGGATTGTCAGGCGCGATTTCTGGTGGTGCTGAGCAATTATTTGGGAAGCAAAAAGCGAGAGGTCTTGATTTAGTTTTACACCGTGGAACTATCATAACAGGTGTCCTGTTTTTTGTTCTCACTTTTGCCATTGCGTATATTATATAATAAATAAGACAAAAAGCATCCTTTGCAGTTGTGCAAAGGATGCTTTCTTTTTTACGAGCAATGAATATTTTATATAGGCATAACTGAAGAATTTCCAATTTTTTTCGTATAATTTGCTTGCAAATGAAAACTACGGGTAAAATAGAGGGTATAGATATAGATGTATGATAGAAAAGGAGCAACAAATGATGCAAATTAAACAACCGGAGCCTTTTTTCTTTGAAGGTGGAGAACGAGCGGTACTTTTACTACATGGATTTACAGGACATTCAGCAGATGTGCGTATGTTAGGAAGATATTTAAATAGTAAAGGATATACGTGTTATGCACCAATCTACCGAGGTCATGGAAAAACACCAGAAGAACTTATCGATGCTACTGCGGAGGAATGGTGGGAGGACGTGCAAGAGGCCTATCAATTTCTACAGAAGAAAGGCTATGAAAAAATAGCAGTAGCAGGATTGTCATTAGGTGGAGTTCTTGGTTTACGTTTAGCTACGAACAATCCTGTCCAAGCGGTCATTACGATGTGTTCACCGATGTTTTTTGATAACGAAAAACAGCTAACAAGTGGTTTCCGACAGTTTGTGAAGGATTACAAGCAGTTAGAAAAGAAAGACGAGGAAACAATTAACAAAGAGCTTGAGAGTTTACTAACAAAGTCATCCGACTTGTTTCAAGAGATTAAAGAATCCATTGATAAAGTAAAACAATCGGTGGATATGCTTTACACTCCAACACTTGTCATTCAATCTGTTGAGGATAAAATGATTAACCCAAAAAGTGCTGATTACATTTACGAAAATGTGGAAACAGATAAGAAAGAAATCAAGTGGTACGAAGGAACAGGTCATGCGATAACATTTAGTAGAAAAAAAGATGAATTGCACGAAGATATTGAGCATTTTTTAGAATCACTCGACTGGTAAAAGGTCATACTAAATATTGGGGGTGAGCCCATGGATCAAAAAACAATGGAAAAAGAAATCGTAACTTTTATCGAAACACATGCAGATAAACCATTATCTGTAAACGAACTAGAGGAAGCTTTAGAGATAGAAGAGGCGGAAGATTTCCCTGTTTTAATGAAATCATTAAATGCTCTAGAAGAAAGTGGACAACTAATTCGGACACGGAAAAATCGATACGGTTTGCCTGAAAAAATGAATCTAACCCGCGGAAGAATCCAAATGCACCAAAAAGGTTTTGCCTTCCTAATACCGGATGAGGAAGGGATGGAGGACGTCTATATAAACCAGTCAGACCTAGCTTCTGCTATGAATGGAGATATCGTATTTGTTCGCGTAGATAATAGAGACGAAAATGGAAAGCGGGCAGAAGGTGTAGTCGTCCGAATTATTGAACGTCATATTACTGAAATTGTTGGTACCTTTGAAGACAACGGTGCCTTTGGTTTCGTGATTGCAGATGACAAACGAATTCCTCATGACATCTTCGTACCTAAAGGGCAAACGAAAGGTGCAGTAACTGGCCATAAAGTAATTGTGGAAATCACAAAATATCCAGAAGGTAGAATGAGTGCAGAAGGAAATGTCTTACAAATTCTTGGTCATAAAAATGATCCTGGAATGGACATCTTATCGATCATCTACAAAAATGGAATTACAATTGACTTCCCAGAAGACGTTTTGGAACAAACAGAAAATATTCCGAAAACCGTATCTAAGGAAGATATAGCTGGTAGAAGAGATCTTAGAGACGAAGTTATCGTAACCATTGATGGAGCAGATGCGAAAGACTTAGACGATGCTGTATCGGTTATACAGCTTTCTAACGGAAACTTTAAGCTTGGCGTCTATATTGCGGATGTATCGTATTATGTGAAAGAAAATTCACCAATTGGTAGAGAAGCGTTTGAACGAGCGACAAGTGTTTATCTAGTAGATCGAGTCATCCCTATGCTTCCTCACAAATTATCGAATGGTATTTGTTCCTTACACCCAGCGGTTGACAGACTAGTTATCGGATGCGAAATGGAAATCGATAAAAATGGAGCTGTCGTAAGCCATGAAATTTTTGAAGGTGTGATTCAATCAAAAGCAAGAATGACGTACAAGGAAGTCAATCAGATTCTTGTGGATAAAGACGAGGAAATAAAAAGTAAATACGAATCGTTAGTCCCGATGTTTGAGAGTATGGAAGACTTGGCTGAAATAATAAGAGCAAAACGATTCGGGCGTGGAGCAATAGACTTTGATTTCAAAGAAGCGAAAGTCCTAGTGGATGATGCAGGTAAAGCAACAGATGTAGTGATTCGGGAACGATCTATTGCTGAAAAATTAATTGAGGAATTTATGCTTTGTGCCAATGAAACAATTGCACAGCACTTTCATTGGTTAGACGTACCATTTATCCATCGAATTCACGAGGATCCTAATCCAGAAAAACTACAAGCATTTTTTGAATTTATCGCGAGATTTGGATATATTGTTAAAGGTACTGCTAACGAAATACATCCACAAGCTTTGCAAAAGGTGTTAGAAGAGGTTAAAGGAACAGACGAAGACTTAATTATTTCAAAGTTAATGCTTCGTTCAATGAAACAAGCGAAGTATGATCCTCAAGGAATTGGACACTTTGGACTAGCAACCGAATTTTATACGCATTTTACTTCTCCAATTCGTCGATATCCGGATTTGATTGTCCATCGCTTAATTAGGACGTATCTATTTGAAGGTAAGCTTGACGAGGAAACACGTGCCACATGGAAGGAAAAAATGCCTGAAATAGCGCAACAAGCTTCGATGAAAGAAAGAACAGCAGTAGATGCGGAACGTGAAGTTGATGATTTGAAAAAAGCAGAATTTATGCAAGATAAAATCGGAGAAGAATTCGAGGGAGTCATTAGCTCGGTTACAAATTTTGGCTTATTTGTTGAGCTACCAAACACTGTGGAAGGATTGGTACACGTTAGTTACATGACGGATGATTTTTATCACTTTGATGAACGTGCCTATGCTATGATAGGTGAACGAACGGGAACGGTTTATCAAGTAGGTGATACAATCACAGTTAAGGTAGCACAAGTAAATATAGAAGAAAGAGCCATCGATTTTGAAATTGTCGGAATGCGTCCTCGGAAAAGAAGAGAGCTAACAACTCAAGCAACATTTGATAAACCTAAAAAAGATAAAAGTGGACTAAAACGCACTGCTAAAAAGGCACAGAAAAGCCGTTCACGGAAGAAAAAAGGCAAGAAGTAAGGCGTGTGCATAGAGGAGAAACCACTAAAACGTTCAGAAGTAAGTAGGGGAGGAACGGGAAATGGCGAAGCACAATGGAAAACTCGTTGCACAAAATAAAAAAGCTAACCACGATTACTTCATCGAAGAGACGTTTGAAGCGGGAATTGTGTTACAAGGAACGGAAATTAAGTCAATTCGAGCGGGAAAAGTGAACTTAAGAGATAGCTTTGCAACGGTTAAGCAAGGGGAAGTGTATATTAACAATATGCATATTTCCCCTTATGAACAAGGGAATCGTTACAATCATGAGCCAACAAGAGCACGAAAGTTATTGCTTCATCGTAAGCAAATTGATCGATTGATTGGAGAAACTCAGCAAGCCGGATATGCATTAGTACCAATTAAGGTATATATTAAAAATGGCTTTGCTAAAGTGCTTATTGGGTTAGGTAAAGGGAAGAAGAAGTTTGATAAACGAGAAGATTTGAAACAGAAGCAAGCTAAGCGTGATATGGAACGCGCACTTAAAGATAGATAATAAAAAAATCTCACGGAAAAAATATCCTGTGAGATTTTTTAGTTTATCCTTATGATTTTGTTGAAGAATCAAATTGTGGTTCTTCTGATGGATTATTTGCTTCAGATTTCTTCGCATCCTCAGCTGTGATTCTTCTCATAAATATCGTTAAGATTAAAGCTAGCATAATAATGAAGGTGGACGTAAAAAAAGCAAAATTAATCCCATTTAATGTTGCTTCATTTTCGATTTGCATTTGTAGCATTGCTAGTTCATCTTCACTTAATCCAGTACTGCTGGCCATCGCTTCTTCAGAAAGCTCTATCGCTTTACTCTCTGCACGTGCGTTCATAATAGAAATTAACAATGCAGATCCGATTGCTCCTGCTACTTGCTGCATTGTATTATTCATGGCAGTACCATGCGGATAGAACTTGGCAGGTAACTCATTTAGACCATTTGTCATGATTGGCATAAACACCATTGACATTCCTAATGCTCGGATAGCAAATAAGATAACAAGACTAGAAAAGGCGATCTCCATATCCAATCGACTAAACATGAAGGAAGTGATAATTGTAATGGAAAGTCCTGTAACAGCAAGTTTTTTCGGTCCATATTTATCAAACAATCTTCCGGTGATTGGCGACATAAGCCCCATCACTAGAGCTCCTGGTAACATTAATAGACCGGCTTCTATTGGAGTGAATCCACGAATATTTTGCACATAAATAGGAAGTAAAATCATAGCCGAAAATAAAGCAATAGCGAGTACTATCGCAATGGTTTGCGATAAAGCAAACATAGGATATTTAAAGATCCGGAATTCCAAAATTGGTTCTTCTAATTTGAATTGACGGAAAATCATCCAAGTTAATGAAATTGCCCCTATTATAATCGTTCCATATACAAATGGATCTCCCCAACCTTTATCACCAGCTATACTAAACCCGTATAATAATCCGCCAAAACCTGCACTTGATAAAATAATAGATAAGACATCTAATTTTATTTCACGTTGTGGTGTTAAGTTTTTCAAACGGAAAACAGAATAAAGAAGTGTCAGAATTCCAAATGGTATTACAATATCGAATAACGTTCTCCAACTATAATGTTCTACGATATAACCAGAAAGGGTAGGTCCTAATGCAGGTGCAACTACCATAACTAGGCCGAAGAAACCCATTGCTGTACCTCTTTTTTCAATCGGAAAAGATACGAGCATAATATTCATTAACAATGGCATCATGACAGCAGAGCCAGATGCTTGGATCATTCTAGCAGCAACTAGCACGGAAAAAGTTGGTGAAAAACTAGCTAATACAGTACCGATTGTAAAAAGTGCCATAGCAGATATAAATAGAGTTCTATTCGTAAATCGTTGAATTAAAAACGCACTTGCTGGGATTAAGATACCGTTGATCAGCATATAGCTTGTAGTTAGCCATTGTACCTCTGTCGGTCCTACCTGAAATTCTTTCATGATGGACGGTAAAGCGACATTAAGTAATGTCTCATTTAAAATAGCTACAAAAGCCCCGATAAATAAAATAGCAATCATACCATAAGGTGGTTTTGCTTGTATTGAATGTGTTTCTGTCATAATATAACCTTCTTTCTATATCATCAAGCTATATAATTGTTATCTTGTTTGGTAGTATTACGTTAGATGCTGGACCGCAGTTTTAAACGATTGGCTAGTCACTCATCCATATGCAAAACAAAAAGCTAGTATCTCTAGACACTTTACATATTTTATACCGTTAGTCTAAAATATGCAATAATAACATTTTAAATAATTGTAAAACTTGATATATAAGGTTTTATCAACTAGAACAAAAGTATAAAATGAAGAGGATGAACACAGATGAACGCGAAAAAGGAGCAAATAGTAAATGCTGCACTACATCTTTTTGTAAATAAAGGATTTAGACAAACCTCTATTCAAGATATTATTGATATGGCAAATGTAGCAAAGGGGACATTTTATAATTACTTTAAGTCAAAGAATGAATGCTTAATGGCAATCATGGAATATGTACAAGAAAAAGGTGATAAAAGACGTGTAGAATTAGCGATAGGGAAGAAGAAAACGGACGAGGAAGTGTTTATACATCAAGTAGCAGTTCGGATGAATATGAATCGAGAATATAATTTACTTTCATTATTTGAATCAGTTGCTTTCTCATCAGATGAAACCTTTAATAACTTTATGAAAAATCAATATTTATTGGAAATAAACTGGGTTAGCAAGCGGTTATGTGACATGTATGAAAATTGTACAGAAAAGAATTCAGTAGATTTAGCTATTATATTATTAAGTATTAACCATCATTTTTTGCATGTTGCTAAATTATTAAATGAACAAGTAAAGATTGAAGAAGTGATCAAATACTCATTGCAACGATTAAAACTCATTATTAAAAATCAACCTATGAACGAGGAGGTGTTCTTTAGCCCGATATTATTTCAACAGACAAATGATAAAAGTGTGAAGGAAGAACTACAAAATCATTTGAATCAATTGCTGTCTAATGTAAAAGAAAATGAAGTGGATTCACGAGCAGAGGAATATATCCAATTCTTATTGGACGAGCTATCCAATGAAAATCCGCAGCTGTATGTAATGGAAAGCGTTAGTGAGTCACTGAAAAAAATATTGGATTCAGATAGATATCAAGAGGATGTTCGTCATATTATCCAATTATTCTGGAAGTGGAAAAACCATTAAATAAAGGTAGTACAAGGGAAATTGTTTGGAACCACCTATATGAAATGTTAAAATCTTAATTGTTGTCTTATTATCGAAAACTTAAACAAAGATAAGATAACATACAGAAGGGGGATTTCAAATTTATGAAAAAAATACTATTTATCTTGTTGAGCCTAATTTTTGTTGCAGCATGTGGATCAACTGAGGAGTCAAGCAGTAGCGAAACGGAACAAGAAGAAGAGAAAACAGCTGTAGAATCAACTGAAGAAGAGGAAGCTTCTGACATTGAAGTAGATAAAAATCTACTGAGCGTTGAAATCGATATTCCAGCCAACATGGTAGATGATATTGAAACCACGATTGCACAAGGTGAAGAAGAAGGTTTTGAAATTACAGAGAATGATGATGGAAGTCTTACGTATAAAATGTCTAAATCGAGACACAAAGAGTTGATGACAGATATGAGAACCAACTTTGAGGAAACCTTTAATGAGTTTGTAAATAGTGAAGAATTCCCATCTATTCAAGATATACAGCCAAATAAAGATTTCACAGAGTTTACAATGGTTGTAGATAAGAATTTATATGAAGAGAGTTTCGATGGATTTGCTTCCATTACGTTAGGTATGGCTGGTGCAATGTACATCGTATTTGATGGACAAACACCATCCGATGATTTCAATATATTGATTGATATTGAAGATGCAGAAACAGGAGAAGTATTTGATACGATTAAATTCCCTGAGGATTTAAATACAGAAGAACTAGAACAATAAAGTATTAGTATATAGATGATTTCAAGGGGTAGGATTTGAAGGTTGTTTTTTACCAATACCAACTAGCTATCCCGGGGTCATCTTTCATGTTCGCAAAGATATCTGTTGAAGCTATGACAACACTAAATATTACCAGTGGTCATAGCTTGATTTACATGCGTAATATGTTATAATAAATATACAATTTAATACGGTATTTATCCGTACTCTATGTTTATACATGGGGACGTTACGGATTCGACAGGGGTAGGTCGAGCTTAGGCTGCGCGTCGAGGTTACGGCTCGTAAAACGTTACTGCCAATAATAACTGGCAAAGAAAACAATTACTCTTTAGCAGCTGCGTAAGCAATGCTAAAGGATCCTTCCTACCATCGCCCATGTGGTAGATAGAAGGGTCTCACTTATCAGTGGGCTACGCTGTTATCCTCCGTCTGGGGACCGACAGAAGAGATTAATCAGACTAGCTGCTTGGACGCCTGTTGGTAGGCATAAAAGCTAGCGAATCGCGAGTATACCAACTACACGTGTAGACGCCTAAGTGCCGATACCTTTGGACGTGGGTTCGACTCCCACCGTCTCCACCAATACATAATTTATATTGGTGTGATAAGGTTTTTGAAAGAATAGTAACATTTTATCTAAATTAAATCATTTTAGCAGGTTTGAAGTCGTCTTCCATTAGAGACGACTTCTTTTTAATTTGCATTATGAGTTACTCCTGATTTCCTATCATCTAACCAACTATAAAGAATTTGGTCTCTGTTTTTCATATTAAGAGCTACGTTATAATTCATTGGTGGTGCGCCTGCTTTAGCTTTTAGTACTTTAATTTCCTCAATCTCTCCAATGCTAATAGTATGGTTTGCATTATATAAATGCTCTAAAGATATAGTTAAAAGTTCTATTCTCTCTATTACCTCTTGTTTAGAAACGGTAGAAAAATACAGTGTTATTGAAAAAAATATACTAGCAAGCAGTAAAACACCCAATGTTATAGAAGTCACTTTAAATTGTTTAGTCTTCTTCAAAGTTAAATCCTCCAGTGTACGAAATAGGAACAATAGAATAAGTTAAAATATACCATATATCTAATGAAAACGTATTATAAAATAAAAAATTTAGATTAGAGATAAAAAACGATTATCTGTAGATAGATTCTTTATCTAAACAGCAATCTTTTAGGCATTCTTACATCTATTATTGCCATTACTCTAATCAATAGAATCTTAACAAAATGACACCAAAATCCTAAACTTGCTAAATTTACATAAATTTTTTTCTGTAGATTTAGTATACTTAAAGTAAAGGGAAGTATAGGAGGTTCATTACATGAGTTTTGAATTAATTTTAATATTATTAACTTTATCTGCATTGTTGTTCACTATTTCTGAGGTGCAAAAGCTAAAGAAGGATAATAAAAAATGGCAAGAAATAACGATTGAATTAAAGAAAGAAATTGAAGAGTTAAAAACAAAATAAATAAGTATCATTTAATACATCATCACAATTCGGTGATGTTTTTTGTTTGTGATTTTGGTAGATAGAATAGTAAAAATATTTAGCATCTGGCTCGTTACATTGACCAGCTATTTTGATTACTTTATAATAAAAACATTGATAGCGTTTACTTAAGGAGTGAGGTTTTTTGTTCCGAAA
Source organism: Gracilibacillus halotolerans (assembly GCF_014206945.1). Classification (GTDB taxonomy): domain Bacteria; phylum Bacillota; class Bacilli; order Bacillales; family Amphibacillaceae; genus Gracilibacillus; species Gracilibacillus halotolerans. The sequence continues at coordinate 53,957 of NZ_JACHON010000016.1, forward strand.
GTGGAAAAGGTGGTTCATGGACCTCCGTTTAAAGCATAAAATGGTGTTACTAACTTCACTCGTACTCTTAGCGTTTAGTATAGGTGGATTATTTATTTTGCAGTATGCTTTTCAGTTGTATAATAAAGAGATTTATCGCCAATATGCACAAGCTATACAAGTTAGCTCGGATTCCATTGAAGCAGAATTAAAGAAAATGGAACGCTTATCCTATCAAGTTGCTACTGACACATATGTCCAATCCTATCTAGAGAACTTAACCGAAGCTGAAACAAATTACGATACATATATGATTGGTAGCGATCTGAGAACACGTTTATTGCATGTTGGTGCATTGAATAAATATGTACTATCTATCCAGGTTTATGATAAGCAGAATAGAGAGTATGCTAGTGGAAATTCAATGATTCAGATTACAGATGAACGACTTCAAGAATTGAAACAGCGTGCAAATGAGAAAAAGGGTGGTGTTAATTGGTTACTGCCTCATGAAACAGATAAAAGTCTTGCGGCAGTTCGGGATATTCGTAACTATCTAGATTTAAAGTTTGATAGAATTGGAAGCGTTAGCATACGTGTTGATATGGATACAATGGTGAGTGATTTAACGAGAAGTCTTGCTGAACAAGATACAGTATTTTTAATTTACGATGATAGTGGTCAAAAGATTTATGAAAGTGATGACAGCTTATATGATTTTTCCCCAGAGCAATTAAGCAACGAACATCAAGGTTATCAAATTATCGAGTGGGATAATCATCCATATTTTGCAACTCATTCTGAAGCGAATAATTTAGGGTGGACATATGTCATATTAGTGCCTTACGATAATTTGTTTACAGTCATTACAAAGGCTAGAACAGCAGTCTTTATAACGTATCTTCTTTTGTTTTTTATGATGATATTTCTAGGTTCCAAGTTTACTGGTTCGATTGTAAATCCCATTGAAAGTTTAAATCGAAAAATGAAGAAGGTTCAAACAGGCAATTTGGAACAAATAGATATTCAAGAGGAAACGGACTTTCCAAAAGATGAAGCAGGAGAGATGCATGCAAACTTTCAAAAAATGATGCAACAGATCCAATATTTAATCGGTGAAAACTATAAAAAGCAGTTGTTGATTAAAGAGTCAGAATACAAAACATTGCAAGCACAAGTGAACCCACATTTTTTGTATAACACATTAGAATCCATTAACTGGACTGCAAAAATAGCAGGGGAAAAGAAAATTTCACAAATGGCTGAGTCATTAGGGTATGTATTGCGGTCATCGATAAATATGACGGATACGTTAATCACACTAGAAGAAGAGCTTTCCATTGTTGAGCATTACATTACGATTCAAAGCTATCGTTTTGAAGATAGGCTACAATTTTCTAAGAATGTACCAGATGAATTACTCAGCATTCATGTACCGAAGTTTATCTTACAGCCGATTATAGAGAATTCAATCCGCTACGGTCTACAAGAGATGGTCGGTATATGTAAAATTTCACTTACTGGTGAGAAAGAAGCCGGAATATTGGAATTACGACTTACGGATAATGGTCCTGGTATGGATGCAAGTTATCTACAGCAAATTAAACAAGGAAATTATGAACCTAAGGGGACAGGATTAGGTTTGAGAAACATTAATGATAGAATTAAGATTTTATTCGGGGAAGAATATGGACTCACAATAAACAGTGAAAAAGGCGTAGGGACCTTTATTACAATTCGGATTCCTATCGAGGGGGAGAAAGAGTATGTTCAAAGTTTTGTTAGTCGATGATGAACGAATGATTCTTGATGGCATATCCTCCATTGTAGAATGGCATAAGCTAGAAACAGAATTAATTGGCAAAGCGATGAATGGTCTAGAAGCATTAGAGTTAATGGACAAGAACACTCCTGATATCGTTATAACCGATATTACCATGCCTGGATTGGATGGAATTGGCCTAGTAGCAAAGGCAAAAGAAAAATACCCAAACGTAAAATGGATTTTCTTATCAGGCTATAGTGAGTTTGATTATGCACAACAAGCGATGCGATATGGGGTAAAGCATTACTTGCTCAAGCCATGTAACGAGGAACAAATAAGCGAAGCGATCTTGGAAGTGATTAAGGAAATTAAGAAAGAACAAGCAGCTGAAGAATATATTCATTTAATTGAAGAGAAAGCAACTAAATCAACAATGCTTCAATTCGAAAATATGCTAAAGCAATACTTTATGTATCAGAACCTTTCGAAAGATACCGTACAGGCAATGAAGGAAATGACAAAACAAAACTATCGAAATTCGTTCGCTTTTCTTCTATTTACGGTAGAAGAGGAAAAAGAGTTTAATAAAATCAATGAGTTTTCCTTACTTATCGAGAAGAGCTTAAAAGAATTTCATCCGCTTACAGTTGTTATCGAAAACCATATCGTCGGGTTTGCTCGTTATAGTGACGAGCTTATAGAACAAAGTCGGTTGTTTCATAAAGCACATAATAAAACATTATCCTTTTCTATTGTCTTATCGGAGCAAAAGCGGGATGGTGAGGAAAGGCTCAGCTTACACCAACTTTTAGATCAGTTATTTTATCAATCAAAACAATCCTTCTTACCGCCAACTGAATGGGTTGAGTTCCAAACTTCTAGTAGCAATATGTTACCGGTAGAAGAAATAGTCATACACCTTAAAAAACGCCAATCCATCGAGGCGCTAAATTGTGTGAAGAAAGTATGCCACCAAATGGCTGAAAATACGGTAACTCCAAAGCTTGCAAAAGGGTATTTGATACAATTATTCTTACTGTTAATGAGTAAGTTTCCTCACCGTGAAGTAGAAGATCGACTTCAAGTAGTTAGTCAAATGGAACAATTTATTCATATCGAATCCTTTGTCATCTATTTCGAACAACTATTTGATCGTTTGATTCATCATGGTAAGGAGGAACGAAAGCTGTCTCCTGTTGTGCAGGATATGCTAGATTATATTGAAGAAGAATTCGGTAATCCTGATTTATCTCTACAGTGGCTTGCATCTAATCGATTATTTATGAATGCGGATTATTTAGGTAAAATCTTTAAGAAAGAAATGGGACAGCGGTTTTCAACATTTGTAACAAATTATCGAATTGACAAAGCAGTAGAAATTGCTGAAAAGGAGCAAGATATTAAAGTGTTTGAGCTTGCAGAACGAATTGGATTTGGTAATAACCCACAATATTTCAGTCAGCTATTTAAAAGGATAAAAGGTTTTACACCATCTCAAATCATTCAGCCGAATTAATAAATTCTGTCACCCTTTGAGTAGGGTGCATTTTTTTGTTCAATTGTTATCTGAGTTTAAGATTTTTATTAATTCGTTACTTAGGATGTTTAAATAACTCTGCTTTTTAAACATTCAACACTGTTTTTTCTATCATGATGTAAAGCGGTTACATGATATATTAAATGTGTAAACGCTTACTACTATAAAAGAGGGGTTGAAAGCGATGAAAAAATTCTTACTTGTTTTACTTACAATGATGACTGTTTTATTCTTAGCCGCTTGTGGCGGGGATGATAACAGCTCAAGTGATGGAGATGCGAATACAGATGAAACAAGCAGTAATAATGAAGGAACTGGCGAAGAGGCATCTGGTGAAGATGTTACGATTCGTGTAGCGTGGTGGGGAAATCAACCACGTCATGATTACACAATGGAAGTAATCAAAATGTATGAGGAACAAAATCCTCATGTCAATATTGAGGCAGAGTACGCAAGCTGGGATGATTACTGGCAGAAGCTTGCACCACAAGCTGCAGCGAATGAATTACCAGATATCATTCAAATGGACTTATCTTATCTAGCGCAGTATGCAAATAACGGACAATTAGCGGACTTATCACAATTTTTTGATAGTGCAATCGATGTTTCGAACATCACAGAGGATATCATTGATGGTGGTAGAATTGACGATGGTGTCTATGGTTTTAATGCGGGTGTAAATGCTGTTGGATTTCAGTATAACCCTGCTTTAGCGGAAGAGCATGGCATTGAAATACCAGAAGACGAATGGACATGGGATGATTATAAAGAGATCTCTGAAAAAGCAGTAGACGCTGGTATTTTCTTTGATACAGGAATGCAGCCAGATGTTTTCTTTAACTATTATTTAAGACAACATGGTGACAGATTGTATGCAGAAGATGGTAGTGGATTAGGTTATGATGACGATCAATTATTTGTTGATTTCTTCTCTATGCTACAAGAACAAGTAGAGAAAGAAGCTACACCTACTCCTGACTATTTAGCTCAATTAGCTGGACCTGAAGATGACCCAGTTGTAAAAGGTGAAGGAATCGGAATTTTCCAATGGTCGAATCAGTTCGTAGGGTTGGAAGAAACTTCAGGACTTGAATTTAAGATGGTTCCTATGCCAGGACCTAATGTTGCGGATGGTTTATTCCTAAAACCAAGTATGTTCTGGTCAGTTTCGGAAAATTCTGCAGCAAAAGAAGAAGCAGCTAAGTTTATTGACTTCTTTACGAACGATATTGAAGCAAATAAACTAATCTTGGGTGAACGTGGAGTACCTGTTTCATCGGTTGTGAAAGACGCTTTAATGGAAGAGGTTTCTGAATCTCAAGCTAAAGTATTCGAATACATTGCTTGGGTAGAAGAAAACAGTACTTCTATGGGGGCACCAGATCCAGCTCAAGCAGGTGAAATCATTGATTTATTAACGAACCTTTCTGAACAGGTTTCTTACGGTCAAACAACACCAGAGGATGCATCCACACATTTCCGTCAGCAGGCCGAAAGTATTTTGGGTAACTAAACATGCTTAGATGGTAATAGCTGATCGCAGGTGATCAGCTATTACTTTTCACAAACCAGATATAGAAAGGAGACATGGTGATGCAATCCAGTATGAAACAAAACTTATGGGGATATCTATTTATTGGACCTTTTATAATTGGTTTTCTTGCCTTTACGGTAATACCAATTTTTGCATCGTTATACTTCTCATTTACTTCTTATAATTTATTTACAGCACCAGAATGGATTGGTTTTGACAACTTTACGAAAATGTTTACAGACGATGCTAGATATTTACATTCCTTAAAAATAACATTTATTTATGTATTTGCCGGTGTACCTTTACGGCTTGCTTTCGCCTTATTTGTTGCCATGCTGTTAAATACAGCTTCAAGAGCAGTCGGGTTTTACCGTACATTATATTATTTACCTTCCTTAATAGGTGGAAGTGTTGCAGTAGCGATTATGTGGCGTAATATATTTGGAGACGAGGGCATTGTAAATCTTGCTTTGTCTACACTAGGATTAGATCCAATACGGTGGTTTGGTGATCCAACTGCTGCTTTATGGATGCTTATATTCTTATCTGTTTGGCAATTTGGTTCCTCAATGCTTATTTTCTTAGCCGGCCTAAAATCTATTCCACAAAGCTATTATGAGGCAGCTAGTGTAGATGGAGCGAATTTCTTACAAAAGTTTGTAAAAATTACGATACCAATGCTTAGTCCGGTAATTTTATTTAACGCAGTCATGCAAACAATTTCAGCATTTATGACCTTTGTTCCTGCCTTTATTATTTCGAAGGGGACAGGAGGACCATTAGACGGTACATTATTGTATTCCCTCTATTTATTCATGCAAGGATTTGAATTCTTCCATATGGGATACGCATCTGCAATGGCGTGGGTCATGCTGATTATCATAGGAATACTAACATCTATCATTTTCGCATCGTCTAGATTCTGGGTGCATTATGAATCAGAAGGAGGCAGATAACAATGAAGGCTAAACCTCTAAAAAAATTAATCTATCATATTTTTGTAGGTGGATTTGCTGTCCTATTGCTCTATCCTGTTGTCTGGCTAATCGTGAGCTCCTTCAAACAAAGTGAGAAAATATTTCTAACTGCGGAATCCCTTATTCCTAAACCTTTTACCATTGCGAACTATGGTCAAGGATGGGAAGGATTTGGAGACTATGGTTTCGACACATATATTACGAATACTACGATATACGTAGTGTTGGTACTAATCGGTCACCTTATCTCTTGTTCGTTAATCGCTTTTGGTTTCGCAAGGTTAAAATTCGCAGGTAGAAACTTTTGGTTTGCGATAATGATCATGACTCTAATGCTTCCGTATGAGGTTGTTATGATTCCTCAGTACATTATATTCTCACAACTTGATTGGTTAAACTCTTATAAGCCATTAGTTGTGCCAGCATATTTTGGTCATCCGTTCTTTATCTTCTTACTCGTACAGTTTATTAGGACGATACCAAGAGAATTGGATGAGGCAGCAACAATCGATGGAAGTAGCGTATTTGGAATCTATTACCGAATCATCTTGCCATTAATTGTCCCAGCTTTGGCTACTACAGCAATATTTACGTTTTACTGGACGTGGGATAATTTACTAGGACCAGTATTGTATCTGAATAGCCCAGGAAAATATACGGTATCAATGGCGCTCAGAATGTTCTTGAGTAATGAGACCGTCTCAAACTGGGGTGCTATGTTTGCGATGTCAGTTGTTTCTTTAATTCCAGTCTTTGTTATCTTCTTTATTTTCCAGAGATACGTGGTAGAAGGTATCAGTACAAGTGGATTAAAAGGGTAAGTAATAAAAGGAGGAGTTACGTATGAACAAATTAAATGTTGCGTTTGAATGGATTACAAAAGTCGCTTATCTGAACTTACTCTGGATTCTTTTCACAATTTTAGGAGCGGTTTTTATTGGTCTCTTTCCAGCAACAGCTGCTACGTTTGCAGTAGTTCGAAAATGGATTACAGGGTATACGGACGCTCCTCTTTTTAAAACCTTTTGGAAGGAATGGAAAGAGTCCCTCGTACAAGCAAATATATTAGGCTATATGATCGCTGTTATAGGATATATACTTTATTTAGATTTTTTATTTGTTACCGTATCACAAACAGACTTTGCGTTATTATTAACGATTCCATTTTTAATTATTAGTATCCTATTTGGATTGACGTCCCTATACGTATTTCCTGTATACGTATACTTTGAGATGAAGCCTTTACAAGTCTTTAAAAATGCGTTCTTTATCATGTTGTTAAATCCATTTCCGACGTTGATAATGGCATTCGGGTTGTTTGGTATTGGTTTTCTATTGTATCAATTTCAGTGGATGGCACTTTTCTTTAGTATGAGCATGTTTGCTCTAGCGTTATTGATGCCAGCAAAACGATCATTCTCAAAAATTGCGGACAAGAAACAAAATTATAAAGAAGCTACCAATGTATAATCTATTAGATATTCCCTAAATATAGAATTGGTAAACCATGCCATTGTGCATGGTTTTTTTATGTGAATCGAATTATGTAATTTTTTGTAGGAATATGTTCGTGTTTTGCTATGAGTAATAGGAGAACAGTAATACGTTTATTAGGCGAAAAGAATTAAAATCCCCCTGATTTTTTTAAAATGAAATATATTTGTAACATTAGATTAATATGATTGAAAACTAGTTGTGCTAGACTTAACCTAGCAAAATGAATGAAACGTAATAGAATCAATAGAAAGATGGGGGAATATAAGTGGTTATAGCCGATGGAAGAAAGTTTCTTGTAAGCGCTTTTGTAGTGTTGTCGTTATTTTTCATATCTTTTATTACTGTTAATGCGGAGACGAAAGAAGAAATTCAATCTAAAAAAGCAGAGGTACAATCAGAAATAACAGATAAAGAAAAGGAAATTGACAAATTAGCCGAAGAACTTATTCATTTAAATGAATCCTTGGAACGCACAGAAAAAGCCATCGAAGATAACCAACAAGCAATTAACGAAGTGGAGAAGGATATTCAACCATTAGAAGAAAAAGTGAGTAAACTAGAAGAAGAAATAGCTGCTCTGCAGAAGGCCATTGATAAGCGAGATGAGATTATTAAGAAAAGAATAGCCTCCTTACAAGAAAACGGAGGGTCTTATAGTTACATAGAAGTGCTCCTTGGTGCTGATAACTTTATCGACTTTATTGATCGTTTCTCCCTTGTGAATACAATACTTGAATCGGATGAAGCATTAATGCAGGATCAGAAGAATGATAAAGCAAAAATTGAAGAAAAACAAGCTGAATTTAATGCTCAATTAGACGAACTAACGGACATGAAGACAGAATATGAAGAAATGCAACGACATGTTCTTGAACAAAAAGAACAACTTGAAGTTACGAAAAAAGAACTAGAAAAGAAAGAACAAGAGAATAAGGATATCTTAGAAGATTTAAAAATAGAGGAAAGATTACTCGAAAGAAAAGAACAAGCAATGCGTGAGGCAGAAGCAATGATTCAACGCGATCAAGAATTATTGACTGCGTCCGCACAACCAGCTTCTAATTCAAACGGAGTCACACAATATGCAGAAGTAAAAGAAAACGCTGCACCTAAAGCAACTAGTCAACCAACTGGTAATAAAAGACAGGCTGTAACAACTGTAGGTAACCGATATATTGGTAATTCAGTTTATACGTACGCTGGTGGACGAACGGCCTATGATGTTGCGAATGGACGTTTTGATTGCTCTGGTTTTGTAAGCTGGGCATTCCGTCAAATCGGAACAAATTTACCGACAAGTACGGATGGATTATCTTCTGTAGGGACGAAAATACCGTTAAGTCAAGCACAACCAGGTGATTTAGTATTCTTTAATACGTATAAAACAAACGGACATGTAGGCATCTACTTAGGAAATAATAAATTTATTGGATCACAGAACAGTACAGGTGTAGCGATTGCTGATATGAACTCCAATTATTGGAGTAAAACGTTTAGTGGTCATGTACGCCGTGTCCTACCTTAAATAATAGCGTAAAAGAATCCCCAGTTAGGAAAGTGCCTAACTGGGGTTCTTGCTTTTCTTTATTAACAGTATTCGTTGTAAGCTTTTGTAAGATTGTTAATGATGTCCTCTTTCTCAAAGCCTTCAATTTCATCACGAGGGATAAAATGAACCAATTGCCCTTTATTTACTAAAGCAATCGATGGGGAGGAAGGCTCCACATTTTCAAAGAAATCACGCATTCTTGCTGTAGCTTCTCTATCTTGTCCAGCAAATACGGTTACGAGCTTTGATGGTTTTTTATCGTGATTTAAAGATTCAATGACTGCCGGGCGTGCTAAACCTGCTGCACAACCACAAACAGAATTAATCATTACGAGTGTTGGTGTATCATTATTAGCCATGAATTCCTCTACCTGTCCTGGTGTGAGCAATTCTTCAAATCCCGCATTCGTTAATTCGTCACGCATTGGCTGAGATACTTCTCTCATGTATTCTTCAAAGGCATTCATTTCTTGTACCTCCTGTATTCAAACATTCTCCATATCATTGTAACAAATGAGTTTTGTTAAGAGAAACTTCCTGCTCTTTAAGGTCTACCTTTATCCAACCTCTAACACTATTGATTAAAAAGATTTGATCTGCTTCGAGCAACTGCTCCTTTTTTATATGTTTTTCAATAAGTGTATTGTTAGCTAATAGCTTTCCACGCATTACTCCAGGTAAAAGTCCATCTGACAATGGAGGTGTATAATAGTGACCGTTTTTTTCGATAACTAGATTTCCAATAGAAAACTCCGTAACATGTCCTTCCTCATTCCATAACAAAGTGGTTTGATAGCCGTTTGGAAGTTTAGAATCAAACTGTTCATATACAGACCGGTTCGTAGTTTTATGATATAAAAACAGATTTTCTTTCTTTATCGGTTGGGGTGATAGTTTGGAACGAATGCTATTTAGTTTTTCTAGTGGAATTGCTTCAAGATTAATCTTTCCGTTATCACTCATGAGAAGACGTATTTTACTAGGTGGATTATCTTGTAAAGTAGCTATAAATCGTCTAATTTCACTCATTACGTTGTCCTGATCGTAAGTAAATTGAAAATAGGATGCAGATTCCTTCAATCTAGCCAAATGATCAGATAGATGATTTATTTCACCGTTTTCGTATCGCATCGATTCTAACAAGGAAAATTCAATCTGTTCTTTTGTTAGTATTTTTGTCTTCTCAATAACTTCATAATATTCTTGAATGGGTTCTGATTTTGATGTTACACCACTACCTGAACCGTAGATCGCCTGGTTCCCTTTAATTTGAACCGTTCTAATTGGAACGTTAAATATTGCTCTGTTATCGGGCGTGATATAACCGATGGCTCCACAGTATACGTCACGTGGAGAATCCTCAAGACTTTTGATAATTTGCATCGTTTCAACTTTTGGAGAACCTGTAATAGACCCACAAGGAAAAAGTGCCCGAAACCAATCATAAATTGAACTTTCCTCCTTAAGTTCTCCTGATACTGTTGATGTCATTTGATGAATGGTTGGATGTGTTTCTATTTCGAATTTTTTTTCAATTGTTGCTGTATTAGCTTTGACAAGGGTGGATAATTCATCTTTTAATAGTTTCGCAACCATTTCATTTTCATAGCGGTTCTTCTCTGAGCTATAGAGTAAGCTTTTCAATTCCTCATCTTCTTTATAACTGAAGCCTCTTTTCATTGTACCTTTCATAGGCTTCGTAATGATTCGTTTCCCGTCAATTTTAAAGAACAGCTCTGGTGATAGTGAGAGAATTTGTAACTCTCCAAGTTGTAAATAGGCAGAATATGATGCAGATTGGTTCTTTTTCAGTTGATTGTAAAAAGTATATGCATCTCCTTCAAATGATGCTTCGAACCGAGTTGTATAATTGACTTGCTCGGTTTTTTTATTCTTAATGTATTCTTGAATCGTTTCAATATTTTGTATAAAAGATTCTTTCTTTATAAGTGGTTTCCATTCTGAGGTGGTATATGCTGCTGGTTGTATTGGTTTTACAGGTCTTGGTTTATCGAATACACCAAACCATAGAAGTGGTATTAATGGTTTGTCGTTTACTTGGTAGTTTGTCTGAAACGCTGGAGCTGCTTCATAGGAAAGATATCCAGCCAAATAGTAACCTTCTTTTTTGAATTCGTTCATTTTTTCCATTAATGCAGGAATTTCATTACTATCGGTTGTAGACAGTACTTCAATCGGTGACGCAAAACTGCATGGCTTTTGATTTAAAAAATCGAATTGTAAGTAAATTGATTTCACGGAATAGCCTCCTATTATGTGGGTTGTTCCATTTGCTCTATTATTATAACGTATTCATCCGAAAGAAATAGTAAAAAAATAAATTTCCTTAACGTTTTTTCAATTCAGAACGTTGACTCTTTCCCTAATTATGATACTATTAAGGTAGTCTAATTGATAATGAATATCATTATTATGGTTTAGAATAATGAGCTTTCAAAAAGAGTGGTTACTATAAACGTATAAACAAAGTGAAATGAATTGTAAGCTATTCCATGGAATGGAAAGAGCTTGTAAATAGTTGATAATGAATTAGAATCATAGATTTATAGGGGATTCGGGTTTCTTACATCTAAGTCTAAAGGAGAATGAGAATGGTAGAAGTTAAGGGAATTACGAAAAGATATGGAACATCGACAGTGGTAGATGATGTTACTGTCAATATTCCTAAAGGGAAAATTACCTCCTTCATTGGGCCGAACGGTGCAGGGAAAAGTACCTTATTGTCAATCGTCAGTCGTTTAATTACGAAGGACGAAGGAGAAGTTTACATAGATGATAATGAGATTTCTGCAATAAAGAATAATAATCTTGCAAAGAAGATTGCTATTCTTAGACAATCGAATCATCTAAATGTACGTTTAACTGTAGAAGAATTAGTTAGTTTCGGACGCTTTCCTTATTCTCAAGGACGTTTAACAAAGGAAGACAAGAGAATCGTAAACGAATCAATTAATTATATGGAACTAGCCGATATGCGTCATAAATTCTTGGATGAACTAAGTGGTGGCCAGAGGCAGCGTGCCTTTATCTCTATGGTAATTGCTCAAGATACTGAATACATCTTGCTGGATGAGCCGTTAAATAATTTAGATATGAAGCATTCCGTACAAATTATGAAAGTTTTAAGAAACTTAGTTACTGAACTAGGGAAAACAGTTATTTTAGTGATTCATGATGTTAACTTTGCTTCTGTTTATTCGGATTATATTGTTGCTTTAAGAGATGGTAAAGTGATCCATCAAGGAATAACTAGTGAAATGATAGATAAACAAGTATTAAAAGATGTGTATGATATGGATATTCAAATACAAGACATTGATCAATGTAAAATATGTTTGTATTTCCAATAATTAAACGATAAAAAGATGAGTAGCACCTCCTATTTTAGACGCTGTCTAATTTTGGGGGTGTTTTTTCTAATTAATGGATTTCTAATAGCCAAAAGTAAAAAAAATAAATAGAAATTCCTATTCCTTATTGTTTTCATAGTGAATATTAGGTATCATAAATATAGGTAATATCCATCATTCGTCATAGTTACATAGGAAGTAATACCTCTAATATTAGAAGAAAGAGTGGGAAAACGATGGAAGTACTAACAAAAACAGTTATATTTAGATTAAATGGCCAAGAATATGGCGTAAATATTAATCAGATTCGTTCGATTGAGCGTATGGAGGAAATAGTTCCGTTGCCACAAACATCTGATTTTATAAAAGGCATTATTAACCTTCGTGGAAGTGTAATACCGATTATTGATTTGAGAACAAGGTTAGGAATGCAAGAAATGGAAGCAACCGAACAAACACGCATCTTGGTAGCGAATGTCCAAGAAATTACTGTAGGATTAATCGTTGACGATGCAACAGATGTTATCGATATTCATGATGATATTACTGAGGACGCTCCTGAATTAGTTAAAGGTATTGATTATCAGTATTTAAAAGGTGTAGCTAAAATTGAAGATAGAGGACTTATTTTATTATTAGATCTTGACCATGTACTAAATCATGAAGAAATAGAAGAAGTTAAAGAGGTTGCCGAATAATAATTACTTATCGTACTTCAAACAAAATCCGCTATTATGGATTGCGTTTGGAGTTTTTTTATGCGGTAAAATAATAACAAAGCGAAATACTTGGAATAAGAGGAATTATTCGGCTATGATGTAGAAAAGACAAGTGCTAGGAGGGGTAAGTTCATATGGAACTATATCATAATTTTATACTAAACGATCGACATAAGGAGATTATTAACGAAACAGACCAATTAGCAACAAAATTAAAAGAATTTCGAAAGCAAGCAGACGAGAGTGCAACATTGCCAGAAGAAAGTATTGCAGTGTTAAAAGAAGCGAACTATATGTCATGGACGTTACCGAAAGAATATGGAGGAAAAGAACTATCGTTATATGAGTTCTTACTTGCCCAGGAGAAATTAGCTCAAGGAGACGGTGCAGTTGCTTTGTCACTCGGATGGCATCTAGGAGTTGTAAAAGAGCTAGCAGATGACGGAAGTTGGGATCATGAGATGTTTGATTTACTCGCTACAGATATTCGTCAACATCAAAAATTAGTAAATCGTATTGCAACAGAGCCCGCTACTGGTAGTCCAACACGTGGGGGAATTCCTGAGACCAAGGCAGTTCAACAAGGAGATCATTATATACTAAATGGTAGAAAAAACTTTGCGACAATGGCGGAAGTTCTTGATTACTATATTGTGACTGCGCATGTCGAAGAAAAGGATGTGGTAGGTTCTTTCCTAATACCTCGAGAAACTCCAGGTATCCAAGTAGAAAAAACTTGGGACACATTAGGGATGCGAGGAACAGGCAGTGATGATGTATTACTTCAAGACGTGACTATTCCTGAGAAATATTTAGTAGAAATTAGTGAAAAACCAAAACGACCTGGTCCGAAAGGATGGCTATTACATATACCAGCTTGTTATTTAGGAATTGCAATTGCTGCAAGGAATGACATTATTGATTTTGCCAAGAACTTTCAACCTAATAGTTTGAATACACCGATTTCTAAGGTGGACCATATTCAAACAAAAATCGGTGAAATGGAATTGAAACTGTTACAGGCAAGATATTTTATGTATACCGTAGCTGACAAATGGGATAACTATCCAGAACAAAGATCACAATTATTAGGAGAATTAGGCGCTGTCAAAATGGTTGCTACAAATGCAGCAAATGAGATTGTTGATTTAGCGATGCGTATAGCTGGTGGAAGAGGACTGTCGAAATCTATGCCGTTTGAGCAATACTATCGTGACGTGCGTGCAGGATTACACAATCCACCGATGGATGATATGGTAATAAAATTATTAGCTAAATCAGCTATAAATAATAGAGGAAATTGAAGAGAAAAATGGAGTGGGTTCAGTGATCCACTCCATATCTTTTATTGATTATTGACAGGTAGGGCAAACACCATATATTTCAAACTTATGATCTTCTACCATATAATGTTTTAATTCGTTATTAATTTTCTCCATAGGACAGTGTTCAATCTCTTTTGTAATACCGCAATTTCTACAGATGAAATGATGATGATGCTCATGATTACATTTAAGACGGAAATGCTTTTCTCCATTGAGTTCGGTCGATTCCAAAATGCCTAACTCATGGAATAAATGGAGGTTCCGATAAATCGTGTCAAAGCTAATCCCCTTGTAATGAGGCTCCATATTGAGTAAAAGGTCCTTCGCTGTTAAATAACGGTCTTCCTCCACAAATAACTGTATGATGTCCCTTCTTTTGGACGTGAATTTATAACCTTCATCTTTTAAAATATCCAGTGCATTTTCTACGTTCATTTTATCCCCTCACATCACTTTTCATATTACTAGTAAGACGACGACGCTTGAAATGTTGTGCTCCAATGATTGACACTAAAACTAATATTAAGAAAAGCACGATAGAACCACCTGGAGGCATTTCTAAATAATACCCTATAATAAGTCCAATGATAACGGATAATTCTCCTATAAGTATAGAATAGATAATCGTTTGTTTAAACCCTTTTGCTAATCGAATACCGATAGCTACGGGTAAAGTCATTAATGCAGATACAAGTAACACTCCTACAATCCGCATTGATGCGGCGATTACTAATGCCGTTAAAATAATAAAGAAAGTATGAATAACAGTTGCAGGTATGCCATTAATAGTAGCTTGTTCTTCATCAAATGATAGTAAAAATAATTCCTTATAGATTGAAAAAATTACGATACAGACAATTATTGCAATGACAAGTACAATATACATATCTTGTTTGCTTACAGCAGATACAGAACCAAATAAATAACTGTATAAATCTGCATTGAATCCATCAGCAAGTGCAATGAACAGCACACTCAAGCCAACTCCAGCAGATAATATAACAGGAATCGCTAATTCTTGAAAGGCTGTGTACAATTTCCGTAGTTTTTCAATAAATAATGAGCCTACGACTGAAAAACCTAGTCCGGAGTAAAATGGTGTAATCGCTGTGATCCCTGTTTTTTTCTCTAATAGTAAGCCAAATGCAATTCCTGCAAGTGTAACATGTGAGAGAGCATCAGCCATCATCGATAGTCGTCGAACGACAATAAACGAACCGAGTAGGGGAGCGATAAATCCGATAATAATTCCTGTAATAAACGTATGACGAAGAAAATCATACTCTAATAAACTTGCTAACACTTATTCTCCCCCTAACGTAAACAGAGGATAATCCTCTAAAGAATCAATCGCCTGTATTGTTTTATTTACAAAGAAAACATTCGTCACATGGTTAGCGATAGCTTGTAAATCATGAGATACGATTAATAATGAGATATGCTGTTGATTTAATTTGGATAACAAGTCAAAAAAATTCGATACATTTTGCTGGTCAACACCGACAGTCGGTTCATCAAGAATGAGTAATTCAGGTTCGCTAACTAAAGCGCGAGCAATAAATACTCGTTGTTGCTGTCCACCAGATAAATTTCCGATATTTTCCTTAGCATAGCTCGTCATATCTACTTTTTTTAATGCTTCATAAACAGCTAATTTATGTTGCTTTTTTATTCTTTTAAAGATTCCGAGTGATGCAGTAAGTCCCATTTCTACCACTTCTTCAACAGTAGCTGGAAATCCCCGGTTAAATGCGTTAGCCTTCTGAGATACGTAAGCAATTTTATTTTTGTCTTTAAATTCTTGTATAGGAGTATTAAAGATTCGAATGGTTCCGTTATTTGCTTTGTTCAAGCCTAATATCAGCTTCAGTAGAGTGGTTTTACCTCCACCATTAGGCCCAACTAGACCTACAAAATCTCCTGCTCGCATAGAGAAATTAATATGACTTAAAACCGTTTTATCATAATCATATTGAAAGCTAACATCTTCGATTTCAATTATTTTATCTGACATCTCTAATCTCCTCTGATAAAATACATTTCTAAAATAACATAAAAATTATATCGTAATGATTCCGATTTGTAAATAAAACAAATTATGAAGTATACAATCCTATATACAAAGGATGTTTTCTGTTCTCGACTCAGCTTCAACTTTTTTTATATCGTTCATATTTAAAAAAGATAACGGAAACTGTCCGCTATCTTTTCGAGGTAAATTAATGAACTGGTAATTGATTTTTATATTGCTGGAATTGTTGAAAACTTTGTTGGATTTTTTGTTGCTCTTCCTTTTCTAAGCCATACCACCCATGCTTGAACATTGTGTTGTATAATTCTCTTTGACAATTTTGAGTTTCTTCAAAAATCTGTAGTAAGTCTTGATATAGGTTTTGGTTACTCGCTTCATTTAAAGCAATACTATAGGCTTGTGTTAAATATTTTTCTGTAGAAAGAATGTCATTGAGAAAGTCTCGATCATTCATTGTAGGATTCTTTTGTATTGGTGTCTCAGGATTTTTAACTTTGCTATTTTGTTGTTGCATCTCTTCACTCCTTTACATGTAGGTTTGCTGATTGTTTAAATGCGCCAAAATTCGATTATAATGTCTTTCATGCATTTTACATGCATTTTCAATCGTCGTTTTGATTTCCGGAATTGTACAATGCTCTGCAAAAAAGTGGGCCTTTTTAGCAGCGTTTAAATTCCAAGAAAGCATATCCGTTAAATAGAGTAAATCTTTCGTGCTCACCATTGATGGTGGCTGGTTCATGATTCCTTGGCCCGTTTGACCACCTGTTTGGCCTTGAGGAGACATTTGGTTAGCTTGAAACATTTGATTTTGCTGTTGTCCTGTTTGGTTTTGCTGTTGCATAGTAGCACCTCCTATTCATCGTTAGTTTGACAAAAAAATGTGCTTCTATACTTCTTATCAAGCATATGAACCATTGGATTTGATTTTAGCTAACCTATTTCGATACAATAGCGTTATAGTAGAGAAGGAGGCCAGTTATATGAGTATTCAATTTTATTGGTACCCAAAATGTGGGACGTGCCAGAAAGCAAAAAAATGGTTGGAATCAAACAACATGGAATACGAACCGATACATATAGTAGAAAATCCACCGTCGAAAGCACAATTAAAAGAGATCATCGAGAAAAGTGAGCTTCCTATTAAAAAGTTCTTTAACACGAGCGGTAAAAAATATCGTGAGCTTGGCTTAAAGGATAAATTAGATACAATGACTGAAGACGAGAAAATTGAACTTCTAGTAAGTGACGGCATGCTAATAAAGCGACCGATCGCCTACAATGGTTCAGACGTAACGGTAGGATTTAAAGAAGAGTCCTACGAAAATACTTGGAAATGAATGGAGGAGGAATAAACAGATGAATATACCAGCGTCCCTTTTATATACAAATGATCATATTTGGGTGAAGAAAGAAGATGGTACGTTACGCATCGGTGTTACAGAACATGCGCAATCGGAACTAGGAGACATTGTCTTTATTGAGCTTCCAGAACAAGGAGACCAGTTGAAGAGTGGAGAGCCATTTGGAAGTGCAGAGTCGGTAAAAACCGTTTCAGAACTGTACTCACCGTTTAATGGTAAAGTAATCGAAAAGAATAGTGAGTTAGAAGACAAACCAGAACTAGTAAACGAATCGCCTTACGAGGATGCTTGGATGCTTGTTATTGAGCCAGAGAACGAAGCAGACCTAGATGGATTAATGACAAGTGAGCAATATCATTCTTTATTAACAGATATGTAATAAATAGAGCACAACACGGTACGAGCCATATTTTGCTTGGATCGATGTTGTGTTTTCCTCTTTTCGGTACGTGAGGTAGTGTAAAAAGTTCTATGAAAACTACCCCATAATAAAAACTCTCATCTATTTTGAAGGAGAAAAATAACCGCCATCGCCCTTGACAAACACG
>NZ_JACHON010000017.1 GCF_014206945.1 Gracilibacillus halotolerans
CTCCATGTCAAGCCTTCACATATATATTCAAATCAGCTTCAAAGCACTATCTGAAAAATTAACTTTCATGTGTCCAAAATATTGACGTAGATCCACTAGTTAGCAATTCATCACGTTTATTCATTTCTTGTTTTTAAAAAATAGATTGTTTATTAATTATACATCATATATCTAAATTCCGTCTTATTTCTAATTTATGTCTTTCTTTTTGTGGCGTTTAACCAAGATGGTCATACCAGGACTTGGAATTTCCAGCTTGGATAATCAATTTCTTGCTAAAGTCTGGACGTTTAAACATATCAATTTGTACTTCATTATTTCTTGACAACTCTTCCGCATCTTTAGCAAAATAACAGCAGATAGGGATTAGGTATTGAACATTCTATGTAAATGGAATATAATGGCGTAATATTTAATTTTAGGTCAGGTGGGTAATATGAAGCAGAAAGATGCTGTTAAGGCCATTTCACTTAGTTTAATGAAGAATAAACTTGTAAAGGCATTCTTCTCAGAAATCAAGAAAGCAAATATTCATCATTAATCAATTATCGTCTAATAAATTCACTGTAGAGCGTTAAGTGTAATCTCTGCAACTTCTTCAATCAGCGCATCATCATACTCGGATCCTCTTTATCGTAGCGCGACATTATTGCAAGAATAATCGGTTCTCTATTCGGCGGCCAAACAACTGCAACATCATTTCTTGTTCCGTAACTTGCAGCTCCATTTTTATCACCAACGATCCAGTTTTTAGGTGCACCCGCACGAATTAGCGTATCTCCTGTAGCATTACCTTGTAGCCAATCGTTGAACAATTCACGTTTATCCTCGAAAAGTTCTTCATAGATGACCCTAAGGACTATTATTTGTGTTAGACATAGAGCTGGAGAAATGTGATATTATCAAAATACTGGGAGTACATTAACTTGTCAGGAAGATCACAAAATAGCTGAGCAATTACTCTTAGCTGATATTGATGGAAACCTTGCGAACATTAAATGAAAGCATATCCGAGTAATAACAATAATATGGAAAAATTTTACCTGTCTATGGAGGAATACAATGATTAATATATTATATATAGAAGATGAAGAGGATATTGGAAGCTGGGTGACAAATGATTTAAGGAAAAGGGGATATGATGTAACATGGCTAAAAGATGGTGAGCATCTTGAAAGATATACAACAAATATCGATATAGCTATTTTAGATGTTATGCTACCTGGATTGGACGGTTTTTCTATCGGAAAACGAATAAAAAAGGAAATTACCGATATACCAATTTTAATGCTTACAGCACGAACTGCAGTAGAAGATAAGCTTGAAGGACTTGGGTTTGCTGATGATTACTTAACAAAGCCATTTCACCCAGAAGAACTTGCAGCACGTATAGAAGTGCTATTAAGAAGGTTTCAAAAGAATGACAAAATATTAGAGCTTAAGCATTTGAAAGTACACATGAAAGATTTAAGAATAATTGATAAAAATACAAATGAAGAAATTTTGTTAACGGGTAAGCAATACTATTTATTTCAATACTTCATCCGTCACTTAAATCAAATCTTAACAAAGGAACAGCTTTACGAAGGAGTTTGGGGAGAAACCTATATGGAAGGTGATAAGACATTAATGGTACATATACGGTATTTACGAGAGAAACTAGAAGAAAACCCATCGAAACCTTCAATTATTGAAACTATCCGCGGAATCGGATATCGGGTGAAGGTATGAAGAAATTTTTTCAATCGTTACTGGCTAAGTATATGCTCATCATATTTATGGCTCTATTTCTTATTCAAATTTCGTTTCTAGTTATTGGTCTGTTTGTCTTAGGATTAGCTGAAAATATAGAAGATTCAAAAGATAATAGTAGAGACTATGGTGTAATAGAGGAAAAATGGCATACTGAAGCTGCACAGATAGAGGATGCTTCAATAGACCAAATTAAGCAGCATTTTGAAAAATGGAAACATGAATATTCAGAAGCATCCATGTTTTGGGTAAATGAAAGTGGTATTTTAACTGAGGCATTAGATGTTACGGAGGAAATTCCTACTGAATGGACTTCTGCTTTTACAGCGAAATTTATTAAGGATCGTTACGGAGGAGAACCTTTTACTGTAATAGCATTTGTAGGTAATGAAGAAAAAGATGGTTTTATTGTCTTGGAACTCCCTAGAGAAGTTTTCCAACCGCCAATACAAAAGCTGTATGATCGTTATGGAAATCTCCTATCAATAGGTATACTTTTAATCATATCACTATTCATTATCGTTTCTTTCTTATTCTTCTGGCAGATTAGAAAACGATTACTATCCTTACAAGATGCGATGACAACTAGAGATGTAGTTGGAATGCCAACTCAAATAAAGGTCAAAAAAAATGATGAAATTGGTCAACTAGAGCAAACATTTAATGAAATGGTAAAGGAACTAAGGGAGAGTAAGCATAGAGAACAAGAGGAGGAGCAGCTGCGTAAAGAGTTAATCGCTAATCTTTCACATGATTTACGTACCCCTTTAACTAAAATACGATCTCAAACGTATTCATTAGGAAGAGAAGTGTTAACCACAGGGGGGAAACAGAGCTTAAAATCTATAGAAAACTCAGTAGTCGATATGGACAGACTGATAGAAAACTTGATGTCTTACACGTTATTAATGGCTAGTAAGTATAAATATGAGCTTAAAGAAATAGATGTGGTTCGTTATATTCGTGAATGTTTGGCTTCCTGGTATCCTGCTTTTGAAAGAGAAGGCTTTGAAATAGAGATTTATTTAAAGTCATTTAGTAGTAATCAGTGGAGGATTGACCCATTTTGGTTAAGCCGAATCATCGACAATTTATTACAAAATATACTTCGCCACGCTAGGTCTGGAAAATATGTTGCTGTAAAAACAGAGTCAACAAGTCAATATGATGCAATTGTCATTATGGACCGGGGAAAAGGGATGCAATATAAATCTAGTAAAAAAGGAGCAGGAGTTGGCCTATCCATTGTTGATATGATGGTGCAAGAGATGGATTTGGTTTGGGAGATAGATTCAGGTAAAAATGGAACAACCATTAAAATAAAGAAATTCAAGTAACGTGTATCTGAAGGTTTCCATTTCTTTCAGATACACGTTTTTTAAACAAAGTTTAAACTTCTCACATACTTCATTTTAACCTTCTCCTTCTAAAATAAATAGAGAGGTGAAAAGAATGGAGTATATCTTAGAGACAAAAGAGTTAACAAAGCGTTTTGGTAAGGAAGAGGCAGTTAGTAAATTAGACATGAAAATTAAAAAAGGAGAAATATATGGTTTCTTAGGTCCAAATGGTGCAGGTAAGACAACCACAATACGGATTTTGTTAGGATTGATGAAACCGACGTCAGGTTCTATTCGAATTTTTCAAGAAAACTTGGATACAGAACGAATCAGCATCTTGAAAAGGGTTGGTTCACTTGTAGAAAATCCTTCCTATTATCCACATTTAACAGCATATGAAAATTTGGAAGCATCCAGAAAAATTTTAGAGGTACCGAAAGCAAGGATTCAAGAAGTCTTAAATATTGTAGGTTTATCTGATGTGACCAATAAAAAAGTGAAGGGTTTTTCTCTTGGAATGAAGCAACGTTTAGGAATTGCAAATTCACTAATGAACAACCCGGAATTACTGATTTTGGATGAGCCAACAAATGGGCTAGATCCATCAGGTATTATAGAAATCCGAAATTTGATTAATCGTTTAGCTAATGAGGCCGGAATCACAATCCTCATTTCCAGTCATTTGCTGTCTGAGGTTGACCAATTAGCAACAACTGTTGGCATTATCAATAAAGGAAAATTGATTTTTCAGGATTCTATTGATGTCATGCGGAGATACGCACAGCAAAGTATCTCCATTAAGGTGAATGATAGCGAAAAGGCTAGGAATATGCTGTTTTCCAATGGAATAAAAACAAATTATGAAAACGGTAGAATTTTACTGCCTGAGCTGGCTGATATGGAGATAGCAGAAGCTATTCGAATCCTCGTTGAATCAGGCGTCTCTATATACCGTGTGGAAGAGGAGAAAAGATCACTGGAAGAAATCTTTCTTCAAATGACGAGGGAGGAAGAGGATGATTAAAAATCTATTATGTGCTGATTTTCTAAAAATTAAGCGAAAAGGCTTCTGGTTTTTGACTTTTCTCGGACCTTTTGGTGTGGTTGCACTTCAAATGGTTAATTATGGGGTGCGGAAGGATTATTTGCTTCAGCAAAGTAATGATGAGTGGGGATATTACATACTGAACGTCAGTACTTTTACCCCACTTGCGCTTGTGTTGGGAGTTGTAATTTTAACTTCATTTATGACTAGCGTAGAAAATGAAACCAATGCGTGGAAACAATTAATTGCCTTTCCAGTTACAAAAATAAGTGTATATTTATCAAAGTTAACCGTGCTTGCATTACTGTTATTTATATCTTCATTTCTATTGATGTTGTTCACCCTTGGATTTGGTATGATACTAGAATTGCAAGGACAAATTCCATATGGAAAATTATTAAAACATAGTTTCTATCCATACTTCGCAGTAACACCAGTACTTGCATTACAACTATGGATTGCGATAGTAAGCAAGAATCAAGGAGTTCCCATAGCAGTAGGTGTATTAGGAGTGATTCTTACCTATTCCGCTTATTTATTGCCGGATTGGATGATTTGGAAATGGCCTTCCTTAATAAATGAATGGGATGAGCCACTTATTAATGTATTGTTAGGTGTTGGAGTAGGTAGTTTACTGTATATTATCGGAATGTTTGATTTTGTTAGAAGGGATGTTAAATAGATGCTATCCATACTTTCATCTGAATGGTTTAAATTACGAAAATCCGGCATTATATTTATAATTACAGCGGGACCGCTTGTAGGGTTAATAATTGGTTTGCTACCAAGCTTTCCAAACGAGATAGAGATTAATCAGTGGTATATGTTAGTTCTAGGTATAAATTTGACGTATGCTTTACTCTTCTTACCATTAATTACAGGTGTATTGGCAAGTGTGATTTGTCGATATGAGCACCAGGCAGGTGGTTGGAAGCAATTATTATCATTACCTGTAACCAGATGGAGAGTATTTACAGCGAAGTACATGGTATTGATATTCCTTGTGTTGATTATGCAACTATTATATCTAAGTTCCATTTATGGAGTAGGAATGATAAAGGGATTTACTGATCCATTTCCAATTAATATCGTATGGAAGAGCATACTTGGCGGATGGATAGCAACACTTCCATTAGTTGCCCTTCAATTGGGATTATCTATATTTTTTAAGAGCTTTGCTGCTCCGTTTGCAGTTAACGTAGTATTTACCTTGCCAACAATATTAGTAGTAAATTCAGAACATTTTGGACCATATTATCCATGGGCCCAACCTTTTTCTATGATGAATATCGGTGGAGGTACAGATAATGTGTTTTTTGTACCTTGGGATCAATTATTAATAGTTGTAGGGGGTAGCTTTATTATCTTTTTCTTTGGTTCCTTACAGTATTTCTATAGAAAACCAATTTAAAGACCTATCGTGAGTCAATTATGAAACTACCTATATACTGAATCATAATAAAGGATTGTCCCAAAACGGACAATCCTTTATAGTTAATTTCTATCCAATTCCACTGTTTCATTGATATCTGTGGAATCTGTTTCTTGACCAGTCATTCGCTTGTACATGAATGCAACTTTCTTAGTGAAATTACCAGTCTCCCAATATTCTGCGGCCTCGGCTTTTACTTTTATCAGGATAAGGGTTGGATCATCATAAGTTGTATCCATGACTTTTTCGTATGCTTTACTCCATAACTCTTTTTTCTTATTTATATCTTCTACAATCTCTGCTCTCCCTCTAACAGAAACATAGGATTTTCCAGCATATGCAACATTCACATCTTTATCATGTAAAATCTCTCTATACTTATTCGTCTCTCTCTTTGTGAAAAACCATAAATCACCATCGAACTCAACTTCTTGTGTTTTCATTGGGCGTGAAATGAGCCCTTCATCTGTAGCTGTAGTCAACATAGCGGTATCGACATCTTTAATTAACTTTCTTAAAGTGTCTATCTCTTCTTGTTTAATTGTGTTAGCCATTTCTATCACCTCTTTTGTTGTTATGGAAGTATACTACCCTTTATTAAAGAATTTAATCATTGTCCCTCTACAAAACTAGATTGAAAAGAGTGATGGAGTGCTATACATTGAACGCAAAAATGACTCCCTCTGGATTACAGAGAGAGTCGATATACCGTTCATTACTTTTAATTAAAAGTAGAGGAGATAATTAGGCTTTATACAGTGAGGCAGTAAAAGCATAAAAGGAAGAAAAGGGCAAAAACGGCTCATGCTATCACACTGAGCTTAAGAGAGGAGAGAACCAATTCCAACAGCTAAAAAGTAACTTATTAGATTATTAAGATAAATAAGACGCGCCTACAATAATTAATAGAATAAACAATACAACAATAAGCGCGAAGCTACCATTGTTGCTTCCACAATAGTCAGACATAAGGTGACACCTCCTCTGTTTTTATTACTACTATCATATGCTGGAACAATTATAGTGATTAAGGCTGTTACATTAGGGCAAGAGTATGATTTTATAAAACAGCTTATTTTTGAAATTTTAACGATATGTCGTTTGTCTACATAAGACAATTATTTTATAAGGAGAAGTCTGTGCAGGGATACTGTGTGTAGTAGGCCCATAAATCACTACGAGATCGCGATTTGCAGGACTTCTATTGAATGGAAGCCCATTAGTTAACTCAATGGTAGTATTAGGGGAAATATTTAGTTGAAGTTGTTGGTCGCTACTAATTAATTGATTATTAAAATAATCTACTTTCACATGTTGATCTTGTACTTCTTTCACCAAAACAATTGCTTGGTACTGTGGTGGGTAAATCAGGATGACAGGTAAATCACCATCATAATAGCCTGTTACCATGTCTCCTATTGATACTTGATCGATCAAATATGTCGAAGGAGAAACTGAAAAATTCACAACCTCCCCATGACGATTTACTACTGTAAATAATTGATTACAACCTTCATCCTCATTTTCACCTAAATACATATCATGAATCTCGGTAACTACCCCAGAAAAGGAAAGAAAATTTGTCACGAACGAACCTCCTATGCTCAAAAAATAACTTCATTATAATAATAGGCAAATGTAAGGAATTTGGTTCCGCATAATTTAAAATTTAATTCAAACCGATTAGTAAGTCATAGGAACTATCAAGTTTTTTAGATAAATTACTTTTTATAATCAATTTTGATAAATTTTCCTATTTGTATTGATTAAATGGGAAATTTACCATAAACTTTATGTATAACATGTTAGGATACCTAGGACTTTTAACATGTAGCAAGATATAGAGGCTGAATAGGAGGACTGTTATATGCTATTTGTAAAAACGAAAGAAAAAAACGATACATTCAATATATATAACGGTG
Organism: Gracilibacillus halotolerans; assembly: GCF_014206945.1. Taxonomy (GTDB): domain Bacteria; phylum Bacillota; class Bacilli; order Bacillales; family Amphibacillaceae; genus Gracilibacillus; species Gracilibacillus halotolerans. Next base: position 7,492 of record NZ_JACHON010000017.1, read on the forward strand.
TAGGAAAAATAAATATAGATCGTGGTAGTAACATAGAGAAACAAATTCAAATGATTAGTCTCACGGAGGAAGATTTAAAAGTAATTAATAGCATTCAGCCATTAATTTTAGAGCGGATTGATTATATTGTTGGAAGGTTTTATAAAAATTTAGAGACGGAATCTTCTTTAGTACATATTATTAACCAAAATAGTTCAATCGATCGGTTAAAAAACACACTGGAAGTTCATATAGTGGAGATGTTTAGTGGAGTAATTGACAACGACTTCATAGATAGAAGAAGCAAAATTGCACATATTCATGTGAAAATAGGTCTTGAAACGAAATGGTATATGTGTGCATTCCAAGATTTACTTTTAGCTATGATCGATATTATACAACAAAATCTCACTTCTAAAGAGGATTGCTTGGTTGCAATTCAAGCTGTATCTAAAATTTTAAATTTAGAACAACAGTTAGTATTAGAGGCATATGACAAAGAGTCAGAAAGAATAAAATTGCAAGGAGAAGAAAAGAAGAGATCTGTTCAAGCTAAAGTGAATAGTGAAGCAGAAAATTTAGCTTCTATTTCCGAAGAAACAAATGGCACTTTTCAGCATTTAATCGTACAGTCAAAAGAAATAGTGACTACGTCAAAAAGTGGCACAAAATTATCACTTAACGCAGGTGAGCTAGCACAACAAGGTAAAGAACAAATAAATAGACAAACAAAACATATGACGATGATTGATGCATCGATGGAAAATATATTATCTGATGTACAAGGACTACTTAAGATAACAAGTCAGATGCAAGATATAGTAGAAATAGTTACGGGCATAGCAGATCAAACGAATCTATTATCGTTGAATGCGGCGATTGAAGCAGCAAGAGCTGGAGAGTATGGTCAGGGATTTAGTGTGGTAGCCAGTGAAGTAAGAAAGCTTTCCGAACAAACAAAGGAATCTGTTTATAACGTTTCCTCACTCATCCAAAATTCACAAAATAAAGTGGAATTATTGACGGAATCACTCAGTCAGGTACGCGAAGATGTGAAAAAAGAAAATGAAAGTATGGAAAACACTGAACAAGGATTTGAAGAAATTTTAAACAAACTTTCTGAGACAATGCAACAAAATGATAAAATAGAAAAAGAAATGGAAGCATTTAATACTGTTATAGAGGAGCTAGGAAAGTCCTTTAAGGAAGTAACGTTGTTAGCCGATAATCTGACAGAGATTATTCAAGAAATGGATTAAGAAGTAATCGGGACAGGGAATAATGTAATATAGTCAGGATTCTAAGGATTCGATCAGCTAACTTTTATATAACGCGTTTGCTAAAGAGGAGGAAGGTCGATGAGTAAAGAGAAAAAATATTCCCTAGCTCCTATTATAGGCGCAGATGCAAAAGTATTAATATTAGGTTCTATGCCGGGTGAAGTATCTCTCCGAACACAACAATATTATCATAATAGAAGGAACCACTTTTGGAAAATAATCTTCACCATACTTAATGAACAATACACAGATGATTATGAAACTCGAAAAGCTATTGTAAAGAAACATAAAATTGCGCTATGGGATGTTATAAAAGAGTGTGAAAGAGTTGGGAGTCTCGATTCGAAAATAAAAAATGAGATACCTAATGATTTTGAAAATCTCCTTTCTAAACATCCAACTATTAAATTAATCGTTCTTAATGGTACGAAGGCTTATAGTGTATTCAAAAAATACGCTGCTAACAAGGTGAATCCTGAGATAGAAGTAGTAAAACTCCCATCCACTAGTCCAACGCCGGGGAGAAATGTAAAATCGTATGAGGAAAAATTACGTGATTGGAGTCTTATAAAAACCTATCTCAATGATTAAGGAGTTATATATGCAAATTAGAAAATTAAAGAATCAAGAAAAGCCACCTACAGAACTCTTACTATTGGCTGATCCCTCTCTAAAGTTAGTAAATGAGTATGTGCAGAGAGGTGAAAATTTTGTAGCGGAGGTTAGTGGCGAGATCGTAGGAGTCTATGTATTACTTCCTACACGGCCAAACACGATTGAAATCGTCAATATTGCTGTGTCTGAGCACGAGCAAGGAAAAGGGATAGGAAAACAATTAATTTTAGATGCCATCAATCAATCGAAAAAGATGGGTTATAAAACAATAGATATTGGAACAGGGAATTCAAGTGTTGGACAGTTAGCTTTATACCAAAAATGTGGTTTTAGAATTTCTGGTATTGATCATGATTTCTTTGTAAGACATTATGAAGATACGATTATAGAAAACGGTATCTGGTGTAGAGATATGATTAGGTTATACCAAGATTTAGATTAATAGGTTTGTAAATTATTAGAGTTAGCCATTAAAGTTTCATTTTCAAGCCTTCATGGGTAGCACTAAAGCCTAGTCGTTTATAAAAACGTAATGCATCATCTCTTGCTTTGTCTGTAGTTAATTGAATTAAGTGACAACCACGTTCTCTTGCACGCTGAATCGCCCATTGGATGAGTTCTGTGCCTATTCCTTTCCCCCGTATTGAGGAAGAGGTTCGAACTCCCTCGATGGTCGCTCTCCATCCGCCTTGATACGTGATATAAGGGGTAAACGTTATTTGTTGCACACCAATCACTTCATCACCGTTGCATGCAACGATTAATTCATTATTCGGGTCAGATGAAATAGCATGAAAAGCCTTTTTATAACTGTTAGGTAGAGGTTGTTCATAGCGTTCACGTTTACTTCCTAACACATCATCTGCCAGCATGGCGACAATGCTATCTAAATCCTTCTCAGTAGCCACTCTTATTTCAATTTTCATTTATTCTACCTCCAAAGTTTAGATTTATAAATTATCACTTGTCTGTTAATAAAAGTACCTCTCATTAAAATTCAATAAGTGCTATTTTTTTCATTTTGTTGCCATTTGATGTAGTTATAAAGCACTTCAATGGAAAATAAGAGTAAAAATAATAACCCTAAAAAAACGTATGTGATTGTACTCCATTCCGTATATAAATATATTATAATGACAGCGACAATTGCGACAGGGAGGGTAGTGAAGCTCCTAATCATCCTTCTCCTATAAGATAATTTGTAATAGATTAAATTAAATCCTTTATCGACCTTCTTCTTTTTTCTAAAAAATCGCAATAAAATTACTTCAATAAGAACAAAAGTCAAGACCACTAATATAACGAATAGAATCATTTAATTCTCCTCTCCATTTAATATTTCTCAGTATATCTAACGTACGACTTAACCATCATTTAATTAGGTAAAATATGTAATTTTTATGTTTTAAGTATAACAGAAATATATAGGAAGTTAAGTAATAATTTATAAATTTGCTGTATATAAGATTGGGTTCTAATAATCCAATCTTTTTTATTGTATCATTTTATGATATACCTATTGACTGATATATCATAAGATGATATATTGCTTTTAGATATATATCACTTTATGACATATGTAATGAAGAAAGATGGTGAGAATTTGACTAAGACGGAACAATTAACGGATAGCATGTTTTATATTATGGCTGCTTTAACAGAGCCGAGACATGGATACGCAATAATGAACCTTATAGAAGAAACCTCTGAAGGAGTAATTAAGATTGGTCCTGCTTCTATGTATACAATCATTAAAAAATTACTAAAACAAGAATGGATCTATTTGTATGACGGGTCGGATTCGAGACGGAAAACCTATTTGCTCACTGGTAAGGGAAAGGAAGTTTTAGAACAGGATTTGAAAATAAGAAACAAAATGATCGATCTAGCAATGAAAGGATTAAAGGAGAGTGGAAAATGAGTCGTATGAAATATATTATGTCAGGCGGGTTAGCTTTCTCTGAAAATAAAGATATGGAGAAATTACGAAAATATTCATTGAAAGGTTGGCATGTACGAGAATTCAAATTTATGGGATATCTCTTGGAAAAGGATGAAAGTAAAGATTATATTTACAACATTGATTATCGCTTACTTGAAGAGAATGAAAAGGAAGAATATTTCAATGTATTTACCACTTCAGGTTGGTTTCATGTAGCATCAGAAGGCGATGTACATTTATTTCGGGCGAAGCCTGGAACACGACCTATATATACCGACAATGATACAACCATTGAAAAGTATGAAAACTCAAGCAATCTATTAAATAAATCAAGTCTCCCCCTCATTTTACTGACGATAGTTGCTTGGATTGGTTCAGCGTTAAGTACGGCAGCTTTACACACTACGCTTGAAGTAATTGCCATTGTTTTAACGATCATTGCAGTTCCAGCAGCTTTTACACTCTTGGCAGCTTATCGTAATAAATGGAAGGTAGAGGGGAAAAGAGGATTGGTTACTTTAACTAGATTAGTACCATATCTCTTCATACTTGCTGGTGTCATCGCATTACTATCGATTTTTGGGTCAAATCTCACGGTTAAAATTATTACATCCGCCCTCATTGGAGGAGTTGGATTACCATTGGCTATATGGTTGATTACATCTGTTTATTATAAAGTAAAAGCCTAAGTAACAAGGAGAGGGACGAAGCGTTCTTCTCCTTTCTTTTGAATGTGCAAAAGTTAATTTATAGTCGTTCATTTTTACTTACAAAGGTGAACATTTAAGGATATTCAGGTAAATAAATGATAAATGGAGGTTACTATAAAATAAAAGAATAAGCCAGCTAAAAAAATTAGAACAGCTAAGAAAACTAGAATATTTCTCTTCAATTTAAACACACTCCCACCGAGTTAGTTATTTGTAATAACTAAAACTATTACCATATTATAACATCCAAAGCGAAATAATATAATCGTTTTTATGGTAAAATGGATTTACATTTTGGAGGAAAGTGGGGAGATATTATTGGAAGAGATAGATAAGCTAATGCTTACTTTAAAAAAGTTGGAGGAAAGTCACTTAACGCCAGAAGTACGGAGTTCGAGTTTAGAATTAGATAGATTATTAGCGGATAATTTTTTTGAGTTTGGGAGCTCGGGTACTATTTATTGGAAAGCTGATTGTATAGTTGACGAGGGAGTCGAAGTTAGACAAATGTCTTTATATGATTTTAATGTTCACCCTCTTTCTCCTGATGTTGTGCTTACGACATATCGAGTGGAGGATACAACAAGACAACAATCAACTTTAAGAAGCAGCATTTGGAAATATATTGACGGAAGATGGCAAATGTTTTTTCATCAAGGAACGATAAAAAAATAAAAAAAGGAGAAGCGCACTATGTATAAATTTGGAAGGTCCGTCATCCATATATTTCTCAGTATTTTTGGTGGAGGTGTTCGTGCAGTAAATCGGAATCGAATTCCATCCAATCTCACGGGTTATGTTGTTGTATGTACTCACCGTACTTGGATAGATGTACTCGCATTAGGGATAGCCATGAAACCTACTCCTTTATACTATATGGCAAAGAAGGAACTTTTTAAATCACATGTGACGAAGAGGTTTTTTACATCTTTGAATGCTTTTCCAGTAGATCGCGAGAATCCAGGTCCTAGTGCATTGAAGATTCCTCATAAGTTATTGAAAGAAGGAAAAGTTGTCGGGATCTTTCCGAGTGGTACAAGATCAAGTGAAGAAACGGGATTGAAAAAAGGTGCGTTTGTGATTGCGAAACGTTCAGGTGTGCCTATTATACCAGCAGTCTATCGAGGTCCGACTTCCTTAAAGGGAATCTTTAAAAGGGAGAAAATCATTGTCAATTTTGGTCATCCTGTAGATTTAGAAAATTACCAAATGAAGGATGCAAACTATGTCTTGCAAACGATTCAAGATAGATTTCATGATTTAGAAATGGAAATAGATAAATAGTCGGTGAGTTTTCAATTATCCATAAATAGAACCCAATACACTAGGTAATGGGTTCATGTAGACAATTTTATTTTCTAGATTTTAACTGCTGCTCTGCTTTATAGCATTCGAATAATTCGAGTCGCAATTAAAATAACGAATACGATACCTAACCAAGTTAATCCAGTTGGTATGAATTTTTCGAATGAGGTAAACCATATTAAGGTTCCAATTATAGAAATGCCAGAATTTCAAGAGAGAGGTTATGGCGATGCAGAAGGCTTAACACCAAAGGAGCGTCTCACATTATTTCCCGATGGGGTTTATCCAAATCAAGAGGATAGATTATCTTTAACGAAAAGGGTCGTAGAAGGTTTAAAAGAAATAAACATACGATTCCATGATAAAAAAGTGTTGTTGGTCGCTCATGGTGCTGTTATTAATGCTATATTATATGAGTTATCTGATGGTGAGGTTGGGTCGGGAAAAACAAGCCTGATCAATGCTTGTATAAGCAATATTGAATTTAGGCAACAGGCATGGGCTATTATAAACTTTAACCAAGTAAACCATCTTTCCTCGTATGGGGGATAGAGTTAATAGATGCATTGCCTTTGACTGATAAATATCCCTAAAGTAATTGTGCGACCCGTTCAACTTGTTGCTCTCCAGCTTCTGCCCATCTACTCTTATCCACGATGTTTGCATCTTTATCAAGAGGTTTTTGAAATTGATTTAGACCTGTTGCGGTTAGTAATGAATTTTCATCCCAATCTAATCCAAAGTTCACAATATGTTTAATGACATACGGTTGCCCAAATTCAATATAGGCACTTCGCTGATCAAGCTCCCCTTGTACGACAAAAAATGGAACTCTTATGTATATGGATTCAGGGCCATCACGATGCAAAAGGCTATCGAATTTACCCTGATCATAATCAAAATTATGGCAAAAGAAAAATCCGTGAGATTTAAATAGTCTCCATGCATCACCAAAATTAGCTCTTTTTCCTTCAATCGCTGTCTGCAATTTTAACATACATATCAACTCCTCGTTGGTTAGTATGTACTTTTTTTCTGCGGAAAATACCTACTTTCCATATTTCTCTTTATAACACTATTTTTACGTGAAACAACTATTTCCATACATAAGTTTACGTATTTCGACAGAAAATATAGCAAATCTTATAAGGAGGTGTAAGCATAGTGGGTACGATAAAGCGTATTGCGCTAGTCTTGTTAATAATTGGAGGTATCAACTGGGGACTAATAGGTCTTTTTCAGTTTGATCTAGTTGCTTCCATTTTTGGTGGTCAGGATTCCGGTTTAGCACGTATCATCTATAGCCTTGTTGGACTAAGCAGTTTAATATGTATTCCAATACTGTTTGACCGATTAGGTGAATCCGATGAAGCGACGACGAATCAAAGGATTCGTTCAGATAACGTGAATTATGGTGTTGAGTTCGGGGAAGATATCGATGATGATTTTGAGCTATCGAATCGTGATTCAGACCGTAAGGAATAACCTTAAGTTTTAAAAATATTCCCCTAGCCTAAAAATATAGGCGGGGGATTTATTATACTTTTCTAAAGAAGGAGGTGTTGGATGTGAACCAATCTGAGATTAGAGCAAATATCGAGAAAATTCTTGAAGGAAGTCACATCGGGACAATGGCCACAGTGAAAAGCAATAAGCCTCACTCTCGCTATATGACTTTCTTTAACAGAGAATTAACATTGTTTACACCGACAGCTAAGGATACGGACAAAATTGAAGAGATAGAAGGAAATCCATATACCCACATCATAATTGGTTATGAGGGCGATGGGTTTGGTGATGAATATATTGAATACGAGGGTAAAGTCCGTTTCAATCATTCTGAAGAACTGAAAAAGAAGCTTTGGAATGATGATATGAAAATATATTTTGAAGGGCCAACAGACCCTAACTATACACTGCTCGAAATACATCCAATAAATATTCGTTTAATGAACAAAAAGGGCGAACCACCTAAAGAGTTAGAAATTTAATAGATAAGCTGTCTTCACCACGACGAAGACGGCTTAGATAAAATATTTTATTCGGTAAGCCAATGGATAAGGTGCTTTTGATAACGTCTAATTAGCCAACCGAGTATTCTTCCTACAAAGTAAGCAGCTAGCAAGGTACCAATTCCAACTGCTCCAAATGACTGAAGAAAGATAATACATATTAAAGCTGCGATGATAACACTTAATAAGTCGCTCGTAATTTTGGCTTTACTAAGTACAATGTTAAACTTTTCACCAATTACATGCGTTAACTCGTCGTACGGCATCAGTGTTAATTTCGCACTAAAATAACCGAGTAACCCAATTGAAATAACAAATAAACTAATTATTAAATATAACCACTGTATTACTAAAGTGTCTGCAGGCGGTAAAAAACGCACCAAAAACAAGGTCATATCTACAAAAGAGCCAAATAGGATGGCTATAATTAATTGTATTACTGACTCTCGTAAGTTAAATCGTTTATTCAAGATGACTTGTACTACAATAAATAGCAAGTTTGCCACGATTGTCATCATACCAACGGATAAGCCTGAGGTAAGTGCCATTGCATAGGCTAAAGATGATACAGGAGACACACCGAGATCTGCTAGGATAGAAATACTTACACCCAATGAAAGGAAAAATAAACCAACAAGATATAATGTTATTCTTTTAATGATACTCCGATGATGTTTCATACTATTCTCTCCTCAATGATGCACAACCCCTATTTTATCATGAACACCATCAATTTAACCGAGAATTTGTTCTCGCTGTTCATGACTGAGAGCTTACCATTCAAAAATAAAATAGTAATAGTTAAGAATCATACGCCCAATCTTGAGCAAGCTATATGAGGAGAATCATCTAAGAAATGGGAATTACTTAATATTCTCATAATGCTTAGGAGGATATGTATGGAGTTTTCGCCGTGGTTGTTGTTTAATGATATCGGTTGGATATCAGTCCTATTAATTGTAGGGACAATTATTCGAGCAAAAGTTCGATTTGTCCAAAGTATGTTTCTTCCTGCAAGTATTATCGCTGGGATACTAGCTCTAATGGCAGGACCAAATGGTATAGGACTCATTCCATTTTCTGACCAAATGGGGACATATCCTAGTATATTAATTGCGATTATTTTTGGCAGCTTACCACTTGTATCACCAAAGGTAGATTGGCATGCGATTAAGACGAGAGTAGGTAGTATGTGGTCATATTCACAACTTGTTATGGTGTTAATGTGGGGGATGGGACTATTATTTGCTTTTCTATTTATTAATCCGTTCTGGACGGATATACATAACGGCTTTGGTTTATTATTGGCGTCAGGATTTATTGGTGGACATGGAACAGCTGCTGCAATAGGCGCTACATTTGAACAAAATGGATGGCCGGAAGCTACTTCATTGGCGATGACTTCTGCTACGATAGGGATTATTAGTTCTATTTTAATCGGAATACTTTTGATAAAAAGAGGATCAGCTAAAGGACAAACGTCGCTTCTTGCTTCTTTTCAAGAGTTGCCAGATGAATTGAGAACAGGATTAATCCCTCCAGAGTCGAGGACAAAGTCGGAAACAGATACCGTTTCATCTATCTCGATAGATCCCTATATTTTTCACTTTGCGCTAGTAACCATTATCGCGATGTGTGGCTATTACTTAAGTAAATTAGGTACTGTATTAATTCCGTCAGTTGTTATTCCAGTGTTCTCGTTAGCTTTCCTTGCAGGTTTATTAGTGAAGCAATTGTTAAACATTACGAACACAGCTAAATATGTAAGCAAAGATGTAGTCGATCGAATAAGTGGTAGTGCTACAGATGTTCTTGTCGCTTTTGGAATTGGCTCAATTAGTATTTCAGCTGTTATCGACTATGCATTACCATTAATCATGCTGTTCGTTTTCGGTTTGATTTACGCTTATCTTTTCTTTAGCGTGTTATCTAGAAAGTTCTTTCCACAATATTGGTTTGAAAGAGGCATATTTACGTGGGGTTGGACAACAGGAACTGTTGCTATGGGTATTGCTTTATTAAGAATTGTGGACTCAAAATCTGAGAGCAAAACGTTAGATGATTATGCGCTTGCCTATATACCGATTGCGCCAGTGGAAATTTTATTAGTAACCTTTGCTCCACTATTTGTTCTAAATCAACATGGTTGGTCGTTTATTTTATTAACGTTAGCTACCTCTATAGTTATTATAGGAATGGCACTAAAAAACGGTTGGCTACGGCTGAAATGATTATAACTCTATAAGTAAGAATAGAAAGACATCTTGCCAATGTAATTGGAAGGTGTCTATTTCGCGTAGGAAATTATACTAGTAAATTGACTCCTGATAATTGGGGTGGTACAATCACCTTACGAACGGTCGTTAGTCCGTTAAGGAGGATGATTATGTCAGCGAATAAAATAAAAATAGCCGCCATGTCCTTATTTGCAAACTACGGATATGAGGGAACGTCATTAGCTCATATTGCAAGTAAAGTAGGGATAAAAAAACAATCCATCTATTCTCATTTTGATGGGAAGGATGATCTATTTATACAAGTATTGAATGATGCATTACAACAAGAGTTATCACATCTGCATGATGTGTTAATGAAAGAAGATACACAATCATTCAATGAAACGTTACATCTTTTGATCCAAGATATTATAGATAGATTTTCGAATGATAAGAACATGAAATTCTGGCTACGGATGTCCTTCTATCCTCCGATGCATTTATTAGAGGAAGTAAATAAGGCTGTATATTTTTATGAAGATGAACAACTATCTTTATTGGAACCGATATTTCGTAAGGCAATCCATGAAAACAAACTGAAGAAAAGAGAGCCAGAACAGCTCGTCATTGCATTTATAGCATTAATGAATGCCATTATGATGGAGCTAGTTTATGGGGGGGAAAAGCGTGCTCAACAAGTAGCTACACCGTCCATGGAAATTTTTTTAGATGGAATTTCTATAGCCTCTAAAGGAGAAGAGTAGCGAGATGACAACGAATCAGAACAATCTATTAGATAGAGAATCCGTTGGTCGTGTATTTATGAGGTATCTCATACCATCGTTAGTAGGTATGATGATTATGGCATTAAATATAGTGGTCGATGGAATAATGGTCGGCAATCGACTAGGTGAGGTAGCGTTGGCGGGAGTTGGTATCGCCTCTCCTGTCTATACGATTCTTGTGGCTATGTCATTATGGATAGGAATAGGTGGTGCCACTTTATATTCTCAAGCTAGAGGAGCAGGTGATACAAAACATGCGCAGTATATTTTTACGCATTCGATTATTCTAATTGGATTATTTACGCTTGTGATTAGTCTACTCGCGTTTATATTAAAAGATCCGCTTACGTATTGGTTAGGCGCTAATGATGAGACGTTTCCTTATGCGAATGATTATTTAAGGATTATGCTTTTGTTTGGGTTTATTTTAACGGTAGAGAATGCTTTAAGTACGTTCATCCGAAATGATCAAAATCCAAATTTAGCTATGATGTCGCTAGTTGTAACTGCGGTAGCAAATATATTAATTAACTATTATATATTATACGTCTTAGAGCTCGGAGTAGCAGAAGTTGCTTTTGGAACGATTCTTTCCGCTGCATTAGGGGTACTAGTTTTAGCTACTCATTTTTTTACGAAAAAGAATACGTTGCGCTTTCTGAAAATACGTTTTTCCCGAACAATCTTTAAACAAACAATGGGAATTGGATTTCCAAGCTTCTTATCCGAACTCGGGATATCTGTTTTTACAGTCGCTTATAATGTTACTCTAGCGAGGTTACTAGGAACGGCTGGTGTAGCAGCCTTTTCTATTTTGAATTATATTCATAGTGTAATGCTAATGATATTTTTAGGGATGGGAGCAGCTGTTCAACCGCTAGTTAGCTATTATTTTGGTGCTAAATCTCAAGATCGTATTAAGCAAACAATGAAACTTGCTCTCATAGTTGCAACAGGATCGGGAATATTGGCATTTTTAGTTGGTCAGATAGCAACAAGACAAATTGTAAGTATTTTTGGTGACTTCCCACAAGAGGTAGTAGATATAGCTTTAATAGGTATCCGTTTGTTTTTTATTGCGTATATTTTCATGGGTGTCAATTTTGTCATGATGAGCTATTTCCAATCTATTGCCCAAATAAGAATGGCTACTTGGATTACTGCTTCAAGAGAAATTATTTTTATGATGATCTTTATTTTGGTACTGCCACTAATCTTTGGGATTCATAGTGTATGGTTATCAGTCCCGTTAGCGGAGCTTGTAGTAATGATTACCATCATTGTCTATATTCGAAAGAAAACAACTTTGTTTCAATCTAGTAAAATTAAAAATGAATGATAGAGAGAAGGAAAATAATGAGAACAGAAAAAGAAAAAATGTTAAACGGAGAAATGTACAATCCGGAAGATCCTGTTTTACTTAAGGAAAGAGAAGAAGCAAGAAAATTGGTTCGTCTATTCAATCAAACAACTGAAACCGAAATTGAGAAAAGAACGGAGATATTAAAAGCTTTGCTTGGTTCTACGGGTGAAACAATCTTTATGGAACCTAATATTCGTTTCGACTATGGTTGTAACACGTATGTGGGAGAGAACTTCTTTGCTAACTTTGATTGCACGATATTAGATGTTAGTGAAGTGCGTATAGGTGATAATTGTATGATGGCGCCTGGGGTTCACATCTATACAGCAACTCACCCGATTGATCCTGTTGAACGGAACTCAGGTAGGGAATATGCAAATCCGGTAACGATAGGTGATAATGTTTGGCTTGGTGGCCGATCCATTATTAACCCTGGTGTTACGATAGGTGATAACGTTGTTGTAGCATCGGGGGCTGTTGTAACGAAGGATGTACCAGATAACGTTGTAGTGGGTGGTAACCCAGCGAGAATACTTAAAGAAATTAAATAAACGATAAAACGTCAGCTAAATAGGTTGGCGTTTTTTTGTTTTTAGCCACGAACGTATCATTTCTTACATAAGTAAAAAGTTCTTATATTCCTCTTCTATAACCTCATTTGCGAGCATATATTTTTTCATAGGGACAAGTATACCAATACCTCATCTAATAGGTGGCTCTTACTATAGTGATTGAATTGGTTTTTCTAAATTATTATCGGTATTAGGGAAAAAATCAGGAGGGATAAAAAGTGCGAAAAATCATGTCATTAGGTGTTTTTATTGTTGTTTTGCTTGTATTAACTGCTTGTGGTGGAGCTGACGGATCTTCTAATAATAGTGATAACAGTGATACGTTAATCGGTATTTCGATGCCGGAAAAAACGTTACAACGTTGGGTTGATGATGGAAACAATATGGTAGAAAAATTTGAAGAGCTAGGCTATGAGACAGATATTCAATATGCAGAAAACGATGTAGACAAGCAAGTAGAGCAAATTGAAAACATGATTGTAAAAGGTGCGGATGTTTTAGTTGTAGCAGCCATTGACGGTACAGCACTAACAAATGTACTTGCCCAAGCAGAAGAACAAGGGGTAAAAATTATTGCATATGATCGTTTGATAATGGGAACTCCTGTAATCGATTATTACGCCACATTCGATAACTTCAGAGTTGGTGAACTTCAGGCTGGGTATATCGTAGATTCATTAAACCTAGAATCAGAAGCAGGGCCATTTAATATGGAAGTATTTGGTGGGTCGCCTGATGATAATAACGCGAATTTCTTCTGGGACGGAGCGATGAGTATTCTTCAGCCTTACATCGATGAAGGGAAGCTTGTTATCCAGAGTGGTCAGACAGAGTTTCAGCAAGCAGCAACTATGAAGTGGGATGGGAATGCCGCAAAGACACGAATGGAAAACATACTTAGCGAGGCATATGGAACAGGTGAAGTAGTCGATGCTGTTCTCGCACCTAATGATGGATTAGCACGAGGGATTATCCAAGCTTTAAAAGGAGTCGGATATGGTTCTGGTGACCAACCATTACCTGTAATTACAGGACAAGATGCAGAATTAGCATCTATGAAGGCAATTATTGCAGAAGAACAATCCATGACTGTTTTTAAAGATACACGTGATTTAGCAGCAGTGGCAGTAGATATGACAGAAGCTTTATTAAATGACGAAGAGGCAGAAGTGAATGATACAGAAACATATGATAACGGGGAGAAGGTTGTCCCATCTTATTTAGTGGAGCCAGTGGTAGTAGACTTAGAAAACTATGAAGAGAAAATTCTCGATAGTGGTTATTATACAGAAGAAGAGCTGCAATAGTTCTATGGGTTAGTAGCATTTGCTGCTAACCCTATATGTGAATGATTGATAATAAGGTGGTGAAGTAATGTCGGAGAATTATATTCTGGAAATGCAAAACATTACAAAAGAATTCCCAGGTGTTAAGGCATTGGATCATGTTAATTTTAAAGTGAAAAAAGGAGACATTCATTCGCTAGTCGGTGAGAATGGAGCTGGTAAATCTACCTTAATGAAAGTATTAAGTGGGGTTTATCCGTATGGGACCTATGATGGTCAAATTTTATTTAATGGGAAAGTGTCCGAATTCAAGGATATTAAGCAAAGTGAGGAATTAGGTATTGTTATTATTCACCAAGAATTAGCATTAAGTCCGTATCTTTCGATTGCGGAGAATATTTTTCTTGGAAATGAACGACAGTCTAAAAACATAATCAAATGGCGTCAAACCTATCAAGAAGCAGAGAAACTGTTAAAACGAGTTGGACTTACCGATTCACCAGAAACGATCGTTTCAGAGATAGGGGTAGGTAAACAGCAACTTGTCGAAATAGCTAAGGCTTTATCAAAAGATGTAAAACTATTAATTTTAGATGAGCCTACGGCAGCATTAAACGAGAATGATAGCGAGAATTTATTGAACTTGCTACTAGAATTGAAGAAACAGGGGATTTCCTCGATTCTTATCTCACATAAACTAAATGAAGTGACTCAGGTATCGGACTCAATCACAATTTTAAGAGATGGCCAGACGATTGAAACGTTGAATACATCCGAAACGGAGATTTCAGAAGACCGTATTATTAAAGGAATGGTAGGAAGAGAATTAACGAGTCGTTTTCCAGATAGAAACCCCAAAATTGGTGATATCGTCTTCGAAGTAAAGAACTGGAATGTTTACCACCCGCAACAGTCAGATCGCAAGATGATAGATAATGCTTCGCTATTCGTTAGAAAGGGAGAAATTGTTGGAATAGCAGGTCTAATGGGAGCGGGCCGGACAGAGCTAGCGATGAGTATATTTGGAAAATCTTACGGTAAAAAAATAACAGGCGAATTGTGGAAAGATGGACAGAGAGTTGAATTTAACACCGTAAGTGATGCGATTCAAGCAGGAGTAGTTTATGCCACGGAGGATAGAAAAACATATGGACTGAACCTGATTGATGACGTAAAGCACAATATTACCCTCGCTAATCTAAAAAGGATTACTTCTAGGAACGTCATTAGTAAAAATAAAGAAATAACAGCAGCGGATAAATCGAGAAAAGAATTTAATATTAAAACACCGTCTATTGATCAACTGGTAGGAAATTTAAGTGGTGGAAATCAACAGAAGGTTGTTTTAAGTAAATGGATTTTTACAGATCCTGATGTATTAATATTGGATGAGCCTACAAGAGGAATAGATGTTGGTGCTAAGTTTGAAATCTATACGCAAATTAATAAGTTAGCAGAGCAAGGATTAGCAGTTATTGTTATCTCCTCTGAACTACCTGAGGTCATAGGGTTATCCGATCGTATTTATACAATGAGTGAAGGTAAAATTACGCAGGAAGTAACGAAGGAGAATGCAACTCAAGAGACCTTAATGAAATATATGACGGCTAAAGGGATGGGTGAGAATGCAAACAATTTATAATTTATTCAGAGATAATATTAGACAATATGGGATGATTATTGCTCTTGTATTGATTACAGGTTTGTTTTGGATTTTAACAGATGGAATTAATTTTACTCCGTTGAATCTTACGAACTTAATATTGCAAAATGGTTTTATTCTTGTCTTAGCAGTTGGTATGGTGCTTGTCATTATAACAGGGAATATTGATCTGTCGGTTGGATCCGTTGTTGCTGTTATAGGAGCAATAGCAGGTGTATTAATTATTAATATGGGTGTCCCAGTTTGGATAGCGGTAATTTTATCTCTATTAGCTGGTGCCTTGATTGGAGTATGGCAGGGATTTTGGGTGGCATATGTAGGGGTTCCTTCCTTTATAGTTACCCTTGGAGGAATGTTAATTTTTAGAGGGCTCACTTTATGGCTATTAGATGGAAAATCACTAGCACCTTTTCCAGATTCATTTCAAAAAATTAGTGGTGGTTTTATTCCTAATATCGGTGGTGGAGACATTCATTTATTAACGATAGGATTAGCTATAATTCTATCTTTAGCTTTAGTCTGGATTGAATTCCGCAAACGTTCCCAGCAGCTTCAACATCAATTAGACGTATTGCCTCTATGGGTTTCATTACTAAAACTTGCGATTCTTATTAGTGTTATTAATTACTTTATGTATCAATTGGCTCTCAACAAAGGGCTGCCAACAGTATTAGTTATTGTCATTGGATTGATTATTATTTATACATTTATAATGAACAACACAGTAATGGGTAGGCATGTATATGCTACAGGTGGAAATAGAAAGGCTGCAGATTTATCTGGTATCAAGACGAAACGCGTCGTATTTTGGGTGTTCGTTAACAATGGACTTTTAGCGGCACTAGCAGGATTAATGTTTGCCGCACGATTGAATTCTGCGACACCTGCGGCTGGAAATATGTTAGAACTAGATGCCATTGCAGCTGTATTTATTGGTGGAGCATCCATGGCTGGTGGTGTAGGTACGGTTATTGGTGCTATTGTTGGTGGACTTGTAATGGGTGTAATGAACAATGGTATGTCGTTGATTGGTATAGGTATTGACTGGCAACAAACAATTAAAGGCTTTGTATTATTAGCAGCAGTTGCCTTTGATGTATATACAAAAAACAAGCGATAAAGTTTGGAAGCATGTTTCTTTAAGGGAGGCATGCTTTTTTATATAGAATAAAATAGTCTCTATCGTTATACTTATAATAAACTAATTTATATTGGGAATAGAGGAAAAAATATGAATGCTATCGTTGAATTTCAATGGGAGTTCTTTATTGCTATCGAAATCATCTCTTTTCTTAGTTTGCTAGTATTTGGAATTACACGTTATCTCCTCGGAAAACAGAAGCTTAGTTTACAATTCCTTTTGCTTTTTATTGTGTTATTAGTTGTAGAAGCAATTTTAGCAATCATTATTTATCAAGAAACAGGCGAAATATCCACGTTCCAAATCGTCATTACTATCTTTGTTCTTTACGCTTGTACATTCGGTATTGCAGATTTTAAGAAATTAGACCGTTGGATGCGACTGAAAATAGGTAATTTCCGAAAGGTAAACTTATTAACAGATAAAGATCGCGCTATTATGGATAAACAGAAAAATCCCGAGTATATTGCAAGAAAAAATCGAAACAGTTCCATGATTCACTTGGTTGTCTTTTTCGGTGTTCAGGCTCTTTTCTGGTGGCAAGGCACAAAAGACATCAGCCTTATGCTCGAATATTTATTCGATTTATCATGGATGGGTACAGAGAATATTGAAGAAACTCCGTATGCAAATGAAACTTTTTATCAAATATCTATCGTTTGGGCTATTGTTTTCGCAGTAGATTTTATCTATTCGTGGTCGTATACGATATTTCCAGAAAAAAAGAAGGCTTAAAAGGTATTGAGTTTAAAAGGAGAAAATATAGTTTAAGAGAGGTGGTGAGGTAGAATGATTCGTGCTGTTATATTTGACCTAGACGGGACTCTACTCAACAGGGATGCATCATTGAGGAGCTATATTGATCATCAATATGAAAGATGGCTAGAAGTGCTGAGTCATATTCCTAAGGAAACGTACATTGCACGTTTTCTCGAACTAGATTGTCATGGATATGTGTGGAAGGATAAAGTTTATCGGCAACTGATTGATGAATTTCGGATTAATGCAACTTGGGAAGAATTACTTTCTGATTACATGGAGGAATTTCAGCACCACTGTATTCCTTTTTCCGACCTTAGGCAAATGCTTGAGCAATTAAAGGAGCAATCCATCCAATTAGGAATGATTACGAATGGTAAAGGAACCTTTCAGATGAATAATATAAAGGCATTGGAGATAGAGGAGTTTTTCGAGGTAATTCTAGTTTCTGAATTAGAGGGCATCAAAAAGCCTAATCCAGAAATCTTTAATAGAGCTTTGACGTCTCTTAATCTATCTGCAGATGAATGTATTTTTGTTGGGGATCATCCAATCAATGATATAAAGGCGGCTAAAGATGTTGGAATGATAGGAGTCTGGAAGAGGACAATGCAATGGGAGGAAGTAGAGTCTGATTATATCATCGATGATTTAATGGAATTATTCCCCATTATCAAACGATTAAATGAGCGAAATATAAGGTGATATAAGTAAATAAGAAGGGGATATCTCACTCCTTCTTATTTACTCTATGAATTAATTTTACGGCTACGTATGGGAGCCAAACAATGATAGGAAATAACATGGCGACTCCGAGTATATTTTCTCCAACCTGTACCCCGATGGCATCATCCTCAAAGCCTATAGCCGCCATGAAGCCAAAGATGAATACCTTCACAGCTAATACGAGCATTAAATACCATCGAAGATAATTCCTAAGAAAGAAAAAGTAAAGAAAAGACCCCAATAAGAATATAATTATAACGATAACTAAATTATCTGGTGCGATGTAGCCTTCTCTTGTTAGTTCTACTAAACTAAACGTAAATCCAATCATAACAGCGTAGATAAACAAAGTAGTATTTGCCCATATTCTAAAAGACACTCTTGCCTTCTTTTTAGAAACTTCACCTGTGTGGGGAAGCTCCATATCTGCTTCTAGCTCTGGCACTTTTTCTTCCAATGGATCGATCTTACTGTAGTAATTCCAATTGTTACGCAGTTCTTTTTTAAGTTGTTTCCAATCCCCGTTATATTCGAGCGGAACTAAGTCATCTTCCTTATCTAATATCTCAAGTCTTTGTTCATCATTGAGAAAGTATTTCCGTTCAACATTGTAAAGGATAGAGTTATAGAAATAAACTGGTAATCCTAATTCCTTGAAGTAAGTCAGCCAAGTATTCATTTGCTCGTCTTTATTAGGTAAAGGTAGTAAAAACAACTCCTTGTCACCTTTCGTCGCATGAATGATGTATAAAATGTAATTCCTGTCTATATGTTTCCCGCCGTGTTTTGTTCTGTATTCATTCGCAATATATTGTGAAACGATAATCTTCTCAATTGTATTTACATCAATTCTATTTTTCTCTGGCTCTGGGTTATACGTTTCTTTCCATTGAATCAATTCAATATGATTGCGGTAAAAATGATAGATCGTGTTGTGGTTGTTATGCCATATAGCTCCTCTAGCATAGCGAAATGTTTTTATTGAAAGCCATACACCTAAAGGTACAAAGGGTAGTAGTAGAGCACTCCAGACATTTATGTAATCAATGAATACTTTTATGGGACCAATAATCATGAAAATACTCAGAAAGAAAAAGAGAGTAATAATGTAAAAGACTAGTATCCATCCGAATGGTTCCATTTTCTTTTCTTGATAGTAATATAGAGCATTATTAGGCTTCATAATTCCTCCTCACTGATAGTTTATGGGAATTTTTTCTGTTACAATAAGTATAGCAAAAGATAGAAAGTTGTGAATACATTGGATATATTTAAACAAATTATCTTCTCACAGTGGCAGTTAATAACGGTTATTTTCACGTTAGTGGCTATTTTTGCCATGGTGATAGGGAGATATCCTTTAAAAACAACCATCCGTGCAAGTATAAGTGCATTCATTATTAACTTTTTATTTGTCTCGTTTTTTCTCTATTTCGATGTGACGGCAGAGCCACAGGTCCAACCGATGAATGAAATCGATATTGACGAGAGATTGCTAGAAGTTTTTGAAGAAAATAAAGAGCGTGCAACAAATAAAGAATTAGTCGCATTAGTCCAACCAATACAAAAGGATGGTACATCGAAAGCAGAGGTATATGTGAAAAACTTTCATGATGAATGGGACTTTTATGGTAAAGTACGAATCGCTACTTTTGATGAAGATGAGAAGATGATAAAGGATCAAGTATTCCAGGTATCGTTAGAGTCAGGAGAAATGAAAAAAATCCATTCTGATTTTGGTAATGCGATATTCCGATGGTTCCGCTATGAGTTTTATCCTGAGGACAATAATTGATACCCAAAAGGAGAATAAGAGTAATGATTAAGGAACTCATCTTAATGGAGGAAATTGCTCAGGCTTATCCAGTAATGAGTCAACTGCGTACACATTTGGACAAGAAGACATATTTAGAGTTGGTAAAAGAAGCACAGGAACAGGATCGCTATAAACTGTTTGCCCTGATTGAAAAAGATAGAATTGTAGCTGTAATCGGGTTTAAGCCAATGATTACTTTATACTATGGAAGATTTGTCTGGGTTTGTGACCTTGTAACAGATGCAACGCTCCGGTCAAAGGGCTATGGAGAACAGCTACTTTCCTTTATACACCGATGGGCACAAGAGCATCAATATGAGAGGGTTGCACTTTCATCTGGTTTGCAAAGGGTAGATGCTCATCGATTCTATACGGAAAAAATGGATTACGAAAAAGTTAGTTTTGTATTTAAAAAGGAGTTGGGTTAGACGCGATTGAAATGAGTGTCTTTAAAACCTGTTTGGTACTTTAACCCAATACCAAAGCATCGATCCATACCAATATGTGCGGTCCATATCAATCCTATCGACAAGATTACGGGATTAGAGAGTATGACTCCTAAAACCGTAATGATAATCGATAAACTATATGTGTGAACGACATTATATAGAAGAGCACCGGCCTTTTTATTGATCAAATAGCCTACCATAAAAACGTCAGGGGCTAGTAATAGAACGAAAAATAAAACCCAATTAAATTCTAAAAAAGAATAGAAGTAAAGACAGGCTAATAAAACAACAAGACTTTCTACCTGCAAGATAATTTTATTCAAATGAATCCCCCGTTTATCATTTTTTAGTGTTCCTTTACAATGCTCTTCCTTTTTTCCTAGCGTCTTCATCCAATCCTGCACCTACTGCCACACCGATCCCAACTCCAAAGGCCAAGCCTAGTGCTGCATTATCAAATGCGGCCATACCAAACAACAAGCCTACCGCCATACCAATACACATAAAAATGCTTAAGTAATAACCATTTGTTTTAATCTCGTGTTGCTTGGATAAATGCGTTCTTAAGCTATCCGTCTTTCCTTTATGTTGCTTGTAATCTACCATTTCTGGACCATCAATCTTAGATAGTAAACCTGCTAAATAATCATCAAGTTCGCGGATGTGACGAGAGCATTCTTCACATTCGGGGGCGAATGAATTTATTTTATTTATAATACTATCCCACGTATCTAGTTCCAACTTTGCGGCTGTTTTTTTATCTACAGATTTTTTAAGTTCTTTTAATCTGTTTTTTAGCTTACTTACGGACTCATTATCCATGTCATCACCTCTTGATATTTTTTATTCTACACCAACATTTTATGCTGGACGTATAACACTGTCATACATCTACTTTATATGATAGCGACAATTCATCACCGGAAACTCCTCGTATTCCCCAATTGTATTGTGGGGTTTCAATAATGGTAATCTCAATATCTTGGACTGATAGATTCAATTTGCTATTTATACGCTCGAATAATAGTTGAAGTAAATATTTTTTTGTTTCGATTGTACGACCTTCAAACATACTTATTTCGATAATTGTATATGCATCTGTTCGTGAATTAGGAAAATAATAATTATCCTTCTTCATAGGGAAAAAGCGATGGAATTTCTTATCCGTGGGAATGACTAGTGCATCTATTAAGCAAGAGTGAATTACATTGGATAATTCTTCTTGCATTGGTTGTAGCCTTTCCTCTAATCCAAAAACTTTAATTTGCGCCACAGTGACCCCTCCTTTCAGGTAGCTACTTTTTTCCCAAATGCATACATAAAGGAACAAGATTCAAACCGATGAGGACTAGCTAAAAATCTTGGGATAAAAGTTGAGACAAGCTCTGAGCGGTCTTCTTCTGTTAATAGATTAGCTTCTACTAATCTTCTTCCATCATCATTACCTAAAGCGAATTTCAATAGAGTAGGAAGTTCATTGTTTTGGATAAAATCTTTGGAGTAGTCGGAAGTCTGGATGATTACCATTGTTTCTTCAGTGTGAGAATGCTTGGAGAAAAGGGAATATAGCTTTCTTCCCATTGTTCGGTCTGTACCGTGAAGTTTAGAGAATTGAATATGCGCTTGAACGATTTTATTTAATTCTTCCCCGTGTGGATGGAATAGTTGTGTTCCGTCATCGATTTCGATTGCACAAATCGTCCCACCGGGTTTACAGACACGGACCATCTCATCAATAACTTGTTCGGGATTAGAATTGTGCATTAATACGAGACGAGTAAATACAAAATCAAATGTATTATCAGGATATGGTAAATTGCATGCATCTCCATGTGTTAACTGAATCTTTTCATTCGTCTGTCCTATTGTATTCTTTGCTGTTTCTAATATTTTAGTACTGTTGTCAACACCGTGGAATTTTGTCTTTTCCAGAAGTGAAGCTAATAATTGAAGCATAGCCCCTGTTCCACAACCTACATCTAGTACTTCATTAGAACCATATAATCCGTTCGTTAAAAGTAAATCTACCAATGTTTTCGAATGACTATCAACATTCGTAGTAAGTCTCTCAATCTCTGAGTTTCTTTGATGATTAGGAAAGTTGTCAAATTGGTATGTTTGCATCCTCTTACACCTGCCTTTGTATAAAATGAAACAAGCTTAAGAACCACTCCCATTTCCATTAATTTACTACAGTATATAATCATTAGAAGTGTATTGCAATAACGTTTTCAAAACATTGTCTATAATTTATCAGTATAGAAATCAACCACACCTTACTATATAATAATGTAAGCGCTGTTATTTATGGAGGAGGAAGAATAATGCCACAGGTAACGATGACATTTCCAGAAGGTAAACATAAAGTACTAACGCTTAGCTATGATGATGGTAAGGAGGCAGATCGACGATTAGTTTCAATTATGAATCGGTATGGAATAAAGGGTTCCTTTCACCTGAATTCAGGATTATTAGGAAAAGAAGATCGGATTTCTAGAGATGAAGTTGCTCGCTTATATAAAGGTCATGAAATATCGGCACATACAGTAACACATCCGACTATTGCACGATCACCAAAAGAACAGCTCATAGAAGAGGTTATAGAAGACAGAAAAAATCTAGAGAGCATATCGGGTACTACAGTAAGAGGAATGTCATACCCAAATGGATCTTATAACCGAGAAATCAAAACGATGCTCCCTGTACTAGGCATTCAATATGCCAGAACGGTACATAGTACTGGAAATTTCCATATACCGGATGATTTTCTTGAGTGGAACCCTACATGTCATCATAATGAGAACGTATTACAGCTAGCAGAAGAGTTTAAGAATTTGTATAAACAACAATATTTATACATGATGTACGTTTGGGGGCATAGTTATGAATTTGACAATGATAACAATTGGGAGATAATCGAACAATTTTGTGAGTCGATTGGAAATCGTGATGATATATGGTATGCCACAAATATCGAAATCATCGATTATATCGAAGCATTTCAACGATTACAGTTTGCGGCAGGGAGTGAATTTGTCTATAATCCTTCTGTACAAGCTGTTTGGCTTCATGTTGATGGGCTAACTATTAAAGTTCCAGGTGGAAAAAAAGTAGATTTATCAACTTAGTTTAAACTTCGTGAAAATATTCACAAAATTGTCCTTTGTGTCTATGCACAGTTTGGTAGTATGATAGAGATAGGAAGCGGTAACACACCTAAGAGAGGGGAAGTTTCATATGAATTTAGATATGCTACATCCAGCTGACCAATTAATGATGTTTATGGAAAGAATTTATCAAAGTGGCCTAACGACAACTTCAGGAGGGAATATATCTATTAGAGATGAGAATGGAGATGTATGGATAACGCCAGGAAGTGTCGATAAAGGGAATTTAACGAGAGATGATATGATTTGCGTGAAAAAGAACGGCGACGTGGAAGGGATTCATCGTCCATCTAGTGAATTACCTTTTCATCAACAAATTTATCAAGCTCGGCCAGATTTGAAAGCGGTTGTGCATGCACATCCACCAGCATTGGTTGCATTTAGTATTGTTCGTAAAGCACCAGAAACAAGACTAATGGCAAATGTTTATGAAACATGTGGGGAAGTAGCTATCGCGAAATATGGACTCCCTGGTAGTCAAGGTTTAGGTGAAAAGATTGCTGCGGAATTTGCGAAAGGCTTTAACTCTGTTATGTTAGAAAATCATGGGGTAGTTGTTGGTCATGACAACCTATTTGATGCTTTTAAAGTTTTCGAAACATTAGAATTTACGGCGAGAATTGAAATAGAAGCAAGTCGCTTGGCGAAACCAATATCATTAGATGATAAAACAATTGATAATCATCGCCAGCAAACGGAAATGGAGGAATTTATACCAGAATTTTATGGTATTAAAGAGCGTGAATTAAGAGCAGATATGTGTAAGCTTATCCATCGAGCTTATAAACAAAACCTTTTCACAAGTACACAAGGAACTTTTTCTCTGCGTTTGAACGATCATTCGTTTCTTATTACTCCATATGCTGTTGATCGCCATTATTTAGAGCCAAGTGATATTGTTAGAATCGAAAATGGAAAGAGAGAACGTGGAAAAGTACCTAGTCGTTCCGCACGATTACATCAGTATATTTATGACCAGCATCCGCATGTGGAATCGATTATATTAGCGCACCCACCGCATGTTATGGCATTTGCAGTAACGGAAATGAAATTGGACTCAAAGACAATTCCTGAAAGCTACATTCTTATGCGAGATATTCCAAAGCTTCCTGCCATATCACCACATACAGAACCAGAGAAAGTTGCAGAGGTGTTCACACCTTCAACTCCAATTGCTATTGTAGAAAATGAGTGCGTGATTGTGACAGGGTCTGATCTATTAAACACGTTTGATCGATTAGAAGTAGCCGAGTTTAGCGCACGTGCGCTGATATCATCTTATGTACTCGGGGATGTCGTCCCAATTGATAGCAATAGTATAAGCGAGTTAGAACGAGCGTTTAACCTACCAAAATAAGCGAAGGCAACCGGGAGTTAGAGTAATCTATAACTTCCGGTTTTTAGAGCAAAAAGTAAGTCAAATACATATAAAAAAATTGTTATTTTGAGATACAATGTTGGCAAGATTCTGTCTTAAATGCTTTCATTTTACAAAACTTGTTATAAGAGGTGAATACAAATGAATTGTAAGAGTTGTGAAGGAAATTCATTTATCCAAGCAACGGATTATATAAATCTACGACCCTTAGATAAAAAAATGGCTATTGGTTCAGAGAAGGTTTATACCGTTTGTTTGGATTGTGGAGAAGTCGCATCAATAAAAGTTAAGAACCCTGAGAAATTAAAATAAACATATATACTAATAGTTGGCCTCGTTTTTACCGAGGTCTTTTATTATGCACTCTTAACATGAGTTACTAACTTTCATAGTTGTTCGAAAGCTTGGATGGACAGCAATCTTAGATAATTATAAGGAGATGATATCGCGAGGGAAACGAGTTATACTAGTACATACTTAGTGAAAAGGATGATGTACATGATTGAATCTCTTCGTATTGGTTATCGTTCAGATACAATGGATGCATTTGATTATCATTCCCACCCGGAACAGTATGAGATTTACCTTTTTCATTCCGGATCATGCCGGTATATCATTCATAATCAAATTTTAGACTTAGAGCCTGGAGATATCTTATTAATGGACGGTTCCACATTACATAAGCCAAATATAAACCGAGACAGGGAATATATTAGAAGCGTGATTCACTTTTCCCCGCAATGGATAGAAGGTGTACTTAAGGAATTAGGAATTGCAAATGTTTTAGATTTATTTAAAGATTTACAGCACTGCCTAATTCGAACGGATGATGAAAAAGAGAAGGAATACATAGACGCACTTATATACCAATTAGTCGAACGAAAAAAAGCGAAAGTTGATGCGATGTGGGAAGCAGAATTAAAGGTTTTACTTACGCAACTATTAGTTAGAATTCACCAACTATGTGAATCTAATGCCATTAAAGTTCCTTATGAAAAAACAGAAAAATTCCACCACTCCCAACGAATTGCTATCTTTATTCGCGAAAATTATAATGAAAAAATAACATTAGATTATCTATCAGAAAATCTTAACCTTAGTAAATCTTATATATCACATATCTTTAAGGAAATGACAGGTTATACCGTCATGGAATATGTAATGACATGTCGGTTAATACAAGTAAAGTATTTATTGGAAATGGAACCAGACAAAGCACTTAAGGATGTATCTAATGAGTGTGGGTTTGAAAGTGTTTCCCATTTTAGTAGATACTTTAAAGAAAAGGTCGGCGTTACACCAAAGGAATACCGAAATAGACGGCTTAATTTTTATGCGATAGAAAAAAGCACTCTCAGATAATTTTTGCTTAAAATTAAGTAACTTCATCTAATGATTTACATATGAGTTGAAAATATAATGTCATTAAGAATATTGATAGCGCTTACCAAAAAGGAGAGAGTAATCAAATGGAAAAGAAATTTGCAGCGCAGCTATATACCGTCCGTGAAGAATTAAAGAATGAAGGTATTCGTTCAGTATTTAAAAAATTAAAGGAAATGGGCTGGCAAGCTGTACAAATCTCAGCGCTACCACCCGGATATGACAAAAAGGAAGTGGCAGATGCACTAAAAGAAAACAAGCTACAGACTGCGGGAATGCATATATCGTTACAACGATTGGAAGAAGATTTAGAAAATGTCATTAACGAGGCTGACCTGTATGGTACGAGAGATATTATTTGTCCATTTTTATCAGAGGATTTAAGAGATGAGGCAGGATATCGAAAGGTAAAAGAAACATTAAATAGAGTAGCCGAACAAGTTCCAGAATATCGAATTAGCTATCACAATCATGATTTTGAATTCGATACACAGGTTGATGGTCAGGATGCACTAAGTTTTATGTTAAACCCTGCAAATGATAACAAGATTTTAGCTGAAATAGATGTCTATTGGGTGGCAAAAGCTGGACGTGACCCTGTTCCATTTATAGCTAACTATTCCAATCGGATGCCCATTATTCACTTGAAAGATATGACAAAAGATGAAAGGCAAACTTTTGCAGAGGTAGGGGAAGGTACGATTGATTTTATTTCGATTTTACAATGGGGAGAAGCAAATGGCATTGAGTGGTACGCCGTAGAACAAGACGTTTGCGAAAGAAATCCCTTTGACTGTTTAGAAACGAGTCTACACAATTTAAAAGCAATGATAAAACAGCTTTAATAAAAACTAAAGAGGTGTCTTTGATGACTCAAGTAAAAGTAGGTGTGATGGGCGTTGGCAATATGGGACGCTCCCATGCGAGCAAGTTGTATAACGGAGAGGTAAAAGGTGCTAAGTTAACTGCAGTATGTGACTTAATGAAAGAAAAACTAAAATGGGTGGAAGAAAATCTTGGATCCGACGTACAGCTGTTTCAGGATGAGGATCAATTTTTCAAGAAAGCGGAGGTTGATGCACTCATCATAGCGACTCCGCATTATCATCATCCGAAATGTGCTATGAAGGCTTTCCAACAAAAGTTACATGTGTTACTCGAAAAACCAGCAGGAGTTTATACGAAAAATGTTAGAGAAATGAATCAAATGGCAGAGCAATCAGGTTTGGTATTCAGCATGATGTATAATCAGCGGACGAATCCACTCTTTCAAAAGGTAAGGAACCTTATTCAATCTGGTGAGCTAGGAGAAATAAAGCGTACCAATTGGATTATAACCGACTGGTACCGATCGCAAAGCTATTATGATTCTAGTGAATGGCGCGCCACATGGAAGGGTGAAGGGGGAGGCGTGTTGTTAAATCAGTCTCCACACCAGCTAGACCTATGGCAATGGACAACAGGGCTTATGCCTAAAAAAGTGCGCGGTTATATGAATTACGGTAAATACCATGATATTGAAGTAGAAGATGACGTAACAGCTTATGTTGAATATGAGAATGGAGCAACTGGAGTGTTTATCACATCAACAGGTGAGGCACCTGGAACAAATCGATACGAGATTGTAGGAGATCGAGGAAAAATAGTCGTAGAAAACAACAAGCTAATGTTCCATCGACTAACACAATCTGAAAGAGAGTTTAATGCAACGGACCAAACTGGTTTTGGAAGACCCGAATGCTGGGAAATTGAAGTTCCGATAAAAGGAGAAGCTACGGAACATGTAGGAATTATGCAGAACTGGGTAGATGCGATTCGGACAGGAGAAGAATTACTCGCACCAGGTGAGGAAGGGATCAAAGGATTAGAGATTTCCAATGCTATTTATTTGTCCTCATGGTTAGATGAAACCGTGGAATTGCCAATTAATGAAGATTTGTTTTTCGAAAAACTTACCGAAAGAATCGCTCAATCACAACAGAAAAAATCTGCAGTGAATCAGTCATTAGATATTAGCCAATCATTTTAATAATGATGTAAAGCAAAAAAAGCAGGTGAGTGTTTACCTGCTTTTTTTATATCCAAACAGCTAATAAAATAAGTATGAATCGGTATATTATTCCATTTTATGTATGGTATAATGATATATAAATGAATTGACTGAGCACTCAGAGCATTGTGAAAAGGAAAAGTGTTGTTATAAAAAGGGGGTTGTGAAGGATATGGAGACAGCATTATTCATTATAATCATTCTTTTTGTTATCTATATTATTTATCGATTTATCGTTTTATTAACTAAAATGAGGCAACCTATTCTCTATCCTACAACGGATCAAGAGTGGTCATCAACACACGTCTATCCACAAAAAAAGATACGGCCGCCACGACCATCTTACCAAAAAGGTGGGGTACTATTATATGCATGTACGATTATTTATTTTACGGTCGTGCTCGTACTTTGGTTTTATTTCGAAACAATTTCCTGGCCGTTATTGTTGCTAGCTATCGTTCCCTATCTTCAAATGCATACTGTGTTTAATATGTTTGCAGTTGTACAAGACGGTAT
Organism: Gracilibacillus halotolerans; assembly: GCF_014206945.1. Classification (GTDB taxonomy): domain Bacteria; phylum Bacillota; class Bacilli; order Bacillales; family Amphibacillaceae; genus Gracilibacillus; species Gracilibacillus halotolerans. The sequence goes on from NZ_JACHON010000017.1 coordinate 36,605, forward strand.
GCTGTGCGGTGGGAGGTTTATTCGGTGGAAATTCATAAAATCGTATGAGTGGTATCCTATTAATACGAACCATCGTTTTTATGGATTTGGAGAAGAAGTGAATAATGGATATGAATTAAAATTAAAGACGAAGTTTATTGCTTTACCAGCTAGTTTAATCGTAACGGATACATCAGTAAAACAGAATTTAACGAAAACTCTGAATCAATATGTAGAGTAAAGAAACAGGTTCCAAAACACTTTCGTAGTGTTTGGAACCTGTTTTGTTTACAAATCTTTATTTTCCGATAAATTGTTGTGTCCAGTAGTTACCATTAGCTACATGGCCTACACCAATATGCGTAAAGTTAGCATTCAGAATGTTAGCACGGTGTCCTTCACTATTCATCCACGCATTTACTACTTGTTCAGGTGATCTCTGTCCTTTGGCAATATTCTCGCCTGCTGCTCGGTAAGTTACCCCAAACTGTTGCATCATCTCAAATGGAGAACCATACGTCGGACTCTCGTGGCTGAAATAATTATTATCCGCCATATCCTGTGATTTCATACGTGCAACCTTGCTCAACGTTTCGTCTATTTGGAATGGAGCTAGTCCGTGTTTTTCTCTTTCCGCGTTTGTTGAATCTACAACTTGCTGTTCAAATTCACTAAGAGTAGAGTCATTTGTTTGTTCTGTACGTTGTTCTTCTACATCTTGCTGATTAGAGTCTGGTTGTGCTGGACTTGCCTCAACTGGCGTTCCAGGTTGTTTCGTTATGCCATCCTTTTGACCATCTTTATATTGCTGGAGAATTCTGTCGAATAACTCCTGGAAATCGACATTTTTCCAGTCTGTAGTGTAATAAACTTTAGGAACACTTGTCACGTTCGAGTCGGAATTTGCATGGGAAAACCCGGAACCAAAGATTAATGCACTTACTAAAAGTAGCGTTATACTAGCTTTCTTCCACATAGTATCCTCTCCTTTATCTATGATGTGACTCTATCATATCATGCCTTTTTTTGTAACATTAGAGTATTTTTTTACCATTAGAATCACACGTCCTCCTCACCGCTAGTTTATTAGATTTCGTTTGGATAAAAATGTATCTGTGGGTTATATGTGGTAGGGAAAAGCCCTTGACAAGTCTTGAAACGAGTTGTTATATGACAAATATTTACAAGTTTGTAACGTATAGAAATAGAATTGTAACGTCGCAAACGCCTGATAGTATTGGCTTCAACTCTAACTGTACACCATTTGCTCTACTTCAATTCTCGTTATTCTTTTATAGTATTCTTACAAACAAAAAAACGGAGGAATGAAGATGAAAAATATATTATCTGAAATTGGTTGCGTATGGGCGAGAAAAATACAAGCAATATTGAACGGCAAATTAATTCATATTTTACTAGGTTATATCATCAACGAAGATCAAGTAGCGCAGCCTTATGCAGCGGTAGTAGATTCCACGTTATCGGCACAAGATCGTCGAGAGTTAAAAGAAAAACTTAGACTATCACAGCCAGCTTTGATAGGAGAATATAACAATAAGTGGCAATGGACCACATGGAACGGTACACCTATCGAAGTGTTACCTAGATTAACATCTCCTAATCAAACATTGAAGCGAGAGGCAGATATAAATATGGTTTTCATTGAATTGTTCACGAGTTTAAAAGGAATGAAACCTCAGATATTAAGAGAACTCGTAAATGCGGGGCTATTAACACGCATTTATTTATACCAACAAAAGGAAGCTGACAGATGGCAGGAATTAAAGGAACGTCCAGAACAATTTCCTCTATTAGTTATGCAAGCGATGAGAGAGTTAGATATTCCGCAAATTTCATTCTTACCCTACTTAAATGATGAGATAGTACGAAATTTAGTCGCTCATCTATCCGTATTACCATTACAGTCCTATCAGCTTGCTAAATCTTATTTAGCGCTGTCGATGCCCTCATTAAAGGAGGAATTTAATCTATCGGTTTCCCCGTCATACTGGGTGGAAGAAATATTGGATGAAATGAAAGAAGACGATATGTTAAAGGGTCATGTGATGGATTTATCCTCTATTTTTGCATCGAAGTTGCTCTATAGTTCAGCCGTCCCGTCAATCACGGAATTAACAGCTATAGAGGAGAGTAATCACCACCTGTTACAAGCGAAAGTTTTTCAGCTTATATTAGGCGATACGCGTCTAACGGTAAAGGAGCGATGGGAAAGCAAAGACAGAGCAGACACTGTCATAGCAGAGTTAAACATCGATAATATCTTTCGGTTAATACCAGAGTGCTCATCAACATTAAGACAAGGAGGTTATGGCTGTTGGGTGATGGAATCGAAGCTAAGTCCTCTTGCGTCAGCTCTGCTACACACGGATTCAAGCAACTATCAACTACTAAAAACGATCGACTATGATTCAACTCATTTAGGAAGTTGGACAGCACTCATTTTTTATAAACCTGAGGAGGAATAAGATGCTAACGTGGATAATTGTTGTGTTACTAACAATGTTAAGTGTGCTTTTTTATCTGTTTACGATGCTCCAAGAAAACGAGAGTGATCAGGAATATCTGAAAAGAAAGCTAGAGATAGATCAACAAGAACATGAAGCTAGAGAAGAAGAGATTCTGCGCCTAAAAGAGGTAATTCAAGAACAAAAGATGCTAATGAAAGAAAAAATCCAAGCGGCAAAAGAATATCGACAGCAAATAGCGGAAATACAAGAAACTTTGCCTGGTTTAGAAAGTGAATTAAACCGTTGGAATTCATTTGAATTAACCGAGGAAGAAGCGATGAAACAATACAAAAAGTGGAAAAAGGAGAGAGTGTAATGGTAGATATAATAGCTAATATCACATTTGTAATGTTTAGTTTCGGAATTAGTACGTTTATGGTCCTATGGTACTCAAGACAAATGGAGATACAATCCGCATATCCTTACCAAGAGTCAATTGCTGGTTGGGTTGCCCTATCAATTGGCTCTCCAATTAAAAGTGCTTCAATCCTGTATGGTCAAGATACAAGCATGGCGAGGAAAGACTTTTATGGAGTAATTATTTTTTCTATTACTTTCTTTACCTTGACGAACTTCGTGTATTTTAGAGGTCATCTTGAAAACGGCGGCGTGTTGCTTGTTGCTATCATTTTATTTGTCCTATTTTTTAGCTTGCGTCAGTATTTCGCTATTAAATACATTTATCAAAGCAAACCTCTTATTAATGCTTTGAAAGAAAACCACCAACAATTGAAAAAAAGAAAAAAGGAGCTAGAACGACTCCAAAACAGCATTCTTCATTTAAAAAAGAGAGCTAGATGGGTAGAGAACATCTATATGAAATGGGAGAGGCCGTATGAGAAATTACTAGAAAGGAAAGAAGATATGCAGTGGAGCATTGATGAACGAAAAAAACAACTGAATGGACGACTTCGTGCACTTGCCTACAATATGGAGAAATTTTCTGAGCTAGATTCTGACACGATTCTCGCACTAGATGCAAACATTCTCATGATGGCCGATGACTATATCATAGAGGAGATTAAGAAGTTCCCTATCCTTATTAGTAAACGAGTTCAACAGGAATGGGATAAGAATAAGACTAGTGAGGATAAACAAAAAGGTTATCGTGCGCGAAGAGCTATACGGCGTTTAGTAGAGCTCCCTCATTTTGAATTTACGGTTTCAAAATGGCAGGACAGTTTCCTAAAGAAAAATAACCTTATGAAAGGTATTCCCGACGAAGAGATTATTGCGGACTACCTATATGAAAAACAACAAGGCAAAAATATTGTTGTACTGTCTGGTGATTTAAACTTCCAAGCAAGTGCGAAGGTCCATATGCCTATTATAGCGTTTGAAAAGATGGATACTTTCTCCTAGTAGTTTTGATATAATGATATAGAAGGGGAGATGACGAGAATGAGTGAAGCACCAGTATACCACTGCCCAATAATGAACAAAGAGATTACGAATCAACAATGTGTAAGCTTTCATGGTGGGGGTGCTCTTCCGAATGGGCAGACAGCAGATGATTTTAAACCGGAAGAGCTCCCGTGTCTACAATGTGAAGGTTTAGTCAAACCAGCTAAACCATCTAGTGAATATTTAAACGTAATGATGATGTTAGGTGAAAATCATCGATTTCATCCTTTCATATACAAGGATTTCTTTGTATTCGCACACAAGCCTAATTACTTAACCGTAAAAACGTCTGCAATGCTGGATATGTTAGGCCTAGCGGAAGAACAGAAATGGTTAGCAATCGGTGATATGCATAAACAGCAAGGAAACAAAGATTTGGCGGGAATTGCATATAAAAAAGCAGATGAAACGAAACCAACGTCGCAAAGTGTGTTGAAAATAGCGGAAGGCATGTTGGGCGAAAAACCATACGAAGCATTACAATTATTGAAAAAAGGAAGCTCCATGGATGCCCATGGTTACTATTTGATGGGATGTTGTTACGAAGCATTAGCCATGTGGGAAAATGCAGAAAAATATTATCAAAGGTCTTTACGTATGGATAATAATTACAAAGATGCCCATAAGCGTTTGGCATATCTTTATTATAAAGAATATTTATTTAATCCAGACAAAAGTAAGTATCATTTTAAGCGCTTTTTACAAGATCAATGGAAGCTTAAAAAGAAGAATATGGTATCTTTTAATAATGAGTATTTTTTTGAAGAAAATGATTACAATTTCTTGCGATATGCGACAATTCTTTATGAGCTGGAACAGTATGAGGATACAGTAGCATACATAAAACGGTTCTTACGATATACAATGATTGAAACGAGAGCGGATCTTCGTTTAAAGCTGGAGGAAGAGTGGCTTGTCCCCGATGCAAAGGCAAACAATGATGAGGAACATGGAAAGAAAGTAAGCGTGTATTTGGAACAGCTCTTTGGGCAAATTCACTTACTCTTAGCTAAGTGTCACTTCCATTTAGAATTAGTAGAGGATGCGAAAAGAGATTTACGACTAGCTCATGGCTTTCTTGCAGAAGATGAAGAAGTTAACAATTGGATGGAAAAAATAGAAAAGAAATTGGAAGCGGACAATTCCAATCAATTACTTCACTTACTTCGTCTCAAGGGCTTTGATTTAGAACAGCTTTTCACAGATGTCGAAACGTTAGAAGCAGATCACGTTATGTTAAAAGTAGTGATGGAAGAAAAACTCCGTTATTATGGTGAACATATTGAAGAATTGCAAAAGCGTTATGGAGATATACGAGACGGGGAAAAGCTCTTAAAAAATGAAATCAATAAAGCAACTTATGAAGAGCTTGTTCAATTAGATAGAGAAGCAAAGGCGCTAATCGCTAACTCAGAAGATAAGAAAACTTATCCAAAGGTAAGCAATGTTCTTGGATTAATCAGTACGAGTGAATGGCTGTATATGCACTTTAAACCAGCATTCGAAAAGCAGGAGAAAGATTCTGAGAATGAGATTGGCTTCGATTCAACATTCGTTGTCTTATCTTATTTTAAAGCGTTGGAGTTATTTTTAGCGAAAAAGCTGTCTGTTAGTTCACATGGTGTACCAGCTTTGTACTATAAATATTATAAAAGGAAATTAGAAGCATTAGATGATATTCGAGTGGGCGATAGTAGTTTTTATAAACAGTCCTTCTCAGCATACTATACGTTCATTGAATTTTACCATCCTAATGAAAAGCGTCTACCTGAAAAGTATCAATCGAACAAAGCTCCACTTAAGCCTGAATTTATTAATGAGGGAAAACAATTAAAGGATAAAATTAAGCGGTTTGTAGATAGGCATCGTAATAAATATTTACATAAAAGCGCAATGCCTGTACGGGATGTGAAGAAGGTTAGAGATGATTTTCATGCTCTTATTGAAGAGCTTACTAGAAAGCTTAGATAAGTAAAGCATTAAATACGTACTGTAGCGCAAGTATACTGGCTCTTTTAGATTTGAAATATTAAGAGCTAAAATACTTGCGCTTTTCTTGTGCATTTAATGATAAAAAATATCTCAGCTTCAAACTAATGGGTTGACAGAGAAAAAGGACTGTTGTATTATTATCTCGAATTCGAAATAATTAAAGGGAATGGATTTGATGACACCTTCACATATTAAAGATGAGGAATTATCACTGAAGCTATTTGTTGTATTAACGCGAACGTTAGATTCCATCAAGAAAAAAATTGAAGACGATATTAAAACGCTAGGTTTAAATCCTACAGAGTTTGCTGTATTAGAATTGATTTATCATAAAGGAGACCAGCCGATACAAAAAATTGGTGAAAAGGTTCTGATAGCGAGTAGTAGTATTACGTATGTTGTAGATAAATTAGAAAAGAAACAATTGGTTAAAAGAAATCCATGTCCTAATGATCGTCGGATTACATTTGCAACTATCACAGATAATGGCGAGAAATTAATGGATACTCTATTCCCAAAACATAGAAAGGCTATAAACGAAATCCTGTTAGGTTTATCGAGAGAAGAAAAGGAAAATATGATTCATCAATTGAAAAAGCTAGGATATTATGCGGAAAGCATTTAATTTTTTGCGGAAAGCATTTAATTTTTTGGTTATATATCTCGAATTCATAATAAATGAAGCTGAGATAAAACACATCATAAAGGCTGTTACTTAGGGTAAAATATCATCAACTAAGAACTAGGAGAGGTGTTATGAAACAGACAGCAGGAATCCACCATATAACTGCTATAGTCGGTCATCCACAAGAGAATATAGATTTTTATGCAGGAGTTTTAGGGTTACGTTTAGTGAAAAAGACGATTAATTTTGATGATCCTGGTACCTACCATTTTTATTTTGGGAATGAAACAGGTAAGCCAGGGACAATCATTACTTTCTTTCCGTGGATTAACGCACACAGAGGAAAAATAGGCGGTGGTCAAGTAGGAGTGACAACCTATGCGATACCACCAGGAAAACTAAGCTATTGGGAACAGAGATTAAAAAAGTTTCATATCCAATCAAAGAGGACGGAACGTTTTGGTGAAGCCTACCTACAGTTTGAGGACCCTCACGGTTTACATTTAGAATTGGTGGAAAGAGAAGAAGGAGAGAGAAATAATTGGACGTTTGGTGATGTAACACCGGATGTAGCAATTAAGGGATTCGCCGGTGCAGTATTGCTATCTGTTCAGCCGAATAAAACAATACGTACTCTTCAACAAGTGATGGGATTAGAAAAAATCGCAGAGGAAGATCATTTTATTCGTTTTCAATCCACTGGAGATATAGGGAATAGGATTGATGTAAAAAAAGTACCAGTGGAACGAGGCTCGTTCGGTGTCGGTACCGTACACCATATAGCCTGGCGTGCTAGAGACGATGAAGATCAGTTGCAGTGGCAAAGATACATTAGCGAACAAGGTTTTGGAGTAACTCCGGTACGAGACAGAAATTATTTTAATGCAATTTATTTCCGTGAGCATGGTGAGATTCTTTTTGAAATTGCAACAGACCCACCAGGGTTTATGCAAGATGAATCAGTGGAGAATTTAGGTCAGCATTTAAAACTTCCATCTCAATACGAACAACATCGTCGAGAAATAGAAGCTAGATTAGTTCCAGTAGAAGTAAGAGACTTAGATAAGTAAAATTCTAGCTTGCGAAAGGAAGGTAGACGTGCTAAAGACTTCAGGAATTCATCATATTACGGCTATTGTTAATGATCCACAGATAACGATTGACTTTTATCGCGATATTTTAGGATTAAAACTTGTAAAAAAGACGGTTAATTTTGAACGACCGGAAGTATACCATCTATACTTTAGCAATCCTGATGGTGAACCTGGAAGCATTATCACTTTCTTTCCTTGGCCGAAACTTATAAAGGGACGTGTTGGTACGAAGCAACTTGGATTAACTAGCTATATGATTCCAAAAGGGTCTCGAACGTATTGGGAAAGTCGATTACAGAGCAAGAATATATCTTTTCAAATGGTTACTCGAATGGATGAAGATTATTTACGTTTCGAAGATCCAGCTGGTTTACCAATTGAATTAGTCGAGCGAGACGTATCTCGTCTAACTATTTCTTCAACAGATGGAATAGAAGCCAAAAATGCTATTCAAGGCATTGCTGGGACAGTTTTATACTCCACCCAACCTTTAAAGACGGCTGCCGTATTAGAAAATGTGTTAGGAATGAAGCTTGAAAAAATAACAACGGAATATTATCGATTTACAACCACTGAAACCATAGGGAATACTATTGATGTCAAGCTTTCTCATCCTGTCAGAGGATTAGCTGGTGCAGGGACTGTTCATCACATTGCTTGGAGAGTGAAGGATGAAAAAGAGCTACAGGAATGGCATGCCTTATTAATAGATAAAGGTTATGAGCCTACAGAAATAAAAGATAGGAAGTACTTTCAATCTTTATATTTTAAAGAAGATGGCGAAATAATGTTTGAGATGGCTACAGATGTACCTGGATTTACGGAAGATGAAAGGAAGCAGGAACTAGGAACTAAGCTCATGCTACCGAGTTGGTTAGAAGGAAGAAGAAAAGAGTTAGAAGAGAACCTACCACCAATCTATTAAAAAACGGAGGAATATCGATGAATGAATTAAAAGGAGTACACCATATAACTGCAATCACAAGTAGTGCGGAAAAGATATATGATTTCTTTACGTATGTATTAGGATTGCGTTTAGTGAAGAAGACGGTTAACCAAGATGATATTAAAACGTACCATTTATTTTTTGCTGATGATACTGGTAATCCAGGGACTGATATGACTTTCTTTGATTTTCCAGGGATTCCAAAAGGCAAACATGGTACGGATGAGATTCACAAAACTTCCTTTAGAGTACCAGATGACCGTGCATTAGAGTATTGGGTAAAGAGATTTGACCGTTTAGAGGTAAATCATAAAGGGATTGAAGAACGTTTTGGGAAGAAAACACTATCTTTTGTGGATTTTGATGATCAACAATATCAGTTGATTTCAGATGAAAATAACAAAGGTGTTGTGTCTGGGACTCCATGGCAAGATGGACCAATACCATTAGAATATGCCATTACTGGTTTAGGACCTGTTTTTGTACGTGTTTCTAATTTCGACTATTTTAAAGCCGTATTAGAACAAGTCTATATGTTTAGAGAAATAGCTCAAGAAGGTTCCTCTTATTTATTCGAAACAGGTGAAGGAGGAAATGGAGCACAAGTAGTAGTTGAATATAACACTATCTTGCCAAGGGGACGACAAGGATACGGAACGATACACCATGCTGCTTTTCGTGTGGAAGATCGTAAGGAAATTGATGACTGGATCGAGAGATATCAATCTTTCCAAGTACCAAATTCCGGATTTGTAGAAAGGTATTTCTTTGGTTCTTTATACGCAAATGTAGCTCCGGGAGTATTATTTGAATTAGCAACAGACGGTCCAGGATTTATGGGAGATGAACCTTACGAAACGTTAGGAGAAAAGTTGTCATTACCTCCATTTTTTGAAGAAAAACGTGAGGAAATTGAGAAACTCGTACGTCCAATTGATACGGTTAGAAGTACGAAAGACTTTCCAAAAGAGTATGAAAACTAAAAGAAGGAGTGTAAGAATATGAAACACATTTTTAAAAAAGGAAATGACCAAACAAAGCCAACATTTCTATTGCTTCATGGAACTGGTGGAACAGAAAATGATTTGCTACCATTAGCAAATATAATAGATCCAGGTGCGAATGTATTAAGTGTTAGAGGAAACGTATCTGAAAATGGTATGCCTCGCTTTTTCAGAAGATTAGCTGAGGGTGTGTTTGATGAAGAGGACTTAATTTTTCGAACAAAGGAACTATACGATTTTCTTGATGAGGCAGCAGGTAAATACGAATTTGACCGAAGTAATGTAGTTGCTGTAGGTTATTCGAACGGAGCAAACATCGCAGCAAGCCTGCTATTCCACTATGAAAACTCTCTAAAAGGTGCTAGTCTTCACCATCCTATGGTACCTAGACGAGGAATCGAACTGCCAAATTTAGAAGGTACTTCGGTATTTATAGCAGCTGGTACCAATGATCCTATCTGTCCATTAAAAGAGTCAGAAGACCTTTCTGAATTATTAGAAGGTGCGGATGCAAATGTTCAATTATACTGGGAGAGTAATGGGCATCAACTAACAATGAGTGAAGTAGAAGTATCAAAAAAATGGTATGAAGAACACATTCTAACTAATAATAAGTAAAATCAGTTAGCTACTTAATGCTTGGGAGTTTAGACTTCATGGTATGAAATGCGCAAATAAAGGAAGGTTATTAAAGATGGGTATTTTTGATAAATTTTTTAAGAAGAAAAAGGAGATGGAACAAATGTCAAACGTTAAATTAGCAGTTGTATTTTATAGTATGGGTGGAACTAATTATCAAATGGCCAAATGGGCAAAAGAGGGAGCAGAGGCTGCAGGTGCAGAAGTACGCCTAGTAAAAGTTGAAGAATTAGCTCCAGATTCTGTTGTTCAAGGTAACGAAGCATGGAAGGCAACAGCAGATGCTACGAAAGATGTGCCAGTTGCAACATCAGATGATTTAGAATGGGCAGATGCCATTATCTTCAGTGCACCAACACGTTTTGGTAATATGGCGTCACAAATGAAACAATTCTTGGATCTTCAAGGTGGCCTATGGGCAAGTGGTAAGACAGTAAATAAAGTAGTGAGTGCGATGACTTCTGCACAGAACCCACATGGAGGTCAAGAAGCAACTATTCTATCACTATACACTTCTATGATGCACTGGGGGGCGATTATTGCGACTCCTGGTTATACAGATCCTGTATTATTTGGAGCAGGCGGTAACCCTTATGGTACAAGTGTTTCCGTTGATCAAGACGGCAAGATGATAGAAGATGTACAAGATGCTGTTAAACATCAAGCAAAACGTACAGTAACGGTTGCGGAATGGGTTAAAAAAGGAAATCAATAAAAAGGAATGATAGGACGCTGTTACTTAGCGTTCTATTTTTTTGGCCTTGCATGTCAAAAGTATTGGACACCCTAAGCATTCTATTTTATAGTATAAGTGTAAAAGGTTTTTGACAGGTGAAGAGTGGTGGTTGGTACAATGGAAAACCGAATAAAAGTTCACAGGGAGAGTAAGGGATTCTCACAAGGAAAATTAGCAGAACTCTGTAGTGTAAGCAGACAAACGATTAATGCAATCGAAAACAACAAATATGATCCTAGTTTACAGCTGGCCTTTGATATTGCAGAGCAGCTGGACGTATCGATAGAAGATTTATTTATACCGAGTAGTAAGAAATAAAACATTACAGATAAGGGGAGGGAGAAAAAATGAAGACAAAAGAGATTATTGGTTTGCTCGTACTCATTGGTATTACACTTTATTTTGGCGGAACGTTACTAAGTTACTTTGTCACAGATGAAGGGTTTGGCATGACAGAGTATTTGTTAGTTATTGCGCTATTGGTTCTATGGACTGAGGTATTGACTTGGAGGAAGCGCGGAGATGTGAGAAAGGACGAAATGGGAAAAGAGATTATAAAGAAGAGTAACCAGATTAGCTATAGTGTTCTTTACTTGGCATTATTATTTTTATGGATGATTGATTATTTGATACTTAATAATCAAGACAACTATATATTCTTCATTGCGATTTGCCTTGCTTATTTAACTAATCCTATCGTTCAATTTATACTAGTGAAAAGGCAAGTAGGTTAATGTCATCCGTAAGTTATCCGATTTTAGCGTGCATGATATAGTAATGGTTACATATATCATGCACGAACTCGTATACGGAGAGCGATTATTCATAATTACTAATCGCTCTTTTTGCGGTTTCTAGCATAGCTTTTTGCAAGGAAACAGGAGATTGAATAAATACATGAGGACCAAACTGTCTAATTTTTGATAAAAGAAAATGTTCTTCCTCTTTTTGATAATGGATTTCCATTGCGATTGGTTCACTATCTTGGAGGAACGTTTTGAATGCAGAAAATGCATGTAAGAAACGATGAATGTCCATGTTTGATTGCTGTGGCCTCCATTCAACTACCGCTTTTTTGAATTTCCCACGATTCCACCGGTAATTCTCCGCTTTTTCTATTAAAGTGCTATCTTCTAGCTTCATGTTATTTACTTCTTTAATTAAATCTAATGGAGTGGTCATAACGGAATCATTCTCTTTTAACCACTTAATATACCATCTTTTTTTTGCGATATTATAAACAAATTCAATCGGACAACCTTCTTCAGATAATATTTTCCCTGACTTTGTTTCGTAAGTAAGATGGATCCCATTATTTTCACGAATCGCTTGTTTTATTAAATAAAGATACGACACGTTTGGAATACTTGTATGTGGTACCTGTTTTTTTGTAAGATAATTTTCCCATTCCAATTTTGGGCTATCCTTCAGCAAAACTTCTAATTTTTGACTCGTCGTTTCAGATAATAAGGATGTCGCAATGTCAGTCGTAAGAAAACTTTTTAGCCATGAAAGCTCTGCTTGTGTTGGCAAGTAGGGTCCTGCTTCTACGGAGAGAAGCTCTCCGTGTTTGTAGAGATAATCCTTATGTAATTTTTCTAAAAATAAAGGTGAGTTATATTTCGAGATGATCATATAGTTGTAAAGTCTCCTTCCAAGAGGCATGAATCTTTTCTTGTAATGGCTTCGGTTCTAAAACTGTCGCACTACTCCCGAAACTCCTAATCCATGGAATAAGCTCACTTGTATCAGTGACTTCAATCTCCCAAATAAAGGATCGGTCTATTTCTTCTACAATCCTGCCCCACTGTCCTTGCTCTTCGACACGTTTACGAATAAAGTTTTCTTGTTGATCCACTGGGTAAAAGGTAAATTTAACCCTTACCTTTTCTGTTGTTTCTCTATACGTAATACACCATGGCTTCTCTAATTCCTTTTCAGCTTGTGCTTCCCATAACGACCAATCATCTGAAGAACAAGTGGAGTGTGTGTCCATCTTTGCAATAAAATCAATTCTCAAACGTTTAAGAGGTTGCTCCTTTGGTTGATTGACTTCTGCGCCGATAACGTACCATCTAGCAAAGAGGTAGTCAAAGACGATGTGAAGAGGGACAAAGTTAATTTGAAGGAGCTGCTCCTGATGATTCACCACTTGTTTACGATTGCTTTTTACAGATTGATAATAAACAGTCACAGCTTCATTATTATTCATTGCATGTAATAGGTCATAGACAATGTATTCATCTAACACTTTTCCGAAATAAGGATATTGATAGAAAGTATCATTTAGTAAAAACTCTGGGTAATCATGTTTGTATTCTAAGTGACTTAATAGCTTCTTTTGTAAAGGGTAGCCAGATGCACTAGGAACCTCCGTATTGATAATAAAAGAAATAAAGGTATACAGTTCGAATAATTCATTTAAAGAGAAATGCTCGAAAAAGGTTGCTTGCAACTCATAGAAATTCTCCATTCGTTGAGCACCCTTTTCTTTCGTTCTAGTAATAAAGCTAGCTTCTTCTAGATCACCAAGATAGCGGGTTATTTCTGATTCTGAAAATTGAACCGTCTTCTGATTTTCTTCTAATACATGGCTATTAAAATAATCTATTAATTCCTGACGAGAGGATTTCCCGTACTGCTGAAGAAATTTTAATATAAGGGTATATCTAGAAGCTGCTAATTCTCTCATCGTTTTTGATTCATAAAGTGCAGCGAGCAAATTATTCGTCTGTTGGAAAGGCTCATATTTAATCGTTTCCCGTACAAAATTAGCTAATTGATTTCTTTTCGGTTGTTCGCCTTGACTAATAAGATTAGCCATTTCTTTTAATGTTTTATAATAAGTCGAAGAAGCAATACCTAGCCAATCCATTAAGCGATCTTTGTCGTGAACATGGATATCATAAAAAAAGGAACGAAGTAATTCTTGGCGTTTTTTCATATTTTTCATTGTAAATCTCCCAACTGTATACAAACTGTACTAAGAAGAAATGTCTAATTCTATTATACTAGATTTAGATTTTATACAGAAGATAGGAGAGATAAGAATGGAATGGATTATATTAGCAATTGGTATTTTAAGGTTAGGAGCTGCATTTAATCAAATAGTAGATTTGACCGGAAATTCTTCAAGTCAGGAGTCTAGTCAACGTACGGATCATGTCAATTCTATTCATCAAGCAGATGAACCAAGAAGTGAAAATCAAATAAGAGAGCATGTAGGGGATGAAATCCGTTTGGAGGAAGAACGGGTATGGAGAGAGCAAATGGAGGAGGAGCAACGTCTTTACGACGAGCAACAACGTCTATTTCAAGAACAAGTCGATGAACAGCAACGTTTGTTTCAAGAACAAGTTGATGAACAACAACGAAATTTTGATGAACAGTCTAATTTAGCGACAGAGCCTTTGAATAGTCTGCTGGATGACTCTATACATCAATTTTCAGATTCTTATCGAGATGTTGGGACAGATATGAATACGGATATTTATTATCATGGAGTAGTCGATGACCCGTTAGATATGGTAGATGATTATCTAGAGGATGACTATGACGATCACCTGGATGCATGGCATGATACAAATTATGATGACCAATATTAGATTTAATATCCTACAGTAAGATTGAGTAGTGAGTGACAAGTTGGATGTCAGAACAAATAGATATATAATACATAGAGGCGAACTTCTGTTTTAAGTAAAGAGAGGGCGTTATCATGACATATCTATTGGTAGGTATAGCGGGATTTATTGGGTCTATATTAAGGTTTACTTTAAGTCTCGTTTTATCTCCGTTCCATCCGACAGTATTGCCAGTCGCTACTATTTTTGTTAATTTAATCGGCTGTTTCTGTTTGCCATTTATCACTTTTTATATCTTTAAGAAGTATCCGATTCATTCTATCTATCAAACTGCAATCAATACAGGCTTAATTGGTTCCTTTACGACTTTTTCAGCTGTCAGTTTAGAAACAATTACTATGTTCGAGAAACATCATTTTTTTTTAGGGTTTATTTATATCTTGATTAGTCTATTTGGTGGAATTTCTATGTGTCGTTTAGGTTTGCTTGTAGCTGAAAAAAAGGAGAAATCTTAAGAATGGTAAGTGTTTTATTCGTAGGTATTGGTGGCTTCTTTGGTGCAATGGCTAGATACTTTGTTAGCAATCAATTAGATAATCAATCGGATTTTCCATTGGCAACTTGGCTAGTTAATATGATAGGGTCATTTTTACTTGGATTTTTATTTGGTTTGGAACTGAATTCTTCTATGTTTCTGTTGGCGGGCACAGGATTTATGGGTGCGTTTACGACCTTTTCTACCTTTAAATTGGAAGGAATACTGTTGCATAAGGAAAAAAAGCACCGATTTTTTATATGGTACAACGTGATGACTTATGGTGGTGGACTACTTCTCGCGTGGTTCGGGTGGATGCTTGGTAGATAATTGCAAAAGTTAAGGCGACCGAAGATGGAAAGGTCGCCTTCATCAGTCCTTCACATTTACATCTGTTCCTTTGTTTTCAGCAATTTCTTTGGCGCGGTTAATGGCGTCCTCTTTTTTATCAAATACATCAGAAGCTCTTTTGGCATCTTCCGCTTGGACTGCCCAGCCATCTTCTCTTTTAATAACTAACTCCTCTTTGTCTTGTAACTCAGGTCGACTGTTAGTTTTATTGCTATCTCTTGTGCGCAGATCTTTATCACTTTTATTCTTAATCTGATTTTTCTCCTTTTTAGATGCATTTTCATACCATTCTTTTGCTTGGTCAGTTGCAATCGGAATAGCTGTACCTTCTTCGTAGCCTTCATCTACCATCGCATTGGCAATCTCGATAGCCTTTTTGCGGACTTCGACATCTAAATATTTTAGTGAACTCGGATAATCATTAGTATCCCAATGCACGAATATCATCCTTTCTTATGTTACCGTATTAAACTAATTGTCTACACGCATTGGCACATTGAAAACAAGCGTCTGCACATTGTTGGCAGTGGTCCATATCATGCTGCTTGCATTCTTCCCCACATGCCTCACATATTTTCACGCAAACAGCTGCTAGTTCTTGAATGAAAGGTGAGTTTCTAGCAATCGCGCTTTCTAAATAGTTACACATATCTGCACATTCTCGATCTAAACGAATGCATTCCGCAATATGATGAGTATGGTCTTCTTGTAAACAAGCGTCATAGCAATAATTACAAGCAACCATGCATTCATGTAATATCTCAATAACTTCCTGATGTTTCATTGTATCCCTCCGTGTTTTCGTTTCACTTATCTTTCACATTCCACGAGAGTAGATAATCAAACATAAAAATAATTCCAATCATGTCAATTAAATGATTGGAATTATAAGCTTTAAATACTATTTATATTTGCGCTGTTTAACAGATCAATTCTCATTTGAGTTTCCAGGATAATATCTTTCAATAACAAAATTTGTTCGATCTCCTCGAAAATAGGATTGTGAGTATTCTATTTTTTCACCGTCTTTATCCTCTGCAATTGTTTCAATATAAAAGCAAGGGGATCCAAGTTCACAACCCAAGTAGTCTGAAGTTGTTTCATCTGCTAATACAATTTCGACAAATTCCGTTGTTTTTTTAAGAAAAACATTATAATCTTTCTCTAAAGATTGATAAAGAGATGTTTCTGCATGTAGTTGATTTATACCAGGTGCAATTTTCCAGGGAATGTAGGAGATTTCATATTGTGTAGGTGCATTGTTCGCTTTTCTAATTCGCTCAATCCGTTGTATAGGATCATTTAATGCTACATCTAAATGTTTTTGTATAATTTCAGTAGCTGGAATAACGGAGAGATTGACAAGAATAATTTCTGCCGTTTTTCCTTGTACCTCTATTTGGTCAACATATCGTTTCACTGTCTGAGTCAATGTTTGATTTATCTTCTTATCTGCAACGAATGTACCTCTTCCTTGTACTCTTTCCAAATAACCTTCCAAAGTAAGCTGATTCAATGCAGCTCGTACAGTCGTCCTACTTACATTAAATTGTTCACATAACTCCAATTCGGTTGGGATCTTTTCTCCTTTTTTGTATTGATTCGATTTAATACGAGACAAAAGTTCATTTTTTATGTGTGCGTGTAGCGACTGATTTTTCTTCATTATTAGCTCCTTAATAGAATTGTTCAATATGTTATATACCAAATAACATACATTTCAATACAAATTTTATAATAGGTATGGACAACTTTCAAGCTAATAAGAGAATGTATCATGCATTGTAAAGAAAATGAAACATTAGAAAAAGAAACTAAACCATTAGTTATATAATGAATTCAGTTTCTCTATTAATAAAAATGATTATTTAATAATAGCGTTTTAACGCATTTTTTAAGTGGCCGTCAGCAGCTGTTAAGTAATGATTAGCTTCATTTAATGTTGAATCTGTAATAGCCATAAATAGTGCTGGCTTTAATTGGTTATCTGTAAGCTTGAGAAGGTAATCAGCTTTTTGTTCGTTTATGTTAGAGAGTTCCATAAGCATGACTTTCGCTCTATTCCTAAGCTTCTTATTAATGATTTTCATATCTACCATTTCGTTATGATAAACTTTGCCGAGTCTTATCATTACCCCTGTTGAAATCATATTCATTACCATCTTCTGTGCTGTTCCTGCCTTTAGTCTTGTAGAGCCTCTAATAATTTCAGGTCCAGTAAGTAATTCGATGCCTATATCACTTATAGATGTGGAGATAGTATTTTGATTACAACTAATAGAAATAGTAGCTGCATTTTTTTCCTTTCCATATGTAAGGGCTGACACGGAATAAGGTGTTGATCCGCTTGCACTAATCGCAATAATAGTATCCTTTTCGTTAAAGTTATACTGCTTTAATTCCTCGACTACTTCATTTGCATTATCTTCGTGTTGTTCAAGTGTTCT
Source organism: Gracilibacillus halotolerans (assembly GCF_014206945.1). Taxonomy (GTDB): domain Bacteria; phylum Bacillota; class Bacilli; order Bacillales; family Amphibacillaceae; genus Gracilibacillus; species Gracilibacillus halotolerans. The sequence goes on from NZ_JACHON010000017.1 coordinate 54,469, forward strand.
CCACATTGCTTCCTTGCCACCAGCAATCAGACCAATCCATCGTTTGGGTTCTACAGAAAATGTTGGCTCTAATTCTACTGCATCTAGTATGCCGATTCTTCCGCTAGTGCCTGCACCAGCTATAAATACTCTGCCTCCTTTCTTCCATCTTGCTATAATCAAATCTACAGCTGTGGCTATCTCGGTCTGTACTTTGTGGATGGCATCGATTACAATTTTGTCTTCGAGATTCATTATGTTTATTATCTCCAAAGAAGATAATTCATCAATTTTTTCTGACTGTACATTTTTCGCTTCTGTTGAGGGATTAGACAATATCTACACAACCTTTCTAAATATATTTTAGAAGCATAATATAGCATCCATTTACATTAAGTGTATGATTTTGGAAATCAGAAACGTTTTTCAAAATTATTTATTATAGTTAACGTTCTAAATCAATCATAAATTTGTATCGATCAGCACGATAAGAGGATTTCACAATCTCAAATGGATTTCCGTCCTCTAAATGAGTAATTCTTTTCATTAAGAGAATAGGTGAGTGTTTGTCTATGTCTAATAGCTCAATCTCTTCTTTGTTTGCGAGAGATGCCTCAATAACTTGACTTGCCTTGCCAATTTTTAAATCCAATTCTTCTTCAATATATTGATAAAGAGAGGCTTGTACAATCTTTTCTGTAAGACCTTTGATTAGATTGGCTGAAATATATGTCTTTTCTAATGCCATAGGCACATTTTCCGCTAATCGTACTCTTGTTATTTCATAGATTGGGGAATGCTCACGGATATCAAGTTCTTTTGCTAAGCTTTCCTTTGCTGGAATAATTTCAAAATGAATAAGCTTATTACTTGGTGTCATCCCTCTTGCTAGCATATCCTCAGTAAAACTCGTTAAACCTGTTAGTTTCTGCTCCAGCTTTTGTTCAGCAATAAAAGTACCTTTTCCTTTAATGCGATGTAGGTATTGTTCATTTACAAGATTCGTAATTGCTTGTCTAACTGTCATCCGGCTAATGCCAAGCTCCTCTGCATACTCCCTCTCTGAAGGGATAGAATCGCCTGGTGAATATTCACCTGATTCTATTTTTTTCTTAATTTGTTCCTCTAATTGGTGATAAATAGGAATTGGTGATTGCTTGTCTATCATTTATAAAACCTCTTTCTCCAATAGTTGTCTATTTTACTTTATCTCCTGTTAAAGATCTTACTATAGTAACCTATCAATTGATAAGATTAGTCACTTCAATCTTAGAATACCAATTAATAAATATGTTGTCTATACCTAAATACATGTTAGATAAATCTTTTTTAGAACAGCTATATTTGAAGGGGTAATAACTGGTATATACATATGTTATTGGTATGGTATGATAGGCAACTCTATAAGATGACTGATAGTGAACAATCAGAACTATAATGTTTGCTGAAAAAAATTAAACGTACTTCTGATTCATACAATTCGGTAAATGTAATAACATTTTATATAAATATCATAAAATTGTATTGACAAATAAATGAAAGCGTTATAAATTAGGTATAGACAACTATATTGTTGTTAAAATTACAGAGGGGTTGATTACATGAAAAAGTTCTTTTTAATTCTTGCACTTTTAGTTATGTCATTAGTCTTAATCGCTTGTGGCGGAACGGATTCAGATTCATCTGGTGACAACACATCTGACGATAACGATAAAGAAGAAGGGACAAAGACAGAAGAAGTAGAATTAAGAGTTGTTACAACAATGGCTGGTACTGATCCGGCGGGTGAAGTGTTCCAAGCAGTGTTGGATGATTTCCAAGAGGAAAATAATCACATTACGATTGTGAATGATTCTCAGTCTGCGGATGCTGGAACAATTCGCACAAAAATTAATACAGATTTCTCTTCAGGGAATGAGCCTGATCTAATGTTCTATTTCAATACAGTGGATGCTGAGGGTATTATCGATGAAGGGAAAGTAGTTAGTTTAGAAGATGCTGAGGGAGTAGATTTATCTGGTTTTAACTCTATGTTAGAACAGCAGCGTAATGATGATGGCAATATTTATGCAGCTCCACAATCTGGTTTTTATGAAGCTATCTTTGTAAACACTGCTTTATTTGAAGAGCATGGGGTAGCGCTTCCTGCTACTTGGGAAGAGTATGAAGCTGCAATCAAAGCTTTTGCTGAAACAGATATTATTCCAGTAGCTGCTTCTACAGAAGATTCTTACTATGTAGTGGAACATTATGCTTTGGCAGCTGGTGGAATGGAAGATTACAAAAAAGACATTTCAGATAAGCCAGCATCTTGGGCAGAAGCGTTGGATTTAATTGGTGAACATGCTGGATTAGGTGCATTTCCTCAAGATGCAGCAACAATCGATTTAGCGATGGCACAGGATATGTTTAAGCGTGAGCAAGCGGCAATGATTTTTGAGGGGTCTTGGTTCTGGGGTCAATTAGAAGAAGCGGGACTTGGTGATAAAGTGACTGTACTTCCTATGCCTATTAAAGCGGACCCAAGCGAAACGGGATCAATTGTTGGTGGTGCTTCACAGGCTTGGTTTATTAGTACGAAATCTTATGAAAATGAAGATACTCGTGATGCAGTAGTGAAATTGTTTAACTATATTACATCAGAAGAAACAATACTACGTATTGCTGAAGCAACAGGACAGCCTCCTGCAAAAGGGGAATTAACAGACTTACCAGCACATATTAAAGCAGGTCATGATCTTGTTACGAATGCACCAGCGGTAGAATTACCGATCAATGACAGAATTTACCCTGAATCTTTCACTCATGCCCGTACGAATGTTCCAGCCATTGTATTTGGTGAGAAGACAGGTCAGCAAGTGCTTGATGAAGCAGCAGAATTGGCTGAATAATAATTGAAATCGAATAACTATGTTGTATATTGCCGTTATGCTTCATAACGGCAATATATGATAATAAAGGAGGATCCCATGAAAGGTGATAGATTATACGCAGTTCTGTTTTTAGCACCAGCCTTCTTAATCGCGGGAATGTTTTTATATTATCCATTCTTTGAAAACTTACTACAAAGCTTTTACAAGACGGATGGATTCTTTAATTCTACTTTTATAGGATTTGATAACTATATCCGATTATTTAGTGATGAGACGGCTAGAGTTGCAACATTAAACTCTTTAGAGCTCATAGTGTATGTTACGATTTTTCAAGTTGGATTTGCTCTCGTTTTAGCTATCATGGTAGATGCAATCAGAAGAGGGGCTGGATTCTTCCGAACGGCTTTCTTTTTCCCGATTGTTATCTCTGGAGCGGCAATTGGCTTAATGTTCACTTTGATCTATAACTATCGTAATGGTTTACTAAATGAGATTTTGGTGAGTCTTGGTCTCGAAAGAGTGCTATGGCTAACAGAGCAATCTTCGTTATATATGGTAGCCATTCCAACTGTATGGAACTATGTAGGCTTTTACTTCGTTATTTTACTAACTGCTATTCAGAAAATTCCGAATGATTTTTATGAAGCAGCAAAGCTTGAGGGAATTACAGGACCGCAAAAAATGTTTAAGCTGACTATTCCTCTTATTCTAAGTGACTTAAAAACATGTATTGTCTTAGCGATTACCGGGACGCTAAAAATATTCGAACTTGTGTATATTATCACAAGGGGTGGACCTGGTGATTCCTCGGAAGTTTTAGGTACATACATGTATCAAAAAGCATTTGAGGATACTGCGATGGGTTATGGTGCTACCATAGCTGTCTTAATTGTTGTGCTTGGTTTGTTACTAGCATTTATTACGAATAAGTTATTGAAGAGGGATGAAGTCACATATTAACAGAAAGAGGTGCTGAAAGTTGAAGGATGAAGGGAAATTAAGGCTTACATTTTGGGAGAATCTACAGCAGAGTATTTTTTCTTCCAAATTAGGCATGATACTTGTTTACGTCGTGCTTATATCCTGGTCCATGACAACTATTTTCCCATTAGCTTGGGTGTTTCTAAACTCATTTAAACAATCTGATGAAATAATATCGAATACGTTTAGTCTACCATCAGATCCGACGTTAGATAACTATATTAATGCTTTTGAAACGGTCAATATAGGAAAAAGCTATATTAATAGTTTCATTATTTCTGGATCTGTCGTTATCCTAGTATTAGCATTAGGTGGCCTTGCTGCTTTTGCGATGGCTAGGATGAACTTTAAGCTGAGAGGAGTTTTGCAGACGTTATTAGTTGCGAGTTTGCTTATTCCGTCATTTGCGACAATCGTACCTGTATATAGAATGATGATTGGTATGGAGCTCGTGAATACACATGCGGCATTGATTATTCCACAAACGGCTGGAAACTTACCGTTTGCTATTTTAGTTATTAGTGGCTATATGGCAACGATACCGAAGGAGTTGGAGGAAGCAGCTGTAATGGATGGTTGTAACAGACTGAAGATGTTTACGAAGGTGTTCCTGCCTATATCTTTACCGTCATTTGCAACAGTAGGAACTTTCGTTTTCTTATGGTCCTATAATGATTTATTCTCCTCACTTGTTCTTGTATCACAGGAAAAAGTTGCGCCAATTGTTGTTTTGCTGTCTAATGTAAGCTCTCAATACGGAACTGATTATGGATTGATGACAGCTGCTATCGCAATGACGATAATTCCGGTATTAATTTTCTATCTCTTTGCGCAAAAAACATTTGAGAAGGGTGCTACTTCAGGTGCGGTGAAAGGATAGGTAAATATAGATGATGTTATAAAGGAAGGGTGATGTAAGTGGAGATAGCGTTAAAAGGTGATTATGAGCGATATGTACCTGGATTGAAGGAGCTTAAAAAGGAGATTAACTTTCACTTAAGTGATGGGGGAATTCCGCTCGTTATCGAAATGAATAATAATGAAGAAACGGTTATTCGTTATGAAAATGGACAAGGGTTAATTTCCTGTAGTGATAATGAGTATAATTTTTACCGCGCATTTAGCTTATTCATAGAAAATATGAAAAGGAATGAAACCTTTTTCTTAAGAGAATCTGCTCAATTCCGTACAGTTGGACCGATGTTTGACCTTTCAAGAAATACAGTAATGAATATAGAGGCCTTCAAGGGAATGCTACGCAAGCTTTCGTTGATGGGTTTTAATTCCGCTATGCTTTATATGGAAGATACTTACGAAATTGCGGATGAACCATATTTTGGTTACATGCGTGGGCGATATTCAGAGGAAGAGCTTAGGCAGTTAGATGACTATGCAGCGGAGCTATCCATTGAACTAATTCCGAGTATTCAGACACTTGCTCACTTAGAAGAATTTTTAAAATGGGAAGCTGTAGCGAACTTAAAGGATACGAGGGGTATTCTTTTAGTAGGAGAGGAATCTACCTATGAATTTACTAAAAGAATGATAGAAGCAGCTACAAAACCTTTCCGTACAAATCGCATTCATATCGGGATGGATGAAGCGGAGGAATTGGGAAGAGGAATCTACCTAAATAAATTCGGCCACAAGGATCGACTAGAGTTGATGGTTAGTCACTTGAAGCGGATTTTAGCTATTGTTAATGAAAAGGGTCTAGAGCCGATGATGTGGAGTGACATGTTTTTAAAGCTGGCATCAGACTCAGGTATTGATCAATATGACATGGATATCCAAATCTCCGACGATTTAAAAAATCTCGTCCCGAAAAACGTGGACCTTGTATTCTGGGATTATTATCATACAGACGTACAGGACTACAAATCGTTGATAAAGAAGCATAAGGAAATTAGTGGAACGCCTGTTTTTGCCGGGGGAATTTGGGTTTGGAATACGTTCGGTGTCAACTATACGTTGTCCCTAAAAGCGAGTGAGGCAGCGCTTCTTGCGTGTAAAGAAGAGGGAGTGCGTGATGTCTTCGTTACGATGTGGGGAGACGATGGGTTTGAAAGTAATTATTTTGCTGCAATGCTTGGTTTGCAATATTACGCGGAGCATCAATATAGTAAAACCGTCGACGAAGAAAAGTGGCATGAGCGTCTGAAATTCTGTACAGGTTTAGATGCAGAAACGTACATGTATTTCGATCAGCTAGATAATATACCAGGTGTAGAGGAAGGCAGCTCTGATCAAACGAATCCTTCTAAATTCCTGTTATGGCAGGATGTTCTGCTTGGTTTGTTCGATAAGCATATTGAGGGCTTGGAGGTTGGTGCTCATTATGAGCAATTGTCACAAAAAATAGCAAGCTCACGAGATGCATCGAGAGAGCTGGACTTTATCTTAGATGTACCAGAAAAACTAGCGGCAGTTCTTGCTAAAAAAGCGCAAGTGGGAATAAGGTTAAAGACTGCATATGATGGTAATGACAAAGAAGAGCTTCGTGAAATTGCAACAACGGAATTACCAAAAATCATGAGGCGCGTTGAAGCGTTAAAACAAGCTCACAAAGTGCAGTGGCTGACATTAAATAAACCATTTGGGTGGGAAGTACTTGATATTAGGTATGGCGGATTGATTTCTCGACTTGCTACTGCTATCGAGCGATTAACAGACTATGTGGATGGGAATCTAGACAAAATCGAAGAATTAGAGCAAGAGAGACTTCCGTATAATAGTAACTTAGACAAAACATCAGGGTTAGGGTGGAGTAGTTATTATTACCGAATCGCTACACCTAACGTGTTCTTCCACGTGTTACCGATCTATTAAAGAGTTATTGGGGGTAACGTTTTGGCTGAAAGAAATGGGAAATATAGAATTTTAGTAGGTTCTTATGGTTCGGAAGAAGATGAAGCAATTCAGCTACTAGAATGGGATGCAACATCAAAGGAAATGAGAAAAGTAAAAGGGGTAAATGGAATAGATGCACCATCCTATCTCACCTATGATTCTGTTAAAAAAGTATGCTACGCGATTAGTGAGACAGTAGATGGGTTAGTGATCAGCTATCAGGTGGGTGAAGAATTAGTAGAAATAAGCAGGAGGTCTACAGGGGATAACGGTCCTTGTTATGTAAGTAAGGATTCTTCTGGGGACTTCCTCTTCATTACCAATTACGGCGGAGGGAGTCTTTCGCTACATCCTTTAGATACGAATGGTGGTATCAAGGAATACAGTGACAGAATATCTTTTTATCATGATGGAGCAGTGGGAAAAGTCTCGCATCCGCATATTTGCTATCCGTTGGGGGACAGTGGCATATATATAGTAGCTGATTTAGGGAAGGATAAACTGTATCTCTTTGAGTTGGATCGAATCAATAAAAAACTGAGGCTAATCAATACAATCGATGTAACGAAAGGTTCAGGACCTAGACATGTAGAGTATCATGAAGCTAAATCTATTCTGTATGTAGCTAATGAATTCAGTTCGACAGTTTCTGTTTTTCGATTTAATGAAGAATCCGAAGAGCTAGAGCCTATACAAGAAATAAATGCGCTTTCTGCTCAACAAGCTAAAGTGAATTATAGTGCGGACATTCATTTAAGCCCGAATGGTGATTTTTTGTATGTTTCCAATAGAGGGGATAATGTCATAACTTCTTTTCAAGTGATGGAAGATGGAACCTTGGTGTGCTCCGACGATACTTCTGTCTTAGGTGAATGGCCTAGAAACTTTGTTATTACACCAGATGGAAAGTTTTTGTTAGTGGCAAATGAGCATACAGACAATATAACTGTTTTTTCAATTGATGAAGCTGGAAATCTGTATTTTGAAAATGTAAGCTATTCCGTGTATCAGCCTACATGTTTATGTGTAATGAATGGGTGAATAACGAGAGGGTGAGTCTAAATGACGGATATGCTCGTTAATTTGTATAGGCTGCCAGAGGATCAACTTGCAAATAACGAAGATTACTCCATACGTAAAGTACTACCACCTGAGAAAAGTGAAGTTGTGACATGGGTGAGAGAACACTTTTCAGATGGTTGGGCGAATGAATGTGATATCGCCTGTTCAATTTCGCCTTCGAAATGCTTTATTGCTGTGAAAAATGGTGAGATATTAGGTTTTGCCTGTTATGATACGACGTTTCGTAGCTTTTTTGGTCCGACAGGTGTCAGACGATCTGCTAGAGGTCAGGGTATCGGATTTCAACTCTTGTTATATAGCTTGCTTGAAATGAAACATATGGGCTATGCGTACGCTATAATTGGCGATGCTGGGCCTGTTAAGTTTTATGAAAAAGCCGTAGGCGCTGTTAAAATATTAGGTCAACCAGTATTGAATCAGATAATGGAAAAATGAAGAGAATGATGAATTAGGAGCAGAAATAACAATTGTGTTATCCTGTAATTGATTGATAGCAGTACTTGTCTACAACTAGTTATAGTAACGAAAAAAGTCCCAATCATCGATTTTCGATAGGTACTGCATCCCTAAAGTTAGAGTTTTAATTATGAAGCCGATTGGCTGGATTGATTTCGGTATTGGACCGGACTTATTACAGTCAATTTTGCTTTAATCGTACATGGTTATACCAATATAATGGTAAGTTGCCTCTGGAATTCCGCTGCTTTTAACACATCTTTAATTTGAACCCTTCTTCTTTGCTTTGAGTTTGACCTGAAAGAATTATATAATTTAGACCTCCAATAAAACGAAGTGAAAAAACGCATGAAATCGAATGTGAAAACATTGATTTCATGCGTTGAATTTTTAACATAGATCCAATGGTCTTGAATTGTGCACTCACTAAAAAAACTATGAAAATCCTTTAGGGTGAAAATTTCGATATTCGGAATAGGAGAATGTTGCTAAGACACATTGAATCGTCCTTTAGTCATTTTTTTATATTTGAATCCATACGTTGCTATTAGTGGGATTTTCACCTAGTGTCCACCAAAGAGCCTCATATGTCTGTCCGTCATGTGTTACTCGATCGCCGCCAAGATAGATGGTGTCAGTAGACCATGCTGGATAGTCTGAATCAACAGGTGGATCTGTTTCTTCTGGTGGGTCAGTTTCTGTCGGTGGTTCCTCTTCGCCTTCGCCAACTAGTTCCCAGACAGAAGTCTCTCCAGGTACATCGTTTTGTGACCACCATTTAGCTTCATAGATTAAACCGTTATAAGATACTTTGTCACCACTTAAGTAGACAGCGTTAGCATCCCATGCTGGTGCTTCGTTGTCGCCATTATCTTCTCCGTCGCCAGGGTCAGGTCCAGGTACTTCTCCTTCACCATCAAATGTTACATCAATGACTTGATAGAAGGCGTTTGCTGTATCATATACTTCCCAGTATGCAAAAATAACATGGTAGCCTGAGCGATCTGGGATATCACAGTTGTGAGTTACAGTAAAATCTGGTCTTTTTCCGTTGTCATCAATGCTACAGAACAATTCAAAATCTGATCTCTCCAATGGATCGTTCGGGTCCCACCCTTCTTTTGTAATGTAATAATCCCAATTGGCTGTTGCGTGTGCAGCAGTTAATGTCCATTCAAATGCATATGGTCCGCTAGAAATAGGAACCTTCGCCCAGCGGTCTGCTGATTGTTCATCTAGCTTAGGGAACACTCCTCCTGCACTTGCGATTTGCCCATCAGGTACACCTGCTTCAGGGAAATTCCCTGGTCCCTCTAAGCTTTGAGGTTCATATACAACAGCGCCACAATCATAGTTAACTCCGTCAGCGCAAAGTAATGCACGACTCTCTGGTTTGCTGACATATCCATGAGCAGAAACCATATTTGCAAAGAATAGGGAAACTAGAAATAAAGCTGCGATAGAAAGGCTGAGTCTTATAACTTTTTTTGCATCTAAAATTGGTATGGTCATTTTTGTTTCCTCCTTTAATTTAACCACTAGATGTCTATACATTTTATAAAGAAAAAATAATAAGGTTATGACTAACCTCCCTTCATTTCTATTTCCTGTAAGCACTTACAATATGAATTCTATGTGAAATAAATGTATAAATCAATAGATTATTGCAAAAATGAGTAAAAACTCATAGATGAATTTAAAATAGTCTGAAAAAACTATTGCATTATTTAAAAGTAATTGGTATAGTTTACTTATCCAGTATGAGTAAGTCTGCATCTTCCTTTTCTCTAAGCTGTTTTTTAAAAGGGTGTTATGAACGATTATTTTAGAAGCAAAAATGTTATTAAAAAATTCATTTGCTAATCGGCTAGTTGAGTCTCGTTCATAGATATTTATGAAAATAGCTTTTTTATCACATCATTTAGAGGCTATCAGGAAGGTGATTGAAGGGGGTAAAAATATGAAAGCGGAACCACAGGCGTTATCTGGTGGTGTAAAAAAAAGAAAGAAAGGAAAGTTTGTACAATACTTTAAACAGTTTGATTTGCAATTGATGGTTATACCAGGTCTTCTTTTTATCTTGGTTTTTAACTATATCCCAATGTATGGAGTATTAATGAGCTTTCAGGATTACAACATATTTGAAGGCATGATGAAGAGTGAATGGGTTGGTTTAAAGCACTTCTCTATGTTTTTTAACGATCCGAGATTTGTAGAAATCATGAGAAATACGATTGTGCTTAGTTTGTTTAAAATTCTTATCTGCTTCCCGGCACCTATTTTGTTAGCGTTAATGCTGAACGAAATAAAGAATATGGCATTTAAGCGTACTGTGCAGACTGTTACGTATTTGCCGCATTTCTTATCTTGGGTGATTGTTGCAGGTTTTGCGATGTCTATGCTGTCAACAGACAATGGAAGTTTAAACATGGCATTAGAAAAACTGAATATTATAGATGAACCTATTAATTTTTTATCAAAGCCGGAATATTTCTGGACGATTATCGTTACAACAAACCTATGGAAGACGATAGGATTTAACTCGATTGTTTTTATGGCAGCAATTGCTGGAGTTAGCCCGCAATTGTATGAAGCTGCTTCATTAGATGGAGCGAGTCGCTTTAAACAGATGTTTTTGGTAACGATTCCATCCATTATGCCTATCATCGTAATTTTTATGATTTTAGAAATTGGAAACCTTTTGAATGCTGGATTTGAAGATTTACTTCTGTTAGGGGATGCGGCGATTCTTCGTTCCGTTTCAGACGTTATCGATACATATGTCTATCGAGTCGGTATTGGAAGTGCAAGATATTCTTACGCAACAGCTATTGGTCTTTTTAAAGCAGTAATCAGTTTAGGGTTGCTGACATTAGCAAATTACTTGGCAAGACGCAGTGGAAACAGTCTATGGTAAGACAGACTAAGGAGTGATTCAAAGTGATAAAACCAACGTTTTCTGATCGCATTATGATTGGCTTTATATATTTCTTTTTAATCTTTTTAGCATTTGTGACCTTCTACCCATTCTGGAATTCATTTGTTATTTCCTTAAATGAGGGGAAAGACACAATGCTTGGGGGAGTAACATTTTGGCCACGTGAATTTACATGGGAAAACTATGAAGTTGTATTCCAAGATAAACGTCTACTTAACGCTTTTCTCGTCACCATACTACGAACCGTTGTAGGGACGTTTTTATCCGTGCTTGTTACTGCTCTATTAGCTTATGGGTTATCAAAAAAGGAGTTAATCGGACGAAAATTCTTTATGATTTTCTGTTTGCTGACAATGTTTTTCAGTGGTGGCTTAATCCCGACTTTCGTTTTAGTTAAAGGGTTGGGATTAATGGATTCCTTCTGGGCAATGATTCTACCAACACTCGTTTTAGTATGGAATATGATTATTTTTCGAACCTTTTTCCAGCAGCTACCAAACGGCTTAGAAGAATCGGCGAAAATAGACGGAGCCGGCAATTGGCAAATATTCTTCCGGATTATAGTCCCGCTTTCCGGACCGGTAATTGCAACGCTTTCTTTGTTTACTGCAGTGTTTCACTGGAATGACTGGTTTTTCCCAAGTATTTATATAACGTCTGAAAATTTGATACCAATACAGACGCTGCTCCGTCAGGTTATCAACTCGAACACGGTTACCTCACAAATGGGACAGCTTGATGCAGGTGCTCTTTCTCATATGATGGAGGCTGCTAAAGTAACAGGGAAATCATTACAAATGGCTACAATGATGGTTGCGACCATTCCGATCATTTTAGTATATCCATTTATTCAAAAGCACTTCGTAAAGGGGGTGTTAATCGGCTCGTTAAAAGAATAGTTTTTTCACTCATTGTTTTATCGATTAAAATCAGAAAAAAGGGGAGAGGAAGTTTTGAAAAAGAAACTGCTTTTGTTATTTGTGTTAATGTTAACTGTTGCAGGGGTCCTAGCTGCTTGTGGTGACAACGAATCTACTGGCAGTGACGACACAAAAGACAAAAATGAAGAGAATAATGGTGACGACGGAAGTGCAGAAGAGGACGGAGATGTTTTCGTTCTAGGGGAAGAACCTCTCGATATTACGATGTTTGGTAATTATGATTGGTACACAATGCCTCAATGGGGAGCTGACGTAGCTACTGAATGGATAAAGGAAAATAAAAAAGTAAATATTTCATCTATTGATAGTGGCGGTAATGCAGAACAGAAATTGACAACAATGATAGTTTCAGGTGAATTGCCAGATTTTATTTGGACGGATCGAGGTGCAACTGTTGAACGTTTGCGTGAGGGTGGGCAGCTAGTAGCATTGGACCCATACTTAGACAAGTATACGAATCTTAGAGATTGGTTTGGCGAGCAAGGAATTAACATGCTTCGCTCAGAGGATGGGAAGCTTTATCAGTTCCCTAACTGGTATAACTCTCAGCCGTTTGGTAATGCAGGATACGTAGTAAACAAAGGCATTTATGAAGAGTTAGGCTCTCCTTCCTTGGAAACAACGGAAGATTTGTATGAGTATCTTAAGTTAGTAAAAGAAAATTATCCAGATGTTGTTCCATTTGAAACGGATATAGATGGACAAGGAATTAACGTTCTTTATTCAGCATTTGCTGAAGGTGAATCACCAGCTAACATTAACAATGTAGCAGTTCCGAATGGCGATAAGCTATCTTCTATTTTTACTGACGAGGCATATGTAGAATCATTAAAATATGTAAGCAAGCTATTCCGTGAGAGGTTAATGACTCAGGATGCGTTAACACAGGATGCGGATATGGTGAGAGAAAAAGTTTCATCTGGCCAAATTGCAGTTTATGCCGGAGCTAGTCCGACAGATTATGCAAGAAGTGGACATTATCATTTACAAGAACAAGATCCAGATGGCGGTTACTTCATGATATGGCCTATTCATGAAGAAGGCCTTGATAAAAATGAAATTTATCCTGGCTCTTATAATATGATGGGTTGGAACGTAAGTGTTATAACAAAATCTGCAGAGGATCCAGAGAAAGTGTTTGCATTTTTAGATTGGTTAACTGGTCCTGAAGGGCAGTCCTCTTTAATTTTCGGACCTGAGGGTGAATACTGGGATGGCTTCAATGATCAAGGGCTTCCTCAATTTACGGAGAAGTATTATGAGGATGCAGAAGGCTTAGCAAAAGTAGAAGAGGACACAGTTAATTTCCAATGGAATGGAAACTCTAACTTCCTTGACACAGCGAAGGCAGAATTTGAACTAACATTGCCAGAGGACAAACAGAACTGGACGACACAATGGCAGCATACTATTACATGGGAAACACAGTACGATGCAACACAGTATTTAAATATTTCTCCTCTTCCGGAAAGTGAAGAAGGTATTATTCAACAGCGAATTGGAGAGATATTTGAAGAAGCAAGAGCACAGGCTGTATATGCGCAGAGTGATGAAGAAGTAGAGAAAATTATGCAAAATGCGGAGAAATCGGCGCAGGATGTTGGTTATGAGAAGCTGCTAGAATTCCAAACAGCTAAATGGCAAGAAAATTTGAGTACATTAGAAGAATAAACAATTTTTCTATGATTGATTAGTTTCGCTAAAGGGAGTGGGTATCATGTTAAGCATCGATAGTAAGCTATATCAAATGTTGAACTGGGGCACAAGGTTTATGATGGCAAATATAGTATGGTTGGGATATAATTTGCCTATTATATATATTATTTTTGCCAGTTTGACAGTCCGTACGATGGATGAACTCTATCATTTAGTATATGTTATCTTGTTCCTGCTCCCTTTCATATTTTTCCCTGCTACTACTGCTCTCTATGCAGTGGTAAGGCAATGGGTGATTGGTAATAGGGAAAAGAAAACAATTTCGTTTTTTTGGATGGCGTACAAGGAAAATTATTTACGTAGTATGATAGTGGGTTGTTTGTTTACTGGTTTCTCGGTTATATGGGTAATTAACTATCAATTAGCTCAAATTGAATTTAAATCTGGTATGTTTTACGTTTACTTTGTAATAACTATCTTTCTTTTTGCGATTGTCAACGCGTTTTGTGCGGATACAGTACATTTGAAATTGAAATTCGGAGCATCGTTAAAAAAGTCGGTAATCATAGGCCTTTTATTTCCCCATTATACAATATCGACAATAGGTGTATCGGGTGTTGGTCTCTATACTCTTTATCAGATACATCCTGTTGTTTTCTTTTTATACTGTGGTGTAATCCCTGTTATAGTTGGCTTTTATGGATATTACCATTTATACAAACGGGCTCTGAAGCTCCAAGAAAAAACAGATAACAATGCAATAAGAGAGAGCAAAAAAGCATTATCATCGGCATGATGATGATGCTTTTCTTAAAAGATAAGAAAGTATAAAAATCTGGGTCGTTTTTTTCTCTACCACAGTCTTTATGACTGTGGTATCTTTATAGTATGAAGAAAAACATATTAAAACAAATCTTTTTTGACAACCATCAACATTGGGAATCCTTTAAAAGAAAACATGGAAATCGAATTCGTCCAATTGTAATCAAGGAGGT
>NZ_JACHON010000018.1 GCF_014206945.1 Gracilibacillus halotolerans
ACGGACACCCTTACGATTAGCTAACCACTACTTCTGCCTTCGTGGCTCGGGACTCTCACCCTAGAGATTACACCCATGCCGGGCACACTAAAAAAGTCCCTTATTACAGCACAAGGCTATAATAAGGGACTTTGTCATTCTGTTTTAAGCATGTTTGTTGATAAGTTCAACTAATGCTTCTTTTGGTTGGTATCCAATTGCTTGGTCTACAACTTTTCCATCTTTGAAAAGAAGAAGTGTAGGGATACTCATAACTCCAAATTTACCTGCAGTTTCTTGATTTTCGTCAACATCTAGCTTCACGATTTTAACTGTGTCGCTCATCTCACCATCTATTTCCTCAAGCACAGGTGCAATCATTTTACAAGGTCCACACCAAGTTGCCCAAAAATCTGCTAAGACTAAACCTTCACCAGTTTCTTGACTAAAATTACTGTCAGTTGCGTGTACAATTGCCATTTAAAAGGCCTCCTTTATCTATCCATTTTCCATTTCAAGTATACCATCCATTGGAAAAAGGACATAATACTTTGCTTATAGTTTACCTTTGTTTACAATTTATAAACATTATATTGAATAAAGAAAATATATTCCAAGTCCTATAAATAAAATCGCTACAACAATTAAGACATAGGCTAAAGTTCTCACCTAGCTATCACTCCTTTGATTGTTAGATACTGGCGCCGATAATGTATGAAAGACCTACGGATATTATTAGCGAGATGAAAGCAACAGCCCGATTGTCCTTACCGATTTCTTTATCCACATCAATCGTTGGAGTTAAAAATTCGAAAATAAAGTAACCAATTAGTAACATAACAAAACCAAAAGATCCCCATGCCATCATCTCAAGGACGGAATCGTTGTGCGCTATCGAGTATCTAAAAATATTTGCGATTCCGAACATTTTACCGCCTGTTGCCATCGCTACACTTAAATTACCTTTTTTAATCTCATCCCAATTTTTGTAGGATGTCACCAATTCAAAGACAACTAAAAAAACTAAGATACAAAGGATGGCTACACTGTAGTTTGCAGCAGTTTCCACGTACGTATTTGTCCAAAAACCTGTCATGATTCTTTCTCCTCCTAGTGATACACTATTTCAATTCTAAAACAGTAACACCAAGTCCACCTTCGTTCATGTTCCCATCCTTTGCTGTAGCGATGCGTGAATGTGTTCGTGCAAAATCCTTTACTCCTTTTCTTAGAGCGCCTGTACCCTTTCCATGGATAATAGAAACTTTATGATAGCCAGCTAATAACGCATCATCAATATACTTTTCTAGCTGCTGGAGCGCATCTTCAAAACGCTCTCCTCGTAAATCCAGCTCCGGCTTAACATGATAACCTGATCCTTTTATCGATGTTAAAGGCTTTTCTAATGTTTTTTCTTCTCTTCGAATAAATAATAAATCATCGCGTTTTGCCTTCATTTTCAATATCCCGATTTGAATTTGAAATTCATTTTTTCCTGTTTGTTCAACGATTGTACCTTTTTGATCAAGTGTAAGAAGCTTCACTTCGTCTCCTGGTTGTAGTGCTTTCTTTTTAGCGTCTGCGGTTTCTTTCGGTTTTTTATTAGACGTTTCTTTAGCCAAATTCGGAGATGCCTGATCAAGTAATTTTTTCGCCTCAATCCATACATGTTCCTTAAAGTCAGCAGCTTCTTGTCGTTCTCTAAGTTCAGCAACAATTTGTTCCGCTTCTTCTCTAGCTTTCTCCACTGCTTTTGAGGCCTTCTCTTCTGCCTTCTTCATTAACTGATCTTTCTTCATTTCGTAATCAGACCATTGCTTCGTTAAATCGGCTCGTAATTCCTGCGCTTCTTCTAGGATAAGACTCGCTTCCTCATAAGCCTTTTCCGCTTCCTTACGAGATTTCTCTAGGGAACCAATCATTGTCTCTACACTTCTTGAATCTGTGTCAATATGCTTTGTCGCCTCTTTAATAATCTCGTCACGTAATCCTAATCGTTTTGAAATTTCAAAAGCATTACTACGACCTGGAACGCCAATCAATAAACGATAGGCTGGTTTTAACGTTTCTGTATTGAATTCGACAGACGCATTCACTACATTCGGACGGTTATACCCGTATGCTTTTAATTCTGGATAGTGGGTTGTAGCTACAACTCGAGCATCTTTCTGTATTGTATGATCCAAAATAGCCATAGCTAATGCAGCACCTTCTTGCGGATCTGTTCCAGCACCTAGCTCGTCAAATAACAATAAAGAATTTTGATCAAAATTGTCTAATATATCCACAATATTGGTCATATGAGAAGAAAACGTACTTAAACTTTGTTCAATAGATTGTTCGTCTCCTATATCTGCGAATACTTGTGAAAACACGGCCATTTCGCACCCATCTAGAGCAGGTATTTGTAACCCAGATTGCGCCATTATAGTACATAAGCCAATCAGCTTCAATGTGACGGTCTTCCCTCCAGTATTCGGACCTGTAATCACGATTGCAGTAAAGTCCTTTCCTAAATCAATATCGTTAGGTACGACTTCGTCCACTGGTATAAGCGGGTGCCGTGCTTGTCTTAATTTAATTACACCATCTTGATTCATCTTTGGCTTACTAGCTTTCATTTCATGACTCAATTTTGCTCTAGCAACGATAAAGTCTATATCTGCCAATATCTCCACATTGCTTCTTAAAATAGCTTCATCCTCTGCAATACGTGCAGACAATTCTCTTAAAATACGTTCTATTTCTAATCCTTCTTCTGATCTAGCTTCTTGAAGTGCATTATTTATTTCCACAACCGCCTGTGGTTCCATAAATAAGGTCGCACCTGAAGAAGATTGGTCATGAACAATGCCGCCAATTGCAGATTTGTACTCCTGTTTCACTGGTAACACATATCGATTATTACGAATCGTGACAATAGCATCTGATAACATTTTTGATTTCGTTCTTGTAATATTCTCTAAGCGATCTCGCACCTTACTCTCGCTTGTTCTTATTTTTGAACGTAAGCTTCTTAACTTACTAGAAGCGCCATCCATCATATGCCCATGATCATCAATTCGATTTTTTATTTCACGTTCCAATTCTCTTAATGGAATATAGTTATCAAGTTTTTCGTTTAATAGCGGTGTATCCAAATCCTCTATCTGTTCAATGAATTGTTTCAATTGTCTGCCACTGTACATCGTCTGAGCGATTTCTAAACATTCATGCGTATTTAAAATACCGCCAATTCCTGCTCGCTTGATACTTGGCTTGATATCGTAAATTGTTCCGAGTGGCACCTGACCTTTAAGACGCAGGATTTGGAACGCTTCATCTGTTTCATTTTGCAAATGTATTACGTGATTAAAGTCGTGAGAAGGAACTAATTGTACTACTTTTTCTTTACCAAGAGGAGATACTGCTTTTTCCTCTAGTTGACTCTTAATTTTATCAAATTCTAGCACCTTCAGTATTCGTTGGTTCATTCTCGAACCTCCTGTGTTGTTCATTAATTACTACTCGTTTTTTAAATATGACATTAAGAATTCCTTCGTCCAAGTGTTTACAACAGTTTTCTTTTTTAGTTTACCTCTTCTAGCTGTTCCACATCCATATTTCATATGCTCAAGCATCGAGTAGCTATGTGCATCCGTATTAATAGCAATAGATACACCTTTTTCTTGAGCAAGTTCTACCCATTTTGCTGCTAAATCTAAACGATTAGGGTTTGCATTTAACTCTAGAATGGTATTTGTTTCTTTTGCTTTATCTATTAACCATTCTACATCAATTTGGTATCCATCTCTTCTTCCAAGTAATCGTCCTGTTGGATGTGCAATCATGTCTACATGTGGGTTATTCAACGCAGTCTCAAATCTCTTTTTTATTGTGTCCATATCTTGATTAAAGCTAGAATGAATCGATGCAATTACGAAGTCTATCTCTTGTAAAATTTCATCGTCATAATCAAGTGAACCATCTGGTAAAATATCCATTTCAATCCCCGTAAATATATGAATATCATTATATAGCTTTCGGACTCGTTCGATTTCTTCCCTTTGCTTATACCATCTTTCTTCTGTTAATCCATTGGCAACACGTAAAAATTTAGAGTGGTCTGTTATTGCAATGTATTCATAACCTTTCTTTCTCGCATATTGAACCATTTCTTCAACCGATTGACCACCATCGCTCCATGTAGTGTGCATATGAAGGTCGCCTACAATATCATCCTCCGAGATCAATTCAAGTTCTTCTTTAGTGAATTCTAATTCTTCTTTACCTTCTCTTATTTCTGGTGGGATATATTGCAAACCAAAGCTTGCAAAGAAATCCTCTTCCGTTTTGAATGTCGTGATTTCATTCGTCTCTATATCTTCAACACCGTACTCGCTAATTTTCTTTCCTTGCGATTTAGCTAGCTGTCGCATAAGGACATTATGATCCTTCGAACCAGTGAAATGATGCAATGTCGTAATAAATTCTTCATCTGTCACTAAACGAAAATCAACATTTATAGGGTATTGACCAGTAGCTATGATCGAAATTTTAGTATCGCCTGCAGCGATTACCTCTTCCAAATCTTCAAATGCCAATAATTTTTCTTTAACTGTTTGTGTATCATCTGTTGCAATGATGAAATCAAGGTCTTTCACGTCTTCACGATACCTTCTCATACTTCCAGCGATCGAATACCTTTGAATTTCTTTTATCGTATCTAAATAATTCTCCACTCGCTCTTTAATCGTTAAGGCGATTGGCAGCGCAAGCCTAGCTGGTCTTTTCCCAACATTATCTAGTGCCTCTAGGATTTTTTCTTCTGTCTTCTTTCCAAAACCTTTTAATACTTGAACTTTACCTTGTTCACAAGCTTGTCGTAAGGAAGTCTCGTCAGTAACTTGTAACTCTTGATATAGCTTAGATAATTTCTTACCACCAAGTCCCGGTAACGTTAGTAGTGGAATTAAGCCCTTAGGTATTTCATCTTCTAACTGCTTCAGAGTTTCGGATTGATTCGTCTGGATGAATTCCGTTATTACTGCAGCTGTTCCTTTTCCAATCCCAGGTAAAGCTGTAAAGTCATCAATCTCTGAAAGTGAGCGATCATCTCTTTCCAAAGCTTGAGCTGCCTTGCGATATGCTGAAATTTTAAATGGGTTTTCTCCTTTTAACTCCATGTATATTGCGATTTTCTCTAGTAATCGAATGACATCTTTTTTATTAGTAGACATTAAATTCCTCCTCCGAATACAAACATAAGTTGCGATTTAAATACCCTTGCAGCATCTTCGTTGCAAGGGCACAGTTTAGTTACTAAACGGGTTGTTTTCAAACCAATACGTCATCATTTTCTCTGATAAGACTGGTGTTTTTTCAATCATAAACGTAGCTAAGCTCGATTGGTCTATCATAGATTGAATGAATGGGATAGGAGCTAGTGCTATGATAAAAAGGATGATGAATGCAATAAGATATACTTCAAGAAAACCTAACAAGGCACCTAGCCCACCATTTACAAAACGAATAAAAGGTAAATCCGCAATAAAATCTAACATTGTAGCTATTATTTGCAAAATAATCTTCGTTACAAAAAATAGTGTCCCGAAGGCAATCGCATTATAAAAAGCACCTTCTAGTGGAAATGAAGATAAAAACACACTCCAATCAGAATCCTCTAATAAGTTAGGGTATGGTATCCACATTTCTAACTTTGAAGCCAATGAACTATAATATCTTGCTGCTACAATAAATGCTATAATAAAACCTGTTAAATGGAGAACTTGTAGAATAAAACCTCTCCGTAGTCCGATGAGAACACCAGACAATAATAAAAATAATAATATGATGGTTAACATAACTTTTTTTAATCCTCTTTCTCATCTATTAGTTTCTGCAAAATCTCATAATCTTCTTGTAGTTTCATATAATCGTTCATTGTATTTAAGGCTGTTAGAACAGCTAACTGCGTTGTATCTAATGATTTATTTTTTTCATGTATTTCTTTCATCTTATCATCTACTAAACCTGCTATTAATCGAATATGCTCCGATTTTTCATTTCCTACAATTGTATAAGAGCGTCCCTTTATATGTACTGTTGTACGTTTCACTTTATCCTGGGTCATCATTATACCCCTTTCCGACAAATAACCTCAAAAATAATATTAACATGAAGCACCCATTATGAAAACTATCTTGTTAAAGAACTTCTTTGATATACTAGTGAAAGTAAGACATTTTGTATATGGATTTATTGATTTGGGAGGTATCCAAATGAGCAATACGGTCGTCGTTGTCACAAATGATACAATAGAAAAAATGAAACAACACTACCATTCCTTTCTTGTAAATGCACCGAGTCACGCACTGTTTATGGCAAAGAAAGGTAATGTAACGATTACTGCATATCGTTCCGGTAAAGTACTCTTTCAAGGTGGCGGAGCAGAAAATGAGGCTTCACCATGGAAATCTGAAGGAGCAATCGACAAGAAAAAAACTACTACAGTCGCTTCTTCAAACATCCCTTCTAGTTTATTACAGAGTAGCCACATTGGAACCGATGAAGCAGGGACAGGAGATTATTTCGGACCAATAACGGTTGCAGCAGTGTATATTAAACAAGCATCCATCAATTTACTGAAAGAGATCGGTATTGCAGATTCAAAAGTGTTAAAGGACCAACAAATTAGCGAGCTAGCCAAAGAAATCGTCAGCCAAAAAATACCTTATTCTCTGCTTACATTAGATAATGTGAAGTACAATAAACTTCAAAGAAAAGGATGGAATCAAGGTAAGATTAAGGCGATGTTGCATCATCATTCCATCGAAAAACTTCTTGTAAAAATTAAAGGCATGCCTTTAGACGGAATATTAATTGATCAATTTTGCGAACCACATGTTTATAAAAGATATATCGGTTCGGAAAAATTATCTTTACATGATCATACATACTTTATGACGAAAGCAGAGAGTCATTCCATCTCAGTAGCAGCAGCTTCTATTATTGCACGTGCAAAATTTGTAAAAGAAATGGACGCACTCTCCAATAAACTAGGAATAACAATTCCAAAAGGTGCCTCTCGTAAAGTTGATGAAACAGCTGCTTATATTATGAAAAAATATGACGAAGATGTGTTAGCATCCGTTGCAAAGTTGCATTTCGGTAATACGCAAAAAGCAAAAAAGTATATGTAAACTCCCATACTCTGTTTAAAAGAAATACTCGGGGTAATTTTCCCCGAGTATTGTTATACGTAATTAAGTTTATAGTGAGCAAGGCGCATACACTTTTCTTACTGTCTAGTTTCTGCGCCTACCCCCTCGAGGTCTTAAGTAATGCTAGTCGGGGGTGAATAAGGCGCATACACTTTTCTTTGTTAGCTTCTTAGTTCTGCATTAAATTCATTTTTCACTGCTTCTAAAATACGTTCATATGATTCTTCTACTTCTTTATCTGTTAAGGTGTGCTCTGGGTCTTGGTAGAATAAACTAAATGCCATTGATTTTTTAGTTTCTTCAAGATGTTCCCCTTGATATACGTCAAACACTCGGATGGACTGTAAAATGTCACCACCAGCATTCTGGATAACTCGTTGTATGTCTCCAGATTGAATCGTATGTTCCACTACAAGCGCTATGTCTCTCGTAATTCCCGGATATCGTGGAATGTCAGAAAAACTAGGTTCATTTTCGTGGATATCAACTAAATAGTCATAATCTATATCGAACACATACGTTTCATTCAAATCATACTCTTTTTCAAGTAATGGATGCAGCTGGCCTGCAAATCCGATGACCTTATTATTTATCGATAGCTCTGCTGTTCTACCTGGGTGCATATTCTCTATCTTTGTTGCTGTGTACGTAACATTCACATTTAATCTTTCAAATAATTCATCTAAGATACCTTTCACAACGAAAAAGTCAACCTTTTTCTTCTCCTGTTGCCAAGGGTGTGTCACCCATTCTCCTGTTAAAACACCTGATAAACGAAGATTTTCTTTCGGCTGTTTTGTTACTTTCTCTTCATTGGAAATAAAGACACTGCCAATCTCATACATCGCGATATTTGTCTGCTTTCTAGCTATGTTATAGGATGCAGAATCAAGCATCTCTGGTAATAAACTTAGACGAAGAACACCATGATCCTCACTCATTGGCATCGCTAATTTGACCTTTGATACTGCTACATTCTTCACATCTGGACTTATTAATTGTTCGGATCTAGCTTCGCTCGTTAACGAGTAGGTAACCGTCTCAGATAAACCAGCACCTTCTAAAAATCGTTTAACATATCGCTTGAGCTCCTGCTCTTTCGTTAGACCACCAGCATTCCCCTCACCCGTAGGCAATGTATAAGGTAAATGGTCGTATCCATAAATTCTTGCTACCTCTTCGACCATGTCTTCAAATATACGAATATCCTGACGGCGAGTAGGTGCATGAACAATGATTTCTCCGTCTGTCTTTTCATAGTTAAATTGCAATTTTCTAAGGATATCTATGATTTCTTCTTCGGATATTTCTGTACCAAGTCGATTGTTGATTCTTGAAGTTTCAATCGTTACCGTTTTTTCTGTTTTATCCAATTGATCGAATTCGGCATTTCCAGCAAGCACGCTACCATTCGCGTATTCACTCAATAGCTGACAAGCGCGTTCACCCGCAAGTCGAACACGATTTGGATCTACACCTTTTTCAAAGCGAGTGCTCGATTCACTTCTTAAATCAAACTCCTTTGATGCACGACGAACGATTTGACCTTCAAAATATGCTGCTTCCAACAGTACATTCGTAGTTTCTTCTGATACTTCTGTGCTCTGTCCACCCATTACACCTGCAAGTGCAACAGGATCTTTGCCGTCAGTAATTACGAGATGTTCTGTATTAAGTTTACGCTCTTGACCATCTAAGGTAACCAATGTTTCGTTTTCCTTTGCTTTACGAACTACTACTTCGTCAGACGAGAATTTATCAAGATCGAATGCATGTAATGGTTGACCATACTCAAGAAGTACATAGTTCGTAATATCGACCACATTGTTAATTGGTCGAATACCAGAAGCCATTAGATAGTTACGCATCCATAGAGGAGATGGGCCAATCGTTACGTTTTTTATTACAAATGCTGCATAATAAGGATTCTCTTCTTTCGCTTCAACCTTAACGGAAATAAGATCTGTTGCCTTCTCTACAGTCTCTTCGTAGCTTGGCTCCGGTAATTTTACAGGTACATCTAATATTGCCGCTACCTCATATGCCATTCCTAACATACTTAACGCATCAGATCTATTCGGTGTTAAATCAAGTTCCAAAATATAATCATCTAAATTAAGTAATGGTGTAACATCTGCTCCGATTTCCGCATCCGCATGAAATACGTAAATGCCGTCAGCACTTTCTTTTGGTACATATTTCTCATCAATTCCTAACTCCTGTAGAGAACATATCATCCCATTTGATTCAATTCCACGTAATTTCACTTTTTTAATTTTGAAATTACCGGGTAAAACAGCTCCAGGCTTTGCTACCGCTACTTTCTGACCTTGCTTCACATTTGGTGCACCACAGATAATTTGGAGTGTTTCTTCACCTGTATTTACTTGACATACATTCAATTTATCCGCGTCAGGATGTTTTTCACAACTTTCCACGTAACCAACTACTACATTTGTAGAAGGGCTAGCAAATCGCTCCATTCCGTCAACTTCGATTCCCGATTTTGTGATTTTTTCTGCAAGTTCTTCTGGTGATATACCATCTATATCTACATATTGTTTTAACCAATTTAATGAAACTAACATATCTCGTCTTCCTCCTTCTAAGCTTTATGATATTGATTTAAGAAACGCACATCATTCGTATAGAAATGACGTATATCGTTCACACCATACTTCAACATTGCAATACGTTCTGGTCCCATTCCGAATGCAAAGCCAGAGTATACTTTCGGGTCATATCCTGCCATTTCTAATACTCGTGGATGAACCATACCGCCACCTAAAATCTCTATCCAACCAGTTTGTTTACAAACGTTACATCCTTCACCATGACAAACTTTACAAGAAATATCCATTTCAACAGAAGGCTCTGTAAACGGAAAATAACTTGGACGTAAACGTATTTCACGATCTTCACCAAATACTTTCTTTGCAAATCGGTCCAAGACACCCTTCAAATCACTCATTCTTACATTTTTGTCTACATATAGTCCCTCGATTTGTGTAAACTGATGAGAGTGTGTCGCATCATCTGTATCACGACGGTACACTTTTCCTGGACAAATCATTTTTACTGGTTTATTACCACCTATTGCATTCATTGTACGTGCCTGTACAGGGGAAGTATGTGTACGCAATAAAAGCTCTTCCGTAATATAGAAGGAATCTTGCATGTCACGTGCTGGATGTCCTTTTGGTAAATTTAAAGCCTCAAAATTGTAGTAATCTGTCTCAACTTCCGGACCTTCTCTAACCTCGAAGCCCATTCCAATAAAGATATCTTCAATTTCTTCGACAATACTAGTCAGTAGGTGTGGTCCTCCGGAAGGTGCAGGTCTTCCAGGCAATGTAACATCTATCGTCTCTTCTGCTAATTTCTTTTCTATTTCCTGCGCTTCAAAAACTGTCTTTTTCTGTTCAATTGCTTGTGCTATTTTTTCACGAACTTTATTTGCTAGCTCACCTATAACCGGTCTTTCCTCTTTCGATAATTTCCCCATACCTCGGAGTACTTCAGTAATCGGTCCTTTTTTACCTAAATATGCAACTCGAACATCCTGTAATTCTTTTGCATCAGATGCGTCGTCTACCTTTTGTAACGCTTCGACTTGCAATTCTTCTAATTTTTCTCTCATCTTTTTAACCTCCTATTATTTCATCGTTTCTTTACCAATTTTCTTTACCAAATAAAAAAAGCCTCTATCCCTTGATAAAATATCAAAGGGACGAGACTTCGTTCGCGGTACCACCCTTGTTGATACATCCACTTAAATAGAGAATATATCCACCTTCATTCGATAACGGGACGAACCCGGTACACCTTTACTCTTATGAGGTCCTGGTGCCTGCTCCAGAGTGAAATTTCAATCTATGTGCGCCAGCAGTATTTTCAGTCTGGATCCTGCTTCCCTTTAGACGCATGGTCATAGTTTACTTGCTCTTTCAATGCATTATAGTTATTTATATGAATATGTACTACTATAGTATAAATCAAGCTTGCCTCTAGTTTCAAGTTTATCTTCTTTGTTTACTTTATTCAATACGTTTTTATCATTTTGCTGTTGAATTTGCAATATGATACATTAATATACCAGCTGCCACACTAACATTTAGTGATTCAGCCTTTCCGTACATTGGGATTTTCACATTTTTTGACGCCTTCTCTAATATAGATGTAGAAACTCCTGCTCCTTCATTACCTAAAATGAGAGCTAATTTTTCAGGTACTTTTACGTCCGTATAGTACTCCGCATTATCCAACGAAGTCGTCCATATTTCAAATCCAGCTTCTTTGAATTCGCCAATATAGGAATGAAGATCTCCCTCCATTACAGATAAATGAAAAACCGAGCCCTGCGTTGAACGGATTACTTTATCATTATACAAATCGACCGTTCCTTTACCTAGAATTACGGTATCAAAACCTGCCGCATCTGCAGTTCGAATTATTGTTCCTAAGTTGCCAGGATCTTGTATGCCATCCAAGAGCAAATGTTTTGAGCCCGTTGCAGCCGATACGGATTGTTTGCGTACGATTGCCGCTATTCCTTGAGGCGTTTTTGTTTCGGTTATCGATGTAAAAACATTATCTGTAACAGCATAGCAAGTATACATATCTGCCCACTCTGGTAAGGAATAGCTTTCCTCATAGATAATTTCACTTATTTCCCAATCACTCGAATGAGCTTCTTCAACTAAATGAGTACCCTCGATTAAAAAGATACCTAATTTGTCCCGTTCCTTTTTCTGTTTTAATTTTCGCCATTCTTTTACTTTTGGATTTTGTACCGATGTTATCATCATAATCACCCTTTATTAGCATTGTTCATATCATACATATTTTCTAACCTATTGGTCAAACTATGAGCGACGAATTGATAACGAGGTGATGAATGATGGATTTAAATTTACGGCATGCTATTAAGTCCAATATTAACGGAAATGATGTTTCTCAATTACAAGCAACTATTGTAGACGCAATTGAAAGCGGCGAAGAAAAAATGCTACCAGGCTTAGGGGTATTATTTGAAATCTACTGGCAGCAGGCAAGTGAAGACGAGAAACAAGCAGTATTAAAAGGGTTAGAAGATGCGGTAAATTAATAAAAAGCAACAGTTGTTAATGAGCAAATTGCCATTAATAGTCTGTTGCTTTTTTATATGTCTAGATGTATAGTAAATATAGTAGAAAGTGACTAGTGATGTAAGTACTTTTACCGTAATAAAGAATTAATATAGGTTAATTTATTCATATGTAAAAAATAAAGGAGGACTAGCTGTTGAATATTAGAGCCATCGTTCAGCAAATGCAACCACCTAGTCTTAATAATGTTTTTCCAACAACGACAAACAATTCAAATTTCAATCAAATATTCTCACAACTTTTGAGTTCACCAACTATATATTCAAACCAAAATATACCGGCAGCTTACTTTTTAGAAAACTCTCCATCCCAGAGACAACAGGCAACAAATATGATGAACTTTTTTCAGACTGATTTTCAGTTAAACCCTACTGCTACCTCAGTTCCTCAAGATATAGAAGGAATTGTCGAGCAAGCATCTCAGCAATATGGAGTAGATAAAAAATTAATTCATGCTGTCATTCAACAAGAATCAAATTACAAGGCAGATGCTGTAAGTCATGCTGGTGCACAAGGCCTAATGCAATTAATGCCAGGTACAGCACGTAGTCTAGGTGTTCAAGATCCTTTTAATCCAGTTGATAATATTTTTGGTGGTACTCGTTACCTAAAGGATATGCTTGAACGATATGACGGTAACAAAGCTATGGCTTTAGCAGCTTATAATGCTGGACCAGGAAATGTAGATAAATACAATGGAATACCACCATTTAAGGAAACACAGCAATATGTACAAAAAGTTATGGGAAACTATTTGGCATAAAAAAAGAACTTCACGGCGGAAGTTCTTTTTTTGTGTCATCTTTTATTATTCAAACGTAATTGTATGAACTTGATCTTTGTCTAACTTTTTAATTACTTCAACAATTAATTTAACTGCATTTGCAAAATCATCATAATGAAGAATTGCTGCGTGTGTATGAATATAACGAGTAGCAATCGTAATCGAAAGTGCTGGCACACCATTTGCTGTTACATGAATCGATCCAGAGTCGGTTCCTCCACCAGGCATAGAAGAATACTGATAAGGGATATTGTTTTCATCCGCCGTTGCAATCACAAAATCTCTTAAACCTTTATGCGAAACCATAGAAGCATCATAGAGAATAATCTGTGGACCTTCGCCTATTTTACTGTCTGCTTCTTTTTCAGAGATACCTGGAGTGTCCCCTGCAATTCCGACATCTACTGCAAACCCAATATCTGGCTGAACTGTATACGTTGCAGTTTTTGCTCCACGTAGTCCTACTTCTTCTTGGGCAGTAGCTACACCGTAAACAACGTTCGGATGGTTCTCATCCTTTAATTTACGCAATACATCAATTGCAATTGCACAACCAATTCGGTTATCCCATGCCTTTGCTAATAATAGTTTATCATTTTTCAGCGGCGTAAATTCAAAGTAAGGCACTACAGAGTCTCCTGGACGAACACCGAATTTTTCGGCTTCTTCTCTACTTGTTGCACCAACATCAATGAACATATCTTTAATATCGACAGGCTTCTTACGTGCCTCCGCCGATAAAATATGTGGAGGTTTAGAACCGATAATTCCTGTAACATCTCCATCTTTCGTTAAAATCGTTACACGCTGTGCTAGCATTACCTGACTCCACCAGCCACCAACTGTTTGAAAGTAAATAAATCCTTTATCGTCGATTCGTGTAACCATAAATCCTACTTCATCTAAATGACCTGCAATCATAATTTTTGGTCCTGTTGCGTCTCCGGATTTCTCTGCAATTAAGCTACCTAAATGATCTGTGTATACTTTATCTGCATAAGGGCTAATCCACTTTTTCATTACTTCTCTTGCTTCTTTCTCATCTCCAGGAATAGCTCTTGCATCTGTTAGTTCTTTCAGCATTTGTAAACTTTCTTTTTCTGGCATATTGGTACCTCCTATTAATATCCTTGCTCTTGTCTTTCAAAATTTATTTTATTTTTCTTTAAATAGGCTTCCTGTATATCATTTGCTAAAAAGCCTAATTTATTTCCTAATGTTAAGTACGTAGAAAACAACTGTTCATATGTATCAACTTGCTTTGTTAGCTTGAAGTGGTGTATTGCTTCGAACACATCATGGAAAAGTGTTGTCAGATTTTCCGTAGAGTTTTGACCCTCTAAGTTAACATTCTCTACCCCTATCTCAAGTCCTAAAGATAAAATAAAATGAATGCCATCTACATATTCCTCTGCGATTACAGAACGATCGCTTGGTGGCTTTAGACTCCAAAACTTAAAACATCTTGTTTCATTAGCTAATTCCCCTACTTCCACAAGTAAAGCCATTACTTTTTTTTCAAATAAAGGTTCATCTTCTAAGCCATGTTGCTTTTCAATGTAAAAATCTAACTGCCTTTGCATCTTAAATAATGACTGCCAGTCCATTTTCCTCTTCCTTTGCTTCTGTCTTCATTTTATTTTATCATCTATATAGAACTTTTTGAAACCTTTCACCTTTGTTATTCGTAGAGTAATTATAAAGTCACGTCAGGAGGGCATATACATGATTGTCATCTTACTTCGTATTCTTATTCTTTTCGCAATAATTGTATTGTTATATACTGCTTTTAAATATATTATTAGCCCACGGAGAAAATTAGAAATTGCACAAGAAAAGGAAGAATTTTATTTTTACGATGATTCTTCGAACACTCAGAAGAATTTCTTAATCACGTATAAAGGATTTTTATTCGAAGGGGAAAAATATCTTGGTACTACTGAAAATGCATTTGAAGTAGTCACGATTATCATGCATACAAAAACCCCTGAACGATTAAAGGGGTTTGAGAGAAAAGATTTGTATTTTTTGGAGCAAGAAATACTTATACGATATCCGCATGCTGAAATTGATTGGAAATATCCGATGAATCGGCTCGAAATCCGGGATTAGGTAGATTGCGAAGAGAAAAATTGGTCCCATTTTATATGTATTTGTTTTTTCCGTACAGCAAAAGCAAGCATAACAATAACTACTGTTATAAAGACAACGGATAACATAGATAACGCTTGGAGGGCTTTACCTAGCGACGTGTAAAATACAGTAGCTGGAATGATACTAAACATACTCGTTCGCAAATAAGAGCTAAAGCTCTCTGAATTTTCATAAATAAAAAAAGATAACAGATGAAAATGAATAAAGGGTAAAAGTCTAAGTATTACGATTTGAGTTGAATTAATTGTATAGTGTTTCCCAAAGAATGCTTTCCCTGCTTTACATAACTTCTTCTCTAAAGATGGAATACTTCGAATAAATAGATAAAAAATCATGCTTGAGAAGGTTAACCCAACAATCGAATAAATGGTACCTGCTAATGGGCCAAATAGTATTCCACCTGTTACACATATAACTAAAACAGGCAAAAAAGTAACAGGTCTGATTACATGAAGAAAGATAAATAAAATAGGTGCCATTAAGGTGAAACTTTCACCTACAGTTAACTGATCAATCCATTCCACCTGCATGAAACCATCTCCTTCTATGTTCATTAATATGACAGTAGACGAGCTGTTATGACATGAACTCGTGGAACTGCCAATAATATAGAAGGATAACCTGGCCAAAGGTTAAGAGTGGCAATAACAATGTAAAGGTTACGTGTTTCGTTTTGTGGCGGAAAAGAAACATACCTATGGTAGCTCCTAATGCTCCCCCAACAATAGCTATGAACCATATTCGTTTTTCAGGTATTCTCCACTTTTGTTTTTTAGCTAAGTACTTATCCCATTTCATAATGAGCAACCCTATTACATTAATAACAACTAAATATAATAACATCTTCTCCAACTCCATATAAGAAAAGTGTAAGCGCCTTGTTCACCCCCGACAAGCTTAAGTAAGGCTTGATGTGGCGTTCTGTTCTTTGCCACAGAATAGCATTACTTAAGACCTCGAGGGGGTAGGCGCTGAAACTGGACAATAAGAAAAGTGTAAGCGCGTTGTTCACCCCCGACAAGCTTAAGTAAGGCTTGATGTGGTGTTCTTTATCATTGCTGCATAGCATTCCTCAGACCTCTTAGGGAGTAGAGGCGGAAGCTAGACTTAATCTAGGTAAATTTTACACTTTTTTATTTTTGAAAAAAAACGAACGATCTCCATTAAGAAAATCGTTCGCCTCGTTGTTTATTATTTTAAAGCAGCTTTTGCTTGTTCAGCTAACTGAGCAAATGCTTTTTCATCATTAATAGCTAAGTCAGCTAACATTTTACGGTTCACTTCAATACCAGCTAACTTTAAGCCATGCATGAAACGGCTATAAGAAAGGTCATTTAGACGCGCTGCCGCATTAATACGTGCAATCCATAATTTACGGAAGTCACGTTTTTTCTGACGGCGGTCACGATAAGCATACTGACCTGATTTCATTACTTGTTGTTTTGCTGTTTTGAATAATGAATGTTTTGAACCATAATAACCTTTTGCGAGTTTTAAAATACGTTTACGACGTTGTCTCGTTACTGTTCCACCTTTTACACGAGCCATGATAATTCCCTCCTATATGTCAACGATCTATTGAATTTTATTTATGGTAGCATTTGATTAATGCGTTTGTAATCTCCTGAAGATACGACAGCTGATTTACGTAGCTTACGTTTCTGCTTCTGAGATTTGTTTGCGAATAAGTGACTTGTATATGCATGAGAACGTTTCAGTTTCCCAGTACCTGTTCTTTTGAATCGTTTAGCAGACCCTTTGTGTGTTTTCATCTTTGGCATGATTAATTCCTCCTTATAACTAATGCGTATGCTTCTTTTGACAAAGGTTTTAGTTCTTTTCGCCAGTTGAAGGTGCAAGCATCATAAACATACTGCGTCCTTCCATCTTAGCTCTTTGCTCTACTGTAGCAATATCCTTACAAGCTTCTGCAAAGCGTTCTAATACCTTTTGTCCAAGCTCTTTATGGGTAATTGCACGTCCACGGAAACGAATGGAAACTTTCACTTTGTCTCCCTTATCTAAGAATTTCCGCGCGTTACGTAGTTTTGTATTAAAATCATGTTCTTCAATACCTGGGCTGAGGCGAACCTCTTTCACGTTAATAACTTTTTGCTTTTTACGCGCTTCCTTGTCTTTCTTTTGTTGCTCAAAGCGATATTTTCCATAATCCATTATTCGACATACTGGCGGTTTCGCTTTTGGAGCTACAAGTACTAAATCTAGATTACGAGTTTCAGCAATTTCTAACGCTTCTTGACGAGATTTGATCCCTAATTGATCCCCATTTGCATCAATGAGTCGCACCTCACGAGCACGGATATTCTCATTGACATTCACATCTTTGCTAATATTCAGCCACCTCCGAATTTTATTTGAAACTAATGGAACATGATCAAGTGTCAGACAAGTATTTATTTTCATAAGAGAAAATAAATGTTATTTCACACTTAAAGTTCTTTTTCATAACACAATAAAAAAAGTGCGGTGCATATACTTATACGCATACTGCACCCACACTTCTCCAATTAAAATTACATTTCGTCGGATATCATATACCTGTCAACTACATACCGTGTCAATCAGGTGAGAAGCGGGTGCTTCTACTTGTCTTTGATCATATTCTTTTCACTCTTACTACCTTATCACACCTATCGACTATTGTCAATAAACATTATATTCAAAGCCTTTACTCACTAAATAAGACTTGTGAAAAGCGGAATGACTTTTTATTTTCGCAATGTGCGCTCGCTAATTTCTGCTGTAATGGACGCTTTGAAAGCCTCAAGACTTAATGTCTCTGAATCTTTTTCTCCATATCGACGAACATTCACTGCCTCTGCTTCCACTTCTTTATCTCCAACTACTAAAGCAAATGGAATTTTTTGAGTTTGTGCTTCGCGAATTTTATAACCTATTTTCTCATTTCGTTCATCCACTTCTACACGTACCCCTGAAAGACGAAGCTGATCTTCTACTTTTCTTGCATAGTCCATATGAACATCATAGGAAACAGGTATAATACGTGCTTGGACAGGTGCAAGCCAAGTAGGGAAGGCACCTTTATATTCTTCGATTAGGAAGGCAACAAAACGTTCCATCGTTGATACGACACCTCGGTGAATAACAACTGGGCGATGTTCTTTCCCGTCTTCACCTATATACGTTAAGTCAAAACGTTCTGGCAGTAGGAAATCTAACTGTACGGTAGACAATGTTTCATCTTTTCCTAGTGCAGTTTTTACTTGTACGTCTAATTTTGGACCATAAAAAGCAGCTTCACCCTCTGCCTCGACATACTCTAATTCCATCTCTTCCATCGTTTCTTTTAGTAAAGCTTGTGCTTTTTCCCACATCTCATCGTTATCAATATATTTCTCTTTATTTTCTGGATCACGATAAGATAGACGGAAATAATAATCTTCAATACCAAAATCCTTATAAACATTTTTAATTAAATCTACTACTCGAATAAACTCATCCTTTAATTGATCAGGGCGTGCAAAGATATGAGCATCATTTAATGTCATTCCACGTACACGCTGTAATCCCGCTAGCGCACCAGACATTTCATAACGGTGCATTGTGCCTAATTCAGCTATACGAATCGGTAATTCACGATAACTATGAAGCTCGTTTTTATAAACCATCATATGGTGTGGACAGTTCATCGGTCGAAGTACTAAATCCTCATTATCCATCTCCATTACAGGGAACATATCATCTTGGTAATGATCCCAGTGACCACTTGTTTTATACAAATCCAC
The DNA here is from genome assembly GCF_014206945.1 of Gracilibacillus halotolerans. Lineage (GTDB taxonomy): Bacteria > Bacillota > Bacilli > Bacillales > Amphibacillaceae > Gracilibacillus > Gracilibacillus halotolerans. The sequence goes on from NZ_JACHON010000018.1 coordinate 19,034, forward strand.
ACTACCTAAGACGGGTGTGTACACATGGTTATAACCCAATCTCTCTTCTAAATCAACAATGTAACGCTCAATTGTACGACGAATTGTCGCACCATTCGGTAACCACATTGGTAATCCTTGACCTACTTTTTGGGATACAGTAAAGATACCTAATTCTTTTCCTAATTTACGATGGTCACGTTCTTTCGCTTCCTCACGTATACGTAGATATTCTTCTAACTGGCCTTTTTTCTCGAAAGCAGTTCCATAAATTCTTTGAAGCATTTTGTTATTGCTATCTCCACGCCAATAAGCACCAGAAATATTTAGCAGTTTGAATATTTTTATTTTACTAGTACTAGGTACGTGAACACCACGACATAAATCGAAAAATTCACCTTGCTCGTAGATCGTAACTTGTTCATCTTCAGGAATTGCATCTAATAGTTCAAGTTTTAATTCATCGTCGATTTCTTCGAAAATAGCTTTTGCCTCATTTCTAGAAACTACTCGACGTTTAATTTCTAAATTTTCATTAACGATTTGCTTCATTTCCTTTTCAATACGCGGTAAATCTTCTGGTGTCAGACTTTCTTCCATATCTATGTCATAATAGAAGCCATTTTCAATTGTTGGGCCAATACCTAATTTTACATTTTTAAATAGTCGTTTGATCGCCTGTGCCATAAGGTGAGCTGTCGAATGTCGTAAAATTTCTACACCATCTTCATCTCTCGCAGTTATAATTCGTATCGCTCCATCTTCTTCTAACGGAGTACGTAGGTCATAATAAGTCTTACCCACTTGAACAGCTAAAGCTTGCTTTTTTAAGCCAGGAGAGATAGATGCTGCAATATCTTCACCTGTTGTTCCTTTATCAAATCGTTTAATCGTTCCATCTGGAAATGTAATGTGTATTTCGCTCATTTTTCTACTCCTTCTTTCTTATAGTCTCTTAATACTTAAAAACTTGATTTTAAACTTTGCAATCTTCTGTCCAAATAGAAAAACGCTCATCCCCCATTTCTAGAAAATCTAGAAAAAAGGGACGAGCGTATAGCACGTGGTTCCACCCTAATTCCCATGACAAAATCTCATGGCTTATTAGAACCGATAACGATGGCTATTCGCTACTAATTACAAGAAGATACCTTCAAAAGTAGTGCTCGGAGGTGGTAATAGTATGGGGTTGTACAGGAGCTTTCAGCCTTGACTCCCTTCTCTAATGTACACCGTTCATCCTATCTTGCCCTCGTCATAACATATAATTTTCATAAGATTGTATGTTCATTATTATAACGATTGAGATTATAGAAATCAAGTATTCTTTGAGTTTTCCTCTCATATAGGGAATGGAAAATATTCTAAAGGCATAAATTCTATTCGTTCCTGAAAAATATTCATAATAGAGTGAGTATAAGGCTCATTCGAATTTTCACCATACATATAGATTTTATTAGGTGATAAGACGATGAAAGGTGAAATGTACCAATCATCTTCTGGAAGTCCTAGCACAAATAATGGGAAATTTTCCTTCATCTCGTTCATTTCTTCCTTTGTAATTTGTGTACCATTATCCCTGTAAAATTGGAGAGGATCGTTTTGTATCACGTGTATAATTTCATGAATAGGTTCTCTGTTTTTTACAAACTCTCTTAGCGTATGGACAAATGTCTGATAATCTTCTTCCCGTTTATACTCATCAATAGCAAATCCTACTACTTCTGTAAGCTCGTCCATGTAATGATGGAGACGAAAATGAACGATTGAATTATAATGCACTTCCTCTTCATTAAGATGCATTAGAAAAATGGTCATTAATGTATCTCTTAATTGATGGTCATGTATTTTTTCCTCATAGTATGGATTATCTTTCTCTAATATAGCATGAGTGATTTCTGTGATTTTTTCGATCTCTTCAGAATTAGAAAATAGAAATTTTTTCTTTAATATGTCCTGTATGTAGTACGATTCCTTGTTCTCGATAAATAGTTTTGTACATGTTTTGGCAACGGATTCCTTAACATTTTCTTCATTATCACCGCTTACTCTTACCCTATTACCTTGACCCCTTCGTCTTATGACTTTTAAATCTGAATTATCTTGTCTAAATAGATGATAAAAATTATCTGCTTCACCAATCTCCTCGAAAAACAACTCCAGCATTCGCGATCACCCTCATAACTTAAACTGATATATTATATGGAGGGATGATATAAAAAATAACCATTGTCTCTATTTAGACAATGGTTATTTATTCGTCTGACCGATGACGTTCATATAACTCTATTGGTTTACTCAATTGACGAACACGTTCGATGATTCTGCCAGCTTTTATCGTCTCAACTTCTCCCCTATTTGAGGTAGACAAATGTGTTTCTAATTGATTTAAATCATAATTTGAAGTGAAGAAAACAGGTAAATCCTCCATCATTCGATGTTGAAGTATGGAACCTAATATCTCGTCCCTAAACCACGCCGACATCGATTCAGCACCTATGTCATCTAACATAAGAACTGGGACTTTCTTGAAACGGTCAATCTTTGCTTGTAGGGAATCATCCTTAATGGAAGATTTCATTTCCCGAACTAATTCTGGCACGTATATTAAATCAGATGGAATATTATATTTTTTTAGCTCATTCGCAATTACACCTAATATATAGGATTTTCCGGAACCGAAAGGACCGTGTAAATATAAACCTTTATGAAAATTACCTGTGGAGTAATCCTGTACGAAATGAATTATTTCCTTAACTACTTCTTTACGTTCAAGGCTCTTCGTATTCAATTCTTCTAGTTTTGCTCTCTTAATTTGTGATGGCATATATAAGCTTTGGACGAGTGCTTCTTTTGCTTTTTCATCTTCATCAGCTATTTTATTTTTACATTTTTCATAACGGATAGAGACATGTTGGTTCTCTACTCCTAGATGTGGTGTATAACCTTTTACTATGTTAATACAACCTTCAAGATTCGGGCAATCGGCACAATTTTTTGAAGCATTTTGAAACTCATACAGCTTCATCAAGTTTTTGTTAATTGCCTCTTCATCCAATTCCAAATGCTCGCTTAAAAATTGTTTTATGTCAGGATCATTTAATACACTTCGTCTTCTATCCTCAAAAGTTTGTTGAATTCTTTCATTCGATTTCATCCAATTTTTCATAGCTGATTGTATTGGTTCCATGCCTATCACCCTATTCCTGGTTTGCTTGTTGCTTTAAATAATTGTTCAATAATTCATCCGCTTCTGTAGCTTGTTTTTCCCTATCTAGCTCATTGGAAACAGATTTTTTTATTGTTGATTGGTTTCGATTTTTATACCAATCCGGTACGATATCTTTTTTATTGGTTGTGAAATTACGCTTTGATGTCGTCTTCGGTTTGTTTTTCCACTGTTGGTATTTTTTATTTTCTGACTTAGCTAAAGTCATCGCTTGTCTTACTGTTTTGACATTTTTTCGCGCCCAGTGACTTGCGATAGTTTCTAGATAATTTTTAGATAGCTTCATATCCGTTTTTAATAGAACGTAATGTAACAAAACATTCATAACACCTGCATTTAAACCTTGCGAAGTCATCACGTCACTAACAATTTTCAGATCCTGAGTAGATGCAGCTTTTCCATCTGCTAAATCTTCAAGTAATTGTTTCGGTGAAATGGTTTCAAGTCTCTCAATCAATTGTTCTTCTTTTGTCTTCGGCTTAGCACTTGCTTCCGTTGCTATAAATGCTTTTAATGGTTTTTCCGTTATTTGAATGGATGCTTTTCTGCTAGTTTGGATAAAATCCGTACATGCAGCCTTAAATTCTGAAATGTTTAATTCATTTTCCTCTGTAATAGCCCACAATAGAGCTTTTTCAATCTCTTGATCCGTTAAATTATATGCTGCAGCCATTTGAATCATTGTTTCGCGATTTTGTTCCGTTAAAATTTTCTCAACAGGCAACATTCGTTGCTTAAGTATTTGCTCAAGCCATTGGAAGTCGATGGATCTTTCAATAGGAATCTTATGTGTACTATCCTTGCTTACGATTGAATCATGCGGCATTACTTTAGCTAAACGGAATACCTCTTCAAAAGTTGCTGTAGTTTCTTTCTTATCCTGTCTGTTTTCATCAGTTCTCGTGAATAAAGATTTTACTTGTTTATAACGTGTGCTTCCTAATTGATGATATAGAAGATGACTTAGGAAATCATTCGCAAAAAAACTCCTACCGGTATGAGGTATATGTAGAACATAGTGATACAGTTTACCGTCCTCATCGTATTGTTCAAATGTCTGTAGAAGGCCGATAGCCTCCAATCTCCTACGCGCTCGATAGATACGGTCTAAAGGTAATCCCAGATAAGTCATTAACCCGTGGTGTGTCTGTCTGTCGCTAGAATTGTTTAATTGGCTCTCTGTAAATAATGTCTGATATAGAACAATAGCTTCCACGCCTATGAGAGGCTGATATAAATGAGTTAAGACAAAAGAAAAAGACATGGGCATCTCTTGCTCTAGTTCTGTTGTATACAATTCAGATGGAAGTATTTTCCCAATATCTCCTAAGCTCATTAATATAACCCCTTAACCAAATTATTTTTTGTCGTGATGTATTAATTCTTTTAATTCTTCCATAAACATACTGATGTCTTTAAACTGGCGATAAACAGAGGCAAAACGTACGTAAGCTACTTCATCCACACCAGCTAAACGGTTCATAACCATTTCTCCGATTTCATTGCTTTGAACCTCAGAATCTCCTCGGTTTCTTAATTCTTTCTCGATGTCAATTGTAATGGATTCTAGTTCCTCAATCGCAACTGGTCTTTTTTCGCAAGCGCGAATCAAGCCTCTCATCAACTTGTCTCGACTAAATTCTTCTCTAGTACCTTCTTTCTTTACTACAACTAAAGGTACTTCTTCTAATCGTTCGAATGTAGTGAAACGGAAATGACATGATTCACACTGCCTTCTCCGTCGAATCGATCTACCTTCTTCAATTGGCCTAGAATCTAGTACTTTTGTATTTTTATATTGGCAATGTGGACAGCGCATAGTTCTACATCATCCTTATCTACTTATTCGTTCGTCCCAATGTAATCCAATTCTTTTTTTATCTCATCGTACAGCTTTGTAATTAACTTATGACTATAACCGAGATCAAACGGTACTGCTGACTCTGTAGTAGCAGATATATCTATTGCAGTACGATAAGGTTTAACCATAATAATTGTTAAAATAACAAATACTTTTCTACCAGCTTTATAGTTAAAGCTCATCTCACCATGATCCTTGGAAATCCCTACAATTTCACAGCCTTTCATATTACGAAAGAGAGGTTCTAGTTTATCAAATGCTTTATCTTTGGTTGTTTTAAAATAATGAGTTTGCAATGCTGGATCCCAATGCTTATCTCTCGTTTCTGAATGATTATTAAAATTTTTATTAAACCAATTACGAAAAGACATGTATTCTACCCCTTTATTATGGATTGTTACTACTTATTTTAACACGTTTTTAGCAAGAACACGATTAAAGTCTATGAATTAGCCTACTAAATAATAACTTTTCGTATATTAACGATAAACAATAAAAAACGACATACAAATATAGATATGACCGCTCTATGAGTAAAATCATATCTGAATAAATAGTTATATAATAAACTATGGCTGTATTTGGGGTTGAATCTTCCCCATTCCCCTCGGTATTTCAATTTTTTCTATTTCTTTTGCTTCGAGCTGATTCGTAATATAGTCCGTCGCTATATGAGGGTTTATCGTCTCCCCACACGTATAAACATCAATACTCGCGTAACCACTCTCTGGAAAACTATGTATCGTTAAGTGAGATTCTGAGATGATGACGACACCACTAACACCATCAGGTGCAAATTGATGGAAAGCAACCTCGCGTATTTCTGCACCGGATTTCAATGCAGCATGCACAAATATTTTCTCCAATTTTTCTAAGTTGTTTAAGATTTCTTTGTTACATCTCCAGAGCTCAGCAATGACATGTCTTCCTTTCGTATCCATCGTCGATTCCCTCTTTTAAAGTTTCTATTTATTTTAGTGACCATTTTTCAAGTATCGTTTCCAATTGTTCTTTTGAGGAGCTTTTCGACCCACTGTTGTCAATCCACTCATCAGCTAATTTCTTTTTCTCCTCAGCATCCATTTGAGCATTCATTCGATTCCTTGCCTCTTCTTCCGTAAATCCATTTCGTTTCATAAGACGTTGTAGCCTTATTTCTTCTTTTGTATAAACAACAAGAGTTTTATCAACTAAATAGGTTAATTTATTTTCAAAAAGAAGAGGGATATCCATCACAATATGTTTATAGCCTTCATCGAGTAGCTTGTCCTTCTCCTCTACCATACGCTTGCGAATAGCTGGATGAACGATGTTATTTAATTGCTGGCGTTTGGCATCATCTTGAAAAACAATTTTACCTAATTTTGCTCGATTTAACTCTCCGTTATCTAATACTATTTCTTCACCGAAAATATCGACGAGCTGGGAAAGCGCCATTTCTCCCGGCTCGACTACTTTTCGTGCGATTAAATCAGCATCAATTATAGGAAAGTGATACGTTTCATGTAATATGTTCGCGATCGTTGTTTTTCCGCTAGCTATATTTCCTGTTAACCCAATAATCATCGTAAATCTCCTTCAATTTAAATTACTAGTTTAATTATTCCAAATAAAATTAAGAGGCATCCTGGTAAAACGGAGATCTTCTCAAATTTGTTCCATTTTCTAAAATGCTTACCGACATGAATTCCTACTGATAAAATAAGTACATTTAATAATAACAAAACAACCGACGTAATAAGTGGTTGAGCACCTAATAAAGAGATACTTATTCCAGTACCGATTGAATCTAAAGAGAGTGCAAGGCCAATTATGAATGGCTCTGTACCATTTATAAATCCAGAATTATCTCGGTCACCATTTAATGGCTTCTTCAAAATGTTGAATAATGGAAAGCGGCTATGTTCGACGGGTTTTAAGGCAGTTAGAATAAAAGACATTCCGATAAAAATAAGTAAAAATGCTCCTAACATTTCGGTTACTTTTAAAGATAGAAATAATAGCAACCATGTTCCCATTTTCATCGAAAAGTAAAAAACGATTCCAACTGTTAATGCAATCTTCATCCGCTGAACAAAAGATATTTGTACCCCTGACAATCCATACGTATAGGCTATAATAAAGCTATCTATACTAATAGCTAATAATAGGAAATATAGCATCGTCTCATAACTCCTTCTCTTTATTTACAGTAGTATATGAGACGCTATATCAAGGAGTGATGACCATTTACCGAATCATGAAATTACATTTTTTAAATTGCTTGGCAACTTGGACAATAATGTGTTCCTCGACCATGTACTTTGATTTTTGTAATCATATCTCCACAAACCTGGCAGGCTTCACCCTCTTTACTATACACCGCTAATTCTTGTTGAAACATACCAATTTGGCCTTGTGAGTTAACGTAGGATCGAATTGTTGTACCACCTTGTTTAATTGCTTTATTCAACGTTTCCACTGCTGATTGATAGATAATTAGGATATCTTTATCTGTCAAATGAACTCCTTGCTGTAAAGGGTGGATCTTCGCTAAAAATAATGTTTCATCTACATAAATATTTCCTAATCCTGCAATGACCGTTTGATCTAGTAAGATATTTTTTATACATCGTTGGCTACTTTGTACTTTTTCGGTGAATGTCTTAATGGAGAAATTACCCGATATAGGTTCTTCTGCCAGCTGAACTAAAGGTTTTGCATTCTGTTCCTCACCTTTTTTGAACAAGTGCATCGTTCCAAATTTCCGTACATCACGATATCTTAAGTCCGTATCGTCAGTAAAATGAAAGATAACATGTGTATGTGGCATTAATTCTTCAGCAGAAGGAAAAACACCATACTTCCCTTCCATCCGTAAATGAGACACGAGCACAAAATCATCTAAATCAAATAACAAAAACTTCCCTTTCCGTCGTATATCTCGAAAAGTTTGACCAACGACCGTTTGATGAAACATATCTGGTTCCGGTTGTTGAATAATTTTTGGCCAGTGGATACTCACACTTTCAATTTTCTTTCCAATTACTAATTCCTTTAATGTTTGTCTAATTGTTTCTACCTCTGGTAATTCAGGCATCTTTATTTTCTCCTAACTATTTTGCATCATACCAAGTCTCTCCATACGATACATCTACTTTTAATGGAACATCTAAGTCCAATGCTTGCTCCATCACGCTTACTACTAATTGTTGTGTTTCCTGAAGTTCGTCTTCTGGTACCTCAAGGATTAACTCATCATGTACTTGTAAAAGAAGTCTAGATGAGAGTTTATTCTCTTTTATTTGCTTATCCAATTCAACCATCGCTAATTTAATAATGTCAGCAGCAGTTCCTTGGATTGGTGTGTTCATCGCTGTTCTCTCAGCGAAGCTTCGCAAATTGAAATTTCGACTCGTTATCTCTGGTAAATACCTTCTTCGATGCAACAGGGTTGTTACGTAGCCTGTTTGCTTTGCTTGCTGAACAATTTCTTGCATGTATTGCTTGACACCTTCATAACTTTCTAAATATCTATCAATGAATTTTTTCGCTTCTTTTCGCGTAATACCTAAGTTTTGCGATAAACCATAATCACTAATACCATAAACAATCCCAAAGTTAACCGCTTTTGCTTGGCGTCGCATATTGGATGTTACTTCGTCTTCACTTACATGAAATACTTCCATCGCCGTACGTGTGTGGATATCCATATCGTCTTTGAACGCTTGCTGGAGCTTTTCATCTCCTGCGATATGTGCTAGTACACGCAATTCAATTTGTGAATAGTCCGCAGCAAGAATTTTCCAACCCTTTTCAGAAGGAATAAAAGCTTGTCTAATTTTCCTGCCTTCCTCAATACGAATAGGGATATTTTGCAAGTTTGGTTCGATGGAGCTTAATCGACCAGTTTGTGTCAATGCTTGGTTGAATCTAGTATGAATTTTATCGTTTCCTTTGTTGATTACTTTTAATAAACCTTCTATATATGTTGAATCGAGCTTTTTAAGCTGTCTGTATAAAAGTAATTTCTCTATAATTGGGTGTTTTCCTTCTAATTGCTCCAACACATCAGCAGCAGTAGAATAACCCGTTTTTGTTTTCTTAATAACAGGAAGTTCAAGCTTTTCAAATAAAATAGGTCCTAATTGTTTCGGTGAGTTAACATTAAATGGTTCACCAGCCAACTCTTGAATTTCCGCCTCTAACGTTTCAAGCCGTTTCTTTAATTCTACACCCATTTCTTCTAGTCTTTCCTTGTCCGCTTTTACACCGAGAGCTTCCATTTTCCCTAGTACTACTGCAAGAGGTAACTCTAAATCTAGAAGAAGATCTAATTGTTTATTTTCCTCCAATGATTGTTCGAGCTTTTCTTCTAAGGCAAAGATTAAACTCGTTTTTCTAACGATATGTTCTTGCCATATCTTATCATCATCAGGAAGTCTTAACTTCGCCCCTTTACCATAAACCTCTTCATCAAATAATACTTGTTTCTCCCCGAATCGGTGGCTAATGGCAGGAATGTCGTGATTGTTTTCAGACGGATCAACGATATATGACGCCAATAACAAATCGAACGAAATACCTTTTGCACTCATTCCTAATCTATTTAATAATACCGTAATTTTTTTAGCGTCAAATACCACTTTCGTAGCTTCTGGATTTTCTACCCACTCTTTAAATTCTTTTGACTCCTCAAGAATAGAAACTGGGATAAAGTAGTTTCCTTTCTCATTAACAAGTGCAGCTCCATGAATTGTTTCTGTATGATAATTATCACCTAATATTTCCATATGAAACGCACTTTTATCCGTCAGTATCTCTTCCGTTATTTCCTCAATCACATTATACGAAATGGATTCCAACTCTATTTCTTCTTGATGTTCTTCTTCCCCATCGACCCGTTTCAGTAAGGATTGAAAACCTAATTCAAGAAAAATTTCTCTTACTTGTTCTTCTTGATAACCATCGTATACTACCTCTTCAACCTCTATCTCAACAGGGGCTGATTGATTAATTGTTGCTAATTCTCTACTCATAAATGCATTATCTTTATGATTCGTGAGATTTTCTTTTAGCTTTTTACCAGATACTTCTTCTATATGTTCATAAACAGACTCTAGTGTTTCATATTGCTTTAGTAATTTTATAGCTGTCTTTTCACCAACTCCAGGTACTCCTGGAATATTATCTGACTTGTCCCCCATAAGCGCCTTTAAGTCAATTACTTGCTCAGGCGTAATTTCCATCTCATCCTTGAGAAGGCTCGGAGTATATGTTGCAACATCGCTGATTCCTTTTCTTGTTACCTTTACTTTCACGTTTTCTGAAACAAGCTGAAGCATATCTTTATCTCCAGAAATAACTTGGACTTCCCATTCCTTTTCCTTCGCCTGCTTAGAAAGGGTACCTATAATGTCATCCGCTTCATAGTTCTCTAGTTCATAATGTTTTATATGAAAAGCATCTAACAACTGTCGCAATAGCGGGAATTGTTCACTTAGTTCAGGTGGAGTCTTCTGTCGACCTCCCTTATATTCCTTAAAGGTCGCATGTCTGAAAGTTGTTTTACCAGCATCAAATGCAACCATTAAATGTGTTGGCTTTTCTTCCTCTAAAAGTCGCATAAGCATAGTGGTAAAACCATATACGGCATTCGTATAAACACCTTTATCGTTGTTTAATAGCGGCAATGCAAAAAAAGCACGATAAGCAATACTATTACCGTCAATCAGAATTAATTTGTTTTTCATTTGGCCCGGACTCCTTTTTAATGAAATGTTTGTTCTTATTTTATCATGTTTAGAAGAACTTATCAGCGTTAAGCTCTAGCCACCTTGCTCCTATCCTTTCCATAAAGTGTAACGCGAAATTTACTTAAAATTAAAAGAACTTGATCAAAAACTATATGAAGTTCTCAATCAAGTTCTAGTATTAAGTTATTATTCTATATATCCCATTAATAAATCTGCGTAAGGAGAGCCTTGTGGAATAATAATTGTTGTTTCTCCGTCGATTGTTTTCTTGTAAGATTCTAACGTACGATATAACTGATAGAACTCAGCATCTTGGGAAAAAGCTTCATTGTAAAGTTTTGCTGCTTCCAATTCACCTTCTGCTCGAATTTCTTCCGCCTCTGCATTCGCCTTAGAAAGCATTTCGGTTACATCTTTATCCGCATTTGCCATAATCCTATTCTTTTCAGCTTCACCTTGTGATAAATATTGCTGTGCTTGAGATTCACGCTCGGAAATCATACGATTAAAAACGGATTGTTCGTTCTCTTGTGGTAAATCCGTTCGTTTAATTCTTACATCATCCACCTGAATTCCGTAATTATTGTTACTCAACAGCTCATTCACTCGCTCAGTAATCCTCGTATTTAAATCACCACGTGTACTTTCTTCATCATTAATAATCTGATCATAATTCAACGCACCTAATTCGGTGCGGATAACAGAGAAAATAAACTCTCCCATCCGTGTCTCGGCATTGATTTCCGTACGTGCGTTTTTAATCATCGCTTCAGGGTCTGTAATTTCCCATACAGCATAGTTATCAATGATCATTCGTTTTTTATCAAGCGTGTTAATTTCTCTTTCCGTTACATCGTAAACTAATTTCTTTTTAGGTAATGTTGTTACTGACTGTAATAAAGGAATACGGAAGTTCAATCCAGGTTCATCTACAGTACGTACAACTTCCCCGAACTGACGAACAACTTTATATTCTCCTTCTTTCACAACATACATACTACTGAATAAAATCAATAGTACTACAAGTGTAATGAGGAGAGAGACGCCTATCTTCACATATCGTCTTATTTCTTTTGGAGAAAGCTTTTTTGGTTGATACGTATTATTGTTGTTCGTTTCCATTAGTCTCTTCCTCCTCTTGTTCAGTATTGTCATCCGCATTGTCTGTTACTGGACCTGGTGCTGCTCCTTGCTGTTTGCCCAACGGTAAATACTTTAATGTATTTCCATCATCGTTCATTATATAAATCTCTGCACCTGGTAACACTTGATCTAATGTTTCTAGGACAAGACGTTGCTTCGTTACCTCTGGATCATTTTCATAAGCAGCATAAAGAGCATTAAACGCTGCTACATTTCCACGAGCATTTTCTACTCTTGCAATCTTATCTCCTTCTGCACGAGAAATAATTGCATCCTTTTCTCCGAGCGCCTCTTCGTACTTCTCATTACGATATTTCTCTGCTTCGTTTTCTTTCGTATTCATGGTTTCACGAGCATCTGTAACTTTCATAAACGCTTGTCGTACTTCCTCATTTGGAAGATCAACCTCTTGTAATTTAACATCTTGAATCGCAATTCCAACATTATAATCATCCATTATTTTTACAAGTAATTCGAGCACATCATTCTCTATTCTTGCTTTTCCATCGGTTAGTGCCTCATCAATATTAGATGAGCCTATAATACTTCGCAATGCTGCAGATGTCCCGTTGTATAGGACTTGTTCTGGGTCTTCCGCATAAAATAAATATCTTGCTGGATCTACAATCTTCCACTGTACAACCAAATCCGCCTGCAGAATATTCTCGTCTCCGGTAATCATTCGAACTACATCTGCACTTTGTTGTTCTTCTGGATCATAACCAAAGTTTAAACTAAATGTTTCCGTGGATACCTTTTCAACAGATTGAATCGGCCAAGGTAGCTTGAAATGTAAACCTGATTCAGTTGTACTCTCCTCTGCCTTTCCGAAAGTGATTAACACTGCTTGTTCCGATTCATCTACGGTATACCAGCCGGTAAGTAAAAATAAACCAAGAAAGATAACAATAACAATTATCCCTATCGTCTGGTAAATTTGTTTTAATGTCATTCTCTTTCCCCCTTTGTATGTACTCTTCTATTATATACGAACAACTAGTGTAAAAGTTTCATCTCACTCATTTTTACGCAAAATAATGAAAAAGTAAGCTATCTGGAAGTTTGTTTTTATTCTTTATTCTCTTATCAGCAGACAAAAAGACGGTACTATTAGTAGAACGTACTAATAATATCGTCTAAACGTTTATCTATCATGGAGTATCGGTAATTGTATAATGAATTCTGTTCCTTTGTTTACCTCACTAAACACACGAATATCTCCTTCATGTGACTCAACAATATGCTTCACAATAGCTAAGCCAAGTCCCGTACCCCCAGTGTTTCTACTACGAGCACGGTCTACTCGGTAGAAGCGTTCAAATATCCGCGATTGTTCTTCTTGAGGGATACCGATACCTGTATCTTCAATTTTCCATTCCAGATACGTTTCCTTTTTATGAATCAAAATTCTTACTTCGCCATCTTCTGGTGTGTAATTAGTAGCATTGATGGCTAGATTAAGAAGTACTTGTTGCAAACGGTCTGGATCCCCGTAATAGGAAAGATTCGGTTGTATCTCAGTGTACAGATGAATCTTTTTCTTTTCAGCTTGGTCTTTAATCACCTTTAATGGTGTTTCTATCCATTCATCTATATGAAAATGTTCATAATTTAATTGTATGCCTTCCCTTTCTAATTTTGTTAATTCGAGTAAATCATCAATCAATGCCTGCAGTCGCTTACTCTCATTAAATATGATTGTTAAAAATTGATTGTTTATCTCCTTATTATTAGGAACTTCTTCTAATAATGTTTCCGCAAATCCCCTGATGGAGGTAATCGGTGTTTTTAATTCATGGGATACATTTGCTACAAAGTCTTTTCTCATCTTTTCGACACGTTTTAATTCTGTAATATCATGAAAAACGAGGACAACACCTTCTAGTTCCTGTTTTTCACTCATTACTGGTGCACTAGTTACTTCGTAATAATGAGGATAACTATGGGAGGTGTGTGTGAATTGACCAGTAACCTTTTCTTCATACAGAAAGGTTTCTTGAACAACCCGCTGAACTCCAGGATCTTCAATAATCTCATAATAGAGATAACCTAGCAGTTTATTCGTATCTCTTGAAAAAATATCTTTAATTTTACGATTTACTAAATGGACATAACCACGTTCATCAATTAACATGATTCCACTTTCCATGTTATTGATTACTGTTTCCCATTGTATCCCTTGTATCTTCTCATGGATAACAATTTCTTGGAGGTCGCGTGCAAGTTGGTTAATCGCATTGCTTAAATCGTGTGCTTCACCATACGATTTCACGTAGGTCCTTACCTTATAGTTACCTTTAGCTAGTTCATTCGTTGCGATTGCTGCAGCCTTAATCGGCTTTACATAATTCTCAAAGATATTATATGTAAGGATAAGTACAATGAAATAAGCGATAACAACTGCTGTCATAATAAGAATACGTTCTTCTAAAGTTAGTAATGGAGCAATAACCGCTCCTAAGAACAGGAATACAATCGTTATTAACACAATGTATCTCGTAAACAAGCGCGTATCCCGTTTTCCATCCATTAGGAAGGTTCCTCCATTTTGTAGCCTAGTCCACGAATAGTTTTAATATAAATAGGCCGTTTTGTATCTGGTTCAATTTTCTCTCTAAGATGACTAACATGGACGTCCACAATCCGTGTATCTCCGGCAAAATCATAATTCCATACAGCACTTAATAACTGATCTCTTGAAAGTACTTTCCCTTTATGTTGTGCTAAATAATGAAGCAGTTCAAATTCCTTTCGAGTAAAATGAAGCGTTTCTTCTCCTAATGTAGCCTCATATTTTTGTGGAAAAATAGTTATGTCGCCTACCGTTATGGAGGTTGAGATCTCTGAATCTTCACGTTTCCTACTTCTACGAAGAATAGCTTTCACTCGTGCTACAACTTCTTTTGGACTAAATGGTTTTGTTAAGTAATCATCCGCACCTAGCTCCAACCCCAAGATTTTGTCAATTTCTTCATCTTTAGCTGTTAACATGAGAATAGGTGTTTCAATTTTTTCTATTCTTAGAGCTTTACAAACTTCCGTACCGTCCATACCCGGTAGCATAAGATCTAGGATGATGAAATCATAACCTCCTGTTTTTGCTTTGTTTAAGCCTTCTACTCCGTCATAAGCTGCTTCTGTTTCAAAACCGGATTTTTCCAAGTTATACTTAAGTAAAGTTACAATCGATTGTTCATCATCAACTATTAAAACCTTATCCGCCATTGTAGCACCTCTCTATTTTTATGCTTACCTTAATCATACATTGTGTTCCTTGGAAAGTGAATAGGTATTCCATACGAAAAGCAGCTATCAATGTAAAATTTCATTTACAATTCTAATAAATTTTTATAAATGCTCACTTACAACTCAAAATTCATATTGTTTATTGTTTTTTTGTCCTTTAAACGGATCAAACTCTTCGAACATTGTTAATTGGTCCGTCATGTAATCTTATTTTAGCTGATTCCTAATATATTCTTGTATTTTCTTCCTATTTCTACCCACCGTATCTACGTAGAAACCACGGCATCAAAACTTGCGATTTCCGTATTTATATTTGAGATTCGCGTGACGATCAATTACACTAGTAAGCTATGACATAACTAAATCTTACAATATTAAAGGCGAACAATTATAAAAAGCATACAAACTGAACTGATTCTAACGAATCATTTGGTTTTTAGTATGATTAAATAATTCTGTCTCAGCCTCTTTCAAAAACATATAAAAAAGCTGCCAACGAGTTCACGAACAACTTGTTGACAGCTTATTTGATGGATAAATAATTATCCCATATTTTTAATTAATTCATCAGCAAATCCAGAACATTTAACTTCTTTCGCACCGTCCATTAGACGTGCAAAGTCATATGTTACAACTTTAGATGAAATAGTTTTCTCCATAGAGTCTGTGATTAGTTTGGCAGCTTCAGTCCAACCTAGGTGTTCAAGCATAAGTACACCAGATAGGATAACGGAAGATGGGTTTACTTTATCTAATCCAGCATATTTAGGAGCTGTACCATGAGTTGCTTCGAAAATAGCGTGTCCAGTGTCATAGTTAATGTTTGCACCTGGAGCGATTCCGATTCCACCAACTTGTGCAGCTAGTGCGTCAGAAATATAGTCTCCGTTTAAGTTCATTGTAGCTACAACGCTATGCTCTTTTGGACGTGTAAGGATTTGTTGTAAGAAAATATCAGCGATAGAATCTTTTACAATAATCTTACCTGCTGCTTCTGCGTCTGCTTGTGCTTTGTTTGCAGCATCTTTTCCATCTTTCTCAACAATGCGGTCATATTCCGCCCATGTAAATACTTTATCTCCAAACTCTTCTTCTGCTACTTCATAGCCCCACTGTTTAAATGCACCCTCAGTAAACTTCATAATGTTACCTTTATGTACTAAAGTAACATTTTTATAGCCATGATCAATTGCATACTGAATCGAAGAACGTACTAGACGTTTCGTTCCTTCAGCTGATACAGGCTTGATTCCGATTCCAGAAGTTTCAGGGAAACGGATTTTATCAACGCCCATTTCGTCCTGTAGGAATTGTACGACTTTCTTAACTTCATCTGAACCTTCCTGCCATTCGATCCCTGCGTAAATATCTTCTGTATTTTCACGGAAGATAGCCATGTCTACATGCTCAGGATGTTTAACTGGTGATGGTACACCATCAAAATAGCGAACTGGACGTAAGCAAGTATATAGATCTAATTCTTGACGAAGCGCAACGTTCAATGAACGGAATCCTCCACCGATTGGCGTTGTTAAAGGACCTTTGATTGCAATTTTATAGTCACGGATTACATCAAGTGTTTCTTGTGGAAGCCATTCGCCAGTTTGATTAAACGCCTTTTCCCCAGCAAGTACTTCTTTCCACTCGATTTCTTTTTCACCGTTATAAGCTTTTTCTACTGCAGCATCAAGTACTCGGCTTGCTGCTGCCCAAATATCTGGACCTGTTCCATCTCCTTCAATAAAAGGGATAATTGGTTTATTTGGTGTTTGAACGACACCATTCTCTACTGTAATTTTTTCACCCATTATTACGATTCCTCCTACGCATAAAGTAATATATATCACTTTCTATTGAAAATGATTAACGATTGTTTATATCTACATATTCTTGTTTCTGTGGACCTACGTATTCTGCACGCGGACGTATGAGACGATTATTATCGTACTGCTCAAGAATATGTGCTATCCAGCCGGAGAAACGGCTAATTGCAAAAATTGGTGTATACAAATCATGACTAATGCCAAGACTATGGTACACAGAAGCGGAGTAAAAATCAACATTTGCAGGAAGGCCTTTTTCATTTTTGATAAAGTCTTCAATCTGCACAGACATTTCATACCATTTTTCCATGCCTTTTAACGCTGTTAACTCCTTCGACATTTTCTTTAAATGTTTTGCACGAGGATCACCTGTTTTATAAACACGATGTCCCATCCCCATTATCTTCTCTTTATTATCTAATTTCTCTTTAACATAAGGAAGTGCCTTGTCTACTTCGCCAATTTCCATCAGCATTGCCATTACTTGCTCGTTTGCTCCTCCATGGAGTGGCCCTTTTAATGCGCCAATAGCTGCAGTAATACCAGAATATACATCAGACAATGTAGCTACACAGACTCTTGCTGTGAATGTAGATGCGTTTAACTCATGGTCCGCATGAAGTACTAATGACTTATTAATCGCCTCTATTTCAAGGTCCTCTGGTTCTTTTCCATTTAACATATATAAAAAGTTTGCAGCATAGCCTAAGCCTTCCTTAGGTTGAATTACTTCCTTGCCATCCCTAATTCTTGAGAAAGCAGCAACCACGGAAGATACTCTCGCTTGTAAACGAAGCGCTTTTCTCCGGTTTGCTTCTACACTCATATCATCCGCTTCTGGATCTACCAATCCAAGGAATGATACAGCTGTTCGTAATGCTGCCATTGGATGTACACTATGTATATCATAAGATTTAAAATGCTCAATGATTTCATTTGGCAAAGCCATATGTTCAAATAAATCCTGTTTTAATTCCTGTAACTCTTGCTTATTCGGCAAGCGTTTCTTCCATAATAAGAAAATCACTTCTTCAAATGAAGCGTTCTCTGCCAGATCGTCGATTGTGTAGCCAACATATGTGAGTTGATCATCGATAATAGAACTGATAGTTGATTCTGCTGCTACTACCCCTTCTAGTCCTTTCGTTGCTGACATGAAAATCCCTCTCCTTTTCTTATTGATCATACTTATCCTCAAAAGCAACTCTATATAAATGCTTTTGAACATCCCCACGTTTTATTATAAACAAACTAAAATATTTAGTAAATGAAAACGATTAAAATTATCATGTTTCTCTGAACAAACACATAGAATGAAGCAAACCGAAGATGCAAAAACGAAGCTCTTATTTGTTTAACGTATATTAAGTAGATGAGAAAAACGACAGTACTTTTAATAATAGATAGGCTATACCCGCTCCAATAAGTGGACCAACAGCAACTCCTTTAAAAACTACAATCGCGATAATTGTACCAATAACAAGCGCAGTAGTAATCTCGGGTTCATTCGCTAAAAGTCCCAACCCATATTTAGCAATAACAGCGACGAATATACCTGACAAAAGTGCAACCCACGCACGTGGTGTTTGGACAGTTTTCAATAAATCATCCATGCCCACTTCGCCTGTTGCAATTGGGACAAGGACTGCAATAGTTATTACAATAACACCCCATCCTATCCCTTTATCATGAATATAATGTAACCATTTCTCATCTACTTTTAATAATTTCAATCCGAATAAAACGTACACAGCTATCATGATTGCTTGATTTTTCGCTATATACCCTAAAATAAATAATATAATTAATAGAATTGTTGAACTACTAATCATCATGATGCCTCCATACTTTCTCTCACTCAATAAAACTCGTTTATTTTCATACATTTTAGCTTAGAATGGGGGAATTCCCATGTCCTTTCATCCAGTACTAAAAAGAAGTATCAATCTTTTACTAATTTTACTTTTCGTCACAACCATCCTATACTTGGGCTTTTCCTATATCTTTCCTTTTCTTCTAGCTGTTCTTATAGCAATTTGCCTTAGACCTATTATAGTAACTGTTACAAGCCTGTTTCGAATCCCCTATGTTTTGAGCTGTTTGCTCGTTATCTTTTTCTTTATTTTCTTTGTTTTCTTTTTGCTAGGATATCTACTATTCGAAATGTTTCATGGAATTATTTATTTTGCAGATTGGCTACCCACTCATTCTAAAGCATTCATAATTATGATCAGTGATAGTATCAATCAGTTCATAATTCCTTCAATCGAAAAGGCTGGAAGTTGGATAAATACATTATCACCAGATCAGCAGGTTATGATACAAGAACAATTAGAAGATATAGGAAAAAGTATTGCCGAATATATTGGTGTTTGGATTGAAGTATTCTTAAGATCTCTAGGTACACTAATAATCGGTTTTCCCGGTCATTTGACGATGCTATTCTTTGCTACATTATGTACCTTTTTTCTCTGTAAAGATTGGGATCGTTTTATTTACTGGATAAAAAAATACGTCCCTCAATCGCTAGTTATTATTGTCCAATCTTTGACTAAAGAACTAAAAAGGAAGCTGTTCCAGTACTCTGGAGCACAAATTATACTATTAACGATCAATTTTCTCGTTATTTTTATTGCATTAAGTTTGTTTCAAATTCCCTTTGCTTTAACCATTAGTGTATTTATTACAGTGATTGATTTACTACCAATATTGGGGACTGGAATCGTCCTTATACCTTGGGGCATCTATCTTTGGGTAAATGACAGTATAACTCTTTCCATTGGAATGTTCGTTCTCTATATATTAGTAGTTTTACAAAGACAGCTGTTAGAACCTAAGTTGGTTTCCAATGCTCTTGGCATCCATCCTTTAGCATTTATAATTGCAATTTATTTCGGTATAAAAACGCTAGGGGTGACTGGTTTATGGATTGGTCCCTTTATTCTATTTATTCTAACCGCTGCGAAGGAAGCTAAAATTTTTCAACTGATTTGGAATTATATTCGCTATAATCAGTTACCAATTAAAAACGACGAAAAGTAATGTACGTACCTTTTTTTGTCCACTTTCTAGCTAATGCTTGGAAACTTGCTTTAAATGGTCGTCGAGTAATAGGGATTAAAAGAAGTAACCCTACTGTATCTGTAATAAATCCCGGAGAGAGGAGTAATAATCCACCGATTAGAACGCAGATTCCATCAAATATTTGCTCTTCAGGAAATATTCCTTGTCCCATGGATTGTTGCGCTCGGCGAAAAGTATCTAATCCTTGTTGCCTCGCCAACCATGCACCGACAATCCCTGTGAAAATAATTAAAAGCACTACCCACCACGGACCAATTTCTCCACCTACCCATACGAACAGTCCGATTTCTAGAGCAGGTAATATAACAATTAATACTATTAGCCACCGTAGCATACTTTCACCCCATTCACTTCAAGCTATCTATTAAGAATTGTATAAATAAACGAAATATTCACCTGTATTAAATGAAATAGAGAAGAAGGTTTCCCCCTCTTCTCTATACTATCTATTAAAGAACATTTGCATGGCCAGAATAAATATCGCCTTTTAATGCATCGATTGTTATATCTTGTCCATCTTTAATTACTTCCATTGCATTTTCTACCCCAACAATTACTGGAATTCCTATACTTAGACCAACAACTGCAGAGTGAGATGTTAAGCCGCCTTCTACTGTAATAATACCTGCGGCTTTTTCGATGGCAGGAATCATTTCTTTAGAAGTACTATATGTGACGATAATATCGTCCTCTCGTACTTTTAATAATGCTTCATCTGCATCCTTAACAATTACTGCACGTCCATAGGCATTTACTTTCCCTACACCTTGACCTTTAGCTAAAACATCACCAATAACATGAACCTTCAATAGGTTTGTCGTTCCACTCTCACCAACTGGCACACCAGCAGTAATAATGACTCGATCACCACGTTTGAAGTATCCAGTTTCTAATCCACGCTCAATTGCTTCATCTAACACATCGTCTGTTGTAAAGTGTAATTGACCAACAATTGTTTCTACACCCCAAACAAGGGCAAGACTTCTACTAACGCGCTCATCAAATGTCATTGCTACAATAGGTGCTTCTGGACGATATTTCGAAATCATACGTGCAGTAAAACCACTTACTGTTGGCGTTAAAATAGCATCGACACCTAAATTCATTGCAGTATGATTCACAGATTGACTAATTGCATCCGTAATCGTCATGTCAGAAGCTTTTGAACGAGCATCTAACATAGCTTTATGATTAATAGAAATTTCTGCTTTCTGCGCAATGTTGCTCATCGTTTGGACTGCCTCTACTGGATAATCCCCTGCTGCAGTTTCACCTGATAGCATAATTGCATCCGTACCATCTAAAATAGCATTTGCCACGTCAGATGCCTCAGCTCTAGTAGGGCGAGGGTTACGTTGCATGGAGTCTAGCATTTGTGTAGCAGTAATTACTGGTTTTCCAGCATTGTTACATTTTACAATTAGTTCTTTTTGAACAATAGGTACATCCTCTGGAGGAATTTCAACACCTAAGTCACCACGTGCTACCATTAACCCATCACTAACCTGTAATATAGCATCGATGTTGTCGACACCTTCTTGGTTTTCAATCTTCGGAATGATTTGGATATGTGTCGCATTATTCTCTTCTAATAACCCTCTAATTTCTAATACATCTGAAGCACGACGTACAAAGGATGCTGCAATAAAATCTACGCCTTCTCTAATACCAAATTTGATATCCTCTGCATCTTTCTCTGTCATACCAGGAAGGTTAACACTTACGTTTGGTACGTTAACACCTTTTTTATTCTTTAAAATTCCTGAATTAAGTGCAACTGTTTTTAGCTCATTGGAATCTTTTAAAACTTCCGTAACTTCTAATTCAATTAGACCATCGTCTAACAAGATTTTCGATCCTACCTCTACATCGTTAATTAAGTTAGGATAGGTTACAGAGATTCTTTCAGCTGAACCTTCTATATCAGCATCCATTGATACGAATACAGTGTTTCCTTTTACAATTTCCGCCACTCCATCTTTTAAGATTCCAGTACGGATTTCTGGCCCCTTCGTATCAAGCAAAATAGCTACTGTTTTACCTAGTTTTTTAGATGCTTTTCTAATGTTTTTAATTCTGTTCCCATGCTCTTCAAAATCTCCATGAGAGAAATTCAATCTTGCAACATTCATTCCTGCCTCAATTAGTGCTTCCAGTTTATCAATGGACTCTGAAGCCGGTCCAATTGTACATACTATTTTTGTCCTTCTCATCCTATATCCTCCTCAAGCCATTGCTCTCCTTAAATAGATAGCTGGTTAGAAAGCTCGTACATTTTCATATTAATATGATGCTTTTTATTTAGTATTTCGTTAATGTCATGGTGTACCACAACATTATTTTGGATCCCTACCATTCTACCTCCGATACCTTCCATCAAGAGGTCTACTGCACGGGCACCAAGTCGACTCGCAAGCACACGATCAAAGCCAGACGGTGAACCGCCTCGCTGAATATGTCCTAATACAGTCACTCTTGTTTCCATGTTTGTCTCATCTTTAATACGCTGTCCATATTCTACCCCACTACCAACACCTTCTGCTAGCAGAATAATACTATGCTTCTTACCACGCTCTTGCCCGCGTTTTAACTTAGCAATAACATTTTCAAAATCTTCATTTCTTTCAGGGATGATGACACTTTCTGCACCGTTTGCTAAACCTGCCCATAGTGCTAAGTCGCCTGCATCTCTTCCCATTACTTCTATTACATATGTACGTTCATGTGAAGTTGCAGTATCACGAATTTTGTCCACCGCATCAACAATTGTATTTAGCGCTGTATCAAATCCGATTGTAAAGTCTGTACCAGAAATATCATTATCAATCGTCCCAGGTACACCAATACAAGGAAAACCTTTTTCTGTTAACTTTTGCGCTCCTCTAAAAGTCCCATCTCCACCAATTACAATAAGACCTTCTAAGCCTATTTTCTTCATTTGTTCGATGGCACGCATTTGACCTTCATCAGTCCTAAAATCATCTGAGCGTGCAGAATATAAAATAGTTCCTCCACGTTGGATAATATCACCAACGGAACCTAACTCCATTTTCTGAATATTGCCTTCCATCAGACCATCGTAACCATAATAAATTCCGTAAATATCCAGATCATGATACAAAGCCTTACGTACGACAGCTCGCACCGCAGCATTCATTCCTGGAGCGTCTCCTCCACTTGTGAGAACACCAATTTTCTTCATATGATTCACCTCTTTTTGTGAAAGAATAGATTGTCCTTTCTTTCATAATCCCCAATTACTCTCTACTTTAAACAATAAGATTACCACATTTCATTATACATTAATATGAGGATAAAGACACCTGAAAACCATCCTATTCCTTGAATTAAACAATTCGTATATTTTTATTTCCTATTTATAGCATCTATCATTCTAAGTATTTTACATTTGTGTTGTAAAGAAGTTTCGAATCCATGAAAAAAGCTATCCAGTCAATAGACCAAGATAGCTTTTTGTGTTACACCTCTGTAGGTATTTTAATCTCCCCGATGGTTTTGTATCTCTCCCAACGACGTTCAATCAGTTCTTCACCTGACATATCCCTCAAGTCAGCAAGAGATTCTTGAATAACTTTTTCTATATTGGCAGCTTGTACACCTGGACTTCTATGGGCACCACCCAGCGGCTCCTCGATTATTTCATCGATTACACCTAAACTCTTTAAATCTGGTGTCGTAATCTTGAGTGATTCCGCTGCTTTTTCCGCTTTCGCAGAATCTTTCCATAATAGTGCTGCGGCTCCTTCTGGTGAAATAACAGAATAAGTAGAGTTCTCTAACATGTGGATATGATCTCCAATCCCTAAAGCTAGAGCTCCCCCACTTCCTCCTTCTCCAATTACGATACAAATAATCGGGACTTTCAATCCTGCCATTTCAACCAAGTTTCTCGCGATTGCTTCACTTTGACCCCGTTCCTCTGCTGCTTTTCCAGGATAAGCACCTTTTGTGTCAATGAACGTAATGATCGGACGATTGAATTTCTCTGCTTGTTTCATATGACGAAGTGCTTTTCGATACCCCTCAGGATGAGGCATACCAAAATTTCGGTGGATATTGTCTTTCGTGTTTTTTCCTCTTTGTTGTCCAATCACGGTTACTGGCAAGCCATGAAACCTTGCAATACCAGCAACTACAGCCTCGTCCTCACCAAAAAGTCGGTCGCCATGGAATTCGATAAAATCAGTAAATATTTCGTCAATGTAATCAAGAGTTGTTGGTCGTTCTGGATGTCTTGCAATTTGGACACGTTCCCAAGGTTTCAAATTGCCATAAATATGTTGTTCTAATTTTTCTAGGCGTGCTTCCATCTTATTAATTTCTTCCGTTAAGTCGATATCACTATCTTGTGTTAATTTCTTTAGTTCCTCAACTTTATCTCTCAATTCAACAATTGGCTTTTCAAATTCCAGTACTTGTTTCAAAATCCGCACCTCCTGTCTGATGAATCGATAAGATAGTTCCAAGCGTATCTCTCATTTCACATCTCGGAATAACTTTGTCTAATTGTCCGTGTTTCATTTGAAATTCTGCTGTTTGAAAATCATCCGGAAGTTTCTCACGAATCGTCTGCTCAATAATTCTTCTACCGGCAAAGCCAATCAATGCTCCTGGCTCGGCAAAATTGTAATCACCAATAGACGCAAAGCTTGCAGAAACGCCACCTGTAGTAGGATTGGTCATAACGGATATAAATAGTCCATTCTCGCTATGAAGACGTTGAATAGCTATGGACGTTTTTGCCATTTGCATTAAGCTAAGAATTCCTTCCTGCATTCTGGCTCCTCCAGATGCAGCAAAAACAATAACAGGAATTTTCTCCATTCTGGCATTTTCAATTGCTCTTGTAATCTTTTCTCCTACTACAGAACCCATGCTTCCCATTCGGAAACGAGCATCCATTACAGCGACAGCTGTTCTCACACCATGAATCGTACCTACACCGGTTACTACAGCCTCATTTAACCCTGTTTTCACACGATCTTTTTGTAATTTGTCTTCATATTGAGGAAAATCTAATGGATTCTCTGATAAAAGCTCTTTATCCCATTCTTCAAAAGTTCCCTCATCAAATAAACTGTCTATGCGCTCGTAAGCAGTAATCATATGATGATGACCACAATCTGGGCAAACGTTTAAGTTCTTTTGCATTTCTTTCTGATAATATATTTTTTGACAACCCTGACATTTTTGCATTAACCCTTCTGGTACATCCTTTTTTCCTGCTTCGCTAGGTATCGAAGCGTATCTCTTCTTTTTGCCAAATAAATCCTTCAACAAGGAAAATTCCTCCTTTAGCTCACTAAAACAATATATTCGAAAGTCACGATTGTTATACATTAGATTATGGCTCGATTAAGTTGATAAACAAGCTAATGGACTTACTTCATTCAAGAGCATTTATGATCAAAAATTATTCTAACTGCATAATGACTCGTTCATATGGATAGTTGTACTTCACATCTGTTTTTAAGCCTTCTTCAAAATCTTGCATTAATCGCCATATATGAAAAATCAATTGGTTATCAGCATAGTTAAAAATTCTCTCAAAAAACAAATGATGCTTCTCACGATCAGATTGATTGCTATTAATTATTCGTTTTAGCTCATCTAGTTCACTAGGTACAATTTTAACCTTTGCCTTCTCAATAGCGAAGTTTTCTAATAAC
Organism: Gracilibacillus halotolerans; assembly: GCF_014206945.1. Taxonomy (GTDB): domain Bacteria; phylum Bacillota; class Bacilli; order Bacillales; family Amphibacillaceae; genus Gracilibacillus; species Gracilibacillus halotolerans. The sequence goes on from NZ_JACHON010000018.1 coordinate 44,824, forward strand.
TCTATCGCTTCTGTTAAATTTTCGACAGTCTGCGTGTCTTGTAATACGAAAGTTGCGAGTAATTGCATCACCTGAAAACTTTTATAGTCACGTAAATATGTACCTTCACCTCTACGGGTTACGATCATCCCTAAAAGTTCGATAGCTCGCAGCGCTTCTCTAACTGACGACCTGGAGGCATTAAGCTGGGTAGCTAGTGTTCTTTCTGACGGAAGCTTGTCTCCTGGCATGATGCCTTCTTCTTTTATTAATCTATGAATTTCATCAAGTACCTCTTGATAAACTTTTACTTGTTGCACCATCCCGTACCCCCTAACTAGAAAAGCGTAGGCGCCTTGTTCATCCCCGACAAGCTTAAAATCTCGAGGGGATTGGTGTTAAAGCTGGGCAACTTTCTTGTCTTTTTAAAAAGGCACCACACTGGTCAGACCAGTTCTCGTTTAACTATTACATTATACCAAATCATTAGTTGATGTAAAGTATCGATATGTTCTTCTCTCCTTCGATTATTTTCTTCATTCTCTGACAAAGCCAAATAAATATATGTTCATTTATATTTGATTAAATAGAAAAAAGCCGCTTCAGATATCGAAACGACTCCATTCATCCTTTACTCTTCTTGTTTTATCGCAACATTTTGTTCTCCAAATTGCCGCTTCAATTCATCTATTACATACCATGAATTTGTAAGCTTATAAGAATCTGCAAGTTTGTAAAGCTTTTTGTTTGATTCATCATAAAAATAAATCGGTGAATTTCCAGGGTGCTTTATGACGAGTTGCTGGAGAATCTTTGTGACTTTGTCTTTTATTTCTTCCCTACCCCTTATATATATACTAGATGTTTCAACGGAAGCTTCTCCTAAGTTATAAGGTTCGATAGTTCGTACGATTACTTGCAACTTATCATTTCGCTCTTCCAATCTTCCTTCTATATATACAAAGATATCTTCCTTTAACCAATGATTCACTTGACGGAATAGTTGAGGAAATAGGACCCCGTCTATCTCTCCACTCTCATCATTGAACTCAGCAAAAGACATTGTTTCACCTTTTTTTGTACGTATGACTCGAAGTGATTGAACAGCTACCGTTAATTTAACGTTTTTCTTCCTCTTTTGATTCGTGATGGTATCGTAACCAATCCTTTTAAGTTGTGGTCGTACTTCTTGTAATGGATGATCGGACAAGAAAAAACCAACTGTTTCTTTCTCCATCATCAATTGACGAACAATCGGAAATGGCGCAATTTCCGTATAGGCCGTGTTTAAATCAAGGTCGTCTTGAAAAAAATCAAGCTGATCTGCAAATTCTTTAAATAACTCTCCTTGTTCCATCGCTTCATCTAATGTAGCGAGTAATGTGGCACGATTGTCATGTGTTTCATCAAAAGCGCCGGACAGTATAAGCGTTTCAATCATCGAACGATTTAATTTTGATGTTGGTGTACGCAAGCAAAAATCAAACAAACTTTTAAACGGTTGTTTTTTCCTAATTTGGATTAGTTCATGGATGGCTTGAAATCCAATACCTTTTAATAAACCTAGCCCAACTCGAATTGCCTTACCCTCTATTTTAAATTTACCTATACTTTTATTTATCGAAGGAGGTAGGATTGTAATTCCATGATTCTTCGCTTCTCGAATGTACATCTGAATTTTATCTATATTCCCTATATTCATACTTAAGATTTCCGTATAAAAAACCAAAGGATAGTTTGCCTTAATATATGCTAGTTGATAGGAAATCACACTATAGGCAACTGCGTGACTTCGGTTAAATCCATAATTAGAAAAACGATAAATCCATTGAAATATTTCCTCTGCAACATTTTTGGTATAACCGTTCCGCTCACAGCCTTTTACAAACTTATCTCGCATACTTCCCAACGTTTTGCTTTCCTTCTTGCTGACAGCTCTTCTTAAAATATCGGCTTCTCCATACGTAAAGCCGGCCATCTTATGAACAATTTGCATAATTTGTTCTTGATATACTAAAACGCCATTTGTTTTTTCAAGAATCGGCTTTAAATCACTATGAAGATATGTGATTGGTTGTTGACGATGTTTTCTCTCTATATATTGCGGAATAAATTCCATTGGACCTGGACGATATAATGCGTTAACTGCTACAATATCTTCAAACTCTGTCGGCTTAAGTTCACGTAAAACATTTTGCATTCCTTGAGATTCCAATTGAAAGATACCGTTCGTTCCGCCCTGTTGTAGTAAGGCGAACGTTTTCTCATCAGTAAAATCGTTCCTACTCAAAGAAATAGGAGTACCATAATGATACTCAATTTGATTTTGCATTCGTTCTAATAATGTTAGATTTCGAAGTCCTAGAAAATCCATCTTTAATAAGCCTATTGCTTCTAAATCCCCCATATGGAATTGGGTTAATAGCGTCCCATGGCTAGATGGTAATGTTGGTGTATATTCAACGAGTGGTCGATCGCTAATAATCACTCCGGCTGCGTGTGTGGATATATGCCTTGGCAATCCTTCCAACCGATGAGCGATTTTGAATAACAATTGTAACTGTTTCGATTGTTTAATATAATCAACTAATTCTTGCGACCTTTTAACTAATTCTGGAATAGTTCCATTTGCATCCCTTGGCAACGTTTTTAAAATATATGCCGCATCTTCTTCTTTAATTTCCATCACTTTGAATAACTCACGTAGTAAAGATCTAGCAGCAAAAGTCCCAAAAGTAATAATCTGCGCCACATGCTCTGTTCCATATTTTTCTGTAACATACTTAATAACTTGGTCTCTCTTCTCATCCGAAAAATCAATATCAATATCTGGCATCGAAACACGTTCTGGATTTAAAAATCGCTCGAATAGTAAATCATACTTTATTGGGTCAACCGTCGTTATATCTAATAAATAAGATATTAGAGAACCTGCTGCAGAACCCCTTCCTGGTCCGACCATAATATTCGCTTCTTTTGCATATTTAACGAAATCCCAAACAATAAGGAAATAATCACTAAATTTCATCGATTGAATAACTTCTAGCTCGTAGTCTAAGCGTTGCACTACTTCATTCGGTTCTTCCGGATACTTTTTCTTTAGTTCTTCTCGACAAATTTTTTCTAGATAACTATCAGCCGTTTCAGACAACGGAACCGAGTACTTTGGCAATAGTTGCTGGTTTAAAGGAATGTTCACTTGGCAAGATTCTGCAATCTGAATCGTATTTTCAATAATGCTAGGATATGCTCCCCATGCCTGATTCATTTCCTCCATCGTTAGTAATTTGGATCCTTCTACTGTCTGAGTATGCTTATCTATAACCGTGTCATTCGCTATCGCTCTAAGCGATTGTAATGGTAGCTTGTCTTGTTCTTCTAGATAACGAACATCTGAAGTATAGACAGCTTTCACTCTCTTTTCTTCACAAAACTGAATAAGCTGTTGCTTGTCCTCGTTCCACGTCGGTAACCCAATGATTACGGAAGGGTTAGTCTCCATCAGTTTGTGAATAAGATGAGAGGAATCATTTACGGCCATTCCCCATTGCTGTATTGGTAAAATTGTATATATATTCTCTTCGGCTTCTAACCATTGCTTCCAATCTAATGTTTGTTGCTGTTGAAACGTGGAACTGAACGCAAGTAGGTGTTGATAGCCTTTGTTGTTCTTTGCTAAACCAATCGCAAAGAAAGACTCATCATCCAGTGTAAGCTGTATCGTAATGCCGATAATAGGATGTATATTATGTGCGATACATTCTTTATAAAAGGAAATAGCGCCGTGAAGAACACTATTATCTGTTAGAGCTAAGTGTTGATAGCCTAATTCTTTTGCATGTTTTACAAGTGGCTTAATTTGAATGGTGCTCTGGAGCAAACTATAGCCTGAAGTAACTTGTAATTCTGTTAACCCCATATGTGTCCCCACCCTCTAAATGATAGCGATATGTATCTAACTCTTATCGCTACGTTATCTTTCATGATTTAAAATATATTCATTAATCGTTTATTCTTATTAGTATTTTTTCTCCTATCTTCTATTATAGCAAATTAGAAAAAGAGGATTAATCTCTATGTTTAAAATACCGTTTTAATCATGCAAGCGTGATATAAAACATATATATAGTACTAGCCTATTGGATCGGAGGAATCCGGCTTTGGAGGAGCGATTTATTTCAACGTTAGTTCAATGTTATTTTATTGCCTTTGGTGTAATGATAGGTGGCTCATTAATTGGTAGTATAGGTGCTTTCGCTGTAGGTGAAGCGCCATTTACACAAATTTCTCGTATTGCAAAAAGCTTACGAATTTGGGCAATTGTTGCTGCTATTGGTGGTACATTTGATGCGATTTATAGTTTTGAGCGTGGTTTTTTTGAAGGTTCTACGATCGATATCGTAAAACAAATCATCTTTATCATCACAGCTATGGGCGGTGCACAAACTGCTCTCCTCATCATTGAATGGCTAATTCAGGAGGAAATTCAATAATGCATATCCCCCCTTATTTTAAGCGGCCAGCATGGCAACGTTTCTTTGCAGGTTCTGTTGTTGGTGCAATATGTGCCTATTTTGTCTTTTTATTTATATTCGGTGAACTGCAACAAGAGTGGATAGAAGAAAATCTTAGTCTTCGTACATCACTACAAGAACTAAACCAAAGCTACGAAACACTATTAAAAAATCACGAGGCATTAGATAAAGAATCAAAAGAAGAAATGACATTACAAGAGGTAGAAATAGAATTTACTAATTTAAAGGAGTTAAAATTAGAGAACGATCGGATTATGGTTCAATTACTAAAAGACTCCATTTCAGAAGAAACAAGTCACTTGTTAGGTAAACCTGTAAATGAAGTAAATACTGCTCTAGATTTGTTAGTCTCTAGTATCGAGAACAAGACGTTAGAAGTAGATGATTTTAAATATAGAGGTACAGTCAAGAAATTAGTAGTAGCGAATAATCTTCATTTATCGATAGAACTAGAAACTGCTAGTTAACAATTTTAAAGAGCCAGGACAATACATTCAAAAGCAGCGGGAACCGAACGATTTATTTGAAATCGGAGCGGTTCCTACTATTATAATTATTAAATCCTATAGGGTATTTTATTAGCCATAATATTCGTCAGAGGCATTTTCTAATTCTGTAAGGACCTCTTCCATTTGGTCCCAGTTATATATTTTTGCTCCTGCAGCAAGTGGATGACCTCCACCTTCAAATTTCGCTGCTACTGTATTAATAACTGGCCCTTTTGAACGAAGGCGCACTCTAATACAATCATCTTCTTCTACAAAGATTCCCCATACATTAATACCTTCTATATCTCCAAGCACACCTACTACAGCACTTGTTTCATTTGGCTGCAAATGGAATTCCTCTAGTAATGCTTTTGTAATTTTTACGTGGCTGACACCTTTTCTAGAGATGTGAACATTTTGAAGTATATAACCTCTTAGTCGAGCAATATCTATCGTCGTTTTATACATCTCCTGATACATTTCTGTCCGATCAAACGAATACTTCACTAATTCGGCAGCATATTCAAATGTTCGATTAGTAGTGCTTGGAAATAGGAATCTCCCTGTATCTCCTACTATTCCACAGTAAATTAATTTTGCTGCACGATTATTCATAACTAATTGTTCTTTATTGTCCTCGTAAAATTGATAAATCATCTCACTTGTTGAACTTGCATCTGTGTCCACCCATTGAATATCACCATAAGCATCAACGACCGGATGGTGGTCAATTTTTATCAATTCTTTTCCTTTTACATACCGAGTATCAGATATACGTTCCTGATTAGCTGTATCACAAACAATCACTAACGCATCTTCAAAAATCGTGTCAGGGATTGTATCCATTTTCGCCAAGAAATGAAGGTACTCCTCTTCTTCTCCAACTACAGCTACCTTCTTTTCAGGAAAGCTCTCTTTAATAATTTCTGCTAAAGCGTTCTGTGATCCATAAGCATCAGGATCGGGACGCACATGACGGTGAATAATAATTTGGTTGTATTCTTTTATTTTGTCTAGTATTTGTTGAGTAATCATTCATTTGCTCCTTCAGTTTTTCATTTCATACTATGCATATTCCGTTTAAATCTTAAAATAAACAATAGCTATTCTAATTAATATTTTGTGCCTTCTTTTCTACTCTATAACAAAATAATTGTCTTGCATACTCATTGTATTTAAATTTCTGGTATTTGAATCCTATTAAAGCTAAAATAATATAGTAGGGAAATGGAAAGGGGTTTTGAATTGATAGGCTTAATCATTATTTTCTCCATAGCGTTCTTTATGTTTATTTATTATAAAGTTAGAATACCGAAGGAACCTGAGCCAGTAAAAAAAGAAATTATGAATGCAAAAGCAAGGATCGCATTAGGTTTATTTATCGCTGGATATGGAGTGAATCAATACATATTCTATATGACCAAACTTTCGTTATACATTGGTATCGTCTTTGTCATCGTAGGAATTGTACAAATAGTAGCAGGCTTCAATCGTTTTCGTCATTATAAGGGTGAGTGGAAAAAGATATCGGAGAGAACCTCTAATACGTAATTCTCTCCAAGAATTTTCTTCGGCACAGAGGGAGAGTAATCCTCTGTGCTTTTTTGTTAAGATTATCGATCGATTAGTTGCGCCATTAACAATGATTTACCGACGATTTTTCTTCCATCAACTGCTTCTATATCAATTTTCGCTGATTTCCTACCAATATCAATAATACGTGGACGGAATTCTACAATCGTATCTAATTGTATCGGCTTCAAAAAATATACGGTAATATTTTCAACAACAAGATCACCTTTTTTTAACTTTCGAAGCATCCGTCTTGCTGCTTCTATTGCAAACGACACAAACACACCATAGGATAATGTACCCAATTGATTCGTCATTTGTGGCGTTATTTTTGCACTATATTTAGGGTGTGATACATCGGAATTCACTTCTTCAAAATAAGTCGATACAATATCATCAATCGTCTCTCCAACTTGTGGTTGTTTTTGGATATGTTGTAATGCCTTTAAAACATCTTGACGTGATATCAAACCTTCTAATTCATGGTGATTGTTCACAACAGGCATGATTTCGATCCCTTCCCACACCATCATATGGGCTGCATAGGCGAGAGATGTTTCCTTTAAAACGGTTAATGGATTTTTTGTCATAACGCGCTCAATAAGTAACTCTCGATCCTTTCCAATAACATCCTTAGAGGTAACCACACCAACCACTTTCTTTTCTGTATCCACAATTGGATAACGAGCATGCGTCGTTTCCTCTTCCATTTCATACCATTTTGATACTTTATCCTTCATATGAAGATAGTAAGTCTTCTCAAGTTTCGTATATATATCTCCTACTAAAACGATTTCTTTCTTAATTAATTGGTCGTATATTGCTCGATTTATCATAGCAGCTACAGTAAAAGTATCATAGCTTGTTGAAATAATAGGCAATTCCTTCATATCTGCTAAACGTTTTACTTCCTCACTTGTATCAAATCCACCCGTTATAAGTACCGCCGCACCTTCTTGTATTGCTAATTGGTGTGCCTCTGTTCGATTTCCGACAATTAACAACGAATCTTTCTCTGTATAACGCATCATTGCATCAAGCTTCATCGCACCTATAACAAATTTATTTAACGTCTTATATAAGCCTTCGCGACCACCAAGTACTTGGCCATCCACTATCCCTACTATTTCTGCAAATGTAAGGTTTTCAAAGTTTTCTTTCTTTTTCCGTTCTATTCGAATCGTTCCTACCCGTTCAATCGTACTTACTAATCCACTATTCTCTGCTTCCTTTATCGCACGGTAAGCAGTTCCTTCGCTTACATGTAATTGTTTTGCAATTTGCCTAACGGAAATCTTGCTACCTACTTTTAAGGAATCAATATAGTCTAATATTTGTTCATGTTTCGTAGCCAATCGTCGCTCACCGTTCTTTCACTGTACTAATAATTTTAATCTTACTTTTATTATACAGTTCTCTGAAAAAAGATTCAATTCCCTGCAAAAATTAAATAAAATCAAGGATTAGATTTTATTTAATGTATCACTGTTTTAGCTTAATTATTCATACTGTACCACTAGATAAGTAGTATTATCATCCGTAAAGTGATTTTATACATTGGATACTGCAACTTTTATTTAATTCATCATAACAAAAAAACCTAGACAACATATATCTAGGTTTTAAATATTCAATGTTTCTCCTGGCTTAAGAGCAACACCTTGACCAGTCTTTATTTTTTTAGCAAACGCCTCTCCATCTTGTTCAATAAGTGGAAACGTATTGTAATGAACAGGTACAACTTTCTTGGCGTTTACCCATTCAGCCGCTATTAAAGCATCTTCAGGTCCCATAGTGAAATTGTCTCCTATCGGTAAAAATGCCACATCCACTTCATGAAACTCACCAATTAACTTCATATCAGAGAATAAAGCCGTATCCCCCGCATGATAGATTGTCTTCCCTTCTGCCATAAACAAGATACCTGCTGGCATACCACCGTAAACTTTAGTACCATCCTCATCTTCAAACATGGATCCGTGAAATGCTGGTGTAAGTTTTACTTTACCAAAATCAAATGTATAGCTACCGCCAATGTGCATCGGATGGGTGTTTAATCCTTTTGAACCTAAATAAACAGCCAATTCATTTGGAGCTACTACTAAACAGTTTGTTCTCTTGGCTATTGAAACCGTATCTCCAACATGATCGTTATGTCCATGAGTGAGTAAAATAACGTCTGGATTTTCCTCACCAGCTTTTAAGTCGCTTAATCCATTTCCCGTAATAAATGGATCAATTAAAATAGTATGCCGTTTCGTTTTAATTTTTACACATGATTGGCCATGAAACGATACCTGCAAATCCTAACACTCCTTATCCATTTTATGATTTGAATTGTATATTGATGGTGTATACTCTACCAAACCATTTACCCTAATTGTTTACGCATAAACATATTTTTAATAATATTTCCAAGAATCCTCATAAATCGGAAGAAGAATAGGGTTTATTAACGTATTAATCTCTAGTTCTTTCTTTTCCCCATTACGATCAACAATATTGGCATCCTCATCTTTTCCAAATGTTGTGAGACTCTCTATTAAATCATTCGTAATATATTTCGTTTGCACTTTCTCTTCGATAAATAGCTCAGCGACTTCAACTTCCTTTCTACTTGCTAATACAAATCCCCAGTTACCAAAGCTTGGCACATCCACATGAAGAGGTATCGTAAACAAGCCTGTCGATTCAATTGTATGATGGATTGTCCAATAAACTTCCACAGCAAAAACAGGACTAGTCGCTTGTATCATAGCTGCTCCCCAAGGTTGTAGGTGATTGCGCACTAGCGAGTAGAACTCTTTCGTATATAATTTATTAATACTTTCGTTATTCGGATCTGGTAAATCAACAATGATTACATCATAAAGATCTGAACCAGATTTTAAAAATTCAAATGCATCGTCATGAACCACAGTGACCTTTTCATGTTGAAAGGCCTGCTTATTTAATTCTTTTAAAAAAGGGTGTCCGATAGCTAAATCAACTACAGCCGGGTCTAAATCTACTACCGTAATATGCTCAACATCGTCATACTTCAGAATTTCTCTTACCGCTAATCCATCCCCTCCACCAAGCACTAAAATATTGCTCTTTTCAGTTATAGACATAACAGGATGAACTAATACCTCATGATATCGATGCTCATCGATTGAGCTAAATTGTAATCCACCATCTAAATAGAATCGGATATCTTCCCCTTGGCGAGTTAATACTATTTTTTGATACGTGCTTTCTTCCATATATATAATTGGATCACTATACATCTTTTGCTCTAGTTTGGATGTAAGTGGCTGACCGAACAATAAACCTAATAGCAATAGTATCGCTATGACAGTTCCTATCACAGTATGTAACATGACTCTCTTAATTTCTTTTCGGAATAGGAAAAGTATGACGAGTGCAACAATTAAATTAATACAACCAACAAAGAAAGCAGATTGTATCATTCCTAGCTGTGGTCTTAGAAAGAAAACAAATAGTAAACCTCCTATTAAGCCACCAGCATAGTCAGAAAATAGTACACGAGCTGTAGAACGCTCAAGCGTGACTCCTATTTCATTTGCTTTTCTTATTAAAATCGGGAGTTCTACCCCTGTTAATGCTCCAATTACTAGTGTGATTGTGTAAAGGAATAGTGCATCAATACCATTGGCACCAAATGCTGTCAGGGTAAACATAGTTAAGCTCGAAAAGCCACCAATTAAGGCCACTAAATATTCAATATAAATAAAAGATAGCACCAAATTTCCAGTAACTTTCTCACTTAAACTTGCACCAATCCCCATTCCCGTTAAGAAAAGTGAAATCGTTAATGTATACTGTTTGACGCCGTCTCCTAGTATATAAGAACCGATGGCACCAAATAACACTTCAAATACAATGCCACAAATCGAAACGATACCCGATGCCCAATAAATAAAATTACTTTGTTTTGTCTGTTTTACGTCCATAAAATGACCACTTTCTAAAGTTTACAACTTATCCTTATGTAATAGATGCACCGATTACAAATGCTAATCCAATTGAAACTCCTAGTGAAATAATACCGACAGCGATATTATTATCTTTCAATTGCTCTTCCACAGAAAATTTACGCGTGAAAGCTTCGAATAATAAATAGGCTATCAACTGTAGGAAAACACCAAACGCACCCCATATAATTGTCTCGATGATTTCTATACTATGATATATTGCAAATACTAAGATAATACAGATACCGATAATTTTGCCAGTTATTGAAAGGGCTACTGCTTGATTTCCTTGCTTAATTTCTTCCCAATCCTTATATTGACGTGTCATCCATTCGAATATAAGCAATCCTATTAAAACTGTTACAACTGCTACGATAAAGTAAAGAAACGTTAAAATAAATGGTTCCATATCTATTCCTCCATTCTAATTTGTTTATTTCCCCGCACTTGGGCCACCGCCTCGGAAGGACCCCATACCACGTTGCTTTGTCGTTCCACTTCTATTAGTTGTATAACCTCCATAACAATCATTCGTCCGGCAATATCTACTCCTATTTCTAGACCAATCATCTGCGCCAAGCATAGAGTCGATCAATCGTATTGTAAAGTAGGTAGATAAGAAATTCGGAGAGTAATTATTACGAACAAACTCATCCGTCGCAACCTCAATAATCGTTACATCCGCGTCCACTTCACTATCTTTAATAAATACAAAGTGATCGGGATAAATGAGAATTTGTTGTTGATCTATGTAATCACTGACTTCTTCAGGGTTTGTAGTATGAACTAGTAATTCCGCCAACTCCTGTACGTCAAGTTCAGAAGTAGCATAGACATTAGAAACAGATTGTTCCCCAGAGACACTTTCGATAAATGTAAATGAATTACCAATTATTCCTTCTAAAGTCGGAGCTGTATTATTCTCTAATTGGTTTACTATTTCTTCCCTCGATGGTTCACCAATTAACTGGTCTTTAATCGAATCATTATCGTTATAGGAAGAGAATTCTGTATAAGAGGAATTACTGCAACTTGCTAATAAAACTAGTGATAAGAATACGATTCCCCCTAAAACATATCGTTGCAATACCTTCCACCTCCTTACTAAATAATCAACCATTATTTATAATATAATGCATTACGCTAATATTCCAATGTAGTTTTGGGTTTCTTTTAATTTTATGCATGATAAAGTCGGAAAGAACCGTACGTAATGACGGTTCTTTCCATGGTGGTGTCGGGTTATTTACCTAGTTTTTTCTTTAATTCTTCCAATTCACTATCAACACTGCTCTTTTCTAAGTCTTTAAATTCATCATCAAGTGTTTTTGATGCTTGAGAGATATCCTCGGATGTATCTGCTTCTGCTTCAAAACGAAGAACCTTTTCTTCCATTCGTTCAAAACCACGTTTCGACTGGTTATTATCAATGGATGATAAGGAACGATTCATTTTAGTTCGTGCTTTTGCAGATTCGGCACGTGCTTTTAATGAATCCTTCTTCAACTGCATCTGCTGATATTCCTTTTTCATTTCATCTAGCTTCTCACGTAATGCATCAGCGTCTGATTTCGTACGTTCCCAAGATTCTTTTAGACTTACTGCATTTGCTTCATGGTCTTTTTTGTCCTCTAATGCTCGACGTGCTAAGTCTTCATTTCCAGCTTCAATGGCTTGCTCAGCTTGCTGTTGACGTTTTTGTACTAACGCTTCAGCATCATCATACTTACGCTTAAGCATTTTCTCATTCGCTATTTGTTTTGCTACAGCTGTTTCGGCTTCTCGAATATCTTCTGCCATATCTCGCATAAAATGATCTAACATTTTTACTGGATCTTCCGCTTTGTCTAGCATCGAATTCAACTCAGAGCTTACTACTGTTTTTACTCGTTTAAAAAATTGAAACATTTAAATTCCTCCTTAGTTAGAACCTGCAATTATTTTTATTTCAAATGGCTTTATTGGATAGCCAATACTCACTTCTACCTCACTACCCCAGATTTCTATACTAAGAAACGAACTATCATCTTCCTTAGCATATTCAGCATAAGTAACGGTTTGACCTGTAAGATTTTCACTTCTACCCTCACCAGTTACTAGAGCTTCACCCTTCTCTATAAAGTAATATGTCTCATTTTCATATGTGAGTTCATTCGGAATATCTCTAGCGCGAGGTAATTTTATTGGTTTATAAATCCCTAGCTCTACTTCATCATCCATTGAAGCTGAAAGCCAAATCGATTTATTGGCTCCTGTAAGCTGATAACTGAACCATTCATACTTACCTTGTCGATAAGCTATTTTACCAACTGTCTCATAGTCTTCTAGGTCATATTCGACAATATCGCCAACTTGTATGGTAAATGGATCTCTAGCCTTCACCTCTTTTGTCTTTTTTTCTTTAGAAAAAAGCTTTGATATCAAACCCACTTAGGTGCACCTCTTCTCTTTCAATCGGGTGTTAGTATCATTTACGGTTACTTTTATTAAAAAGTTTCGTTTTTTTTAGAAATTTATTTATTATTTTATGTTACAGGAAATCTTGAGACTTTTCTATTCATGTGCGAACAATTACATCAAATTACTATATTTATGTTTTTTTAGATTAAAAATGTGGAATGAACTATATATATTGCAACACATGTAAACGTGTACGTGATATAATATAGATGAAGAATAGAAGGGAGCGATCGAAATGTCTTTTGAATATGATAAAATTTTAGTTGCAGTCGATGGATCTGATGCTTCAGAACTAGCCTTTAAAAAAGCAATTGATATCGTGCATCGAAATGATGCAGAATTATATCTTGTTCACATAATCGATACCCGAACGATTACGACGGTCGCACCAGAAGTATACGATCAAACTTTAGCAAAGAGATCAGAAAATTATGCACAATCCCTTTTAGATGACTATAAAAATCGCGCAGAAAAAAAAGGTATTACTGAAATAACGACACACGTAGAAATAGGCTCTCCAAAAGTGAAAATCCCCAAAGACATAGCAAATAAATTTGAAGTAGATTTAATTATTTGTGGTGCTACCGGAATGAATACTGTAGAACGATTCTTAATCGGCAGCGTATCCGAAAGCATAACACGCCATGCTTCCTGTGATGTGTTAGTAGTTAGAAGTTAAAAGTTAGGATAAATAAGGACATTCTTTATTCAGCAAAAAAAGAAAAATCCGAATGACCAATAGGAACTGTTTCCACTTCCTCCATGGTCGTTCGGATTTCTTATTTGTTATTTTTAAATTAAGCGAAGTGTGTCTCTTGCAATCATTACTTCTTCATTTGTAGGAATAATAATGACTTTAACAGGTGAATGTGGATAGTTAATAAATGCTTCTTTTCCACGCACATTATTGAGAGATGGATCCCAATAAACACCCATAAATTCAAGACCTTTAAGAACTCGTTCTCTAATTGTTATACTATTTTCACCTACACCTGCAGTAAAGATAATTGCATCTACTCCATGCATTCTAGCTGCATATGAACCAATGTATTTGTGAATACGATCTGCAAACACGCCTAGTGCTAATTTTGCACGTTCGTCACCTTCATCTGCACGTTCTTGAATATCTCGTAAATCACTTGAGAATCCAGAAAGTGCAAGCATTCCACTTTGCTTATTCAAGACATTCATAACTTCGTGAGCTGTTTTACCAGTCTTCTCCATAATGTAAGGGATCAGTGCAGGATCAATATTACCAGATCTTGTCCCCATTGTTACACCCGCCAACGGAGTGAATCCCATTGATGTATCAATAGACTTTCCGTTTTCGATTGCAGCAATACTTGCACCATTACCTAAGTGACATGAAATGAGTCTCAGTCGATCTAATGGTAATCCCATTAATTCAGCTGCTCGTTCCGAAACATACTTGTGAGATGTTCCGTGGAAACCATATTTACGAATTCCGTACTTTTCGTAATATTCGTATGGAAGACTATATAAGTAAGATTGCTTTGCCATGGTCTGGTGAAAAGCAGTGTCAAATACAGCTACTGCAGGAACATTTGGTAATACTTCTTTAAATGCGCGAATACCCGTTAAGTTAGCTGGATTGTGAAGTGGCGCTAATTCGGATACTTCTTCAATTTCCTCAATTACTTTATCTGTAATTAAGACAGAATCATTAAATTTCTCTCCACCATGGACAACACGATGTCCAATTCCATCAATTTCATCTAGGCTTTGGATTACACCTACAGATGTTAACTGTTCGAGTAACAGTTTTACCGCAACTCCATGGTTCGGTATATCTGTTGTCATTGTTTCTTTATTATCATTAAATTCTATCGTAAATACAGAATTTTCGATTCCTATTCTCTCAATTAGACCTTTCGCTACCTCTACCTCATTCGGCATCTCGATTAATTGAAACTTCAAGGAAGAACTTCCGGCATTTATTGCCAATATTCTTTGCATGCTTTCAATCCTTTCTTCTTATCGCTGACTGTATGATCAATTTTATTGTTATTTCCTCTGGCTTCATATCCATTTTAACCACCGTCTAATCTTATTTGCAACAGAAAGGTCTAATGATAACGTTTCCTTTGAAAAATCTTTATTTTCTGATAACTTTAACCCATTTCTTTTTGGAACCACGAATCAATTTGGCGCAAAATCGCGGATGTCTTGTTCGGATCTTTTAAGGAAGGCAGTGCAGCCATTAATGTTTCTTTTGGAGGTTTCGTACCTTTACCTTTTTTCTGAATAATAAAGATACTTTTCCCATGTTGTTCTGATTTAAACATTGATAATGGCAGTTGAAGAAATCCAATAATATGAGCATTTTCTCTTAAGTATTCTTGTAGCTGTTCACTTTGATCACTTGTAAAAAGGAAATTAGGTACTAAAAATAATAAATACCCTCCAGTTTTGGTGTAATTCATTCCTTGCTCTATGAATAAATGATGGGCATACGAGTGTCCCTCTTTAGCTTGCAGTTTATACGTTGATGCATTCATGTCATCTGGATAGTATCCTACAGGCAAATCAGCAACTACTACATCTACAGGATCTAATAATAATTTTTGCAAGCTATCTTGGTGAAAGAATTCAATATTTAATTGTTGTAGATTAGCACTTGCCACTGCTATTTGTAGCAATGTAGGATCAATTTCACTACCATATCCTTGG
Source organism: Gracilibacillus halotolerans (assembly GCF_014206945.1). Lineage (GTDB taxonomy): Bacteria > Bacillota > Bacilli > Bacillales > Amphibacillaceae > Gracilibacillus > Gracilibacillus halotolerans. Next base: position 60,526 of record NZ_JACHON010000018.1, read on the forward strand.
ATTTCTGCTTTAACTTGATTCATAACCGTTGTAAGTAAGTTTGCCGCTCCACTAGCTGGATCAAAAATACGAAAAGCTTGCTCGTCCTTCATTAATTTTTGAATAAAATACCCCATAAACATGGCAACCGAATCAGGTGTTATCACATGTTGATGCTGTGTTGAGCCCTTCATCCCTTTTATTAGTGCCAATTGAATAGTTTTTCGTACTGATTCACCGTCCGTGCCTTCTTGATTTACTGTTTCGTAAAGCTGATTAAAAGATTGTGAATTCACTCCATTTGGGACCTCACCCTTCTGAAGTGATTGCATGACGATAGAAAGGCTATCTAAATATGGTTCGTTATTAGCTTCCATGTAGGTTTCAATTAGTTTGTCCAATGTATAAAATGCTTTTTCTACTTCAAATGTCATTATGTTTCCTCCCGCTCTAAAAAATCTTGTTTTCTCTATAACAAATCCTCTATTTCATACTAACATTTCACCTAAAACATTAAAAAGGTAGTGTAAAAATGGTGTGCGATTCTTCCATTTAATTATGTCCAAACAAAAACACCTGCTGTTAATCTATTATGATGGCAGCAGGTGTTTTCGTCTACTTGAATGCATTTGTGCAGATACACTTTATTTTTTCTCTTCTTCTTTTTTCAGTTCTCTCTTATCTTTCATCCATTCGGTAATTTGCTCCGCTAGTTGCGGTGCTTTTTCCAAAAGTTTATCATAAGCGCTATTCGATTCGTTAAATGAGAGCAACTCCACCCCATCTTTCTTTGCAATTAAAAATGCTGAAGGAGTAATCGACACACCGCCACCACTCCCCCCACCAAATGGGATGATTGACTCTTCCTCACTACTGTTTCCTTCACCGCCTCCACCACTCTTTTCACTGCCTCCAGTGAATTCACTACCTCCTGCAGCGAAACCGAATTTCACCTTAGAAAGTGGGATGATAACACTCCCATCCGGAGAGTCAATCGGCTTTCCTATAACAGTGTCCACTTCGATCATTTGCTTTAAATTTTCCATCGTTAACGACATAAAACCTTCTAATGGGTGTTTGTTTTCATCAGACATTAAACGTACTCCTTTCTAAGCTTCCATGCTTTTATAGTTTTAACAAGTTTTATCGATATCATACAAGAACCTTTTACATACCAGTCGTTGCCTGCAAAATCCGCTGCAACATTCAATTGCCAGTTCTTTTCTTGGTTTAGCCATTCTTTTATTGTCGTTAAAAACGGATAAATCATAGCATTCAGTACTACGTCATCTGTTCCTACTACAATATCCCCTTCTATCCATTCCAATTGTATTTCCTGTCGTAAACGCTTCAATAAAGGACGTAATTCCTCTTTGCGTTTTCCCTCACTTTTAGGCAGGCTTAATTCATCTAGTTGAATGGTTTTCTTATATATTGTAAAAAAATAGACAGATGCTCGTACGTTAAAATAGGCACTTTCATCATCTATATGTAAGTTGATCGTCATATAAACGGTTGAGAATGCGATAAAAATAATAATTATAACTATAATTAACAATAGGATACCGATAATCCAAAAAATCATGTAACCACCACCTATTGGATAGTATTTACTGTATTGGAACAACTTAATCATCGATTCTTAATAATTGGGTTTCACAAAAAAAAAGTGATATGATAGAAGAAATTCTCGAAAGACTGGAGGCACATGTTATGTCAAAGCACAGAAATACTATCTTTTTCTATTACAAAAAAGAGAAAGGTACCGAGTCTAAATTTACTGCTTTACAAGAAGAGGTTGAACAATATGGCTATAAAGTAGTAACAACGCCTGATGAAGCCAATATTATCGCAAGCATTGGCGGAGATAGTGAATTTTTGCAAGCGCTAAGAAAAACCGAATTCAAACAAGACGCTCTTTATGTGGGAATTAAGCGTAGCAATGAAGATGGTCTATATTGTGACTTCGAGTTAGATGATATCCAAGGCATGTTAAACGCAATGAATCGGGATGAAATTGAAGTAAGAAAATTCCCTACAATTGACGTTAGCATTAATGGTCAATCTGATCTTCAATGTCTAAATGAAGCTACCATCCGCTCCTCCATTATTAAATCAATTGTAATGGATCTCTATATTGATGATGAGTACTTTGAGACCTTCCGTGGTGATGGATTGATTGTTTCTACACCTACAGGAAGTACTGGCTATAACAAATCTACAAATGGCGCTGTTATCGACCCGAAAATTCCTTGTTTCCAAGTTTCTGAATTGGCTTCTTTAAACAATAATCGATATAGAACACTCGGATCCTCCTTTATACTAAATGAAAATCGTTCACTTCGTTTAGAGATTGTTCAAGACGGAAATGATTATCCGATTATTGGTTTAGATAATGAAGCGTATTCCATACAAAATATACGTACGATTGATATTAAACTCAGTGATAAAATCGTGAAGACTGTTAAATTGAAAAACAACTCTTTCTGGCATCGTGTACAAAGGACTTTCTTATAAAAAAACTTAGCTAGAACTAAGCTAACACAGGAAATTTGATTAGGTGGTGATATTCTTTCATTGCATGGTAAGAATATCACCTTTTTTAATCTACCTTTATACAACAAAAAGGATAGTGCGTCTTTGCACTATCCCTTTTGCTGTTTGTTACCTATTATTTTTTAATATTTAATTATTGTTGTGTACCATTTAATTGCTGTTGAGCCATTTGAACAAGGCGTTTAGTAATCTCTCCACCTACTGACCCGTTAGCACGTGATGTAGTATCAGCACCAAGGTTTACACCAAATTCAGATGCAATCTCAGTTTTCATTTGGTTAAGTGCTTGCTCTACACCAGGAACTAGTAATTGGTTTGAGTTGTTGTTGCTTGCCATGATGTTTCACCTCCTCTTGAGTACATTTCTATGATGCACGAGATGAGGTAAATTCATTCATTTATTTAATTGGTAGTTGTTGTTAATCTGCTCAACATCTTACTGTTGGAGTTATTAAAACAAGTCATCCCATTCTTGTTGCTTTTGCTCAGTTTTTATTTCAATGGTTTCTATGTTGTCTAGAATGTTGGCTAACTCTTTTTCTGTCTCGATTGCCTTCTCAAATTCTTCAACTTTTTCAAGTCTTGGTTTTGTTTTCGGAGATTTTGGTACAAATACCGTACAACAATCTTCATATGGTCTTATAGAAATTGGATAGGTGTTTATTTCTTTTGATATATCGATGATTTCTTCTTTATTCATTGTAACTAGTGGTCGTATGACTGGATAGTTTGTTACTGCATTAATCGCAAACATACTTTCCATTGTTTGACTTGCAACCTGTCCAAGACTTTCTCCTGTTACTAATGATAAAATACCGCGTTTTTTTGCAACTTGTTCACTAATACGCATCATCATTCTACGCATAATCGTCATCGAATATCCATTTGGAACTTCACGATGGATAGTCTGCTGTAATGCCGTAAAAGGTATAATATGAACCTTTACAGAGTGACCATAATAGGCTAATTCTTGTGCTAAATCCAACACTTTCTCTTTTGCACGCTCACTCGTATACGGAGGTGAGTGAAAATGAATTGCTTCGAGTGCAAGTCCTCGTTTCATCGTTAAATAGCCAGCCACTGGACTATCAATACCACCAGATAGAAGTAAAAGTGCTTTTCCAGAAGAACCTACTGGAAGTCCACCAGGTCCTTCCACTTTGTTAGACGTCAAATAAGTAGCATCAGATCGAACATCTACCGTAATTTCTAAATCAGGGTTATGCACATCCACTGTAATATCTTCTGTATTAACTAGTAAATGAGAGCCTAATACGTGATTTATTTCTTGTGACCCGATTGGAAAATTTTTATTAGATCGTTTCGTAGTGATTTTGAACGTTCGTACTCCTTCTGTTTCCGTTAGAATGCGAAGTGCCTCTTTCTTAATTTCCTCTATCTCATTTTTAACTTTAAATGCCAAACTCATATTTTGTATACCAAAAATTGACGAACAACGGTCTAATATTTTATCACCATTTTCACCGTTCAGTCTAATGTACATTCTATCCCATTGTGTTTCAATACGTACACTCGGATACGAATGAAGAGCTTTTCTCACATTCGTTTCTAATTGATGTGTAAAAATTTTGCGATTTCTACCTTTTAATGATAACTCGCCATAACGGACGACGATATGATCATACTGCATTCTTATCTACCTCATTACTTCATAGAGTTTTTGTAGTACTTCTTTTAATTTGTTTAGAAAAACTTCTAATTCCTCTATTGTATTATCATAAGACATACTAATACGTAGACCAGAAGTGGTAATCTCTTTTTCTCTCCCACAAGCTGCTAGCACTAAACTTTCGTCCGTACTTTTAGAAGAACATGCAGACTTCGTCGAAATAAAAATTTCATTCTCTTCTAATGCATGGATAACAACTTCTGGTTTTAATCCTGGCACAGAAAAATTCACAATATGTGGAGCAGATTTTTCTGCTGGTGTATTAATACGCACATCTTCTATTTTGTTCAATTCTCGGGTTAAAAATTGCTTTAATTCATGTAAATGGTTGCTTTTCTCATTTTGTACTTCTGCTTGAAGTCGCATTGCTTTCACTAAAGAAACAATTCCAGGAACATTCTCTGTCCCAGAACGAACTCCTCTTTCTTGGCCACCACCGTGATTTAATGTGAATATTTTCACACCATTTCTTATATATAAAATACCAGTCCCCTTTAAACCGTGAATTTTATGTCCTGAAATAGTTGCCATATCTACTTTAGACTCTTTTAAGGACAGAGGAACTTTACCGAATCCTTGAACAAAATCTACATGATAGAAAATTTTCGGATAATCCTTTAGAATTTGTCCGATTTCACGGATAGGCTGAATCGTTCCTATTTCATTATTCACATGCATAATAGACACAAGTATCGTGTCGTGACGAACACTATCCTTTAAACGATCGATAGATACTCTACCTTCTTCATTAACGGGTAAATAGGTAACTTCAAATCCAAGCATTTCTAATGACTTGCAAGCTTCTAAAACGGAAGGATGCTCTATCTCCGTCGTAATAATATGTTTACCTCTATTTTGATGGGCGAGGGCAGTTCCTTTAATTGCCATATTGTTCCCCTCTGTTCCACCTGATGTAAAAATGATTTCATCCTCATCCACTTGTAGAATGGACGCTGCTTGTTGACGTGATTTTCTAAGCAATCTTTCTCCATCTTGACCTAATCCATGAATAGAAGAAGGGTTGCCAAAATAATGTAAAGCAGCTTGATGGAAGCTTTCTACTACGGATTTTCTAGGCTTTGTTGTTGCACTATTATCTAAATATATCATGTTGTCCCCTCCTTCACTTTCATTACAATCTTTATATAGTACCATAATTTCCGCGGAACGAAAACCAGCATTTTTTGTTTGTTTGTGTCAAGTATTTCTCAAGGACGCTAAACCCTCAATAGATAGAGCTTTCTCTTTTTGTACACTTAACTGGAAATTCTACCGCGCTACGCTTGGTTTCCACTTCCGATAGAGAACCTTTA
>NZ_JACHON010000019.1 GCF_014206945.1 Gracilibacillus halotolerans
TCCCATACCGAACACAGAAGTTAAGCTCTTCAGCGCCCATGGTAGTTGGGGTTTTACCCCTGCGAGAGTAGGACGTCGCCAGGCAACTGAAAAAAACTAAGTTTTCACTAGCTTAGTTTTTTTGTTTTCCAGGTATTTAAAAATTGTCATGATTCCATTTATTGTGCATATACTAAATGGACAAAAGTAAAAACAATATCATTCGTTTTTTTGCGAACTCCACAATTATTTCCATTTTTTCTAAAAATGTTGTTGACAACACTGAAAAGCGTCTGTATACTTGAAAATAACCAAAAAATTGAATAGCAATTCTTATCAAGAGAGGTGGAGGGATCTGGCCCCAGGAAGCCTCGGCAACAGACTATATGTACTGTGCCAAATCCAGCAAGCGTAATGCTTGGAAGATAAGAAGAGTGGTATGTATAAATTCAAACCAAAGACTCTCTTCTTATCAGAAGGGGGTCTTTTTTTATTATCTTCTATGTGACGAGGTATACTCGAGCTAGTAACAGTCCGGCCCCCGCCAATAATTCCTGAACAATCATAGAAGGGTGGCGAAGATTACATGGCGTATTTAGATGAAAAGAAAGTAAGTCATATATTACAATCGTTAAGAGAAATGGATTATGGTAGTTTAGTAATAACTGTACACAATGATGAGATTACTCAAATTGATAAAACAGAAAAGAAGCGATTTTCTTTAAATAAGAAAGCAGAGGTAAAAAAAACATAGCATGCCGATTAGACGACTAAAGGCATCTTTATTATCAAGTTCTCCTGTTTGGAGACTGATAGTAGGGATGCCTTTTTTCTATATTTAAAACTTAGAGAGGAGAAATATAAAATGACAGACATTATTTTATTATCAGGAAGCCCATCAGAAGAGTCTAGAACAGAAGCGGTATTACGTTATATTGGTAATTTATTAGAGAAAGAGGGCATTCATATTTCCCATTTATCTGTGAGGGATGTAAATGCAGAGGATATCGTTCAAGGACGTTTTGATAGTCTAGAAATTCAAGAGATTGGTAAACAGATAGCGAAAGCACAAGCTGTTGTTATCGGTTCACCTGTATATAAATCTGCTTATTCTGGCGTTTTAAAAGCAGTGCTTGATATTTTGCCTCAAGACATTCTTAAAGGAAAGCCTGTTTTACCAGTAATGACGGGGGGAACTATCACTCATTGCCTTGCAATTGACTATTCTTTAAAACCATTAATTTCAGCATTAAAAGGGCAAAGTCTACAGGGGGTGTTCATTCTAGATAAATGTGTAAATAAGGCATCTACGACTCAAGTAATCGAAGATATCGACTTAGATCAACGACTAAAAAAGGCAATTTACGAATTAACGGTCACTCTAAAAGAAAACGTATATTAAGAAAGAAGAAGGTGAACCCCGATGAGCAAAAAGCGTATTTACTTGAATGCATTTGATATGAATTGTGCCGGTCATCAATCTCCTGGTTTATGGTCACATCCAGAGGACCAGTCTCATCGCTATAAGGATAGTGAATATTGGATAGAACTTGCAAAAATATTAGAAAGGGGGAGATTCGACGCAATATTTTTAGCAGATGTATTAGGAATTTATGATGTCTATGAAGATTCAAGAGACGCAGCTGTAAAACAAGGGGCACAGGTTCCAGTTAACGATCCTATGTTGGTTGTTCCATTAATGGCTCAAGTTACAAAACATTTAGGGTTTGGTGTTACAGTCAGCACATCCTATGACCAACCATATGCATTTGCAAGAAGCATGTCCACGTTGGATCATTTAACAAAAGGTCGAGTTGGTTGGAACATCGTCACTTCCTATCTCAACAGTGCAGCTATCAATTTAGGACTTGATAAACAAATTAGTCATGACACACGATACGAAATAGCAGAGGAATTCTTAGATGTTTGTTATAAGCTTTGGGAAGGAAGCTGGGAGGATGATGCTGTTACTCTAGATAAGAAAAACCGCCTTTATACAGATCCAACCAAGGTGCACAATATCGACCACAAAGGTGAGTATTTTAACGTAATAGGTCCGCATTTAACGGAACCCTCTCCACAGAGAACGCCTGTTATCTATCAAGCAGGCGCTTCGAAACGAGGGAGAAATTTTGCAGCTAAACATGCGGAATGCGTATTTATTTCTTCACCAACAAAGCGAATTGCCGAGAAATATGTAAAGCAACTGAGAGAGGAAACTAAAAAGGTCGGTCGAGATGAAAACGAAATTAAAGTATTTAGTCTTTTTACTCCGATTGTCGCAACAACACAGGAAGAGGCAGAGGCTAAATACGAGGAGTACAAAAGCTATTCAAGCTATGAAGGTGGTCTAGCTTTATTGGGAGGATGGACTGGGATAGATTTATCTAGTTATGAACCAGATGAAGAACTACGCTATATAAAAAATGAAGCGATTCATTCCGCGGTGGAGATTTTCACAAAAATTGATCCTGATAAGAAATGGACTGTTAAAGAAGTTGCCGAATTCGTAGGTGTTGGAGGGATAGGTCCTGTAGCGGTCGGATCCCCAGAAAGAGTGGCGGATATAATGGAGGAATGGATTGAAGATACAGGTGTAGATGGGTTTAATATTGCTTATGCAATTACACCTGGAACTTTTGAAGACTTCGTAGACCTAGTTATACCAGTGTTACAGGAACGTGGCCTCGTCCAGAAAGAGTATCAAGAAGAAACTTTAAGGGGTAACTTAACTGGTTCTAGTCAATTACCGTTAAGTCACCCAGGTAAGCAATATCATCGTTCTTTACAAAAATCATTATAAAAAAGGAGAAGATTTAATTATGACAACTATTACTAGTAACAATACGAAAACGTGGGGAGTACCACCGACAGAACAATATGAAAAGATTGCATTTCGCTTCCGACCTATATTTCAGCAAATTAGAGAAAAAACAGAAGAACGTGAGAATAACCGTGAGCTTTTATTTGAAGTGATTAGCTGGTTGAAGAAAGAGAAGTTTGGAGCTGTTCGCTTACCAGTTGAGAAGGGTGGATTAGGTGCATCGAATGTAGATTTAGCTGAATTACTAACTGAGTTGGCGGCAGCTGATTCTAATGTGACACAAGCCTTACGTGCCCATTTCGCCTTTACGGAAATGGTGTTACATGCTGATCCGAGCCCAGTTAGAGACGTTTGGCTTCAACGCATTGCAAATGGTGATATTGTCGGTAACGCGTGGACAGAAACAGGTGCAGCTAAAGTTGGCGGCTTCGAAACACGAGTAAAGAAGACAAAAGATGGTTTTCGTTTATTCGGTACGAAATATTATTCGACAGGTACCATTTATGCGGATTGGATTTTAGTACTTGCTGCAGATGAAGAGGATAACCATGTATTTGCTGTCGTAGACAAGAACGGAGAAGGAGTAGAAGTGATAGACGATTGGAATGGGTTTGGGCAAATCCTTACTGGAACTGGTACAACACATTTTTCCAATACACCGCTTGAGCAAGGAAAAGTTTTAGATAAAAGCTTTGAAGCAAAATTTTTAGCTGGTTACTTTCAATTAGTTCATTTAGCAACGCTATCAGGAATAGCTAGAGCTGCCCTACATGATGTAGCAAGAGAAGTGGCGAATCGGACAAGGAATTATAGTCATTCGACTGCTACTTCTTCAAAGGAAGATGCACAAGTTTTACAAGTAGTTGGTAGAGTGCATAGTCTTGCTTATGCCGTTGGTGCTATTACTGAAAAAGCAGCCAAAAGCATTCAAGCTGCTGGAGAAGCTAGATTCCAAGGAAACGCTGAAAAGGAACAGGACGTAAACGATCAAGCAGAAATTGAGATTTCGGCGGCTCAGGCGATTATTTCGAGATTAGCACCTGAGGCAGCTACTCTTATATTTGATGCATTAGGAGCTTCTGCAACATCGATTGATAAACGCTTAGATCGACATTGGAGGAATGCAAGAACAGTAGCTTCTCATAATCCGCTTATCTATAAAGAACGTATTGTAGGAGATTATGTGGTGAATCAAACACCACCACCTTATATTTGGTTTACTGGAGAAAAAGTAAAAGGTGAACATAAGAATTAATAGGACTGTTTCACGTGAAAAAAGTAGATTTTTGTCATAAAAATCTAGCAAAAAGATGAATATATTTTCATAGATTGGCCATACTTCTTAATGGAGGTGTGGCGTATGAATCTAAAAAAATGTGGCATTTGTGATGAGGAAAAAGATAATGGAATCTTTATTTACCACATGTACATTTGTGAAGCATGCGAGAAAAAGATTGTTACGACGGACGTAGATAATAAAGAATATCAGCTATTTGTAGAGAAGCTAAAAGGTATTAATCAAACATATACGATATAATGGAATCATGAGAATGGTTCCTTTTTTTATGCCTTCATAGAGTTGTGAGTTTCTACTATCTCCTTATTTCATAGAAATTATTGATAAATGATACGTTGTATCTTACAATTATCGTTTACATAAGATGCTATGCTAGAAAGGTTTGATTCAATGAACATGCAATTGTCTACCCCTTTATATGATGCCCTACTTTCATTTGCTAGAAGAGAAACGGTATCGCTCCATGTTCCAGGTCATAAAAATGGGCAGCTTTTTCCTGAAAAAGGCATAGAGCTGTTTCAGTCTGTTTTACCGTTAGATATGACAGAAATAACCGGTATGGATGATTTACATGCTCCTGAAGGCATTATTATGGAGGCGGAAAAGCTTGCATCAGAATGGTTTGACACGGCTAAGACTTTTTTTTTAGTAAATGGAAGTACAAGTGGTAATTTAGCAATGATTTTAGCAACTGTAGGAGCAGGAGAAAAAATCATTGTTCAAAGAAATTGTCATAAGTCGATCATGCATGGAATTGAGCTAGCTGGTGCACTACCTATTTTTCTCACTCCTAACTGGAACGCGGAGAAAAAGCGATATACATATCCACTGGAAGAAACGATAAAAGACACAATAGTCCATAACCAAGATGCCAAGGCCATTCTGCTTACATATCCGGATTATTTTGGGGAGATAATCGACTTAACTCCTATTATTGATTTGGCACATCGGTACAATATGATTGTGTTAATAGATGAAGCGCACGGATGCCATTTTTCATTACCGTCTATTCCCATCCAATCAGCCGTTGAATTAGACGCAGACATTGTCGTTCAATCTGCACATAAAATGACTCCTGCGCTCACGATGACCGCTTACTTACATATAAGGACGGAAAGAATAGATCTAACTCGCCTAACACAATATTTACAAATCGTACAATCAAGCAGCCCCTCCTATTTATTATTGGCCAGTCTTGATTTAGCTCGATATTACTTAGCAACCTACAGCGACAAAATGGCAGAAGAAGCACGTTTATTTATAGAACAGGCTCGAAAACTCTTCAAGGAGAGCCCTTATTGGATCGTTGAATCACACGAAGACGGGGATCCTTTTAAATGTACGTTGCAAGCGACAAATAGAACAACAAAACAAATACAACAAGCATTTGAAAAAAACGAAATTTTCCCAGAGCTGGTTACAGAGAATCATCTATTGTTTGTTTTCGGACTACAACCATCTTTTTCACTAGAACAATTAGAGCAAGCTATCACTCATATAAATGAGGAATTAAATAATAGCAAAAATAGTGATAAAATAATGGAGGAGCCTCTCCTATTTTATGAGGAAAAAGAGGTACTTGCATTATCTTATGACGAGATGAAAAAACGGAAGACTGTATGGATAGACTGGGAAGATTCTATCGGACAAATAGCTGCTGAAGCAATTATCCCTTATCCACCAGGTATCCCACTCATAATGAAAGGTGAAAAAATAACTAAAAAGAAACGTGAACAAGTACTCAAATTGCTGAAAGAAGGACATAAACTGCAACCGACTAGCCGTGAAAAGGGACTATATGTTTTCGAAAATGGTAGGCGTAGATAATTGGAAAAGAGGAATTAAATTGTCAGGTATATTTATTACGTTTGAAGGAGGAGAAGGTGCTGGAAAATCAACTATTTTGGAACGAACAGCAAACTTTCTCCGGGAACATAACTATCAAGTAACAACAACACGGGAGCCAGGTGGTATCCCAATTGCAGAAAAGATTCGTCACATTATTTTAGATACAGAGCATACGGAAATGGATCCACGAACAGAGGCATTATTATATGCAGCTGCAAGGCGTCAACACCTTGTAGAGAAGGTTATCCCTGCCCTAGACAGAGGAGATATCGTTCTCTGTGATCGATTTATCGATAGCAGTTTAGCTTATCAAGGCTATGCACGTGGGTTAGGTATGGATGAAATTTTGTCGATCAACCAATTTGCAATCGCGGACTTTATGCCAGAACTTACTCTCTATTTGGACGTTGACCCTGAGATAGGATTGCAGAGGATTAATCAAACGAAAGATAGAGAAATCAATCGATTGGATTTAGAAGCGTTAGACTTCCACATTCAGGTTCGAGAGGGTTACAAGGAAGTGCTAAAGAAGTTCCCACAACGAGTGAAAAAGATTAATGCGAATCAAACCGAAGAGCAAGTATTATTAGATGTAAGAAACGATATATTAGCTAGGCTATAAGCTGGAGGAGAAACTGGGACAGAAGTAAATTTCATAATACAAAATCCGAATGTTATACTAACGCCTAGTCAAAATACTTCGCTTTCACCCATAGGGTATAAGTTAACATCTGTGCAAAAAATACTTGCACAGTGTTTCCTATACCTCGGCAACGCCTCAACTAATTACAAAAGTTATATAAAAACTTTTGTAATGGATTTTCGGCTGTTGCTTTTCCTGCAGGAGTCTCGTGTTTTGACTACGTAATTAATATAACAGCATTTTATAGTTCGTCTTTGGTGATTTAAAATGGAGTTATGTCCCAACATCTTATTTAGTCCAATGTTGAACGAATGGAATCTATTATATAAAAATAGATTTTTTTTCAATTCATAAGGCTGTAGAACGTATCTTCTGATATAATAGAACAAATGGGGTATAGATAACATATAATAATTAAAAGTATAACAATGAATGAAGGAGGCGGAATAAGTGAAACTAATTTTAGCAGTTGTTCAAGACAAAGATAGTAACCGGTTGGTCGACGCTCTTGGAGAGAGTAAGTTTCGAACGACAAAGCTATCTTCTACTGGCGGTTTTCTTAAAGAAGGAAATACTACCTTAATGATTGGTTGCGAAGATAAATATGTGAATCAAGCCCTAGAAATTATTAAGGATAATTGCAGCCAACGAGAACAACTAGTTTCACCCGTGTCACCAATGGGAGGAAATGCAGACTCTTATATACCGCGCCCAATTAATGTTGAAGTAGGCGGGGCAACAGTATTTGTTCTGCCGGTTGATGCCTTTCATCATTTTTAAAAAAGGATGGAGTTACGTTGAAAATTGAACAGCGAATTCGTTCATCAATAGATGCTAATATAAAAGAAGATATAAATCGACCATCAGGGAATTTAAAATTCGACCAAATGGTACAGAGTAAAGCCGCACAACTAAGTCAGACAGAGCTACATCGATTGATGAGTGAGTTGACGAATCAAGGAAAACGTATTACGAGATACCGATCCTTAAAAGACTTAGCGGTTTATAAACGACTAGTGAAAAAGTTTATCAAGGAAGCAGTTGACCACGGAGTGGAATTAAAACATTTCCATGGTTCCATGGTTACTGGAGACACACGGAAGCTAGTCATAGTAGAAGAAATTGACGAGAAATTGATGGAGCTAACAGAAGCAGTAATGGATCAAGAAAAGGGCTCTGTCGACCTATTAGCAATGATAGGGGAAATCAAAGGACTTCTAATTAACTTATATACGTAGTAAATAATGAAAGAGCAGAGCAAAGAAGAGGGTAGATGGGCGGTAGCGTCAAATCCATCCTCTTTCTTTTCTATTAAATAGATAAGGAAGGCATGGAAAATATGATTTGGGACGACATATTGGAGAAACAACCAATTTTAACAAAGATAATAACGAATAGTATTCAAAACAATCGAATTTCCCATGCTTACCTTTTTCAAGGTGGTAAGGGGACAGGGAAACAAGAAATGGCTATCTTATTAGCCAAAACGGTATTCTGTAAACAACGTCAGGATATGAACCCGTGCCAAGTATGCAGTGATTGTAAACGTATTGATAGTGGTAACCATCCTGACTTACATCGAATCGAACCAGAAGGAGCAAGTATAAAAAAAGACCAAATCCTTCATCTACAAAAAGAATTCACTTATTCAGGGGTAGAATCCAATCGAAAAGTATATATTATTAAAGACGCAGAAAGAATGACAACCAATGCATCAAATCGACTGTTAAAGTTCCTCGAAGAACCAAGTAGAGACACTGTCGCGATCCTATTAACAGAGAATAGCCAGGCGATTTTAGATACGATTCGTTCTCGTTGCCAGGTAATGTCTTTTAAGCCGTTAATTGAAAAGGGAATAGAAAAAGAACTTTTAAATCAAGGTGTTCAGGAATCCTCTGCAAAACTATTAGCCATGTTAACTAGTAATATAACAGAGGCGATAGAGAAGAGTAAGAATGAAGAGTTTGCACAGACGAGAAAATTAGTGGTACAATTAAATGAAATGTTAAGGCAAAATCCAGGAGATGTACCCGTATTCATTCATACTCTATGGATGCCACATTTTAAAGAGAGGAAAAACCTGCAAGAAGGGTTGGATTTACTCCTCATATGGTTTAGAGATATCATGCATATTCATCTAGATGTAAAGGAGAAAATTGTACATACTCCTCACATAGATAAATTAGAAGCTGCCAGTACGCATTGGTCTCTCGCACAAACTACAAAGGTTTTAGAAAAGATTATGGCAGCAAAACGCAAGCTTGAACAAAATGTTCAACCACAGCTTGTTATGGAACAGTTAACACTTCATATACAGAGGTGATAGGTTTGATTGAAGTGATTGGTGTCCGCTTTAAAAAGGCGGGTAAAATATATTATTTTGACCCCGGTGAATACACGGTGACAAACGAAGATTATGTCATTGTGGAAACCGTTAGAGGTGTAGAATTTGGTAAGGTCGTTCTCGTCAATAAGAAAGTGGATGAAGAAGATGTTGTCCTACCGTTAAAGAAAGTAATTCGAGTTGCGAACGAGAAGGACAAGGTTGAGGTTCTGGAGAATAAAGAAATTGCTGCAGAAGCTCAAAAGGTCTGCAATGAAAAGATCAAAGAACATCAACTAGAGATGAATTTAGTAGATGTGGAGTATACCTTTGATCGAAATAAAGTAATCTTTTACTTTACTGCGGATGGACGAGTAGATTTCCGCCACCTTGTGAAAGACTTAGCAGCGATATTTAAAACGAGAATAGAGCTTCGTCAAATTGGAGTTCGAGATGAAGCTAAATTATTAGGTGGTATCGGTCCATGTGGTAGAATGCTGTGCTGTTCTACATTTCTAGGTGATTTTGAGCCAGTTTCTATAAAAATGGCAAAAGATCAAAACTTGTCTCTTAATCCATCCAAGATCTCTGGCTTATGCGGTCGATTAATGTGTTGTTTGAAATATGAAAACGATACGTATGAAACGGCTAAGAGAGAGCTACCGGACTTAGGGGAAGCAATTACTACTGCATATGGAAAAGGTAAAGTAGTAGGGTTAAACATACTAGAGCGTATCATTCAAATCGAAATCCCAGAGAAAGAACGTGTGATTGAGTATACGTTAGATGAATTAATGAATGAAGGAGTCATTAATACCCAAGGTGCTGAATAATGGGGTGGTAAATACGTGGACAAAAAAAATTTATTTGAACAAGTGTCTGGTATGGAAGAACAAATTGGGCAGCTTTACCAGCAACTTGGAGATTTAAAAAAGCAACTAGTTGAGGTTTTAGAAGAGAATCACCGTTTAGAAATGGAAAATCATCATTTGAGAAAGCGACTTGATGAGGAAGTAGCAGCAGAAGAACGGAACGAACATGATATCCATGAAGAAATTGGAGAAGGATATGATAATTTAGCTCGACTCTACGAGGAAGGCTTTCATATTTGTAATGTTCACTTCGGTAGTCCTCGTCAAGAAGGCGATTGTTTGTTTTGCCTAATGTTTTTTAATAAAACCAAATAATCGATTAAAGTAGGCTGTCTGATAGTTATTTAGTTAACTTTTAGACAGTTTTTCTTTCCTGCAAAAATAGATAAACATAGCTTATGAGGAGCGAAATGAATGCTAAAAGAAGATGAGCGAATAGATCATTTATTAAAGGATTCCTCTAAAAGGATTATCCAGAGCCCGACTGTCTTTTCTTACTCCTTGGATAGTGTATTACTAGCCGATTTTGCAAGCGTACCGAAACAAAGAGGGAAAATCCTCGATTTATGCACGGGTAATGGTATCATCCCTTTACTTTTAACACAACGATCGAGCGTTCCTATCACCGGTGTGGAAATTCAGGAGCGGTTATATGACATGGCGAATCGGACGATAACATTGAACAGGCTCGAAAACCAATTGGATATGATTCATGGCGATTTAAAGGAAATGCCGAGTTACTTTAAGAACAATAAGTTTGAGTTAGTAACTGTAAATCCTCCTTATTTCTCTACCCCAAGTAGCCAACATCAGAACATTAGTGAATATGTAACATTTGCTCGACATGAAATATTATGTACATTAGAAGATGTGGTCAAGGCTTGCAGTAAGTTGGCGAAATCAGGTGGCAAAGTAGCAATGGTACATCGCCCTGCAAAATTAGTAGATATCCTTATTTTATTTCGCCAATACAAAATCGAGCCAAAACGATTAAGACTTGTCTATCCAAAGTTAGGAAAAGAAGCGAATATGTTATTAATAGAGGGCATTCGAGATGGGAAACCAGATTTAAAACATCTACCTCCACTTATTACCTATGAAGAAAATGGCGAATATACAGAGGAAATGAGAGGAATTATATATGGAACAGAGTAGTCATTTTGTCTACATATTAAAGTGTAAAGATGATACACTCTATACAGGTTATACGACAGATGTAAGTAGGAGAATACGTGCGCATGAGGAAGGAAAAGGAGCAAAATATACGCGTGGTCGCTCTCCCTTCGAACTTGTTTATCAAGCGAGTTGCCCCTCCAAATCGGAAGCGATGCAACTTGAGGCGAGAATAAAGAAACTGAGCCGCAAGAGGAAAATGCAGCTCATTTACGAATATGCTGGAGGAGATACATAGTATGCAAATACAAAAAAGTTATCAAGAAAATCGCCAAGAAGGTACCTTGTATATTGTTCCGACACCTATTGGAAACTTAGAGGATATGACATTTCGAGCTATTAATATATTGAAAGAAGTAGACTACATATTAGCGGAAGATACAAGAAATACAGGGCTGTTGCTGCACCATTTTTCAATAAAAAAAAGAATGATAAGCTATCATGAACATAATCACAAATCAAGAGAAGAAGAGATGTTAACTTTATTAAAAGAAGGAAAAAACTTAGCGCTTGTTAGTGACGCGGGAATGCCAGGAATTTCGGATCCTGGTTATGAAATGATCCAAGTTGCCATTTCAGAAGACTTACCTGTTGTAGTCTTACCAGGGGCAAATGCTGCCATTTGCGGATTAGTAGGATCAGGATTACCGACAAATCATTTTTATTTCTATGGATTTTTACCTCGCAAAAATAAAGACCGTGAAGAAGCAATGCACTATTTAAAAAAGCTAGCTTCTACGTTTGTATTATATGAATCCCCACATCGATTGGAAAAAACCATCAACGACTTATATACTACGTTTGGAAACAGAAGAGTAACGATTGCGCGTGAGTTAACGAAGAAATTTGAAGAATACATACGAGGGACACTAGAAGAATTACAAGAGAATCTAAACGATCTCGTAATAAAAGGTGAATGTTGTATTATTGTTGAGGGAATAATAGAAGAAGAATCTAACGAATGGGAACATCTTTCAGTAAAAGAGCATGTGGAAATGTTGATTACACAAGAGGGGCTTAGTAGTAAAGAGGCGATTAAAAAGGTGGCGAAAGATCGGAAAATTCCGAAACAAGAGGTGTATCGAAGCTTTCACAGAGATTGATCGACAAAATGGGGCGTTTAGACTAGCTTGGATATTAAATTACCTTAGAACCGAAAAAAAACTACTGATAACATTTGGTTTCATTACGAAACGTTATCAGTAGTTCTAACATTAGTCTACTTCGCCAAATCTTTTTGAAATCTCTTGTACAAGCTCTTTAGCCCCTTCCTTGCTCAGAACAAGTTTGCCGTCTGCAAGGACTTCGTTGTCATCTGAAATATCCCCTGTAATGTGACAAGTCATATTAGGCTTGTACTTTTGAAGTATAATGCGTTGATTGTCTACGTAGATTTCTAAAGCATCTTTCTCATCGATGCCCAGGTTACGACGTAGTTCAATCGGAATGACGACACGACCAAGTTCGTCAACCTTTCTTACTATACCTGTTGATTTCATGATATTTCTCCCCCCAATTTAATTTTGTCGTCATGAATCGACAATAACATAATACCATTACTTGCCATTACTGTCAAACTTAATTAGCGTAATTTTTACTAAAAAAATGGATTATTTTGAACGAACTTTGACAATTTTAGAGTAATTAATTCCGATTAAATGAATGGGTTTACATGGTTAATGTGATGGGTTTTTAGATATGGCGAGACTAAGCAATTATTTTATAGGGCTTCGCATAATTTCGAAAACACGCTTCCCATGTATAAGTATGTTATTCTATAATAGAAATTGGTAAAATATATCGGTAAAATAGGAATGGATTTTGTATAGCATAAGGAGGCAAAAAAATGACCAATAAAACTTTTTATATAACGACACCAATTTATTATCCAAGTGGGAATCTACATATCGGTCATGCATATAGTACCGTAGCTGGTGACGCAATGGCAAGATATAAGCGTCTTCGTGGCTATGATGTATATTATTTAACTGGTACAGATGAGCACGGATTAAAAATTCAAAAGAAAGCTAACGAAAAAGGGGTAACCCCTCAACAATATGTGGATGAAATAGTAAGTGGTATTAAGCAATTATGGAAAGAATTAGATATTTCCTATAATGACTTCATTCGGACAACGGAGGATCGACATAAGCAGTCAGTGGAGAAAATATTCGCGAGATTGTTAGAGCAGGGTGATATTTACCTTGATGAGTATGAAGGTCATTATTGTACGTCTTGTGAATCCTTTTTCACAGAACGTCAATTAGAGAAGGGTCACTGTCCGGATTGTGGAGGGCCAGTAGATTTTGTAAAAGAAGAATCTTATTTCTTCCGCATGAGCAAATATGTAGATCGCTTACTGGCCTTTTATGAGGAAAATCCACAATTTATCCAACCAGAAAGTCGAAAAAATGAGATGATTAACAACTTTATAAAGCCCGGTCTTGAAGATTTAGCAGTATCTAGAACTACGTTTGATTGGGGTATTAAAGTACCTGGAAATCCTAAGCACGTTATTTATGTGTGGATTGATGCATTATCTAACTATATTACCGCTTTAGGCTATGGATCAGATGATGACTCTCTATACCAGAAATATTGGCCTGCAGATGTTCATTTGATGAGTAAAGAAATCGTTCGTTTCCATACCATTTATTGGCCAATTATGTTAATGGCTCTCGATTTACCATTGCCAAAAAAGGTTTTTGCGCATGGTTGGATCCTCATGAAGGATGGAAAAATGTCTAAATCAAAAGGTAACGTAGTAAACCCTCTTGATTTAACGGAGCGATATGGGTTAGATGCGCTGCGCTACTATTTATTACGAGAGGTACCATTTGGGTCGGATGGTGTATTTACGCCAGAAGGATTTGTGGATAGAACCAATTATGATTTAGCTAACGACTTAGGAAACCTTGTGAATCGAACGGTTGCTATGATTGAAAAGTACTTTGATGGTGAGATTCCTACATTCGTTAAAGGTGAGGAACAATTCGATGTAGAAATTGAACAATTAGGTGAAGAAACGGTTCAAGAGGTTGAAGCAGCATTAGATGAGATGGGCTTCTCTGTTGCGTTAACTCAAATTTGGAAATATGTGAGTAGAACGAATAAATACATTGATCAAACAGAACCGTGGGTACTTGCGAAGGATGAAGAGAAGCGTGAGCGACTAGGAAATGTTATGGCTCATTTAGTAGATAGTCTTCGCCGTATTGCGATACTTCTTCAACCATTCCTAACAGTGACACCAGAGCGTATCTTTGAACAAATCGGAGTAGCAGACGATAACGATAAAACATGGGATAGCCTTCGTTCATTTGGTGTTCGTGCGGAAGGTGCGAAAGTAACGAAGAAAGACCCTATCTTCCCGCGTTTAGAGGTAGAGAAAGAAGTAGGTATTATTAAAGATATGATGAAAGCACCAGTCGAAGAAAAAGCAGATGACGAGAGTGAAGATAAGAAAGAAGAAGTGGTGTTTGATGATTTCATGAAGCTAGACCTTCGAGTTGCCGAAGTGTTACATGCTCAAAAAATGAAAAATGCAGATAAGCTATTACAAATTCAGCTCGATTTAGGTACAGAAAAGCGACAAGTTATTTCAGGAATTGCGCAATTCTATCAACCTGAAGAGCTTATCGGTAAAAAGGTTATTTGTGTGGCGAATCTGAAGCCTGTAAAATTACGTGGGCAACTATCAGAAGGAATGATTTTATCTGGTGAAGACAAGGAAGGTAATCTATCCCTTGCAACAGTGGAGGCAGATTTACCAAACGGTTCTATTGTGAAATAATAAGGTAAACATGACCGTCTGTGAATGATAAAAAATTTCATAGGCGGTTTTTCCATGTATGCGAATTGGTAAGGTATTATAGGCAGTAAATTAATGCCTAAATATAATATACGAGGAGGTAGTACAATGCTTTTTGATACCCATGTGCACTTAAATGTTTCGCATTTTGAAGACGATCGGGAAGAAGTAATTCAACGTGCCAAAGACGCTGGTGTGGAATATATGACGATTGTAGGTTTTGATCAAGAAACCATCAAAAAGGCAATCGAACTTTCAGAACAATACGAGTGGATGTATGCTGCAATAGGCTGGCATCCTGTTGATGCGATTGATATGACAGAACAGGACCTCGAATGGATTAAGCAGCTAGCTAGCCATCCTAAAGTCGTTGCATTAGGAGAAATGGGGCTGGATTACCATTGGAACAAGTCACCGAAGCACGTACAGAAAGAAGTATTTCGTAAACAAATAAAGCTAGCAAAAGAAGTAAAGCTACCTATTATCATCCATAATCGTGAAGCAACAGAGGATATTATAACAGTTCTTGAGGAAGAAGATGCTCAAGAGGTTGGTGGAATTATGCATTGTTATAATGATTCTGTTGAATATGTAGATAAATGTCTAGAGATGAACTTTTATATCTCATTAGGCGGACCTGTTACGTTTAAAAACGCACCTTTACCAAAACAAGTAGCGACATATGTTCCGGAAAATCGACTATTAATTGAAACAGATTGTCCATTTTTAGCACCTCATCCAAAAAGAGGTAAGCGAAATGAGCCTGCATATGTGCGTTTAGTAGCAGACAAAATCGCTGAATTACGTGGGATAAGCGTGGAAGAGCTGGGAGAAATAACCACAACTAATGCGAAGCGTCTTTTTCAAATTAAAGATAGCTAGACCGCTTTGCTTCCAAGCTTTACGAGGTGATTGTTGCTAATGTTACAACAATGTAAAGAATTTGAAATATAACGAATTAAAGCGTAGGAGAAACCTTGATATGTGAGGGTTTCTCCTTTTATTTATGGACAAAGGTTTGTTTGACAGGTAAATAGCTTCTTTATATAATACAACGGCGAGAAGAAGGAGGTATCCTTTTTATGAAATTTCCGAAGATATACTCGCTAATGGGCAAAAAAGACTTCATTTACGCTCTCACACTCTTTGTCGTAATCGGTCTTATCTGTTTTTTATTTTATGAATTATCTAAGCAAGAAGTTACTTTTGTCCAGAATGGCGAGGAACGGACGTTGCAGACACATGCAAATACCGTCGGAGATGTATTAAAGGAACTAGCGATTCAACCAAATGAACATGACGATTTATCGTATGAACTGAATGAGATCGTTCAAAACGGAATGATTATCGAATATACCGAAGCAAAAGCAGTAGCTGTATCTGTGGATGGAGAAATGGATACGTATTACACTACAGAAACTACGGTTGGAGATTTTCTTGACTCGGAGGGTTTTCAGTTAACAAAGCATGATCTCGTTTCTGAAGCAATGGAGCAAGAAATTTATGAACAATTAGCCATTACCATTCAAAAGGCCTTTCCAATCACTGTTATGGATGCAAAAAAGGACCAAGAGGTTTGGATAACAGGCGGAACAGTAAAAGAGCTATTAAATAAATATGAGATTGAACTTAAAGATTTAGATCGTGTTCAGCCTAGCTTAGATACAGCATTAACCGCTTCTGACACTGTGGAAATTACACGTGTCGAAAAAGTGACGGATGTAGTAGAGCAAGAGCAAAGCTTCTCTACGGTTAAAAAAAGTGATGGTACTTTGAAAAAGGGTACTGAGAAAGTAGTAGAAGAAGGCGAACCAGGTATTGTAGAAAAGCATTATGAAGTAACACTAGAAAACGGTGAGGAAGTCAATCGTGAGCTAGTAAAAGAGGCTGTAAAAAGAGAAGCTAAAGACAAAGTTGTTGCAGTAGGGACAAAGGTTGAAACACCTCAAGCAACGGTAGCTAGTGCTCCACCGAAGTCATCTTCTCCAAACCTTGTATCAAGGAGCGGAAAAGAAAGTGGTGGCAAAACTCTCTATATGCAAGCAACAGCATATAATTGGGATTGTAACTCGTGTGACGGTAGAGGTCTAACATCGACTGGGTATAATTTAAAGAATAACCCACACGGAGTTATTGCGGTAGATCCAAATGTTATCCCGTTAGGTACCCGAGTCTATATTGAAGGCTATGGTCATTATGTAGCCAGAGATACGGGCGGAGCTGTAAAAGGAAATAAAATTGATATTCATATGCCTACGAAAAAGCAGGCGATTAATTTTGGTGGAAAAAGAGTAAAGGTCACTATCTTGGATTAATAGTTAATGATATAATATATACGACAATCAATAGAGCAAGTACCCTGTATAAGGCAGTCCTACTGTCCTATCAGGGTATTTTTTTATGCAATTGTAGAAGAAGCCAAAATATTGAGAATTGCCACTATCCTTGATTGAGACGAGGAACAGACATATGCGCTTACCCATGTTAAAATAGAACTGAAATGGAGGAAGAATTTTGAAAGTAAAAGAAGTTATTGTAGTAGAAGGAAAAGACGACACAGCTAAAATTAAACAAACATTAGATGCGGATACGATTGAGACAAATGGTTCTGCGATAAATCATAAAATAATCGAACAAATTGCACATGCAAAGGAAAAAAGAGGCGTTATCATTTTTACGGATCCTGATTATCCAGGACAAAGGATTCGCCAAATAATAGACCGACATGTACCGGGTTGTAAACATGCTTTTTTGCCGAAAAAACAAGCACTAGCAAAAGGAAAGAAAGGTATCGGGATTGAACATGCCTCCTCACAAGCGATTAAAGAAGCGTTAGAGGCGGTTTATGAGCTGCGGACGGATATAGCTTGTGATATAACGAAAAGTGATTTAATCCGATTTGGACTAATTGGTGGCCAACATGCGAAACATAAGAGAGAAAGGTTAGGAGACATTTTAAAGATTGGGTATGTAAATGGTAAGCAATTATTAAAGCGCTTGGAGATGTTCCATATATCGAAGGCGGAATTTGAGAAGGCAATGGCATGGCAGGAGGATGAAGAATGACAAATAAAAAAGCAATTGCGACACCAGGTAGGACAAAAGAAATTTTAGATAAATATCAATTCTCTTTCAAAAAGAGTCTTGGTCAAAATTTTTTAGTGGATGCTAATATTTTAGTTAAAATGTTAGAGACTGCTGCTATATCAAAAGACGTAAATACGATTGAAATTGGTCCAGGGATTGGAGCATTAACAGAGCAATTAGCGATTCACTCTAATCAAGTACTAGCTTTTGAAATAGATCAGCGGTTAATTCCAATTTTACACGATACGTTGAGTGATTATTCTAATGTAAAAGTAGTTCATCAGGATATTTTAAAAGCTGATCTACCAAAGATGATGGAAGAGACCTTTGGAGATGATGAGCGTGATGTGAAAGTAATCGCAAATCTCCCTTACTATATTACAACTCCTATACTGATGGAGCTTCTAATTGCGCGTCTTCCCGTACAAAGTATAACGGTGATGATACAAAAAGAAGTGGCAGAAAGAATGGCTGCACACAAAAGCACGAAAGAATATGGATCATTATCTATTGCCATTCAGTATTATACAGAGGCTGCTGTTCCAATGATTGTACCGAGCACGGTCTTTCGTCCTCAACCACGTGTGGATTCTGCCGTTTTACATCTAGTAATGCGAGAGAAGCCACCAGTGGATTTAGAAAATGAGGAATTTTTCTTTACTGTTGTCCAGGCGAGCTTTGCACAACGACGCAAAACATTACGAAATAACTTAGTACGGCACTTTCAAGGGGAATTAGCAAAAGAAGAGATCGAACGTATTTTCAAGGAAACGGAGATAGATGGGACACGTCGAGCAGAGTCTTTAACTATGGAGGAATTCGCTACTCTATCCAATGTGTTATGGAGCAATACGTTGGATTATAGAACCGTATAGGTACTACTAAGGCAACTGCCTGCGCTAGCCAAGTTTTCTGTAACTTTACAAAATATGTACATAATTATTTTCCTTTGTTGCATACTAAGGTGGCACATACCACATTTTATGGAAAAGTCATTTTTTCTTAAATTATATTATTGACAGATATTCACCAATACTGATATAATATAATATTTTTATTTGACTTTTGGACAAGGGTGTAGTATGATACATATAGTGAGGTGGAATCCATTGGCAAAAACTCTTGTTGAAATCAAACAAGGTCTAGAAGAGTACCTTGGAAAAAGAATTCGAGTGAAAGCGAACGGTGGACGTAAAAAGACAATCGAACGGTATGGCACGTTATCAGAAACGTATCCATCAGTATTCATTGTAGAATTAGATCAGGAAGAAAATGCATTCGAACGAGTTTCCTACAGTTACGCAGATGTTCTTACGGAAACAGTCGAACTTAGTTTACTTGAGGACGGAGAAGCAGTAACAGTAACAGAGCAATAAATGCTCTTACTGTTACTGTTTTTTTTGAGAGAAAAGAAAGTATAAAATCCTGCTTACATTTGTCTAACTCTGCGCTTTTCTTATATGTTAAAGCGTAGAAGCCTACTAAGGCGATTACCTGCGCTAAACAATTCGGTTCTGGGCGATTTACAAAATTAACCGAACAGAATTTTTCTATTCGCAGTATGAAGGAGATAAAATAACATATACTATTCTTGTCGCACCCAATGCGACGGAAAGGAAGTATCTTCAGGTGGGCAGAAGACGTGGAATCATGTCAGAACGTTTCAAAGAAGAACTTGCTAAAGAATTGGGATTTTATGATAAGGTACAGCAAAATGGCTGGGGTGAAATAACAGCCAGGGAAGCTGGGAGTATGGTAAAACGGGCAGTAGAAATGGCTCAAGAGAGTTTAGCGAGGGACAAGTCCTAATAAGGGCTTTGTCCCTTTCTTACTTTTATGGTATCTTTACATAGAGAAAAAGAACACACGGACAAGATAACAGAGTAGGTGAGTAGAATAAATGCATGTTTCGGAAAAAGCACCCGCAAAAATAAATTTAACGTTAGACGTACTCTATAAGCGCCAGGATAACTATCATGAAATCGAAATGGTGATGACCACCGTTGATTTAGCGGACCGTTTAGAATTCACCCTTACGAATGATAATAAAATTCGAGTGGATTCAGAGAATCGCTTCGTACCCAACGATGAAAGAAATTTAGCTTTTCGAGCTGCTAAGTTGTTAAAAGATCGTTTTCATGTACAACACGGAGCAAGAATAAAAATAGAAAAGCATATCCCTGTAGCTGCAGGGCTTGCAGGAGGTAGTAGTGATGCGGCTGCTACATTGAGGGGATTAAATCGCTTATGGAATCTCAATTTGTCTCTAGAGGAATTAGCCAATCTAGGTTCAGAAATAGGATCAGATGTATCCTTTTGTGTATATAGCTCCACTGCAGTTGCTAGAGGTAGAGGGGAAAAGATAGAGAAACTACCTGCTCCACCTTCTTGTTGGGTAGTTTTAGCTAAACCACAACAAGGTGTTTCCACACAGTCCGTTTATGAATCATTATCATTAGACAATATTGTACATCCTGATACGAATGGAATGATAGAGGCGCTCCACTCAGGAGATTATTGGGGGATCTGTAAACGAGTTAAAAATGTATTAGAAGCTGTAACGTTGCCAAAACAACCAGAAGCGAATCAAATCAAAGAACAGATGATACATTCAGGAGCAGATGCGGTCCTTATGAGCGGTAGTGGCCCAACAATCTTTGGCTTGGTTCAACAAGAAACCCGAGCCATAAGAATTTATAATAGCTTGCGTGGTTTTTGTGAGGATGTTTATGTTGTACGTATGCTAGGTACAGAATCCCTTGATTAAATCCGTATAAAATGATATATTTACACAAAAATATTCGGATTTTGAGGTGTAGTAATGAAAAGAAGTGACCGGTTAGTTGCAATGACAAGCTTTTTAATAGAACACCCGATGGAGTTAATCTCCTTACCCCATTTCTCTGACAAGTATGGAGCTGCAAAGTCATCCATTAGCGAAGATTTAGCTATAATTCATAGAATGTTCGAGCAGAATGGAACAGGCTACCTACAATCTATATCAGGGGCTGCAGGTGGAGTTAAATTTATCCCGCAGACCAATGACACATATAGTAGCAAATTTATAGACCACTTGTGTAAAGAATTAGAAGACCCTAGTCGCATTCTTCCAGGTGGCTATTTGTTTATGAGTGATGTATTAGGAAATCCAGCAACAGTACGTAATATTGGACGATTATTTGCATCGAAATTCGCAGATCTTGAAATAGACTCTATTATTACAGTAGCAACAAAGGGTATTCCATTGGCCTACGGGGTTGCATCATTCTTAAATGTCCCTGTTATTATCGTTCGACGTGATCCAAAGGTAACAGAAGGCTCCACAGTAAGTATCAATTATGTGTCAGGTTCCTCTAAGAAAATTCAAACTATGGTATTGTCAAAGCGTAGTATAAAAGAAGGAGAAAATGTCTGCATTATTGATGATTTTATGAAGGCTGGTGGAACGATAAATGGAATGAAGAGTCTGTTAGAGGAATTCCAAGCCAATGTAAAAGCTATCGGAGTCCTTGCAGAAGCGGAGGATGAAGAAGAAGATCGAGTTGTAGACCAATATGTTTCTTTATTACAAATAAAAAATGTGGACGCCGCAAATGGGAAAATAGAAGTAGTAAAAGGGAATTATTTCAACGATTAAACAGAAAAATTTAAAAAAAGATAAAAATTTCTAAAAATAAGCAGGATATTTTAAATGGATGTAGAACTTATTAAGTATAAAGAGTTATTTTTATTACAAAAAAGGTGGTGAAACATAAATGGAAGTTACTGATGTGAGATTACGCCGCGTGAACACCGATGGTAGAATGCGAGCAATCGCGTCCATCACTTTGGATGATGAATTTGTTGTACACGATATTCGTGTGATTGATGGGAATAATGGCATGTTTGTAGCAATGCCATCTAAACGTACACCGGATGGGGAATTTAGAGATATTGCACACCCGATTAATTCTGGTACAAGATCTAAAATCCAAGACGCAGTACTTGCTGAGTACGAACGTGTTGGAAGTGAAGAAACCGAATATGAAGAAGCTGGTGCTTCTTAAAAACCTAATCGAAAAGATTAGGTTTTTTCTTTTGATTGAATGTTGAAAGTTTGTGTAACTTCCCCCTACATAGTAATCCTTCCCTAGATATATTCGTCCATAACTAGCATGTTAAAGCATTTTCAATGTAGAATAGACTATATCTATGAATTGAAAAACATGGCATTTTCATATATATTCAATAATGGGATATTGTTGGACACAACAATAAGTATAATGTTTAGCAAAATTATCTTACAATTAAAACGATTCGCGTATATTTTATAGGTACGTAAATCATGATAATAAAGGAAGCGGAGGGTTCTACTATGTCCAATCGATTTGCGGTCGTACTTGCAGCAGGAAAAGGAACAAGAATGCGATCTAAAATACATAAAATGCTTCATCCTGTGCTAGGAAAATCAATGGTACAGCATGTTGTCGATCAAATAAAGCAGCTTGAACTTAGTCAAATTATTACTGTTGTCGGTTTCGGAGCAGAGCAAGTACAACAGGAATTAGGTGAGCAATCACAATTTGTTTTACAGAAAGAACAGCTAGGTACTGGCCATGCAGTGCAACAAGCTGCGGAATTTCTGGAAGGAAAAAAGGGTACGACAATTGTTGTTTGTGGGGATACGCCACTGCTTAAGGCTGAAACACTACAAGCACTTATTTCACATCATGAGAAAGAAAATGCGGCGGTAACGATCTTAACTGCATTGGCAGCTGATGCAACAGGATATGGTAGAATTGTTCGAAATGCAAATAAAGAAGTAGAAAAAATTGTCGAGCATAAAGATGCAAATGAAGATGAGTTGAGAATTCAAGAAATCAATACTGGTACATATTGTTTTGATAACGAATGGCTATTTCAAGCATTAAAAAATGTATCAAATGACAACGCACAAGGTGAATATTATTTACCAGATGTGATTGAAATTACGAAACAAGAGAATAAAAAAGTTACTGCTTTTCAAACAGATGACTTTTCTGAAACTATTGGCGTAAATGACCGTGTTGCTTTATCAGAGGCAGAAGCCCTAATGAAAAAGCGTATCAATATAGAGCATATGCGAAATGGAGTAACGATTATCGATCCACAGAACACGTATATTGGTGTTGATGTTACAATAGGTACAGACGTAGTCATAGAGCCGGGTTGTATCATCAATGGTAACACGACAATCGAAGAAGGAGCGCATATAGGACCGAATTCTGAGATTACTCATTGCCACATAGGAAAAGACTCTGTGGTACGTCAAAGTGTTGCTTCTGAAAGTCATATTGGCGAACGAGTCCAAATTGGTCCATTTGCACATATTCGCCCATCCGCAGAGATCGGTAATGATGTTAAAATAGGTAACTTTGTTGAAATTAAAAAGTCTAAGATAGATAATAAGAGTAAGGTGTCTCATTTAAGTTATATTGGAGACGCGGAAATTGGTAGCGGAGTGAATGTCGGTTGTGGAACAATTACTGTTAACTATGACGGGAAGAATAAATTTAAAACAGTAATTGAGGATGATGCTTTTATCGGCTGTAACTCCAATCTTATTGCCCCTGTAGTAGTAGGTAAAGGATCATTTGTTGCGGCAGGATCAACGATTCATGAGGACGTTCCTAGTAATGCCCTGTCTATTGGCCGAGCAAAGCAAGTCAACAAAGAAAACTATGCAGAAAAATACAAGAAGTAATCAAATGGAGGTATTCAGAACATGTCCTACAAGGATTCCAAATTAAAAGTCTTTACACTTAATTCGAATCCGGAGCTAGCTAAGGAGATTGCGGCCAACATTGGAGTTGAATTAGGAAAAAGCTCGGTTACCAAATTTAGTGATGGGGAAATACAAATTAATATTGAGGAAAGTATCCGTGGCTGTGACGTATATGTTATCCAGTCAACCTGTGAACCAGGAAACCAACATTTAATGGAATTACTTATCATGATTGATGCGTTAAAGCGGGCTTCAGCTCGATCCATCAATGTAGTCATGCCATACTATGGTTATGCGAGACAAGATCGAAAAGCTCGAGCGCGTGAACCAATCACCGCAAAATTAATATCTGATTTGCTACAAACTGCTGGTTCTACAAGAGTGATCACATTAGACTTACATGCTCCACAAATTCAAGGTTTCTTCGATATACCTGTTGATCAATTGGTTGGTGTTCCAATTCTCTCCAAGTATTGGAAGGAGAAGAACTTGGACGATGTGGTAGTAGTTTCTCCAGATCATGGAGGGGTAACAAGAGCAAGAAATTTAGCGGATCGTCTAAAAGCACCTATTGCAATAATAGATAAGCGTAGACCACGTCCGAATGTTGCTGAGGTAATGAATATCGTAGGTAATATTGAAGGAAGAACTGCGATTTTAATAGACGATATTATTGATACTGCTGGAACGATTACACTCGGTGCGAATGCTTTAATTGAAAATGGAGCGAAAGAAGTTTATGCTTGTTGTACACACCCCGTGTTGTCAGGCCCAGCAATGGAAAGAATTCAGAATTCTAAAATTAAAGAATTGGTTGTTACAAATAGCATCCCGTTGCAAGAAGAAAAGAAAATCGACAAAGTTGTTCAGCTATCTGTCGCGCCATTAATTAGCGAGGCGATTATCCGCGTTCATGAACGCCAGTCTGTTAGTGTTTTATTTGATTAAGTAAGTACATCACGTTTAGCATCATGTTCAAGAGGGAAATATAGTATATAAAATATTTTTTATCGGAGGATGATGGATTGTGTCTATAGCATTAGAGGTTCAGGCAAGAGAGGACTTACAAAAATCACAAACGAAATTATTAAGAAGTAAAGGGGAAATTCCTGCTGTTTTATACGGCTATAATATAGAGCCCATTACTATAGCGGTGAACGAAATAGAACTTATAAAAACCGTTCGTGACGAAGGCCGAAATGCGATTATATCTTTAAATATAGATGGTGAATCTTACAATGTCATGTTGCACGAATACCAAATAGATCCTATTAGAGGAGATTTGATTCATGCAGACTTTTTAGCAGTTGACATGTCGGAAGAATTAGAAGTAAATGTTTCTATTGTTCTAGAAGGAGACGCTATTGGCGTAAAAGAAGGTGGAGTATTACAGCAACCACTTTATGAACTACTCGTTCGTGCAAAGCCAAATGAAATTCCTGAACAAATTAATGTGGATGTTTCTAACCTAAATATCGGTGAAAGTATCCTAGTTTCTGATATAAAAGCAGCTAGTAACTATGAAATAGTAGAAGAAGAAACGACAGCTATCGCTACGATACTAGTTCCAGACGAAGTATCTGACGAGCCAGCAGAAGATAGTGAAACTGCAGAGCCAGAAGTAATTAATGAGAAAAAAGAAGAAGCGTAAGCCGCTCGATAAATGATCTATTATAGTTGAATATACTAAACAAGACGCAACAGGTTATGTTGCGTCTTCTGTCATGAATATGGAACGAAAATGAAATGTAAAGGAAGTTGCGGACTTATGAAAGTTATTGCTGGGCTTGGAAATCCAGGGAAGAAATATGCGAACACAAGACATAATATAGGATTCCTAGTGATAGATGAATTACTAAGTAGAAATGGTTGGTCATTATCTAAGCGAAAATTTAATGGTCTTTACACAGAAGAATTAGTTCATTATGAAAAAATGATTATTGTTCAACCACAAACGTTTATGAACCTATCTGGTGAATGTATTCGACCACTTATGGACTTCTATCAATTAGAGCCTTCAGATATAGCTATTGTATATGATGACCTCGATCTTCCCCTTGGTAAAGTAAAATTACGACAAACAGGTGGTCATGGTGGCCATAATGGTATTCGTTCATTAATTAGCCATCTGGATACGAAGCAGTTTAATCGAATTAGAATAGGTATAGGTAGACCAGATACACAGATGCCCGTTATTGATTATGTGCTAGGGAAATTCTCTAAAGAGGAAAGAAAGCTGATAGATCCAGCCATCCAAAAAGCTGCAGATGCGATCGAAGAATGGGCAAGTAATTCTTTTGACCATGTTATGAACAAATACAATTGATGTAGGGCTTCTCTCTAAAAGTGTATAAATCCGTGTTGGAACGGGAATACTTTTCAAATGAAGGAATACACTGGAGGAAGAGAAGAATGAACCTATTTTATGAATGCAAACATTGTAAAACAGAGCTGGGAAGAATTCAATCCGATTCAATTGACTTAGATAAGTTAGGCTGGCATTATATGACAGAAGATGAACGGCAGAATATACTATTAGCAGGTTCAAATGAGCCGGTGAAAATTACGTCTATTTGTGAGACATGTCAAACTTTACTAGAAGAACATCCAGATTACTTTGCTAGTAATCATATTATTCATTAATACTAAGTTGTTATAGAAGGTAGAGCTTTGGGTTATCAATCCAAAGCATTTTTCTACGTGGATAAAAAGGTATAAGCTATCATAAAACTTGTATCGTTTAATGTGATTGGGAGTTTATCAAGCTAGTAGTAGATTACCAATTCGATGAAGTGAAAGTTTAGGGAACGATTTAGGTGATTCCCTAAGAACGTAGCTAAATTAATTAGAAGATAAAAGATGATAAAATTTGAAAATTATCTAGCTCTAGCGCCTACCGCCTCAAGGTCTTAAGTCATGCGGTTCTGTGGCTAAGATTGCCGCATCAAGCCTTACTTACGCTTGTCGGGGGTGAACAAGGCGCCTGCGCTTTTCTTAATATAGGGGGAAGGAAATGCAAGCATTAAAAGAATATTTGCGTAAGAGTGACGATATTCAATCCGTCATGGAAGGCATCGGTTCCGGAATTACCGAACAGCTTGTTGCTGGATTATCCGGATCAGCAAGAGCGATGCTTGCTTCACTCTTAAACGAAACAGTAAGGAAGAAGACGATTATCGTAACGCATCAATTGTCTCAAGCTCAACTATTGTACGATGACCTTGTGGAATTTCATCTTGAAAATGAGGTTTTTCTATACCCAGTAAATGAACTTCTTTCCTCAGAGCTTGCGTTTGCTAGTCCAGAGCTAATGAGTCAGCGTATCGATGCATTGCTCAATTGGATACAAAGTGAAGCAGGTATTCTTATTGCTCCTGTAGCAGCACTGAAAAGAATGTTACCACCTCAAGCTTATTGGGAAGAGTATGAAAAATTTATCCAACATGGTGACATAATAGAAATCGATCAATTTATATCCTTGCTAGTAGAGATGGGTTATGAACGTATGGAGATGACCACTGCTCCAGGTGAATTTAGTATTCGTGGTGGAATTATTGACATTTATCCGATAACTGAAGCGAATCCAATCCGGATTGAATTATTTGATGATGAAGTTGATTCTATTCGATACTTTGACGGTGAGACACAGCGTTCCTTAGAAGAATTACAAAAAGTGGCTATAAGACCAGCTACAGAATGGTTAGTAAAGGAAAGTGATTTAGCTGCAGCTGCTCAGCGACTAGAAAATTCGATTAAAGAAAGCTTAAAGAGGATTAAGAAAAAAGAAGATAAGCAATTATTGTTAGAAAGTCTACAACCAGATATCGAAAGATTACAACAATGCGAGCGCTTCCAGGAAATGAGGAAGTATGTACAGTTTTTATATGACCAACCAGCTAGTTTGATGGACTATCTCCCGCCAGATGGTCTAATCATTATGGATGAATTAAGCAGAATACAAGAAACGGCACAGCATTTAGATGAAGAGGAACAGGAATGGCTGAAAGATCAGTTGGAACGTAATAGCGCAACAAATAACCTTTCACTATCTTTTGATTGGCACAGTGTATGGCAAAAAATGAACGTTCCAAAAGTTTATTTATCTGTCTTTTTACGCCATGTACCTAACACAAACCCAGCGAACATTGTGAATGTATCCTGCCGTGCCATGCAACAATTCCATGGTCAAATGCATTTGCTTCAGAACGAAATGAAACGGTGGAAAAAAGCAAATTATTCTGTATTAATCATGGCACCAGATAAAAAGAGAAGTGAAAAGATTCAATCCGTGTTAAATGATTACGATATGGAAGCAGTGGTTACTGATCAATTACCTGCTCTTCCATTTAAAACACCGTCCATTATTACAAGTAATGTGTCCGGTGGCTTTGAGATGCCCCTGCATCGTATCGCTGTTATTACCGAAAGCGAACTATTTAAACAACGTACACCACGTCGCAAACGAAAGCAGAAAATATCCAATGCTGAACGAATAAAAAGCTATCAAGAGTTACAGGTTGGTGACTATGTTGTACATGCTAATCACGGGATTGGCCGATATATTGGGATAGAAACCGTGGCTATTAACGGTTTACACAAGGATTTCATGCTGATTAAGTATTCAGGGGACGATAAGCTATTTGTACCGATTGATCAGATTGACCTTGTCCAAAAGTATGTAGGTTCAGAAGGAAAGGAACCTAAATTATACCGACTTGGCGGTAGTGATTGGAAAAAGGTTAAGAGTAAAGTTCAGTCTAAAGTGGAGGATATTGCAGATGACTTAATGAAGTTATATGCAGACAGAGAAGCGTCGAGAGGCTATGCCTTTTCAGAAGACTTAGAAATACAGCGTGAATTTGAAGCAGCGTTTCCATATCAAGAAACCGATGACCAGTTAAGATGCTTACAAGAAATAAAGGAAGATATGGAAAGTACGAAGCCAATGGATCGATTGCTATGTGGTGACGTAGGTTACGGGAAGACCGAAGTAGCGATTCGAGCTGCTTTTAAAGCGATAGCGGATGGAAAACAGGTAGCATTTCTGGTACCAACGACTATTTTGGCACAACAACACTATGAAACCGTCATAGAGAGGTTCCAAGACTATCCGATTGAAGTAGGAGTGTTAAGTCGTTTCCGCACGAAAAAGCAGCAAACAGAGACATTAAAGGGATTAAAGAATGGTACGGTTGATATTGTAATCGGAACACACCGATTATTATCAAAAGACGTGGAATATCGCGACTTAGGTTTATTAATAGTAGACGAAGAGCAACGTTTTGGGGTGAAACATAAAGAAAAAATTAAAAAGCTGAAAACAAATGTAGACGTACTTACATTAACAGCAACACCTATTCCACGAACGTTGCACATGTCGATGTTAGGAGTACGGGATTTATCTGTCATTGAAACACCGCCTGAGAATCGTTTTCCTATTCAGACATATGTCATGGAGTATAGTCCTGCTTTAGTGCGAGAAGCAATCCAAAGGGAAATGTCTCGAAATGGTCAGGTTTTCTTCCTCTATAATCGAGTAGAATCGATAGAAAGAATTGCTCAAGACATTCAAGCGTTGGTGGAAGATGCACGAGTAATGGTAGCACACGGCCAAATGAACGAAGCAGAACTAGAAAATGTGATGATAGCCTTCTTAGAAGGAGAAGCCGATGTGCTAGTTAGTACGACGATCATTGAAACAGGTGTTGATATCCCTAATGTAAATACGTTAATTGTATACGATGCGGATCGAATGGGATTAAGCCAGCTTTATCAGTTGAGAGGAAGAGTAGGACGATCGAATCGTGTTGCCTACGCTTACTTCACGTATCAAAAAGATAAAATACTATCTGAAGTATCGGAGAAAAGGCTTCAAGCGATCAAAGAATTTACAGAGTTAGGCTCCGGCTTCAAAATTGCAATGCGTGACCTATCGATTAGAGGAGCGGGAAATCTGTTAGGTGCAGAACAACATGGCTTCATTGATTCTGTTGGTTTTGATATGTATTCGCAGATGCTAAAAGAAGCAGTAGATGCTAGAAAGCAGGGTAAAAAGGTAGAAGACATTCAACCATTCGAGGTTAATTTAGATTTGAAGATAGATGCCTATATACCAGATGATTATTTAAAAGACGAGAAACAAAAAATAGAAATATATAAGAGATTTCGTGGCTTAGATAGTCAAGAAGATGTACATGATTTACGAGATGAGTTAATCGACCGCTTTGGTGAATATCCAACAGAGGTAGAAAATCTTTTCCAAGTTTCAGTATTAAAAATGATTGCGAAGAGAGAACGTATTGAAACAGTGACGGAAAGAAAGGCAAGAATCGATTTAGTTATAGAAGAGGAAAGAACGAAAGAAATAGATGGAGCTAAATTGTTTGATTTAGCGAACCAATATGGCCGCATGCTGCAAGTGAGCGCAGAAGGAGATAAGTTAAAAGTATCCTTCCGATTAAACAAAGAGCAAGAAAAAAGGCGTTACGAGATTTTGGAGGAATTTTTAGAGTCATTACAGAAAATGGGCCGTATGGAAATGGTATAACCTCTTTTTAAATGCACAATACCGAACTGGATTAATCTCTAGTTCGGTATTTTCTATTGTTATGATTTACTTTTTCTTAAATATCGGGCAATTAACTCACTTGAAAAAAAGACCAATAATCCTGCTAAAAGTAGTGTAAGATAACTGATGTTTAGTTGAATGTTGAATAACTCCAATGTACTTAGGCTAAGTAAAGCAATTCCCCAAAAGAAAAAAACGGTAAATAGTGCAGTATGAATACTCTCTTTATCATGATTTTTATCTTCCTTAAAAAACAAAGTGATTTCCTCCATTTTCTAATCTTTAACTCCATTTTAAAGCAAGTTAGGCATTTTTCAATACGGTTCTTTATCGTTAAGTAAATTTGCCATGAGAGGAAAACTTAACAGTTAGGACGCTATTTTGGGAAAAGAGGTATAGTTTCCAGCCATATTTATCATACTAACTGTACAGCACAAGAGTTGAGAGGAAATGAACATCATGGTTTTTATATTTAGAAAGAGAGGTTTTTACAGATGAAAGCAACAGGAATAGTAAGACGAATTGATGACCTAGGAAGAGTAGTAATTCCAAAGGAAATTAGAAGAACACTTAGAATTCGTGAAGGGGATCCATTAGAAATATTTGTAGATCGAGATGGTGAGGTTATTCTCAAGAAGTATTCACCAATGACTGAATTAAGTGATTTTTCATCTGAGTATGCAGAAGCTTTATATGATTCCTTAGGGGTATCTGTACTTATTAGCGATCGAGATGAGTTTATAGCTATAGCAGGAGAATCAAAAAAAGAGTTCCTAGGGAAAAATATCTCTAGTTATATTGATAAACTAATGGATGAGCGTCAGCCTGTAACTGAAACATCAACGACGACGATTGAGATGGTAGATAACCGAGAAGAAGAATTAGAGGCGTTCCACATACAACCAATTATCGCGGGGGGAGATCCAATAGGCTCGATTATTTTATTGTCCCGTGAGAAGCGAGCGTTTGGTGAAGTAGAGCAAAAGGCTTGCCAAACGGCTTCTACCTTCTTAGCAAAGCAAATGGAGTAGAGTGAAATATTTTAACAAATCATATGAAAAAAACTTTTATCCTGGCGATGCGTTTGCCGGGATTTTACTTTTTATAAGACAGGATAGTATAAAGTTTAGATGGTTTCATGTTCGGCTCCTGCGCATTTCCTAATGTCTAGCTCTGCGCATATGCTATTCGGATAGGTATTCTCTAATATGTCTATGCTATAATGGTTTCGAATCAAAAGAAAAGAGGCTTTCGTAGACATTGAGTACAAATAAAGTATGGAACGGAGTATGGTTACTATTTATTGCCGGGCTACTCGGCAAAGTTATTAGTGCATTTTACCGCGTACCGTTACAAAATTTAACGGGTGATACCGGTTTTTACATATATCAACAAATATATCCGTTATTAGGAACAGCGACGATACTAGCTTTATATGGCTTTCCTTCCGCTATCACCCAATTTTATGCAGAACATCCGAGAGAGCAGCAAAACAGACTACTACATTGGAAAATTCTCACTGTTTTAGTTACGTTCTCTTTTATTATCCTTGGGTTACTTTATTGGTTGAGTCCTGTATTCAGTAATTGGATGAAGGATGAGACATTAACGACCGTTATGAGGCAATCTGTGTGGGTTTTTCTGTTCGTTCCGATTACTGCATTACTTCGAGGGTTGTTTCAAGTAAACGAACGATTTAAATATTTTGCAGGATCACAAGTCATTGAACAGATTGGTAGAGCAACAATTATTATTATTACAGCTACTCTTATTTGGTATGGTGCGTTGAATTTATCCTCTATAGGACTAGGAGCAGCTCTAGGTAGTATGATTGGATTATTGCTAGCGGCATTTTTCTTATTATTAAATCGAAGAGAAATAATAATAGCAAAAGGAAATGATACTACTAGCACCATTACATATAGACAAATTACTTCTTCGATAATTGGTAGTGGACTAATTATTAGCTTGAATCATATGTTACTATTGCTTTTGCAAATGGCGGATGCTTTTACAGTAGTTCCTGGACTACTGAAGATGGGGATAAGCCTTTCGGAAGCAATGGAATTAAAAGGAATAGTAGATAGGGGGCAACCATTGCTTCAGCTTGTGACAATCACAGGTTCCTCCATCGTTATTGCACTAGTTCCATCTCTTACGACGCATCATCTCTTAAAAGAACGAACCAAAACCATTCAAACGATTAAGCGAGCCATTCATTATTGTCTGTATATTTCAATCGGAGCTACCGCTGGTCTAATTGTCCTTATGCCAGAGATTAATGAATTATTATTCCAAGACAGACAAGGAGTTACTCCACTAAGAATGTTATCTCTTTCCTTACTATTTAGCCCAGTCATTATCGTCTTGGCACAAGTGTTGCAAGGATTCGGGTATCGAAAAATGATAGCGATAATATTTTTTGTAGGTCTTTGGTTAAAGGTGATGTTAAATTATTGGCTAACCCCATATCTTGCTACGACGGGAAATGCACTCGCAACCGTCCTAACATTATTTCTTATTGTCATGTGGTTGTTTTATTTAGTATATCGACTTCTTCCCGGGGAGCGACCTATACGCTTCTCTTTAAAATGGGTGAGCGTACTATTTTCTGTTATCATTATGATCACTTTTTTACTTTTGTTAAAGTGGATGGATATCACTGCTTATATTGATAATCGCTTCTTATTGTTTCTCTATGTAATGATAAATGTAGGAATCGGAGCCTTCCTATACGGCTTATCTCTTTATAAATGGAACGTCCTATCTAAGGAAGATATGAAACAAGTAATTGGTAAGGGAAAGGAAAGATAATATGCAGAAACCGTTAATAGAAATCATCGGGCTAGGTGGAGGAGACATTGAACAACTGCCACTTGGAATCTATCGGAAATTACAAAACAAAGAGAGACCGTTATTTGTCCGAACAATGGAGCACCCTGTTTTATATGAGCTTGTTGAGCAAGAAGACATAGAATATCGTTCGTTTGACGCTATCTATGAGAAGCATGATCGCTTTGAAGAGGTATATGAAGAAATCGTACAGACTTTAAAAGAAGAGGCAGCCTTACACCAACATATTCGCTACGCTGTACCTGGCCATCCAATGATTGCTGAAAAAACCGTTCAGCTACTGTTACAAGAAGAGGCGATAGACATTGAGATTGTAGGTGGACAGAGTTTTTTAGATGATTTATTTACAGCTGTGCAGGTCGATCCGATTGAAGGCTTTCAATTAGTAGATGCTACTAGCTTTGATCGCTATGAATTGGAATACAGCCAGCCTATTATCTTCTGCCAAGTATACGATCAAATGATAGCTTCTGAAGTAAAATTAGCTTTATTAGAGGATTTACCAGCTGATTATCGAATATCTATTATACAGGCAGCTGGTAGTAGAGACGAAAACATATTGGAAGTTTCACTAGAAGAACTTGATCGTCAGACATCGCTTAGTAATCTAACTAGTGTATATATACCGAAAGTTCCTTCCGAGCTATTGAATCATCAATTTTATCAACTAAAAGAAATCATTGCTACACTAAGAGGACCAAATGGATGTCCGTGGGATCGTAAACAAACACATGCTTCCTTAAAAAAATATTTAATTGAGGAAACCTATGAAGTGTTAGAAGCGATTGATAGAGAAGATGACGATGCGATTGCAGAGGAACTTGGAGATGTATTATTACAAGTAATGCTACACAGTCAAATTGGGGAGGATAATGGATATTTCTCGATTGACGATGTTATCCGTCACC
The DNA here is from genome assembly GCF_014206945.1 of Gracilibacillus halotolerans. Lineage (GTDB taxonomy): Bacteria > Bacillota > Bacilli > Bacillales > Amphibacillaceae > Gracilibacillus > Gracilibacillus halotolerans. Next base: position 33,930 of record NZ_JACHON010000019.1, read on the forward strand.
TTTCAGAAAAAATGATCCGACGTCATCCACATGTTTTTGGAGACGCTGTAGTGAGGGATGAAGAAGAGCTATCTAAAACGTGGGAACAAATAAAGAGACAAGAAAACGCGGAAGAAAAGGCCACTTCCATATTAGATAGCTTAACAGAAGGATTGCCAGCGACTTTGTTAGCAGAGGAAGTGCAGAAAAAAGCAGCGAAGGTAGGGTTTGATTGGAAGGAAATCGAACCGATGATGGAAAAAGTAGCGGAAGAGCTTCAAGAATTTAAAGAAGCTGTAAATCAAGAAAATCATGAGGAAAAAGAAAAGGAATTTGGAGATATACTATTTGCAATGATGAATGTTGCAAGATATTATAAAATTAATCCAGAAACCGCTCTCGTTCGGACCATTCATAAATTTAAGAATCGGTTCCGTTATGTAGAGAAATGTGTTCAACAATCTAAGCAACCATGGGAGAGTTTTACACTCTCTGAATTGGATCAATTCTGGGAAGAAGCAAAAGGACTTGAAATAAAGGAATAAAGAAGGGAAAGTATATGAGACTTGATAAATTTTTGAAAGTTTCCCGATTAATTAAAAGAAGAACATTAGCAAAAGAAGTAGCTGATCAAGGTAGAATTGAAGTAAATGGGAATATTGCGAAGGCCTCTACAAATATTGCAGTCGGTGATCAGTTAAAGATTCAATTTGGTCAAAAGCTTTTGACGATACGAATTGAATCGTTAAGAGAGACAGTGAAGAAGGAAGAGGCAGCAAGCTTGTATTCCATTGAAAAAGAAGAATTTATGAAGGCATAGGGTTCCATTGTTCTAAACTTGTCCTTTTATTCATATATTAGTGATGGATAAAAGGAGGGAACGAAATGAATTACTACGATAAAAAACCAATCGCTGCACCGCAGATGGACCACCATGTAAAAATGACGAATAGGCGCCTTTTAGAGATTGATGGGGTAAAAGAAGTGGATAGTTTTGATAGCGAGGAATTTTTGCTACAAACCGTCATGGGATACCTTGTCATACGCGGAGAAAATTTACAGATGAAGAATTTGGATGTGGAAGCCGGCCATGTGTCGATTAAGGGAAAGATTTATGAGTTTTCCTATTTGGATGAACAGCATGGGGAGAAGGCTAAAGGCTTATTTAGCAAGCTGTTTAAATGACATTATCGACCCAATTTCTTACCATCCTATCCATGGTCGGCACTGGAGTGTTTTTAGGGACAAGCCATGAAACATTACGTCGATTTGAGCGACTATGGTTATCTGTTGGTCTCTTTCGATACACGGTCGAAATTTTATTTTGGTTAACACAAGCTATTATAGCCTATCTTGTGTTATTCTTAGTAAATGAAGGTGTTATTCGTATTTATGTATTGTTAGCCCTACTTTTAGGCTATGCTATGTACCAAAGCTTATTTGCATGGTGGTATAAACGAGTATTAGATAGAGTCATTGATATTGGTTCACGAGTTATTCGTCTGTTGTTAAAGACCGTGCAACTAATCGTAATTAAGCCAATCATAGGGATAGTCTTGTTCGTATGGTTTTGTGTACGAAAAATCGTTCAACTCATTATGTTGGTCATTAGAATACTATTATGGCCGATCATGATGATTATTACATTGTTTTATCGGTTATTACCTAAGCAAGTAAAGCATTTTGTACAGTCCTTTTATCACTTTATACAAAGAATATGGAAGAAGGACGAAACTTAAGGATATTAAGGAGGCAGTAGAGATGGCCAAGCGACGCAATGTAGCACGAATTAATGAAGCTTATATCGAACAACACGATGCACAAGTAAAGAGACAAAAACGACGACGTAAAAAATTATATAGAAGACTTACTCTGTTTGGCATCATTGCGTTTACTGCCCTCTTTTTGTTGGTTGCTTTTCATGTGGACCAACGTACTAGACTTACGGATATGCAGCAAGAGTATGAGCAAAAGACAACAGAGTTAGCGAAATTGGAGAAAGAAGAAAAATTATTAGAAAATGAGATTGAACTTCTTCAAGATGAGGAATATTTATTACAAATTGCCAAAACAGATTACTTCTTCACAGAAGAAGGCGAGATTGTGTTTAAGACTGCAGAAGAAGAGGCATCTTATTGACACCATTTTAGCTGCTTGGCTATAATATATAAGGAAGTATATTTTTTCTATAATTTTAAGGAGGAGCATTTTTTTTATGTCAATTGAAGTAGGCAGCAAGTTGCAGGGTAAGGTAACAGGAATCACTAATTTTGGAGCGTTTGTCGAGTTACCAGGTGGCAAAACAGGTTTGGTTCATATTAGTGAAGTTGCCGATAATTATGTAAAGGACATTAATAATCATTTATCTGTTGGTGATGAGGTAACAGTTAAAGTTCTTAATGTCGAGAATGATGGAAAGATAGGTCTATCGATTAAGAAGGCCAAAGATCAACCAGCTTCATCTTCATCTTCATCTTCTCCACGAAAAGGACAAAGAAATAACCGCGCACCAAGACCGGAATCATTTGAACAAAAAATGAACCGTTTCTTGAAAGATTCTGAAGACCGTTTGGCTTCATTAAAGAAGCATACAGAGTCTAAACGCGGCGGAAGAGGAGCGAGAAGAGGCTAATTAACTTGCTGTCTATTAAGAAAGCAAAGTAAATGTTCGCTTTTGGATTTATTTATAGATCATGGTTGAAGAGCTATCCAATTTCAGTAACTTACTGAATAGTTGGGTAGCTTTTTTTCTATAACATAAGAATAGCTAAATGTAAAAAAGGATTACCGCATTAGAACACGGTAATCCTTTTCTCATTGTCTGGCGCAAGCAGCCTACCCACTCGAGGTCTTACTCTGTGGCAAAAGGTGCTTACGCTTTTTATATAGCGGCGGAGGGAATCGAACCCACGACCTTACGGGTATGAACCGTACGCTCTAGCCAGCTGAGCTACACCGCCAAACTATTATGTGACTTAAACGACACAAGGAATATCATACAATAGCTCGTCTATTCTGTCAATACATTTCTATTATCATGCGTGAATTGGCGATAAATCTTTATATACGAATATTTCCCAACAATTTATGCCAAGTTCTCCTAATAAACATCGGTAATTGTACCGCTTTTTTATCCAGCAAAACGATTAGGTTTAAATTTTATCCTAACCTAGCCAGAATTAGTCGAACTTTTTGGAACGCTTGTCCTCTTGTTTTGACAAAAAATGAAACTCTATTATGTTTTAATAGGTTGCAAGAGGAGATGGTAGAGATGAATACAATGACGGAAAATAAAGCGAAGACAATCCTAGCACAGGAGAACAGCTGGTTGCAGGAATGGAAAAAGAAGCTTCAACAAAAGATATCTTACTATTTAATCGAGAAAGGTGTCCTTTTATGGGTCATTGGCTTTTTGCTAGGTCGCGCAGTGATTATGGATACCTTGTCGCCATTTGTTATGGCATTTGTTGCTTCTATATGGTTCCTCCGTAAGGACAAGACACTAGGTGTGATTATAAGTTCTATTGCTGGCGCCTTAACATTCCCTATCAGCCACAGTGGTTCTATCATGTTAGCGTTATTGCTATTTCTATGTATCTGTATGTTCGTTCATCAATTGCCACAGTTAGAAAAAATACTTCCATTTATAGTTGCTATCTCAGCATCAGTAGCAAAGTTAGCTGTATTCGCTATGACGGTACAAATAACGTACATAGAATGGTTGATTGCGGGAGTAGAAGGAATTCTAGCAAGTATCTTGTTTCTTATTTTTATGCAAAGCATTCCATTATTATCACCAAAAAGATACAAACCCGCATTAAAAAACGAAGAGATTATTTGTTTCATCATTTTAATTGCCTCTATTTTAACAGGGCTCGTTGGAATACAATTTTACGATGCCCAAACCGAACAAGTTTTTGCTAGATACTTCGTATTAATCCTGTCTTATATCGGTGGAGCAGCTATTGGTTCAACAGTAGGTGTTGTCGCAGGTCTTATTTTGAGTCTAGCGAATCTAACCAATATTTATCAAATGAGTTTACTTGCATTTTCAGGTTTGCTAGGTGGCCTATTGAAGGAAGGAAAAAAGCTTACCGTTAGCCTTGGTCTTGTAATAGGGACATTACTTATTAGTTTATATGCAAGTGATATTATGCAAATGACACATGCATTAATCGAAAGTGGTCTTGCCATATTATTATTTTTGGTAACTCCAGATAAATGGATTCGGAATGTAGCAAGATATATTCCTGGTACAGTAGAGCACTCGCGTGAACAGGAGCAGTATTTAAAGAAGGTGCGTGATGTAACCGCTCACCAGGTAGAGCGTTTCTCAAATGTATTCCAGGCGCTATCTAAAAGTTTTCAAATCGACTCAAATGCTATAGATGAGCAAGATATAGAAAGGGATTATTATTTAAGCAATGTGACAGAGAAATCATGTCAGACATGCTTTCTTAAAGAAGCTTGCTGGGTAAAGCAATTTGATACTACGTATGAATTGATGGGTGAAGTGAAGGATGAGTTAGAAGCGAATGGAAAACTAAATCATATATTGCAAAGGAAATTTGAGAATCATTGTATCCAATCGAGCAAGGTTATCGATGTGATGAAGCAAGAACTATCCTTTTTCCAAGCTAATCAACAACTAAAGAAGCAAGTGTTGGAAAGTAGGTTATTTGTTGCAGATCAATTAAAAGGTGTATCGGATGTCATGAATAATTTTGCTAAAGAAATTGTGAAGGAGAAGGAAAACCACGAGCAACAGGAAATTGAAATAATTGCGGCGCTAAGGCATGTCGGAATCGAGCTAGAAAAGCTTGATATTTATAGTTTAGAGCAAGGCAACATCGATATTGAAATGGTCATTCCTTTTGTTCAATATCATGGGGAAGCTGAAAAATTAATTGCTCCTATTTTATCAGATATATTAAGTGAATCGATTGAAGTGGTAACAACAGAAATATCACCAGTTGCTAGAGGTAGTAGTTACTTTGCTTTTGGTTCTGCTAGAAAATATACCGTTTCTTTAGGGGTTGCTCATGCTGCAAAAGGCGGAGGTCTTGTATCTGGTGACAGTTATAAAGCAATGGAGCTAGGTGCAGGGAAATTTGCGCTTGCGATTAGCGATGGGATGGGGAATGGAAAACGTGCCTACCAAGAAAGCAATGAAACGTTACGTTTGCTTCAACAAATTCTTGAATCGGGTTTAAATGAACACGTTGCCATAAAATCCATTAACTCTATTTTATCCTTACGGACGAAAGAAGAGATTTATGCAACATTAGATTTGGCAATGATTGATTTACATGAGGCATCCGTTAAATTTTTGAAAGTCGGCTCTACTCCAAGTTTTATTATGCGAAATAACTTTGTTGAAAAAGTAGAAGCTAGTAATTTACCTATTGGGATCATTCAGGAATTCGATGTGGAGGTCGTTAATGCGCAGCTACAGGAAGGAGATATCCTTGTAATGATGAGTGACGGAATCTTTGAAGGACCAAAGCATATAGGCAATATCGATATGTGGCTGAAACGTAAGATGGTAGAGATACAATCTACGAATCCTCAAGAAATAGCGGATTTATTATTAGAGGAGGTTATTCGTTCCCAATCGGGAGAGATTGAAGATGATATGACGGTACTCGTCGCACAAGTAAAGGAGAATAAACCGGATTGGGCGCCTATACCTGCTTATCGAACCTATGGAGAATCTGAGATCAGTTAATTACTAGTATGGAAGGATGTTTTTTTATGATTCTATTTCGTTCAGGAGATGTTTGAATACTAGTATTTTTATTAGAGAAGTATAATTTTTCCTCCCTATGGCGACAATGGTACCAAATTCAGGTCTTATGGGAGGAATCAATATGAGAACGGGAACGTTGAAGCAAGTTTTACTCATTACAGACGGGTGTTCCAATCAGGGAGAACATCCTGCACATGTCGCCACGATGTTAGCAGAACAAGGAATTACTGTAAATGTTATTGGTATTTTAGAAGATACGCAGAGTGAACAACCAGAAGGCTTAATGGAAGTGGAAGAGATAGCAAGTTCTGGGCAAGGCGTGAGTCAAATTGTTTATCAGCAGGCACTCTCTCAAACGGTACAAACCGTAACAAAGCAAGCAATGACACAAACACTTCAAGGAGTAGTCAACAAGGAATTGAAGCAAATTCTTGGTAATTCCCAATCCATTGAGGAATTGCCACCAGATCAACGTGGTGAAGTAATGGAGGTAGTAGATGAGTTAGGGGAAACGTGTGACTTAGAGGTTCTAGTTTTGGTAGATACAAGTGCTAGTATGACCAATAAGTTACCAACTGTCCAGGAAGCATTAATAGATTTATCTATTAGTATGAATGCACGTATCGGTAGAAATCGGTTCAGCATTTATCAATTTCCAGGGAAACGGAAGCCGATTCATCTATTAGTAGATTGGACCGAACAGCTTTCATCGATTTCCTCTGTTTTCTCAAAAATTGCGACTGGAGGAGTGACACCGACAGGTCCAGCGCTAAAAGAAGCAATGTATCAATTCGGAAAGAAAACACTAAAAAGGAGATTATGGCGGAATGATGACCCAAGCATCGAAGAAGCTGGAAATTAAGTTTCGTAGGGGGCAAATAATTCAAGGGAAATGGCATAAAAAATCCTATCAAATAATCCGAGAATTAGGTAGCGGAGCGGTTGGGACGGTATATTTATGTGTGTCAGATGGTAGAAAGGTAGCGCTAAAGGTAAGCAGCCAAATGAGCTCCATTTCCTCTGAGGTAAATGTATTAAAATCATTTCAGTCGGTTCAAGGTAAACGCCTTGGACCTTCTTTAATAGATGTAGATGACTTCGTTTCAAAAGATGGGCATGCATATCCTTTTTATGTTATGGAATATGTGGAAGGTGTATCGCTACATGAATTTATTCAAAGAAACGGTAAAGAGTGGTTGTTTTCCCTACTAGTCGGGTTAACGAGAGACTTGGAGGAGTTACACCAAAAAGGGTATGTGTTTGGCGATTTAAAGATGGAGAATCTACTTGTTACACGCAACCCTATTCGTCTAAGATGGGTAGACGTGGGAGGTACTACACTTCAAGGAAGAGCGATTAAGGAATATACGGAATTTTATGACCGTGCTTATTGGGAATGTGGGGATCGGAAAGCGGAGCCGCGCTATGATTTATTTGCATTAGCGATGGTTGTGTTACGCATTTTTTATCCTTCAGGGTTTGAAAAGACTAGTTCACCTGCACGATTGTTACACCAAAAAGCAAATACAGCGATAAAAAACGACGCATTACGAAAGCTCGTTTTGTATCTCATCCAAGGAAAAATGAGCACAGCTTCTGAAGTCCGAACTTATTTACTAGACGCTTATCAAAAAAGTCATGACTCAGGCGGGGTAGCTCATACTGGCCAAGTATCGAGGCAACGTCAAAATTCTCAACAAGGAGAAATTTATCCCATTACGGAAGCTAGTATTATCTTTTTTTCTAGTGGATTGTTCTTTGTATGGCTTTTCCTATTATAATTTAGACAACCGTTTTTCATTCATTTCATAACAGATAAAAACAAAGTTTATAGCTATTCTTTATCGAAGGAAAGTGTGCGGAGATATGGTAAAATAAAAGTAAATAAAAAGCTTGAGGTGCAGCGAATGATAGTACACCGTCTAAATGAAAAGGTTTGGCCATTTATAGAGAGGCATCAGTTAATACGCAGCCATTCTAAAGTACTAGTAGCTGTCTCTGGCGGGGCCGATTCTCTTCTCTTACTTCATTATATGGCTTTTTTGTCAGAGAAGTTAGCTCTTAAACTCCATGTTGTAACAGTAGATCATCAGTTGCGAGGTGAAGAATCGAGAAGGGATGCTCTTTTTGTGCAAAGCCTTTGTGCAAAGCTTCAAATCCCATGTACAATTAAACGAGTAAACGTGAAGGATCGAATGCGACAGGAACAAGAAAGCACACAAATAGCAGCAAGGAAACTTCGTTACGAAATTTGGCAGGAGATGATGCAAAAAGATGGCTATCATTATTTAGCGCTTGGTCATCATGGTGATGATCAGTTGGAGACGATGCTCATGCGATTAACGCATTTCGGTAGACCATCCTCCTTTCAAGGTATTCCAGTAAAGCGTCCCTTCTCATCCGGTTCCATTATTCGGCCATTACTTTGTTTAAGTAAAGACGAAATATATCAATTTTGCCATGAATTAGAGATAGTGCCGAGAGAGGATCCTTCTAATCTTTCGATCGATTATGAAAGGAACTTTTTCCGTCATCAAATACTCCCATCTATTAAGGAGAGGAATCAGGTTGCCCACCATCTTGTGCAATCCTTAACAGAGAGACTACAGGAAGATGAGGAATTTTTACAGAATGAAGCGTATAAACTAGTAGAGGCCAGTGTACATAAAAGTACAAAGCCTCGTTCGGTAACATTACATATCCCATCCTTTCAGGAGTATGCGATTGCTTTACAAAGGAGAGCCTTTCATCTAATATTAAACTATCTATACACAACAGCTCCTAATGTTATTACCGTTCAGCATGAGGACGACTTCTTTTCACTTCTCCACCAAACAAAGAGTAATGCTAAGCTCCATTTCCCAAGTGGTTTAGAAGTAAGAAAACATTATGAAAGTGTTACTTTTGCGTTTAGAGACGATGATAAACTTGCTTTATCTAGTAAGAAGATACAGGTACCAGGGGTTACAGAGTTAGATAATGGGGCAAAAATAAAAACAGAGATTGTGACAGATTGTATAGACGAAGCTTCTCATCAAATGCTCATCCCTTTTATAGAAGGAGAGCTCTCGATTAGAGGAAGAAAAGCTGGAGATCGTATGGCGATAAGAGGATTAAATGGTCACCAAAAGCTAAAAGATTTGTTTATAAATGAGAAGATACCCACTTTCAAGCGTGACAATTGGCCATTATTGGTTGATGAAAATGATCAAATCTTATGGGTTATCGGCTTAAGGAAAGCGGATATCAGTACAGGGCAACAAACAGAGCAATATATCTTACTTACATATCAGGAATAGGGAAACAGGAGGCATCATGATGCATAACGAAATAGAGAAGACATTAATTACAGAAGAGGATATTCAACAAAAATGTCAAGAAATTGGAGAGCAATTGAGTAAGGAATATGAGGGGAAATTCCCACTTGCTGTTGGTGTGCTTAAAGGTGCACTCCCTTTTATGTCTGACGTTCTTCGTAAAATGGACATCCATGTAGAAATGGACTTTATGGATGTGTCAAGTTACGGAAACGAAATGCGCTCTTCAGGAGAAGTGAAAATAGTGAAAGACTTAGACACGAAGGTAGAAGGAAGAGACGTCATCATTATTGAGGACATTATTGACAGTGGTCTTACACTAAGTTATTTGGTAGATCTATTTAAATATCGTAAAGCTAATTCCATTAAAATTGTTACATTATTAGATAAGCCTGAAGGTAGAACAGTTGATATTAAAGCGGACATTACAGGTTTTTCTGTTCCAAATGAGTTTGTTGTCGGATATGGGTTAGATTACCAAGAAAAGTTCCGAAACTTACCATATATAGGTGTATTAAAACCTGAAGTTTATGGTGGGGATAATTAGCAAACTCATTGGATATATAATATAAGGAAGTCGATTGTCTTTAGTTGTAATGTTGGCTTCCAATATGTTACTATTTACTATAGTTTTTTCGTTATCGGGAGGAGGTAGTCAATGAATCGGATAATACGCAACGTGGTCCTCTATTTGTTCATATTTATTGTGTTAATTGGGATCATATCCGTTTTTAGTAACCAAAACAATCAAGCGGAAGAGTATAAAGTAAGTGACTTTGTACACGCATTGGACAATAAACAAATTGAATCAATGGAGATGCGACCATCAAATGGTGTAATGCGTATTGTTGGTGAACTGAAGGAAGAGGATAAAACATTTATCACACATATTCCTAACAGTCCAGCAATTGTAGAAGATGTAACGAATAAAGGTATGGAACAAGATATTCTAACTACACTAGAAGAAGAGCGACCAAATGGATGGGTTACGTTCTTAACGACGATGATTCCATTTGTTATAATATTTATTTTGTTTTTCTTTTTACTCAACCAAGCTCAGGGTGGCGGAAGCCGTGTTATGAACTTCGGTAAAAGTAAAGCGAAAATGTACAGTGAAGATAAGAAAAAGGTTCGTTTTAGAGATGTAGCCGGTGCAGATGAAGAGAAACAGGAATTAGTAGAGGTTGTTGACTTCTTAAAAGACCCTCGTAAGTTTGCAGCAATCGGTGCTACCATACCAAAAGGTGTTCTATTAGTAGGACCTCCTGGTACAGGTAAGACATTGCTTGCTCGTGCAGTAGCAGGTGAAGCAGGTGTACCTTTCTTCAGTATCAGTGGTTCTGACTTTGTGGAAATGTTTGTCGGTGTAGGTGCTTCTCGTGTCCGTGATTTATTCGAGAATGCAAAGAAAAATGCACCTTGTATCATCTTTATCGATGAGATTGATGCAGTAGGACGTCAGCGTGGAGCTGGTGTTGGTGGTGGACATGATGAGCGTGAGCAAACATTAAACCAGTTACTTGTAGAAATGGATGGATTCGGTGAAAATGAAGGAATCATTATTATCGCTGCGACAAACCGTCCTGACATCTTAGATCCAGCCCTATTAAGACCAGGTCGATTTGACCGTCAAATTACAGTAGATAGACCAGACCTTAGAGGTCGTGAGGATGTATTAAAAGTACATGCTCGAAACAAACCATTAGCAAACGATGTGTCTTTAAAAACAATTGCAATGCGTACACCAGGATTCTCAGGAGCAGATTTAGAAAACCTTCTTAACGAAGCGGCGTTAGTAGCTGCTCGTGCAGATAAGAAGCAAATTGAGATGATTGATGTAGATGAGGCAATAGACCGTGTTATTGCTGGACCAGCTAAGAAGAGTCGTGTTATCTCCGAGAAAGAACGTAATATTGTGGCTTACCATGAAAGTGGTCATACAGTAATCGGTATGGTACTGGATGACGCGGATATGGTACATAAGGTAACAATTGTTCCTCGTGGCCAAGCGGGTGGATATGCTGTAATGCTTCCTCGTGAAGATCGTTATTTTATGACAAAGCCAGAATTATTTGATAAGATTACAGGCTTGCTCGGTGGTCGAGTAGCAGAAGAAATTATCTTTGGAGAAGTAAGTACAGGAGCTCATAACGATTTCCAACGAGCAACTGGTATTGCGAGAAAGATGATTATGGAATACGGTATGAGTGATAAAATCGGACCACTCCAATTTGGTAGTAGTGGTGGTCAAGTGTTCCTTGGTAGAGATATGCAATCAGAGCAAAACTATAGTGATGCGATTGCTTATGAAATTGACCAGGAAATGCAAAATTTCATTGAGTATTGTTATAAACGAGCGAAAGATATCTTAAATGAAAATAGAGATAAGTTAGAATTAATTGCTAAAACCTTATTAGAGATTGAGACGCTAGATGCGAAACAAATTAAGTCTCTTTTCGAAAAAGGTAGACTTCCTACTCCTGAAGAATTAGAGGAAGAAGCACGTTTGGAAAAGGAAAAGGCTGAGAAAGAAAGACAAGAAGCTAAAGCACGTGCAGAAGCTGAAAGTGCTAAAGTGGAACGAGAGAATGATGAAGTTCGTGTCAATATTCAGTCAAAACAGGAAGATGTACAGACGAATGCGCCGGATTCTTCCGAAGAGCCAAATCCTAGTGAGGCAGAGAAAGAGCCAGAGAACGAAGAAGAAAAGAAAAACGATTAATCTATTTTTATAGTAGATCGCAAATAGGAAACGACTCAGAATGCTTTTAAAGGCATTTTGGGTCGTTTTTTTCTGCTCAGTCGCGAATTGTGCCCTGGATTTAGCCTTGTTTTGACTTATTATAGATAATCAATCTATCAAGGTCCATCCTCTTTCTAGTTTCGAACTTTTTGCTCCGGGAACAGACAGATAGATAATCAAACCACATCTAAAAGAAAAGAGGATAAATTTTTATAGTGCTGGGAAGATAAATTAAATGACTTAATGCTTGAATAGCCGTATCTTTAAACTATACAATATGAACAAAGATTCCATAATCGGAGGAAAATTATGATTTTTGTATTAGATGTGGGAAATACGAATACCGTTTTAGGTGTGTTTGATCAAGGTGAGTTAAAATACGAATGGCGAATGAAAACAGACAAGTATAAAACAGAAGATGAATTTGGTATGTTTATTAAATCATTATTAGAACATGAGGGTCTATCTCTTGGAGATATTAAAGATATAATAATCTCTTCCGTTGTACCACCTATTTTATTCGCTCTAGAGCGAATGAGTAAGAAATACTTTCGCTGTAATCCAATGATAATTGGTGCTGACAACGTGAAGGATTTTCTAAAACTAACATATCCGAATCCAAACGAATTAGGTGCTGATCGAATTGTGAACGCAGTCGGAGCAATCGAAGAATATGGTGCTCCATTGGTTATCGTTGATTTTGGTACAGCTACAACCTACTGTTATATTAATGAAGAAGAAGCATATGTAGGTGGATTGATTACTCCAGGAGTTAATATATCGTTAGATGCTCTATATCGAAATGCAGCAAAGTTGCCAAAGATAGAACTGAAAAGGACAGAAAATATTATTGGTCAATCTACAGTAGAAGCTATGCAGTCAGGGGTATATTATGGATATGTCGGTCAAGTGGAGGAAATTGTTAGACGAATGAAGGCAAATGTTAATGGAAACCCAACGGTTATCGCCACAGGAGGTCTAGCAAATTTGATAGCGAAGGATGCGAAGAGTATTGATAAGGTTGATCCTTATCTGACGCTGAAAGGTCTATATTATATTTATAAAAAAAATAAGTAGATGCAAGAAGGAAAGGAAGATTATGGTCTATGACAGATTATTTGTTAAAAGCAACCGCCTTTAATGGAGAAGTACGAGCATATGCGATTCGCTCAACAGAAACCGTAGAAGAAGCTAGGAGAAGACAAGATACATGGGCGACAGCTTCTGCTGCATTAGGAAGAACGATTACCATTTCTACTATGCTTGGAGCTATGCTTAAGGGAGAAGACAAATTAACCGTAAAAATTGAAGCAAATGGTCCAATGGGTGCGATTGTTGCAGATGCTAATGCAAAAGGTGAAGTACGAGGTTATTGTACGAACCCTCACGTTGATTTTGAATCGAATGCACAAGGAAAGCTGGATGTAAGAAGAGCAGTTGGAACGGAAGGAACGTTGAGTATTGTAAAAGATCTTGGATTAAAGACGCATTTTACAGGGCAAGTTCCCATTGTGTCTGGCGAAATTAGCGAGGATTTTACGTATTATTTAGCTAATTCTGAACAAGTTCCTTCTGCAGTTGGCGCAGGGGTTCTAGTGGATACAGATTATACGATACTGGCTGCGGGCGGCTTCATTGTTCAATTGCTTCCGGGTGCAAGTGAATTTACGATATCGAAAATTGAAAAGAGCATCGAAAATATGCCTCCTATATCTAAACTTATCCAAGAAGGGAAATCACCCGAAGAAGTGTTGGAGGTTGTATTAGGCAATGACTTAACGATTCACGAAAAAATGCCAGTTACGTTCCATTGCCCTTGTTCAAGAGAAAGGATTTCAAATGCGATTATTAGTTTAGGTAACGATGAAATTGATTCAATGATTAAAGAAGATAAAGGCGCAGAAGCAACATGTAACTTCTGTAACGAAATTTACCGTTTTAATGTGGAGGAATTGGAAGCTCTGAAGACAAACTAGGGGGAAGACAGGGTGAGGATACCGAGAGTCGTACTTTGGATTATCATATTAATCTTATTAATTTTGCTCATTTTTCAGATAGCAACCAACAGAGAAGGAACAGAGCATCAGATTATCATCGAGGATAAAGAAATAGACCAGTCTGTAAAACATGTCGCTAAAATCGGGAATCATGACATTCACTATGACGATTGGCAACAACAATTATTTGATGAATATGGAAAGAAAGTATTAACAGATATGGTGAACAAAGAGGTTGTATTACAATTAGCAGAGGAAAAGAATTTAGAAGTACCTGAGAAGTTTATGGAGAGAGAACTAGCGCGCATGTATATGATGCATGGGGTACTATCAAAGGAGAAAGAAGAACAATTGCGTGAGAAATGGCAGGAGCAAATTGAGTATCGATTCTTCCTGCAAGAATTGTTGATAGAAGACTCTGCCGTGGAGGACTCGAAATTAGAAGAGTATTTTGATACGTATAAAAATCAATATCAATTCTCTGAAATGCTACAGTTTTCCCATATTACGGTGGCTACGCAAGAAGAAGCAAATCGAGTTAAAGAGTTACTAGATGATGGGGAAAAATTCGGAAGTCTTGCAAATCAATACAGCATAGACGAAGATACCAATGAAAACGATGGCTACTTAGGTTATTATTCGGATACAACTAATTTTTTACCTGCAATTTATTTTGATATAGCAGAAGAGTTGGATGAAGGAGAATATAGCGATCCGTATTTGCTAAATGGAGGATATGTGATTGTTAAATTGCATAGAATATTACCAGCTATAGAATTTACGTATGAAGAGGCTTACCGGGAAGTACGTCAAGATGTAATCTTGGATGAGTATCCTTCTGATTTGAATGCAAAAGATCTATGGAATGAATCAGATGTCGAAATGATTTATGAAAAGGAGTAACCGTTCAGTTCGCATTGTTGACAGATAACCACGATTTGCGTAAGCTAAAACCATACAATACCCATTATGATAGTGGGAATTAGAGGAGGATATAGGATGAAAGTAGCAAATAACATGGCAGAGTTAATTGGTAACACACCGATTGTGAAGTTAAACCGTACGGCAGACCCAGAAGGTGCAGAAATTTACCTTAAACTAGAGTTTATGAACCCTGGAAGCTCAGTTAAAGACCGTATTGCTTTAGCAATGGTAGAGGCTGCGGAAAAAGAAGGTAAACTAAAAGAAGGCGAGACAATTATTGAGCCAACAAGTGGTAATACAGGAATTGGACTTGCTTTAGTAGCTGCAATTAAAGGATACAGAGCTATTTTAGTAATGCCTGACACAATGAGTGTGGAACGACGTAATCTTCTTCGTGCATATGGTGCTGAATTAGTTCTTACGCCAGGTGCCGAAGGAATGAAAGGGGCTATTGCTAAAGCAGGGGAACTTGCGGAGCAAAATGGTTACTTTATGCCTCAACAATTTAAAAATGAAGCGAACCCAGAAGTACACGCTAGAACAACAGGTAAGGAAATCGTAGAACAAATGGGTGACCAGCTAGATGCATTCGTATCTGGAATTGGAACTGGTGGTACAATCACCGGTGCAGGTAAAGTATTAAAGGAAAACTATCCTAATATAAAACTTTATGCGGTAGAGCCAAAAGATTCAGCAATCTTATCTGGCGAAAAGCCTGGTCCACATAAAATTCAAGGAATTGGTGCAGGTTTTGTACCGGATGTACTAGATACAGACGTGTATGATGGAGTGATCACTGTTGAAAATGAGCAGGCATTTGAAACAGCTCGTGAAGCAGCTAAAAAAGACGGTGTATTAGGCGGTATATCCTCTGGTGCAGCTATTTATGCAGCTCAACAAGTTGCAAAAGAACTTGGAAAAGGTAAAAAGGTCTTGGTGGTTATCCCAAGTAACGGAGAGCGTTATCTATCCACACCACTTTTTCAATTTGAAGATTAAATAGCGAAAAGGTCTCTTTCATGAAGAGGCCTTTTTATTTATGGTGGCAAATGAGGGTGAGACGACACGTACGGACTCGTTCTTTCTTATTTTAACTATAAGAATACTTATGCTATAATATTTTGTTATATATGTAGGTAATATACAAAGGAAGAAGGTATATGTCATGTACCCGATGTTAAAGACGAATAAAAAGACATATAAATATGCAGATAAAACGTTAATAATGGGTATCCTTAATGTAACACCTGATTCTTTCTCGGATGGAGGCAACTATAACGAAGTAGGCCGAGCTATTGAACATGCCAAACAACTCGTTCAACAGGGAGCAGACATCATTGATATTGGTGGTGAATCAACAAGACCAGGTCATACTCCTGTATCCGAAGAAGAGGAAATCAATCGTGTGGTACCAATAGTAAAGGCAGTTTCTGAGCAAATAGATGTACCTATATCTGTTGATACATATAAGGCGAACGTCGCGGAATTATCGTTGCAAAACGGCGCTTCTATTATTAATGATATTTGGGGAGCTAAAAAAGAACCGGCTATTGCTAAGGTCGCAGCACAATATAGTGCTCCAATCATATTGACGCACAATCGAGAAACACCTGTATATTCGTCATTAATGGATGACGTCATCAAAGACTTGTCAGAGAGTATCCAAATTGCCTTGGATAGTGGAGTATTACCTGAAAATATTATTATCGATCCGGGTATTGGTTTTGCAAAGACATATGAAGAGAATGTACAAGTAATGAGAGAAATGGAACGATTAAGAGAGTTGGATTATCCAGTGTTATTAGGTACATCTCGTAAATCTATCATCGCGAACACACTCCAATTGCCTGTTGACCAACGAGATGTAGGGACGGTTGCAACAGTATGCTACGGAATGACAAAAGGAACCGAAATTATTCGAGTACATAATGTAGAAATGCATACACAGGCAGTAAAGATGATGGACAAGTTGTTAGGAAAAGGATTGAGTACAAGTGGATAAAATCACACTACAAACGATGGAGTTTTACGGTTATCATGGTTTATTCCCCGAAGAAAAGAAACTAGGGCAAAGATTTTTAGTGGACGTAGACTTACATACTTCCTTAAAAAAAGCGGGCGAAACGGATCAAATGGAATATTCAATTGACTATGGACATGCTTTTCAACTTGTTAAGAATGTTGTAGAAGGCCCATCCAAGAATTTGATTGAGGCAGTTGCACATCAAATAGCGATGGAGCTATTTCAAAATTTTTCTTTACTGACAGCATGTAGGGTAAAGGTCATTAAACCAGATCCACCTATTCCGGGGAATTATCAATCTGTTGCTGTGGAGATATACCGTGAGAGAAGCAATGAATAAAGCGTATATTGCATTAGGATCCAATATAGAGCCACGTCACTTCTATTTGAAAGAAGCGGTTCGACAATTAGCGGCAGATACAGTGAGACTAGTTCGTGAATCATCCATTTATGAAACAGATCCAGTAGGTTATACAGATCAATCGCAATTTTTAAATATGGTAGTAGAGGTCGATACGGAACTAAATCCATCTCAATTACTAGAGGTTTGTCAAAGCATTGAAAGATCCTTGGGAAGAGAACGGGAAATAAGATGGGGGCCACGCACTGTTGATTTGGACATACTATTATATAATGATGAAATAGTGGAGACGAAACAACTGACCGTCCCTCATCCAAGAATGCATGAACGTGGCTTCGTGCTCGTACCACTAGCTGAAATTGCAGAATCGTTTGTCCATCCGATTGCTTGTAAGACTATCAAAGAGTTACTTTCTCTTATTCCTACTGCTGAGAAAAAAGGTATTCAGAAAGTTACTGATTTTAATAGCTAGGAGATAGATAGTGAACATTGACAGTCCGGTTTACGTTTTCTATACTATGAATGAATAAAGGCAGCTGCCAGTAATGTTGCTGGCGGTTTTTTGAGGGATAAGGAAATATAAAATTTAAAAGTGAAAATTTGTCTAGCTCCGGCGCCTGCACCCTCAAGGTCTTGAGTAACGCTATTCTTTGGCAAAAGAGGAATAAGGCGCCTACGCTTTTCTTAACTTATCATGTTCGTTATCAAGTAAAAATACTAGAGGTGAAAAAATGAGCGAAGAATTGAATGAGCAAGTACGTGTGCGGATAGACAAAATGGAGTCACATCGTCAAAAAGGCTTGGACCCATTTGGAGATAAATTTCCTCGCACTCACTTAGCCAATGAACTTATTAATCAATATGGTGAATTATCAAAAGAGGAATTAGAGGAAAAAGAAATAGAGACAGTTGTAGCTGGTCGTATTATGACAAAGAGAGGGAAAGGAAAAGCAGGATTCTCTCATATACAGGACGTAAGTGGACAGATACAATTATATGTAAGAAAAGATGAAGTTGGCGAAGAAGCGTATGAAGTTTTTAAAACTGCCGATTTAGGAGATATAGTAGGTGTAAAAGGAATAGTCTTTAAAACAAACGTAGGGGAATTATCCGTTAAAGCGGATGAGTTTATCCTATTAACTAAATCTCTACGTCCTTTACCAGAGAAATACCATGGTCTTCAAGATATAGAGCAACGTTATCGTCAAAGATACTTAGACTTAATCACTAATCAAGAGAGTAAAGAAACATTTATAATGAGAAGTAAAATCATTCAATCGATGCGTAGTTATCTAAATGAGCGTGGATTCCTAGAAGTAGAAACACCGATGATGCACTCTATTCCAGGTGGTGCAGCGGCACGTCCGTTTGTTACACATCATAACGCATTAGATATTGAATTATATATGAGAATTGCTATTGAGTTACATTTAAAGAGATTAATTGTAGGTGGATTAGAAAAAGTTTACGAAATCGGACGTGTGTTTCGTAATGAAGGTGTTTCGACCCGACATAATCCAGAGTTTACAATGATTGAGCTTTATGAAGCATATGCTGATTATCATGATATTATGGAATTGGTAGAAAATATGGTTGCGCATATTGCTGAAGACGTGAATGGATCTACTACTATTAAGTACGGTGAAGAAGAAATAAATTTAGCACCTAAGTGGAAGAGACTACACATGGCGGATGCTATTAAAGAATATACAGGTGTTGATTTTTGGGCGGACCTCACAGATGAAGAGGCCAAAGCACTAGCCAAAGAGCACGGAATTGAAATAAATGATACTATGTCATTTGGGCATATTATGAATGAATTCTTTGAGCAAAGAGTGGAAGAAAAACTCATTCAGCCAACATTTGTATACGGACACCCAGTAGAAATTTCACCTTTAGCTAAGAAGAATAAAGATGATGAGCGTTTTACGGATCGATTTGAATTGTTTATTGTAGGACGTGAGCATGCCAATGCGTTCTCTGAACTAAATGATCCTATTGATCAACGTCAGCGTTTCGAAGCGCAAGTAAAGGAACGTGAGCAAGGGAACGATGAAGCCCATGAAATGGATGAAGATTTCCTAGAAGCATTAGAATATGGAATGCCACCTACAGGAGGTCTTGGAATTGGAATAGATCGTCTAGTGATGCTATTAACCAATTCACCATCGATAAGAGATGTATTGCTTTTCCCTCAAATGAGAAACAAATAAGGAAGTAATAGAGGCTATCTCTTGAGCAAATATGTTCAAGAGATGGCGTTTCTATTCTATCAAATTAGGGTATAGTAATAGATAGTGTGAGCATTTCAGTAGATAGGTAAAAATAGGATATAAATTATTTCTTAATTCTTGTTGACGCAAGATAAAGAATCATGATATATTATTAAACGTCGCTTCAAGACAACAACATTTTTCAAAACGAAACAATTTGAAAATTAATGTTGACAGAGAAGTTGATAGTATGATAATATAATAAAGCTGTCTTAAAAAAAGGCAAAACAACTTGATCATTGAAAACTGAATCAAACAACGAGTAAGAAATATAAGCAATATGCTAGCTTTTAAGCGAGCAAGGTCAGATGTCGAAACATCGGCATCCGCACATTATGTGCAAATCTTTTATTGAGAGTTTGATCTTGGCTCAGGACGAACGCTGGCGGCGTGCCTAATACATGCAAGTCGAGCGCGGGAAGCAAATCGATTCCTTCGGGATGAGATTTGTGGAACGAGCGGCGGACGGGTGAGTAACACGTGGGCAACCTACCTGTAAGACTGGGATAACTCCGGGAAACCGGGGCTAATACCGGATAGA
>NZ_JACHON010000020.1 GCF_014206945.1 Gracilibacillus halotolerans
CGTGTTTGTCAAGGGCGATGGCGGTTATTTTTCTCCTTCAAAATAGATGAGAGTTTTTATTATGGGGTAGTTTTCATAGAACTTTTTACACTACCCTTTTAAAAATCCACTAAACGTAATTATATATTACAATTAGTGGTTTAAATGGAATATCATGGATGTCTTAAGTTTATTATAATCCATATTGTAAATATTGCAATAGATTACATAATTAATATTTTTCACAAAGATTTTTTACTAAATTAACTATATTAAATAAACACTCTTTAATAATGAGAAAGATTTATTCTATAAATCGATAAATATGAATCAGCTTTAATTCACTCATATTAATCATCGATAAATCTACTTTTGAAGTTGTTTGTAACTCTTATATTGCCTAATAATTTGGAATCTATTTGTTTTCTATTCATTTTTTATAGTCATAACAAACTCCTAAAAATCACCTAGTTCTATTATTATAATTCTTTATTAATTTACAATATCCTTCTTTAATTTCTAAAATTTCCCTTGTAAGTATAAATATTTAATCTAGCGCTCATTCCATTGAATACATTCAAGTAGTCAGGAATTAATCTATCTATATAAAGCAAATCATAGTAATATAGTTATACATAAAGGGTTTAACAAGGTAATATCAGTGTTTTGAAGCTTATAATAGGATTTTTTTTGACTTATGTAGAGTGTAATATTATTAGATTATATTTTATTTGGAGGTTATTTGGTTGAGGAATTACAATTACATCTCACTAGCAATGGTCTTCTTAAGTTTTATAGTCTACGGGTTTACTAGCCTAATGGAAACTAATCTCTTCTTTTCATTCGGAATAATAGTCATTTTATCTATTATTGGATTGGTTTTTGGCATACGATCTAAAGGCGGTCTAGCAATCCTATTAAATTCTTTAATTTTAATCTACTCTCTCTTCATGATGTTTATATTTCTAGTTGCATTCTCTAGGGTATAGTATGTATAGCAGAAAAACATCAACACCTATAGCCTTACTTAAAGATATGCTTCTAATGTAATTTCTCTATTATACTAATTGAGATTCGCTGAACAGGATTTACTAAACGATAGATAATTAATGAAGGAGCCAAAAATGCAAACTTTACAACAGCTTTCCGAACGATTCTTCTACCTTCCTCCCTACCAACCAACAGATCGTCCAATATTAGGTGCAGTGGTTGGCGACAAGCACACACTTCTCATAGATGCTGGAAATTCTTCTAATCATGATCATGCAAGACTTTTTAAAGAGCAATTAGCTGCTAATTCAATCAAGGGAGATTTGTTGTACTTACTCATTGGCATTGGGATCATGTTCTAGGCTTATCTGAGATGAACATCCCCTCATTTGCTAATTCGAGGACGGAAGCTAAAATAAAGCAACTTCAAAAATATTCATGGGAGGATAAAGCATTAGATGAGCGTGTTAAAGCGGGGATTGAGATTCCATTTTGTGCGGATGCGATAAAGCTAGAACTTGGAATCGAGCGAAGAGTTACTATACCAGATCCTACTATTTTGTTCGATAAGAGATTACATCTAAACCTTGAAGGGGTTACTTGTATCATTGAGCAGGTAGATAGTAATCATTCTATTGACTCCAATATTATCTATATACCTGAGGAAAAAGCACTTTTTCTAGGAGACTGTCTCAATGCAAATATGTACGCGAAAAAATGGCATTATACGAATGAAAAGATGAGCAACTTGTTAGAAAAATTGAAGGTTATAATGTTGAACATTATTTTTTATCCCATCATCCTGCTCCTTAGAGAAAGAAGAGTTCAGCGAATTTTCATCCATACTAAAGAGAAGTGCTAGATTAACGAAGATACAAAATGGAGATAGAAAAGCAATATGTACAGACATGGCAATAAATCTCCAACGTCAGTTAACTGAAGACGATTTGGAAATCATCGAATATTTTGTGAATGGGTATGTGTAATGAGAGTAGGACAGGTTTATCCATCAGCTTAAGAAATATATACCAATTTTTAATAATTCAGCATATGACCTATAATTATTGCGAATTTTAGGCGATTACCCAAGAACATTCACCCAAAATGCATATGCTTTATTAAATTGGGAATTGGAGGATGATTGTTTAATGTTTAATAACAGAAATTATTCAGATTTTGAGTTAAACGCTACTGAAAATGGATTTGCAAGACAACCGTGGTTTGGAGGTCCTGGCTTTGGTGGGCCTTGGTTCGGATTCGGCTACCCACATCACCATTATCACCATCCACACCACCATCATCACCCGCATCACCATCACCACCCGCATCACCATCCTTTCCACCATCATCATCACAATCCATACCACCATCACCATTATTAAGATTGGTATGAGTATAAATAAAGGTATAGGTAGGTTGGTATCCTAAATAGATGAGTATGTAAAAGGCTGATTACTAGTGTAGTCAGCCTTAAATAAAATTATCACGATCCTATTAGATTTAAAATCCGATAATAATGGAATCAAGCAAAATAAGAAGCATTCCAAAAATAATCGCATAATCTGCAATATTAAAGATTCCTTTAATGAAGTGAAATTGAATAAAATCTGTCACTTGATTGAATAATGTACGATCAATCGCGTTACCTATTGCACCACCTACAAATAACCCCATCCCTATTTCTATTAATCTACCACTCACTTCTCCAGTCTCAAGTATATAAATGCATACAAACAAAATGAGAATAGCTAATGGCACAAATAAACGACCGTATCCTTTAAATATCCCAAAGGCTGCACCACTATTTTGATAATGATTTAATTTCAATACCCCTGGCCATATTACTTTCTTCCCGCGAACCTTCAAAGTGGCACGTATCCAATATTTCGATATTTGATCCACTATAATGATGATAACTGTAATAAGATAGAATAATATAAAAATCACACTTTCCATTAGAAGCTACTAGTCTTAGTAGCTCCTCCTTTGTCGTTTCCATAGATAAAATAGATAAACAGTTCCCGCTATCAACAAAGCACTTCCTAACAAAATATAATAATATTGATTTGTTGCTGTAGCAGGTAACATTTTCTCCTCGTAATGTTCTGTAATGGCATAATATCCGCTTTTTGCTTGAAATTCATGATCAAAAACAAATGGTGCATTGACCCTTCCTTGTGTAGGAAAATCATGAAGCCACGTATGATCATCCGCAATTCCCCAGAATACCACACTACTTACCGAATCCGATATTTCTCTTAGTGCTTTAAACAAATCTTGATAACGTTTCGCTTGTGTCTCTAATATACCATCAGGAATATTATCGTAGCTTCCATAGCTTGCTTGTGTATCAGATATATAAATACTCATATCGAGTTCTGTAATTTGATTATCCAATCCTAAACTTGCCATTTTCTCAATGGAGTCTACCAATAAAGGTACAGGAGGATGAGTAATAGACATATGTCCTTGATGTCCAATACCATCAATAGGTATACCAGCATCGATCATCTCTTTAGCCATTTCATAAATTAAATCTCGTTTTTGAATGTTCTGAGTCTCATAGTCATTATAGTAAAGTTTACCTGTTGCACCTTGTTTCTCAAGCTCATCTGCCGTAATTCGAAAGGCTTCATGAATATAATCCGTATCTGTCATAATGTAATAATCACTCTGACGATAGCCATAACCTTCAATCGCTTCATTCACAACATCCCACGAGTCAATATCATGCGCATAACGACTAACTACTTCACGGATATGTGTTTCCATTCGATCTAATAATAGTTGTCGATTTGTTTCATAATTATCTGGATCTGCTACTTCTCCGTCGACTACCATTGGTTTACCTTCCGCATCTTGAAAGAACCAGTCCGGTGTCTGACTATGCCAAACAAGCGTGTGAAAGCGTACATCCATATCATGCTCTTTTGCAAATTCTATCATTGCATCCGCTTGATCAAATTTAAATTCACCTTCAACTGGTTGAATACCTTCTGGCTTCATAATATTCTCAGCAACGATCATATTATAATGCTTCTTAAGTAAATCAGAATGTGGGCCCATTAGCTGATATGGAGCGATAGATGCACCGATATGAAAATGATCAGCATATGCATCTTTAAGTGCTGGCAAGTCTTCTACAACTTTCGAATCTTTTGCTGTGAGTACGGTGAACCCGAAACAAGTTAAAAAAACAAAACAAACAACAACCATACGGATTAACTTTTTCTTCGTCATAAACAGCCTCCAAGATTAAGATATGAAACTTTGCATTTCACAGACGAACTAAACTAATTTACTCAGACTATCTCGATATTCTTTCGGTGTCATACCAGTCATCTTTTTAAAAAATCGGGTGAAGGAATGTGCGGTGTGATAGCCTACCTTTTCACTAACTTCACGTACCTTTAAATCACTTTTACTTAAGAGTTCACGTGCCATTCTAATTCTACATCGATCTATATACTCCGATACATTAACCCCTTGCTCTTGTTTAAAAAAATGAGAGAGATACGAAGGATTAAAATAATGAATCTCTGCTAAGCGCACTAAGGACAAATCTTCATCTAAATGATTTTCAATATAGTGACAAATTCGCTCAATGACTTTTGAGGCTCTATCTTGACCATCTGCCTTTTTTAAAGAAAATAATTGATGAGCAACTCTTTCTAAATAGTTAAAACTACTTTTTAGAGAAGCATGTTCGTCGATTTTTAGTATTTTCTCCATCTCTTCTATCCGAGTTTGTAATTGATTTTGGCTTATATCAATATAAAGAACAAGTGCGACAGAATAATAGGTTTTTGTCATTTGCTGATAGCTTTCTTTTTTGACAGATTGAACGAGTTCATAAAACTCTTCAAAAAATTCCTCTTTTCGATTCGCTGATAAATGTGCCGTCAATAAATCCATCTTTGGTATTGGATTAATACTTTCTAATGTTTCTGCTTGATGGGGTTGTTCTTTTATAATACTAGGATATTGAGTATCCAACTTGAGCTGTTGTAATTGGCGTAAATATTCATATTTTCTTGCCACAGATTCCCAGTCAACAGGTCCATGACTGATCGTAAATTGAATCGTTAAATCTAATAACTGCAAACAATCATCCTGTATCATTTCTAAATTTCCCTCTAAAAAGTCCAACAGATGTTGAGGTGTGAATGGCTTATCTTCAATCGTTTGTATAAACCAAACGAGATCTCCAAAACGATCCACAATACAGACAGATTTTACTTGTCCGAAAAATTGCTGGTCCCAGTATGTACGGACATAATTCGATATATCTGTTCGCTCTGTATAGGTTTTATTCTTTGGGTACGTTAAATTTCCAATAACTAAATAAACATGCTCCGTAGTTTTTAAAGGTATATTTAAATTCCGAAATTCATTTGTAAGGTTTTCAAGGTCGTTCTCATTCACACTGCTTTTTTGGATAACATGTCTCATAAAATCACTCTGAGCCATGAGTTGATACGCGTGTTTTTCTTGATCTGTTAATTCAGGTAATTGATTCTTCAAGGATGATTCCTTCAACTCTATAATAATCTCTTTTACTGTTTCTACAACCTTGTCATACCCTTCCGTCTTTAATAAATATTTAACATCGTTCATTTGAATCGCTTGATAAACATAATCAAAGTAGTCATAACCGGTCAAAAAAATTACTCGACAATGTGGCCACAGCGCTTGCACGCGTTCAATTAATTCTAAACCTGACAAACCAGGCATAGAAATATCGGTGAGAATAATATCAATCCTCGTTCGTGCCATCCAATCAAGTGCTTCTTTACCAGAGTATGCTTTGTAAACATCTAACTGTTCCGGCATCAAGCGACTGAAAACGTCATAAAGTCCATCTGTAATAAGCTCCTCATCATCCACAATAAGTAAACGATACATGTTTTATAAGTCCTCCTTTAGCACAAGTCGAACGTTTACTTTCAATCCTCCGAGTTCACTTTTAGCTAAATAGATGCCGCTGCCTTCAGCAAAGGTGAGGACAATACGGCGATGTATATTAATTAATCCCGTTATTTCTTGTGATTTTGTAGGATTTTTAACTCGATCTTCTAGCTTTCTTATTTCTACATCTGTAAGTTTTTCACCATTATCCTCGACTATAATTTCTGCTTCATTTTTTTTGCTCACAAATGACACTCTTAATAGGCCTGCTTCTGTCTTATCTTCCAAACTATACTTGTAAGCATTTTCAATGATTGGTTGCACAAATAATTTCGGCACTTTAATTGGTGTTAATTCTTCTGGCAATTCCTCAAATTCAATTTTGATCCGGCGGGAAAACCTCATGTTTTGGATATCTGTATACATACGTGCATGCCTAATTTCATTTTTTAAGTCGATGACATTGTCTCCATTGCGAGTAATAAATTTATAGTATTCCCCTAGCATTTGGGTAAAACGTTCAAGCCGTGGGATATCCTCTGTTTGCGCTAATGAGTTTAAAATAAAAAAACTGTTGTATAAAAAGTGAGGATTAATCTGTGACTGTAATTGTTTTAGTTCTGCTTTCTGTACCATTAACGTTTGTTTATAATTTCGATCAATTAATGCTCTTAGCCTTCTAATCATCTTATTAAATCGATTATATAGATAACCAAATTCACCTTTATTGTTATGTTCAATCGGTTGATCTAAGTCTCCTTTTTCAACTCGTCTAAATGCATCCACTAAAACCAATAAAGGTCGATGAACAAGTCGATATGTGCTATACGCATAGACAATAATCGCAAAAATGACGAATACACCAAATAACCAGACCCAATTCTTAAAAAAACCTAATGGACGTTCGACCTCTTCTTCAGGTAGATAACTAATAACCGTTAAGTTACGCTCTTCATCGTTTGCTTGACTAAATTGGTATTCTTCATCACCAATCGTTAGCATTCGTTTGTTACTATCGCCTTCATTATCCAATGTATCTAAATATGGTAACAATATTTCTTCAGAAGCGTCTGTCGATTGCCATAATAAGTCCTGTTCTTCTGACATTAGAAAAAAACCATTATTTTCGTATAAATTAATCGAATCTAGTGAGCTTTCTAACTTCGCTTTATCTAGTACTATTTCGACATAAAAGTAAGGTTGCCCATCCAAGTCTCTGCTCATACTTTCAACGATTAACATTAAGGAATCGTCTACCACATTAATAAAATAGTAATCTTCTTTCGTTTTTGGATAAATCGATTGATAATATTCAGAATCATAACTCTGTACATCGCCTATAGCTGAAACAGATAAATCTATCGTTTGAATATGAATAGAAATATCATCAATGTAGGCACTTGTACTTTTAATTGCCATTAAACGATCGATAAGATATTGCATACTCTCTTTTTTCTCCACGTTATTCATAATCTGCCAAGTTAAAGCTACTGTCTGTAATTCATTATCTTGTAATAAATTATACTGTTGCGTTTCCATCCATATAAATTCCCGGTTTAAATTCTCTAAATAGACCTTTAGTTGATTTTCCGTATGTCGGGAAATTTCTTCACTTGCGTAATTATAACTCCATATATAAAGATATATTCCCAAGATAATAATAGGAAGAATAACGATATGATACATCGTTAGCAAGCGAGTAAACAAATGTTTTCTAAATGATCGATACGTTCCTCCTACCATCGTGTCTGCACCTCAATTTTGCCAAATATATTCTATCTTTCTTGATGTTCACGGTAAATATTGTTGATTTCTTCCGTCATCTGATTACCGCCAATCTCTTGCCAGTCTTGAACATAACTATCAAAATCATTAATTGGATTTCCTAGTATGATGTTCTGGTAATAATCCAGCTGGCGATTCATCAAGATATTATCCAATTCCATCATCGTTTCCGTTGGTGGTGATATAAATTTATCAAATAGGATCTGATCATTTTTTAAGAATTGGTCTAGAATAGAATAGGCCCCATCTGAATCGTATGTTTTCAACCAACCCCAACCAATACGTTCTCCTTCTTGAAGATACGCGGTAATTCTTTCATGAATTGCTTTTGCTTCTCCATGTAGCGTACTATCGTCGCCTCTTTGCCTCGCATATTCTAAATCTCGGTACGCTTCTAGATTTTTTAGCACTGGGTAGGGTGTCACAGGTGAAAACTGCCAAGCCGGAAATGGTGTACTATAATACTGCTCGTAATCAGCAGTCTCTCCCCAATTCTTTTCTAAATGTAAATTATTTAACTTTACAAGAGCTTCAGGATATTCGTAATCGGCACGAACTACCCAAAAGTGATCCACTTGGTGACTGATTGGCATCTGAGGTGGTTGATCTGTTGCCGAAACAATGGGGTAAGCCTGCCAATCTGCATTTGAAGCTGAATTTAAACTATCTTCCACCCAGAAGGAAGCCCATTGCTCTCCGAATACCAAGCCGATTTCACCATTCTTCACTTGCTCTTTAATTTTATTACCATCTTTAAACATGAATTCACTATCAATTTGTCCATCCTTATACATTTCTTGCAACACACTTAGTGCTTCTTTCACTTCCGGTTGTATACCACCATACACTAATTGACCGTCATCCCTTTCTAACCAGATGGTGGGATAAGCTTCAAAACCAGCCATAAACCCTGTTAGTCCCCCAACGTTATTCCACAAATAATTGGTTACAGCTAATCCATACGTATCATCCTCGCCATTTTGGTCTGGGTCATTATGTGTAAACGCTTTCGAAATTGCTAATAAATCATCCATTGTTTGAGGCGGATCTAACTGTAAGTTTTCTAACCAATCGTTACGAATCCATATGTACTGCATCGTATCTAAATCAGAGATTACCTCTGGAATACCCATTAACTGATCATCAATCATGGCAGCTTCAAATGGATCAATACTTTCTTGGCTCATCACATATTTGGTAAAAGGCGTTGCATACGATTCAAAAATTTCGGTTAAATCCTGTATTAACCCAGCCTTCGCTAATTGTCTCATTTGAACAGCGTCTACTTTTAAAACATCTGGTAATTTACCAAATGCAATTTCATTGGATAAACGTTGATAATAGAATGGACTTTCTACAATCCAGTCATAATGAATATCAATTCCTAATACATCTTTATAAAGCTCGGTCCAGCGATTTTCTCTTAACGTCTCACCAGGAAACTGCTCTTCCAAACCTCGTAAATTGTCACTCATTTCACCAACCATTGTTAAAGTAATTGGCTCCTCATAGCGATCTAATCCTTTATGTTGATACACTTTTTCTTGAGGAGTATCTACATCTCCTGGCTCTTTATCGTTTATTTCTTCTGCCTGACAAGCCATTAGGGAGAATCCTAAAAAACATACGAGTAGCGATGTTTTCATCTTCATTTCTAAACCGTACGCCTCCCTTGGAAATAATCCTAACTAGAGTGTAAAAAGAATAACACTTCTATCATTATAACAAATGATGAAGAAGTGCAATCCTTTATTTTATCTCTCGCTATTTTTCTTTATGCTATTTAGACAGATTAACCAACAATTCCTGTTCTATTAACACTTTCAACGAAATGACGTTGAACAAGTAAATAAAGTAGAATCAATGGTAACATCGCTAACAAAATACCCGTATCTTGCACCATGCTTAAGTAGAATGGGTCAACACTTGATGTGGATCCCTCTAAATAAATGGCTAAATTATGAGGCAAGGATGATAGTTGAGTAGACATGACATCTGCTGAAGTCAAATACGTTGTTGTATAAAAACTGTCATTCCATTGCCAAACAAAGGAAAATAACATCACTGTAACAATGGCTGGTTTAGCATTTGGTAACATGATTCGGAAAAATGTTTTTCCAATACTCGCACCGTCAATGTACGCAGCTTCTTCAATTGCCTTTGGAATACCTCTAAAAAACTGATTGAAAATAAAGATATATAGACCTGCTTTTAATGAGTTGGCTGTAATCGATGTCAAAATAAATGGCCAATAGGAATCTAGCAGGTTGACCGTGTCACCTGTCAATAAAGGAATAATGCCTCCTAAACTAAAATCTCGTAAATTCATATACATCGGAATTAAGATAGTCGTAGGTGGGACTAAAATGGTCAAGATAACCCCAGCAAATAATATTTTACTTCCTTTAAATTTCAGTCGGGCGAAGGCATAACCTGCCAACGCACAGGATGCCGTTGTAAGAATCGTCGTTACTGTTGCTAACACGGTTGTATTAAAAAGTGTATCCCAGTAATTCATAATCGACATCGCACTTTTAAAATTTTCTAAAGTGAAGTTCTCGGGTATCCAAATGACGATAGGTGAGTATAAATCACTCTGGTGTTTTATAGCTGTTGAAATCTTTTGTAAAATAGGATAAAGAATCACAAATGATAAACCCGCCATGAGAATAAATCGGACAAACGACCAACTCCAACGTTTCACTTTATCAAACGTGATATATTTTGATATCGTCAATGAACTCATCCTTTTCATTGGATTTTAAATCTACTAATCATTAAATACCTCTACTTCTATTTCTTGATATACGGTTATTCTTGGTAGAATACTTTTTTAGAAATAATATAGGAGCTTACACCTAATATCAGCATAATGGATATAATGTATATCCATGCCATCGCTGAACTTAACCCAAAATTAAATGCATCAAAGCCTGTTTCCAAAATTAAATCTGTTACTGGACTTCTAGCGAAAGAATCAATGATTGTATAAACTAAGTTCACAAGAATAAGAGGGCTAACCATTGGTAACGTAATTTTCCAGAAGGCTTCATATCCTGTCGCACCTTCCATTTTTGCTGCTTCATAGACCGAGTAAGAAATCGTTTGGATACCTGCTAAGAAAATTAAGATTTGCACACCTGATAGACTAACAATTTCATAGATTCGTGCAACAGACCCCGTTAAATACTCGACAATGATTGGATAAACTCCCGCACCTAGCATTATTCTCTCTAATTCAAAAGCTCGTAATCCCCCAGATTCTCCACCTGTCGCTTGCTGCTGATTAATAGCTTGCACAAGACTCTCCGCCTCTAGGCTAATAATGACCCCAGATGCTAGAATAACAGGGAGAAAGAAGATAGACCGGGCCAATGATCTTCCAAGAAACTGCTGATTTAAGATGACTGCTACAAACAAACTAAAAATTAAAATGAGTGGCACATCGATGACAATATCCATAATGGATTCTAGTAGCTGTCGGTTAAAGTTTGGGTTTACAAGAAGCGCTTCTACATAATTAGATAGCCCTACGAAAGTTGTTTGAATACCTGATGAACTTGCTTCTACTTTGCTAAAACTATAACGGAAAGACGTTATCAATGGAGCTAAGAAAAACAATAGAAAACCTAACAACCATGGCGAAACAAATAAGAACCCCCAGAGCGCTTTTTGCCCTTCGTATGACCGCAGTGACTTCGTTAATTTCCCCATGACCTTCATCTATCTCCACCACCCGTTAAGTAACCTTGAGGTTCAATCGTTTGACCATTGATAGTGACTGGCTCAAGCCCGTAATTGACAATCACATAAACACCGTTATCATAAATAGTTTGATAGACATTTTCCTCAATACTTTCATGGGAGCGAATGGTTTCACCTTCCACTTGCTTCAACACTTCATTCACTTCATGGTAGATTTCTACTGCTCGTTCCATCCATCGTTCATAATTGACGGCATATAAATGGTCAAAGTTCGTATTTTTCAGTTCATCATTCGATTCATAAATCCATTGAAAGTTAATATTCGAGCCATACTCGAGAGCATTTAAAATATAATCTTGGTCATTTAAATAAGTGGATAAGTTAAAAGGAGCTGTCGCATAATCAACATAACCACGTAAAACCATTTGATAAAAAGGAATAGCTTCATCTTGAATCTTGAATCCTGTATGTCCTAGTGGAACATTGATAACGTCTGTGAGATACGCTAAGGAATACATATTTCCACCATGAGCCATTAATTCTAAGTTTTGCTCGCGAAGTGATTCTAATGCTTGAACCGATACCTCTTCTGATTCGAATCGATCAATTTGTTCATTTCTTCTAAAATCACTATTCAAGACATCCGCTAAGTCTCGTAATGTAATACCAGTTGTATTAAGTGGAACGAAATCTTCTATAAACTGCTGAGTATAGTCCTCTACAAATCGTGGTGATAACGAATATTGTGGATCTTTTGATCGATCTCTTCTATCTAATGCCCGATTGACTGGATACGTCGTCGTAGGTAAATTGGTTAGAGTTCTTGATGCCTCTGTTCTTGCCTTAAATCCTGAATCATTATGCACTTGTAATAAAGCTGTTTCTGGATAAACACGGATTCCTCGCTCATCGGCATATTCAATGAAATTTTCAAAATCATTTTTCCCACCTAGAGCTCGATCTACTTTTATCTCAGATGGAACGCGATGATTCATCCCTTTATTAAACCATCCAATATAATTTACTTTGAGATGATTCACTTCATGCTCCATCAGTTGATTGAGGATTTCCTCGGCTTGTTCAAACGTCGTTAATGGTTGTATTGATTGATATGGGACCCCTGCAAAATGTTGTTGCTTATTAATACTACCTATTAATTGAACATAGAATGGGATATCTTCAGACTGACGTGTAAGGTGATTATCTCGTAGTAAGCCTTTTTCTACTAAGTATTGTTGATAGTAATGTGCCATACCACTGTAATTAGCCGATTCATCCGTTAAAAAGACGTACCTCACCGCAAAATCTGATTTCATTTTTTCTTCTTGGAATCGAGGTAAAGATCGTTCTTGATCTTCTGCCTGCAAAGAAACGTCATCTTTATTAATCAAGGTAAAGCTTGGATAAACGAAATTATAACTGTTTAGTCGGCCACTTACATCGGCACTTATCGTTGCACTAGCCGCACCTTCCTCGATTATCCCTAACATTGCTGAATCTTCTTTTATCAGACCAAACACGGGGAGTCGGATTATTTCATTCGTTCGCACATCATCATTTTGAAGTAGAGCCAAATCTTGACCATATACCGACTGTTGATAGGAAGGAACATTTGTCTTCCCATTATTAAAATGGATTAACGCGCCTGCCCCATCTGGAACAAATATAGATCCTTCTTCTTCTGTCCCAGCCGCTCCAAAGAATCGTAAGAATGAAATATTATGAACGGGAAAATCTGTAGAGTAATAGATTTCTTTTGTAGGGACGGTCACTAGTAAACTATCATCTTCTAACTTATATTCTACCGTTGCGACAAATACACGGTTCTCTTCATTCTCCTGAGTAAAATTTAATTCCTGCATGTCACGTTCAAGATCTTCCTCTGTATAACCAGCATCTTCAAATGCTTGAAACGCACGCTCTAACTGCATTCCTGTTAATGCACCGTCATTTCTTTCGTAAATACCTGTTTCTGCATTCTCTCGATAGGCAATAATTAGTGCTCGTTGCCCTGTTCCGTCCAGACGGCTAGATAATTCTTCAAAGCGCTCGGGACTTAACATAAGTGGAAGATCTGCTGCTGAGGCTTGAGTTGTTCCAAACTGATAATGTACTTTTACTCCATCTTCTATTGCTTCGATATTAAATTGTTCATAAGCTATACTATCCGAATAGGAGTTCATATTACTCATTTGTCCAAAGTTATTATAGAAACTAAGGTGCAATTGTGAAGATAGAATATCACTATTAACACCAGATGCAATTGGATCCTGATCTCGATCTGGCGGGTTACTGTACCAAATTTCATCATTTTCCGTATTAATGACGGCAATATCCGCTGTTTCTTGATCGACAAATAATTGCAAAAAATCATTCTCGGCAATTCCTATCATTCCTTCTAATCGACGATCAACAAAGGCTGCTTGTAGAGGTTTTTCCTGCTTTACTTCTATTTCTGAAACATCTTCTTCTACATTATCCGCCGTACTCGATTGGGAACAGCCTGATACTAGAATCGTCACTAGAAACAAAGCAAGTAGGCTTTTTATCATGACTTTGTTCATTTTTTGACCCTCCCCCCATTAGTACCTTAAGACGAACTCTCGGTAAATTGTTATTAAAAAGGAACTTATTTGTTGAATCAAACTAAAAAACAATAGACTTAGGAAGGCGAGAAAACCCATGGCTATAATAATAAAAAATATGGTTACGGTCGTTTTTGCCGGTGTATACTGATGCACCGTCATTGTCCCAACATAGATGAGGAAAACAAACCATATTACAGCAAAACTTTGTGATAAATAATAGAACATCGCTTCTTGATGAGAAAGGAAATTACTGAGAAATACCCATGGTAGATTAATTACTACGAGTGGGATTAATGCAAAGCATGTTGCGATAAAAATCTCTACAAACTTTCCTTCCCCATCCATCAATGTGGTTAATGACCAATTGGCAATACACCAGAATAGGAGCGGAACAACGACATAAACAATTTCCATGATGCTATTCATTTCATCTGGATTATAAATGTTGACGACAAAACCAGCGTATTGTGTACTTAAGATATTCGTAATGATAAAGGCAATTAAAATAATGAAAGATATGATTAGATTTTCTTTTCGATTTAATTCATACTTTAATTCCCAAAAGCCTTGAAAAGGACGAACCATTAGTTGAAAAGGGTTTTTTATCATCTCTTTTTGCAATTAAAACACCCTCTTTCTTTTTGACTTTTTCCGATAAACAGAAAAACCAACCGATAAGGCAATGACAGTGAATATAATTCCCATCATTAAGGAGAAGTTTTCTCTTAACACTTCATTTCGATATAATAAGTAAGCTTTAGAATAATTCGCTTGATCAAGGCTCTGTTCAAAGTTGTACATTGCTTCCTCAAATTGATCTTGTCGTAAAAGGGCTTTTCCAATACCCGTATAAGCAAATTCTAAGTTTATATTCATGTTGACGATTTCTTCGAACAATGCTTGTGCTCTGTCTTCATCCCCTTGCTCATAGCTTCGAACTGCCTCATCGATCGTATGGCCATAGGCGGAGGAATGAAACACTGTAATTTCACCTAGTTCTTGGTCTAAAACGAGGAAGTAGTCCTCAAAACGTTCAATGGCAATCGGTGTATGAAATTCACCCATCTTATTTCCTAAATTTCCGAAGACATACATGAGAAATCCATCATTGTTATACGTGAAAATTCTACCTCTTCTTGAATCTAATACAGAATAAATCCCGTGATCGGCTACAGCGATATCTATTAGTCTCGACGGACCACGACTTCTATCGTAATCTATATCGCCAACTGGATTAAAATAGCCTTCTCTTCGTAAAATATCATCGCCTCTAGCATTGATTTTTTTAATGACATCATCTGAATCATCAATATTAGTTGCGTAAATAAAACCATCCTCATCTAAATCCAGACTCGTAAACTCTGTCGGAACGAACATCACCATTTGACTTCTCTGTTCACGTGTTGCAAACCGGCGCCACAAGTAATCAATCGAATCAACTTGCACTCTGTTCGCACCAATAAACGTCGTAAAGTAGCCATCTACCGAAAACTCCATAAATCCATCAAATACACCTTCAGACAGTACGAACGTTCTTCCCGCATCATCTACGGCTACTTTTTTCGGACGAAAAGAAAAAGTACTCGTTAACATTTCTGATTCTGGCTCATCTATTATCTTTACTAATTCTTGATTTTCATCTAAATGAACCACTCGATTATTACCTGTATCCGCGATGTAAATGTGATTTTCACTCGTTACATAGACACCCTCTGGGCTAGAAAATGATCCTTGTGCTCCTTCGCCTGAAAAAGAGTCAATGGTGTCCTTGTATTCAAATAACTCATCTAAAATAACAATGCGGTTATTACCTGTATCTGCAATATAAATCTCGTTTTCATCGGAAACATGCATGTCACTAGGTGTGTTCAAGTTATCAATTCCTAGTTGACTTCCATTGATAATCATCGTAGGTAAGAACGCAGGTGGAGCAGGTACAGCTTCCTCCCAGAATGAATAGTTGTAAGACGTATGATTATCACTTGCTTGCACAGGTGCTACTTCTATACAAAATGTCGAAAATATAACCAAAGCAACAAGAAGGGATAGACAGACTTTTCTTAATCTTTTTAACATGAGTGAACCCCCTTCTAATCCTTCATACCTGAACTGGACATTGTTTCAATTACTTTACTTTGTGAAAGTATAAATAAGATAATTGGAACGCTCATGAGAATAAGAGCAACGGCAGCTCCAACTCCAGCACGAGCAATACCAGCTTCCGTAATTTGCTCTAACGCATAATTTAACGTTTTTAACTCTTCACTATAAATAAAGTTTCCACCTGTTGTTCCCCATAAGATCGGGAATTGCAAAATAAGTAAGGTTAACCATGCAGGCTTTACGTTTGGCATCACTATTTTCCAAAAGATACGAAATTCGCTCGCACCATCAATTTTAGCCGCTTCGAGCATCGCATCTGGTAGTTGTTCCATAAACTGTTTCATTAAGAACAATCCTAATGGAAAAGCCATTGCTGGAATAATTAATGATAAATACGTATCAATCCAGCCTAAGCCTGACATTACTAAGTAGTTTGGAATCGCCGTTACATGTGGCGAGAACATTAATGCAAGGATAACGATTTGAAAGATCACTTTGGAACCTGGAAACTTATATTTTGCTAATGGATAAGCAGCCATGGAGGCAAATATAATATGTCCTCCTGTACCAAAAATGGTAATAATAAATGTATTAAAGAAATACCGAGAAATTGGAACCCATGAATCACCCATTACCGCAACCAAATCATAAAAGTTATCTAAGGTTGGATTTCGAACAAAAAAACGTGGTGGGAAAATAAAGAGCTCATCTAATGGTTTAAAGGCATTATTGATGGCATAAACGAGTGGTATTGCCATAAACAGACCGACCATTGCTAAAAATAAGAATAATAGAATCGTAATCGGCATCGAACGGTTAAGCTGTTTATTAAAGAAACGCATGTTATGTTCCCACCTTTCTTAGTAATTTTTGAACAACCATGTTCGTACCAACCATTAGTAAGAATAAAACCGTAGCAATGGCAGATGCATAGCCCATTTCAAATCGAATCGTACCGTAATCCATCAAGTGGGTAACTACTGTATGTGCTGCGTAATTCACACTCGGAAATCCAGCTAGTGCAATAGAGATATCTGCAACGGCAAAGGATTGCGTAATTTGCATGACCGCACCGAATAATAATTGTGGCTTCATCGATGGTAGGGTAATATACCAAAGCTCTTGCCATCTGTTCCGAATACCATCAATCGCTCCTGCTTCAATTAAGGACTTATCAAGAGTTTGAAGTCCCGCAATAAAGGCAAGAAAACTAGTTCCTAAGCTTAACCACAATTGAACTAATATCACTACTCCTAACACATACTGTTCATCTCTTAACCATTGAATCGGTTCTAATATAATCCCTAATTCCATCAAGATACCGTTCAGATAACCGTACGTATCACCAGAGAAAATAATTAGCCAAATAAAGAACACGTTACCTGCAATCGATGGTGCATAAAAGATAACCGTCATAAAAGCTCTAATCTTCGGTGATAACTCATTAATAATCCAAGCGAAAATAAAACACGCGATATAACTCACTGGTCCAGTAATAGCTGCAAACAGTAGCGTATTTCTTAATGCTGTCATAAAAACATCATCACCTAGAAACAATCTAGAATAGTTATCCCATCCAACGAATTGTGGCATTTCTAACATGTTAAAGGAGAAAAAGCTTAAAACAAACGAAGCAACGACTGGTACAATCGTAAACAAAAAGAAAATAATCATAAACGGCAGCATCAACAAGTAATAATGCCTAGCTTTTTTCATATCTCGTTTTAAACGTTGCCATTTATCTTTCCTTTTTGATTGCTTTCTTGTTGCTTCCTTGATCGGATAGACAATGTCATCTATAGGCTGTTCCATTGATTTTGCTTTCATCTACCACACCTCCTATCCTAGTAAGGTAAGTTAAATTCTTTTCGTTTAATTTCAATTTCATCATTGATATAACGTGTATAATCCTGTAAAGATTCTCGTGGATTTTCATTCGCATTAACGACACGTCTAAAAGCATTATCAAGATGTCTTCCTGTAAAGTATCCACCCGGAACTTGAGGCACACCTCTAACCCACTGCCATTGACTTGCTAAGTTCTGATAATCTTCGACAGGCCAAGGTAATTCCGATAACGCTTCCACATTAGCCGTTGGATAACGTGCTGCTTCGCCTAAAATACTTTCCATCTCTCGACCAAACGTTAATTGCGTGTCTTTCTCCGTCCACCATTTCAAAAACTCCCAAGCCGCTTCTTTTTTCTCTGAATTAGCTAACATCATTGAAGCAATACTCGTGCTTGGTACCGTATGGTCAATCGTTCCATCTTCCTGAACCATCCCTGGTATTGTCGTGAACTCCCATAGCCCTCTTATCTCAGGTGCTAAAACAGTCAACATATTGTAGGTTGTATAATCAGCAATCCCAATTGGCATTTCACCAACTCGTAAACGGTTTGGAAAATCAGCCATTAACGGGAACTTGTAGTTCGTATAAAATTGTGTCCATTGATTAAAAGCATCTATCGATATTTCTCCGTCTAACTCACTTGATTTTTGGTCATCCGCATAAAACTGACCTCCCCTTTGGTAGAGTAGCATTCCAAATGCTTGGTTAGGGGCAAGTAGCGTTTGGTTCTGTGCCATTGGATCATCAATAGGCAAATAAAACTCTAAGTTATTCCGTTGCAAGACAGAAATAATATTATAAACATCATCCCATGTCTCTGGCGGTTCTAATTCTAACTCTTCTAATATATCGGACCGATAAAACATGACCGGGAACATTTGTTGTTCAGGTAAGGCATAAACACCTTCATTAAATTCAAACGGTAACACGGCACTTTCATGGAATCGTGTTACTATTTCTTCATAGTCCGAAAAAGCAGATAAATCTTTTGCAGCATTTCGCATCGCATAGTTTACCGGGACATCTTCACCTAAATTTAATGCTACATCAGGCCCTTCCCCAGCTAACGTAGCAGGTAATAGAACATCCGGTTGAACGAGACGAACATTAACGGAAATACCAGTATCTGGAGTGAATAAATCATCTACCATTCCTTTTAAAATTTGCGCCTGATCACGTCCTGTTGTTACCCATACCGTTACTTCTTCCTCAATGTCGCTAAAATTACTTGTGCTACCGATATTGTCATAGTCCTCAGAGTACGACGCAAAAAATGCACCAACTTCGTGCTTTACTTTTTCCATAGTCGTTGCACTTGCTCTTGGCATCTCTTGGTCTGGGGAAGCAATAATTAAATAATCTAACGTCAGTGGTTGCTCACGAACAGTCTGAATCCACGTTCCTAAACCACCCACATTCATCTTGAATGAATCCAGTTGACGTGCAACAGTTTCTGGTTTAGCGACCATTTTTTCTAATTGAGTTACAGTCGAATGAAGTACAGCAACTTTATCACTACGTTCACCAGTTATAGTCTCTAAATGATTGGCTACACTTTCAAGAATATCTGCTTGCTCTTCGAAAACATCCAACATATCTGGAATCCGTCGTTCTAATTGATAATCTCTTAATGGATCAGGTGTATTTGATGTAATCATCAAAATTTTCCGATACATCTCATTAAGTTCAAGCACACTTGATTCAATGGTTCTTAATAACGGTGAAATGTCTCCTAATGTAACCGTTAAACGAATTGTGTTCTTTCCTTTTTTTAAATGGAATAAATAAGGCGCTTCATCTGATTGTCCTAATACATCGGTAATCCAATCTAAATTATAGTTAAAACGAATAACATTCATTTCTTGAAAAGGAACCTCTCCATTTACCGTTAGCGTTCGGGATGCATACACACCGCGCAACAAATCTTGTTTTCTTTTTAATGCCAGTTGATAAAGCCCTTCTTCTTCAACTTCTACTTCCCATTCAATCCATTGACCTGGCATTTGCCAATTTTGACCACCAATCGCATTTACCCGTAATTTCGATACATGGTATGGTTCAACTGTTGGACTGGAACGATCCGTTAAAGGAAATAAGGTAGCTGATGATTTTCTGACAGCATCCTCTGCTTGAATTTTAATAAATTCGCCAGATGTTGGCTGGAGCCCACTTGCTTCATACTCCATCTTTTTAGCTTCATATGTAGGTGCTGACTGGTGTTGATAGAGCTCAATATAATCAATTACCATTGGCTCTCGTTTCGCTGTCAACGTAATCGTTTGTGTCCCTTCTTCAAAATAGAATTGATACGGTTCATTAAAATAGCCTTCACTATCTTTAAACGGAGCAAGAACCCATTTTGGTTGCTCTATTTGCCTTGAACGAATTTCGTTATCATTCTCATCTCTTCTTGTTTCCTCATCACCATCTATCCAAATACGATCAAAAACGACATAATCCGCTCCCATAAAAGGTAACTCTTGATTAATATTAATTTCTCTTTGGATAGCTGAGCTCTTTCCTTCGACAGGGTAATAATGGATGCGCATATTATATAAACCAGCTTCTTCAATATCCACTTCCCATGAAATGGAGCCTTGTTCGGGAGTAAAAACGGATAGTCCCTCTAAAGATCGAAAGTCTTCTTCAATACGAAAATCCGTCCCATCTGTTTCTACAAAGTCCTCTCCTTCTACTCGAATGACTTGATCAGGTCTACTTGCATTGGCATTGTTTTCTAAGTAGGTATCATAGCTCTCTTCATTTTTATCCGAAATCACTGCTTCAAATTCAGAAGTGGCTTGTGAATAATGCTGATTATCTTTATTTCTAGAATCATAAATCCATATCGAAGTAAAAAAGATGATAAGGACTAAAATAATACGAAATAAATTACTTTTGAATATACGCACTATTTTCCCTCCCTTTATCTTTTCTTTGGTAGAAGATAAAGTGCCTACGAAAGAGATGTAGGCACTTTATCCAACTTTTTATCATGTACAGTTATTCAGCGTAAACTTCATCAATTGCTCCTTGGAAGGCAGGTGCATGACTTTCAATTAGAGTTGAAATTGCCGTCCCCTCTAATAATTCAGCTTCAAAGTTCCAATATACATCATTATTAAATGTGAAGTGGTCAAGAACATTTAAGTTTTCCATTACTAATCGAGCATTTTCAATGTCAGCCTCATTCGAGAACATTGACTCTAATTGAGCTTGACCAGGGTAGTCATAGATTGACTGAATATCGAATATTTTCTCCCAAATATAAAGAAGTTGTTCAGGGTTTTCCACCGTTTTTGGAATGGCGATTGCTTGAATATCTGCCTCATACGTACGGTAGCCATCTGCATTTGGTCCAATTGGGAATGGTACAAAGCCAATGTCATAATCAGGCATATCATTTACGATTCCGTTATAATGAAAGTCTGCTCCAGTAAAGAATAGTGTGTTTCCTTCACGGAAGAACTGTTCTGGCTCTGTCCAATCGCCACCTTCCGTTGGGCGCGCTATTTCAAAAATAGAAGCTGTAAATTCTAATGCTTCGACAGTTGCTGGATCATCTAACGTTTGCTCATTTCCTTGCGTGAGTGCTGCATCATTGGATGCTAATGCTCTTTCTAATACAGATGGATTCGCTAACCCCCATGTATCCGTTTGACCATCATTATTGGTATCTTGATTAGCTGATGCTACAACTTCAGCAAAAGTGTCCCAAGTCCAGTTATCTTCATCAATGTATGTTTGAATCGGATCTAACCCTAATTCGTCCATTAACGTTCGGTTATAGAAAAGACCTTGAACAATGTTTGCTTTAGCATCTGTGAAAGCATATCCCTGACCTTCATACTGGAATATTTCTTCTGTAAACTGCAGGTTAAACACATTTTCATTTTTAACCCATTCATCTACTGCCCAAAGTAAATCTTGCTGAGCGAATGAAGGAATCGTATACTTTTTACCTACACGAATGAGATCACCAATCGGTTCATTTGCTAATAACGAAGCAGTAATTCGTTCTTGGTATTCACCAAAATCAATCGTAATGTATTCAATATCAAAGTTATGTTTTTCCTTTAAAGCCTCCAAATTTTCACGAGCTTGAATACTATCCGGATCTTCACCTGTAATCTCCATATCCCACCAAGCTACAACTTTAAGTGTTTGCCCACCTAAGTCAAAGTCCATTTCTGGCGTTTGATAATAGTCGACTTCCGCTTCCTCTTCCGCTGCATCTCCATTATCATCATTAGATACTTCATCTGTCTCCACTGCCTCATCCTTATTCACATCTTCACTAGCTGTATCGTCACTACTGCTACAAGCTACAAGAGTGAACATCAATAATAAAAAGATAGCAAATAAAATTCTTTTCAACTGAATACCCCCTATAAATGAATGATTTCGGAATTCCTTGTGTTAAATATAGCGCTTACATTTAGGTTAAACAACCTGTGATAATGAAGGATAATCACCCGACAAACTCTAGATTTACTTATCATGCATAGTTGCATTACGACCTACTAACCCTTGCAGGAAAAGGGTTTTTGAATGTATGGTTAGAGCCGCCTTTATCACTGTTCATATTTGTAAAAGTATTCGCTTCTTATCGCTACTGACTAAAATACCAATAATCAAAATGGAATAACGGAGTTCCTTCTTTCCCTTGAAATACGAAATAAATATCATGGACTCCGCTTACAGAAGAAACCTCTGTAGTGATCGTTTGCCATTCTTCCTCACCACCAGTTGCTGGAACCTCTAACGTTCCTAACAATTCTCCAGTCGGTTCATCTAATCGAATTTCCATCGTCCCACCTTCTGAATCACTGGCAACGACTACAGATACTTCGCTTGCGCCACTATCGAAATCCACCTTTGAAACACCTATCCAATCCCCTGCCTCGATCTCTGTCACCGCTAAGCCAAGTCCATCTTCATCCGTGTCAAATTCTTGAACACTAATTCCAGTGCTCCATGCCATCGTTTCTGCTTGAACCTTTTCATATGGGTTAAGTGGTTGGATTGATTCCACACCAGCTAAGTTTGCTTCGATTTCTTGAATAGAACCATCCTCATTCAAGAACACTTGATTGATATGTGTAGAACGATAACCTAGCGCAGCATCCATGGCATCCGCAAGAGTTTGAGCGTGATAAGCGATATAAGTTTGACCTTTGAAATCAAAGATCACTTGATGATTATTGCCTCCGACTCCAAAAAAGTGACCAGGGTTTTTGAGAATGGTTCCTTGGTATTCCCATGGTCCCATCGGGTTCTCACTAGTCATATAAGCAATTTCCCCACTACCTGGACTACCTTCAGGACGCTCTCCATCATAAAAATTCGTACTATACGTGTAATAATAAGTGTCATTCCATTTATTGATACCCGCACTCTCAAACATAAACGGCGCTGGAATCATTTCTGCTTCTCCATTAATGCTGACCATATCTTCACCTAATGAAATAACACGAGCAGTATTAGGCATCGCAAATTCTTCATCAGGAATCCCACCACCGAAGTAAAGATAACCTGATTGGTCATCATCTACGATTACAGCTGGGTCAAATAACCAAGTTACACCTTCTACTCCAGGAGTGGACCATGAAATTAATGGTTCATTAATCGGATCTTCAAACGGTCCAATCGGGCTATCACTTGTTAACACTACGACACCACTCGCATTATTCGCAAAATATAAAAAGAAACGGTCTTCCCCGTCTATCACTTTGTGAGCTGCGGCTGGTGCCCATGATTGTGTTGCCCATTTTGCCGCTCCCTCAGGGCCAGCAACATCAATTAAGCCATGGTTTGTCCAGTTGACTAAGTCAGCTGATGAAATGACAGATAGCTGGTTAATATCTGCATATGTGTTTTCCGTAATATTACCTTCTGCGTCATATTCAAATTGATCATACGTGTTATACAGATACACCCGATCATCATAAACAAGTACATAAGGATCTGCCCCAAATTGGTAGGCTAAAAGGGGATTATTATTCGGTGGAATCTTCCCTATAGGTTCCTTTGGAGTTACTTGCGTTTGTTCTGCTGAGCCTTCTTCTTGTCCCTTTTCTTTAACCTCTTGGCTCTCTTTTTTATCTTCATTAGGCTCTACTTCCGCTTCACTTTGTATTTCGCATGCGACAAGGAAAATAAGCAAAACGATTATTATCAATTTGGATTTCAGCAATACACTACCTCCTTTATTTATTCAGTAAATAAAAATATAAGCCCTATCTCTCTTAGTAACAACCTGGTTAATAAAAGTGATTCACCTGTCTAACTCTACTTTTGTGTTACCGAGCAACCATTTTTTAAAGAAAACAAAAATTTGAGTAGGATACAAAGATTTGCACATTCTTCCATCCCTGTC
Organism: Gracilibacillus halotolerans; assembly: GCF_014206945.1. Classification (GTDB taxonomy): domain Bacteria; phylum Bacillota; class Bacilli; order Bacillales; family Amphibacillaceae; genus Gracilibacillus; species Gracilibacillus halotolerans. Next base: position 24,289 of record NZ_JACHON010000020.1, read on the forward strand.
CATCAGATAAACTAAAAATAGGTAGATAATTAATTTAATTTTCTTTAGAACCACTACAACGGGGAGGGATATATTTCATGCGAACCATTTTATTGATTGATATCAACCAACAGTCTATAGAAAAATTAAAAAGAGAAATTGATTGGACTTATTATGGCTTTATCATCGAAGATTCAGCATCCTCCATGGCAGACGCATTTTATTTCATAAACGAAAAGTCTTATGATCTCTATCTGTTAAATTTAAAATACTTAGACACCTTTGGGTTGGAATTCTGTAAACAAATAAGGAAGAGAACAGGTAATGCCATTATACTTATTGAGGGAGTTAAAGACTTTGACACCGTTCAAAAAGCCATCCACTTACAGGTGAACAGTTATTTGCCTGAACCATTAAAAACCGAGGATTTAATTGAAAGCTTACTAGATATAAAAGAAGCCATCGAAGAGAAAAAGACGAAAGCCATGTATACTGCCAAAAAAACTGTGCCAACACCAATTAAAAATGTATCGAATATCATTGAAGTTGTGAAAGATTATGTTGAAAAATCTATTCACGAAAATATCACACTCAAAGACATATCGAATGATTTACATTACAATTCTTCTTATTTAGGTCAAAAATTCAAATCACAAGAAAAGATGACCTTTAATCAATATTTATTAAATCGTCGCATGGAAAAAACAAAATTTTTACTCCGTTATACAGATCTTAAAATCTATGAAATAGCTTATCGTGTAGGCTACACAGATTTAGATTGGTTCTACAAAAAATTCAAAGAGACTACAGGTATAAGCGCCTCCGAATATCGGTATCAGTTTAATGGAAACGCTAACATACAAACTGCCCAATCCAACTGATTTTTTGCTCTTATTTATTACTTTTACTCAAAGAAAAAAGGACTCCAATTCCATCTCTATGATGGGTACTGGAGTCCTTATTTATCATTTGTTACTTCTTAAATGACCAGCTTGCAAATTCGAATAAAGATTGACTAGCATTTCCTTTAAATACAAAGTAGACATCATGGACACCTTTATCCACTTGGACAGGGAAGGATAACTTTTCCCACTTTCCTCCTGTATTCGGTACGTCCAATTGACCAACATGCTCACCGTCTATGGAATGTAAACGTACCTCAATCGAAGCATCTTCTGTTTCACTTGCAAGATGTACTTCGATTTCCTTCGCACCATTCTCAAAATCTGCCGAAGAAACAGCTAGCCATGTACCATTTTCAATTCCTGTTACCACTCGGTCATGGTCGCTAAAGCTGCTATCTGTTGGCTTGCTCACATTAATCCCTGCTTGCCAAGCCATTGTCACAGCTTCAGTTGTATCGTATGGATTAAGGTTTTTAACTTTTCCTACCCCTTGTAAATCAGCATGAATAGGTTCAATTTGATTATCTGCATCAAAATATATTTTATTTAGATGTGTAGAACGATAACCTTTTTCTATCCCCATTGCAGCCGATAGTGTTTGCGCATGATACGAGATATACCATGTGCCTTTGAATTCAAACATCGCATGGTGGTTATTCCCAGATACATTAAAGAAATGGCCAGGGTTCTTTAAAATAGCATGCTGATAAGTCCATGGCCCCATTGGGTTCTCACTCGTTAAGTAAGCAATTTCCCCAGCTCCTGGCACACCCGCCGGACGTTCACCAGTGTAGAAGTTAGAGCAATAAGAATAATAGTATTGACCCTTATATTTATTAATTCCACCACTCTCAAACATGAATGGCGCAGGAATCGGCTTAGCCTCTCCTACCGTATGAACCATATCGTCACTTAGCTGAATTACTCGCGCTGTATTTGGCATCTCATATTCTTCATCAGGAATGCCGCCACCAAAGTATAGATAGCCTGTTCCATCATCATCGACTAAAACGGCTGGGTCAAAAATCCAAGGTACACCGTCTATTCCCGGCGTATCTCTTGAGATGATTGGTTGACCAATTGGATCTGTCCATGGACCAACTGGAGAATCACTCGTTAAAACTCCAATGTTACTTCCATTATTCGCAAAGTAGAGGAAGAACTTATCTTTTCCATCAATTACTTTTTTCGTAATGGCGGGTGCCCATGAATTTTTAGCCCATATTGCTGCGCCATTAGGTCCAGCAGCTGGAATCTCACCATGATCTGTCCAGTTGACAAGATCATCCGATGAAATAACGGTTAACGTATTAATGTCTTGATATGTATTATCCGTCACATTGCCATTCTCATCATATTCAATCTCATCATTCGTAGCATATAGGTATACACGGTCTTGATAAATTAGTGGGTAAGGATCCGCACCAAATTTATGCGAAACAAGTGGATTACCATTTGGTGGTGTCTTACCAATCGCTTCTTTTATGTTAGTTAATTGCTTCATAGTGAAAAAGTCACTCCTATTCTAGTATGTCATTTAACTATCGCAACTCTATTGTAAAGCCTTACATTCATTTGAACAACCGGTTGAATTATAGATTAAACCCGGTAATTCTTAGATTGTTCATACTAAAAACGCTAAAACCCAAGTTGAGTATTTAGCGTAATTGTTTAACTATTGCTTAATCCATGTTAAGTAACCATTTTATCGATGGTTCTATCCATTGATTCCAGAAACGGAAATCATGACCACCTTCATCTTCATGATAAACAACAGGAATATTTAACTCTTCTAACGATTTGGCAAACTGACGGGAACCTTCAATTAACCAATCATCTTTTCCACATGCTAGGAACAAGTCAGGTATTGTCTCACCTTTTTCTTTTAATTGCTCAATTAAATAAAGCGGGTGATTTTCCGTTTGCTTTACTTTGGATAGCTCACCAAAAACTAATTCATAGTAGTCGTAGTTCGCCATTTGTTGATGACCTTTTTCCATTTTATGAATATTATCTGTAATTAAAGCAGATGAAAGAGCAAACGCCTTCCCGTAATTATTGTTATATCCTAACGCTGTTAATATTGCACCAAAACCACCCATTGAAAAGCCACCAATAAATGTATCATTTTTGTCCTTCGATAAATGGAACGTGTCTTGAACATAGTGAAGCAGTTCTTCCCCAACAAAATCAGCATATCTACGTCCGGAAGCTTCCCCATTTGTATAGAAACTATTTTCTCCACTCGGTAAAATAACCGCTATGTTATATTGAGACGCAAGCTCTGTAATTTCACTTTTATAAAGCCACTCTGCAGACGAACCAAAATACCCATGAAGAAGCATTAATGTTTTCATCGGGCGTTCAAAGTAAGGATTGTCTTGTCTCCATTCGGGTCGAATATCATTTGGTAAAACGAGATGAAAAGACACCGTACGTTGAAGCGCTTCTGAAAAATAATCAAAATGAGCCACTGCCATTTACTATCACCTTCTCTTATTTTCTCTATTTCTATTATAAATTAAGTAGTTGGAAGCGCAAACAATATCATTTGATGAAATACTATTATTTCTTATCGTGTGAGAATTCTTTCTATTAAAAATAAAAGTTAAATATCTTGTTTTGTAAACGATTACACTTTACAATATCGATAGACTAATAATCATACATATCCATAACACCTATAGAGTAGTTATTATATATTAAAATTTGTTTTATTTACTAAGTAATATATTCTAGGAGGATAAATTAATGACTTCAAAGGTTAAAGCGAAAAACCCTATTATTCCGTTAGATTATCCAGATGTAGATGTCATTCGAGTGGATGACACGTATTACATGATTTCAACTACGATGTATTTTATGCCTGGGTGCGAAATTTTACGTTCCTATGATTTAGTGAACTGGGAGCACGCTACATATGTATATGATAAATTAGATTCCACCCCTGCACAAAGATTAGAGGATGATTTACATATTTATGGACAAGGTATGTGGGCTGCTTCCCTACGCTATCACAATGGAACTTTTTACGTTGTTTTTGCTGCTAATGATACGAGAAAAACCTATGTATTTACAGCTAATGACGTGGAGGGACCATGGGAAAAGAGAGAAATCGAAGGCTTCTATCATGATGCTTCGCTTTTCTTTGATGATGATAATCGTACGTATCTTGTGTATGGTAATCGAGAGGTATGGCTAACAGAATTAGAAACGGATCTATCGAAACCAAAAGAAAATGGTCGCCACCAAATCCTTGTATCTGAATCAGAAGCCGATAACCCTAACTTAAGCTATGAGGGCGCACATTTTTATAAAGTTAACGGAACGTATTATTTATTTTTAATTCGCTCCCTGCCCGATCGATGGATGCGAGTCCAGTCATGCTTTATAGCAAACTCATTGGATGAGACATTTAGTGGCCAAGACGTTTTAGTCGATGACCGCGATTATTGTGGTCAGGGGGTTGCCCAAGGAGGCGTTGTCGATACACCAGAAGGAGATTGGTATGCAATTTTATTCCAAGATTCCGGGGCAGTTGGTAGAATGCCAATATTGGTTCCAGTAGAATGGCGTGACGGAGATTTTCCTATCTTTGGCGACGACGGTAAAATACCCGTTCATTTTCATACGGAAAGTACACACTCGGATTATCCATATGAACCGTTAGTTGGCTCCGATGATTTCAAAAAGCAATATCCTAAGTATTATGGTTTAGCTCCAAAATGGCAATTTAATCATGAACCAGATCCATCTGGCTTTTCAGTGAATACCGAAGAAGGCTATGTGCAGATATCAACTACCAAGGTTACTGATCAACTGCTTCAAGCAACCAATACATTAACACAGCGGATGCAATTCCCGAATAGCTCTGCCGAAGTTACCGTTGATGCAACGAATTTAAATGATGGCGATATTGCTGGTTTCTGTGCTTTGCAAGGAGCATATGGGTTCGTTGGGATAACGAAGGAAACAGGTAACTATTATCTTGTAATGAGAACAAAACCTCTTACTGACTTAACGATGCAATCCTTTACACCAAACAATTCGGAAGAAAAAGAATGGGAACGTATCCCAATTGATAATCCCAATGTAACATTGAAAATTGACGCTGACTTCTGGCAAATGAAAGATATCGTCCGATTCTATTTTCAACAAGACGGAGAGTTCACACAAATCGGACCAGAACATCAAGTCGCCTTTAAGCTAGACCATTTTACAGGCTGCCGTTTTGGATTGTTCTGTTATTCTACTAAAAAAGAAGGTGGCTCGGCACAGTTTAGTCAGTTTAAGTATTAATTTTAATTACTGGCCCATGAGGCATTGTTTAGTAGAAATTTATTTCCTAATAGACTGTTTAGAGTGATTGAGTCTTCTCAATGATTTTTACTTCCCAAGTTAGATAAATCTATTATTGGTGCAATCTATCATAACCATCTAATTCAATAGACTATAATTATGTCGTGTGAATCATAACTTTGATTTGTACGACTTTTTTATTGAGAACACCATCAGGAAGAATATTCTTGTAGATACATTATTTATTGTTATTTAGTAAATTGATGGTATTTCCATTAACAGTTGTAGTAATGCTGAATCACTATCAGTAAAGTACAAGGCTGTAATCGAGTAATTGTCATAACTAACCTATGGCTAATTGCGAGGTAATAATATGCTAATATATTTGATAAGTGTTTCCATAGATTCTTACTATACATAGCCAATAGATTTTCGACTCTTTAAGATTTTTCATTGTCCCCACGTAGAATCTGAGCATAATTCTTATTATAGTTAACCCAATGACAAAAGTATCAACTTACCATAGGTCAATATCTTATAGCGAATCACCTTCTCAAATACTTCTGTAAAAATTATCATTTCTCGAAACAGCTTCCCTTTATCGCCAAAAGCATATCAACATATTTTTCACGATCCTTTTCATCCTATTGCATAATGAGAATCACTCCTACATTTTCCATTTCTATATTTAATACTATTCAGAAAAATTCAAATATTTTTATATTAACTATTGACAATTAAACAACTATAACCATATAATTTTTAATAAGAAAAATGTTTCCTTTGGTAAACTTTTTTTAAGGGGGTAATAAATGTTTGACTAAGAAAAAAACAACGAAAGCCATTGCATCTTTATCCGTATTACTCGTAATTTTATTTCTTGCTATTATTGTTGGAGTTGCCCTCGGACCAATTGCTATTCCTTTTAAAGAAACGATTTTAATCTTTCTATATAAATTAAACCTAATTGATTATGCTGGTTTCTCTGATAGAGAATGGGTTGTGATTACCGAAGTGCGTTTGCCCCGTGTGCTAGTAGCAGCTTTAGGAGGAGCTGCACTTGCAGCATCAGGAGTTGCAATGCAGGGTTTGTTTCGTAATCCTTTGGTCGAGCCTGGTTATATCGGTGTTTCAAGCGGGGCTTCGTTGGGAGCTGTGATCGCCATATACTTTGGCTTGTCTGCCTTCAATGCTTGGCTTCTCCCTCTATCTGCATTCATTGGAGCACTAAGTGCTATGCTCATTATTTTAGTCGTATGGAAAAGCATGAGAAATGGAAGCGTTGTTGTGCTTCTATTGCTAGGAATGGGGATAAATTCATTTTTTTCAGCAGTATTGAGTGTGCTTGTTGCAACTTCATCCAACGAGCAGGAATTAAGGAGCATTGTGTATTGGCTACAAGGAGGGCTTGAAGCTAGGACATGGGAGCATGTCTCTATCATTACCTTACCCATTATCTTAGGTATTTTAGCGATGCTATTCTTTGGGAACAAGCTGAACATCATGCTGCTTGGTGATGATCACTCGGAGACATCTGGGGTTAATACGAGATTGACACGCAATGTAGTTTTGATTATTGCTGCATTAATTACTGGTGCAACTGTCTCTGTTACCGGAATTATCGGATTTATAGGACTTGTCGTACCCCATATTTTAAGGCTTATTTTGGGAGCAGATCATCGACTGCTTATACCAGCAAGTGCACTTGGGGGCGCGTCCTTCTTAATTCTTGCTGATTTAATTTCAAGAATCATCCTACAGCCAATTACCTTACAAGTTGGTGTTGTCAGCTCCATCATTGGAGCACCTTTATTTATTTTGCTCATTCTTAAGTCATATAAGAAGGGATGATGGTGATAGAAATGATTTCGATACATAATTTATATGTCAATTTCGGTAATCGATCGATTTTGAAAAATATCGAACTTAACATCTATCGCGGAAAATTTTATGGTTTAATCGGTCCGAATGGTAGTGGCAAAACAACTTTATTGAAAACAATCGCAAAATTACTCCCCTATCAGCAAGGAAGCATTGAAATTACAGAAAAAAAACAAAAATCTTTTAATCAAAAAGAGCTAGCGAAAACATTAAGCTATGTGCCACAAGACACTAACATAGATTTTGATTTTCAAGTAAAGGACATTGTTGCGATGGGCAGACATGCACATCAACATTATTTAAATCGTAATCAGTCCAATGAAGAAATCATTAGAAAAGCAATGATTGAAACGGATACTTACCGTTTTTATGAACACTCCATATTAAATTTGTCAGGTGGACAGCGTCAACTAGTTTTCATTGCAAAGGCACTGGCACAGGATACCCCGATTATTTTACTTGATGAGCCAATCTCTGCACTAGACATATATTATCAGTTGCGAATTCTTAAACTGTTGCAGCAATTGTCGAAGCAAGGAAAAACAGTTGTCATTGTATTGCATGACCTTAATCTTGCAGCACGTTTTTGCGAGAAACTGATTCTATTAAAAGACGGTGCAGTGGAGGTAGCAGGTAACTGTAATGCTGTCCTCACACAAAAAACTTTGAAAAACACCTATCAGATTGATGCAAGTGTTAGAGAAGATGAGATTATTGATTCATTGTACATTACACCTTTATAGAAAAACTCATTAATCATTGGATAACACATGGAGGAGGTCTATAATATGAAAGCAAGAGTTTGGATAATTATGGTATTATCGTTTTTTATCATCATCGGATGCACACCAACTAATGCTAACAAGGACGGAAAGGAAGCTCAATCGGAAGCAGAAGAAAAAACAGATGATCAAGTAACTGGAGCAGACTTTACAATTAGTGTGGAAACCGTAAATGGCGTCGTTACCATCGACAAGAAACCGGAACGGATATTGCCATTGTCGCTTGACGTTGCAGAGATTGTCTTCGAGCTGGTAGATCCGGATAAAATTGTTGCGATTCCAAACTCGGTAGGAGACTCTATTCTCTCGTCAAATTCAGACAAAGCCGGACAGGTGAGTAACCGAGTATCTTCTGCCGTTAATATCGATCCAGAAGAAGTGCTTTCCTACGAAGCTGATTTACTTTTACTAACCAAAACGCACGGTCAAGAAGACGACGCAAATAAAATATTACAGGAAACCGGGTTACCAATGCTAACATTCGAAACGATAGGAACAGTTGAAGAATACTTCAAAAACATTGAAACCATTGGTAAAGCGGTTGGAGAAGCAGATTTAGCAGAAGAGCTTATTCTTAACTTGAGAACAAAGGTAGAGGAAATCCAGCAGAAAATTCCAGGTGATGCCGAATCACCTTCTGTCCTCATTTTATCTGAAGTCGGTCCGGGTACAGGTCCTTTTATGATGGGGCCAGGGAATATTTCCTATGACCTTATTCAATTGGCTCAAGCAGTACCTGCTGTTGATGCAATCGGATTGCAAAGCTCTATACCCGCTTCCATCGAACTGGTAATGAATATGGAACCAGACTTTATTTTCCTCCTAGATTTTGTGGGTAATGGAGAAGAAACATATACGGAACTTATGGAGAATCCGGGCTGGTCTGATTTAGAATCCGTTAAAAATGATCGTGTCATGATATTACCTGTCAAATACATGATGAATCCAAATGTAGAAATAATCGAAGGACTCGACATTATGGTAGATCGAATTTACAGACTGGAGGAGTAAAATATCGATGAATATACTTGTTCTATTTAGCTACGGAAGTTTACAATCATTAGACGATGTTCCTGGATTTTATTCAGATATATTGGGAAGCCATGCAACGGAAGAATATATAGAAAATGGAGTAAAACTTTATGAGTCCCATGGGATGCCTGACCCTCTTGGTATCTATACAAACAGGATTGGAGTCGGGTTAATAAAGCTGCTTAGGGAAGAAACTGGTGAAGATTGGATCATGTGCATTGCAAATCACCATGTGAACCCTACCATTGAAGAAGTCGCTGCTAAGTGTGGCGCTATTAGACCGAAACGGGTTCTTACAACTGGATTGATTCCATTTGATTCACTAACAGGAAATATTTCATACAGAAAGAAATTTGAAAAGTTATTTCGCAAAGATAATCGTGATGCGCAATTGATACATGCAGGCGCTTTTTATAAAAATAAATTATTCATTAAGACGATGACAAGGCGGGCTCAAGAAGCTTTGATTTGGATTCCGGAAGTCTTGAGGGATGAAGCAACAATCATTTTTACTGCTCACAGTATGCCTGGAACTACCAAGGCTCACGAGGAATTCATCCGTCAATATGAATTTTTGGCATATCAGATTGCAAAAAGTCTTGACATCGAAACATACCATATCGCTTATCGCAGTGGAAGTCCTCCACCAGAGCGTTGGTTGAGGCCTGATGTGATGGATGTACTAGATCAGCTTCGTCAACAGAATGTGCCGTCAGTTATTTTCATTGAGGCATTGTCGATCATAGAAAATTTAGAAGCAATTCAAGAGATTACGCATCATGCATTAAATAAAGCGCGTCGATTACAGATGAAAGCTGTACAAACTGACTATTTAAACGACAGCTTCGATTTTGTTGAAGCAATGGCTAATCATTTATTTAAAGAATTGAAAATTCCAAAATACTTATAGATACACGTTAAAATCAATCTGTTAAGCAGAATAAATTAGTTTGTGAAAATCCTCCCTCTTGACTACAATTAAATCCGCGTTTTACATTTAGCTATACGCGGATTTAATAATGATAAAGCCTTTATATTTCATCAATGCCTTTATATTTCATCAATGCCTTTATCTTTTCTCTATTTCGTCTCTATCAATAATTTGATAAAAATTTTTCACTATTGTCACTGTATGTTTGAATTGATTAAGTTTATTAATCTTCATACCTCAAATTCCAACCATTTTGAACTGTATCGTATTGACGAATCAATCGCGCTTCTAATGCTTTTGCTTGAGCAACAGTTTGGCAAATCTTTAGAGAAACCGTTATTTGGTTTCTATATTGAAATAATTCGGGTTTACAATTTGCTGCACCTCTCCAATGCTCTTGCAGTCTCTTTCTTAAACCTTTTGTACTTTGACCTGGTCGATCTTCAATAGCTCTTCCAACGTACTTCACTTTTCCGTTTAAACTCATTATATAGACCCCGATTTGGTTAGGCGCTCTATCTTTTACATTTTCAAAACTGTTGATATTCTTAACAACACCGCCGGCTACATTCATAGCACCCTTTACTATACTTTTAAATAGACCCATTGTATGACCCCCATAGAAGTAAAATTTTAATACTTGCACGTAAAGTCACCAAGAACACATGCTTCCTGTTATGATAACTCTGCATTTTTATACAAATACTTTATAGTAATAGTTTACATGAACCATTACTTATTTACTAGATTAATAGAACTACAATAAAATCAAAATAGACTGCTTCCATAGTACAGAGCAGCTAGGGAAATATATCGAAAATTCTCACCAGGTTATACCCGTTTTCGATAATAAATTAATTTATTTATTTAGTAAACACAACAATTTTTGTTTAATTTACGGAATTTTAATTATAGTTTTCTACCTTTATGTTATAATTACAACCAAAATATAGGGGGAATGGAAATGAATACAAACTTCAAAAATAAAGTGCTTAGACCGACAAAAGATAATTTTAAGTTAGCAGCCAAATGCATTGAAGATGGTGGGGTTATCGTAGCTCCAAGCGACACAAACTTAGCACTTACACTTAACCCATGGAACACTAAAGCCATTGAACGAGCATTTTCTATAAAAAACCGTCCTGCCAATTCACCATTAACACTATTTTTTACTAATCCAAATGATTGGAAAAAATATGCGTCTTCCGAAAATGAAAAACTTGTGCAATTACTAGTGGATAAATTTTGGCCAGGTCCTTTGAATTTTATTTTAAAGAAAAAGAATACTGTTCCTGAAAGAATGGTGTGTGGAGGAGATACGATTGCTATGAGTTGTTTAAGCAATCCTGTTTGGAGGGAGTTAATGGAGGAACTTTCCATTCCGGTCACTATGACTTCCGCCAATCTTTCTGGTCAGGCAGAAGGAATATTAGTTGATTTACATGTGGCTTTACAGCAGGTAGGAGAACACGTTGATTATATTCTTCAAGGTGAAGCGCAAGGTACAACTAAATCGAGTACAATAATCGATTTAACTGGAACACCTCAAATTACAAGACTTGGGGACATATCTGCTGAACAAATACAAGAAGTGATTGATATCCTTCCCGAAGTAACTCCAGTGAAATAGTTTTTTAGTCATCATTCATTATCATATTATAAAAATCACCCGGCTTGATTCTATTTATTTCTCCTATTGTCTTGGGAAAACGCTTCGTATTACTAGTTACTATGAACGTACAATTTTCTTGTATGGATGTTATCCATACATGTACATCTTGTTCATCAAACTCACAAATCCCATCATAAGTAGCTTTTTTCATAAATTCTAATAAACAGACTTTCGAAAGAACTACTCTATAATCTAATGTTCGAGTTGCTGGAGGTTGATTCAGAGGTATTCATCTCCTGAAACCTCCCCTACCTTCATATTGAATTGATCTAATCTATCTTCAAAGGAATTTCGTTTTCTCGCTTGTTTATAGGAAATCTTTAAGTATTTCTTAGGAATACGCCAATGACCACCCTCGGTTTGGAAAGCATCTGGATATTTACCTTTTTCACACCATCGTCGAATCGTTTGATCAGAAACTCCTATAATCTCTGCTGCTTCTGTAGATGTTAAGAATTCCTCATTTTCTTCTATGTGGATTGGTCTAAGAATTTCATTAGGGGTGTCATTTAGACAACAAGTATAAAGAAGTTTAGCCATAACCTCTTTCTGGTCACTTCCTGGAATAACCTCTGAAAACTCCTTAATGTAATCGACTAAATACTTATAAGCTTGGAGGGTGTCCTGACTCTTTAAAGCTTGATATATTTCTTTATCTAGTGAACGTATCTGACTTAGGGTTTCGCCTGTAGGGGGTTGGATGTTAAGTTCCTCCAAAAAATTGGTAGGAACATTTAATGTTGAAAAAGTACGATTAATAAGACTTTTAAACAAGGCTAGAGCATTTTCCGTCAGGTTTTGATCTTTTAACAAAACCACTGTTTCCCACAAAAGCTCATCATCATGTTCTCTACTCATAACGTTCTACCTCCTACCTATAGTATATCCTACAAATAGTATATCCTACAAATAGTATATCCTACAAATTGTTGGATATCTGTCTTTATATCAACAAACTCAACACTTTATGTTGTTATCATTAAAGAAAACAACACAATGTTGAGTAGCGTGTGATTTATTTTATTTACATTTTAGCGATTCACTCTCTTTGTTAGCAATCATTTTTTACTTTGTCCGTGTTTTCCTTTTGTTTTATTGTTAACAATTATCTAGCAGGGACCAACAATTTCCCCTTGGTTTAATTTCAACGAGAGATCTTTTAAAACGATTGAGTCACCATAATTCTTTGTAATGGAATGTACAAGGATTTCGTGGAACCTCCTGTTTTGTTTATTCGCTAGAGAAAGTCTCTTTTATATCGAATTGCTAAATAGACAGCTGAAGCAACAAATGCAAGAGAATACTTAAATAGGAAAAATACTTGCCACATATATTCTTTCGGGAAAACCACATCGCACAAAATTACTACTGTTAATACAATAAGTGCGGTATTTAATGATATTTGCTTTGTCCTTTCATCAGGATCTCCCATCTTTTTGTGTAACACATAGGTTAAAATCCCTCCGAGGAAAACTAATAAAAAACCGCTAACAATAAGGACATTCCAGTTTGCCTGTGATTGCTCTGCCCATGTTTTCAATGGGTGAAAAATAGTGTTTGATATTTCTGTAAAATCAATCATCATGATCACTTCCTTTCTCATAAGTAAAAATATCGTTTACATCGACCTCAAAAAAATCCGCAATTCGAAAAGCCAACAGCAGAGTTGGGACATAATTCCCTTTTTCCATGACAAAGATGGTCTGTTTGGAAACCCCGACTTTATCTGCTAATTCTTTCTGAGTCATTCTGGCAAGTACTCGGTATTCATAAACCTTATTTGATATCGAATCACCGAAATCTTTCTTCATGATAACCACCTCTTCCTTTTAAATATAAACTATCATTTAACAAAAGTAAAGTTTACTTATACAAAAATACGTAAAACTTATACTATTACATAAATTACTTTGATTAAAATAGTTATTATTCTGCCCCGCGATTAGTTTTTCACATGTATGATAACCTTTCATCTGGTAACCTCTTAAATCCATTTCTTTTCGTGCAATTAATCCACTTCACAATAATGCTTTTATACGTACAAGATTGAATTTTAAATATAAATATCTCTCCACATAAGTAATATTTTCAAAAGTACTTGTACTTACCTGTTTAAAATAATATAATAGAATTTATATATTGTCCGTATGTATTGTGACGATTTTTACTCTCAATACTTATAAGTACTTTATTGTTATCTGTGAAAGGAGGTTTTTGTAAGCGCTTCACAATATATATGGACGATTATTTTTAAAGGGAGGTAAATTATTTGAAACGTTATGTATCAATATTGTTGATTGTATTGCTTTTATTCCCTACAACACCGCTTTCCGTTTCTGCTAATACAACAGAAATTGCGGAACCTTCAATTACTGCGTTAACACCAACAGCTTACTATCCATTAGATGGTGATATAACAGATAGTACAGGTAATAATGATGCTGGATTACCATGGCGTAGAGAAGAAGGTGATTCTCAATGGGGAGAAGCAAAAGATTATACGTTTGAATTTCATCAAGAAGGTCGCAATCAGTCTGCCTATTTTGATGGTACAACCGGTATTAAACTAGCAAACAACTTACTTACAAGCGATACGTATTCTTATTCATTATGGTTAAAACAAGATGGTGAAATAGGAGAATGGACAAATGCTATATTCACAGGTATAAATGTACGTCGAGGTGGACTAGCACCAGCTTGGGAAGAATCTGGTGGGCTAGTTTATCATGTTAGCCCTGAAGAAGCTATGAAAACGGGCATCAGCGAATATGATGGACAAATACCATTAGAAATAAACAACGAGTACAATCCATACGAGTGGAATAATTTTGTTATATCAGTGGATGAAAGTAACTTAAAAGTTTATCTTAATGGGAATCTAGTTGCTGAAGAAAATAATATACCAGCTATTCATACGGATTGGTCAGAGAATTTACTTGGCTTTAATCCATTTCCCGATCCCTATTATACTGGATACATTGATGAGGTAATGTTCTTCGATGGTGAAGCTTTAACAGCTGAACAAATAAGCAATTATTATAACGAGGTTGCTGATGATTTTTATCCAGTCGAAGATACTGATGAACCAGAAGAGACGGAAGAACCAGAAAACGAAGATTCTAATGAAGACGGAACTGATGAATCTGAGAACGAAGGTTCAGATGGTGAGCAAGAAGAAGACTCCTCCGACGACCAAGAACAGGATTCTTCTAATGAAGTAATTCGAAACGATCAAATTCCTAGCTTACCTGATAAACCTGAAGTTCCTAACCTCTCAAATGTAAGCGTACATGATCCATCCATTATTGTTGCTGATGGACAGTTTTATGCTTTTGGTACACATATTGAGGCAGCAAAATCAGACGACTTAATCAACTGGGAAACATTTACGAATGGTTACACGACACCAGGTAATGCCTTATATGGTGACCTATCCGCTAATCTATCTGAGGCCTTTGAATGGGCCGGTGAAGATGATTCTGATAGTAAGGATGGATTTGCTATATGGGCACCTGAAATATTCTTTAACCCAGATTATAAATGGGAAGATGGTACAACTGGTGCCTACTTAATATATTACAGTGCATCATCCACTTATATTCGTTCTGTCATTGGCTTTGCAGCTGCTAGAGAGATTGAAGGTCCATATGAGCATGTGGATACACTAATCTATTCTGGTTTTACCGATCATGAAGCCTATGATGCCGACAGTAACGTTAATAAGCATTGGGAAAACACAAACATCAAACAATTGATCGATGATGGTGTGATTGAAGATGTTCGCCCAGGTTGGTTCAACAATAGTGGTGGTTACAATAATTCAACCTTTACTAATGCCATTGATGCAAACCTCTTTTACGATGAAGACGGAAAACTGTGGATGACATATGGTTCATGGTCAGGTGGTATTTTTATTCTAGAGGTTGATAAAGAAACAGGACGTGTTATTTATCCTGGTCAGGATGGCACAACAGAAGATGGACGTTTAATTGATCGATACTTTGGAACAAAAATTTCTGGAGGATATACGAAATCAGGTGAAGGTCCATATGTGGAATATAATCCTGAAGATGATTATTACTATCTCTATGTTACTTACGGTTGGTTAGGTGCAGATGGTGGGTATCATATGAGACAATTCCGTTCTGAAAATCCAGATGGTCCTTATTTGGATAGTGCCGGAAATCCTGCTGTTTTGCCTAGTAACGAATCGAATGAATCGTATGGTAACAAATTGACTGGGAACTTCCTATTTAAACGCGAACCGGGTGATCCTGGTACAGGAGAAGGCTATGGTTATGTTTCGCCTGGTCATAACTCGATTTATACCGATAAAGAAACTAACCAACAATTCAATGTATTCCATACCCGATTCCCAAATCGCGGTGAAGTCCATGAATTAAGAGTTCATCAAATGTTTACTAATCAAGATGGGTGGCGCATTATGGCACCACTTCGTTATGCTGGTGAAACGTTAGACGACTCGATTACCAATGATGAAATTGTTGGATCCTACAAGTATATCAATCATGGAAAAAATAATTCCACGGATATTATTGAATCGGAATTAATCGATTTCAACGAAGACGGTACAATTTCCGGATCTGTTTCTGGTACATGGGAGCGCGATGGATACTACGCAACAATCACAATTAATGACGAAACATATGACGGTGTCTTTGTAGAAATGTGGGATGAGTTAAGCCAGATGTGGCTCATGACATTTACGGCATTATCAGATCAAGGGATTTCTGTTTGGGGTATTCAACATCCAATGAAGGCGGCATCAGATGAAGAAATTATTCATATGGTAGCTGACGATGTTAATTTACCAACATCAATATTTGCAAACTTAGACTTACCTACCAATGCCTCAAAGGGTACTACTATAAATTGGAGCTCATCCAATCCTGATATTATAAGTACAACAGGTGTTGTAACAAGACCTACAGCTGGTGAGTCTGAAGTGGTGGTAACTTTAACAGCAGAATTTAGTTTGAATGATGCAACATTAACGAAAAGCTTTGACGTGACTGTAATTCCTCAGCAAGAGCCTGAGCTTCGTGCTCACTATCGTTTCGATGGAGATTTATCAGATGATACAGGGCAGTTTGATGATGCTACCTTAATCGGTGATAGACCTAGTAAAATTGGCGAAGGTAACTTAATTTTTGAAGAAGGTCGTTTTGGAGAAGCACTTTATTTAGATGGCTCTTCTGGTGCTTTACTTCCTGATGATCTATTAATAGAAGATCATTTTTCCATTGGTTTTTGGTTTAATCCAGAGGAATTACAAACATACACTCCTTCTTTATTTGCCATGCGTGACGACGATAACTGGTTTACCGTTAATCCTAAAGGTTGGAATAATGAAATTCTAGTATGGTCTAAAATCAACGAACCACAGGAAGCATATTTTGATGGAATTACAGGCAAGACAGCTCAGATTGGTGAATGGCAACACGTTGTTGTGACAAATGAGTATGGGCGATTCCGCATTTATCTAAATGGCGAACGCGTTGCTACTGCCAATAACTTTAATCAAGTGGTTAACGGCGAAGCTTTAACGATGACATTAGGAGTTAATCCATTTGATACCGCTTTTAAAGGATACTTTGATGATCTAGTAATTTATCAAGCGTACACTCTATCTAATCAAGACGTGAAAGAACTTTATCAAGGAAATATCCCAGAAGTTAAAGAGCAAGCAGAGGATGAAATAATTACTGGCTACTATAGCTTTGATGAAGACTTAAGCGATATGACTGGTAACAACCCTAATCCAACCGTTACTGGAAATCGAATTAATAATACGGGCGGAAATATAGAATTTAAACAATCAGGTATTGGCCAATCTATTTATCTAGACGGTGAGTCAGGGGTACATTTAGGCACTGGAATCATTAGCGGTCACGAATATAGCGTTTCCTTCTGGTTAAAGCCTGAAGAGCTACTTGATTTTACAACCTCGTTCTTCGGCGCTCAGTCTGAAAGAAGCTGGACAAGCTTTTTACCAGGCGGCTCACACGAAGGTGGAGTAACAAAATTATGGTCTGGTGAAGAGTGGTACGATGCGAACCTAGATTTTATGATTGAATTAAATGAATGGTCGCATATCACCTATACGGTTGACAACGGTATCCTTCGCATTTATGTGAATGGTGAACTAGCCTTTAGTGGAGAAGACTTCCCTAACATATTCGAGGATGGTACTGCCGAGTTTAGCTTAGGAGTAAACTATTGGGACACACCTTACAAAGGTTATATAGATGAATTAATCATTTATGATGCTCACGTTTTATCAGCAGAGGATGTTGCAAACTATTATAATGAAACACTTCCTTTAGTTGATCAACCAACTGATTCGGATGAAACACCACCTGAGCAAGATGAAACATCACCTGAGCAAGAAGAAAAAGAGGAAATTGTAATTGAAGATATCGATACAGACCTCAAAGAAACATCTAAGTCAACTGGTGAAAAAGTTTATGTAGTGAATACTCCTGCAAAAGCTTTCGTATTCAAAGCGGAGGTTTTAGAGCAATTAAATGAAACAGATGAGATTGAAGTCACAGACAACCATGTACGTGTACGAATTCCAGTTAAAGCACTCCTTCGTGATGGACAATCACAAGTCCGTCTTGAAATGGACAATGTTACGGAATCGTTACGTACGTCAATCGATTCTAAAGAAGAAAAACTTCTCAGTGAATTGATTCGTTTCTCTCTTAAGGATGAGAATGGTAATGATGTAGATTTTGAAGATTCTTACATCGATCTCTATTTTACAATCGACTTAGACCAGGTCACTAACGAAGATAATCTAAGAGTGATTTATTTCAATGATGATGGTGATCAATTGACAGATCACGCTGCTGAGATTTTAGAAGTGACGGGTAACGGAGAAGTAATCGTTCGTGTAAAACATTTTAGTACGTACGGAATTGTGGAAGTGCTAGATGATCCGGATAATGGAGGTTCTCCTAACCCAGGTCCAAAACCAGATCCAGAACCGAATCCGGATAATACAGGACCAAATGATAATGACAATCAAGTAATAGACGATGGAGCTTCTGGTGAAGATGAGCAAACCCTACCAAATACAGCAACGAATACGTATAATCTCATCTTAGTTGGACTTCTGTTCGTTCTTTCTGCAGGCGGACTAATTCTCTTTCGAAGAAAAAAAAAGCTAACAATTCTTAATAACTAGTATGATTTTAGAAACACGCTTCCTAGTAATGGTTACTCCACTACAAAGAAGCGTGTTTTTTTATGGATTATTTAGGACTTACAACTGTGTCAGCATCATTATTAATTTACTAAATCATATTCCTCTTCTGAATAAACCAACTTATGATAAATGTTTTTCTTTGCCATCAACTCTTCATGGTTACCTTCTTCAACTACAGACCCCTTATCTAACACAAATATATAGTCCGCATTTTTTATCGTTGATAGCCGATGAGCAATGATAATTGTTGATTTTCCTTTCCGGTATTGATCAATTCTGCCTTGAATCTCTTTTTCTGTAATCAAATCAAGCGCGGATGTTGCTTCATCCAAAATTAAGATTTCCGGATTCCTTACTAAAGCCCGTGCTATCGCAAGACGTTGTCGTTGACCACCTGATAACGTGATTCCTCTTTCACCGATTATCGTTTCATAGCCATTTGGTAACGTAAGAATAAACTCATGAATGTAAGCATATTGGCAAACACGAATTACTTCATCGTCACTCACGTTTTCTATTCCCATTAGAATATTATTTTTTATCGTATCAGGATATAAATAAGGATCCTGAAACACAATCGCTACTCTGTTCATCCAATCCGAACGTTTAATGTTTGCAAGGTAGCTACCGTTAACTCTTACCTCTCCCCTTGTTGGATTATAAAAACGAATGAGAAGCTGCGCAATTGTCGACTTGCCACTTCCGCTTGCACCGACTAATGCAACTTTTTTGCCAATAGGGATTTTCATATTCAAATCATGAAGGACATATTTCGTCTCCTTCTCATAATGAAAATAAATATGTTTCATTTCCAATATTTCTATTCTATCTACTATTCTCTTTTCTCCATTCTCCCATGTCGGTCCATCCATTACATTACGAACACGTTCAACGCTAGCTATTTTACTAGAGAAGTCCATCGTCATATTGAATAAATTTTGAAACGTAGATACTAGCTGACTACTAAACTGATATAAAATAATAAAAATACCAATCGACATCTGTCCTTGTATAACCAAATACCCTCCGTATCCCAAAATAAATAGTGTGATTCCCCATCTTATTGGCTCGCTGCTAATTAATTGAAGATTTACGAGCTTTCCTTCTTTCATCACTGCATCAAAGTACTTACGAAAAAATTTATCATAGATACGCGATTCCCACTCCATTCGGTGATACGCAATTACTTCTCTCGTTGAAGAAATCCCCTCTTCTATATGAACGACTAAATCCGATTTTGTTTCCTGTACTTTTTTAGCACCGGCTTTTAATTTAATCGAGAAATACCGTCCTAACCACACATAAACGGCACTGCTAAGAAGAGTAATGATAAGAATAATAGGACTGCTAAAGCCAAAGATACTAAACAAAACAACAGCTGCTGCTACTTGCTGTAAACCTCTTGGAATATCATTAGCAATCATACCTCCTGCTTTATCAATATCGCTAACAACATATTGAACATAAGATCCAGTACGTTCCTTTTGCAACAATGAGGTAGGAATTTTATACATATAACGCATAAAATCTCGTACCATATGCTCGGTTGTAGCAGCCTTTGCTTTATGAATAGCATGAGGTCCAAAGGTAAATAAAAAAGAATAGGCTACAGCTGCAATAGCCATAATCGACAAAATACCGTAAAGCTTGTCGTAATTTTGCGCAATTAAAACATCGTCAATTATTTTTTGTTGTAAACCTATCATTGCTATACTTGAATAGGATTCCGCAATCATCAAGCACACGGCTAAAAAGAGAAGACCCTTTCTAGGACGTATATATCTTAATAACCACCGTAGATTATTTTTCATTTAAGCACCTTCTAACCTTTGACCAATTGATAAGTGGTAAAAGGCTCCTTTTTGATCCAATAATTCTTTATAATTACCGCTCTCCAGTACTTTTCCATTCGAAAGCAAGATGATATGATCATAGTTTTGAATCGTTGATAATCGATGTGCAACAGTAATTGTTGTTCTACCATGCATCAGGTGTTGCAAAGCCGCTTGCACTTCTTTTTCACTAATTGTGTCTAACGAAGCAGTTGCCTCATCTAATAAAATAACAGGTGGGTTTTTAATGAACATTCTGGCTATCGAAATTCGTTGCTTTTGTCCTCCGGATAATTTTACTCCCCGCTCTCCAAGTAACGTATTATAACCGTCTGATAATTCTTGAATGAAATCATGAGCAAACGCCGCTTTTGCTGCTTCTATTATGTCAGCTTCAGATGCGTCAGGTCTTCCAAATAAAATATTTTCTCTGACGCTCGCACCAAACAAATATGTCTCCTGAAACACGATGCCGAGGTTTTCACGTAAATCTTGAAAGCTCCATTTATCAATTGGGTGATTATCCAATAATATTCTTCCTTCCGTTGGATCGTAGAATCGGCTAACAAGCTTCAGTATCGTTGATTTACCACCTCCACTTGCTCCTACGATAGCAACCTTTTGCCCAGCTTTTATTGACAAGCTGAAATCATTCAGAACGTTAGGACCATCTGAATAGTGAAACGATACTTTTTGAAATTCTATATTTCCGTATACTTTATTTCTCTTTATAGTGTTGGAATCCTCTAAAACTTCTGGTGATGTTTTTATAAATCGGTATAGTTTTTCTGCTTGATCCATTAAAACTCGTTGCTCTGTAATGGATGTTACAACAGAGGTAAGAATATGCATCGTTTGAAAATAATAAAGGAGAAACGCTACAAAAGAGCCAGTTGACATATCACCAGTCAAGGTGAGCTGGGTACCAACCAATATGATTGCAATTCCACCAATATAATAGGACATACGCCGATTTGTTCCTCTCCAAAAAGCAAACCAATATGTCTTAATCATCATTTGATTAAATTGCTTATACCTTCTCTCCACACCTGATAGATTCCAAGATTCCGCTGAATTTGCTCGTATGTCATGAATCGATGCCATACTTTCATATAGTTTCTGATTAAATCGAACACGTTCATCCGACATTAACTTTCCATATTTAGATGCTTTTTTCTCTAGGTAGGGACCGAATATGTAGTAAAGCAGTAAGCTCGGAATAATAATCAAGCTTAATTTCCAGCTAATTGTGACCATTAACGTTATGGAAATAATCGAAAAAATAAAATTGTTAATCATCCAAGGTAGAAGATGTCTATATAGATTTTGTAGAGAAGTGACCTCCGTGTTCATTAGGCCAAGACTTTCACCAACTGGGTGCTTTTCAAAATAAGAAAACCCTAATTTTCTAAGGTGTGAATAAATGGAGTATTGCATATCTCGTGAGGCTTTTTCTTGTAAGGAGCGTTGGGTAATGTTTCGTATTGCCGAAAAAGCAATGATGAGGATAACCAAAAGAACAATCGCTAAAAGGAGCCAAATAAAAATGTGTGCATCTTGTTTTAATGGAACCTGATCAATAAAATACTGAATAAATTTTGGAATAATAAGCTGGGAACCTGTGACAAGTAAACTACAAAAAATCAATAAGGCTAATCCGAGAAGATATGGTCTTAAGAAAGATATGGTCCATAAATAAACTTTTAACAATTCGAAAATCACCTCCATAATTGTGAAAATTTAAAGGATTCAGTAATTAAGGTTCTTCTGCTAGAAACTCCATTCTCATTAGTTAAACCTTTTAACTAAATTAAAAATAATGCTACGAATAGAGTAATAGTGATTAATGATACTCCAGACAGGCTAGTAAGCAAGAAACTTATATTGAATGGCTTTTTATTGTTTCTCTTATTATGAATTAAGATTGATTTTACAATTGTAACAAATACCATTGTCTCTATTATCATTACGAAAAACATATATAATTGAATATATAATTTCACTTTTTACCCCCCATTGAGGATACATAACAGAGAATCAGCTATTCTATTATTGTTATCTATTTAAGAATTTAACAAATAAATTTTTCACTAATTATATGATTCTATATTATGCTATAACTTTATTTTTAACCTTGTCGTATAAGCCCCATGTATATACGATAATGGAAGCGTGAATGAACAATCCTGTAACCCACATTAACAGAAATAAAATAAATGAATAACCTAGATCACGTAGATCAGTCTATATGTTTTTTTATGTTGTATGTTATTTCCATATTATAAAGATACCACAGTCTTTGGGACTGTGGTATAGCCAAAATCAATTAGATTTTTACACTTGCTTATCCCTTAAAGAAAATTCGTTTGACACGTCCATTTATCTTTACGAAAGAGGCATCTCTCAAGTAGCATGGAAGCTCAATAAGCTTGAAATGCGGTAGCTATATAATGTTTATTTCGACAATCCACCGTATCTTCTATTTCGTTGTCGATAATCATCAAGAGCAAGTAAAAATTCTCTTTCTGAAAAATCTGGCCAGAGTACATCTGTATACCAAAACTCTGAGTAAGCTGACTGCCAGAGTAAGAAATTACTTAGACGCTGTTCCCCTCCAGTGCGAATCATAAGGTCAGGGTCTGGCATATCCTTTGTGTACAAATACTTTGAAAATTGTTGTTCATCAAGTTCCTCTACTGATATTTTTGTATCATTTATATCTGCTAGCATTTCTTTTACTGCTTTCAGAATCTCATGTCTACTTCCATAATTAAGAGCAAAATTCAGTTGAAGACCATCATTATGACGTGTACGGTCCATTGCATATTGTACAGCATCACGTGTATAATCCGGGAGCAATTCCATGTCACCAATTACCTGGATACGCACGTTATTAGAAATTAGTTCTGGTAAGTATACATCCAGAAACTGCTTAGGAAGTCTCAATATAAACTCTACCTCAGATTTAGGACGTTTCCAGTTTTCAGTAGAGAACGCATAAAGCGTCAAAATCTTCACCTTACATTTAACTGCTGCCTTAACGACTTTAACGATGCTTGAAACTCCTTCTTTATGACCTGCAATTCTAGGTAGCCCCCTATTTCTCGCCCATCGTCCATTTCCGTCCATAATAATAGCTATGTGCTCTGGCGTACTATCTTCGGGAACTCCGATAGTTTCTTTAGGTTGTTTCTTATTAACAAAAGGAATGTTTATTAACATAAGCTGACTCCTTTAAATTTATTATGATTCTTTATACTTTACTTACTTCTGCTTAATTTTAAATATGCAACAGATAGAAAATACTGATGCTAGTATAGTTTCATGGACACATCTAAGTTAAATTTATACAATGAATTTCAAGGAGGATGTGTCCGATGAGTACAAGAAATAAAGGCAAACGATATAACGATGATTTTCGTAAAATGGTTGTCGATCTTTATCATTCTGGGAGTTCTGTAAAAGATTTAAGCAGCGAGTATGGCGTATCTAATGTAACTATTTATAAATGGATTAAGGAGCTAACCCCGGTTGAGGGTACTGACGGCAAGGAGATTACTCCAAAAGAAGTAGATGCCATTCAAAAAGAGAATCTTCGCTTGAAACAGGAGCTTGAAATCCT
>NZ_JACHON010000021.1 GCF_014206945.1 Gracilibacillus halotolerans
CTCCAAGTCAAGCCTTCACATATATATTCAAATCAGCTTCAAAGCACTATCTGAAAAATTAACTTTCATGTGTCCAAAATATTGACGTAGATCCATTACTACAATACATATTTATTTTTAAAATATGAAAAAAGGATAGTTGACTCAATTCAAAACTTTATGGCGTGGTGGTTAATATTGTCTCATGACAAAAGAATTCAATGGATTGATATTGCAAAAGGAATTAGTATTATACTTGTTGTTTTAGGGCACTCTGGTGAATTTATAGGAAATCACTTTTTGGCTTGGTTTAGAATGCCTCTATTTTTCTTTTTGAGTGGGTTATTGTTTAAACCAATAGATCGGTCTATTTTTATAAAATGGGCTGCGAACAAAACAACTAGAATGCTCATCCCTTATTTTAGTTTTGGTATATTAATTTTAATAATTTTTGGGTATCCAGATTACTACAATCTATCTACTAAGATTACTAACCTAATGTATGGTGGTATAAAACTTACAGGTGAGTATGGAGTGTTTTGGTTTATAACCTGCTTATTGCTCACTCAAATTATGTTTGGTTTCCTTTCTGCTTACTCTGTTAGGACCCAAATAATTGTTATAAGTGTTTCCTATGTATTAGCTCATTTTATTAGCGCTACCTCCTTAAAAGAGGTTGCTATTCCGTGGAATGCTGATGTAGTTTTATTAACTTTAACTTACTATTCTCTGGGTTATTATTTGAAGCAATGGATTCTTAATAATGTTAATAACTTAAAATTATTATTTATTTTTATTATAATTGTCTTTATCTTCGTGTATTTAGATTTTGATAGTGTAATAAGTTATAAATTAGATTTAAAGTATAAAGAGTACCACAATATACTATTAGATTTTATAATTCCTATTTCCTTCTTCTTGCCAATTTGTGCGATAAGTTATCAACTAACTAAATATAGGCTTTCTAAAGTATTATCATGGTTAGGAAAAAACACAATAACTATCATGTACTTGCATATTCCTGTAAACTTACTTGTAAAGGAAGCATTTAGTGTAGATTATGGATTTGTTCTGTTTACCATCGTGGGAACCGTATTTCCATTATTATTAGGATTACTTTTTCGGCAATCAAAGACATTAACTTTCCTATTTCTAAATAGTAATTTGCAAAGATTTTTAATAAAATAAATACTTGTAAGCCGTAAGAATATTATTCCATTAATAGTTTAATATTCTTATTAATGGGTCTTTTTAACTATTGATTCATTTGTCATGGAAGCATATAATTAATGAGTAAAATCATAATTTTAATGCACATAAGGAGGTATTTATTATTAGTAAACGTATATTCCCTTTTGTTTTATCGATGCTATTAGTTTTTTCCATAGTTATGGAACCTATTAGCTTGATAGCATCTCAGGATGAAAAGGAAGATAGTAATATTGATAGTCTTATTCCTATTAAGATTACGGAGACTGTAGATTACCAAGAAATATTATTAAATGAAGGAACGGTACTCTACGCAATCCAAGATGAAAATAAAGAGTATCATATTCCTTTGTATGATAGTTTAACTATCAATATTTCTGAAAGTCAGTTTGAGTTCATTCATAATGAAGAAGTAGATTTACCTAAAAATATCAGCATGGATGAAGTAGAATTTTTAGGTGAAAATCTTTATTTTGCTAATGATGTATTTATTAACGAAGATGACGAACAGGCTATAATTATCAATGATGCCGAAGTATCCTTACCTACTCACAAGTTAGGAGATGAAATAGGATTATATATCGGATATAGATTGTTTGTCTATGAAAATAGTGAATCTGACAATAAAGAATCAACTGAAGAAGGTACCATAAATGATGGTATTCAAGAAGAAGATTTAAATGAATCAGAAAAAAGTGAAGAAAATGATATCGAAGAAGATTCAGAAGTTGTAACTGACCAAGACGATATACAGAATAGTGAAGAAGAAACAACTGAAACTGTCGATTCCGAAGAAACAGATACTGGAGAATCCCCTGCTGATGTAGAAGAGGGCAATGAAAAGCAAAAAGAAGAAGTAGCTATTGCTTCATTTAAAGCTCAAGCTTCAAGCTCTAAAATTCAAGTTCAAGCCGCCGATCCTTGGGCTAACTCTAATGCCAAATATTTTGAAGTAGTAGAAGACAACTTAGCTGTTTTTGATAATAGAAGTGGTAGTTTGGTAAAAATAGGAGAGCTAACAAGAGGACAAACTTATCCAATTGTTAGTGATTATGGAAACTGGCACAGGATTCAGATTGGTACTTATTACGGTTATGTATGGAAAAATAGTACTATTCCCTCCCAGCAAAGTGCAATAAAAAATGAAAATAATTCATATACTAATCAACAACGCACTGTAACAGCAGTTACTGATGTTACAGTCTATGATAACAGTTCTGGTTCATTAGTAGGGTTTGGTAAACTTTCACAAGGAACTAGTATTGCACTTGTTTCCGATTACGGTAACTGGTGGAGAGTTATTTTTGCTGATCGAGTAGGCTATATAAGTAAGTCAGGCGTTAAGACAGACTTCCAAAAAGGGGATAAATTCTTTAAAGTTACAACTAGTGATGCGCCAGTTTATGACAATCGAACTGGTAAACTTGTACAAGTGGGAAGTCTTACAAAAGGTCAAGTCTACCCTATCGACAAAGACTATGGAAATTGGTGGCGAATTAAGTTTAGTAACTACTATGGTTATATTCATAAAAACCAGACTGAATATGCCGATAACAATCTTAAAAATATCAACACCACTTATAAAAATTCAAGTCGTACATTAACACCTCTTAGTAATGTTCCGGTATATGATAATTCAAGTGGGAAACTAGTCCAATTTGGAACAATTCAAAAGGGTGTTAAATACCATATTGCCAGTGACTATGGCAGTAATTGGTGGCGAATTATCTATGCCGATCGTATTGGTTATGTTGCTAAAAGTAGTGTGAAAGCTAGCTTTTTATCAAGTGATAAATATTTTGTTGCGAATAGCGATCTACCAATCTTCGATAACAGAACTGGAGAATTAATTCAAGTAGGAGAATTAGTTGAAGGGCAAGAATATGCTATCGTTAGTAGTTATGGTAGTTGGTGGCGGATAAATTTCTCAAATCATTACGGCTATGTATATAAGTCAGGTACTGATCCGGTTACGAACGTCAGCTACAAAAATAGTAAAGGGAATTTTTCAAACAGCTCAAAACTAGTGAAAACAGCTAGAAATACAACTGTATATGATAACACTTCCGGAAAATTAGTGCCATTTGGTGAAATTTCATCTGATGTTGTCTATCCGATTGTTAGTAGTTATGGTAGCTGGTGGAGAATACTATTTAATGATAGAGTTGGATACATCCATAAAAATGATACGCAAGATACAATCATAACTAGAACAACCTATAACCTATCATTTAATCAAGCTTTAAATATTCAAATGACAGCCAATCCAAAAAGTGATGGAGCAGGAAATAAGAAAGCTAGTAAAGAACAAGTTTCTAGCTACTTGAACCCTGCAAATTTCGTACACGGTAGCGCTAGTTTTTATCAATTCTTATTGCTAGACCAATTTACTTATACTAAGGCTACAGAATTGAATTCAAAGTTTCTCCGCACTAATACACAGGCTGGGTCTTTACAAGGACAAGGTGCTGCATTCATTGAAGCGGCAAATCGATATGGAATCAATGAGGTCTATCTTGTTGCTCATACATTGCATGAAACTGGTAATGGTAAATCTACTTTAGCTAGTGGTGTAAGTAGATGGACTCAGATGGTTCCAGGTACATGTAAACCTGTCAAAGACAAAAATGGTAAGAATGTAATTATTGATATATCACCAAGAAAAGTATATAACATGTATGGAATTCAAGCTTTTGATGATTGTCCTACTAATGCAGGTGCACAGTATGCTTACGATAATGGTTGGTTCACACCGTCAGCTGCTATAGTGGGTGGAGCTTATTTTATTAAAAACGGCTATATTGAAAGAGGGCAAAATACACTTTATAAGATGCGCTGGGATCCTGAATCTGCTGCTAGAACAGGTAGATATGGTAAGCAGTATGCTACTCATATTGCTTGGGCAGATATCCAGGCTAGAAGTATTGCAAGAATGTATAATCAGCTTACTGGATTCTTCTTACAATATGATGTGCCACAATATAGTGATCAACCGTCTACAAGTCAGCCATCCACTAACCTATATAGAGTTAGTACTAGTTCAAGTGGTTTGAATGCAAGATCAACACCAGGGGGTAATAGAGTTTTATCCATTCCTAAAGACACTCTAGTGTCAGTTGCTCTAAATTCAAACGGTGGAGTAGTATCTCAGCAAGCAAATGGTTTAACTTGGTACCAAATTAACTATAATGGACAACAACTTTGGGTAGCAAGTAACTACCTAACAAAAGTAAATTAATAGTGATTATAAGACACGGTTGGGAACCAAAATGGTTACAACCGTGTCTTTGCTATTTAATTGATAAGTCTTTTATAGTAAAATGAAACTAGATTGAGAGAGGGGGAATAGTAGTGAAAAAAGCATTATCTTATTTATTGATAGTTTTCTTGTTGTTTTCGAGTATTCCTAATTCTAGTATGTATGCAATAACTCAAGAATCTACGGAAGTAAATATAGAGGATTACATACTAATAGAGTTATTAGAGGATATATTAATACATGACATCAAGATAGCTAAAGGTACAGTATTATATGCTACTATCGAAGATACGGAAGTAGCGATCCAGTTTCAAGATTCTAAAGAATTTATACCTTTAGAAAAAGTCAATGTAATAGATTCTGAGCAAACAAAGCAAGAATGGGATTTTATTAATGAGGAAGATATGAATTTTACTCCAAATACTTTGGAGCAAGAATCAATCTGGTCTTCCAGAGAAGATCAAGCTAGTCTACATATTAACGCGAGTATCCCTTTTGAAATAACAGAAGATAGTGACATGCCAATTATTTTAATTGGTAATATTGCATTTTATCAAATGGAGAGTAATAAAGAACAACAGCAAAACCCTTCAGAAAAAGAAAATGCTAAGGAAACTGGAAATATTAAGATAGACAATCAAAGAAAAGAAATTGAAAAACAAAATACTAACAATGACGTAATTAAATCATCAACAGAGCCATTAAGCAATCCATGGCAAAATTCCAATTCTTCCTATTTTGAAGTTATTGAAGAAAACGTTCCTATTTACGATAATCGCACAGGTAAACTGGTGAAAGTCGCTGAATTGGTAAAAGGGGAAACATATCCTATACATCGAGACTATGGAAATTGGCACGAAATTACTTATGGAAGTATAAAAGCATATGTTTTAAAAAGTAAAACAGTTCCAAGCCAGGCTTCCGCAATAAGCAATGAGAACAAAGGTTATAAAACTATAAATCGTACGATTACTATACCCAACAAAATCAGTGTCTATGATAATAGTGGCACTAGCTTGAAAGAATACGGTTATTTAGAAAAAGGTTCTAGCCTGAAAGTCACAAGAGATTATGGTAATTGGTGGAGAATTATATTTGCAGGGCGTGTAGGGTATGTTCAAAAAAGTGAAGTACAAAGTCAGTTCTTAAAAACTGACAAGTATTTCATGTCATTAGAAAGCGAACTCCCTATTTATGATAATCGGACAGGTAAATTGGTGAAGGTAGGAGAATTAACGAAAGGTGAATCATATGCTATTAATAGAGACTATGGAAATTGGCATGAGATTAAGTTTGGGAACTACTATGGATATGTTCACAAAAGCGGAACTACACCTTCTACTGGATCAGCAATTAGAAATAAAAATGTTTCGTATACCAACCTAAATAGAACAATACAAATAGTGAAAGACACAAATGTATATGACAATACATCAGGAGAGTTAGTGGAATTTGGTTCGATTAATAAAAATACTAAAATTTCAATATTAAGAGATTACGGTAATTGGTGGAGAATCTTATTTGGTGATAGAGTAGGTTATATTAGTAAAGCTGATACAAATATTGATTTTATTAATAGTGACCAATTCTTCCGAGCAGAAGAAAATCTACCAATTTATGATAATAGAACTGGTCAGTTAGTAGAAATCGGTAACATTACAAAAGGCCAAACATACAAAAGAGTTAGTGACTATGGAAATTGGCACAGAATTCAGTTTAATAATCATTATGGATACGTCCATAAAACTGGAACTTCAGTAGCAGTTAATCCGAGCATTCCTAATTTAAATAAGTCATTCAAGCAATCTAAAGAAAGATTTAGAGCATCGGTTGATCTACCTGTATATGACAATTCTTCTGGTAAACTAGTACAATTTGGAACAATCCATAAAAACCAAACCTATTTTATTACAAGTAATTATGGGAATTGGTATCGAATTGTTTACTCGGATCGAATTGGTTACATTCATAAAGACTTAGTTACAGGACTATTCAATAAGAGTACAAAATATTTTCAAGCTCAAAAGAATGCTCCAATTTACGATAATCGAAGTGGATCATTGGTGAAAATCGGTGAAATAAATGCAGGGCAAGCATATGAGAGAGTTCGTGATTATGGTAATTGGCATCAAATCCGGTTCGGCAATTACTATGGGTATATTCATAAAAATGGAACATTACCTTTAAATACAATTGTATATAAGAATAGAACAAAAAATACTTTTTCCTTAGGTACGTTAACTGCGAAGAGAAATACTACCATCTATGATAATACTGGTGCAAAACTTACACCGTTTGCAAGTTTACAATCAGGTAAAAAGCTACCTGTTACAAGAGATTATGGAAACTGGTTAGAGGTAAATGTGGCTGGTAGGTATGGTTATGTTTCAAAAAATGATGTAAATGCTAATATCATGAAAGCAAAAAATATAGTCAATCCAAAAACAACTTATACCTATGAAATGATGCAGCAAGATATTACGCAACTTAAAAATCAGTATCCAGGTTTAATTTCAAGTAAGATAATTGGTAAATCTGTTGATGGAAGAAATATTTATGCAGTTAAATTAGGAAGAGGGAAAACTGAAATATTTATGAATGGATCCCACCATGCACGAGAATGGCTTACAACCAACCTATTAATGGAAATGATAGATACTTATAGCCAAGCATATGTGAAAAATACGACAGTAGCTGGTTATAATGCGAGACAGATATTAAACAACGCAAGTATTTGGTTTGTTCCTATGGTAAATCCTGATGGAGTGACCTTAGTTCAAAAAGGAGCCTTTAGCGCGAAAAGACCAGCAGAAGTGATTAGAATAAATGGTGGAAGTACGAATTTTAATCGTTGGAAGGCTAATATTAGAGGAGTCGATTTAAATCGACAATATCCAGCTGACTGGGCGCATATTCAACTAAATAGAACATCACCGTCTTATATGAATCATAAAGGTAGAGCGCCGTTAAGTGAACCGGAGACTAGAGCAGTTTATAATTTTACTAACCAACGTAATTTTAAAACAGCTGTTTCTTATCATTCTTCTGGTGAAGTACTCTATTGGAATTATAAGCTTAGAAGTGGGTCATCACAAAGAGCATTAAGTTATAGACTTGCTAAAATGATAGGTAACAAGACTGGATATCGCCTAGTTAATCCAGGTTCAAATCCAAGTGGAGGCGGTTATACAGATTGGTTCATTCAAGGTAAGAAACTCCCTGCTTTCACGCCGGAAATATCTCCACCAGTTGGTGAGAGGCCAGTTCCTGTAAGTTACTTTGACTCCATATGGAGAAAGAATCAATCTATAGGTCTGATGTTGGCGGAGGAAGCTTACAAAAGATAATACAATTTAAATTCATTGTTTGAAAATTACTTTCAAATCACTGATAATCGTTGTTATGCAATTAGAAGATGATTCCTATATAGATAGGGATCATCTTCTTCTAAACTCACTGATACGGAAAATTATCATCGTGTACCGTATAATCAATATTTTTTTGCCACTAACTACATAAAGGGTTTACAGAATTGATAATCAATTTAACTTTATGAACCACCAAACAATTAACATTAGAGTTGTATATTAGGATTCTTTATTGTAATTGTTTCTTTAGTTGAGCGTGTAATTTTACTCTCTGATTTGATTACTTAATAATAGAAGGATAAAAAATACCTATAGATTAAACACGCTTCTTTTGGTGTTTGATCTATAGGTACAAAATTTAATGAGTCATTTCTTATATAAGACTAGACTACCTCAATATTTTATCTAGACTTTAATACAAACTATACTTATTAAGTAATTCTAGATCAAAATTCTCATCTGTTTTCTAACTTTACGATTACTTTTTCGACATATTCCTGAAGTGGCTTTGAAAGAGTTTTTACGTATGATGCTGTTAAGTGATGCTCGTCTCGATAGACCAATATGTTTCCAATTACTGGTTCACATGTTTCATCCCCACAGAAATATTCGGATAAATCTGCTAAAGTTACATTAGTAGGGATTTCTGCAGTATCTTCAAAATCATCAACACTGTCTAATACGTCTTCGACTGGGAATGAACAATCTTGAATTCCTTTTACCTCTACACATGACGGCACATCTTCAGGCATTCTAGGATTATCTCTGACAGCTAATATTTCAGAAATTCCATTAAACTCTTCCCAAATTTCCTTATATTCTCTTGGTATATCTGCATTTCCAAAAACTGTTGCTGTAGTAAATATCATATCCGGTTTAGCTTCCAGCAATAATTCTTTGACTTCAACATTCCATTCCATACATTTTTCATTTAAAAAACCATTAAAATCACTATTTGAAAATCTACAACCGTCTCTTATATAAGTATCTAATCTAATATTTAAATTCTCTGCAATTTTCTCCAAAGCAGTAAACCAGTGTCCTGAATGGGAACCACCCACTAAAGCTATCGTATATTCAGGGTTATCTAAATTTCCATAGGAACATGTTTTAGGTTCGGTATCCCGAATACTAGTAAAACATTCTTGCTCATAATAAAAGTGAGCAGTATCGTTTAAAGCATTAATTGGTTCTGGTATGAATTCGACATCGCTAGATTGTTCAATTCCTTCAAAAATTGTTAGTGCTCCAGGATAATCTTCTACCTTCATTTCTACATCAATGGCAGTGTTATCCTGTAATTTTTTTGTATCATCTAACCAAATATATGAAGGAATTAAAGTGATAATTAAAAATATAGATAATGTAATAAGTAATTTCACTTTATTATTTTTTACACTAAGCTTTCTTATCGGATTCTCTAATATTTTTGAAGAAACCCATGCAAGAATAAATGTTATCAATATAATCAATAATCCATGTGTAAAAGGAACCCTATCAACTTGAAAATAATTCAAATAGAAAATAAGGAGTGGCCAATGCCATAAATATATTCCATAAGATATACTACCAATAAACATAAGTGTTTTAGATGATAAGAAATTGGCTACTCCAAACGATTCATATTTTTCTGCTGATAGTATTACCATGATTACACCGAAGGTAGGTAGCAATGCGACGTATCCAGGAAACATTGTTGACACAGGCAATACTAAGCCTGTTAATACAATGATTCCTAGCCCAATCCACCCGATAATAATTCTTATATTTCTACTTAAAGAAATATAAGGTAATAATAAAGCTAGAATAGCTCCCAAACTAAATTCCCAAATTCTTGCGAATGTATTAAAATAAGCCCAAGGTTGATTTACGGCTGTAATATATATTGAATATACAAACGAACTTACAAATAAAAGTAATAATGTCACAAGAAATGTTTTTCTAATGGGTAAATTTAAAAGCTTTTTAGAAATTATAATAACAATAAACAAAACTGTTGGCCATAGGATATAAAATTGAAATTGTAATGACATTGCCCAAAAATGTTGGAATGGGCTTGCTCCACTATTTTGTGCTAAATAATCAATTGATTGATTTGCTAATTGCCAATTTTGAAAATAAAAAATAGAAGAAAAAGCATGTTTAACTGTTTGCAACCATTGTGTTTTCGGTAATATTATCATGGACATAATCACAATAAATATAATTACTGTGTACGCATGAGGAAGTAATCTTCTTAGTATTCCCAACAAATACTCGAAGAAATTAATCTTTCCATCCCTTTGAATTCTATTTAATAATGACGTAGTAATTAAGTAACCAGAAACAATAAAGAATACGTCAACTCCACCTGATACTGAATTTAACCAAATATGGTATACGACGACAAGAAGAGAGGCAACTGCACGTATACCTTCAAGTTCTGGCCTGAATCTTCTTTCCGCTAATCTTAGGTCATTCATTATAACTTCTCCAATTCTAATAGTATTATAATTTTTTCTATATCCTTTACATAAATTTATTTTATAATGATTTCGTCTATTTCTGAAACTAATTATGACCAGTATAGAGACAGTAACTGACATACCCTAAATAAAGAAAAATACTACAAAGACATCATAATCTTCTTGAACATATAATGTACTCCATCTGCAAGTAAATTATGTAAATGGCAATATGTTTTGAACTATTTATAACTCCTTATTGATATTCTTGAAGTTAATTAGATGTAAACTATCTCACAACTAAAAAGATAATAGTCATACTGCGCGTTTGCATTCAAAAGTACCTAAATTTATACATCCCTTAGTGCATGCGAAGATTTTGTGAAGGATCCTTGTTATTCATTTTTTACGTTTGAAAAACTTATCATTACTACATTACAACTTAAGGCTATCAATAGCTTTCTTTTAATTACACCAATTAATAGATACCTCTCTAAACTTGCCCAACTCAGAAACTTAGTGATTTTATACTCTATCCCAAGTCCTATATAATCATGAACATAACTAATATTCTATCATATTTACGAAGCAAATAAATAGTTGTTTTGATATTTATTCTTCATCGAGTTCTAAGAGGCTAACTATTTAGAGTCAACACATCTTTAGTATAAAAATTCTATATCGGTTTGCTATAGTAAATTTCATGGATAAGCTGATTATAATAACATAAAAGAATCTTTACTCGATACTAACCATTATTTATTTTTCAATGCTTTCTCTAATATTCTGTAACTTTTCTCTCTAATAACCGTCATATAATATAACTAGGTGACAAATCATATAAATATGATAAAATGATTTAATGAGCTTAAATATGAACAAGTAGGTGGAATACATGTTTAACATTACAGAGCTACTAGTAGCGTTCCTTATATCGAGTATTGTGGCTTTTGTAACAACACCATTGATACGGAAATTAGCCATTAAAATAAATGCAGTAGACCACCCTGATGAAGACCGTAAAAAACATGCGGAGCCAAAGGCAAGAATCGGAGGCTTGGCAATTGTATTAGGGGTAATTGCTGGGCTTATATATTTACAACCTGAACACCCCCATATGAATGACATCATTATCGGTGGAATAATTATCATCATCACAGGCCTACTTGATGATTTATTTAATTTGAAACCATATCAGAAATTGATCGGCCAGGTAGCAGCGGCTTCTGTTATTATTTCATCTGGTCTAATTATAGATAAATTAACAATGCCTTTTGTTGGAACTATCGAATTAGGATTCTTCGGTTACGCACTAACATTCCTATGGATAATTGGAGTTACGAATGCTATCAACCTTATTGATGGTTTGGATGGCTTGGCAGCAGGAGTATCTGCAATTGGATTAACGAGTATTTTAATTATTGCTATTACGGATTATCGTATTATTGTGGTGTATCTATGCATGGTAATGGTGGCGAGCTGTCTTGGCTTCCTTTATCACAACTTTTACCCCGCCAAGATTTTTATGGGGGACACTGGTGCATTGTTTTTAGGCTATGCAATTGCTGTTATATCGATGCTAGGTCTATTTAAGAATGTTGCACTGTTTAGCTTCATTATTCCAATCATCATAATTGCTGTACCAATCTTTGATACTATATTTGCGATTATACGAAGAGTAATTAATCGACAAAGTATTGGACAGGCAGACCGCAAACATATTCATTACCGATTGATGGAGCGCGGGTATTCACATCAAGCTTCTGTCTTAATCATTTACGCCTTTACGGGAGCATTTGGTATTATGGCCATTATATTTAGCAGTGCTACACTACTGGCCTCACTAATTGTAATTGTATTATTTGTCTTAGCAATTCAAGTAATCGCAGAATTAACTGGAATTTTCAATGGCCAACAACCTGTTTTAAATGGAATTCGAAAAATGATGGGTAAAAAAGAAAATGTTTAAAACTTTATAAAATGGGTAAAGAAAAGAAGAGTCACATATTAATATGTAGACTCTTCTTCTGTGTTGTCTGATTTAGGATAATCTGTAGAAGGCTGTTCCAATTCTAAGTGAACTTTTAATTCGTGTTGTACTTCTGCTAGAGATTCCTCATCAATTATATAATAAGAGATATTCCCAATATCTTGACCGGCACCCTCTAGTACTAATTGATCAATATTAGAAGTGCGAAAATCGGAATAATTTTTAAGAAAGCCGATACCTTCTGTGATTTTCATATTCGTTTCTATATTATCTCCTAGATCTTTAGCTAAGTCATCTACTTTAGTTATCGTTGTTAGAGACATAACTTCTTTGATGATAGCTTCTACTACCTGTCTTTGCCGTTCTGTACGTCCTATATCATTTCTAGGGTCCCAAAGACGCATTCTGGCATATGCTAAAGCATGTCTACCGTCTAAATGCATTTCTCCTTCATAAAACTTTAGCTTTTCCGCTACTCGGTCATCACTGTTTTGTTCAAAGTCAAAAGGAACATCAACAGTTATACCACCAATTGTATCAACAATGGCTTTAAACCCATCAAAGTTGACTGTAGCATAATAATCTATAGGAATGTCTAAAAACTCTTCGACTGTCTTAATAGATAATTCTTTACCACCGAATGAAAAGGCATGGTTAATTTTGTCTTTGCCCTCACGACCAGGAATCGTTACATAACTATCTCGTGGAATACTAACTAACTTAAGATTCTCTTCATCTGGGTTAAATGTTGCTACCATAAGTGTATCCGAGCGTCCACCTTTTCCACCTGTTGTATAGTCCTCGACACCTAATAGGAGAAAAGATACAGGATCGGTGCTGATTGAAACTGCTTCATCCCTTTTTTCCGATTTTTCTCCTCGCTCCAATTCTTCGTACGTTTCATTAGCTGCATTGTACGTTTGTGTGAATAAATAAACACCATAGACAATCGTAGCGAGTGCGATTAAACCGATGAATAAGAGAATTCGTCTAACCCTTTTTTTACTTTTTTGTTTTTTGTGTACTTTACGCATTTCTTTGCGTGCCATTTGAATTCCCCTCTGAAAAAATAGTCTAACGTTGTCTATTATAATGAATATACCTAGTTTTTACAATCCCAATTCCGCATATTGATTCATAATGTAATGGGAATGTAATAAATACTTTAAAATCTCCATATATTTTCATCGAGTTTATGTTATGATATGGTTAATTCTGTTGAAATATGCACGAGGAGGAGTACCATGTGAATAAGGGGAAAAGAAGGGCATTTCTAACTATGATGCAAAGTGCCTACGAGAAAGAACAAAAAGAAGCTACACTGGACGAAATAATGACGGATATGAAAAATACTCTACATTTAATATATAAAGATACGAAGAAAGGCTCTTGAAGCAAAATTTCGAGAGTCTTTTTATTTGTTTAAATAAATGCTGTGTAAGCAACACTTATCTCTTTCTTCTTTGGATTATAGAAGTGAAGGAGGTGATAGATATGGCTTCTACAGAATTAATTAACTCTCGTTTGCAGCTTATCTTCGAAAATGGAACAGACCCTGTAAGTGGTAACCCGATCTATAAAACAAAATCATTTAACAACATCAAATTGGATGCAACTGCTGATCAACTTATGGCTGTTACGAAAGCTCTTGTTCCATTGCAACAATTGCCACTAAATGCTGTTCGACGAAATGCAACAGAACAAATTGTCGAAGGTTAATCCAGCAAACATCATTAACGAAATAGAAATAGAGAGGAGGTGGCATGGTGAAAACTCTTGAATTACGATTTGAAAACGAAGAAGGGAAAAATGTGACAATCTCTTTAGATAATCCGGTCGAGCCTGTGGATCCAGCAGAGATTAACGCAGCAATGGATGAAATAATCGCGCAAAATGCATTTGACTCCTCTGGTGGGGAGCTTGTTGCAAAGAAAGATGCTCGAGTGGTAGAACGTAATGTAACAGTAATTGAACTATAAGCGCAGAATTAATGGGAAAGGGGAGCACTCGCTCTCCTTTTTCTGTCTATTGTAAACAAACATTAGATTAATATGACTCAATATTGGATTAACACATTTAACATCAGATAACTACTACCCAACATTCGATTGTAAAGTTTAACATCAGATAACTCATCAACAACATTAGATAAGCATTCTTCAATATCGGATTCCCAAAATACACTACAGTGGAGGTGACAAAATGCAGGAAACGTGGGTATCTTTAATTACCGATATCGGTTTTCCAGTTGCGGTGACGTTCTATTTAATGCATCGCATCGAAAATAAGCTCGACACATTAAACGAATCCATTGTTCGCTTACCTGAAAAAATGAGTCGACCACAATAAGGGAAAGTGCCAAACTGAACACATTGTCAGTACAATCAAAATTAACCTCAGCTATCCAATCTAGATAGCTGAGGCCGTTTAAAGAAGGCGTGTTACACGGACGGCTCGAATGTTTGACAGTCTGTTTCTTTCACATTCGAAGCGCTCTTTCCAGTATGACTGACGACATAGATGTTTTCAGCAATACATCTGTTTCCTTCAGCCCAATACTTACAGTTATTCACTTCACACTTTACATCTTTCGCCATCCTTGCCCACCTCCTGTATGCCTATTTTCTGTGAAATGAACAGAAACATTCATGGGAGATTTCGGAAAACAGATGAAGTATATCAGAACATATCAAAAAATTAACCTTGCTAAAAATTGAAACTACGTGATAGACTAGGTCAGTCAGTGTGTAGAGATATTGGTTAATACTAAAAATATATGTCGCATGAGATACGTCTACCATCTGAAATACTTGAATTGGGAGATGTAAGACATGCATAAAGAGACAAGATTACCTCAAAACGGAAGAGAATTTGTGTTGTTTTTAGCTATTATTTCTATCCTATCGGTAAACATTATCGCACCAATCATTATGGGATTTGAGCTAGGATTCCGGAAGGATGTATATTTAGAAACACTACAAGTACTCCCGATAATCTGGGTCTGTGTTGTTTTGTTAGTCGTTTTCGTAGCTAATCCAATCGTCAATAAGTTAGTACCTAAATTTGTAGAACCAACTGATGGATTTAATACAAGAGTGTTGTTCACAATTTTATTTAGTGTCACAATTTTATCGATGCTACTTACTATTATTGGCCCATGAATCGGTATGGGAAAAATTAGCATGGCACCATTCGAAACATTTTTCTATGTTTGGCCACGTAACTTTTTTATTGCTTTTTGGGTAGAGGTCCTAATCGCACAACCGATTGCTAGAATGGCAATGAAAAAATTACATGAGAGTCAATCAAAGAAATTAGCGAATGCTTAATCCTGAAAGGTTATCTTTAAGGTTTGGATGCTTAGAAATAAGTTCCAAGCCTTTTTACTTCTTCAAAATGTAATTGCTTGTTTTTTCTTTAATGAGCACCATTTGCTTCAAATAGTCAGCGGACTGCTTGTACATTCTCATACGATAACAAATATCCTGCAAGAGTCCATAACATTTATATTTCTCATGCAAATCAGCATTGTCCTTAAAGTATGGGATGATTTTATTTAGCAATAATTGTATCGTATTCGAGGTATATAATTGATTATGAATTTCTAGTTCCAAAAGTAATGTTTTGTATTGATATTTTTGGTTACTTGCGAGCTTCTTGATTGTACGAATATAATCTAATGCGTTTTGTTCACGATTTAATTTCCAAAATATTTTTGCTGTTAAATACAAATACTTAACAGTAAAATGGGTTTCTTTTTCACTTACTTTTGCAGAACGTAAAAGTCGTATCGCTTCCTCATAATCGTTCTGTGCATAATGAATCTGAGCTAAGTAGTAGTATATCAGCTCTGTTTTTATCATATAATCTTTATGATAGGGGCTATCAAGAATTTGGTTGAATTCCTCTTTCGCTTGTTCATATTCGTGGGTTTTCAGTAGATTAATCGCGGTGATAATTCGTATTTGTAGCATTTTAGCTATCTGGAAATCGCTTTGCAATAATTGATTTGCTTTTTCGATATGTTTATTGGATTCCGAAACGAAGTTTAATTTCGAGTATAGCATGGCGAAGAAAAGGTGGTATTCCATATCTTCTCCTTGTTTATGTTTGGTTGCTTGCTCCATTGCCTTATGTGCAGATAATAATTGATCTGTTTGTATATAGTGATGAGCAAGGGATTTATAAAATAGAAATAATCCTGTAGAGGTTAATTGAAGAGCATTCTTGCTGATTTGAGGCAAAAGCTTTTTTGCTTCTGTAATGTTTAGTTCTAGGGTCGCATGATAGAAACGATATAATCGGAACAAAAAAGAAACTTGTGCTGCCTGCGAAATGGGGAGTAGTCTTTGTAGTTCGCTCAGAAGATATTCAGACTTTTGTTTATTTCGTTGGGATAAGGATAGATACAAATTTTGAAAAAGTTGTTCTGGAACTTTATTATGATGTGGTGCGTTAAATTCTTTAACATCAAAAACATAACGGAATTTTGCTAAGAATTTGTTATTGAGTGGGATACTACCACTCTCCAATTTACTAATGTAAGAATGAGAATAGCCTAAACGTTCTGCAATTTCTTGTTGGGTTAATTGACGATCCACTCTGAATTGCTTTATCCATAGTCGTGTTTCAAGCAACTACCTCAAAGCTCCCTTCGTAAAATAGTATATTTTTTGGTTCATTAAATAATAGGAATAACTATTTTAGTTCTATTGACCCCCTCCTTTTTTATCATTCATTTAATATTATTCGTTAGAAAATGACAAATTCCTTCTTTTATTTTGAAATTTTATAATATTTACCAATCCATTCAACTAGGAAGCAAATTATTAGAACAATACAGACTAAAATAAATCCTTTCACACCGATTAGTGGTAGGACAAGGATAATAACTGGTATAAGCAGTAAGAATAAAAGCATCATGCCTCCGATGAACAAAATTCCATTCATAGTAGTCAGCCCTTTTTAGGTATTTGCCTATAGTTTATGTAGAATTTATGGAAGAGGTGACTCACTGTGAGGGGCAAGTGCATTTACTTTGAGGAGGCGTTTTGTATCCTCTATAATTTAAAAGGAAGGAGAGATAGAAATGAACATAGAAAAATATCGACAGGCAGAATATGAGATAGACAGCTTATTCCTTGAACGTTGGTCTCCGCGCTCATTTTCTGATAAACAAGTAGATGAGAAAACATTATGGAGTTTATTTGAAGCGGCTCGCTGGTCACCATCGGCAATGAACTCGCAGCCATGGCGTTTCATCGTAGCGCGTAAGAAGGAAGAATTAGAAAAATTTAATTCATTTATATTAGAAGGAAATCGAATCTGGTGTGAAAAGGCTCCAGTGTTAGCATTAATCATCTCAGATAAAGAAGCTGGTGCAAACCATGCATTTGATACTGGTGCCGCATGGCTCGCATTAGCTCTTCAAGCAAAAATGAAGGGCTTAATTACACACCCGATGAGTGGAATCAATAAAGAGAAAGCACGAGATGTATTACATATACCGGAACAATTTGAGATACAAGCTCTCGTAGCTATCGGATATCAGGACGTTAGAGAAAAGTTGGCTCCAGCCTTACAAGAAAGAGAACAACCTTCTCCACGTCGCCCTATAGCTGAATCCATTATCGAAGGCTCGTTTAAAGAATAGATCTAGTCTAACTAGGTCTATTCTTTCTTTAAGAGTGTCATCCTCATGGAGATTATTTATGAATGTAATACTGGCTGCAATTCTACATCTTTTGATTCTGAAGCGCGCAATTCTTTAAAATACTTATGTATTTCCATCCAATTATTCACTTTAATATGTTTTGTTCTACTACCTTCATTATGATAGGCTTTATACAAGATACCAGTGCCGCCTGTACTCGTAAATGCATCTAGCTGAGTCAGGGTATCATCAATTAGAAAGTCTGCTTGCACAACTTTTTTGTTCCCACAAAAGATAAAATAATGATGATTTAAAAATGGAAAGTGCTCTTGTAACCATTCAAACTTGTCCATAAAGGAGTGAGGGACCTCCATTGCAGCTGTTGCAATATAGATATCATAATGTTCATTAAGCTCTTGAACAACGGGAACGGCAGATTCGATCACTTCTAAATCACGGAAAAATCCGGGTTTGTTAATTTCTTGTCCAATTTGCTGAATCTCCTGGTGATTTAAAGAGTCCCAAATACTATTTCCGCGTAGTTTGTCTTCACTTAGAGCATATCCAAGCTCGTTTGCTGTTTGGAAGATTTTTTTAGACGTATCTGCTAGAACTTCATCCATATCAATCGCAATACTTAATCTCTTCACAAATCATCCACTCCTATCATAGTCTTACTTTCATTCTAGCTGGTAACTTTGTAAACATCTATATTTGTAAAGGATTCTTAACGTTCATTTAGAATACCTGTCCTAAATAAAAAGTTTGATAGAATATATACATACAGGGACAAAGTTAATGGAGGCTACTATGGAGAACAAAGAAATGCAAATAATTGATGATATCATGAATCGAATGATACAAAAGGAACTGCAACCAGGAGAAAAACTTCCTTCTGAAAACAAACTAGCGGACAAATATCGCGTTCCAAGAATCACGGTACGTAATGCGCTGTTAAAATTGGAGGATAGAGGCCATATTTATTCCGTACAAGGGAAAGGTCGCTATCTGAAGGAAGAATCTATCCAAGTTCAATTACCACTCACAGGGAGTACAAGCTTCACGGAAAAAATGGAGAGTATGGGTTACGATTACTGCACGAAAAACATTGACTTCACTCTAGTCCCATATAACTCAAAAATCTATTCGCACCTTCAAGCAAGTGAGTCGGATATCGTATATCGAATTGGTCGAATTCGTTATATTAATAAGGAACCGATTGCGATTCATTATTCCTATGTAAAGGAAGTAACTTTTCCAACAATCCAAAAAGACGGACCTAATATAAATTCGATGTTTGCCTATTATCGTAAGCACGGAATCAATGAATTTACGAGTAAGCAAACATTATTGAGTGTCACGTTTCCAACGTTGGAAGAACAGAAATTGCTAGCATGTAAAAGCATGGTACCACTTATGGTTGTGGAAACAGATAGTGTCGATAAAGAAACAGATATACTATTAGAATATACAAAAATTATATACCGTAGTGATCGGTTTAAATACGACATCACTATAAATGATTAACAGGGAATCTATTCCGGTAAAAGGGATAGGTTCTTATTTTTGAGGATAAGGAAGGATATTTTTATTGCTAAAGCATTCGCCTGCGTTTTTCTAATTGTCTAGCTCCAGCGCCTACCCCCTCGAGGTCTTAAGTAATGCTATTCTGTGGCAAAGAGCGCCACGCCAAGCCTTACTTAAGCTTGTCGGGGCTGAACAAGGCGCCTGCGCTTTTCCTATCTTTACAAATACTTTACCTTTTCTTAAAACACAGCAACTTGGCAACAAGTTACGATAGGAACAAGAAGGAGGAGGTCGTAACGATGAATAGGAGAAGAAGGACCGAAATCTTAATACAAGGTAAACCAAGTCTTGCTCAGAAATTGGCTGATGAGATTAAAGAAAAGTATCTATGCCAAGAAGTCTCCGCACCGAAATATGGATTAACGATGATGAAAGTACGTGAAACAGCGAAGAATTCACTTTTTTATATCGGCGAAGTACTAGTAACCGAAGCGAAAGTAGCAATTAAACAGGAGATTGGCGTTGGAATCGTTATAGGGATGAAAGATGAACTAGCCACACATTTAGCGATTATTGACGCAGCATATAATGCGGAGCTACCAGAAACAGCAAATTGGGAAGCGCCATTACTAGCAGAAGAGCAAGCCATACGAGAAGAAAAAATACACAAACAAGCACAAATATTACGAACAAAAGTTCAATTTGAAACGATGGAAGTTTGACAAGGGAGGAATGGCAGTGGCTTTAGATATCGTTCACGATACTCAAGAGACATATCGGAAGGTACTCACTAGTATGTCGAGACCTGGAACAATTTCTACCGTAATAGGAGATATGGATAATCCATTTCCATGTCATTACGCAACATTTCTTACAATTTTAACGTTACTAGACAGAGAGGTATACTTTCATGTGATTTCTGATGGCGAAAATCTAAGTAAGGTAATTACAGATTATACATTGGCTCAGGAAACATCGATAGAAAATGCAGATTTTATCATCGTTCCAAATGGTACAAATGAAGAAGCGGTCATAGATGCAATGCAAAAGTGTAAAGTAGGGACATTGGAAGACCCACAAAATTCA
Source organism: Gracilibacillus halotolerans (assembly GCF_014206945.1). GTDB lineage: Bacteria > Bacillota > Bacilli > Bacillales > Amphibacillaceae > Gracilibacillus > Gracilibacillus halotolerans. The sequence goes on from NZ_JACHON010000021.1 coordinate 20,516, forward strand.
TCTACATGGATCATCGAACAAAATATGATCAGCGTAACTGGAACAATAACATTAACAGGACCAGGTATTAAGCATACAACGTCGTTACACCTTGATATTACTGCAGAGTTATTGGAAATGAGAAACCGTAGAGTGCAGGAATTCCCACTCGGTATAGATCTCATATTTACAGATCCCGTATCACTCGCCTGTATACCACGTACTACAAAAGTTTCTTTAGATGGAGGTGTTATCTAATGGGATATGTTGCCGTGAAGGGTGGAACCAATGCAATTGAAGCATCCATCCAGCGCCTTAAATACGAACGTTTAAAAGGCAAGGAAGTAATCGAGGTAGAGACGATATTAAAGACAATGCGTCAGCTTGTTGACCAAGTAATGTCCGAAGCAAGTTTGTACAGTCCCTATCTCGCAGCGCTGGCAATTAAACAGGCAGAAGGAAGTATGGAAGAGGCAGTCTTTTTACTTCGTGCTCATCGGTCAACATTGCCTAGACTTTATTACAGTCAAACAGTAAATACCGAAGCAATGTTCGTAGAACGTAGAATATCCGCAAGTTTTAAAGACATACCAGGCGGACAAATTCTCGGTGCTACACACGATTATACGCATCGTCTTCTAGACTTTGATTTAGCAGCCGAAACGAAAGCAGATATCGAAAAATGGACGAATCAGTGGATGGAAGAAATAAAAGAGATAGAATCTCACGGTGAACTCAAACATTTTCCAAAAGTAGTGGACTATTTACGTGAGGAAGGATTATTTCCGACGTATCCTTTAAATAATGAAAACCCAGACGATGTGACAAAGAAAAGCTTAGCATTTCCAGCATCTCGCAGTGAGCGACTGCAAATATTAACCCGTGGCCAAACTGGAGCAGTTACCTCCCTTGGATACGCGTCTTTACGAGGTTATGGCCAAGTACACCCAAATGTTGGCGAAGTCCGAGTGGGAGATGTACCGATTTATGTTGCGTCATCAAACGAAAATACAGAAGCCAAAGATGATGAGTATTATATTGGCGACGTAAAATTGACCGAGGTGGAATCTTTCGTTCCAGTTACAACAAAAAATGAGCGAAATGAAATGGAATTAAATTTTGAAATTGGGTATGGCATATGCTACGGCCAGAACGAAACGAAGGCAATCGCGATGAGCATCCTCGATCAATGTCTAGAAAATCAAGATAATCCTTTCTCAACACATGACGAGGAATTTGTCTTATATCATATTGATTCGGTTGAATCTACCGGGTTTATCTCACATTTGAAATTACCACACTATGTTACGTTTCAATCAAAATTAGATAGTGTGCGTAATGTGAAAAAAGGGAGGGCGGAAGATGAAAAAGCTTAAAACACATTTTGCTTTTCTAGATGAAGGATCCAAAAAGGAAATTCGCAGAGCTACATTAAAAGCTGTTGCGATTCCGGGTTATCAAGTTCCGTTTGCATCAAGAGAAATGCCAATTGGCCGTGGCTGGGGAACGGGTGGTCTTCAATTGACACTATCGCTCGTTGGAAAAGAAGATGTTTTAAAGGTGATTGACCAAGGAGCGGATGAATCGGTTAACGCCGTTAGTATTAAAAAACTTGTTCACTCAACGACAAATGTAGAACTTACCGAAGCAACAGAGGATGCAACTCTTATCCAATCACGGCACCGCATTCCAGAAATTCCTTTAACGAAGGATCAAATTTTAGTGCTACAGGTGCCGATGCCCGAACCTTTGAGGACATATGAAAAGAAAGAATATATCACCAAAATGCTTCATGCAGAAAAAGAGTACAGCGGAATTTGGCTCATGTTATTTGAACAGATTATGAAATATGGAAGAACGAGTACAGATGCAGACCACCCTGTTTTAGTTAACGAGCGATATGTGATGGCGCCGAGCCCAATCCCACGTTTTGATAATCCGAAAATGCATCATTCGGAAGCATTGATTTTATTAGGTGCTGGTCGTGAAAAGAAAATTTATGCTGTTCCACCATATACAGATGTAGCTTCTTTAGCATTTGATGACTATGTCTTTCAGAAAGAAGACTTTTCTGGGGAAGCCTGTCATTTATGCGGAGCAACAGATGTGTTTTTAGATGAGTTAGTAGATGATCATACAGGAAAAACAATCTACCAATGTAACGATACGAGCTATTGTGTAGATCGACTAAACAAATTGGAACAGGAAGAGGTGAGCACAGTTGATGCTTGAAGAACCAATTCTATCTGTAAAGAATCTTTCAAAACAATTCGGTGATGGCTGTAGACGGTGTAGCGATCCGAGTACGAGAGACTTAATCAAAAATTACTGTCCGAGTTGTGGCATGGTGTTTGCGTGTAGAGATATTTCTCTCGATTTGTATCCTGGAGAAATTTTAGGTGTAGTTGGGGAAAGTGGCAGTGGCAAATCGAGTTTAATGAAATGTTTGTATTTCGATTCAGACGTTACATCTGGTGAATTGTATCTTCAAGACGAAGAGTTTTATGGACAAAATTTATGGACTTTATCTGCTCAGAAAAAAAGATATATTCGCAATCACAAATACGGAATGGTTTATCAAAATCCTGTCCACGGATTAAAAATGGATTTTACTTCAATCGGAAATATTGCGGAGAAACTAATCGCAGCGGGAAATCGAAACGTTGACAATATGAAAATGGTAGGAGAGAAATTACTAGATACCGTCCATATTCCATTATTCCGTATGAAGGAGGAACCGAGGAATTTCTCAGGCGGAATGCAACAACGTGTACAAATCGCAAAAGCTTTATCGAATAACCCACCAGTTCTATTTTTAGACGAGGTTACAACTGGTCTAGATTTATCGGTTCAAGCAGACGTACTAGACCTAATTAAAAGAATACAAAGGGAATTTGGTATTAGCATGATTGTCGTTTCCCATGATTTAGCTGTCATTCGAATGCTTGCGGATCGAACAATTGTCATGTTAAACGGTGAAGTTATTGAAAATGGTCTCACCGATCAAATTTTAGAAGACCCAATTCATCCATATACGCAAACGTTAGTCTATTCATTGTTATAGGGGGGATTTACGTGATTGTAATCCATAACGGAAAGATTGTAACGGAGCAAGAAATTTTAGAAGGATATGCCGTCGTTATTGATGGAGACATCATTCAGGATATCGTTCTAGACAATGTGATACACAACATGGAAGACGCACAGTTTATCGATGCAAATGGTGGCTATGTTTCACCAGGTTTTATCGACATCCATTCAGATTATATTGAATCTATTGTCTCTCCAAGACCAACTAGTTTAATGGATATGGATATTAGTTTAAGAGAAGCAGAAAAAATATTAATTAGTCATGGAATAACGACTATGTTTCATTCGTTATCCTTTTACGGAGAAGATATATTCTCTCATAAACCAATGCGTACACCAAAGAATGTTCAAGCATTAGTCGACGCGATTCAGCGTATGCATGATCGACCTCATCTTATTAGACATCGGCTACATGCGAGATTTGAGTTGGATAATATTGATGAAGTAGATAGATTGATAGAAAACATCGAGGACAATAAAGTCCAGCTATTATCGTTTATGGACCATACTCCAGGACAGGGACAGTATCGTGATTTAGAAATATTTCGGGAAACAATGAGAGGCTATCAAGATGTCTCGGAGGACGAACTGAATGTCATTATTGCCGAAAGGAAAAGTCGGGAACAGATGACAATAGAACGAATCTCAGAGGTAGCGGATATCGCGATTCAGAAAGGCATTGCAGTTGCCTCCCATGACGACGATAATTTTGAAAAATTGGAGTTGGTGAAATCCTTTGGCACAACGATTAGCGAATTTCCGATTACGCTCGACGTGGCGAAAAAAGCAAAAGAATCAGGACTATATACGATTGTAGGTGCGCCGAACGTTCTCTTAGGCGGCTCTCACTCTGGCAATCTATCAGCAGTAGAAGCAATTCGAGAAAAATGTGCAGATATTTTATGTAGTGATTATTATCCGCAAGCGTTGCTGCATGCTATCTTTCACTTGCATGAAAAGCATGGGAATGATTTACACGAAATGTTTCAAATGGTTACGTTAAATCCTGCTAAAGCGGTGCAAATGGATGACGAAATAGGCTCAATTAAATCCGGAAAAAAAGCAGACATTCTAATTATTGAACGCTTGGATGACGGGTATCCGACGCTTACGAAGACAATTGTCAATGGCTCACTTATTACGACAACCAATTATCGAACCAATTAAAGGAGGGATAGAGTATGACAATGCTTGAAGTGCATAATTTCGGTAAAACGTTTACGAATCATCAGCTTCAAACAACAAGGCAGGCTGTTCAAAATATCCAATTTCGATTAGAGAAAGGTCAGTTTTTAGGAATTGTCGGCAAAAGTGGGAGCGGCAAGTCAACGATTTTAAAAAGTATTTATCGGACGTACTTACCAGATCAAGGTCATATCTATTTTGACTCAGACCGTTTTGGGAAAGTTGACCTTACAAAAATCACGGAAAGACAAATGATTTATTTGCGAAAGCATGAAATCGGCTATGTATCTCAATTTTTAAATGTAATGCCTAGAACGACAAGTAGAGAGCTTGTGGAGAATGCGATTTTAGAGATGGGAGAATCTGAATCTGTTGCGCAAAGCGAAGCAGAAAAAGCACTTGCCCATTTCGAACTGGATAAGAAGTTATGGGATATGTACCCGAATACTTTTTCAGGTGGAGAGAAATTACGCTTGAATATTGCCATGGCAACTGTCAAAAAGCCAAGACTCTTACTTTTAGATGAACCGACAGCTAGTCTTGATCAACAATCCAAGGTAAAGGTTAAAGAGGTCATTGAAAAATTAAAGAATAGTGGCACAACCCTAGTTGGTATTTTTCATGATATTGAATTTATGGAGAATTTATGTGATCAAGTTTATGACATGAATAAGAGGAAGTTGGAGGTATCTTAAGTGACACTTCTAAAAGCTGATTTACATGTCCATAGCAACTATTCGGATGGCTTTGATTCGGTTCGCGATGTAGTAAAGAGGGCTAAGGAGACAGGTATCACTCATCTTAGTTTTGTTGATCATGATACCGTGGACGGATTTCCAGAGATTTCGAGATTAGCAGAGCGATTCGATATTACGATTATTCCCGGTATTGAGATTTCAGCCTATGATTTTAAGAGGAATAGGAAAGTTCATATTTTAGGATACGACTATCAGCCAAAAGCTGAGCATATAAAAGCTATCTGCGAGCCAATTTTACAAAAAAGACACGAGCATTCTTTATGGCAAATTAGGCAGATTCAGTCCCTCGGCTACGAGCTAGATGTCAATCGTATTACCGAGCAAGCTTTGCCAAGCAAAACAATTTATAAACAACATATTATGAAAGAATTAACAGATGCTCCCTATGACTCGTCGGAATATAAACAACTTTATCAAAAGCTGTTCAAAAATGATGGAGTTGCTAGTGGGGATATTGTCTACGCAGATGCGTTTGATGCGGTGAAAGCAATTGTTGCAGATGGTGGATTAGCTGTTGTTGCACATCCTGGTCAATTAGATTCGTATTCTATTATTCCGGAGTTAGTAGAAGTAGGATTAGGCGGTGTCGAACGAAATCATGTGGACCACACTGTCGTAGATCATCAAATGGTAGAAGCCCATGCAAAGGAATATGGGTTGGTGATGACAGGTGGGACCGACTATCATGGAGCGTTTGGAGAACCCATTAATATAGGAGATATTACGAGTCCGATTAACCGATTATTGAGGTAGTGTAAAAAGTCTTAAGTCTTTGTTTAGAAATGGTAAATTTCCGCAATTCAAGAAAAATTTATGTTTTAATAAGACTAGCTTGAAGCAAGCAAATTTTATCGAAAAAGTAGGAGGAATGAGAAATGCCGAAAAGATTATTGGTCTTCATGTTACTTACTTTATCCGTTTTATTGGTAGCTTGTACGGAAGGAAATGCTAGCGAGGTTGAAGCAGATGGGAATGACGGAGATACAATCGGAATTGTTTGGTATCCAAACGAATCAGGAAACGATTTAAAAACAGCGCGTGATGCAATTGGAGATGCTATTTCTGAAGCGACAGGTAAGGAAGTAGAGCACCATCTAACAACAGATTACGCAATCGCGATTGAAACAATTGCAAATGAAAATGCACAACTAGCATTTATGGGTGCCGTCGGATACATAGAAGCGAATGAAAGAAATAGTGCTGTTCAACCTATCGTTGTTCCATCCGGTTCATCTGGTACGTTAGATGACGCTATGTACCATAGTTGGTTAGCAGTAAACGTGGATGATCAGGACGAATATAAAGTGGATGGCGAATTTTCACTAGATACGATAGAAGGAAAAAGATTCTCCTTCGTTTCGAACAGCTCTACCTCAGGTTTTGTTGTCCCATCTTCCACGATTATCGAATACTTTGACGATAAAGATTTAGCATCAGAAGACTTAATGGAAGGTGGCCCTTTCTTTGAACAAGTCTTATTCGGCGGATCACACCAAGGCTCAGCGGTTAACTTAATAAATGGTAATGCTGATATCGCAGCATTTTGTGATACATGTGTGGAAAATTATGTAGAAGTTGTAGATGGCGAAGAAAATACAGTTGGTTCGGTTTATAAAGTTAGCGATGATGCTGCAGAACCATTTAATACAGTAACAGGAAAAGAATTTGTGTTGATGAGTGTTACGCCTGTGTTGAACGCACCGTTCGTAGCCAATACAGACGCATTAAGCGAAGAAGAATTTAAAGTGATACAGGAACTATTTGCATCAGATGAAATGGCTAATAACGAGGATGTTTTTGTTCCAGCCGATTCAGAAGAAAAAGGTTTGTTCTCTAAGTCAGCAGATGAACGCTTCGTACCAGTTGAGGACGAGTGGTTTAATCCTATCCGTGAACTCCAGTAGCATATAGCGAGAGGTTAGTAAAATGCAAAAGAAATAGAGTATGCACCCCCCTGCATACTCTATTTTTCTCAAAAAGTAGAAGTGTCCAAAATACGCAATTCAAAAAAAGGAGTGCAGAAAATGTCGCTACTTCAAGTAGAGGGTCTTGGCAAGTACTATAACCAACAAACGAAAGTTCTTAAGGATATTAATTTTGAAGTGGAATCAGGAGAGTTTATCTCCATTATTGGTCCGTCTGGAGCTGGAAAATCGTCGTTGCTTAGATGTATTAATCGTATGGTTGATATAAGTGAGGGTCATGTAGTGTTTGATGGTGAAGATGTTGGCTCAATGAAAAAAAGTGAATTACGTAGGCTTAGAACGAATATCGGTATGATTTTTCAGCATTATAATCTTGTTCCTCGTTTGACCGTAATTGAAAATGTATTGCATGGTCGCTTCGGATACAAATCAACACTACAAGGAGTTCTTGGACGATTTACGGAGGATGAAAAGGAAAAAGCCTTCGAATTATTAGGAAAGTTAGGCATTGCAGACCATGCGTATAAACGTTGTGACCAGTTAAGTGGTGGTCAACAACAGAGAGTGGGGATTTGTCGTGCACTTATCCAAGAACCAAAGTTAATTTTATGTGACGAACCAATCGCTTCCCTTGATCCCAATTCTTCAAAAATAATTATGGATTACTTGCGAAAGATTACCAATGAGATGGGGATTACGTGTCTCGTTAACCTTCACCAAGTTGATGTCGCGAAGGAATACGCGGATCGAATAATTGGATTGAATAAAGGAGAAATTGTTTTTGATGGGCCGAGTAATATGCTGTACGAAGATAGGATTGAATCCATTTATGGGATCCAAAAGCGGGAGTTAATTACGGTTTAAGGGGTAGGTAAACAATGAATGAAAAAAAGATGCGCCAAAATAAATTACAAATTACAATCATATTCATCGTTATACTATTGATTACCTATTTGTCTGCAGCAATTACAAACTTCAATTTCTTAGATAGTGTTTTAACAATACCAGAAGCAATTGGATGGATGGTCTCCAATCTAATGATAACATCTGAAACGTTAGATAGAATGCCAAGTATTATGGATAAGCTTCTGGAGACTGTCTTTATGTCAATTGCGGCTACCACTTTTGCTGCAGTAATCTCTCTTTTTCTTGCTTTACTTGGTTCACAAACAACGAAGGTAAATAATTTCTTTAGTGTACTAGCTCGATTTATCGCATCCTTTTCAAGGAATATTCCGGTTGTTGCTTGGTCGTTAATCCTCCTAATTTCCTTTGGTCAAAACTCAATGACTGGATTTCTTGCTTTATTTGTAGGAACGCTTGGATTCTTAACAAGGGCATTTATCGAGTCAATTGATGAAGCTAACCAAAGTTCGGTGGAAGCATTAACCGCCACTGGAGCCACCTACTTTCACATTGTTAACAAAGCTGTAATCCCGCAAAGCCTTCCACAAATGTTGAGTTGGATATTATTTATGGTAGAAACAAATATTCGTAGTGCGACTTTGGTTGGAATTCTAACAGGAACTGGAATTGGAGCGATGTTCGACTTGTATTATAAAAGTATGAACTATCAAGTTGTAGCATTAATTACGATTACGATTGTCGTCACTGTTATTTTGATTGAGTTATTATCCAATCAAATAAGGAGAGTGATTTTGTAATGGAATCTAATCAATTAACTGTCCCTGTCCTTATCAAACGAAAACGCAATGGTAGAATCAATATACGATCAGGAAATAAAGTAGATATCGTCATAAAGTCAACGATTTGGATATTGGCGCTATTGACAGTGATGGCATTTTTCTTCTTTGACTACACTGGCTTACAATGGGAACGTGCAATAACAGAGACAGCATACAATTTAAAAGTGATGTTTTTAGAGCCTGCACTTAGCCATTTTAGCTTCAGTGAGGCAATCCATCAGGTAGGAATTACTCTAGGTCTAGGTTTTTTAGCTACGATACTAGGTGCTATTATTGCCTTCTTCCTGGCATTAATGGCAGCTGAGAATTTATCAAAACCAATCGTGTCTAAAATTGTGCGAATGCTTGTTGCCTATATTCGCGCAGTTCCAACTGTGCTCTGGGTGCTTATTTTTGCAATCGCAGCGGGACTAGGTAGTGAAGCTGCTGTATTGGGGATGTTGTTCCACTCTGTTGCGTATCTAGTAAAAGCTTTTTCAGAATCGTTTGAGGAAGTGAATCCAGGTATTATCGAAGCGTTACGAGCAACAGGGTCAAGCTGGTGGCATATCGTCATTCACGGGGTTGTACCCTCCACATTTACCTATATGTTATCGTGGACATTCTTGCGATTTGAAATCAACTTCTCTGTAGCTGTGGCGATGGGTGCAGCAGCTGGAGCGGGTGGAATTGGTTTCGAATTATTTATGGCATCAGGATTCTACTTTGACTTACGAGAAGTAGGCTTTATCACATATGCAATCCTAGCCATTGCTGTTGTACTTGAGATCATGTCAACGAGATTAAAAAATCGTTATTTCTCTAACTCGGCTAATGCTTAATGATTTGGGAATAGATCCAGCTCAGGCTGGGTCTATTTTTGTCTTAAGATGAGGCGTTAAAATCGGATAACTCGATTTAACGTGAGATAACAACGTTCCAATATCGGATTAGCGCAATTAACATGAGATAACCTACCAGCAAAATCAGATAACTCCCGTCAACATTAGATAACTCCGTACCAAAATCGGATAACTCGCATCTAATTCCTAAATAAAACTCCCTATTCCTTCAATACATAGTATCTCCCTCTATTCTTTCCCCTTGGCTCAAGTAACGAACAATTCCTTAATAAGTTAAAAGAAGTAGATGGGTTAGATAAATGAAGAAAAGCTCTACACTCCTTATTCTTAATTTTCTTTACACCCATAAAACTAAACCAATCAAGTATGTCTTCATAATGTGCATCAACAGAAGTAAATCCACAATGAACACACTTCCAATTAAATTTATCCCGGGCCATTTTTAATCTTTGACACTCTGGACAAATCACTCCAGGCTCAATGGTAGAGAAATCAACATTGAAAAATACTCTTTCTTCTTTATGATGTGATTTTATATAATGTCCTAGATTGATTAATTTTTCTTTTTCCATTTTTTGTGTGTCATATTTCTCGAATAACTTTTTGATAACATTTTTCAGTAGATTAAAAGGTACTACGATCTCACGTACCCATTCACTACTCTCATCCGTAGAAACAAAAACATTAGGGTGTCCTAAACCAACTACATATTGAATCGGATAGTCATCCAGCTTTAAAAAATTCTGGAGCTGGTCACGTTGTTCTTCAGCCTGAGCTATAGGGTTGGACATTTCACCTTTGTCATAATGGAAAAAGTGAGCATTTTGAGAGAAGGACATTTTCCCGGAGGCGCCTTTCGTTTCGATAATTAGACCAAAGTTGGGAGTTAAAAGAAGACAATCAATTTGAAAGAAGGAGTTACCTATTGGGATTCTTACATCGTATAAAATAACGAAGGGGATGGAGTGGAATAGATGCAGGATACGACTTAAATAAAATTGTAATTCAGATTCATATTTGTATCCTTGCTCACGATTACGTAAATCCTGTAAGTAAGGGGACGGATCGTGTGATCGAATGACTAGTCTTTGGAGGCGATGGAGACTTTCCGGCTTAGACAGTGCTTTTAAAATCAACTCTATCAATCTTCCTTTCTATGATTTAATATTTCTATTCGACAAGAAGTACGTAAATCCTCCTAAAAAAATAGAATCGATATTCCGTGTTTGGTTTGAATCCAATGTTGAGCGTGTTGAATCTGATGTTAAAAGTGACAATCCAATGTTGAGCGTGTTGAATCTGATGTTAAAAGTGACAATCCAATGTTGAGCGTGTTGAATCTAATGTTAAAAGTGAGAATCTGATGTTAAACGTGATAATCCGATATTGAGTGTTCCGAATCTAATATTAAACTAGCTAATCTGATATTGAGCTACCTGAATCTGATCTTGTACTTGCACCTGTTATTATTCATTACTGAACGAATACAAATTCTCATGTATAAACCTTTTGTCTTATTAAATTCATTATCTAGTCATTTTAACTTATACGTATCACAGTATGAATTCTGTCTTTTCATCAGTATAAGTTATAAAAATTCCAGCATAACAAAGTCATATTACCTAGATATAAATATCCTGTTTCTTTACAAATAACTAGGGTAATATCCATAAATTTAAAGTGCTTTATTTCACAATACCTATTTTAGTTATAGGGACACAGGTCAATGTTCTGTACTTTATACCTACTTAAATGTGCTAATTCGACACATAATTCGATAAAAAAGTACAAAAAAAGCTAAAATAAATGTAAATTTAACATTTTCAAAGAAAATTCGTAATAACTAGTTGATATTTTTGTCAATAATAGTTATGATGGTAGAAGTGAAACGATACATTTAGAAAAAGGCAAACTATTTGAAAAGATAGGACGCAAAGCCTAGGGTCTAAGGGTAAAGTATATATTATTACCTATGACCGCCTGGCCGCCAAGACATATTCTTCAATGCAGGCTATTTCTTACATCAAGGGATTAGCCTTTTTCTAAGGGTAAAATTGAGGAGGAATATTAATGCGTATCGCGATCGTGAAAGAACCATCGATTTTTTTAGAAGGAATTCTTAGTGTAATGGAGGTCGAGTTCCCGAACTACGACGTGGTTACTACGACACCGGGAAATATAGAGGCATTAGATGCATATATAATAGATTTAGTTATATTTGACATTGATTCTAAAATAAACTTAATGCCTGCTATCCAACAATACCTAGAGAAAAACAAAAAAGTAATCGTATGGACGGAGGACAAGCGCCATCCAGATACCAGATATGGCCGAATTATTCTCTATGGATCTGCATGGCTATTTTTACAATGGTATGGAGCGGGAGGATTTGGTACATGCCATCAAACGTATCATTTCTGGTCAACCATTTGTAAATGAAACATTAGCAGGTGTTTTATTAGGTACTTATAGAGAACAAACATCAAAAGAGCCACAGCGACCGGTTGGTATTTTTACAAACAGAGAGTGGCAAGTTATGGAGCTACTAGCAGAAGGATATAGTAACCAAAAGATTAGCGAACAGCTTTTTATTACGGATAAGACGGTGAAAAATCATATAAGCTCTATACTTAGAAAATTGAATGTTCCGGATCGTACGAATGCAGTGTTATTTGCACTGAAAAACAGATGGTTTGTTATTTAACTAAACAACGCGAAAGAAAGACTGTCTGGTGAGTTCAAACTCTCAGGCAGTCTTTTGCTTGTGGTTTTCTATTAAATAAGTAATCTTACATATATAGAATAGCAGTCTAATAAGTAGAATGATTCATTTTGAAAAAATAGAAGTAAATACCATGAAAATATGCTAGAATATCTTTAGTTTATGGTAATTAAAAATGAAAACTAGTATATATCCCTATAGATTAGAAGAAATACAGGACGCCTAGTACGTGTCATACACCTAAAGTTTCCAAATATATATGTAAATATTTCGAAACTACTATGACCAAATAGAAAGTTTTATGTTACAATCATATGGGTTATGTTATAATTCCCCTTATGAACAACTATTCGGAGGTTACAGAGAATGGAAGAATCGATATCACTGAAGGAAATATTCGAGGTCTTACGAAAACGTATCGTACTTATTATCTTAATGATCGTTGGGGCTGCTGCAGTTAGTGCTATTATCAGTTATTTTATTATTACACCAAGCTATGAAGTGAGCACGCAGTTTATTGTTAACCAAGAAGCTGGTGAACAATCCAACGTAGATATTAACCAAATTAGATCGAATGTTGAAATTATTAATACATATAACGATATTATAAAGAGTAATAGAATTCTTGATCAAGTCGTTGATGAAATGAATTTAACGATTTCGGCAGGTGCTTTAGGTCAAAAAATCACAGTCTCTAGCTCGCAAAATTCACAGGTTGTAACGTTGACTGCTTCTGACTACGATCCAAAAGTTGCGGTAGACATAGCGAATACAACGGTAGAAGTTTTCCGTGAAGATTTACCTGAAATCATGAATGTAAATAACGTAAGTGTTCTATCAGAAGCTTTCGTTCCTGCTAACCCGACTCCGGTTAGTCCGAAGCCTTTATTAAATATTGCCATTGCTATTGTTCTTGGTGCGATGGTTGGTATTGGTATTGCCTTCTTATTAGAATACTTAGATAACTCTATTAAAACAGAGCAAGATGTTGAAGATAAATTAGGATTACCTATCTTAGGTGTTATTGCACATATCGAAGAAAGTGAATTAGTTCGTGGACATACTGTACCGATGTCCGGTGCTCGAATGGAAAGGGGGAATTACGGTGGCGCGAAGAAAAAGACCGTCTAAGAATACAACAGCAAGACACTTAATTACAAAAATGAATCCACATTCCCCGATTGCGGAGCAATATAAAACAATACGTACAAATTTACAATTTTCATCAGTCGATGGAGATTTGAAATCGATTCTTTTAACTTCTGCTGGACCGAGTGAAGGTAAATCGTCGACAACAGCAAACCTTGCGATCGTATTTGCACAACAAGGAAAACGAGTTCTGTTAATCGATGCAGATATGAGAAAACCTACCTTGCACTATACTTTTCGTCTCGATAATCGAAAAGGATTGAGTAGTGTCCTTGTAGGAGAAGCAGCTTTGGAAGACGCAGTAACACCTAGTGATGTATCAGGTTTGGAACTTTTATCTTGTGGTCCAATTCCTCCAAACCCATCTGAATTACTAGGATCGAAATCGATGGAAAATTTACATGCATTGGCCACATCTCAATATGATTTGGTAATTTTCGATACACCACCTGTGCTAGCTGTAACGGATGCACAAATTTTAGCTAATATGTGTGATGGAGCAATCATGGTTGTTCGTAGTAATCAAACAGAGTATGATGAAGCGACAAAAGCAAAAGAATTGCTAACAGTTGGTAAAGCAAAATTACTCGGAGCGGTATTAAATGACCGTGTAATGAAAAAAGGCCAGTATTATTATTATGGAAATTAAGTTGGAGCATCCTTGCTATTATGTAGGGATGCTTTTTTGTTTTCCCTCATCTGCCCTCGCTTCAAGTAACTTTTACTCCTTTTTAAGCTAGTAAGTATGTCCTGTACTTCATCTCTAGCTAATTCTTTTTCCGTAGTTAAGAATTCAACTTAATAGGGTAAATTAACCAATTTTGTTAAAAGTCATTTTTCTCCATTCTTTTTCTGGTATATTAATGAATGATTTTAAAAATACAAACACTCCGTACATTTCTAAAAAAAATAGTGGATTGCTCCTAGGTTGCGAGATAAGGAGGGAAAAAATGAGTACGACCCAAACATTAGAGACGAAAACACTAGTCGAAGCGATGGAGAGTCGCGCCAAAGAATACCGGTTGCTTCGTGACCAATTTCAGGAATTGAAGACTTCTTTTAAGGACATCGTGGACTTGGATGACTTTAAAGGAAAGACTGCGGACTCGGTAAAAGGCTTTTATCGTGCTCAAATAGATGTGGTCAATTCTTGGATTGATTTCATCGATTTACAGGAAGCTTTTTTCAAAGGGATTAAAGGAATGGCAGACGATGAAGATTTAGGTGGAAAAACGCTCGTCCATCTTCCTTTCCTTGAAAGTGATTTAAAGAACAGTGAATCGCGAGCACGGCAAATGGTAGATAGCCAAGAGCAAGCCTTAGAAGATATTTTCTCTGGTATTAGTGATATTGTTTCTTTGGAACCGAATTCGACGAAGCGGTTTGACAAACACATCGATGAGGCTACGAAAAAGCGAAAAGAAACAAAAGAGAAAGTAGAAAACTTTGATCAAACACTTTTAGAGTTTTACGAACAGTCTAAATACCATGAAAATGTCATTGCAGGGTTAATTTCTGAATTATACAAAGCATCCTCACAAGGAGGCGAGGTAAATCCTCTGTACTTTAATGAGGAGGCATACAAAAAGAGTGACGTACATACAGCGAGAGAAGAAGCAAAAGAGATTACTGCCAAATATATTAGCTGGCAAGATGAATTGGAAAGAGCACGAGAGTTAGAGAATCGTTCTTTTGGAGAGAAAACGTGGGACACAATCTGTACCTTCACTGGAGAAGTAACAGGTTATTACGATATGAAACGTGCGTCAACAGGAGTCGATCCGGTAACAGGTCAAGTATTGACAGATGGACAGCGTGCGACGTCAGCCGCATTGGCAGCTGCAGGATTTATTCCATTTGTCGGATGGGCAGGGAGAGCAGCAAAAGGCGGACACGCTATCTATAAAACTAGCAAAACATTCTCGGCTGCTGATAATGTGTTAAACGCCTACAAAACAACTGAGGCATTTGATATACTAAAAACATCAGAACGAGGACTGTATGGCTTAGCCTCAGCCAATGGCTTTAGCGAATTCATTACGGGACGAGATATATTCGGTAATCCAATCAGTGAAGAGGAACAACAAGCTGGCTTTGAACGCGCCTTATTACTCCTACCGTTTAAAGGTAAAACAGCTAACCCAGTGTTGGGAGTTAGAGATGATGCTAGGGGTACGAGTAAGGGTGCGGGTAAATATCAAGTTGGAGCATATAAAGATATTAAGGGAGTAGAAGGACTTGATGCCCATCATGCAGGACAGAAGGCAGCAATGAAGAAATTAGTAGATAATTATGATTTAAATACAGCACCCGCAATTAATGTTCCGAAGGTAGGGCACACCATTAAAGGACCTAATGGAATAGTTTCTAGAAGTACAAAAGGAATAGATAATCCTAGACAGTTATTGGCAAGAGATATTAGGGAACTTAGAAGAGTCTATGATGATATACCGAATTCTGCTTTAAAAGAACTTATTGAACTAAACAAAAAAATGTATCCAGAAATGAGGAAATAAAATGAATGATATTTTTGTTAAATCACTTTATGAGTCTATCATTAAAGAGAACCTTCAAATATACAAAGACTTGTATGAAACAACGAATGTTACTTCTAAAACAGATGATTATTTAAAAAAAGCTATTGGTTTTTACGATAGTTTAACTGACGAAAATAAAGATATATTAATGAAGATAATTGAACAAACTATGATTGATACTATTTCAAACATGCTAGGTGTAATTGATGGAAGTTCGACTTTAAAAAATTGTTCGTTAGAACCTAAATTACTTCTCGATTCTATTGATACGGAAGGAGAACTGCAAGATTCGTTTTTAGAATTCATAGAAGAAAGAGATAGTAACAGCTAATTAGATTTTTTATTATAAAGGTCTTCATAAAGAGCACAGTTAAAATATATAAATAGTTTGAATGAATTCGATTACCTTGATTGGCTAAATGCCTTTCAAGGTATTTTATTTTAATTTATATTAAATCAGCTGATATTTAAGTGAGAAAATAAGAGAATGATTTGTTTGAGAATCAAAAGCTCATGAAGGTAGTACCATCATGTAGTTTGGTTTTATAAGTAGGATAAGATAACAAGTACGATAAATAGGCGAGATGACATTTTACATGGCAGGGGTACTTACGATATGTAATGGCTACAAACTAACGAGATCATACATGCTCGTGGCGAAAAATAATGGGTAACGTATAAGAGTGTTTTTTACTTACTTTGGCTCGTAAATATTGGATTGTATTTTTACTAGGGATGGTCGTATAATACTCGCTATTCGTTTAAAAAGCGTTACATATATTTTAATTTTCGTAACGTGAGGGTAAAAAGTTGAACATTGTTTGGTATCTACGAGTCTCGACTCAAGGACAGGTAAGAGATGGATACAGCTTGAAGTATCAAGAAGATGAAATCAACTGCATATTTAATTGAGCCATCATTATCCCAGCTATTTATTAAAAGTGAGCAACAACACATGTTCCGTGATAAAAGGGAGTGAAATATTTAGATTAGTGAACGAAGATGGGAATACAACAAAAGAACCAATAAACACGGACTTTCTTGTGAGAAGTATCGTCCGAGACATTTCGTTTAAAAGAAGGAAATGAACAATGTGGGAGGCGAATAAAAAACAGTTAATGAGTTTATTAGACTTCAACCAGACTCGATGCCAGGTATTGACCTCGTAACAGCTTCTGCTTTAATTGTGGAGATAGGTGATGTGAGACGCTTTCCAAATGCCAACAAATTAGCACGATTTACGGGGATTGCGCTTGTTTACTTTAGGTCTGGTGGAAAAGGTAAGGAACATAAAAGTTAACAGAGAAATCGGGCGCTTCACGCTTTATTTTACAATTTAGCAGTACAGTAAGTGCAAGTAGCAAAAGGAAGTAAGCTGCCGAAGAACGCAGTGTTCTATCTTACTACCAACGTAAGCTGGAAGAAGGGAAAACAAAGGGACAAGCATTGTGTGCATAATGAGAAGGTTTGTGAACATTGTTTATGGCATGATGAAACATAAAACAGCCTATAAATTGCCGATAGTACAAGAGAAGGAAGTAGTTTAGTAAGGTACTAGAAGGTGTGTTTTTTTCCTTTTTGAATTTAAGATTACAACATAGGGTGCGGGTAATGTAAAGTATTTAGATGATTTACCAAGAATAAAATAATTTTAAAAGAAATGATATACATGACTCTGAAGAGTTTGCAAGACAATTGAAAGACCAAGAAAAAGATATAAATGAATTAACGGTTGACGAGTATCTAAAAATAGAGAAAGATATATTGCTGAAGGTAGAGCAATAGAAGAAAATGCAGCTCAAAAAATGGCTAGACAAGAAGCACTTAAAGATAAAATTACTGAACTGCGAAAACAAGAACTTTCCAGAGCAAATACGGCAAAGCAAGCTTCAGAATGGCTGGAAACAAAAGCAGCAGTTCATAATCCAGATTAAATAGCTGGAGGAAGAGCAGACATTATTGGAGGTTTAGGTGATAAAAGAGTAAATTCCTCAATAGGTTCACAATGGAAATATAGAATTGATGTTGTTGAGGAGCAAATTTAAGAAATTGCGAAGAATATGTCACCTGAACAGCTAAAGAATACTTATTTAAATCTGGAATTAACTGAATAATCAAAGAAGGAAATCTTAATTGGAAACTATATTTAGCGATTTTATAAAACATGAAACAGTTGATGAAGATGTTATTTTAAAATATAAGGGTAGACTTCCTGAAGAATTAATAAAACATGGAAAAATATGGTTTTGGTACTTTCGCAAATGACTTTTTAAAAGTTATTAATCCAGACGATTATTTAGATATTTTAGAGAGAAGTTATCTAAGGCTGAGCAGGCGATTCCTATTTTTACAACCGCAATGGGTGATATTATAGTATGGGAAAAAGATAAGTATATAAATTTATTAAACTTTAGGAAAGGGTATGTTAATGTTGTTTCATCCGGATTTGAATTCTTTTTTGAAGACTTAAAAGATAATGACTTTATGAACGATGAATTAATGTGGAAACCTTATCCTGAAGGTATTAGTAAATACAGTGCTCCTAACTATGACGAGTGTTTTGGATACACCCCTTTATTAGGTTTAGGTGGCTCAGAAAAAGTAGAGAATCTAAAAAAAGTCAAATTGAAGGAACATATTCTTATTATTACTGAATTTATGGGCCCAGTTCAGTAATGTTCAGGATTATGATACAGAATTAACTATAAGCACTTGATTGCCTATATAGGTAAAAAGTGTTTTTAATTTTTTATTAGATATTTATGCATTTGATAAAATGATTGATGCTTTACTAAAATTCATAGCTCACGAAGATAGTACCTTCAAGGCTATAAAAATTAAAGAAAGTAGGATACAAATGGCATATGATTCTTTAATAGGAACATTAATAAAATATGAAGATAGTGACATTATATTAAACTGGGAAAGTGGATTGAAGATTATCGGTGAACTAGACACAGTTTTCGAAACAGACAATGGATTAGATGAGAGTGATACAAATTATACGGAATATAATGCAGCTGCTTTCCGAGTAAAGGATATTTTATCATATCCATCTACAAATGAAGGCAATGTATATAATTGGTTAAAACAGAAAAGAAGCTCATTGGTTGAAATCTCTCTCTATGATGATCCGCCAAGTGCAATGTTTTTAACGGAAGGAGAAAATATATGGAAAAGGAACAGTCTAGAATAACAACATTATTTACATATACCTTGATTGGCTAACTGCCTTTCAAGGTTCTCTTATTTAATTAGCAGGCTAATTTGATAGAATTTGGCTATCTGATTGAAAAAGGAAATAGTTTTAGGAATAATGCAGAGTTGGAAAAAATGTATAATAACTTTAGAGTTAACTATTGGGAAATGCGTGCTAGTGAATAATAGGAGTGAGTTTAATCTATGGACGAAAGAATTATTATAATGATTGAGAATTATGGTGAAGAAGATGACTTTTTTGGAGAAGTATTAGAAAAATATATTAATAATGCTGAAGAAAAACTAAGAGTTCAATTTCCTCGAAGTTATCGCGAATTTATACAAAAATATGGTTCGGGGGGGATATGTGGAGTTGAACTTGAAGGTGTTCAGGGTAAATTAGGAGCATCTGTAGTAGATGCAACAGAGAGATGGAGAAAATTAGGATTGGATATGAACTTAATTGTTATAGAGGACTCAGGAGAATTTGTTAAATGTATGTACTGTGCAGATAATAATGATGGTAGAGTTTTTAGTTGGGGAAGGGAGGGAACAGATTTAAGTCCAAGATATAATATATTTGATGACTATGTAATAGATATATTTCAAGAAGCAATTGACAACTTGTAGAAAAATAATGAGGTTAATCTAAAGGATACTTATGAGTCTATTAATATAATACAAATTTATGCTACTTAAAAACATATGAGCGTAAAGCACTGGATTGCCAAAAAAATGAACAAATGCAAGAGATTTTAAAAGGGAAAAAAACTAAATACAACGGGCACTCAATAATTGGACACCATACCTACAATGCTATGAACTATCCACATATAAGTAATAGAGGAGAATTAATTTATCCTGTAACTAGCAGAGAACGTTTAAAGGGATGGCATGACGGAAGCTATAGTAAAAATGCACTTATATACCTGTTAATCGAACTATTTAGAAGAATTTTAATGGAGAGGAGAAAGATAGATGAGTAAAATAGCAATTAATATAAGCCCTAATAGTCCATTTAATAAGTGTATACTACTCTTAAGAAGGTACACTGGTTTAGGAATTACAGAGATAAAATCCAAAATTGAAAACAAAGATTTTTTTGCCGAAACGGATGCAAATGATCTTGATAATATGGAAAATTTAAAAGAGTTAGTTGATAACTTATTGAAGTTAAATGCTAATCTGAAAATATTTGATAGTAATGAATACGGTGAGGGGATTTTTAACTATCAGGAAATTTCTTACAATGAATTCATAAATAATATTAACCGATTAAAAGAAATTATGGAAGAATTGCAGGATTACGATGACGCTACGACTGACGAAGTATAAGATGTGGAAATATGATGAATGATATTTTTGTTAAATCACTTTATGAGACTATCGTTCAGCATTTGATGGCCTTTAGATAACAAGTGCTTTTTGTATGAAGGGGTGTATACATGATTAACTCAAGTAGGATAATGAATCCTCAAGCACTTACTGGAATTTTTGGAAGTATGCCAAATTTCAAAGGTTCTGAATTATTGAATGTCCAAATAAATAGTGATGGACCGACATTATTTATTCAATTATCTACTAAAGAGATTGTCAAAAATAAACCTAAACGATGGAGTGAATGGGACATAGTATATATTGAAATGTCATTTTTTGATGTGAAAAACTTGGAAGTAAATTCATTTGGAACTATTAATGAGATTGAGCAATTCGATATTAAAGAGATTGGGGAAGAGGGTTCCGTAAAAATTAAATGTAGTAATAGCACTTCTATAAATTGTTTATTTGATTGGGTAAGAATTGAACAAATAAGCCCTGGTTTACTAGGTACACCATAATAATTTATTAAGAAAAAAGAGTCTTTATGAGCATTGGCATTGCATTAAGAGCTAGACAGTTTTTAAGTGATACTATTGATACAAGGGAGACAATGGTTTTTTACTCGGCGATGTTAGTAAGGTTGATATTTTAGAAAATTAGTAAAAGAGAATTTGTTTATGAGTCGATTGCTATATACTTTAGATTTACAAACTATTGAGGAATTTTTAAATAAGGCCTTAACTATAGGGAGTGGGCAAATGCCAATTAAATATAGCTATGATAATAGAGAACTAGTAGTAAATAATATAAAGCTAGTCTTTGATTATAATATTCGTTTTGTGAAGGAAGTAAATACTATAGTAATTGTACTGCTTGAAGTCCCATATAACGTTAAATATCTAAACAATGTTTTTGGGGTAAGTAGCGAAGGAAAAATAAAATGGCGTATTCGAAAAGCAATAGATGATCACTCTATTAAGAATCCGTTACCTTATGAAAATTTAATGGTGCATGGTGAAAATGTTTTTGTAACTGATTTCTACGGTAGGAGATTCTCGGTAAATCCTATTAATGGGAAGTTAATTTCGAGTGATATTGCAAAATAGACTTATTTTAATTTATTATCCTGCAATATCATAGTATTTTTTAAATATATATTATTACCACTTTGACTGAAGCATCCCGCAACCAGAATAGATTTAATACGAGAGAGGATATTGAAGAAAGTAAATCACCTGTACAGCTTTGTCTACTTTAGAGGTGATTTTTAAAAAATAGAAGAGTTTCAGTAAACGTGTTTATTTGATTAGCCTCAACTAATTGGAGGAATAGAACAATGGTATATAAATCACCTAGACGACTTAATAACACCTCAAACTTTATTAACGAAGCTGAAAAGGCGAAAATAAAGTTGGAATGTGAAATTAAAGCTCACGAATTAGGTCAAGGTAAAGATGGGACAATAAATCAACTTGAAAATTTCTATAAAGATATAGAACTAATGATTGAATCTAAAAGCCATATCCCATCATATCCAAGGATTATTACCGACACTTGGGATTTTAATAGCGAGCTTGGAATTCAATTATTAGATTTATATGAATTATATAAGAAGCTGGGATAACTAACTTCAAATGCTGCTTATTATTAAGAAATGATATAAGAGATAACCTAAAAGAGGAGTGAAGGATATTATGATGGTATATGTTCCTTTTGGTCTAGGAATAGTAATTGGCCTTATAATGGTATTAGCAACCAAACTCTTGGAGAAATTTAATTATACTCTATCCATACTTCCTTCAATAATTGGTTTTGTTGCTGTGGCAGTATTAATATTTGTATCATTCGAGGTTCGTGGTTTTGAAGGTGCCGGGTATGCTCTTTTAGGAATTCCGATATTTTTATTCTCTTTGTACACTCTTATAATGGCGCTCAACGACAAAAATAAGGCAAAAGAATAAGCTTAAAAGGTCGCAAATTCAAAAACTCGTACGACAATCGTTAGGATTAGTCATGCGAGTTTTTTAATTAATACAATAGAGGTCTATCCCATAACAACAAATCCCGCCAATAATCTACAAAATACGGCATAAAGTCCTATGAGTTGGTATGAAAATGTAAATAAAATGAGAACAATTGAACTATCAATATGGAATAAATTGTGATATGCTAATTTAAAATATGTACAAAAGTAGAGATTCTATACAGTGAGTGAAAAGAGGAGGAAGATGTTAGTGATCGATATAAGTCCATACTTACTTCCGATAAACAGAGAAAGCACCTCAAATGAATATGAAGCAAAACAATTAATAAAGAAGGCGAAAGAGCAAGGTGTAACGAACTTCATTGCTATTCCACGTATTAGTGGGAGTTTTACGGATGAGAGATATTCCCATGTAGATGAAGTAGTGGAGTCCATGCAACAAGGAATGCTTAAAATTTCTCTCGCACAAACACTTCCTGTAAATGGAGGTATCCATGACCTCATTAATAGAGGAGTAAAGAAACATAAAGGCCATTATTTATTCCTTGAATTGGTAGATTCGCATATTCCACATTTTATGGATCAACTATGCTATGAACTGCAGCTACAAGATAACAAACCCGTACTTGTATTTCCGGAGCGGAATGAGGGGATACAAAAAGACCCTACCCAGTTATACAATATGGTGAAGAATGGTGTGCTTGTATTAGTGAGCGCGCAAAGCATCTTAGGTAGGAAGGGCAAAAAGACACGAAAATTCACACAGCAATTATTAGATCATAATTTAGTCCATTTTATTAGTTCGGATACAAATGAGCCAAAGAAATACGAATTATCGAAAGCTTGGAAACAAGTGAAACAAATGGTTGCGAGTGACCAATATCACCAATTAAGAGAAAATGCAGATAAAATAGCAAATGGATCATCTGTCCGAACCGCCATGCCATCACGAGTAAAAAAGAAAAAGCTGTTGGGTATTATTTAAAATTTCATCAACCTATATCACTCCATGAACAAGACTGCAAACCATCCTAATATTACACATTAAATAATCACCGAGATTAACAATATAATCCTATAAGAAAGAATAATTATACCTGAAGCTATTTCATAATTAGCTATTCTAAAAATGTTTAAAGTATCCCTAAGAGAAAAATGGGATTTTTAAAAATTTAATACTACGAACTTTGTTG
>NZ_JACHON010000022.1 GCF_014206945.1 Gracilibacillus halotolerans
GTTAGCCTATTATCTAGTATAGAGGGTCTCCTTTTATTTTTCCATTTATATGGATAATTTTAGAAATTATCCTTTGAGAACTATTTTACACATACCACTATAAATAAGGATCTATTCAAATTTCCCAATGAAAAAAGAAGCTTCAATATGAAACGTCTCTTGTTTTAGACATCAAATATTTTAGTGATAACTCTAAATTGCGATTTGCATTTATTGCATTAAAATTGCATTATTTTAATTTTTTATATTAATTTATATGGATTGATACTTCTTTAAAACCCTTTAAAATCAATGATATTGCTCTATATCTAGCGCCATGAAAGTAGAGTGGGAATAGAAAAATTAAAGCTAGAACCTTTTATTATCAAGGGTTCTAGCTTTTTTTAATTGCATTATATAGCATGATAGTTTCTATCAAACAAACACTATAATAGTCCTATTTAGTTTATTAATATATTCAATTAAAACAGATAACTCCTACTACTTTGTAACCTTTTCTCCAAATATACCTTTCTTTACTAGAAAATTGGTTTATTATATAGATATTCATACTCCGAAAAATTTTAAAACTAGTTATACGAATTAACTCTGAATCTATTAAAAAGTATAAATTATATAGAGGTGCAAGAGTTAATTCTTTTTATATATTTCAACCATATTTTTAAAATTAAAGGAGGAACTATGTAATGAGAAAAGTTGTTGGTTATTGTTTTGCTTTTTTGTTACTTGTTTTTATCTATTTAGGAGAAGGTAGCGAGGTTAATGCACAGGAAACAGTAAATGCAAGAGATTTTGGTATGACACCAGGTGTTGATGCATCGCAGACAGAGGCACTACATGCAGCAATGCGTCATTTTTATGATCGTGGGGTTGAGGGAACTGTTTATATTCCTGCTGGAACTTACTCAATTGATGAGGCAATTCGTTTTCACCAAGGCGTTAATATTGTTGGGGATGGAAAGGGACAAACCGTATTAAAGAAATCAGGATCACGAAATAATTACGTGGTTGGAAATCCAATTATACGTTCAGGTTCTAATCGCTTAAATGTAACCGTTTCCTATTTAACGATTGATGGTGATAGAACGAATCGAGCTAATCGTGGTTTAGGTCAAATAGGTGGAATGAATATTGATGCAGACGTCAGTGATCTATTTATAGAAAACATCGAAGTAAGAGATGTTACGATTGGTTTATTACTACGACGATTAAAGAATTCTACTATCGAAAACAATCATATTGATCGAACAACAGGACATGCAATGGCATTTGGGAGTGAAAGTCATCCGGTTGGTGATGTTCATGACAATACAATTCGAGGGAACATAATTACTAATTCAACCGGAGGTAGTGGTATTAATCTGTCCCGTGCGACACACACACTAGTCACTCACAATCAAGTTATCAATACAAGCCAACAATCTGATAGTTATGGTGGTATTCGAATTCCAAACGGTGGAGCGAATAATATCGTCGAATTTAATACAATTGAAAATTATCCTCGGGGTATCTTTGTTTTAACGGGAGCTACTAATAATACGATTCGAAACAATACTGTGATTAACTCAAGAATACACGGTATTCTAATTCAATCGAACAATAATACTTTTGAGAGTAATGTAATACAACAATTAGATCCATCGTTGAATCCTGAATCCGTTATTAGAATAGCGCCAGGAAGCAATAATCAAATCCGAAACAATAAAATAGAAACGTTCGCTAGTTTTAACAATATCGGAATTAGGGTTACAGGGGATTCCAATCAAAACACTATAAGAGATAATATAATTGATACTTCAGGGGTGGCAGTAAGTATCGAAGGTGGAAGTGGTAACACGAACACAAATAATACGCGTCTTGTTAATCCAATTCAATTTGATAGTAGTAAAGTCTATGAAATTGTTAATCGAGGCAGTGGCAAATTAGCAGAAGTAGAGAATGCAAGTGGAGAGCTAGGAGCAAATGTCCAACAGTGGGAGCGAAACTTCCACCCGACACAGCGTTGGTTTATTATTAGAAATAATGATGGCTATTATGAGATCGTTAATCAAAATAGTAATCAAGCGATGGAAGTATTTGATTGGAACTCAAGCAATGGTGCAAATATCGTTCAATGGGAACATCTAGGTGGCACTAATCAGCAATGGCAAATTGAACGAAATAGTGATGGTTACTACACATTGGTTAATCGATTCAGTCAAAAATCATTAGAAGTATATGAACGTTCGTTGAATAACGGAGGAAATATCGTTCAATGGGATTTACTTCATGGCTTTAATCAACAATGGAATATAATAGAGATTCGATAACGTGTTCTAACTGAGTTTTATTGCTAGTAATAAAAGGCCTTCTACCGCAGATGAGTAGAAATAGACCGCGCAGTATCAATCTTTGCGCGGTCTCCCTTTATATATAATGAATGTTAAACCAATCAATAGTGAACTCCCACAATAATAATGAGGTTAAATAAATTCGTTGAAGTATTTGGTAACGTCTTATCAGAGTTGTGATTTAAGCTCCATCTTAAGAGTCCAATTCATCACAAAGATTCGCACTATTATCTGATTTAACTATGTTATTAATTGCAATGCCAATTTTTCAATACCTCTATTAACATAACGATAATAAGTGCTAATGGATAGATGGAGTCGTTCTGCGACTAATTCGTTGGTGCCAATCTGTTCGATATAAGACAATTCGATGGAACGCATCATCAATCGGTCTTTTTCCGTCTTAATCTCAATTCCATTCATCGCTTCTTTAATGAAATGTCGAATGGTGTCCCCATAGGCCTCATTATCTTTCATTTCAATATCCATAACTTCGTTCGCTTCTTTAAGTAATTCTGGCATAGATTCAAGCTCATGATAGGAGGGGAGCAATTTCTTCAATAGTTGAGTCACTTCTTGGACTGAAATGTTCTTTTTAGTCTTGATTGGATAAGACGTCGTTAATAATTTTGATGTTGTTAATAATTTTAATAGAGAAACTTTTCTAAGGTCGACTTGAAGCATACGAAACTTTTTCCCGGAAGGTGTAACAGATGCTGCCCAAGGTAATTCTTTTAATCCTAACGATAACAATCCGGAAACGTCATAGTCAGTTGGAAACATGACAGTGCATAGAAAATTATCCATAAGATGCTCGAAAAAGTAACGATAGATTGCATTCAAAGCTTGATAATCATTATTTTTTGCGGTTGCACCAATCCAAAACAGACGTTCATTTTCCTCTGTTTTCGTGTTTAAGAGATAATTTCTATAAAGGTCATTTTTGAGAAAAATTTTTCTAGCTTCGGTTGTAAGAGAAACAATAGCGGTAAAGCCTACGATACAATCATTTTCCCAAAAAGCTTTAATTGCCGATGGCTCAAGCTCCCAAACCTCTTGAATGAGCTTCTCTTGTTCTGTTCCATCATTAACGGATTGGAGCGAGTTCAAATGTCGGTTCCTCCATATCTCCATAATGGGTGCAATGTCTTTTTGTTCAGCAGTTCTAATATCATAAACTGTCTCATCGTTTAAAAAATAGAATTCTTGTAAAAGCTCATTTTTAGCGGTGAATACATTTTCAAGAAAAAGACTTCTCCGTTGAAGTGGATTAGCGGCAGTCCACCTTCTATAAAGAACTTCTAACGCTCTTTTCTTATAACTGTTGAATAATTCTGGAGAGTGTTCTTTAAAGTCAGTTTGAAACCAATTCCGAATTCCATCTACCAAGCTCCAACCATCTTTCGCTTTCATAATAATCGGGATATCACAAAATTGATCAAACTCTTCATAACTAAGTGACTGGCCAGTAATATTCATCAACAATTCCTTGTCAAATTGTCTAACGACAGAAGCTGCTTCTAAAAGTGAACGCTGATTTATTGTGATGTCTAATTCTTCTAAGACGTTTTGACAAAGAATCCTAACGATTTGTTTAAGATTAGCTGTTTCTAAACGTTCTCCATTTTCTAATGCCATCTTGTAACACAAATTCATAGAAAATGGGATACCGTCAGATAGTTTAACAATAGTATTTCGGAGTATTAAATCGTCAATTCCGTTGTTTTTAAGGTAGTCGTGGACGAGATTCTTACTTAACGGTTTTAGGTGGACATGTTGAACTAATAAACTCCATGATGGAGAGCGTGTCTGTATGCTTCTGAGGGATTCGCGCCCAGCTGAGATTAGACGTACATTAGCAGATAGTCTCGGGATAAATGAATGGAATAGCCAATCTGTGATGGGTTCCCACAATTCGAATGAGTCAAATAGCAATATAAGTGGAGGTTCTGTAGTAGCAATCGTATTTAAACTGTTAACGATGTTGGAAGTCGTGGTAGATTGTTCTGTACCTATCTTCCGTCCTTTATTGTAATAAGGATGATTATGCAGCTTGTTTACGATGATATCTAAAAATTGTTGTGGTGATTGAAGTTCCTTATCCGTATTTATGTAGATGGTATTAGCTGTTGATGAAATGTTCATAAACCTTTTAAGCAGAGCTGTTTTTCCGATGCCGCTAATCCCGTGAAAGTGTAATAAATTCCAGTCTGTTCTATCTCGGTCAAGTTGATTTTGCATAAGCTGAAGCTCATCTTCGCGACCAATAAAGCTTTGAAGTTCGGCTTTATTTAATAAGTCGTTTATAAAAGCTGCCACATTTATCACATCCTTTCCATCTAATAGATAAATATATTTCATTCTAATCCGTTTTTTTCTAATTATGTATATAATGACTTATATTTTAACCAAGTTCAATGCAACAAAAGTAGTGGAATTCATATTTCTGAAGTTTAGTTCTTTTACACTATTCAGCCAGATGATAGCCAGCCACAGGCGGAATTTACAATAAAAATGTTTTCATAGTTTTGTATAACTCCTTTTGACAAAGAGTCTTAATAAAAATATTGTCAAATATTGCAATAAACGAACAATGAAAGTGTTTTTATCAATAATATTCGGATTTTGTATTGACATATGCAGAAATGCCTAGTATTATAGGTTTTGAACTTATTATAATTTAATTTTCCGTCGTATAATGTTGGGAATATGGCCCAAGAGTCTCTACCGAAGTACCGTAAATACTTCGACTACGGCATGGATAGATGGGCGCCTTTATATTTTATATAGGGGTCATATCGGAAATCCAGCTGTTGGGCACTCTTGGTTGTTAACCTAGGGTGCTTTTTTTCGTTTATACGACAAACGAGGAGGAACAACATTGAAAAAGTATTTCGAGTTTGACAAATTAGGTACTAATTATCGTACGGAAACAATGGCCGGTATTACTACTTTCTTGGCTATGGCTTATATTCTGTTCGTCAACCCTAACATATTAGCAGATGGAACAGGCATGGATCGAGATGCTGTCTATGTAGCTACCGCACTATCCGCAGCTGTTGGTACATTGATTATGGCGTTCCTTGCAAAATATCCGGTAGCACTAGCTCCAGGAATGGGATTAAATGCTTTCTTCGCTTATACGGTTGTTATTGGCTATGGAATTCCTTGGGAAACGGCCCTAGCGGGTGTGTTAGTTTCAGGTATTATATTCTTAATATTATCTTTATCAGGTCTTCGTGAAAAAGTAATTAATGCAATTCCACCTGTTTTGAAACTGGCAGTAGGCGCGGGGATTGGTCTTTTCATCGCATTTGTTGGTTTTCAAAATGCAAAAATTATTGTCGCGGACCCAGCAACATTAGTAGCTTTAGGTGATATTACAAGTGGAACAACATTACTAGCAATCTTCGGTGTAGTAGTTACTGTCATACTTATTGGTGTAGGCGTCCGTGGTGGTGTATTTTATGGAATGATTATTACAGCAGTTGCAGGAGTTATTTTTGGATTAATTGATATGCCACGTCAAATTGTATCAAGTGTTCCTGATTTATCTCCTACATTTGGCGTAGCATTCCAGCATTTAAATGAAATTTTCACGATTGAAATGCTCATCGTTATTATTACATTCTTGTTTGTTGACTTCTTTGACACAGCTGGAACATTAGTGGCTGTAACAACAAAAGCAGGTTTAATAAAAGATAATAAGTTACCACGCGCTGGTAAAGCGTTATTAGCTGATTCTTCTGCAACGGTTGTAGGGGCGACGCTAGGTACATCGACAACTACTGCGTTTGTGGAATCTGCAACCGGTGTAGCTGCGGGTGGACGTTCTGGGTTTACATCCGTTGTTACAGGATTACTGTTTGTACTAGCTATCTTTTTCTCTCCATTGCTTTCAGTAATTACGAATGAAGTTACTGCTCCGGCGCTGATTATTGTTGGAATAATGATGGTATCTGCTTTGAAAGATATTCCTTGGGATAAATTCGAATATGCGGTTCCAGCGTTTTTAACGGTTATTATCATGCCGTTAGGCTATAGTATTGCGACTGGTATTGCAGTAGGTTTTATTTTCTATCCAATTATGATGGTAGCTAAAGGGAAAGCAAAAGAAGTTAATCCGATTATGTGGGGATTATTCGTTATCTTCATTCTATTCTTAGGGTTTGTACAATAATAAAATATTACTAAAAACTTCGGCCATTTGTGCCGAAGTTTTTTGTTTGTAAAGCATTTTAGGTATCAAAACAGAAGGAATGTAAACGATACTAGTAGCATTATGATTCATCCTCTACGATTTCCACAGGGATATTTTTGGCTGGTTTGGATTTCTTTTTATTTTTGTATAAATGAATGACCATGAGACCATCTCGCAACTGTGCGGTTGCTTTCTCACGTTGAACAGCAACAGGGAGATCGATTTTCCGTGAGAATTCACCTCTTGGTATTTCATTAATGTGAAGCTCGCCTTGTGTTTTTAATTTTGGAAATCTCCCCTTCACGTGTAGTGAGTATGAATCTATTGAGATGTTTACGTGTTTACGATTGTTAATACCGGGCAATGTAACATAGACAAGTATTTTATCATTGACTTCGTAAATGGTTACGGCAGGGATTCTCGGTTCTACTAGATGCTCAAATTCATTCCAGAAATCCCCACCAAAAAAGTGATGGAGATTATCCTTCCATTGATTCATCTCTTTAAATGGATCCATGTTTCCTCTCTCCAGTCTTTTTTATAATGTGCTACCACGATGAATATGTTAAAATGTTTGCACTATGTCCTCATGTTGATAGTATATGTGACATTCTAGTGTATGGTTAATGCCCGGAGGTGAAGTAGTTATGTTAGAAAATGCGTTTATCGTCGTTGTTATTATATTAGTTATTAATATTGTCTATGTTTCCTTGTCTACTTTACGTGTTATCCTCACGTTAAAAGGAAGGCGTTATATTGCGGGAACAATTGGCACGTTCGAGATTGTCATTTATACAGTCGGTCTAGGTATTGTTCTTGATAATTTAGGTCAAATTCAAAATTTAATAGCATATGGTTTAGGATATGGCATTGGAGTAATAGTTGGCTCTAAAATTGAAGAAAAGTTAGCGCTTGGGTACATTACGGTTAACGTAGTTTCCTCGGATCCCGACTTACAGTTTACAAAAAAACTTCGTGAAAAAGGATATGGGGTAACGAGCTGGCAAGCATATGGAATGGATGGTGATCGATTAGCGATGCAAATCCTTTCACCAAGAAAATATGAGCTCAATTTATATGAAGCTATCAAATCCATTGATCCAAAGGCATTTATTATAACGTATGAACCGAAGCAAATACATGGTGGATTTTGGGTAAAACAAATTCGAAGAGGGAGAATTAAGAAAAGTGTCCAAGAAGCAGAAGAAGCAAAAGAAGAAGAAGTTTGAAGTCGGAGAAAATGAAACAATAGAAGAATGCCTCAATAGAATGAAGAAAGAAGGTTATACACCAACACGTAGAATTGAGAAGCCAATCTTTCGTGAAGAAGGGAATAGCGTTATTCCGGTAGATAAAACCGTTATATTTGAAGCTGTAGCTCTAGAATCCGAACATTAAATTATTTTAATAATTTAATGTTCGATTTTTTATTGACAAGTCGAATAGAAGCTTGGTATGATAAGGTCATAATTTAATCAGGATAAATACATCTCATATATTTTGGGAATATGGCCCACTGTTTCTACCCGTTACCGTAAATAACGGACTATGAGAGAAGTAGCTAGCACCCTTATATAGGGCGTGCTTTGTGCATAATGTTTACACTATGTGCCTATTCTGCTTCTCTTTTAAGAGAGCGGGATAGGCTTTTCTTATATAGTTGCACAACTTAATTATAACCGTGTGAAAAACGGAGGGATAAAATGGCACAGATTAGTGTTATTATGGGAAGCATTTCCGATTGGGAAACGATGAAGCATTCATGTGAAGTATTGGATGAATTAGGACTTCCCTATGAGAAGGAAGTAATTTCTGCACATCGTACTCCAGAGGATATGTTCACATATGCAGAAAAAGCAAAAGCAAGAGGAATTAAAGTTATCATTGCAGGTGCAGGTGGAGCAGCGCATCTACCGGGAATGGTCGCATCGAAAACCACGCTACCTGTCATCGGGGTACCTGTTCAAACGAAGAGCTTAAATGGACTTGATTCCTTGCTATCAATTGTACAGATGCCTGGTGGTGTTCCTGTTGCGACGGTTGCGATTGGAACAGCAGGCGCAAAGAACGCAGGAATTTTAGCAGCACAAATTATTGGAACTCATGATGATGATGTAGCGAAGCAGCTTGAAGTGTACCAACAAGGAATGAAAGAGAAAGTAAAAGAGATGAGGGACCAACTTGCCGAACAATAAACAACTACTCTTTAATCGAGTCATAGGAATTATAGGTGGTGGTCAGCTTGGTAGAATGATGGCAATCTCTGCGAAGTATATGGGCTACCGAATTATCGTATTAGACCCTACACCAGATTGTCCAACTGCACAAGTGGCAGATGAGCAAATTGTAGCAGCCTATGATGACCTTGAAGCAATCAAAGAGCTAGCAAGCAAAGCAGATGTCGTTACATATGAATTTGAAAATGTTGATTTACAAGCAGCACAGCTATTAGAAGAACAAGGACTACTACCTCAAGGTGCAAACTCTTTACGAGTAACTCAAGATCGAGAATTAGAGAAAGAAACAATGCGTAAAGCAAACCAGCCAGTTGCACCATACTCTATCGTTAAGACACCACAAGAATTAAAAGATCAAGCCAATAAAATAGGTTATCCATCTGTAGCAAAGACATGTCGAGGAGGATACGACGGCAAAGGACAAGTGAAGTTAACCAGTGAATTAGATCTTGCAGAAGCGGAAGAAATGCTAGAGAAAGCAGGACGCTTAATCATAGAAAAGTGGGTTACCTTTGATAAAGAAATATCTGTCGTGTTCACTCGTTCCGTAGATGGTAACATAGAATTTTTTCCGGTAAGTGAAAACATCCATCGAGACCATATACTCCATGCGAGTATCGCACCTGGTCGAGTTTCAGAGCAGATAGCAA
The DNA here is from genome assembly GCF_014206945.1 of Gracilibacillus halotolerans. Lineage (GTDB taxonomy): Bacteria > Bacillota > Bacilli > Bacillales > Amphibacillaceae > Gracilibacillus > Gracilibacillus halotolerans. Next base: position 9,419 of record NZ_JACHON010000022.1, read on the forward strand.
ACAAGGCAAAAGAGGCAGCTAAAGCAATTGCAGAAGAATTAAATGTCGTAGGTACTTTTGCAATCGAAATGTTTGTAACAGAAGACAACATACTAATTAATGAATTAGCACCAAGGCCGCACAACTCAGGACATTATACGATTGAAGCGTGTGACGTCTCTCAATTTGAGCAACATATCCGAGCTATTTGTAATCTACCACTTTTACCAGTTCATGCTCATAAAGGAGCTGTAATGGTAAACCTATTAGGAAAAGATGTTGAACCATTTTTTTCGCGTATTAATGAATTTCCAACCGGCCACATTCACATTTATGGAAAGAAGGACAACAAGCCTCTTCGTAAAATGGGCCATGTAACGTTTATTGGAGACAATGCAACGTCTATCTATGAAACATTGAAAGAACAGTCACTCATTCAAGACTGAGTGACTGAAAACTAAATATATGCGCTATTACTATTAATTATTAGGGGGATATATCATGAAAATTGCGAAAATTCACATAACTTTAAAAGAAGGCGTTTTGGATCCACAAGGAAAAGCGGTTCAAGGTTCGTTACATTCTTTGGGGTTTCCAAGTGTAGAGGACGTTCGAGTTGGTAAATATATCGAAATCAAGCTTGCAGAGGAAGACAATGCAGAAAAACAAGTAGAAGACATGTGTAACAAACTATTAGCGAATCCAGTTGTTGAAAACTACTCGTACACAATTGAGGAGGTAGTGACACAGTGAAATTTGCCGTTGTAGTATTTCCAGGATCGAACTGTGATCGAGATATGTATTATGCTGCCAAAGATGTACTTGGTGAAGAAGCGGAGCTTGTCTGGTATACAGAAGCAAATCTAGAAAACTATGATGCGGTTCTGATTCCAGGTGGATTCTCTTATGGTGACTATTTACGCTGTGGCGCAATTGCATCTACTTCAGATGTAGTTAGTCAACTTAAGAAGCTGGCGGAAAGAGGAGTACCTATTTTAGGAGTATGTAACGGATTTCAAATTTTACTAGAATCACAACTTCTACCAGGTGCGATGCTACAAAATAAGAACCTAAAGTTCATGTGTCATTTTGAAAACTTAATTGTAGAAAACAACGAAACAATTTTTACATCAGAATATGAAAAAGGTGAAGTTGTCTCGATGCCAATTGCACATGCAGAAGGTAATTATTATTGTGATGAAGAAACATTAGCAAAGCTAAAAGCAAATAATCAAATCGTATTTACGTACCAAAACAATCCAAACGGCTCCCTGGCGAATATTGCAGGGATTGTAAATGAAAAAGGAAACGTACTCGGTATGATGCCACACCCTGAAAGAGCTGCGGAAGCAATTCTTGGAAGTAGTGACGGATTGAAACTATTCCAATCTATCGTTAAAAACTGGAGGGAAAGTTATGTTGCAGGCGCCTGAATTAACACCGGAACAAATCGAAAAAGATAAAGTATACCGTGAAATGGGTTTAACAGATAAAGAGTTTGAAATGATCAAAAACATCATGGGACGTCTACCGAACTTTACGGAAACAGGTATTTTCTCTGTAATGTGGTCGGAGCATTGTAGCTATAAAACGTCTAGACCGTTATTGAAAAAGTTCCCGACAGAAGGTCCACAAGTAGTCCAAGGGCCGGGTGAAGGTGCAGGTGTTGTAGATATTGGGGATGGCCAAGGTGTCGTCTTTAAGGTAGAGAGTCACAACCACCCATCTGCTGTAGAACCATATCAAGGAGCTGCAACAGGTGTGGGAGGTATTATTCGCGATGTATTCTCAATGGGAGCTCGTCCGATTGCATCCCTAAACTCTCTCCGTTTTGGTAATTTAACAAACGACCGTGTGAAATATTTATTTGAAGAAGTCGTACATGGAATCGCTGGTTACGGAAACTGTGTTGGTGTCCCTACTGTTGGTGGCGAAGTTCAGTTTGACGATAGCTACGAAGGTAATCCGCTTGTGAATGCGATGTGCGTTGGTTTAATTGATGTTAAAGACATTCAAAAAGGGATTGCAGCTGGCCTAGGAAATACGATTATGTATGTAGGTTCGAAAACAGGCCGCGATGGAATTCATGGAGCGACATTTGCATCGACTGATTTAACGGAAGAAACAGAAAACAATCGCTCTAGCGTTCAAGTTGGCGATCCATTTATGGAAAAGTTATTAATTGAAGCTTGTCTGGAAGTTATTCAATCGGACGCCTTAGTAGGGATTCAAGATATGGGTGCGGCTGGTCTAACATCCTCAGCAAGTGAAATGGCTAGTAAAGCTGGTATGGGGTTAGAAATGAACCTTGATTTAATTCCACAGCGAGAAGCAAATATGACAGCTTATGAAATGATGCTTTCGGAATCACAAGAGAGAATGCTTCTCTGTGTTAAGAAAGGCCAAGAACAAGAGATTATCGATATCTTTAAAAAATACGATTTAGATGCAGTAGCAGTTGGTACAGTAACAGATGATAAGCAGTTCCGTCTCTATCATCAAGGAGAAGTGGTAGCGGATATTCCAGTTGATAATTTAGCAGAAGACGCACCAATTTTTTATAAAGATTCAAAAGTTCCTGCTTATTATGAAGAGTTTCAAAGCATGCCAGATTATCAACCAAAAGTTACAAACTACTCAGAGACATTGGCAAAGCTTTTACAACAGCCGACAATTGCTAGTAAAGAATATGTATATGACCAATATGATTCTATGGTGCAAGGGAATACCGTATTTTCACCAGGATCAGACGCTGCAGTAGTGCGCATTCGTGATTATAACAAATCGATTGCAATGACAATTGATTGTAACTCTAGATATATCTACCTTGATCCAGAAACAGGCGGAAAAATCGCCGTTGCAGAGGCAGCTAGAAACATTGTTGCAACAGGTGCAAAGCCTTTAGCAATAACAGATGGTCTTAACTTTGGAAATCCAGATAAACCAGAGAACTTCTGGCAAATGGAGAAAAGTATAGATGGTATTAGTGAAGCTTGTTTGGCGCTTGATACTCCGGTTATTAGTGGAAATGTATCGCTTTATAATGAAACAAATGACGAATCGATTTATCCTACGCCAATCATTGGGATGGTAGGTATCCATGAATCATTAGACGATATTACACCATCACACTTCCAAGCTGACGGTGATTTGATTTATATCATCGGTGAAACAAAAGCTGAATTCGGTGGAAGTGAACTTCAGAATGTATTGGAAGGTAAGTACTTCGGTAAAGCGCCGAGTATTGATTTAGAAGTAGAAGTAGAACGCCAAAAGCAATTACTAGAAGCAATCCAAACAGGACTTATTCAATCTGCACATGACATTTCAGAAGGTGGAATGGCAGTAGCAGTAGTAGAAAGCTTATTCAGTAAGAAAAAGTTGGGAGCAAGCATTGAGGTTACAGGTGATATTACATCTGCCTTATTTAGTGAATCTCAATCTCGTTTTATCGTTTCGATTAAAGAGCAGAACAAAGCAGCTTTTGAATCGATTTGTAAATATGCAATGCCACTTGGAAAAGTAACGAACACAGAAAACATTCAAATAACACAAGAAGGAAAGACAATCTTGGAAGAAAGTGTGCGTGAACTTGAGCAGCTTTGGAAAGGAGCTATCCCGTGCTTGCTGAAATAAAAGGCATTAACGAAGAATGTGGTATTTTTGCTATTTGGGGACATGAGAAAGCAGCAGAAATGACGTATTACGGTCTTCACGCTTTACAGCATAGAGGGCAAGAAGGTGCTGGTATTGTTACAACAGATGGAGAAACCCTTCACGTCCATAAAGGGTTAGGCTTACTTAACGATGTGTTGTCAGAAGGAGAATTTTCTAAATTACCCGGCCAATCGGCTATTGGTCACGTGTTATATGGAGCAGAAGGCGGCAGTGGATTTGAGAATGTCCAGCCGCTCGTCTTCCGCTCCTCTAAAACAAGTATGGCAATTGCACATAACGGAAATTTAGTGAACGCACATGCACTTAAAAATCAGCTAGAAGCACAAGGCAGTATCTTACAAACAACCTCTGATACGGAGCTCTTAGCTCACCTTATTAAACGAAGTGGTCATCTCGAAATGTCTGAGGCAATTACTGCTGCCTTGCAAATGATCAAAGGGTCTTATGCCTTTTCATTATTAACGGAAGACCAGCTTTTCATCGCCTTAGACCCAAGAGGAATACGTCCTTTATCTATTGGACGTCTTGGAGAAGCTTACGTAATTGCCTCCGAAACATGTGCATTTGATTTAATTGGTGCCACGTATGAACGCGAAGTCCAGCCAGGTGAATTAATTACGATCAGCGATGAAGGATTACAAACACAAACGTTTTCAACTCCAATGAGGAGAAAATTGTGTGCGATGGAGTATGTTTATTTCTCCCGTCCGGATAGTGATTTGAATGGAGTAAACGTTCATGCTAGTCGTAAAATCATGGGGAAAGAGCTTGCGAAAGAAGTACCAGTCGTGGCGGATGTTGTAACAGGTGTGCCAGACTCAAGCATCTCAGCAGCAATTGGTTTTTCCGAAGAATCGGGGATTCCTTATGAACTAGGCTTGATTAAAAATCGCTATGTTGGTCGTACGTTTATCCAACCTTCTCAAGAGCTACGAGAACAAGGTGTGAAGATGAAACTCTCGGCTGTACGTGGACTTGTGGATGGTAAACGAGTTGTGATGGTTGATGATTCCATCGTAAGAGGAACGACTAGTAAGCGAATCGTCCGTTTATTAAAAGAAGCTGGAGCAAAAGAAGTTCATGTTAGAATTGCTTCACCTCCAATGAATAACCCGTGTTTTTACGGAATCGATACATCGAATAAAGGTGAACTAATAGCAGCTAATCATACAGTCGAAGAAATTAGAGAAATTATAGGAGCAGATAGCTTAGCTTTTCTTTCCAACGAAGCATTAGAAAGATCAATTGTTGCTGATCGAGATATGGAGCAACATGGAATCTGTAATGCGTGTTTTACAGGAAATTATCCGACAGAAATTTATCCGGATACAGTACTACCAGCATATAAAGCCTAGTAATCTAAGAGGAAAACTTAGCATTGTTAAGTAAAGGAGACAAATCATGAGTGATATATATAAAGACGCGGGAGTAGACGTCCACGCAGGTTACCAAGCAGTGGAATTAATGAAGAAACATATCGCTAAAACGAACCGCCCAGAAGTAATCGGGGGGCTTGGCTCATTCGGTGGCCTATTCGATATTAGTCGTTTTTCTTATGGAGAACCCGTTCTTGTTTCAGGTACAGATGGTGTGGGGACAAAGCTAAAGCTCGCCTTTGCTTTAGATAAGCATGATACGGTCGGAATCGACTTAGTGGCAATGTGTGTAAATGACATTGTCGCACAAGGAGCAGATCCTTTATTTTTCCTTGATTATATCGCTTGTGGAAAAAATGAACCAGAGAAAATAGAGCAAATCGTTAAAGGAATCGCACAAGGGTGTCAAGAAGCAAATGCTGCTTTAATAGGTGGAGAAACAGCAGAAATGCCTGGTATGTATGGTGATGGAGAATATGACTTAGCAGGTTTTACAGTTGGAATTGCAGACAAGAAACAGTTGATTACTGGTGAAAAGGTAGAAGCAGGTGATATATTAATTGGGGTCGCCTCTAGTGGTGTACATTCTAATGGCTTTTCATTAGTTCGAAAAATCGTGGAAGATTACGGCCTAGATTATTCGGATGAAATAGACATGTTAGGTACCACTTTAGGTGAAGCCTTACTCACTCCAACGAAAATATACGTAAAAGCAATCCAACAACTAAAGACAGATCTAACGGTGAAAGGTATTAGCCATATAACTGGTGGAGGTTTCTATGAGAATCTACCAAGAGCAGTACCGGAAACGTTAGGTATCGTGGTTGACCCAACTAGTTGGGAACTCCCTCCAATCTTCTCATTCTTGAAGCAAACCGCAAAGCTTGAGGATAAAGAGATGTTCCATGTATTTAACATGGGGATTGGAATGGTTGTGATTGTCGAAGAACATGAAGCAGCAATGGCTATTCAACTTCTAGAAGACTGTGGGGAAGAAGCATACGTAATTGGTAAAGTAACCGATCAACCAGGAGTGACGTTCTCCGATGAATAAAATAGCAGTATTCGCATCAGGAACAGGCTCCAATTATGATGCCATTATGAAGGCAATCCAGCAAGGGAAACTTAAAGCGGATGTACGGTTGTTAGTATGTGATCAGCCGGATGCCGCGGTTATCCAAAAGGCTAGGAATTATGGAACCAGTGTATTCATAGTTGACAGGAAAGAGTACGCATCAAAGGTTGCCTTCGAACAGGATATTGTCAATGCTCTCGAGAAGCATCAAATTGATTGGGTTATTTTAGCTGGTTATATGCGATTGATTGGAGAAACCCTCCTTCAACCGTATCAAGGTCGCATCGTAAATATTCATCCATCCTTACTCCCTTCTTTTCCAGGCTTAGATGCTATCGGTCAATCATATCAGGCAGGAGTAAAGATTACTGGAGTAACCATCCACTATGTTGATGAAGGAATGGACACAGGAACAATCATTGCTCAGGAGGCAGTGAAGCTAGAAGAGAATATGTCATTAGAAGAACTTCAGAAAGCGATTCAAAAGATTGAACATCAGCTTTATCCAGCAACGATTCAACAACTGATTCAGAAAGGGGAATGAGCTTGAAGAAACGAGCACTATTAAGCGTATCAGATAAAAATAATTTAATTCCATTTGCAGAAGGCCTTCATCAGCTTGGATATGAACTCATCTCTACAGGTGGAACATTAAAAGCGATCAAGGACGCTGGTATTCCTGCGATGCAAGTTTCAGAGGTTACAGGTTTTGATGAAATTCTCGACGGTAGAGTGAAAACTCTTCACCCTTTTATTCATGCAGGTCTGCTAGCTCGCCGTGACTTGGATTCCCATGTACAGGAACTCGAGGCAAGAGATATTCACCCAATTGATGTAGTAGTTGTAAACTTATACCCGTTCAAAGAAACGATTGCGAAACCGAACGTTACCGAAGAAGATGCGATTGAAAATATTGATATTGGTGGTCCAACGATGTTGCGAGCTGCTGCGAAGAACTTCCGTGACGTAACGGTTGTAGTGGATCCAGAAGATTACGATGAAGTATTGGCGGCAATGAAAAAAGATCAGCCATCATTAGAGCTACGTAAACAATTAGCAGCAAAAGTTTATCGTCATACAGCAAATTATGACGCAATGATAGCCAATTACTTTGTTGAAATAACCGAAGAAAAAGATCCTGAGACATATACATCTACGTTCGAGAAAGTACAATCACTAAGATATGGTGAAAACCCGCATCAACAAGCTGCTTTCTATAAAGAAGGGAATGTGCAAGGTGCGTCTATCGCGAATGCGAAACAGCTTCATGGAAAAGAATTATCTTATAACAACATCCAAGATGCAAACGCAGCATTAGAAATCGTTCTTGAATTTGCTGACCAACCAGCAGCTGTTGCTGTTAAACATATGAATCCATGTGGTGTTGGAATTGGTGAAACATTAGAAGCTGCTTTCCAAAAAGCATACGATGCGGACCCAGTATCCATTTTTGGTGGAATTGTTGCATTAAATCGTGAAGTAGATGCTAATACGGCAAATATATTAAAAGACATTTTCTTAGAAATCGTAATTGCACCAGGATTTACAACGGAAGCTTTAGAAATCTTAACGGTTAAGAAAAATATTCGATTATTAGAAACACCGATGACGGTAAACGAAAAAGATTCGAAAAAAGTAGTGAGTGTTATTGGTGGCTTACTCGTACAAGATCGTGATAATGGCACCATAACAGCCGACGAAGTAGAAGTTGTTACAGACCGAAAACCTACTGACGCGGAACTAAAAGAACTCCTTTTCGCATGGAAAGTAGTGAAGCACGTGAAATCCAATGCAATTGTCGTAGCAAAAGAGGACCAAACATTAGGTGTTGGAGCTGGTCAAATGAATCGTGTTGGAGCAGCACGGATTGCATTTGAGCAAGCAGGAGAAAAAGCGCAAGGAGCAGTTATGGCATCTGACGCATTTTTCCCAATGCCAGATACGGTTGAAGCTGCTGCACAAGCAGGTATTAAAGCAATTATTCAACCAGGTGGTTCAAAACGAGACCAAGATTCAATCGATGCGTGCAACAAACATGGAATTGCAATGGTTTTAACAGGAATGCGTCATTTTAAGCATTGATTTGTTGGAGTGAAATAGGTGGATAACTAAAGGAGGTACCTGATGAAGATATTAGTAATCGGTAGCGGTGGCCGTGAACATATGATTGTAAAGAAATTAAAGAAAAGTGATAAGGTTACGAACATCTATGTTGCACCAGGAAACGGTGGAATTGCTGCGGAGGCAACCTGTATTCCTATCCAAGACGACGCCATCGAAGAGCTTGTCCAATTTGCGGTAGAAACAAAAATTGACTGGACGATTGTTGGTCCGGAAATACCTTTATCCAAAGGGATTGTCAATGCATTCCGAAGTAATAATCTAAGAATTTTCGGCCCATCAAAGGAAGCGGCAATCATTGAAGGAAGTAAGGATTTTGCAAAAGCATTTATGAAGCAATACAACATCCCAACAGCGAAGTACCAAACGTTTACCGACGTAAACGAAGCAATTAAGTATATAAAAAGAGAAGGCGCTCCGATTGTAGTAAAGGCAGATGGTTTGGCTGCTGGAAAAGGTGTTGTAGTCGCTATGACAGAGGCGGAAGCAATTGAAGCAGTAGAAAATATGTTGCTTCACAACCAATTCGGTGAGTCAGGAAACCGAGTTGTCGTTGAAGAATTTTTGGATGGTAAAGAATTCTCGCTTTTTGCTTTTGTTGATGGAGAAAATGTCTATCCTATGATTCCGGCAAGAGATCATAAGCGTGCATATGATGGAGACCAGGGACCGAATACAGGTGGCATGGGTTCCTACTCGCCAGTCCCAGATTTAAATCCGGATCATGTACAATTCACAATTGAAAACATCTTAAAGCCTGTAGCTAAAGGAATGGTAAACGAAGGTCGCCCATATACCGGAGTCCTTTACGGGGGATTAATTGTTACAAAAGAAGGTCCAAAGGTAATCGAGTTTAATGCTCGATTTGGAGATCCTGAAACTCAAGTCGTCTTACCACAATTAGAGAATGATCTGATACAAGTTATAGAAGATGTAACAAATGGTAAAGATCCACAGTTAAAGTGGAAAGAAGGGTTTACAATTGGAACTGTCGTTGCTTCCAAAGGTTATCCAGGTATCTATGAGAAAAATGTGAGACTTCCAGATTTGGCAGGTAGCTCGGATGTTTATGTTGTCCATGCAGGAACTGAGCTTCTGGATGATGGTGGCTTTGTCTCCACAGGAGGTCGTGTACTTCTAGTTGGTACAACACAAGATACACCAGAGAAGGCCTATCAAAAAATTGAGGAATACTTACAAAAATTTGATAAAACAGATGATTTCTTTTATAGAAAAGATATAGGGAAAACAATGATTAAACCGACTATTGCCAGCATTTAATTGCTGGTTTTTTTATTTTATGCTTCCATGCCACTCAAGGGTAAAGCTCACCACGCTAAAAAACAATATTGGATTCAACGTGTTCAATATTCGATATTCTCATTTAACATTCGATTCAGTATGCTCAACACTCGATATTCACATTCACCTTTGTGGAAAAACATCTAATTCTCTAGTCTTATTTATTATCCATAACATTACAAATTCGCTTCACTTGAATAAATATGTCACCTTTTTTATGTAAATCTGCCTAAAAAATATTCAAAAATTTGTAAAAATCATACAATGCAAACGCTAACAATCGATGTTACAATTAGTATAATGACTGTAGGAAGAGGAGACTTGCGATGAATGATCACCTGTACAGATGGAGAAACCGCGAAATAAGAAAGCAAATAGAGGTCATCGACGGTAAGGAGCAGCCAACGCTTGTACTTATCAATGCCCTCTATTTAAATGTATATTTAAAAAAATGGATGGAAGCTAATATTTGGATATATATGGATCGAATCGTGTACATGGGTAAAGAAGTTCCACATAATCTAGATGGTGTTGAAGTAGTTGATTGTAGTGGAAAATACTTAGTTCCTGGGTATATCGAACCTCATGCGCATCCATTTCAATTATATAATCCTTATGACCTAGCTATGTTCGCAGGTCAGACGGGTACAACGACATTAGTAAATGACAACTTACAATGGCTTTATTTGACGAACCAAAAGAAAGCGTTCTCTTTACTGGACGATTTTATGGAATTACCTGTTTCGATGTTTTGGTGGGCTCGATTTGATAGTCAGTCTTATATACATGAAGAGGCTGAAATATTTAATGATGAACAAGTTCAAGCATGGTTACAACATGAAGCGGTTATTCAAGGTGGTGAATTAACCGCATGGCCACAGGTTTTAAAAGATGATGACCGAATTTTATATTGGATGCAAGAAGCTAAAAGAATGCGTAAGCCTGTGGAAGGACATTTTCCGGGTGCTTCTGAAAAAACGCTCGTAAAATTAAAATTATTAGGTGCTAGTTCTGATCATGAAGCATTATCTGGGGAAGAAGTATATCACCGTTTGACAATGGGATACCGTGTCGGCTTGAGGAATTCCTCTATCCGGGAAGATTTGGGGCATATTTTCAAAGAGTTACAGAATTACGAGCTAACCTCTTATGATAATTTGACGATGACGACGGATGGAGCAACCCCATCTTTTATGGAAGAAGGACTTATTAATCGCTGCGTACAAATTGCGATTGATAATGGAGTATCCCCAATTGAAGCGTATATGATGGCAACGTATAATGCTGCAGAACAATTTCATATGGAAGAACGATTAGGAAGTATAGCGGTTGGAAGAACGGCACATATTAACATTCTCGACTCTATAGAAAATGCGACCCCGGTTTCGGTGATCGCAAAAGGAAAATTCTTAAAACGTGATGGTCAAGTAATCGATCAAAATCAGAAGGTAGACTGGAGTAAATATGACATTGAGAAGCTTAATCTTAAATGGGATTTATCTGATGCAGACTTACAATTTTCTATGCCAGTCGGTCTCAAAATGGAAAATGACGTGATTATGAAGCCTTATCCAATTAAAATTGATCCGACTGCTGAAAAGATTATCTCCCAGGACGAAGCATTTATTATGCTTGTAGATAGAGAGGGAGAATGGAGAATAAATACAATTATAAAAGGTTTTACAAAAACGCTTGGAGGCCTAGCGAGCTCCTATTCCTTAACAGGAGACATCATTGTAATAGGGAATAGTAAGTCAGATGTATTATTGGCCTTTAACCGTATGAAGGAAATTGGCGGTGGAATTGTTCTTGCGCATGAAGGTGAAATAATCTTTGAGATACCTTTGCATATTGGTGGTATGATGTACGATGGTCCTGTTGGAGATTTAATTCCATTTGATAAAAAACTGAAGAAAATATTACTTGAACATGGATACGAACATAAGGAACCATTGTTCACCCTCTTATTCCTATCATCAATGAATCTACCATATATTAGAATAACACCACTAGGAATAATAGATGTTAAAAAGAGAGAAATATTATTTCCGTCTATTATGCGTCATTAATTTTGATATAATAGAATAGAAATGTAGTAAAGGCATGTATAAAGCATGCCTTTCTTTACTTTATTAAATACAAGCATTGCAAAAATTTAGCATTTGGATCAACACAATACTTAGATTCGGGGGAATCGAAATGAAAGCACAATGGAAAATATTTTTAGCACTAATACTTTGTATACTATTAATAGCTTGTTCTAAAGAAGAAGAGGAATCCACACCAAAACAAAAAGTCGATACAGACCCAATAGCAGAGGAACCAGTAGTTGAACCCGAGATGTTTGTTTATCCGTACACTGGATTGGAAACAGCTGATGAACCAACGAATCGTGCTATTTCTGTAATGGTAAACAATCATCCAAAGGCTAGACCACAAACCGGTTTATCCCAAGCTGATATCGTATTTGAAATTCTAGCAGAAGGTAATATTACAAGATTCCTAGCAATTTTTCATAGTGATATACCAGAAAAAGTAGGACCTGTCCGTAGTGCGCGACCTTATTATTTCAATTTAGCAAATAATTATGACGCACTCTATGTCTACCATGGTGCTGCTAATTTTATAGAAGATATGATTCAATCAGGTGAAACAGATGGCTTAAATGGTATGTACTACGATAATGATAAAGTATTGTTCGAACGCTCATCGGATCGTGTAGCTCCGCATAACTCTTATGCTATCTTTGATGGGATTGCTACGCGCGCGGAAGAGAAAAACTATGAACTAGAAGCAGTTCATGAGCCGCTTCTATTTGCTGATGAAGAAGTAACAGGAGAATCAGCTGTAGATGTAACATTACCTTATAGTAACTATCAAGTTAGATATGAGTATGATGCGAACAAGGATGCATACCATAGATTTAGCGATGGAGCTCAAACAGTTGAATACACTGACAGTACACCAATTGAATTAGCAAATGTGCTAATTCTCGAAACAAATCATCAAGTCATCGATAATGCAGGTAGAAGAGAAATAGATTTAACCTCTGGAGGGGAAGCTTTACTTCTTCAGCGTGGTAAAGTGCAAAACGTGCAATGGGAACAAATTGATGGTAGAATTATCCCTACAAAAGATGGTAAACCGGTACCGTTTATCCCAGGTAAAACATGGGTTAACGTCATTCCAACAAGTCCTGGAATTTCCGGTGTCAGCATTTCTGAGATATCAGAATAAAAAGGAGAGACACCTCCATGCAAATTGATAAATTGCGCGGTGATCAATTAGATGAACTGTTTGATGCGATTTTATCACTGAAAAATAGAGAAGAATGCTATCGTTTTTTTGATGATATAGCAACGATTACAGAAATTCAATCTCTTACTCAACGACTCCAAGTCGCTAAAATGTTAGACGAAGGAAGAACATATAACGCTATTGCAAGCGAGACAAAAGCTTCAACCACGACAATTTCACGAGTAAAGCGTTGTTTAGATTATGGAAATGAAGGCTATCGAATAGTGTTGGACAGGCTTAACGATAAAGAGGAAACGGACAAATAGCAGAGAGGTGAGGACACGTGCGTTTTGCAGTAATAGGAACCAACTGGATTACAGATCGTTTTTTAGAAGCAGCACACTTGATTGATGACTTTCAACTTACTGCTGTTTACTCTCGAACGGAAGAAAGAGCAAGGGAATTTGCTAAGAAGTATCATGTCGATACTATCTATACATCTATAAATGATTTAGCAAAAAGTGATAAAGTGGATGCAGTTTATATCGCATCCCCTACAGCTTTTCATGCAGAACATGCCGTTACTTGTATGGAAGGTGGAAAGCATGTCTTAGTCGAGAAGCCTTTTGCATCGAATGTAAAAGAAGTGGAAAAAATGATACAGACAGCTAAGGAGAATAATGTTCTTCTTATGGAAGCAATGAAAACTACGTTAGTGCCAAATTTTGCAAAGGTTAAAGAAAACTTGGAGAAAATTGGACCTGTTCGTCGTTATGTGGCAAACTTCTGCCAGTATTCTTCTCGGTATGATAAATACAAAGAGGGGATCGTCCTCAATGCATTTAAACCTGAATTATCAAACGGTTCATTAATGGATATTGGTGTATATTGTCTCTATCCGATGATTGCTTTATTTGGAAAACCGGAGACGGTACAGGCGAATGCTTGGATGCTCGATTCAGGTGTTGATGGAGAGGGAACTGTAACAGCTACATATAAAGATTTGATTGGTGTCACGATGTTTTCGAAAGTTACCAATTCTTTGATTCCGTCTGAGATACAAGGTGAAAAAGGGTCAATCGTTATCGGTAAAATTTCGGATATGGAAGACCTCAAGATTGTGTACCATGATGGAACAGAAGAGATAATCGAATCAGATCAGCGAAAAGAATCTATGTACTATGAAGCAAAAGCATTTATCGAAACATGGAAAGCTGGGAAATTAGAAAATGAAACGAACAGCTGGGATACATCACTCCAAACAATGAAATTATTAGATGAAAGCCGCAAACAAATCGGCCTAGTCTTCCCAGCAGATAAGAGCCAAAATGAGTAACGTCATTTTGGCTTTTTCTAACTAGTTAAAATGAAGAGACTCGAGAAAGATTCCCCTCGACTCCAGATAGGATCTTCTCACTCTTGATAGATTCCCCCCTCGACTCCAGATAGAACCTCTTCACTCCAGATAGAGCACCCTCGACCCCAGTTAGAACTTCCTCACTCCCGATAGAGCAGCACTGACTCCAGATAGAACGAAACGACAGTCGATAGAGCACCCACGACGGTAGATAGAACGAAACGACGGTCGATAGAGCACCCACGACGGTAGATAGAACGAAATGACGGTCGATAGAGCACCCACGACGGTAGATAGAACGAAACGACGGTCGATAGAGCACCCACGACGGTAGATAGAACGAAACGACGGTCGATAGAGCACTCACGACGGTAGATAGAACGAATTGACGGTCGATAGAGCACTCGCGACGGTAGATAGAACAAAACGACGGACGATAGAGCATCTCTGACTCGTGATAGACTGAATTGACTCGTGATAGAGCCAACCTGACTCCGGATAGAATCTTTTCGACACGTGAGAAGAATCTTTTCTCCCTAAAAGAGACGCCTAACACACAACAACACTCATAAAAATAGTGTTCAGAAGTAGTTATCCGATATTGACAAGTGTCAATCTAATGTTAAACGCACATATCCGATATTGACAAGTGTCAATCTAATGTTAAACGCACATATCCGATATTGCCAAGTGTCAATCTCATGTTAAACGCACATATCCGATATTGACAGGTGTGAATCTAATGTTAAACGCACATATCCGATATTGTACTAACTTCGAACACCTCTCCATTTTTTAAAATCCGCAACATACGGTCTGATAATAAAAATCCCCCTCTTCTCCACGCAAAAAACTACTTCCACGCCTTCGCTAGAAACACTTTTAAAAATTCCCTACACTTCACTCAATATTAGGAGTAATTTTTGCTATAATATGTAGATGTATAATGTCAGGTCATTAATGGAGGAAGAAGACTTTGTATAATATCGATAATTGGAAACACATATTTAAGTTAGACCCTGCAAAAGAGTTATCAGATGAGATCATTGGCGCTGTCTGTGAATCCGGTACAGACGCCATTTTAGTCGGTGGAACCGATAATATAACATTAGACGGCGTACTTCATTTATTAAGCGCTGTTCGAAAATACACTGTCCCAGTCATTTTAGAAATCTCGAATATGGAATCTATTACTCCTGGATTTGATTATTATTTTGTTCCGATGGTACTTAACAGTAAGGAAAAAAAGTGGTCAATGGATATCCAGCATGAGGCAATTATGGAATATGGTAATATGATTAATTGGCAGGAGGTATTTGCAGAGGGGTACTGCATTATGAATGAAGAGTCCAAAGTTTTCCAATGGACAGACTGCAAATTACCAACACAAGACGAAGTAATTGCTTATGCACAGTTAGCGGAAAATTTACTACATCTTCCGTTTTTTTATTTAGAATATAGTGGAACATATGGTGATGAACAACTTGTAAGAAGAGTCAGTCAGTCTCTTAACCAAACGAAACTTATATATGGTGGCGGCATTACGAACAAAGAACAGGCGGAAAAAATGGCTGAATACGCCGACATTATTGTAGTCGGAAACGCACTATACGACAATCCAAAAGAAGCATTAAAAACAGTACAAGCTGTAAAAAAATAGATCCCTTTACACGAAATTGTTATAGGAAAAGGTGGTGGAATCGTGAGTCCGATTAAGCACGATTTACTGAATGGGTTAAATAAACAACAACAGGAAGCTGTTAGACATACAGAAGGTCCTTTGCTCATTATGGCGGGAGCAGGTAGTGGAAAAACGCGTGTACTTACTCATCGTATCGCCTATTTAATTGATGAGAAGGAAGTAGCGCCAAGAAATATATTAGCGATAACCTTTACGAATAAAGCGGCGCGCGAAATGAAAAATAGGATTGAGAAATTAGTCGGTGCAGATGGAAATAATATGTGGGTTTCTACCTTTCACTCGATGTGTGTTCGAATCCTCAGACGAGATATTGATCGAATTGGCTACAGTCGCAACTTTACGATATTAGATGGCGGCGACCAGTTAACTTTAATCAAAAATATTATGAAAGACCGCAATATGGATACAAAGAAATTTGAACCACGAGCATTTTTAGGTGCCATAAGCAGTGCGAAAAATGAACTTGTTACCCCAGATCAATACAATGAAAACGTTGGAGACTTCTTCACACGACAAATTGGAGAAGTATATAAGGAATATCAAAGACTATTAATGAAAAATCAAGCACTAGACTTTGATGATTTAATCATGCAAACGATCCATTTGTTCAGACGTGTTCCAGAGGTGTTGGAATATTACCAGCGCCGTTTTCAATACATTCACGTGGACGAATATCAGGATACAAACCATGCTCAATATATCTTAGTAAAACTACTAGCTACACGATTTAAAAATTTATGTGTAGTTGGGGATTCTGATCAATCGATTTATGCATGGCGTGGAGCGGATATTAAAAACATCTTATCCTTTGAAAAAGACTATCCTAATTCAAAAGTAGTTTTATTGGAACAAAATTATCGTTCTACGAAATCTATTTTAAAAGCGGCTAACTTCGTGATTGAGCGCAATACTAGTCGTAAGCCGAAAAAGCTTTGGACTGAGAATTCTGACGGCAACAAAATTAATTACTACCAAGCGGAAACAGAGCGAGAAGAAGGTTTATACGTTGCGCAACAAATTGAGCAACTAATACAGGATAACAAATATCAATATAGTGATGTGGCGATATTGTATCGTACCAATGCCCAATCACGAGCAATTGAAGAAACTTTTATGAAGGCTAATATTCCTTATCAAATGGTTGGCGGAACGAAATTCTATGAACGAAAAGAAATCAAAGATATGCTCGCCTATTTACGATTGATTGTAAATCCTAATGATGATATTAGCTTCGTGCGAGTAGTGAATGAGCCAAAGCGTGGCATAGGGAAAACCTCCATCGATAAACTTCAGGCATACGCAGCAATGAACGATATATCTTTATATACTGCAGTCCAGGAGGCCGATTTTGTTGGACTAAGCGCAAAAGCAACAAAGGCGCTCGTTCAGTTCGGTCAAATGATTAAAAACTGGGAACAGCAGCAAGAATTTTTGTCTGCAACAGAAATGGTAGAAGAGGTTCTCGATAAAACAGGCTATGAACAAATGCTGCAAAATGAGCGAAGTATCGAAGCGCAAACGAGACTAGAAAACTTAGAAGAATTTATGACGGTTACAAAAAACTTCGAACAATCGACAGAAGATAAAACACTCGTTAACTTTTTAACAGAGTTAGCTTTAATCTCAGATATTGATCGCGTTGATGAAGATGTCGACGATAATGATAAAGTTACGATGATGACATTACACTCAGCGAAAGGTCTAGAATTTCCAGTAGTTTTCTTGATTGGAATGGAGGAAAATGTCTTTCCACATAGTCGTTCATTAATGGATGATGACGAGATGGAAGAAGAACGCAGACTTGCTTATGTAGGTATTACAAGAGCAGAACAAGTACTCCATTTAACACATGCAAAAATGCGAACACTATACGGACGTACGAACTTCAATCCGATTAGTCGGTTCATTGAAGAAATACCAGAGGAGTTACTTGAAGGAAAAGAAGAAAGTGGAACGATGTTTGGAATTCCTCAAAATCGTACGATACAACAAAATAATTGGAGTAATAATTCTTTTACGGAACAACCGAAACGTAAAGCAACAAGGTTAACGACAGGTACAACAGGTGGTGAAAAAGAAGGCTGGAAACCAGGTGATAAGGCAAACCATAAAAAATGGGGAGTCGGGACTGTAGTAAAAGTGGATGGTAACGGCGATTCGATGGAGCTAGATATTGCTTTTCCAGCACCAGTTGGTATTAAACGTCTATTGGCGAAATTTGCCCCTATCACCAAAGAATAAAGGAGGTGTCTACGAATGCAGGAACAAGAAGCAATTCAACGAGTTCAAGAACTTAGAGAGTTATTAGACAAATATGGACATGAATATTACGTATTAGATCAACCAACTGTACCAGATGCAGAGTACGATGCACGTTTGCAAGAGCTAAGGGAGTTAGAAGAGCAATATCCACACCTCCTTACAGCGGATTCTCCGACTCAACGTGTTGGAGGAGAGCCTTTAGAAGGATTTCAAAAGGTAGCTCATCGTGTTCCAATGTTAAGTCTAGGTAACGCGTTCAATGAAGAGGACTTACGTAATTTCGACCGTAGAGTCCGAGACGGGTTAAACGTAGACGAAGTAACGTATGTGTGCGAATTGAAAATCGACGGCTTAGCTGTATCCCTACGCTATCAGGATGGGTTATTTACCCAAGGTGCTACACGTGGGGACGGAACAACAGGTGAGGATATTACACATAATTTAAGAACCATTAAAAGCATTCCTTTGCGTATTAAAGATAACTCATCAATTGAAGTACGTGGAGAAGCGTTTATGCCACAGCATGCCTTCATCAACTTAAATCAAAAGAAAGAAGAACGTGGCGAAGAGCTGTTTGCCAATCCAAGAAATGCTGCAGCTGGTTCACTACGCCAGCTTGATCCAAAGATAGCAGCAAGTCGTCATTTAGATATCTTTTTGTATGCAGTAGGTGAATGGCAATCTGGAACGTTAACATCGCATAGTGAGCGATTAACATACTTATTAGAATTAGGCTTTAAAATCAACCCAGAATGGCGAAAATGTAAAGGAATCGATCAAGTTATTGCTTATATAGAAGAGTGGACGGAAAAACGAGCAGGCTTATCTTATGATATTGACGGCATTGTCATCAAAGTAGACAATTTAGCTGCACAAGAAGAGTTAGGATTTACGGCTAAAAGTCCTCGATGGGCAATTGCCTACAAATTCCCCGCTGAAGAAGCAGTGACAAGGCTATATGATATTGAACTAAGTATCGGAAGAACGGGTGTTGTGACGCCGACAGCTTTGTTAGACCCAGTCAAAGTTGCAGGAACAACGGTACAGCGTGCTTCTCTTCACAATGAAGACTTTATTCGTGAGAAAGATATTCGACTCGGTGATACGGTTGTTATAAAAAAAGCAGGTGACATCATACCTGAAGTTGTCCGAGTAGTAGCGGACAGCCGTACAGGAAATGAAGAAGCCTTTTATATGCCGACCGAATGTCCATCTTGTGGTGATGAACTTGTCCGTTTAGAAGGAGAAGTAGCTCTTCGTTGTATTAACCCAAATTGTCCAGCTCAATTAAAGGAAGGATTGATTCACTTTGTTTCTAGGGGAGCGATGAATATAGACGGACTTGGGGAAAAAGTAATTGAGCAATTATTCCGCGAAGATTATATTCACACCATCGCAGATCTCTATCGATTAGAAAAGGAAGAACTTCTCAAGTTAGAACGTATGGGTGAAAAATCTGTTCAAAACTTATTAACGGCAATAGAAGCATCGAAGAGTAATTCCCTCGAACGTCTTCTATTCGGATTAGGGATTCGGTATATTGGATCCAAAGCAGCGGACACATTAGGAAAAAGTTTTGGCACAATGGAAAAGCTACAGCAGGCTTCCTATGAAGAGTTAGTTGCTGTCGATGAAATTGGTGAAAAAATGGCAGATTCCGTCGTTCGCTATTTTGAGGACGAACAAGTTACGCAATTATTAGAGGAGCTACGAGAACTTGGACTGAATATGACATACGAAGGTTTGACTACAGACGAAATAGTAGAAAATAGTGCTTTTACTGGTAAAACGGTTGTATTGACTGGAAAACTATCGATCTTCACACGACAAGAAGCTAAGGAAAAAATCGAGCAATTTGGTGGAAAAGTAACGGGAAGTGTAAGCAAAAAAACCGACTTATTAATTGCTGGTGAAGAAGCAGGGTCCAAGCTTGATAAGGCAGAGAGTTTAGGAATAGAAATATGGAATGAAGAGCAATTGCAACAAGCTTTAGGGGAGGCAGAGTAATGAAGAAAAGAATCATAGCCTTTCTTGTTATATTGTTACTCGTTCTCTCTGCCTGTTCTCCGCAATTTACAGACGAAGAAGATCAGGTAATTGATCATTCATTAGAAGAAGTTGCGCCAGAAACAGCGATTATCCCTCATCACAGTTTGGAAGAGGATAATTACCGGGTGTTAATTGATTCCAATTTGAGTCAGGCGCGAGGAGTCATTACAAATCAAATTAGTAATCGTTTAGATATCGATGAGTTAGAAGAAGGGTTACAAAGGCATTCCAAGTCAGCCTTCGATCCTAGTAATCACTTTTTCCAAGAAGGACAATATATTACGAGGAATGTACTATTTGATTGGTTAGAAAGAAGTGATTCCACCGAAGAGGATTCTAAAGGATTGAATCCAGAGATAGGGGATGAGGGATCGGTAGAAGAAGAGGAGAAAAAGAATCCTAAATATCTATCTCATATTCTAGAACAAAATTATCTAACAAAGAGAGATGAGGAAGCTGTTGAGTTGGCAGGCATTTCTCTTGGAATTGCTATGAAGTCGGTATATCGATTCCAGACAGAAATTGGTGGACCATACTATTATGAGGATATATCACACGAAGAAATGATGAATGAGGCTGAATCGATTGTGGCAGAGGTCATACAGCGTGTGCGTCAAATAGAGGGTCTGGAAAATGTCCCTATCCTTATTGCTATTTATCGGGAAGCACCACAAAATTCCTTAGTTCCTGGAAACTTTGTCGCGAAAACAATGATTGCTGGTGATAAAGCTTCAGTAGATAAGTGGGAAACGATTGAAGAGGAATATGTCTTATTCCCTTCTAGTTATGCTGAATCAACGTATCCAGATATATCTGCAAATATCGTAGATTTCGAAGCGGATATTTCCACCTATTTCCCTAACTATGTCAGTGTAATCGGGAAAGGCTTTTACCAGGATGGAGAATTAAGAAAACTAACGATAGAGATACCAGTCTCCTTTTATGGTAAAGCAGAATTAGTAGGCTTTACTCAGTATGCATATGGATTAATTTTGTCTGGATTCCAAAACCATTACGACATGGAAGTGAAAATCACCTCCGGCTCTGGAACGAAGCAAGAGGCACTGATATTCCGAGAAGCTGGTGAGGATGAAGGGTTTGTTCATATCTATCGTTAAGATAGGGACACTAGTAAATGGCTCTCTTGTTAAAATGAGAGAGCCAATCAAGGTTAGAGCATCTTTTCTTAACCTCTATTACGTATTGCTGTACCAAGTTTTCTATACAAATTTGTTTGTGAAATGCCTAATTAGTGGTAAAATAAACGTTATGGATTCCGATAATTAGAATGTACTAGATGTTGGAGGTGAATGAAATGGCAGACATTTCAAAAGAACAAGTAAGACACGTAGCAGATTTAGCTCGTCTTGCTTTAACAGAAGAAGAAGTAGAAACATTAGCGAAACAGCTAGGCGATATCATTGATTACGCAGAGTTGTTAAATGAGTTAGACACAGATAACGTAGAACCAACTACACACGTATTAGATATAAAGAACGTGCTGCGTAAAGATGAACCAAAAAAATGGATTACACAGGAAGAAGCATTAAAGAACGCACCAGACGTTCAAGATGGTCAGTTCCGTGTACCAGCAATATTGGAATAAGGAGGTTATCAATTTGTCATTGTTCGATTATACATTAAAAGAATTGCAACAAATGCTACATAAAAAAGAAGTTACTGTGACCGATTTAGTAGATGCTTCTTTCAAACGAATTAATGAAGTGGACGATAAAGTAAAGGCGTTCGTTACATTAAATGAGGAAGAAGCAAGAAAACAAGCAAAAGAATTAGATGAAAAACTAAACGATGAGACCTCAATTTTATACGGAATGCCAATAGGGATTAAAGATAACATCGTAACAAAAGGACTACGTACAACAAGTGCAAGCCGCATGTTAGATAACTTTAATGACCCACTTTACGATGCAACAGTTATTCAAAAATTAAATGAAGTAAATACCATTACTGTTGGAAAACTTAACATGGACGAATTTGCAATGGGTTCTTCCACAGAAACATCCTTCTATGGCAAAACACGTAACCCGTGGAATTTAGATTATGTTCCAGGAGGTTCTAGTGGTGG
Organism: Gracilibacillus halotolerans; assembly: GCF_014206945.1. Lineage (GTDB taxonomy): Bacteria > Bacillota > Bacilli > Bacillales > Amphibacillaceae > Gracilibacillus > Gracilibacillus halotolerans. Next base: position 31,643 of record NZ_JACHON010000022.1, read on the forward strand.
ATCTGCAGCAAGTGTTGCAGCAGGCGAAGTATTTTTCTCCTTAGGATCCGATACTGGTGGTTCCATTCGACAGCCAGCTGCTTTTAGTGGAGTTGTAGGTTTGAAACCAACATATGGTCTTGTATCTCGTTTTGGCCTAATTGCATTTGCGTCTTCTTTAGATCAAATTGGACCAATTACACGTACGGTAGAAGATAATGCACATTTACTTCAAGCAATTGTAGGAGCTGACAAATTAGATGCTACATCTGTTAATGCAGATGTTCCTAATTATAGTGAAGCAATGCAACAGGGAGTAAAAGGCCTTCGTATCGGTGTTCCGAAAGAATATCTAGATGAAGGTGTTAATCCAGAAGTAAAAGAAGCTGTAATGGCTGCATTGAAGAAATATGAAGAGCTTGGCGCAACATGGGAAGAAGTTTCACTTCCACATTCTAAATATGCTTTGGCTGCTTACTATTTACTTTCTTCCTCAGAAGCAAGTGCGAACTTAGCACGTTTCGATGGTATTCGTTATGGACATCGTACAGATAAAAGAGTCGACATGATTGATGTGTATAAAGAGTCACGTGCGGAAGCATTTGGGGAAGAAGTAAAACGTCGTATTATGCTCGGAACTTTTGCTTTAAGTTCGGGATACTATGATGCGTATTACAAAAAAGCACAAAAAGTACGTACGTTAATTAAAAACGACTTTGAAAAAGTATTCGAAGATTATGATGTTATTATTGGGCCAACTACACCAACTGTCGCATTTAAGATTGGTGAAAATGTGGACGACCCATTAACAATGTATGCACAAGATATTTTAACGATTCCTATTAACCTAGCTGGAGTACCAGCAATCTCGATCCCTTGTGGATTAACAGAAGCAGGACTTCCAATTGGTCTTCAAATTATTGGTAAACACTTTGATGAAGCGACAATTTATCGCACAGCTTATGCATTTGAGCAAGCAACAGATCATCATAAGAAACGTCCTGCATTAGGAGGTGCGAGCGAATGACTAATTTTGAAACAGTAATCGGATTAGAGGTTCACGTAGAGTTGAAAACGAACTCCAAGATTTTTAGTTCTAGTCCTAACGCCTTCGGTTCTGAGCCGAACACAAATGTGAACCCAATTGATTTAGCATATCCAGGTGTATTACCTGTTCTAAACGAAGAAGCAGTTAACTTTGCAATGAAAGCTGCAATGGCACTGAACTGTGAAATTGCTACAGACACAAAATTTGATAGAAAGAACTATTTCTATCCAGATAACCCGAAAGCTTATCAGATTTCTCAATTTGATAAACCAATCGGTGAGCACGGCTGGATCGAAATTGAAGTAAACGGTGAAAAGAAGAAAATCGGTATTACACGTCTACACTTAGAAGAGGATGCGGGTAAACTAATCCATACAGAAGATGGTTACTCTTTAGTAGACATTAACCGTGCTGGTACTCCTTTAATTGAGATTGTATCGGAGCCGGATATTCGTTCACCAGAAGAAGCATATGCTTATCTTGAAAAACTAAAAAATATTATCCAATATACAGGTGTTTCTGACTGTAAGATGGAAGAAGGATCGTTACGTTGTGACGCAAACATTTCTCTTCGTCCAGTAGGTCAGGAAGAATTCGGAACAAAAACGGAATTGAAAAACTTAAACTCCTTCTCCTTTGTTCAAAAAGGTCTAGAATTTGAGGAAATTCGTCAGCGTGAAGTTTTATTAAACGGTGGAGAAATTCTTCAAGAAACACGTCGTTATGATGAGCAAACAAAAGAAACAATCTTAATGCGTGTTAAAGAAGGAGCAGACGATTATCGTTACTTCCCAGAGCCGGATCTTGTACCATTGTACATTGATGACGAATGGAAAGAACGTATTCGCGCTGAAATCCCAGAACTTCCAGATGCTCGTCGTGAGCGTTATGTTCGTGAGTTGGACTTACCGACTTATGACGCTGGAGTTCTAACAAGCACGAAAGAGATGGCAGACTTCTTTGAAGCAACAATCAAGACTGGTGCAGATGTAAAGAAAGCATCGAACTGGTTAATGGGAGAAGTATCTGCTTACTTGAATAAACATCTTCTAGAAATTAGCGATTTAAAGATGACTCCTGAAGGTCTGTCTAAGATGATTCAACTTATCGATGATGGTACGATTTCTTCTAAAATGGCGAAGAAAGTATTTGCTGAATTAGTAGAAAACGGTGGAGACCCTGAAAAAATCGTTAAAGAAAAAGGACTCGTACAAATCTCAGACGAAGGCCAGCTTCGTGAGATCATTACGAAAATCCTAGATGAAAACGAGCAATCGATTGTTGATTACAAAAATGGTAAGGATCGTGCAATTGGCTTCCTAGTTGGTCAAACGATGAAAGCAACAAAAGGACAAGCGAACCCACCAATGGTAAACAAGATTCTCTTAGAAGAAATCAACAAACGCTAATACAAAAACGGCTGTCCTCTAGTGACAGCCGTTTTACTTATAATTTCAATATTCACAGTCTATAGGAGCAGTTCACGGTCCATAGCACGCACGCGACAGTCCATAGAAACAACTCACGGTCCATAGCACGCACGCGACAGTCCATAGAAACAACTCACGGTCCATAGCACCCACACGACAGTCCATAGAAGCAACTCACGGTCCATAGCACGCACATGACAGTCCATAGAAGCAACTCACGGTTCATAGCACCCACTCCACAGACTATAAAACCATTACCTAGTCCGTATCAAACATATACGTTTTCTCCCTAGCTTGAGCATTCAATACAATACCAATCGCAACCATGTAAATGAGTAATGACGTACCACCGTAACTCATAAACGGTAAAGGAATACCTGTTAGAGGTAACAATTGAACGGACATACCAATGTTTTGAAAAATTTGATATGTAAACATACCAACAAAACCAACACATATATAGCTACCAAAAGGATTTTTTGTCTGAATGGCAATGGAAATCATTCTGTATAAGAGTAGAAAATACAAGATGATAACAATGCTAGATCCTATAAAACCAAATTGTTCTCCTATCGCCGTAAAAATCATATCTGTATGTCTTTCCGGAATGTAAACCTCATAATTCATTATTCCTTTACCTGACATTTGACCAGAACCAATGGCTTGTGTAGATTTAATACCTTGCATAGCCGAACTATCTTGATATAACTCAGGTTGATGCCAAGCTTGGATTCTATCAGCTACATGCTTAAACATCGTATTCCTTAAAAAAGATATAAAGCGATCGGGATTCGAAAAATATAATAGAACAATGGTCCCCACGAACAGTAATCCCCCACCAAATAGTGTGAATAAGGTCCGCCATCTAATCCCAGAAACGATTAGTGTAAAGAGAGCAATAGATGCAATTACTAATGCAGACCCTAAATCTGGCTGAATCACAATCAATACGAATGGTATAATAGATAAACCAACTATTTTCCCTAACAAAACAAGATCGTATTTTACATTTTTGTGCGTCCATCTTTCATTATGACTGGCTGTTATATGTGCGAGTGCAAGAACGAGAAATATTTTCATAAATTCAGAGGGTTGAATGGTGACACCACCTATAGGCAACATGTACCATCTAAGAGCACCCTTGTTTTCCCATCCCCAAGGGAGAAAGAACAAACCTATTAGTGAGAGAACACCCAATATATATAATGGCCATGATAGTTTTCGATAAAAATCCATGTCAAAAAACATGGCGGCAATTATTGCAAACCCACCAATTACGAACCAAATGATTTGTTTTAAATAACTATTCTGTACGTAGACTGGAAGATAATCGTGTAACGTGTATAAGGTAAAGCAACTAATAATACCTAAAGTACCAATAATTAAGATAAGAAATAAATCTAGTTTATCCAATTTCAAGGAAATCACCTACACTATCAATAATAACTTATATCTATCATATGTTATTTGGAGAAAACATCATAGCATTTACTAAAGTATCCCAGACTAAGGAAGCGCTTTCCATCAAATTTGTTGCAAAAAATCCCAAAAGATTTATGATGGAAGAAGGGTATGCAAAAGGAGTAATGAAAATGGTGAAACGTGCACGGATAATTTATAATCCAACATCTGGCAGAGAAGTATTCCAAAAGGAACTTCCGAAAGTATTAAAAAAATTAGAGAATGCAGGTTATGAAACTTCTACTCATGCTACAACTGGAGAAGGCGATGCAACAGAAGCAGCAGAAATTGCAGTAGAACGAAAATATGAACTTGTCATTGCCGCAGGTGGGGATGGAACGATAAATGAAATCATTCATGGCATTGCCGAGAAAGAATATCGTCCTAAATTAGGAATTATCCCTGTTGGTACAACGAATGACTTTGCACGTGCTTTATGTATTCCGAGAGATATTCAAAAGGCAGTCGAAGTTATTTTAGAAGAAAATATCCGGCCACTTGATATCGGAAGGATAAATGGTAACTATTTTGTCAATATTGCTGGAGCTGGAAAGTTAACCGAGCTTACATATGAAGTTCCTAGCAAACTGAAAACAATGCTTGGCCAGCTAGCATACTATTTAAAGGGAATTGAAATGTTACCATCCTTAAAACCAACAAGTGTAAAGATTGAATACGATGGTAAAACATTCGAAGATGAAATTATGTTATTTCTAGTTTCAAATACGAATTCAGTCGGTGGTTTTGAAAAGCTCGCACCAGATGCAAAGATGGATGATGGTTATTTTGATTTACTCGTTTTACGAAAGACCAACCTTGCTGACTTTATTAGAATTGCCTCCTTAGCTACTAAGGGAGCACATTTAGAAGATAAACATATATTTTACACAAAAGCTAATCGGATAAAAGTGACTTCAGAGGAGAAACTACAACTGAACTTGGATGGAGAATATGGTGGTTTGCTCCCGGGTGAGTTTGAAAATTTATATCGACACATAGAATTCTTTGTAACAAAAGATTTTATCGAAAAACAAGATAGTATTCCTGAATAAAACGATTCCTGAAATAGGGAGTCGTTTTTTATTCATTATTTCCCAGGAAATGATTTTATTAGACAAGCATTTTCTATTTTAATCATACTATGATAAAATTTTGACAGCATGTGCAGAACGATATTATGAACAGAAAAAGGAAGTTGATCATATGACAAAAAGTGCGCCTCCAGTAAAAAAGAACCAAGACATTGAACTAACATTCGAAGATATATCACATGATGGCGCAGGGGTTGGAAAGATAAATGGATACCCACTGTTTGTGCCATATGCATTACCAGGAGAAACAGCAAAAGTCAAAGTTATTAAAGCTAATAAAAAATATGGATTTGGAAAACTTATCGAGGTTACAAAGAAAAGTGAACATCGTGTCGACCCACCGTGTAATGTGTTTTTCAAATGCGGTGGTTGTCAAATCCAGCATATGGACTATGAGATGCAATTAGAGATGAAACGAAACCAAGTAAAGAGTGCACTAAAGAAAATTGGCCATATCGAAGGCATACCAATCCATCCAACAATAGGTATGGAGGATCCGTGGAGATATCGAAATAAAGTTCAAATCCCTGTAGGTTCAAAGAACGGTGAACTAATTACCGGTTTTTATCGAATGAGAAGCCATGACATCATAGAGGATATGGAACGTTGTATTATTACGGAAGAAGCAAATGATGAAATGATTGATGTCGTAAGAGAGATAGCGAACAGCCTCGATATTTCTGCATACGATGAAACGAATCATCGGGGAATATTACGTCATATCATGGTTCGTTCAGGGAAAGTAACAAAGCAAATTATGGTTGTATTGGTCACACGGAAAGAAAAAGTACCACAGCTTAGTAAGTTAGTAAGCGTACTAAAAGAAAAGCATCCAGAAATCACGTCTATTATTCAAAACGTCAATCCAGATAAAACAAATGTCATATTAGGTAAGAAAACGAAAGTGCTTTATGGTGAAGAGTATATTTATGACGAAATTGATGGAATTCGATTCTCCATTTCAGCAAAATCCTTTTATCAGATCAATCCACTCCAAACGGAAAAACTATATAAAAAAGCATTAGAATACGCAGATTTGTCTGGAAATGAAACAGTGATTGATGCTTACTGTGGAATTGGAACGATTTCACTGTTTTTGGCGCAAAAAGCGAAGAAAGTTTATGGAGTAGAAATTGTTCCAGAGGCAATATCCGATGCGAAAGATAATGCGAGATTAAATAACATGGATAATGTAGAATTTTTTGTAGGTCAAGCTGAGAAAGTAATGCCGTGGTGGCAAGCGCAAGGTATCAAACCAGATGTAATTGTTGTGGATCCACCTCGTAAAGGCTGTGACGAAGATTTATTACAGGCAATGTTAGATATGAAGCCGAAACGAATTGTATATGTTTCTTGTAACCCATCTACATTAGCTAGAGATTTAAAAATCCTAGAAGAAGGTGGATACAAAACAAAAGAAGCTCAGCCAGTAGATATGTTCCCGCAGACGATGCATATTGAGACAGTAGCGGTGCTGGAAATTTGATTTGTATAGAGCTAATATAGTCGTTCCGTATGAATAAGTCTTTCTAAAATCGTGATTTTTGGAGAATAAAGTTTGGGTAAATACGTGCAAAAAAAGATAGAAAAAGCGGGGAATCCTTTGAACATGAGGGTTTCCCGTTTCTTTTCAGAACATGTTTATTTTCATCATTAATAATCTTTTTCCAAATATCCGAGATATAACAGAATTTAAGTTTGAAAAAAAGCGAGACCAAGGAATGACTTTATTAATTACAGGACGGTACAATGCGGGTTCGTGGGGTGGGAAAGGGAAAATGTTTATTATCGCTGCACAGAATTGTATTCCTTATATAAACACTTATCCATTAAAATAAAAAAGTATCTCTCCGTGCCCTTTTGCTACTAAAGTTTACTGATGATTGTGATATAATGAAATTTATAAAGAAATGGATAGCGTTGACAAAGGAGATGCTTTTCTTTCCTGCTATAAGAAGGTAGGATTTTAATGATGAAATTATATTTTGATATGAATATTTACAATAGAATATTCGATGATCAATCACAAATAAGGATCCGTTTTGAATCTTTGGCAATAGATATATTATTTGAACTAATTGAGAAGGGCAAATATAGGCTTGTTTGGTCCTTTATATTAGAGTATGAGAATAGTATGAACCCATTTGCTGAAAGGAGACTTCACATAAAATCAGTTTCAAACCTGTGTAATGAGGCTATTGAACCTAATAGTAAAATTAAAACAATTGCAGAAAATATAGCTGAGAACTCAAATGCAAAGAATAAAGATTCATTACATCTTGCTGTGGCTGTTTATAATAAATGCGATTATTTTATAACCTGTGATGATAAATTTATAAAAACAATTGAGAGCAACAAGAACAAATTAAAGAATATTATTGAAAACATTAGAATTTATAATCCTGTGGATTTCCTTAGAAAGGAGATGGACATCAATGTTATCGAATGAAAAAGTTAATTACACAGACAAGGAGATAATAGAAAAAGGTTCTAAAGCATTAATAAAAGAGCTTGGTTATTCTGGATTCTTGCGATTTATACGCTATTCAGAGGAGTTGGGAAAAGAAGATTACTTAAATTTGGAGAAAGAAGTATTCAAGGATAAATCAGTAGAGGAAATTTATGAGAGCGCAGAGACTTATTGGGAAGATAAAAATAGCTGATTAGAGAATAAGAAATGAAAAAGGGAAATCCTTTCAGAATAAGGGTTTCCTTTTTTGGGGAAAAGGGAAAAGTGATAAGGGAAAAGGTTTATTATCGCCGCACATGAGTATCTAGATAAAAAATAATCTGTTAGTCAAAATAAACATTTGCTAGTCCGACCCTGATTTCGTTAAAATAAATATTTGCGATTTCATGGTATTTTCATGTCCAAATCCTTGCCAGTTCCATGTTCCTACAAATTCCCTTCCAATTATTTTTGGCAAAACTTTATTACAACACCCAAAAAAAGGTGAAAATACAGTCGAAAGTGGCCCGGAAAACAGCTAATTTCGAACCGAAAATTCTTCGAAATGGGGTTCCGTAGCAAAACTTTATTTTACGGCAACGGTGGAATGCGGGGTAGAGGTGGGTGATTTTGCAGGAGTTTATTATGGTTGTACAATAATAAATAGAGTTGGTAAGAGTAACTATTAAAGCAGGCAAGTTAAACCTAAGAGAACCTCTGCCTGAAATGTAACATATATATTGAATAATGCAATTTATATGTTACAATAATTATAAGGAGGGATTACAACATTTGAAAAATAAAGTTAAAATAGCTCGAGTTCAAGTTAGCTTAACTCAGCAACAATTGGCTGAAAAAATTGGTGTCACTAGACAAACAATTAGTTTAATTGAAAAAGGAAAATATAATCCCACTTTAAAATTGTGTTTGGAAATTTGCTATGCTGTTAACAAATCTTTGGATGAAGTTTTTTGGATAGAAAAGGAGAGTGGTCAGTGATGGAAAAAATAAAAGATGAGCGATTAATCTTGAGAAATCTAAAAAACATTCGTATCGCCTATATCATTCAAACAGCAGGTATTTTAGGGATATTGGGATATGACATAGTTACAAAAGGATTTGATGGAATGAGAGAAAATCCATTATGGATACTATTTATGGTATCAATAATCGTTTCTGCTTATCTATCAATGAATGTTAGTGTTGACTATGAAAGCGGCGAAAAATCACCCAAAAAAGGATTTCTTATATCGTTCTTCATAGTGTTCCTAATATCAAGTGTTATAGGCATCTTAACATCATTAAGCGAAGGATTTACTATCGTTAACGGGGTAATTATAGGTGGAATATTGTTAGTTTGTGGACTTATACCAATCGTTTATATTTACTATTTACGAACAAAACGGCAAAATGAAAACTAGAGTGAATAAGTAAATGTCCCCATAGTATTCTTGCCGAAAAGAATATAAGTAGTTTTAACTTGATCCATTAATTTTAGGGATTAAAGATTTGCGAATTTATCGAGAAGGACAAGGAATAGATTGGATTCGCCTAAATGATTTCTTTGAATTAATAATCAAATAACAATAATGGAGCAAAAAAATTGTCTGGAGAGGCTATTATGGCGATTATATACGATAGATTAACATAATTTCATGAAGAAGTATTTTAATATTTATTTTATATTTGTAGGTGATGAAAATAATAGATAAATTCATTTATGACTTTTTTAAAAAGATAAGAAAGTATAAAAATCTGGGTCGTTTTTTGCTCTACCACAGTCTTTATGACTGTGGTATCTTTATAGTATGAAGAAAAATATATTAA
>NZ_JACHON010000023.1 GCF_014206945.1 Gracilibacillus halotolerans
CAACAAAGTTCGTAGTATTAAATTTTTAAAAATCCCATTTTTCTCTTAGGGATACTTTAAACATTTTTAGAATAGCTAATTATGAAATAGCTTCATGTATCTAATTTTTAATTCTGCGGCATAAATATACTGTTTACATTGTTTGCGCATAGACTTGTAAGAAATGGGGGGCTCTGTCAAAATGGTCATGAGTCTTTCAAAAGGATAAATTAACCTGTCTATTTTTTCAGATAGTGATATAATAGTACTAGTTGGAATTCTATATTCTTGGAGGTGGCACTTGATGATTGAGGTCATCACCCATGCAGAATTTGTATTACGTCTTTCTACTTTTCAAGAACACTTGAAAGCGGTTAAACATATCTTGGCCCAAACTGACAAGAGTAAAATACAACTACAAGAATTAGTCCATATCAATGAGCCTACAATTAACCCTAAAAACCGTGCAATCGAATGTGAAGTTAATGTGACGGTTCAATTAACTATGCCAGAAGATTCAAAAAAACAAAAAGTAGATGAATATATTGAAGAGATTGTCCCTTTTCTACAACGACATTTACCAAATTGTAACCGAATCAACCATACGAAAATTATTCAAATGAAAAGGATATTAGAAGATCCTAATATCCATGAATATTCTGTTAAGTTTGATTAAACAGTTTTGAGTATTTCTTTGGAGTAAAGCCTTCTAAACGTTTAAAGGTTGCTATAAAATGGCTGACATCATGAAATCCCACTTGTTCTGCTATCTCACGTAAAGGTACTTCTGGGTGGGTTAATATTTTCTTCTTTGCTTCCCGAATTCTTAACTGCACTAAGAATGTGTAAGGGCTCATTTTTAGAGTTTGCTGAAACAGTCTTGTTAAGTATTGTGAGCTCATATTCATGCGATTTGCCATGTCTTGCAGGCCGATATCTTCTGCATAATGGTCCTCTAGCCAATTTACTAATGGGCGAATTTTATCGTAGTATTGGGATAAGGATTGTTGTTTTTCTACATCACCATATTTTTTCAAGGCAATCATGTAGCTAAATAAATACTCTGAGGAGTCTAGCCTGGAGAACTCGGAGCTATCATCAATATTATCCATAATCTTATGAACAATGTTAGAAAGTACGGGATAATCTTTTTTATCAGAATAGACATTGGTATGATGTATATCAAAAGAAGTCATAATTTCTTCTACAGCTGCACCTGAAAAAGTCATATAAATAGTAGACCAACGACTGCCCTCTGAGAAATAAGAATGCGGAGTAAATGGTAATAGCAAAATACCATGGCCTACTGGTAATCGATATTCTTCATTGTTAAATATAAACGTACCCTCTCCTTTAACCGTTTGGAGCCAATGATAATATGGGTAGCCTTCTGGTCTCGCAAAGTCCTCCTCCTGTGGATTATATCCAATACTCTCAATATATAAAGGCAATGACTTCTCAGAAACAGAGAATACGTATCTCCTTTTAATCTCTACCATTTACACCCTCCTTTCCTCACCATAGTTTTCATTATATATAACATTATACAATAAGGATTAATAAGAGTAGATAAGTAGAAAAAAGAATCTGTCAATTCAGATTCTTTTTTCTAAAACAATTACTTCATATGGTTCCAACTCTATCTTTCGCTTTACTTTGTTTCCGGAAATACAATCAATAAATGAATCTTCTTCTAGTGTTAAATTACTTTTATCCTCATTAAAATTCATAACAAACAGATGCTCCCCTCGTTGCTGAACACTTACAACTTCAGGAATAATTCCTTTTAATGGAGGTGTAATATCGTGTTCCCGCATTAAATAATGAAAGAAATCGTCTTGGAACGACTGTTCATTACGAGATGCAATATAATAAGCTTTTCCTTTACCATGCTCATTCATCGTAACAGCTGGTTTTGCTTGGTAATAATCAGATTCATAAACAGCTAAAACCTGCGCGGTTGTTAAATGAATAACTTCACAATAGTCAAATGCACGATAACTTTCTTTTAACGGGGCAATCTGATTTGAGAATATTACTCGGTTCTCTTCTCCATCATAAAGAGAGTCTATTTCTTCTACCCATATCCCTAAAATATCTTTCAAAGGACCTGGAAATCCATCCAAAAAGCATAAATCATTCTCATCCACAATCCCGCTCCAATAAGTAGAAACAAAGGACCCACCATTTTTGACAAAGCAATCTATCTTCTCTTGATAGCTAGCCTTAATCATATATAACATTGGTGCAATAACTATGTTGTACTGGGAAATATCTTTAGAGAGAGAAATAATATCAACGGAAATTCCCTTCTTCCAGAAAGACTTATATATGGACTGGCATGTTTTGATATATTCTTTCTTGTCCATTTTTAGTCCAGCTGCGTCGTCTATCGCCCATTGATTCTCCCAATCATATATAATCGCTACCTTTGCTGGTTTCTCTCTTCCTTTTACAGGAGTTATTTTTTTCATCGTTTCACTAAGCTTTGTTATTTCTTGAAACACTCGTGTCTGATCTGCCCCTTTTTGAAAGTGATCTACTACTGCACCATGGAATTTCTCGAAGGAACCTCTACTCTTTCGCCATTGGAAGTACAGAACGGAATCAGATCCATGAGCAATAGATTGCAAAGCGGATAATAAATGCATGCCCGGGCGTTTTGGTTTATTAACTTGATGCCAATTCACTAAGCTTGGTGTATTTTCTAAAATGAGAAAAGGTTGCCCATTTTTGATAGAGCGGTATAAATCATGAACGAATGCGACATCGGAAGCAAGATCAGCTGTTGATTGCCAATTATTATGCCAAGCTGGGTAGGCGTCCCAGCTAACGATATCTACATGCTCCGCAAACTTATTGTAATCTAGGCCAGTGAACGGTCCCATATGTGGGTAATCACCCATAAAGTTTGTCGTTACAGGTAGATGAGGAGTGATATTCCTTAATGGTTTAATTTCATTTTTATAAAAATCAATCGTTTGATCGGTAACAAATCGCTTCCAATCAAGATTGTGGGCATGAATAGAATCTTCACCGTGTGGGGCAGGAGATTCTATTTCGGACCAGTCACTAAATGTATGACTCCAAAAAGGTGTCCACCAGGCTTTGTTTAGCCGATCTAAATCATGTTGATATTTTTTTTGTAACCATAAACGAAAGGCGTCTTGGCATAAATCACAGTGACAATCACCACTATACTCATTAGACACATGCCATCCTAATATGTGGTCACGCTCGCCATATCTTTCTGCCAATAGATGATTAATCTTCTTTGTTTTTTGACGATAGAATGGAGAAGTAAAACAATGATTGTGCCTCTTTCCATGAAGATTGCGTTGGCGATTAGCTCCTACCCTCAATACTTCCGGGTATTTTTTTGATAACCATGCAGGTCTTGCTCCACTTGGGGTTGATAAAATAACGTAAGCTCCTATCTGTTCCAAGCCGTTAATAATAGAATCTAGCCATTCGAATTGGTAATTTCCTTCCGTGGGTTCAAGCGCGCTCCATCCGAAAATACTAACGGAGAACGTTTGACAACCTGATAACTGCATTAATCGAAAATCCTCTGTAATGACCTCTGGCATGTCCAACCATTGATCAGGGCTATAGTCTCCACCATGGAGAAATTCCTTAGTCTTCGTATAAATTGGCATTTTTTTATGAATCATTAGATTTATTCTCCTATATTTTTTAATATTTTACTTCACTGCGCTACCAAGCATTCCAGCAATAAAGTGTTTCTGTAGAACTAAGAAGAAGATAATAATGGGAACAGTAGCAATTGATATTCCAACCATCACCTGACCATAGTCGATAATAGAAAAGCCAATTAAGCTAGATAATGCAACCGGAAATGTATACATATCTTGGCTAGATAGTACAACGAGTGGCCACATAAAATTATTCCACTGCATCATAAAGAGAAAAATAGCAGTTGCGGCTAAAGCTGGTTTCATGGATGGTAAAACGATACTAAAGAAAATTTTTAATTCTCCTGCTCCGTCGATACGAGCTGCTTCGATTAATGCTGTGGGAAAGGCTAAGAAGTTCTGTCTCATTAGAAAAATAGCAAACGGATAACAAAGCTGTGGTGCTATTAATGCAAAGTAAGTATTTAATAAGCCCAATTCAGAAAATAATTGAAATAAAGGAATTAAAGTTGCCTGATAAGGGATCATCATGGACAACAGAAAGGTAATAAAAATTGCGTTTCTACCCTTGAATTCAAACTTTGATAAAGCATATGCAGCCAAGGTACACACAGCTAAAGCCAGTACAACATAGGTTAAAGAAACGAAAAGTGAATTAAACAAGACTCGCCATATTCCAACCGAATTATTTAAATTCGTCAAATTCTCCATTAATTGACTTCCAACAGTCAGCGTTGGTGGATTCGTGAACATTTTACTCGTATGATTCGTAGAACCGACAAACATCCAATAAAAAGGAAATACTGAAATAATAAAGAAAATAATTAAAAGTACATATTGCACTATTTTTTTAATTTGCTTCTGTATCATATTATTGATCCCCCGATACCTTTAGTTGGAAATAAGAAAGTATAGCTACCATTATGACAACAACATAAGCAACGGCAGAAGCATAGCCAAAATCGAAATATCGGAAACCATTGTTATAAATATAGAGGCCAAGTGTCATCGTAGCATCTGCAGGGCCGCCATTTGTTAAGTTGTATGGTTCATCAAAAAGCTGTAGTGTTGATATGGTCGATATAATGGCAGTGAACAGGATGACAGGCTTTAAGTTGGGAATCGTAATGTGTAAAAATTGCTTCAATTTCCCAGCACCATCCAATGAGGCAGCCTCATATAATTCATTCGGAATATTTTGCATGGCAGCTAAATATATGACCATATTATATCCAGTCCATCTCCATGTCATAGCTAGAATAATAGATGCCTTCGCCCAGAACGAGCTAGATAGCCAGCTAATTGGACCAATGCCGAAAAACCCTAGAAACTGATTAATAATTCCAGCATCTTGGAGCATGATACTAAACAATATGGAATACGCCACTAAAGACGTTACAGCAGGTAAGAAGAATCCTACACGAAAGAAACCGCGTAATTTTAATAGCTGATTATTGAGCGCATTCGCAAGTACTAAAGCTAGGAATAACATAATTGGTACTTGGACTACCAGTATAATAATCGTATTAAGAATGGCTTTACCGAAGACTGTATCATTAAGAAGCCGAATGTAATTGTCTAACCCGACAAAAATATAGGAACCAGCATCAAGAGTCTGAAAACTTAATACAAATGATGCAAAAATTGGATATATCGTAAAAGCGAGAAACAAAATTAACGCAGGCGCTAAAAATAAATATGGTGTCCATTTAGAATATGACATACTATCACTCCATCTTTTCTGACTTTTTTCCCAAGTTAATGTTCTAAATGGTAAATGTACAGCAAGCTACTGTACATTTACCAACTTGTTTAATTGATTCTATTTTCTATTCTTCCGTTGGCATCAGAAACAGATTGTTCAGGATCTGTTCCTTCAAGAACTTCAGCTTGTACCTTGACTGCTTCGTCACGTCCAAGTGAGTCATGCTCTGTATAGAAAACAGATGGAATCTTCGTCATTTCTTCCGCAAAGAATTCCCACACAGGCTCATTGTTAAAGTACTCCACAGGCTCAGCGAATAAGTCTGATTCATAGACAGGTAGATAACTAGGGAATAAACCACCTTCCATAGCAAGCTCTTGAACTTCAGTACTTGTAGCAAAGAATACTAGAAAGTCATACAGTTCTTCTTTGTTATCACTGCTTTCAAAGATAGAGAAGGAACTTCCACCCTGGTTTGCAGAGCGGCTATCGCTTCCTTCGAAGGAAGGTAGTGGCATTACTGCCCAATTACCAGATTGATCGGGGACCTGTTGTTCTAATGTCCCGATTAACCATGCTCCTGTTATGGCAGTTGCTGTTTGACTATCTACTAAAGATGCAACCCAAGCATTCCAACCAGGTGCACGGAATATAATATCTCTTTCAGCCATTTCTGAAAACACGGATGCCGTTTCTATAGATACTTCACTATCCATATTGCTCGTTCCATCCTGTTCAAAATAACCTTTCCCCTGCTGGCTCATTAAAATGGTGTAAACTGTTGAGTCATTGGAGTCAAAACTTAACATATTAGCCCCAGTTACCTCTTTAATCTTTTCTCCAGCCTCAAAGTAGTCATTCCATGTTTTAATGTCTTCCGCATTAACCCCTGCTTCTTCAAATAAATCTGCCCGATAAAATACACCAACTGGACCGGCATCGAAAGGTATGGCATACATGTCCCCCTCATAAGATACACTGTCCATTTTATATTGAGGAAATTGATCTTCGTGTTCATCGAAACCTAGCTCTGTAATATTAGCAAATGTATCTGAGAAGTTGGTTACATATCCAGTGATACCATCATCTACGAGTAGCGCACCATCAGGTAAACCTTGTCCTGCTGATTGAAGACCTGCAGTCATTTTGGAACGAATATCATCATTGTTCATTTCTTCTACATTTAAATTAAATTCAGGGTGATCCTCTTTATAAAGCTCTGCTGCCTTTTCTAAAACAGGTACATTAATGTTCGTTGCCCAAATCGTAACATCTACATTTTCCTTCTTACTAGAATCCTTACCTCCATCTGTACTATCATTGGAACATCCAGCTACAAATAAAACGACTAAGCTAATTCCCAATATGAGTTTTTTCAATTTTGACCCCTCCGTTTTATAATCTAATATTTTACCATTACACCTTAATTATAATAACGCTTACAGCAGGGTGAAATATAACATTTTTATAAATAGATATAATAATATGAAACTTAGTATTAGAGTTAAACGAACTGAAAAGATAGTGAGCAACAAGAAAACTATCCGTTTCTTATTGTAAATATATGTAAATATATGTAAATATATAATTTAAATAGAATAAAAACATATTTGTTTCAAAATATTATATAGTTTCAGTGAATTCTTATATACAGGGAATAAGCAAATGACTTTATAATTTAACGTAACAATGCGAAGGAGGGATTTAATGAGGAAAAGAAAACATTTAATAAGGTTTTTACTTATTGGTTTCAGTTCATTCGTTATATTGTTCTTTGCTTTATCTAAAGAAATAGAAGCGAATTCTAATTTTGCTTTAGGAGCTGACATTGGTTGGATGAAGCAGTTGGAAGATGAAGGAGTAAAATGGTTGGATGATTTTGGTGTTCAGCAGGATCCCCTGCAAATCTTGAAAGAGCATGGAATAAATGCTGTTAGATTAAGGGTTTTTGTTAATCCACCATCCAATTATTACTGGTTAAAAGATGGAACAACATGGACGATGCTTGGGTATAGTGATAAGAACGGTGTAATTGAAGCGGCACAAAGAGCAAAGGCTCTTGGAATGGATGTCATGGTAGATTTCCACTATAGTGATGTATTTGCTGATCCAGGTCATCAATACAAACCGTCAGCATGGGAATCGCATAATTTCAATCAGTTACAAGCGTCTGTTTATAGTCACACTTTGGATGTATTAACTGAACTAGGGCAATATGGAATAACACCAAAGTGGGTCCAAGTTGGGAATGAAATAAATACAGGCATTCTACATCCTAGTGGGAGTACTAATAATTTTGGACAACTCACTGCATTACTCAATAGTGGATACGATGCTGTAAAAGATGTGAATCCATCTATTAAAGTTATAACCCACTTAGCAGACGGAGATGATAATAGTTTGTTTCGATGGTGGTTTGACCAATTTTTTCAAAATGGTGGGAAGACAGATGTTATCGGAATGTCGTTCTACCCTTATTGGGCAGGTGAACCATATTGGGAATTGGTAGATGATCTAGAGTATAACTTAAATGATATGGTTTCACGTTACGATAAAGAAGTTATGGTTGTGGAAGTAGGTGGAGAAGATGTCAGTCCTGAGGAATCTTACTGGACGATAAAAGAAACAATTAATGCGGTGGATTCAGTACCTAATGGAAAAGGATTAGGAGTCTTTTACTGGGAACCTCAAGCTAATTCGAGCGTTCTTCCTGATCAATACGCTCTAGGTGCAACTAGAGTTGTTACAAACAATACGTTGCAATATACATTGGCGATAGATGCGTTTAGCGATGCATCAGAGGAAACAGGTATTAATCTCCTTTCTAACCCAGGATTTGAAGCGAATGAATTTAGTTATCAACCATTTGGATGGGATACGTGGTCTTCGAATAGTCAGAAAGTGAATTATGTTGAGGATAATGGATTTATGGGTAGTTATAAATTATCGCATTGGAGTGAAGCTGCATACCAAGTTAGCACTTATCAAACGAAGTATGGTATTGCCAACGGAATGTATACACTGCAAGCTAGGGTGAAAAGCAGTGACGGATTTAACTCGAATAAAATGTATATAAAAGATTATGGGGGATATGAGTTAAACATAGATATTCCAATTACGGATCAATGGACGCAAGTAACGATACCAAATATTCAAGTAACAAATGGACAAGCAGAAATCGGATTTTGGACAGACGGAAATCCAAACAGTTGGATTAACGTAGATAACGTACAGTTTTTTAGAGAATCGTAATATTTTTGCAACCACCTCAATGAATAATCGTGAGGTGGTTGTTATCGTTTAGATGATCCCCCAACCTCGGAGAATACTATAATTATCTTTCTATCAGTACATAAATTACAGACAGTATCTATTTAATATCCTAATCTAGTAGACCCTGATTTAAAAAACACTATAGAAAACCCCTTAACTAATAGGAAATTCCTTGTCTGTTAAGGGGGATATACAGATATATGATTGTTACTCTGTAATTGTTTCAGGTTCTACAGTTTTAATAACTTTTATTCTTACAATTTGATAGCCATTGATTTCTTCTACGATAAATTGGTATCCTTGAGCTTCAATAAGAGTACCTACTTTCACATCTAGTTGCTGTGCGAAAATCCATCCACCAATTGTATCAATATCTTCATTTTCTAACTCAATTCCCAGGACATCATTTAATTCTTCAATTTGTAATCTACCAGAAACGATATAGGTATGATTGTCTTGTTCTTCAATTAGAGGAACTTCATCAACATCAAATTCATCACGTATTTCTCCAACAATCTCTTCTAAAATATCCTCTACCGTCACTAGACCTGCAGTTCCACCATATTCATCATTTACAATAGCCATGTGAATTTGGTCCTTTTGCATCTTCAGTAGAAGTTGTTTTATAGGAGTTGCTTCTGAAACGTGAATAATCGGACGAATATAATTATCGATTGAGAACTCATTTTCATCTTCATATCGTTCAGTTAGGATTTCCTTAATATTAATTAATCCAACGATATTATCTTTGTCGTTATGAGCCACAGGGTACCTTGTAAACTGTCCATCGTGAACAATTTCATAAATTTCATCGAAACTGTCCTCTTTATAGATACAAATCATTTCGGTTCTTGGCTTCATAATTTCCTTAGCTAATCGTTCGTCGAATTCAAATATATTCGTAACATATGTCATTTCTGCTTGATTAATTTCGCCACTTTCATAGCTTTCGGATAGAATTAATCGTAACTCTTCTTCTGAGTGAGCAGCCTCATGATTATTGATAGGTTTAAATCCAAACAAACGAATAAATTGGCGTGCCGACCCATTTAATAACCATATGAATGGATACATCACATTATAAAAGAAAATTAACGGTCTTGCTAAAAGCAACGTAACTTCCTCTGCCTTTTGAATTGCAACGGTTTTCGGTGCAAGCTCCCCGATTACCACGTGTAAAAAAGTGATAGTAGCGAAAGCAATAATAAATGAAATAACCGAGCCTATGGTTGGATTCAATCCAATACTTTCAAAAACAGGATTTAACAACCTCATAATAGTCGGTTCACCTAACCAACCTAGTCCTAATGCTGTAACGGTTATCCCTAATTGACAAGCGGATAAATAACCATCTAAATTGTTTAAAATCTTTTGAGCAGGTAATGCACGTTTATTCCCGTTATCGACTAAATAATCTATCCTTGTTGATCGTACCTTCACGATCGCAAATTCGGTTGCTACAAAGAATGCTGTCATCAGAATCAATATAGCAACCAAAAGCAAATTAACAATATCCAAATAATATCCCTGTACCTACCTTATAGATACAAGGATTTCACCTCCTGGTTTTACAAAAATTATTGCGTCCTCATGTGTCCGTTTCTAAGCGATGACACATGGAAAACGTCAGATACTTGATTATTAACTTATTTAGAAAACGTTGTAGTTTTACCTTCCCATGAGCATCACTCCTAGAAAAAGGACCCTTTTTGTTATACCAAGTGAATATTCCTCTACCAGGTCACTTCTATTAAATAATATTACTATTTATCTTATTAAAGGACTAGTTAATAGATAACAAAAATCTCAATTTAAATTTAAGAATGATTTTACTAGATTTCACTTAAAATAAAGCGAAGTGTTTTCTCGAAAGTAATAATAAAAAAAAGAAGGAATCAAACTGATTTCAACAAACCGTTCGATTCCTACTATTGATAAAATATCTCAGACTCATTCACTCTATGTGCATCTATAAAAAGTCTCAAAATTATTCATAAATAGCGGCCTGTATTTCATCGCTATCTATATTGTCCTTGTCATACCAGAAATATCCTGTATCGATACTCTTTTCGACTTCTTTGTTGTTCAGTGTTTCTACTGCTGCTTTAACCGTTTCATATCCGATGCCTTCAGGATTTTGTGTAATCGCACCATTCATTACTCCATTTTTGATGGCGTCTATCTGTTGTTTTCCTGAATCAAAACCAATGATTACAATTTCTTCTTGTTTGCCTAATTCCGTAATCGCATTTACTACACCAATTGCAGACCCTTCATTTGAACCATAAATACCGGCTAAGTCTGGATGTGCTTGAATGATGGTCTTAGCTAGGTTGGTAGATTCCAAATGGTCCCCACCACCATACTGAGTATCAACGATTTCAATATCTGGATATTCATCATTTATAGTATCGACAAAACCATCACGTCGCTCTACACCTGTTACGGATACTTGATCGTGAACGATTAGCGCTACTTTCCCTTTTTCTTCTATTAATTCTGCCATTCGATGAGCTGCTTCAGCCGCTGCTGCATAATTGTCTGTCGATGCGGTTGTAACTGGAATATCGCTCTCGACCCCGGAGTCAAAGGCTACTATTGGAATGCCTCGTGAATCAGCTGTTTCTAATAGAGGCGCAGCTGCTTGAGAATCTAGTGCTGCAAATCCTATGGCATCAGGATTTCTATCTAACGCTGCCTGAAGCATCTCAATCTGCTTATCAATTTGAGATTCATTATCTGGACCTTCAAATGTAATTTCTACGTCAAATTCTTCCGCTGCTCTTTCTGCACCACTTTGTACTGCTTGCCAGAATTGGTGCTGGAAACCTTTTGACACAATAGCAATATAAGGTTTGTCTCCATCCTCAGCTTCTGTTTCATTATCGGTGGTTTCTTGTTCTGAATCGTCTGTATCAGGAGCAGAATCACTACCTTCATTCGTTGTGTCGCTACCACATGCAGCCAAAAATACAAAAGACAGAATGACAATTACAAAAGGTAAAAATAATTTCTTAGCCATTTTATACTCCCCTTTATAAAATTTATATATAACTCAAAATGTGAGTTATTACAAAATGGTTAGTTATGCACCTTTTTTGCGTAGCATATCTATGTAAACCGCAAGAAGGATTACAATTCCTACAACGACTGTCTGCCATTCTTGAGGAATAGACATGATACGTAGACCGTTCGTTAGAACACTCATAATTAGTGCACCAATCATTGTGCCAATTAAGGACCCCTTTCCGCCACTTAAAGATGTACCTCCAATAACAACTGCAGCAATTGCTTCTAACTCATAACCCATGCCCAATGATGGTTGAGCGGAATTTAATCGAGAAGCCATAAGAACCCCAGCAATACCTGTGAAACTACCAGCAATTGTGTAGATTATAATCTTCCACTTTTTAACGTTAATTCCTGATAATCTGGTAGCTTCTTCATTACTACCTATAGAAAATGTGTATCTTCCTACGATAGTTTTTGATAATAGAATCCAACCAATAATCACCATAATAAAGAAGATAAGAACGGCGTTAGGAATGGAGATGGACGATACTACGTTACCTAAAGCTATTTGGTTAAATCCTTCGATATCCGTGAAATAAATAGGTGAAGCTCCTGAGATTACAAGAGATAACCCTTTTGCAATCATCATCATTGCCAATGTCGCAATGAATGGTGGAATTCTAAGTATAGATACGGAAAAACCTGATACAAATCCAATTAGAGCGCCAACTAGAACACCGCCAATAATACCAACAATGATAGGTAAACCTAGAAATACAATGAATACGCCTGTCATCACCGAGGTTAATGTCATACCTGTACCAATGGATAAGTCAATACCGCCAGTTATAATAACGAATGTGGTACCTAAGGCTAAAATACCAATGACAGTAGTAGACAACAAAATCCCTTCAATATTAGACCAAGTTAAAAAGTGTTCGGAAGCAACAGAAAAAAAGATAATCAGAAGTATTAAACTAGCAAACGCTAATATTTGCTGTAATGCTGATGTGCCACGAAATAATTTCTCCTTTTTTTCTTCGTTATTAACAGCTATATCTGTCATGGATTCCCACTCCTCCAATATATATTTATTGCATTGTTGCTAGACTCATAATTTTCTCCTGAGTTGCTTCCTTACTTATTAATTCTCCAGTGATACGTCCTTCGTTCATGACAATTATGCGATCACTAAGACGTAATATTTCTGGTAACTCAGAAGAAATCATAATGATGGATTTCCCTTGGTTTGCAAGTTGCTCCAATAAGTCATATATTTCTTGTTTAGCACCTACATCAATCCCACGAGTTGGTTCATCAAAAATTAAAATCTCGGAATTCTTAAGCAACCATTTTGCGATGATTACCTTTTGTTGATTACCACCGGATAATAGTTTCACACGTTGATTAACATTAGGTGTTTTAATCTTTAATAGGGATGAGTAGTGTTCAGCAGCTTTTTTTATTTGTTGGGGTTTTACAATAGAAGTCGTTGTATAGTTATTCAATGAAGAAATTACGATATTTTCTTTTACTGTCATGTCTAGCATCAAACCATATTGTTTTCGATCTTCTGATAAGTAGCCAATACCGTAACGAACAGCATCAACAGGTTGCTTTATCTTTACTTCTGTTCCATGGATTATAATGCGACCTGTATAAGGGTCAGCTCCAAAGATAGCCCGAGCCATTTCTGTTCGTCCTGCTCCTACTAAACCAGCAAATCCAAGTATTTCGCCTTTTTTTAGTTGAAAGGACACGTCCTTGATAAACTGGTTATTAAGACGATTGGCCTCTAAAACAACATCTCTAAACTTCTCTGGATCGGAAACCTTTTTATTAATGGTTACTTCTCTACCAACCATAAGTGACACCACTTTACTAATTTCTGTTCCGGCTGTGGGAAGTGTATCAATGTATTCTCCATCACGCATCACCGTAATTCTATTTGTTATTCGTTTTAGTTCCTCCATACGATGGGAGATATAAATAATACCTACCCCATCCTTCCGCAGCCGTTCAATTAACTCAAATAACGTGTCTATTTCTTTATCTGTGAGAGCGGCAGTTGGTTCATCCATAATTAATATCTTGGCACGAAAGGATAATGCTTTTGCAATTTCAACCATTTGTTGTTTGGCAACCGTTAAATCAGAAATTTTAGTTTGTGGATCAAGTTTAATATTTAAACGATGAAGTAGTTTTTCGGTCTTAGTATTTAATTTCTTGCTATTAATAAAGAAATTTAATGAATCACGTGGCTCTCGACCAATAAAAATATTCTCAGCTACGGTCAGGTCAGGCATCAGGTTCAGTTCCTGGTGAACAATATTGATTCCCATTTCCTGAGCTTCTTTTGTATTCTTCGGAGAGATTTCCTCATGATTATAAATAATAGAACCTTCATCTTTCTGGTAGATACCGGTTAAAATTTTCATTAAGGTGGATTTACCGGCTCCATTTTCTCCTACGAGAGCTAATACCTCTCCTTCATATAAATCCAACTGGACATTGGATAAGGCTTTAACACCAGGGAAAGATTTAGATATATTTTTCATCTCTAATATCTTTTTCGTCATGAATTAGACTCCTTTCCTTTTTTTAATCGGAACCAAATGAAAGATCTACTTTTAATAAAACAGAGTAACTCGCTTTTTGATAACGCTTTCAGTTATCGGTAACATAAAAATAGCATAACGGTTTAGAGGTGTCAACAATGTATTTTATCGTTTTTCTACTTCTAGCGATTGTTATATAGGTAAAACCTTAATGTATAAGGCTTTTAATTTACATGTAAAATAAAATAAAGAAAAATCTCTTGCAAAATAATTATGTTACCGCTATCATATACATATAAATATTCGAGTATGACAACAAAAAAAGAGGTAGATGAACTTGGTAACTATTTACGATATAGCAAAAAAAGCAAAAGTATCGCCAATGACTGTTTCAAGAGTAATAAATAATTCGGGGAATATCCGGGTGGCAACTAGAGAAAAAGTAGAAAAGGCTATTAAAGAGCTCGGATATATTCCAAACGAGGCTGCGAGAAGTTTAACCTCAAACCAAACAAAAACATTAGGATTAATTTTAACCGATATAACAAACCCTTTCTTTGCTAAAGTCGCTAGGGGAGCAGAGGCAAAGGCTATGGAAACAGGGTATCGTATCTTGTTAGCGAATACCGATGAGGACTTTGAAAAGGAAAAAAGCTATACAGATATGATGATCTCTGCTCGTGTAGATGGAGTTATTATGACCCCTACTAATGATGAAAGCTTGAAGCATGTAGAACGTTTGAATCAACATAATATTCCAACCGTTTTGTTAGACCGTACTGTTGAGGGATTTGAAGGAGATTGCGTGCTAGGGGACAGTTATAAAGGCAGTAGAGAGTTGGTCCGGCATTTAATAGACTATGGCCACAAGAATATAGCGTTAGTAAATGGTCCTAGAAATATATCAACTTCCCGAGAGAGAGAACGAGGATATGTAGAAACATTAAAACTGAATGACCTACCAATCCATGAAAATTATATATCCGAGTTCGATTTCCGTAGTATGGAGCCTCATGCTGCACATAGCATTGTAGAAAAGCTCATGTCTTTAGACGAAGACAAACGCCCTACTGCAATATTTGCCTCTAATAACTTTATTGCAATAAGTGTTATTCAATCATTAAGACAAATGAATCTTCGCGTTCCGGAGGATGTGTCTATCGTTTGCTTTGATGAGATAGAGCCAGTGGAATATTTTGACCCTTTCTTTACTGTTGCAGCACAGCCGGCTACTGAGTTCGGAAAAATCTCTTTACAATATTTGGTTGAACGATTAGAGAATGACGGGCTCGAGCAATCAAGAAAGGTTATTTTACCCCCTGATATTCATATACGTAAGTCTACTCAGAGAATAGAAGAATAGGAGTGTCTAACCATGCTAAGGAACATACCTGATGTCATTTCTCCAGAGCTTTTAAAAATTTTGCATGAGATGGGGCATGGAGATGAACTTGTTATTGCAGATGGTAATTTCCCTGCAGCACGTTTAGCTAGCCGTCTCGTTCGGTGTGATGGGCATCAAGCATCGGATCTTTTAAAAGCAATCCTAACCCTATTTCCAGTAGATACATTTGTAGAGAAGCCAATTACACTTATGCAAGTAGTAGATGATAAAACGGAAATGGAGCCAGAAATTTGGAATGTTTATAAAGGCATTTTTAAAAAGTTAGATGTAGAACCCAACCAAATTAACTATGAAGAACGTTTTACTTTCTATGAAAAAGCTAAAGCAGCATATGCAATTGTCGCTACATCCGAGAAAGCACTTTATGGAAATATTATATTAAAAAAAGGTGTTCTTTACTAAAATCTATCTAATTTAGAGGAGGCTTTCTTAATGGAAAATGTAAAAACTATCCTAAGTGAGTACGGTAAGAAGTTGGTTACTTCTGGACTGGTTGTGGGAGCTGGCGGAAATCTAAGTATGCGTGATGGAGACTATATGTATATTTCGCCAAGTGGTTTTGACTTACAGGATATTCAAGATGAGGATTGGGTAAAAGTTAACATTGCTACAGGTGAAGTATTAAGTGAATTAAAACCATCCTCCGAGCTTCATATGCATTTACAATGTTTTCGAAAGAGGGATGATATCAATTCTGTATTACATGCACACCCTAGCTATTCGGTCGGAGTTTCCTCAACTGGAAAAGAAATTCCCAGCATGTTTCCTGATTTTCCCGCTATGATAAAAAATATCAAATACCTAGACTATATGATTCCTACCACCAACATTCTAGCGGACGCTGTAGGAGATGTTATTCATGAAACAGACGTAGTCGTTATGCGCAATCATGGTGTATTAACGGTTGGAACCTCAATGAAGGAAGCGTATTTCTTTATGCAATTAACGGAAGAAGCTGCAAAAGTATACACTATTTCTAGTTCTGTAGGCGAACCAAGGATACTTACAGAAAATGAATGCTCCGATCTTAAAAATTTATCGAGTGAAAAATTTCGTGCAAAGCTATTAAAAGAATCACAATAATCTCTTAGAAAGTAGGGATTTTATGAAAAGCGTATGGGCCTTCGATATTGGAGCATCAAACGGAAGGTTAATACTCAATAGTTTTGATGGGGAAAAAATGTATACGAAAGAAATATACCGATTTACGAATCTAGCTGTCTCTGTGACTAATAATTATTATTGGGACGTTTTGAACATATTTACACAAATGAAAACAGCAATACGTACTAGCGTTCAACAAGGGCACAAGGTAGAAAGTATGGGAATTGATACATGGGGTGTAGATTTTGGCTTATTAGCCTCTAATGGAGAATTACTTGCTAACCCGTATAGCTATCGAAACCCAAAAAACAAAATGGGAATGGAGCGCGCTCTACAAAATATCACCTCAGAAAGCTTATTTCAAAAAACAGGCGTAGAAACAGCACCAATCAATACACTTTTTCAATTATTTACAATGAAAACAGAACACCCTCACCTATTAGAAATGGCAGATCAATTGTTACTGATGCCTAATCTACTAGCTTACTTCTTCTGTGGAGAAAAAAACAACGAATTCACAATCAGTACAACAACTCAACTATTAGATCCTCAATCAACAGATTGGGATTCATCCATCCTAGATTTTCTACAAATAGACAGAAAAATATTAGCACCGATAGCTCAACCAATTACAATAGCTGGTGAGACTTTACCAGTTATTAATGATGAATTGCAAATAGATCCAATAAAAGTCATTAATGTACCGGGCCATGACACAGCATGTGCTTTAGCGGCTTTACCACTGAAAGACCATCACTCTATTTTTATGAGCTGTGGAACTTGGGTAATAATAGGCATTCCTGTAGAAAAGCCAGTAACAGAAGAGCAAGCTATGACGTGGGGATTTACAAATGAAGGTACGATGGAAGGCACGTATCGTCTTCAGAAAAACATGATGGGAATGTGGTTACTGCAACAATGCCGTATCGTTTGGGAACGTGAGGGAATAGCAACAGATTATGAAGAAGAGAATCGCTTATTCGAACAGGCACAACCATTCTATTCTTATATTAATCCAGACGACGAACGATTCTTTAATCCTCTTAATATGGTAGAAGCGATTCAAGATTATTGTCGAGACACAAACCAAAAGATTCCGGAAACAAGAGGCCAAATTATTCGTTGTATATTGGAAAGCCTCGCATTCCATTACTTCTTAGTTATCAAACGCCTTGAAACGTTAACTGGAATAAAATTAAAGCGCATACATATGGCTGGTGGCGCTACACGTAATGAGCATCTATGTCAATTGATTGCTAATGCTACAACCCTTGATGTATTGGCGGGACCCGTCGAATCTAGCTCTATTGGTAATGCAATCGGTCAATGGATAGCATTAGGGGAAATGAAAAATTTACAGGAGGCAAGAGAAGTTGTTGAGCGTTCCTTTCCTATTCAACATTATCAACCTACAGATAGTGCCGGATGGGAGACCGCATATCAGCAATTTTTAAAGGTTATAGAATGAAATAATACAATTTTGGGAGGAATAATAAATGAAAAATCAGCGCCTAATTGGAGAGATGCCGAAAGTTGGGATTCGTCCAACAATTGATGGAAGAAGAAAGGGTGTCCGAGAATCTTTAGAAGAAAAGACAATGAATATGGCAAAATCTGTAGCTGAATTTTTATCGGCTAATCTAACATACAATAATGGAAGTCCGATTGAGACCGTTATTGCTGATACATGTATTGGTGGTGTAGCTGAAGCTGCGTTAGCAAAAGCGAAATTTGATAAGGAAAATGTAGGAGTAACAATTACGGTTACACCGTGTTGGTGCTATGGTTCTGAAACAATGGATATGAATCCGAATCGACCGAATGCTATATGGGGATTTAACGGGACAGAGCGTCCTGGTGCTGTCTATTTAGCAGCAGTGCTTGCTGCACATAATCAGAAAGGAATTCCCGCCTTTGGTATTTACGGTAGAGATGTTCAAGATATCGAGGACAATACGATACCAGCTGATGTCCAAGAGAAACTGTTACGCTTTGTTAAAGGGGGCCTTGTAGTAGCGACCTTAAAAGACAAATCGTACCTATCGATAGGATCTGTTTCAATGGGGATAGCTGGTAGCATGGTCGATGAAGGCTTTTTTCAAGAATATCTAGGCATGCGAAACGAGTATGTCGACATGACAGAGTTAATACGACGAATAAATGAAGAAATATATGATAAAGAAGAATTTGAAAAAGCGTATAAATGGGTAAAACAAAAAGCAGTATTTGGAGAAGATATTAATTCGGAGAAAAATAAGCGTACAGAAGAGCAAAAAGATGAAGACTTAAAGATGAACATAAAAATGACAATGATCACACGAGATTTAATGGTAGGTAATCCTAAGTTAGCAGACTTAGGATATGAGGAAGAAGCAATGGGGCATAATGCAATTGCCTCTGGGTTCCAAGGCCAACGACAATGGACCGACCATTTACCAAATGGAGATTTTATGGAGGCTATATTAAATTCTTCCTTTGATTGGAATGGTATTCGTGCGCCATATATTGTAGCAACAGAAAATGATACTTTAAATGCAGTAACGATGTTATTTGGTCATTTGTTAACCAATTCTGCTCAAGTATTTGCTGATGTTCGGACTTATTGGAGTCCGGAAGCAGTGAAACGAGTAACGAATAAAGAATTAGTGGGAAGAGCTAGTAATGGAGTGATTCATTTACTTAATTCTGGATCTGCCTCTTTAGATGGTACAGGAGAACAGAAAATCAATGGCGAGCCAGTAATGAAACCATTTTGGGAGATTTCAGAAACAGAAGTAGATAAATGCTTGCAAGCAACCAAATGGCGCCCAGCTAATACCGAGTATTTCCGTGGTGGTGGATTTTCAAGTAACTTTAAATCAAGAGGTGACATGCCTGTAACAATTGCTCGAATCAATTTAATTAAAGGCTTAGGGCCTGTTCTTCAGATAGCTGAAGGTTATACAGTGGAATTAGACGATGATGTTCACGAGATTTTAAATAATCGTACAGACCCAACATGGCCAACGACTTGGTTTGTCCCTAACTTAACGGGAGAAAATGCGTTTCGTGATGTATATTCGGTAATGAATAATTGGGGAGCAAATCATTGCTCTATGAGTTATGGTCATATTGGTGCAGATTTAATTACGTTAGCATCTATGTTACGAATTCCGGTTAACATGCATAACGTAAGTAGCGAAAAGATATTCCGTCCAAGCGTTTGGAATATGTTTGGTACGAGTAATTCCGAGGGTGCAGATTATCGGGCATGTCAAACCTACGGACCTTTATATAAATAAAATCCAATAGTTTAATGACGATATAGAAAAAACACTTGATTACATGTGGTTATCAAGTGTTTTTTCGTGCATATAACATCTTTTCAGTCGATTTGTGAAAGGTTTCTCTTTATGAACAAATTCGACACTTACCAAGAAAGCACTTACAATTATCTTATAAAGGAAGGTGAAATTCATGCGATATATATTCCCTATATTAATACTTATCCCATTTTTACTTATGTTGTATTTTGGAAAGGAAACATTTTATATAGAAGATTCATTGAAAGAAGCGCAAACGTACGATTATCATTTTGTTCTTATTACAGAAGAAGTAGGAAATCAATATTGGCGATTAATTGAAAAGGGAGCAAAGGATGCTGCCGCAAATCATAATATTTATCTTGAATATATCGGACCGAAAGTATCGGATACCGAAGAAATACTAGCCACGCTCGATCGAATGATCGCTGCAGGGGTTGATGGAATTATGACAAAAGGAATGAACGAAGAGGAATTTAGTGAGCTTGTCCATAAAGCAAGCGAACAAAATATTCCTGTTGCAACGGTAGATACAGATTCGGAAGGTAGCGGCAGAGAATTTTATGTTGGAACAGACAATTACCTAGCGGGATATTTAGCTGGAGAAAATTTAATTGAAAATACTTCTGGTGAGCAGAAGGTAGCTGTAATTATTGGATTATCTTCAGCACAGAATCAAATTGAACGATTGGAAGGTTTTAAAGATGCAATTTCACAGACTAATAGAATCGAGCTTATCGCTGTTTCAGAGTCTAATATTACGGAGCTAGGAGCAGCGCAAGCTACGTATCGTTTGTTGAAAGTGCATCCAGAGATTACTGCTATTTTTGGTATAAGTGCTTTGGATGGTATTGGAATTGTAAAAGGTATTGAAGAAATGCAACCGACAGAGAAGCCGTATGTCATTTCATTCGATATTTTGCCGGAAACATTAGATGCAATAGAGAAAGGACACATTGATGTAACCATTGCTCAATATCCAGAAGAGATGGGACAACTAGCAGTGGAGCAAATGCGAACACTGAAAAACAATCAAAAGGTAGAAACGATACTTCATACTTCTACCGGAATAGTAGATGCCTCGCATATTCGTAATGGAGAGTTAATCGAACCACCTAAAGAAGGTGAACTACCATGAAAAAACATCTCTATCATTATTTTAGTGGAAGAACGATTCAATCTAAGCTTACTTTAATATTTGCTGTCATTATTATTCTTTTTAATATTGTAACAATCTCTATTTACGTAAGCTCCACTCAGCTTATGCAAAATTACCATGATAGCTTCGAAACATTACTTAGGATGAATTCCATTTCACAAACAGCGCGGGATTTATCCGATCACACAAAATCCTATGTGCTAGAGCAGGAAGAAACAGATTTAGAAGACTATTATAATAGTCGCCTCCACTTAAAGGAGCTCGTTCTACCATTGAAAGATGAAGGAATACCAATCCGGTACAAAAATTATACGAATATGGTAGATGCACTCATTGATGAATCAGAATTAACGATTGGATTTGTTTTAAGAGAAGATATTGAACAATATACAGCGCGAATGAAGGAAGTCCAAAACACTGCGAATTATATTCAAGAGACAACACTAGAGCTACAAGACGAATCATTAATGGAATATCAAACACTCTATCGTGATATGGAGAGAAGAAATAAATCGTTTAAGTATTTTACAATTTCGTTATTAATTACATCAATTATGCTAGGCGGATATATTGCGGCTCGATTCTCTCGCAGTATTCATAAGCCTGTTCGAAAGTTATCGGATGCAGCCAAGGAAGTATCTTATGGTAAATTCGATGGCGAGCCAGTACACGTTTATTCCAGTGATGAATTAAAATTACTCGGTGATTCCTTTAATACAATGCGTTCCAATATTCAAGGATTAATTAAGGAGATAAAGAATCAATCAGAACAAGATATGCTAATGAAAGAATTAGAATTGAAGCATCTTCAAAATCAAATCCATCCTCATTTTCTATTTAATACATTAAATACTGTTTCGAAGATGGCCTATTTCGAGGATGCCCCTGCCACCTCTAAGCTAATAGAATCACTCGCAACAATGATGAGACATAGTTTAGGAGATTTAAATCACATGGTAGATTTGCAGGAAGAGATAAAAATGGTAAGAAATTATGTACATATTCAAAGCGTTCGTTTTATGGAGCGGGTAGAATTTTATATGGATCCACTCGCCGAGGATGTTCATGTACCTATTCCACGCTTAACGATCCAACCTTTGGTAGAGAATGCATTTATCCATGGTATTGAGTCACTAGAAGAAGGCGGAAAAATTGAGGTACTACTAAGAGAGGAACTTGCCGATATAATTATTGAGGTGCGTGATAATGGAGTAGGAATAAGTGACGAACAACAAAAGAGGTTATTTCAAGGCGACAACCAAGAGCATGTTGGTCATGTTACAGGTATTGGCCTGTCTAATGTGTATAAACGCCTCCAGCTCTTTTATCAACGAGATGATGTATTAGAAATTGATTCTACTATAGGTGAGGGAACAACGATACGATTAAAGATTCCAAAACAAGTAGGAGGAGATGCAGAGTGAGAGTAGTAATAGCAGAGGACGAAATGCTAGAAAGAAAAGCGATGCGTAAATTCCTCGAGGAGCATTTCCATGATATCGAGATTGTAGGTGAAGCGGTAAACGGACGTAAAGCGATAGAACTAGCGGAAGAGCAAAAGCCAGATTTAATGCTCATGGATATAAAAATGCCAGGGATTGATGGTTTGGAAGCGATGGAGCGAATAAGTAAAACACACCCGATGATAAAGTTCATTGTCGTCTCAGCATATGATTCGTTTCGTTATGCTAAGCAAGCAATGAAATTCGGCGTAAAAGAATATATATTAAAACCGAGCAATCAAGAGGAAGCGATTCGCGCCATCTTAAACGTCAAAAAGGAAATTGCTCGAGATCGTCAGATGAATGAAAATAGACGTGCATTCTTTTTAACGAAGATTATGCAAGGCGAAGAGATCAAATCCTTGCAACAAAGTTTATTTCCAGAAATGAAAAGTGGTTTCTTTATTGTTATGAATCAAACTGTCCCTCTTCCAATTAACTATTTGCAAAAGGATCAGGTAGCCTTATATATATCCAATGAAAAATTAGACAATGCGGCAGTATTAACGAAGGTCCGTACGCTTCAATTACAGCTAGGCGCACATGTGTATATTGGCATTGGCCATCCAAGCTCACAAGTGGAAGATTTAACGAACTCCTATTATGAAGCAAAACAAGCATTATTTCAGTTAGTCGAAGCAGGTCAAAAGAAATACGGATTTCCACCATTACGGAAGACAGGGCCGGACATAACTCCTTTCTTTCAAGCTTTAGAAGAAGGAAACGAAGACCGAGTATGGCTTCTATTTGAAGAGATAGTAGATCAGTTAGATGTCGAATGTTATTTTAAAATAAAGCAACTAGTAGAAGAGAAGGAACGTACATTTCCAGATATCCCTTCTCATCAATTACAAACGGCGTCTGACTGGCGAGGCTTCCTTGAAATGGTATGTTATGAAATCCGTGAATACTATCAATCAAAAAATAAGATTGGGAGAGCAAAGCAATATATTAGCGAGAACTACCAACAATCATTAACGTTAGAAGAAGTTGCCGATGTAACGGAATTAAGTCCTAATTACTTTTCCCAACTCTTTCGTGAGGAGACAGGCTATACCTTTAGCGACTACGTAACAGAGGTGAGAATTCAAACAGCGAAAGAACTTTTACGAGAGAATAATGCTACTTTAAAGGAAATAAGCAGTCATATCGGTTATCGAGATCCTAATTATTTCAGCAGAGTATTTAAAAAGCAAGTCGGTATTTCGCCAAAGCAATATCAAAACCAAATCATAAAAAAGTGAAGACAATCTTAATATAATACAGAAATTTTCAACCTAATAGGAAACGCTTTCAATATATAATCACTTTGAAAGCGTTTTTTTATTATATAGAGGGGGTTGAACATTTTGTTAAAAAGAAGTTTATCGCTTTTATTTATGATGGTTGTAATCAGTCTGTTAGTAGCTTGTGGTAGCGACAGTGAATCATCGAATGATGCAGCAGATGAGAATGCTTCGAATGAGGAAACAGACAATAACTCAGAATCAACGGGCTCTGGTGAAGGTGGAACGTTAGAGATCTTCAGCTGGTGGACAGGAGCCGGTGAAGAGGATGGCTTGTTAGCACTTATTGATTTATTTGAATCCAAATATCCAGATGTAGCAGTTGAAAACGCAGCTGTTGCAGGGGGAGCAGGTACGAATGCAAAAGCTGTATTAGCAGCGAGAATGCAAGGGAATGACCCACCATCTACCTTCCAAGTACACGGAGGTGCAGAGTTGAATGAGAGCTGGGTAGCAGCCGATATGATGGAGCCATTAAACGATTTCTATGAGGAATATGAATTAATGGACAAATTTCCAGAAGAACTGATTGATCTAGTTAGTAAGGACGGCAACATTTATTCTGTTCCAGTAAATATTCACCGTGGAAATGTTATTTTTTATAACAAAGCAGTCTTTGAAGACAATGGAATAAGTGAACCGACTACATTGGATGAGTTCATGGACGTACTACAGCAGTTACAAGATGCGGGTGTGACACCACTAGCAATGGGAGATAAAGAGGCATGGACCGCAACACAAATTTTCGAAAACTTATTACTTGCTACATTAGGTCCAGATGATTATCGCAACTTGTGGACAGGAGACGTAGCTTTTGATGACGATCGTATCGTCGAAGCAGCAGAATATTTCAAAACAATTCTTGGTTATGTGAACGAAGACCATGCTTCCCGTAACTGGCAGGATGCGGCGCAGTTAGTTGGTGAAGGTGAAGCAGGAATGACTAATATGGGAGACTGGGCGAAAGGTTATTTCTCTAATGACTTAGAGTTAGAAACGAACGTAGACTTTGGCTACTTTGCATTCCCAGGTACAACAGAAGACTTTATGGTTATTACCGACACATTCGGCTTACCGAAAGGTGTGGAAGATCCAGAACTAGTGAAGGAATTTCTAAATGTGTTAGCTTCAGCAGAAGGGCAAGATGCATTTAACCCACTAAAAGGGTCAATCCCTGCACGTGTAGATGCAGATCCTTCGAAGTATGACGAATATGGTACGGACACAATGGAAGATTTCCAAAATAGTAATTTAACACCGAGCTTGGCCCATGGTTCTGCAGCCTCTGAAGGTTTCCTAACGAAGGTGAACCAAGAAGTAAACATTTTTGTTACACAACAAAATGTAGAACAATTTATTGAAAAATTAGTTCAAGCTGCAGGAGATTTATAAGTTTCCCTCATGGCTCGCTCTATGCGGGCCATGTTTTTTAACGAACTATCAAGATATAGAAACAGATAGATGGGAGGACAAACTGAATGAAATTAACAAAAGATCAGCTTATGGCAGCATTATTTCTAGCCCCATCTTTATTGCTTATTGCCATATTTGTATACGGTTTTATTGGATGGACAGGTTGGGTGTCGGTAAGTAATTGGAACTCTCTTATGCCTGATATGTCGTTTGCTGGCCTTAAAAATTATCTATATTTATTTGGCGATTACCGTTTTCAAGCTGGAATTAGAAACACTATTTTCTTCACGGTTTTATTTATTCTATCCGTAATTGTTTTAGGGTTAAGTCTAGCCATTTTATTAGATCAAACGAAAAAAGGAAATGCAGTTTTTCGAAATATTTTTCTTTTCCCGATGGCACTTTCTTTTGTCGTAACAGGTGTTGTATGGCAATGGCTACTTCATCCTTCTACAGGATTTAACCGCTTTCTTCAAGTGTTCGGTATTCAACCGAAATGGTATACCGATACGAATATTCTCGCAGGATTTCAATGGGGGAGTATTGAGTTTGGTTTACCTGTCGCCATCATTGCCGTTGTAATTGCTGCTGTATGGCAAATGACAGGATTTTCATTGGCTATGTATGTTGCTGGTTTGACTGGGATTGACGAAGAGCTTCGTGAAGCGGCACGAATTGATGGTGCAACAGAGTTTCAAATTTATCGTAAAGTTATTTTACCAATGCTAACGCCAATTACGATGAGTGTCATCATAATAATGGCACACATATCGTTGAAAATATTTGACCTTATCTATGCAATGACAGGATCAGGTGCAAACTTTGTTACCGATGTCCCTGGTGTTTATATGTTTGAAACTACTTTCCGTGGAAATTACTATGCCAATGGAGCAGCAATCGCAATGATTATGCTTATACTAGTGGCGGTATTTATCGTTCCATATTTAATCCACAGTAGAAGGGGGACATCCTAATGGCTATTAGAAGAATCATCAAATATGCAGTACTCATTATCTTAGCTCTCTTCTTCTTAACGCCGATTTATGTCATGCTCATTACAAGTGTGAAGCCATTGAGTGAAGTATCACTTTCCGAAATGTGGTCCTTACCATCGGCGATTGATTTCTCTAGCTATTCGGAAGCATTTACTCAGCTAGCACCAAACATGATGAACAGTTTATATTTAGTAATCCCAGCTACTCTACTGTCTGCAATATTAGGTGCAATGAACGGCTATGTTTTATCAAAATGGAGATTCAAAGGGTCTGAAGTTATTTTTACGATGATATTATTTGGAATGTTTATTCCATATCAAAGTATTTTAATACCGTTAATCCAGTTCCTAAACTCGATTAATCTTTATAACTCACTCGGTGGGTTAATCTTTACCCATGTAGTATATGGGTTACCGATTACGACGTTAATGTTCCGTAACTTCTATGCCAATATCCCTGAATCAATGATAGAAGCGGCAAAAGTAGATGGCGCAAGCTTCGTAAAAATTTTCCGCCTTATCATTCTGCCACTCTCGATTACAGGCTTTGTTGTAGTGGCAATCTGGCAGTTCACAAACATTTGGAATGAGTTTCTCTTTGCTGTTACGATTACGAACAACAATACACAACCAGTTATGGTTGCATTGCAGAACTTATCTGGAAGTCAAATTGTCCAATGGAACGTTCAGATGGCAGGTGCCTTACTCGCAGCATTGCCAACTTTACTCGTCTATATATTTTTAGGTAAATATTTTGTCCGTGGCTTATTAGCTGGCTCTGTAAAAGGATAAAGCAGGAAGCTTCTAATTGGTGTAAGAAACCATTAGGAGCTTTTTTGTTTTTTAGAAAATCAGATGGAAAACATTCTCTTTTTCATATTGTGGAACGCAATATTCTATGTTAGCATAAATGATAATGAAAATCATTATCATTTAAAGTGTAACTTAAGTCTAACGCCGTATGGAAAAATGTGAATAGGAAAAGAGGAGTAATACATGAAGAAATCTGAAATATACGACGTGACCATTATTGGAAGCGGACCTGCCGGCTTATACTCTGCTTTTTATAGTGGTTTAAGGTCGATGAAAACAAAAATCATTGAATTTCAGCCAAAGTTGGGTGGAAAGATACACGTTTATCCTCAAAAAATGATATGGGATGTTGGCGGACTGCCACCTGTGTCAGGCGAAAAACTAATTGAGCAGTTAGTAACACAAGGGTTAACGTTTCATCCAACCGTTATTCTAAATGAAAAGGTAACCAATATTGAGCAAAACGAACAGAAGCTTTTTGTACTACATACGGAATCTGGCAAGAAGCACTATTCGAAAACCGTTATAATAGCGATTGGTGCAGGTATATTGAAGCCAAAGGTTTTAGGATTGGAAAATGCTAGCCGTTATGAATCTGCTAATTTACATTACACAGTCCCCTCATTAAACCATTTTAAGGATAAGACCGTCATTATATCAGGTGGTGGAAATGCAGCTGTTGATTGGGCAGTGGAATTATTGCCTTATGTTAAGCAATTGTATTTTACGTATAGAAACAATTCACTTAAAGCCCATGAAGCGCAAGTAGAATTGTTAGAAAGTAGCTCGGCAAAGTGTTTTTTAAATGCATCGATTACGAAGTTAAACGGTGATCGTTATCAAGAAAATATCGAGAGTGTCGAATTAACCAATCATCTAACAAGAGAAATAACTACTGTATCTATAGATGATGTTATCGTTAGCCACGGTTATGAGCAGGATTCAGAATTATTGAATCAATGTACGTTAGATATTAAACGAGTGCAGGATTACTATATTGATGGTACAGCAAAAAGCCAATCCTCTATCGAAGGCATATATGCAGCGGGTGATATTTTAATGTACGATGGCAAGGTTGGACTTATTGCAGGAACATTTCAAGACGCCATCAATGCTGTAAATCGCGCAAAACAATTTATTCAGCCAGACGCAAGTGACTATGCAATGGTATCTTCCCATAATGACTTATTTAAAGAAAAGAATAAAGCATTGATTGAACAGTAAAGTGACAAATAACGAAGATTTAATTTCCATAATTATACTAAAAAATTATTGACAATCTAAAAAGTAACGCCTATCATTGATAATGATTATCATTATCAATGTATTTTTCTCATGTAATGTCTTTACAACTATGAACTAGCACTTATAAAAATAGGAATTGAATATTTTGAAGGGAGAGAAATAGCGGTGAATACAAATCGTAAATTTTCACTAACTATTTTATTCGTATTAATCGTAAGTATGTTTTTATTTGGTTGTTCCTCCGATACAACAGATTCTGCAGAAACAAATGCAACAGAACATAGTGAGTCGACCGATACAACTTCAGAGGAAGAATCCTCTGAATATCCAATCATTATTGACCACGCATTTGGCGAAACGAAGATTGAAAGCAAACCAGAACGAGTAGCAACCATTCAATGGGCAAATCATGATGTTGCTCTTGCGCTTGGCGTTATACCTGTTGGATTCTCTGCAGCGAATTATGGTGTTCAAGATGATAGCGGTTTACTACCTTGGACAGCAGAAAAACTCGAGGAGCTTAATGTTGAAGAGCCAAATGTTTTTCAAGATACAGATGGTTTAGACTTTGAGGCTATTTCCGATACGAATCCGGATGTTATTCTTGCAGGCTATTCAGGAATTACAGAGGAAGACTACGAATTACTTAGTGAAATTGCTCCAGTAGTGCCTTATAAGTCTGGTCCGTGGGTAACAACATGGCGTGAACAAGTCATGTTAAATGCTACAGGCATGGGAATGAAAGCGGAAGGTGAACAGCTTATTAAGGATACAGAGACTTTAGTTGAGGAAAAGGCTAGCGAATATCCTGAAATAAAAGGAACAACAGTAGTTTGGGTCAATTTCTCTGCGACGGACATGTCGCAATTACATCTTTATACACCTGTAGATCCTAGGGGTTCGTTTCTTATTGAACTAGGAATGGAATACCCAGAAACTGTAATAGAAGCAATCTCTGACCCTGAGAGCTATTCGTTTAATTTAAGCGCAGAAAACGCGGATATTTTGAACGATGCAGATATAATTATTGGCT
This sequence comes from Gracilibacillus halotolerans, assembly GCF_014206945.1. GTDB lineage: Bacteria > Bacillota > Bacilli > Bacillales > Amphibacillaceae > Gracilibacillus > Gracilibacillus halotolerans. Next base: position 29,440 of record NZ_JACHON010000023.1, read on the forward strand.
ATGGTGACGAGAGTTTATATGAAGCTGTTAAGGCTGACCCGTTATTAGGAAAGATACCAGCGATAGAAAGAGGCTCGGTAGTATTTATCGGAAACGATACGCCATTAGCAGCATCCGGTAATCCAAACCCTCTTTCGATAGCTTACACGATAGATGAATATCTAGAATTAATCGGAGGAGCTATTGAAAAGCTAGATGAATAGTTTAGCAAGCACGAATAATAGGCGGTTGTCTTCACGTATTCCGCGACACTTTGTTACGACTCTTGTGGGATGTTTTATTTTGCTAGCTATCTGTATCATAGCCTCTTTTATATTTGGCTCACGAGCTGTGAGTTTTCAAGATCTTGTAGATGGGTTAATCTATCAAAATAGTAATTCTTATGGAGCAAATGTAGTTCATAAGCGGATTTCTCGGACTATTTTTAGTGTTTTATGTGGTGCTGCCTTAGGCGTTTCTGGAGCACTTATGCAAGCTGTTACGCGAAATCCAATCGCAGACCCAAGTATATTAGGAGTCAATACAGGAGCCTCTTTATTTGTTGTATGTGGCATTGCCTTTTTCAATATTAGTACGGCACATCAATATATTTGGATGGCTCTCATCGGGGCCGTACTTACAGCAATTTTTGTGTTTGGTATTAGTTATTTAGGTCGTGGCGGTGCAACACCACTTAAGTTAGTTCTAGCAGGTGCAGCCACAAGCGCGATACTTTCTTCTCTCGTTGTTGCCATTATGATTCCACGCGCTAATGTCATGGATGAATTCAGATTTTGGCAAGTAGGTAGTGTTGGTGCAGCCAATGAAAATGCGATTATGCTTTTTCTTCCCTTTTTTATTATTGGCACCGTATTAGGCGTTCTTTCTACCTCTGCACTAAATGCGTTAGCTTTAGGCGACGAAATTGCAAAAGGATTAGGTGTTCGAACTGGTACATTGAGGATTGTAGCGGCTTTTGCTGCTGTTCTTTTGTGTGGTGCGGCAACAGCGCTAGCCGGTCCAATTGGCTTTGTTGGACTATTATCGACACATGTTATCCGTCTTGTTCTTGGACCCGACATGCGTTTTATTATTCCAATGTCGGCGGTGACAGGAGCTATCATTTTAACTATATCGGATGTATTAGGTAGGGTCATTGGTAGCCCTGGAGAGTTAGAAGTAGGTGTTGTTACAGCGTTTATAGGTGCTCCGATTCTAATACTATTAGCTAGGAAAGCGAAAGTGCAATCATTATGAAGAATAAATCGATGAAATATATTATGAAAGGTAGAAAACGGAGACATCTTCGATGGCTATATGTTACGGTCTCACTAACTATCCTCTTATTTATTGTAAGCTGGGCAATGCTACTACTTGGAAGCACGATTTATCCAGTAAAAGATGTTATCTCTGTTCTTTTAGGAGAAGAAATAAAAGGTGCATCATTTGCTGTGCATTCTATTCGTTTACCGAGAATGATAGCAGGCCTGTTCGCAGGTTTTGCCTTTGGTATTGGTGGTCATATTTTTCAGACGATGTTACGTAACCCGCTCGCTAATCCGAATGTTATCGGAATTACGACTGGATCAAGCGCGGCAGCTGTTTTTTGTATTGTTATTTTACATACGAGTAATGCGGTTGTCTCTATATCTTCAATTGTTGGCGGGCTTGTTACGGTTCTTTTCATTTACGTATTCTCTAAAGGAAAATCCTTTTCTATTGGACGATTAATTTTAGTTGGAATCGGCATACAAGCAATGCTTAATTCCTTCATATCCTATCTTCTCCTAGTAGGTGCACAACAAGATATTCCAGCTGCCTTACGATGGCTTAGTGGTAGTCTGAATGGTTCCCAAATGCATGACCTTCCACCTTTAATATTAGGAGTGATGATTTTTGCTCCTATAATCATCCTATTAGGGAAACAACTAAGCATTTTAGAACTTGGCGAACAAGCGGCTACATCTCTAGGAGTACGCACCGATAGAACAAGACTGCTGCTTATTGTAAGTTCTGTTTGCGTTATTTCATTAGCTACAGCGACAACTGGACCAATTGCCTTCGTAGCTTTTCTGTCTGGACCGATAGCTAAGAGACTAGTTGGAGCCGGATATTCTGCAATTATTCCAGCAGGTTTAGTTGGTGCCAATCTTGTATTGGCTGCTGATTTAGTCGGGCAATTCGCCTTTGAAGTCAGATACCCAGTAGGCATTATAACAGGAATCATTGGTGCACCGTATTTAATCTACTTGCTTATCCGAATGAACCGAAAGGGAGAATTATAATGAAGCTGAACCATACATTTCATGCGGAAGGAATTAGCGCTGGCTATAATGATAGAACGGTAATTCATGATATAAGCCTAGAGGTTCCTAGTAATAAAATAAACGTCATTATTGGTGCCAATGCTTGTGGGAAGTCTACCCTTTTAAAAACCTTAGCACGGCTATTAAAGCCTACCTCCGGAGAAATCTCATTAGATGGCAAGTCTATTAGTAAGATACCACCAAAACAATTTGCTAGAATGGTCGGACTTCTTCCACAATCACCAATTGTCCCTGAAGGCATAACGGTTACGGATTTAGTAGGTAGAGGGAGATTTCCACATCAATCTCTATTTAATGGGTGGACAACTGCTGATACAGAGGCAGTTGCCGAAGCAATGGAGACGATGAACATTACCGAGTTAGCCAACCAACATATGGATGAACTTTCTGGAGGACAAAGGCAACGAGTATGGATAGCAATGGCTCTGGCTCAGCAAACAGATATTTTATTTCTAGATGAGCCAACTACCTTTTTAGATATTACCTATCAAATTGAAATTCTCGACTTACTGACAGACCTTAATCGAAAGCGTGGAACTACTATCGTGATGGTACTACATGATATTAATTTGTCTGCACGTTATGCGGACTACATATTTGCACTTCATAAAGGGAAGCTTGTCAAAGAAGGCGAACCCTCCCATGTAATTACACCTGCGTTAGTTAAGAATATCTTCGGACTAGACTGTACAGTGATAGAAGATCCTATTTCCAGTTCTCCATTAGTTGTCCCAATAGGTCGTCATCATGTTTTCCAAAATAATGTCTACTCGTAATAAAATAACCATGTTAACTCCTAATAGGGTGGCTAAGACCATTAGGAGTTTTTTGAGATGGAAATATGTAGTTAGAGTTGCTAGGATTCCTACTCACAATCACTTTTGTTCCTCTTCCTACTAGTAAAGACGTCCTGCAAAAGAACTCAAGCTAATTCTTTTTCCGTAGTTAAAGTTTCAATGTAATAGGGTAAATTAACCAATTTTGTTAAAAGTCATTTTTCTCCATTCTTTTTCTGGTATATTAATGAATGATTTTAAAAATACAAACACTTCGTACATTTTTACTAAAAAAATAGTGGATTGCTCCTAGGTTGCGAGTAAGGAGGGAAAAAATGAGTACGACCCAAACATTAGAGACGAAAACACTAATCGAAGCGATGGAGAGTCGCGCCAAAGAATACCGGTTGCTTCGTGAGCAATTTCAGGAATTGAAGACTTCTTTTAAGGACATCGTGGATTTGGATGACTTTAAAGGAAAGACTGCGGACTCGGTAAAAGGCTTTTATCGTGCTCAAATAGATGTGGTCAATTCTTGGATTGATTTCATCGATTTACAGGAAGCTTTTTTCAAAGGAATTAAGGGAATGGCAGACGATGAAGATTTAGGTGGAAAAACGCTTGTCCATCTCCCTTTCCTAGAAAGTGATTTAAAGAACAGTGAATCGCGAGCACGGCAAATGGTAGATAGCCAAGAACAAGCCTTAGAAGATATTTTTTCTGGTATTAGTGATATTGTATCTATGGAACCGAATTCGACAAAACAGTTTGACAAACACATTGATGAGGCTACGAAAAAGCGAAAAGAAACAAAAGAGAAAGTAGAAAACTTTGATCAAACACTATTAGAGTTTTATGAACAGTCTAAATACCATGAAAATGTCATTGCAGGCTTAATTTCTGAATTATACAAAGCTTCCTCGCAAGGAGGCGAAGTAAATCCTCTGTACTTTAATGAGGATGTATACAAAAAGAGTGACGTACATACAGCGAGAGAAGAAGCAAAAGAGATTACTGCCAATTATATTAGCTGGCAAGATGAGTTAGAAAGAGCACGAGAGTTAGAGAATCGTTCGTTTGGAGAGAAAACGTGGGACACAATCTGTACCTTCACTGGAGAGGTAACGGGTTATTACGATATGAAACGTGCGTCAACAGGAGTCGATCCGGTAACAGGTCAAGAATTGACAGATGGACAGCGTGCGACAGCTGCCGCATTGGCAGCTGCAGGATTTATTCCATTTGTCGGGTGGGCAGGAAGAGCAGCCAAAGGCGGACACGCTATCTATAAAATTAGCAAAACATTCTCAGCTGCTGATAATGTGTTAAACGCCTACAAAACAACCGAAGCATTTGATATACTAAAAACATCAGAACGAGGACTGTATGGATTAGCCTCTGCCAATGGATTTAGCGAATTCATTACGGGACGAGATATATTCGGGAATCCAATCAGTGAAGAGGAACAACAAGCAGGATTTGAACGTGCCTTATTACTCCTACCGTTTAAAGGTAAAACAGCTAACCCAGTGTTGGGAGTTAGAGATGATGCTAGGGTTGTGAGTAAGGGGACGGGTGAAACTATCCAAGTTAAGAACATTAAAGATGAAGTAGAGGTTATTGCTGAAAGAGCTAAAGGCCTGGACTTAACCCTAAGAGAAACTCCATATAAAATCATGGGTAGTAAAAAAATGAAACAATTGAATGAAAAGGTAAGAAATAGAACTATCACAAAAGAAGAATGGCAACAATTGATGTGGAACAAGAGATTTAAACGCAGAAGAGATAAAGGTGTAGATGACTTTTGGGAACAAGAAAGAGAACGCTTATTAAAGGGAGAAGCTACGAGGGTATGGACGGAAAAACAAGCAAAAGACATAATAAATGGTAAGGCGCCAAAATATGAGGGTAAAACTATGATTGGTCACCATACTTATAGCGCATCTAAATATCCACAAATTGCCAATAAAGGCGAAATTATATATCCTGTAACATTTAGAGAACATTTGTATCGATGGCATGGTGGTAGTTATAAGAAAAGCCTACCTGGTAAACCACTAAATGATTCAGTTGATAATGATTTTTAAGGAGGATATAAAATATGTCGGTAATACTTTTAGTGGTAGAACAAGATGAAGATCAGATGAAATATTTACCTACAATAAGAAAAAGTACGAATTTAGGATTTTCTGAGATAAAAAAAAGAATTGAAAATGGTAGTCCAATAATGGAATGTAATCTGTTTGAAGATGATGAGGACGATACAAAACTTAAAAAATTAATAAATGAATTGAAAAATGTTGGTGCAAAGATAAGACTGTTTGATGGTGAATTAGTTAAAAATAAGGAAGTATCTATTGAATACTTGATGAATAGGTTAGATAGATATAAAGAAATACAACGACAAAATGAAATGTTAGATGATTTAATGTATGGCGAAGATTAATTTGTGGGGATGTTATGTAGAGTCGAGAAAATTCAACTACAACATTTTGGCGAGATGACTTTTAAACTGATGAAATACTGTTACAGGTTACACGCAAAAACTTACGAAATTAAACAGGCATGTTGGTTTAAAGATAGAAATAGTAATGAATGGACTTAATATAGCTTGTTGTAAAGCACTTGATTGCCTTTTAGGCAACAGGTGTTTTTGTTTTTTGTGAGAAATTTAAACTTTGGACGATATGGATGAGGTTTTACTGAAATTCATAGCTCATGAAGGCTGTAACATCATGGAGTAGTGTTGTAATACTTGAATATTGTGAGAAGTACGATAATTAGGCGAGAGTTGTTAAAACCGATTACAAATAGTAAAGATAATATAAAATTTAAAGGAGTTAGCTGTTAAGTTGTAGAAGTTAGATGCTGATGAAAAAGTATTTTTTTTTAACGATGAATAAGGTGTAGAAATTTTCAAATTTCAAGAAAACCTTAGATATCATAATTTATATGAATTAATAAAAAGGGATTGTGGAAGAAATATAGAAATATGATGACGATATGGTTTGATGAAAGATAAAAAATAATAAGGATTATTATAGGAGAAAATAGACAATCAAGGAGGGTATGAAATTTGAAAATACTTGTTGCGCAACCAAAACAAGAAGCAAACCTTAATCAACTGAAAAATGAATTGGATATAACGACAAATGTAGATGTTGTTTTATTTCCGGAGGGTTACATTCAAAGTATTGATTTATTATCGGAAGTTCAAAATCTTACTACTAAAACAGATACTATGATTATTACTGGATATAAGGATATTCAAAACAAAGATCGTGGTTTGATTTGTGACACAAATGGAAATAAAGTGCTTGACCGAGCTAAAACACCAATTCCGAGGATAATCTTATCGAACCTGTAGTTGTACAAACGAGTAAAGGTAATGTTGGTTATATTCTTTGCATGGAAATTTTAAAAGGAGTAGAAGGTTTTACTAGTGAGCTTCCGATTGACTTTATTGCTCATCCTATCGGAACGGGTATGTTTAGTGAAGATCAATTCAATGAATGGCTAGAGTATGCAAGGAGAGTTGCGATTAAGCATCAATGTTACATACTTGGAACCAGTCATGCTGATGGATCATATAAAAATTGTGGGATTTCTATACCCATTGCTTATTGCATAGATAAAAATGGGAAAGCTCTTTTTATTGCTAAATCAGATACCCGTACACGAATAATTGATTTGGATTCAAATAAAGTTACGATTGTGGACGGACATTAGGATGCTGTAGTAGAAAGCTAAGTTACAGTCATTATTATTAGAGATAAAAAGGGATAAAGATAAAACACAAATACCATTATTGCGATAATCAAAAGGATTATTGATAATAGAAAACGAACAAATCGATTTCTAACTTCTTCTTCACTTCCATCACTATTAGACTTCTTTCTATAATTTTGCCATACGGAAAAAATACCAATCGATAGTAACGCTAAGTATAAAATCTCCACAACAAAATTGCTCCTGTACAAAAGTCTGGAAAAACAAATATCAAAACAAGCTTAACATCTATAATCTAGACTGAGAAATAGAAAATATATATTGACTCTAATTCGTATTCTAAAAAGCAAATTATACGCTTATCCATTGGTTTAGTGGTAATGAAGGCTTAGTTCAATAGAAGTAAATGGATATAAATCCCTATTGACTACCATTATTTAGCATAAGATAATGGTACTAGCATTATATTCCATAATAATGATAAAGGGAATGATAGACATTGAGTTATCAAGTCGTCAAGAAAGATTGCTTTCTAGCTGTTGGCTTGCCGTGGGAAGGCACCTCCGCTGAGGCGGATGCTGGAGCAATTAGAGAAGTGCTTAAAGAACTTCATCATCGCGTAGGAGAGATTGGCTATAAAATATCTTCAGAGGAAATTATCGGTCTTTCTTATCGGGTGAAGGCAAATAGTGAAAAGTTTCGTCATTATTCATTAATAGAAGTCGAAAAGGTAACCCATATACCAAATGGAATGGTGGCAGTGCAGGTACCAGCTATGAATCTAGTAAAAGCTACTCATAACGAAGGGGAAGACGTAGCTACCTCTTATCAGGATATCTATCAATGGATAGAACAACAAGGACATACAGCGGCAAGCGTAGAATATACTCATATGGAGATTTATCCGTTAGATACTAGCACCTATGAAGGTAACCCAGAGTTTTCGATATACATACCAATTAAGGAACACGTGCACAGCTAAGTTGGAAGGTTGAAAGTAATTAAACTAGCTCGATATGAAGGCGATTACAGATATTTTGTAATTGCTTCTATCGGGCTTTTTCTGGTTCATTTAAGGAATCTCACAGATGGTTTTAAGATCTATAGGAAGTTTTTTAAAATTTCTAATAAATGAAAAAAACTTTATCAACACTCAATTATTTCATGCTTTGACTTATAGAATTGAAATCAACACAATTTGGCAGAATATTAGTACATAGAGTGAAATTCTAAAACTTGATCTCAGTGATTTTTTTTCAATCAACTGATATAGCGCAAATGTTATAAGAAGTGCTGATATGTATACAATAATATACTCCATATTTCCTCACCTCACCAAATTAGAGATTTATTATAAATTAGTTATAAGGTCAGCATTTTTATTATCAAATAGCTACTATTTTAAGCCTAAATGTCTCACGAAATTCTCCGTAATGGCTACACCCTCTCGTTCAATGATAACTTTGCCGGCTACCTAATTGTAAGATACCTTCTATTCTCCCTAGTTTAAGATATTATTAGAGTAACATATAATGAATGTATGATTTTGTTGAAACATGTCTTATTTGAAGGAAGAGCGAAATCAAGATACTTTGAGTTTTTTAGTAGATAGAAGAACGCTCCACGATTATACCCGATTAATGATAGAATAATAAGTAAGATAGAAACGATGAAGTTTACTATAAAAGGAGATGAACAACTTTGCACCATCTAAAAATACCGACGAAGGTTCATCCTGATTTTAAACGTAAATTCGTTCCGATTAAAGACAATGGTGAAGAACTTATCCAAGTGGCTCAGCTAAACACCAATCAAATTATAGAGGACCCGCAATATGTAAAGCAAGGCATAGACGGAGCATTGGAGCATTGCTATGTGCGAGAGTCTGCTGCTCAGCAATTAATGCAAGCTGCAAAAGAGCTACCAAGTGGCTATCAATTTGTCATCTGGGATGGATACCGACCATACGAAGTACAGAAGGCGATCTATGATGATTACTATCGAACGATTCAATTGAATAATCCAGAAAAAGGCGAATCTGACTGGCGCCAGCTTACCGAAGATTTTGTTAGCTATCCATCTATCGACAAGGAGCAACCTGCACCACATATTACTGGTGGAGCTGTAGATTTGGCAATCGTGGACGCACAAGGAGAGTTATTAGACTTTGGTACAGCCTTTGATGATTTTACCGAAAAAGCACATACTGCTTATTTTGAACAACTAGGACAACAACGAGATTTAACGAAAGAAGAGCAAATCATTCGCGATAATAGAAGGCTGCTATACCACGTATTGGCAGCACAAGGATTCACAAACTATTCTTTAGAATGGTGGCATTTCGATTACGGTAACCAGTGGTGGGCACAGCAACAAGAAAAATCCCGTGCTATATACGGGGTTGCTCAACTTACTGATGTATAGAAAGGAGGAAGAAACATGCAAAAGCGAGAGGTAGAAGAACGTAGACTTTTACTCAAGTCTTTTCGCAATATTAATATATTATTCTTTTTATTAATTTTATTCTTATTATTTATCGTGATCTTAGTAAACGTGTTGATGGGGAACTACTCTTGGTCGAGCCTATATAAAGACTTATTTAACTCCCTAGTGGGTGTTTTAATCCCACTCGTGCTCTTCAATTTTGCTTACGATTATTTAACGCAGAAGCAAAAAGATAGAGAATTATCAGAGAAGCTGACAGAAACGATGCTATTAGACGAGGAAGTCATTGATCAGTTCTCTACGGAATCAAAGAAGAAATTTATTCAAAATTCTACAGAATCTATTTTAGGAGAAAAAGTTGGTGGTATGCTTTATGAGACTTTGATTCAATCTTACTTATCAAAATCGTATCAGTTCCGCCAACGTTTTAAATATTATATATCCTATATGGAGCTTAAGGAAAATATGACTTCTTATGCTGTTAATGAAGAGCAAGCGTTTGAATTCTCGGCAGATGATTATTATATGGTGAAGCAAGATTTGTCCTTTGAACGGGATTTAACGAATTACCGAGATAGCAACGACGTGCGTGTAGGCTTTTCATACAAAGAGAGTACGTTAGATGGGTTATATCAGCGTGCAGAATTTCTGTTTAGAGAGAATCTATGGGTGGATGAGGCAAGCAATAAACTCCTCAAACAGCTAGATGATAAAGAGGTAGAGCGATTTGTTAAAGAGTTCCTTGAATTTACCGTACATATTAACGAGAAACCAGTAGCATATGAAGTAATGAATAACGAAGGACATGAAGGATTTCATTTATTATTAGATTTCCCACAGGATGTACCAAGTGGTGAGTTATCAAAGGTACATATTCGTTTTCGTATGCCACAGCTGAAAAGTCAGGAAAAATTTATCGTCGTCATTTCAGAGCCAACAGAAGATGTCGAGATCATGTTTATGCATTTAGAGGACAAAGTAGATGTAGAAGTTATCCCATTTTTGAATGAAGCAGAATCGATTACAAAGCTACCAAATGATACGATAAAAATAGATATTCATGATTGGATTCTCCCGCGAGCGGGTGTCGTGTTCGTATGGGATGATAAGGAAGAAGAGTGTTAAAGATTGGAATTAGCGGCTCAGAGTTTGAATACTCTGAGCTTTACTTATTCCTAAATAACCTTCTTGATTTTGTTTATCCCTAGTTCGATTGATGTTTCTACATATCCAACGATTTGTTCGAACGTAAAAACACGTAAATTTTCTTCCAGACAATCTACGCCATATTCCATATCTTCTAATATACTATGTACAAATTTTTTCACATTGACAGCCTTCACTTCCTCTAATTCTGGAATCGTACAAGCTCTTGAAAAAGTCTGACGCAATCCTTGATTCATTGAATAGTGCTCTAACAGCTTTCCATTAAGTAATTGAAAATCGCGATGATATAATTCGTGCAACTGATTATTATTTGCCATCCGATTCCGTAACCAAGCCAAATAAAAGCCTTTTAACCAAATATCATCCGCAATGAGATGTGCATAATAACCTAATAAATATGCTTCATCCTTCACGTTAAGCAAATGATATTTTTGAAAAAATGTATCATAACAAATTCTTCTTGTATTGTCTTCAATGTTACCTGCGTAAAAATGAGATAAATCTTTTGCTTTTGATGTCAATACAGCATCTGGAGCAATAGATCCAAGCAAGAAGGATGTTCTATTTCCGATAGATAAAGCTTCTGCTATTTGATAACCTATAATGGAATGCATGATTCTAGATCCTTGTAACTGCTAGAATAAAGTGAACAGATTCCGCCAGATAGAATTGAACACTTTCTGCCAAAACAACCTAAAATCAGTTAAAATATAAAAGTATA
>NZ_JACHON010000024.1 GCF_014206945.1 Gracilibacillus halotolerans
CCAATTTAGTTGCGAGCAATGTGGGGGAGAAATGTATCCAGAGTATTATAAAGGAATACATGGCAACGAATATAAATTATCAGATGTGCACTAGTCACGGCAAACAGAAAAGGACCGCGCAGTTTTTTTGCGCGGTTTTTCTTATGTTAAAAAGGTGTAAGTTTAGTTGAATATCAAGAAAACGATTCGAAAACACTCCGTTATTTAATTAGTCACTTTATAAAAAATAAAATATAGTTTTGGATATAGGGAAAGCTAATCAAAGCTCACTTGAAAGGAGATTAGCAAATGGAAGGGTATTATTCTAATGGTCCCGTAACGATTTATTATGAATTAACTTATAACAAAGAAGTAGATAAACCTTTTCTTCTCTGTATTCATGGTTTTCTATCTTCTTCCTATTGCTATAGAAAATTTCACACTTACCTGAAAGATCATTACAATATCCTCTCTGTTGACTTACCTCCATTTGGAAAAAGCTCAAAAAATCAAGAAGTTAATTATCAATACGATCATATGGTAGAATGGGTATATGGATTAATGAATCATCTTTCTATCTCAACTTTTAGTATTGTAGGTCATTCGATGGGTGGGCAGGTTGCTCTAAGAATGGCAAGTAATTATCCCGAACGAATACAACACCTTTTCCTGCTCGCACCAAGTGCATTCATGGAAAAATCTGCTCTTTTTATTCGAATTCTTTCGTTATCTATGAAGGCTCCTACTGCCCTTCAATCGTTCCTAAAACATAAAGGAGTCAGAGAGATTTTAAGCCTATGTATGTACGATAAAACGCTCATTAGTGAATCCATCGCTAAAAACTATCGCGAGCCGTATTTGCATGATGACATTTACCCTTGTATTATCAACTTAATTCGGGAAAGAGAAGGAGATTTACAAGAAAAAGCATTAAATGATATTACTGTTCCGGCAACCGTAATATGGGGAGAAGATGATCAAGTCCTTCCATTGGAATTGGGTTATGAATTAATTCGTTACCTCCCTTCATCCTCTCTAATTACGATAAAGAAAACTGGACATCTATTACCAGAAGAACAGCCTACTTTCATCACGAATATCATTAAACAATCCTCGACTTAGATCAATGTCATTACATTCATTGTATATCTATAGTCAGAGTTAGTGGGAGCCTTCCACTTTTCTCTGATACATGTATATGATTCAATAAAAGAGAGAGAATCGTTATTGGAGTGATAATATGGAAAGCAAATTTGATCAACACATCTTAAGAGAAAATACACGTTCCGTTAAGTGGGATTTAGTAAAGACATTATACGGTGCGGACGATATCTTACCAATGTGGGTAGCGGACATGGATTTTCTTGTGCCAGAGGAAGTTAAAAAGGCACTAATAAAACGAGCCGCCCATGGTGTATTTGGCTATACATTTACAGATCCGGCGTTAAATAAATTAGTTACGAGTTGGTTAGATGAGCGATTTCAGTGGAAAGTTAGCCCAGCTTCTATTTTATATAGCCCTGGGGTTATCCCAACACTAAATATGGCGATACAAGCTTTTACAAACATAGGGGATAAAATTCTAATTCAAACACCTGTGTATCCACCATTTCACGACAGTATAAGAAACAATGGTAGAGAGGTAGTGGAAAACCCGCTTATTCTAAATGGTAGCAAATATGAAATAGATTTCGATGATATGGAAGCAAAAATAAAAGAAGGAGTAAAAGCTTTTGTTCTTTGTAACCCACATAACCCTGTCGGTAGAGTATGGACAAAAGAAGAACTAACAAAAATGGCAGAGCTTTGTGATCAGTATGACGTATTCATCATTTCAGATGAAATTCATGCAGATATCGTCTATTCCGGTCATCACCACATACCTATTGCTAGCTTAAACACAAAACTAAAAAACCGAACAATCACTTGTCTCTCACCAACAAAAACATTTAATCTCGCAGGTCTTCAAGTATCCTATGCAGTAGTCGAAGACGAAGGGATACGTAAACAATTAGAAAAAACCTTTCACAAAAACGGGATGCACATGATTAATACGATGGGAATAACGGCATTGGAAGCTGCCTATCAACATGGACATGCTTGGTTAGATGACTTAGTAACCTATTTAGAAACAAATGTGGAACTCGTTGAATATAGCTTCCAAAACACTGAAATCCGCGTTATTAAACCGGAGGGCACATACTTGGTATGGCTCGATTTCCGTTCACTAGGGTTCACACATGATGAATTAAAGGATTGGCTTGTAAAATCAGCGAAGGTAGCTTTAAACGATGGAATAACGTATGGAAAAGAAGGAGAGGGATTTATGCGTTTAAATGTCGCTGCTCCGAGCAGTTTAGTTACACAAGCCGTTCATCGTATTAAAAAAGCGTTAAAAAAACTAGCTAGCTAGCGGAAAAGAAACAGATTAATTTATTGTGGGGCTGGGAACTTTCCCAGCCTTTACTGACATTTGTGCTTTATTCCTCTTCCTCTTGATTGCTTTCTGTAGGATCTGTTGGCTTTTCATCTTGTTCAGATTCCTCCAGTGTGATTTTCCCACAGATAATTCTATTTCCTGAATTTCCACCTGGTTGGGTAACCCCGTCATCTGGTCCATCATGAATGATAATGGAAGTACCATCTTCCCGTAAGAGCGATTTGTCACCTTCCATTAACGTCGCTCCTGGTAACTCTAATTCTACATCAACCGTACCATCTTCTTTTACTTCAAGATTAGGCATATCTCCTAAATGAGAACCATCTGGGTGCATAAGACCATGCTCATTACCCTCAGGATTAAAATGACTACCAGCTGATTCAAAGTCTGGTCCTTCGCATTTTGCAAACTCATGAATATGCACCCCATGCAAACCAGGTTCCATTCCTTCTGCTTGAATTTGCACAGTTACTGCGTCTTCCCCTTCTTTTAAAGTAACCGTTCCAACTCTGTCACTAGAAGCATTATACAGACTGATTTCTAGCGGGGATCTATTTTCATTATTACAAGCGGTCAGCAAAAATAACATAGCACCGAATACCAAGATACACTTTTTTCTCATAAAAAAATCAACCCTTCCCGTAATTATCCATTATTTATTATAGACAATTACAAGAAGAGTTAATCAGTTATCTTTTGTATTATATTTTTCATCCCATTTTTTTTCTTCTTTTGCTGCAGCTTTCTTAATCAGAATTGTTGCTACAACTGCACCTAACATAAAGATAAGCAAGGTAAACACAGCAGGTATATATTCTGTTTTATCATCTGGAAACTCAGGGAAAAAGTATAAATATGTTGTCATTAAATCCATAATTGAGCCTCATTTCTTCGCGAACTCTCTATAGTCCTAGTATACTGAAAAAATGAAAGAATAGAAAGTGAATGAATTTGTTTTATTACGAATAATCCACCTTATCCCCTCTCTTACAAGCAAAAGATGCAATTGTTTCAAATAAATAAAGGGACCATTTGCCTTTAAAAACGGCAGCTGGATCCCAGTTTAAAAACTTATTTACCTAAATGTTCTTCAATCGTTTCAGCGATTCCTTGTAAAGCCTGCTCTTCATCGTTACCATCTACTGTGATTCTAATTTCAGCACCTTTAGGTACACCTAAAGACATAACACCCATAATTGATTTTAAATTCACTGTTTTACCATTATAGTGTAGTTCAATATGAGATTCATACTGTCCAGCTTTATTTACTAGCAATGTTGCAGGTCTTGCATGGATACCTGTCTCGCTCTCAATAGTAAATGTTTGTTCTTTCATTCGCGATTCCTCCTCAATATTCATCCATATTTATTTGTATGATGATATAGTATGTAAAAGACTTTACTACTGTCTATTATATACGATATTCTCAAATTTAGAAATAGAAATGATGAATTCTTCACAAATTAATGAAAGCGCTGTAATTTGTTTTTCAAAATTGAGTATGGTATGTTAAATTCGTTCCATTCATTTACAATTAAAGGAGGATCATTTATGAGCGTACACATTGGAGCTAAGCAAGGAGATATAGCAGATACAATACTTCTACCTGGTGACCCTCTAAGAGCCAAATATATCGCAGAAACATTCCTAGAGGACACCAACTGCTACAACGAAGTAAGAGGCATGTATGGTTTTACTGGTACGTATAAAGGGCAGCGGGTTTCTGTTCAAGGAACTGGAATGGGAGCACCTTCTATCTCTATCTACGTAAATGAATTAATCCAAAGCTATGATGTCAAAAATTTAATTCGCGTCGGAACATGTGGAGCTGTTTCAAAAGACATTCAAATTCGTGATGTTATTCTTGCCATGAGCTCCTCGACCGATTCACAAATGAATCAGCTAATTTTTAAAGGCATTGACTATGCCCCTACCGCGAACTTTGAGTTATTAAAGGCGGCATATGATTCTGGTGTAGAAAAAGGATTAAAAATGAAAGTCGGGAATGTATTTACAAGTGATAGCTTCTATCGAGACGATATGGATGAAATGCTTGCTTTATTACAACGATATAACGTCCTTGCAATTGAAATGGAAACGACCGCATTATATACATTAGCTGCAAAATTCGATAGGAAAGCCTTATCTGTTCTTACAGTGTCGGATCACATCGTTACCGGAGAAGAAACAAGCGCTGAAGAACGACAAACTACTTTTAATGAAATGATTGAAATCTCATTAGAAACAGCCTTACAAAATTGAATATAAATTACTTCTCCTACAAATTCTAATAAATAGGATTTGTAGGTTTCTTTTTGTAGGAATGAGAGAAATATGTTATAAATAAGTTTATATTGCTTCATTTACGTGATTCTTCATGAAGAGAGGGTGTTAAATTTGGAACTCTTCCACAACTTCCCACTTTGGGTTGCCTTGTTCGCGATTTTATTTGCACAAGTTGTTAAAATTCCACTTCACTTTATAGCTACAAAAGAATTTAAACCAGGACTAGCATTTAGTACAGGCGGGATGCCTAGTAGTCACTCTGCGGCTGTTACCGCATTGACGACTGGTATTGCTATTGAATATGGCCTTTCTTCTGGATTATTCGCAGTGTCGTGTATATTTGCTATTATTACAATGTTTGATGCCACAGGTGTGCGGAGACATGCAGGAGAACAAGCCATTGTATTAAATATGCTCGTAAAAGACATTAATTCATTCTTCTCCGAAATGAAAGACTGGGGAAAAAAAGGTGAATACGAAAAGCAGAAGGAACTAAAGGAATTATTAGGCCATCAGCCGATTGAGGTGTTTTTCGGAGGATTGACAGGTATTATTCTAGCATTGGTATTGCATCCCTTATTCTTCTAAGTTTTACTTGGTATAACCGAGAAAATATAACAATCCAAAAAAAGTAGGAACAAACGATTCATTAGAATCAGATTCGTTCCTACTTTTTTAACATATTTTTTTCGTTACCTCATTATTCTGCTCGGTATTGATCTCGAAATACTTGCAATGCTTCTGTATTATTTAAAGCTTCCAATACCTCTTCAGATAACGTGCCATCACCATATTCTATTACATAGACTTCCACCATTTTCTTTCCCCAGTTTGCATAAACATCTTCTACTGTAGGATAGTATAAGTCTATTTTATTTCCTTTAATGGCACCACCTATGTCTGCTACAACTCCATATCCATAGTCAGGTATAAAAAGAATTGTACCGAGTGGGAAAACAGACAAATCAGCTGCAATAGTAGAATATAAATCTCTTGTAACGTGAACTCCAGAATATGTAATACCATATTGAGGATGACCAGGCGCCTTACCAGTTGACTCTACACCTGCAGTATAGCCAGTTGCTAAAACTTCTTTCTTTTCATATTGGTTAAAATCTATAGTATCATCTAAATTTTCAGGCTGTATAGCTTCCTCATTAGAAATATAGGTTGTAGATTCTGGCTGGTGCTTCACCCATTTTTTCTTAGAATTAGTATCTACCGCTAAAGCATGGAATTCTACTTGTTTACCTACAGGTTCCCCTGAGAAACTATGGTAAACATCAGCAGCTGTTACGTTCGAAACAATTGTAAAGCTAGATGAAAGTGCAAAAAGCAATAATACTAAATATACTGCTCTCCGCATAAAACGAAATAAAAACAAAAAGATTACACCTTCCCTTCTAGGTGAATCTTTTCCCCTTTATCGAAAAGTTATACATGAAATTGAAAAAAAGTTTACTAAAAATGAAATTAAAACATTTGGTAGCCATTTTTTCGGAGGAATTTAATGACGATACCGGCAACAATCGTTCCGACAAAACCAGCACCTAATATAATCATATCTTGGTAGCCTAAACTAGTTAGTTCAACCCACAAGGCAGAAAAGGAATTTTTAGGATTTGTAAAATATTCAAAAAATGAAACATTATCAACAATAAAAATTACGATTAAAGGAAAGACATAAGCCATTAGCCAAGTCATTCTCAGTATCATATTTAATATAAACGCAATTCCAAAAAACAATACAAAAAACAAAAGCACTGAAATAAACAATTGAATCATGAATAGGCTCCTTCGTGATATTCTATATTCTCGCTCCGCTATACATAAAGGGATTGTATAAATACGATGTACGGAGATGATTGGTTGATGTAGTCAAATCTACGTGTAAAAAAAGCAGAGGTTTAAACTCCCCTGCTTTTTACTTATTAAAAGATGTTGAATTTACCTTTTTTCAATACGAGTCCAACGCCGCCAATTTTATATAGCGCTCGATTGTCTACAACTTTTTTCATTACAGAAGCAAACCAACCGTAAATCTTTTTACCACCAAAGATAGAACCCATTGCGTCTTTTTCACCAAGTGAACAAACTGTTCCACGATCTACATATTGGAATTGCTCTAACTCTCCACCTTTTATTAAAGCTGCAAGGTTATGAGCACAAACTTCCGCTTCTTGCATTGCAATCTGAGCAGTTGGAGGATATGGTCTGTCTATTGCTTTATTCCAAATAAGTGCACAATCTCCTACAACAAATATATCTTCATGGGACGGTGCTCTTAATTCTGGAGTTACTTCCACTTTTCCACGGTTATGCTCAAGTCCAGATTGTTCTACTAGACTATTAGCTCGTACACCAGCAGACCAAATAGTAGTCATTGCAGGTATGTCTTCTTTTTCACCATTCTGTTCGATAGTAATTCCGTCTTTACGTACTTCTTTCAAGAAAGCACCAAGTTTAAATTCTACGCCACGTGATCCAAGAGACTTCATTGCATAATCCACTAATTCTGGATCGAAGCCTGGCATAATGGTTTCCATCGCTTCCACGTTAATAAGACGAACTTTACTGCGATCAACATCAAATTCTTCGCATAATTCTTTCACACGATTCGCAATTTCACCTAAGAATTCGATTCCTGTAAAGCCACCACCACCAACTACGATGTTAAGGCGAGCTTGTTCAGGGTCATTATTGTATTTAGCAAATTGATGTTCAATATGTTCTCGGATTAAACGAGCTTGGTTAATCGATCCGATTTTGAAAGCATGCTCTTCAATACCTGGGATACCGAAAGTTGCTGGTTCAAATCCTAGAGCGATTACTAAATAATCATATTCTATTGTACTACCAGCTAGCTCTACTTTTTTCTCATCTGGTTTAATTGCAGTCACAGTATCCTTAACAAAGTTCACCTTTGAAGAATTCAAGATGTCTTTAATGTCAAATCTACTACGATCATGATGTAGAGTACCAGCTGCTGTTTCGTGAAGCCATGTTGTTTCATAATGGTAATCATGTTTGTTTACTAATGTGATATGTGCAGCATTAACATTTAATTTCTTTTGTAGCTGAACGGCAGTTGTTAAGCCACCATAACCTGCACCTAATATTACTATTCTTGGCTTATTCATCGTTCTCACATCCATTTATATATTTTTCTAACAAGTTAGTGATATTTTTCACTTACTACTATATTAATAAATAAATATATATAGTTCCTCTAATATGTTAGCTCTTTTATGGACATTTTTCAACCCTTCTTTTTAAATTTCATCTATTTTTTTAAGCTAATTGAAAATAATTATCAAATATGACAGAATTGAATCGATTGTGATAAAATATAATTCATTGACAGATAGTATTAGGGGGAATCTAACGTGTCAAAAGAAGTTTATGATATAACCATTATTGGCGCAGGCCCAGTTGGTCTTTTTACAGCTTTTTATGGTGGCATGCGCCAATCTTCTGTGAAAATATTAGAAAGCTTACCTCACATAGGTGGACAATTAAGTGCACTCTATCCGGAAAAATATATTTATGATATTGCTGGTTTTCCAAAGATACGTGCACAGGAATTAATAGATAATTTGAAAGAACAAACAGATTTATTCAACCCAGAAATTGTATTGGACCAATCTGTTGAAGAAGTGAAAAAATTAGAGGACGGCACGTTTAAAATTACAACACCTGTTGAAGAACATTACACAAAAGTAATTATTATCACTGGTGGAAACGGTGCATTCCAGCCTCGTAAGCTTCAATTAGCAGATGCCGAACGTTTTGAAGATACTAATCTTCATTATTATGTAGATAAAATGGAAAAATTCCGTGATCAACGCGTCGTTCTCTTTGGTGGTGGTGATTCTGCTGTCGATTGGGCTTTAATGCTAGAGCCAATTGCAAAAGAAGTGACACTTGTACACCGTAGAGATCAATTCCGTGCTCATGAGCATAGTGTGAAGATGCTACACAAATCGAATGTACAGATTGTAACCCCGTATGTTCCAGAAGGACTAGTTGGCGAAGATAAAATCGAACAAGTCATTCTTAAAGAAGTAAAAGGCGAGAAAGAAATTACAATCGATACAGATCATGTTCTCGTGAATTATGGTTTTATCTCTTCACTAGGACCTATCAAAAACTGGGGTCTAGACATTGAAAAAAATAGTATTGTCGTTAACTCAAAAATGGAAACAAACATACCAGGAATTTATGCTGCTGGTGATATTTGTACCTATCCAGGAAAAGTAAACTTAATTGCATCTGGTTTTGGTGAAGGACCAACCGCTGTCAACAACGCAAAAGTTTACATGGATCCAAAAGCAAGAGTTCAACCAAAGCACTCGACAAGCATGTTCTAGCAATTGCCTTAATTAAAAAGAGTAGCATTTACCTTATCGATTGGTAAATGCTACTCTTTGCTTTATTATAACTGTCTACCTTAACAGTCTCCTGGTGTTCCTTCTCGCTCTTTTGCTCTAAATGACGTCCCACAACCACAAGAGATAATTGCGTTTGGGTTATCGATTGTAAAGCCGCCACCCATCATGTTTTGTTTGTAATCAATTGTTGTGCCTTCAATTACCGGAATATCGAATTTCTTTATCGTAACTGGTATTCCGTTTGAATCTTCGATTAAATCTAATTCCTCATTTACATCTTGGTCAAATCCAATGGAATAAGATAATCCACTACAGCCTCCACCTTTAACACCAAAACGAAGACGAGTATTATTATCGGACTCTTCTTTCAACATTTCTTGAATTTGAAATTTCGCATTATCTGTAATATTTAAAATCATAGAAAAAACTCCCTTTTCTACTTATGATCATTAAGTTATTTTACTAGTTTAAGTATATCAACAGAACGATTAGTCTTCAATATATCTGCCACTTTTTATGTCGCATCTAAATATGCGTAAATCTCATCTAGTAATTTTTCTGGTGTGCTCGCACTTTTAATATTACCATCTATGAGCGCATAATAAGAATCCTTACATATCTTACATTTTCTTTGACAAAAATGTTCAGTTACAAGAAAGTCAGGATCATTACTTAAATGTTGCTTCGTTATTTCGGATCCTCTAGCTAAGTTTTTAATACAAAATGACACGCTTGTTTGGATGTGCATGATTTCACTCCATTTTTGTTCAATTATATTTACAAATAAAATAAATACGGATAGAATAGTATTGAGAATACTTTTCAATACATTAATATTGTTTTCATATAGAGGATACAATGGAAAGGGGCTAAGTGCAAATGCATGAACAAATAGAACAAGTACAAGAAGTTATTAGTAAACTACGTCCTTTCTTATTGCGTGATGGCGGGGATGTTGAATTAGTTGATGTAGAAGATGGAATTGTAAGATTACGATTAATGGGTGCTTGTGGTAACTGTCCAAGCTCTACTATCACCCTAAAAGCAGGTATAGAGCGTGCCTTAATGGCAGAAGTACCAGGTATTACTGAAATCGAACAAGTATTTTAATTCAAATGAAAAGCCAATAACTCTCCTAGCGGGAAGTTTTGGCTTTTTTGTTTAAGTAAAAAACGCAATTGCCTTAAGGCTCTAGAAAGTTTTCTAACCTAATCCTAATCTATTAGTAAAAAACGAATAGACGTGTTTTAGCGAAGTAATTATAAAAAAAGCGTAGATACCGAACGAATTCTAAAAAATCGTTCGGTATCTACATAATAAAATACTTCTGTTCTGGCATCATTCGTTTTAGGTGTAATTATATAGGATTCGCTTCTTGATGAACGACCTCTACTCCATGGTTCTCTACTTGGAGTAATAACCATTCATAATCAGGAAAATCGTGTTTCCATATATTCGCGATAGACTCTACCTTATTGTCGTCCACTACCGCAATCATTGTTGGGCCAGCTCCGCTCAGAAAAACACCATGTGCCTCTTTACTTAAATAGTTATATAATTCATCATAGTGAGGGATTAATGATTTTCGGTACGGTTGATGAAAATGATCTTTTTTCATCATTTCACCTAATAATCCCCAATCTCCTTGACAAATCGCCGCAACACTCACATTTGCTACACTACTTGCCTGAACACTCTCTTTAAAAGAGAACTCACCTGGTAAAACGGCTCTCGCATCTTTTGTCTTCAACTCATAATTAGGGATAACCGCAACAAAAGTAACTCCATTTACGGGTACTTTTGTATAGGCTACTTTTCCATCATAATGGCCAATTACGCATCCCCCAATTAAAGAAGGCGCAACATTATCAGGATGGCCTTCAATGTCTGTTGCAATTTGCAACTTATCATCTGAACTTAACTGAAGATCACATAAAAGATTCGCTAGCTCTATACCCGCGATAATCGCTGTAGCACTGCTTCCTAATCCTCGTGCAAGAGGTATTTCACTTTTCATTTTTATCGCACAAGGAAGAAGCATGTCCTCCCGGCCAAACTGAGTAGCAACCTTATCAGCAATTTGATAAATTAAATTGTCTTTCCCTATAGGAATTCCTTGTAAACTATCCGTTGTGGGTGTAAATTCCCATTTGTCTGATCGAGTAACCTCTAGCTCTAAATATAGGTTTAAAGCCAAGCCTATGGAATCAAAACCAGCACCTAAATTAGACGTACTTGAAGGTACCTTAATTAACCAGCTCATGCCTTGACACTACCTATAATAGCGTCCATTACGACCTTCTCTTCGTTTGGAAGCACTGTTGGTTTCACTTCACTATACTCGATTGCTGTATCAGGATCTTTCAAGCCATTACCCGTTAAGACTGTTACGACGGTAGAACCTTTTGCTACTTTTCCTTCCTCTAATTTCTTAAGTAGACCTGCAACAGAAGCGCAAGATGCCGGCTCAGCAAATACACCTTCATTCTGTGCAATCCATTTATAAGCTTTGATCATTTCTTCATCTGTAATTTCATCAATTTCACCATTAGATTCGTCACGTGCCTGAACAGCTTGTTTCCAACTTGCTGGATTACCGATACGAATCGCTGTTCCAACAGTTTCTGGTTCTTCAAATACTCGATCATGTACAATAGCAGCTGCTCCACTAGCTTCAAAGCCCATCATCTTTGGTAAACCTGTTTGCTTGCTCTCGTTATATTCCTTAAAACCTTTCCAGTAAGCAGTTATATTACCTGCATTACCAACAGGAATAAATAGATAATCAGGAGCATTTCCTAATTCATCACAGATTTCGAACGCCGCCGTTTTTTGCCCTTCAATTCGGTATGGGTTCACTGAATTCACTAGTGCTACCTCACCAGTTTCAGCAAGCTTACGCACAATTCGTAATGCATCGTCAAAGTTTCCTTTTATAGCAAAAATATCAGCACCGTACATAACCGCCTGCGCTAATTTTCCTTGAGCGATTTTCCCATCTGGTATAACGACAATACATTTTAATCCTGCTCGAGCTGCAAAAGCAGCAGCTGCAGCAGAAGTGTTACCAGTTGATGCGCATATAACAGCTTTCGCCCCATCTTCTGCAGCTTTCGCCATCGCCATTACCATTCCACGATCCTTAAAAGAACCAGTTGGGTTAAGCCCTTCATACTTTGCATACGCGTTTATACCATACTTTTCTGAAAGCTTCTCTAATTTTATAAGTGGCGTGTTTCCTTCATGTAATGTTAAAGCAGGTGTCTTTTCATTTACTGGTAAAAATTCTTTGTATTCTTGTAATAAACCTTTCCAAGCCATCTTACTGTTCCTCCCCATCGACGCGGTAGCAACTAATAATTTCATTTACTACATCAAGTCTTTTTAAGTTTTCTTGGCTATTCACTAATTGTTGTTTGCTAATTTTGTGTGTAACCATTACGATTTGTGCTGTTTTCTCTTTTACAGACGGTAGTTGTAATATTTTCTGGAAGCTAACGTTCTCGTCTGTAAACACATTCGTTATCTTTTGGAAAGTACCTGCCGCATCATCTACTTCCATACGAATGAAATATTGCATGTATTTTTCGTCATCTTGTTTTAATTGTTTCTCATATTGTGGTGTGATATATTCGGTTCCTGTTGTTTCTAAACGAATATTCTTTACTACAGCCATTAAGTCTGAAACGACAGCCGTAGCAGTCGGTAAACTTCCTGCACCAGGACCGTAAAACATCGTCTCCCCTACAGCTTTACCATAAACATAGACAGCATTAAACTCATTCTTTACTAATGCTAACGGATGATCTTTTGGTAGTAATGTAGGTTCTACAGTCACTTCCGCTTTGCCATCATAAATTGAAGCATTTCCAATCAATTTAATCGTGTAACCTAAACTCGTAGCGAAAGCTATGTCCTCTTGTGTAATAGAGCGAATTCCCGTTACTTCTACATCATCCAAATCGATTTCCATTTTAAATGCTAAGTTAGCAAGTAAAGTCATCTTTCTTGCAGCATCTAGTCCATCCACGTCCGCTGTTGGATCAGCTTCCGCAAAACCAAGCTCTTGTGCTTCTTGTAATACTGTATCAAAGTCTAGTCCTTCATCTGACATTTTCGTAAGGATATAGTTTGTTGTTCCGTTTACAATACCCATAATTTTCTGAATTTTGTCGGAAGCAAGCCCCTCTGTCAGTGGACGAATAATTGGAATACCTCCAGCTACACTCGCATCGTAAAACACATCGCATTTATTATCTTTTGCTAATTTTAATAGCTTTGGTCCATGAATTGCCATCAAATCTTTGTTCGCAGTTACAACGTGCTTTTTATTACGAATAGCCTTTTCTAATAGTATATTCGTATCATCAATGCCACCCATTACTTCGATAATCACATCGATTTCAGGGTTGCTAACGAGCTCCTCTGGGTCAGTAGTTAACCAATCTCTATTAATCGCAACATCGCGCTTTTTATCCAAATCATTCACAAGAATTTTCTTTATTTGAATTTCCGAGCCTACCTTGTATTTTATCTCATCTGCATGACCTGTTAACAGCTTAACAACTCCAGTACCAACTGTCCCCAAACCACACAGTCCAACATTCACTTGACTCATAGCGACTTCTCCCCTTTTGTTCTTTTGTAGAGTACATTTGTATTTATATAGTGGACATTATACATTTTAACATGTGGAATATCAAGGTTTATTCGCCTATTTTCTGAATAATTTAAATTATGTAAAAAAACAGGCGTCCTGTTTCCTTTTATCGTCAAAAATAAGACGTTTAAGGAATACAAACGACTGTTCATAAATGGGTTGTCGTCTTTTTTTATGGACAGCTACCACTACAGCCAATCTAATTGTATACCATCTCTTTCCTGTTGTTCAATAGCTGTCGAAAAAAAGTATTGCAAATTTTTTTCATACCGCTCATATTCATCAATTGGTAAATAATAAAAATGGGTTAATTCAAAGTTATTTTCGTATAATTTTTCGAATATATCAAAGATATGGATAGGAAATAGCAACCTAGAAAATAATAGGTTCCAACCGAATGAAGATAGCGGAATTTGTTCTATATAGGACCGTCCAAAACTATTCCAACCTTCGTACAGCCTTTGTTCAGCGAAAAGTTGGGGACGCATCCACTCAGCTATATCCCGAACTGGATGATCCGCAACCAATTCCGAAACATTAATAAATTCACTTTCTAATTGGTTATTGTATCGACCAAAGGTAAATGTAGATTGGTCATTTCCTGTGAAGTTCCCCGCTTTCTCAGTAACAGTTAAGTATTGAATTGCATTCTCTGCAACACCAAGAACATAAGGAAAAAAATCAATATATTCTCTCAAAAGTCCATTAACTGGACGATGTTGCATGAATTTTTGGTACATAGCTTCGTGTTGGTCGATTTTCTGTATCCAAAGCTTCTTCCAATTACCATAATGATTCATGTTGGTGACTTGATACGGAAACAGGCTGCCGACTTTATGGAATTGTGCTAAATCATACGTAAAATTAGGATTCTTTTTACGAGCATAACAAAGCATATACTTATCCTTACCAATTGGAGTAATGAGTTGTTGATGACTATTTAAGAGTGGAAACATAACATGGTACCATTGATGATAATGAAAAAACTGACCAATTACATGCATTTCTTGAATAACTTTTTCGTTTTCAGCTGGAAGTATAAAGAAGTAATGCTCACCTTCTTGAAAAATTGGAAAAGGTAACTCTGATACTTGTTTGCTTGGAACATCCATGGGGTAGTATAAAAATATTGGATGCATTGTAAGTTCCTCCTTCACATAAACGTATTGAGGTCGCTATCTATTTAGTAATTGTATGATACGTGTTACAATAAAATGAAAACAGAGGATGTGGTAAAAGATGAGTAAAGAGCAGAAAAAAACCATCTTAGAAGGAAAGGCGAGAGAATTATTACAAAGTAGAGGTGTTACTTTAGAGGATATTGCCGAGTTGGTTTATTTTCTTCAGAATAAATACCAGGATAATTTAACCCTGGAAGATTGCTATGAGAATGTGAACCGTGTATTAATGAAAAGAGAGGTTCAAAACGCGGTTATAACTGGTATACAGCTCGATATGTTAGCGGAGCAAGGTAAACTGGATGAACCGTTACAAGAGATTTTAATGACAGATGAGAGTCTCTACGGAATAGATGAAGTTATTGCTCTATCAATCGTTAACGTATATGGCTCGATAGGCTTTACAAATTACGGCTATATCGACAAGCAAAAGCCCGGTATCCTCGAAAAACTAAATAAAAAAGACGGCAAATCTTGCCATACATTCTTAGACGATATTGTTGGTGCAATAGCGGCATCTGCTTCGTCTAGACTCGCACACAGTCGTGTGAACGATGACTCCATAGATGATGAATAACGTTGATATAAAGAACTATCCACAGTCTTTTATAACTAGGGATAGTTCTTTTTTATTCAGAATTCAGTTATTACTTTTCCTTCAACAAAGGTGAAGTAAAAATAAATATCGATAAGAAAATAGCTAATGCAGTCATGAATAATTTTACTGCTAAAAGGGGTATTACCAACAGTGAAAATAGAACACTTGTCCACACGAGAAAGACTGCTGTGAACTTAATGTGTAATGGCACACCTTTACCTTCCTGATAATCTTTAATATAGTGTCCAAAATAGCGATTGCTAATGAGCAATTGATGTAATGCTGGAGACCCTTTACCAAAACAGAAAGCAGCTAAGATTATAAGCGGAGTAGTTGGTAATATTGGAACGACTATACCAATTGCTCCAATAGCTAAGCTGACAGTCCCCGAACTCACCCATAATATCCGTCTCCAGTTAGACAGTTGATTCATAAGTCAGCCCTCTTTCCTATGGTTAACTATCTTTAGGATTAATAAAAGTATTTGCTACAATTGTTTCCTGTGGTAAAAAATCTCTAACTCGTTGTGAGAAGGTAGCATAAACATCTAAGTGGTTATTCATGACTTCTATTAAGTGAGCATGATCGATTGTTTTATAATCCACTACTACCATTCTTCTTAAGGCAATTAGCTCTTCATAAGCTTTTGTGTCCGATTCAGGTATAACTTGCTCGTCGACTAATATGTGAATAATGTCTACATAACTTCCTGGGTCTCGCATGATGAATCCATCAATGAGCATATTTCCTGTATCTAGAATAGTTTCAATCATAAGATGAATAAGTCGTTCCATTGCAATTTTTTCAATTTCTGTTTGTAAAGAATTACTTTTATATAAATCCACTAATTCGTCAAAAAAATCAATCGTTTTATTTATTTCTTGTTGATCCACAAAATACATACAGCATGTCTCCTATCTGATAAGTGTGAATGTGCGATTTCTTCATATTAGGAACTATCTTCATTTTATCATAGAATGCAAAAGAGTAATTTGAATAAATTTCAACAACTCCTGGCCTTTCTAATCTGATTCCTTGTTTTTGACGTAAAAAACAGATAGGAACTACCTCACTCCTATCTGTTCGTATAAAAAAAGCGCTATTTATTTAGTAACTCGTTTTACGACAAAATAAGCACAACCAAAATTACAATATTCATACAAATAATCTTCAAGCGTACTTATTTTTGTTTCATATGTCGATTTCGGATTTTGATCGTCGTAAAATCCTTTCAAGCGTAGCTGATCATAACCCCAATCACCGACAATAAAATCATATTTACTTAACACATCCGAAAATCTTTCTTGGAATGCTGTTTCTTCAAACCCATCCCGATAATCTTTAATAATCTCATACAAATGGCCATGTATTTCAATCATATGTCCACACCTTTTCTATTACCTTTTACTCAATATATTTCCAGTATAAATATTACTCATTCACCTAAACTAATCTCGGATAATTCTTTAATAAGCAATTGTATTATCAGCAAGCAAATCGATAATTTTTGTATTTCGTTATCTTGGCAAGGAGGTATATTTCGGTGGTTTCACGGTATCTGCCAATTATTTGTATACTTTTTTTCTCATTTACTACTATAGCATACGCAGAAGAAAATGTGGACAAAGAAGAGCAAATTAAAATCAATCAATTCAAGCAAATAGAGGCATTAACGCATGTTCCATGGTATTACTTAGCAGCAATTAATCAGTTTGAAAGTAATATCCATGACGATAAAGACGAGGATAAGTCCATCCATATTCAGTTACCTAAAGAGCTATGGTATGGAACTTTCTTGCACACTCCCGTTTCACCAAAGGTATTAGAGATCTTTAATGGGATAGGCAAAGATGGTGACGGAGACGGGATTGCGGACCCTAATAGCGAATTAGACACACTGTATACAATCGCTTCTTATATTTCGTCCAATGGATACACAGAGCAAGACATCCATACGGCTATTTGGAATATATATCAGCATGAGCAATCTTTATTAACCATTAAAAGTATCGCTAAATTATTTAAGACGTATCAACGTTTACATTTAGATACAAACTCTTTTCCTATACCGAAGCAATATAATTATAGTTATAAAAACACTTGGGGAGATGCCCGTGGTTTTGGTGGGCGCCGAATACATGAAGGAACGGATATATTTGCTGATTATGGGACACCAGTTCGATCCACAACCTATGGAGTTGTTGAATTGAAAGGATGGAATAAATATGGTGGCTGGAGAATCGGGATCCGTGACAAATATAATCGATATCACTATTATGCTCATTTAAATGGATTTGCTGATGATCTCGAGGTTGGCGATGTAGTGGAACCTGGTCAAGTGGTTGGTTCCGTCGGTTCGACAGGCTATGGGCCACCAGGAACTTCTGGGAAATTCCCGCCGCATTTACATTATGGGATTTATAAATTTGACGGTAGTAAAGAATGGTCATTCGATCCCTATCCACACTTAAGGAAATGGGAGAGAGAAAGCGACTAAAATATTAATTAACAGTAGGTCTCTTCATAAATACAGGCAAATACGGTGTTCCGTATTTGCCTGAACCTATCTTTATTTTGAGACTTTTGCATACACGATACTTGCTATAAGGCCACCCCAAATAATAACCATTCCTAAAACCATCATAACAATTGCACTAACTGACATATGGACGAACCTCCTTACGCCTCATGGTCTTTTGAAGGCCATTTTTTAGTAGTAAGTAAAGCACCAATGAACATAACCCCAATCGCAAGTAACCAACCAAAGTTAAACAAGAAATCAAGAGGATATCCTTCATATGGGATTTCAAGATCATTTCTTAAATTTTGAAGCATCATATAACCTAGTACAACTGGTGTGATAACACCTATTGAGAGTCTCCACCACCAGCCTAGCTTAATCGCTGATTGGCCGTCAGCATGATTTTGTAAGTCTTTAAGTATTCTTGCAAACCACGCAATCGCCACTACTTCAAATAGACCCGCAAGAGCCACACCATAATTGTTGATGAAATAATCGACAGTATCTAATAGTACGAGTCCACCTTGTGTTGCATAAAATAAAGATATGATAAACGATAGGCCCGCTCCGAATAGAATCGCTTTACCACGAGATAAGGAGAATTTCTCCTGAACCCCTGCGATATACGTCTCTGTGATAGAAATCATGGATGAAATTCCTGCTAAAAATAACGATACAAAGAATAAAATACCGAATAAACTTGATGCTGGCATTTGACTTATTATTTCAGGGAAAACAACAAACGCCAATCCTACTCCACTCGTGACCACTTCGTCTATTGATGAACCAGACTGTAGAGCCATAAATCCTAGAATAGCAAAAACACCAATACCAGCTAACAGTTCAAAGGAAGAGTTAGCAAAACCGGTTATAAAAGCGTTATTTGTGATGTCCGATTTCTTAGGTAGGTAAGAAGAATAAGTAATCATAATTGCAAAAGCAATGGATAAACTAAAAAAGATTTGCCCATACGCTGCAACCCATACACTACCGTCCATAATACTTTCCCAATTAGGTTCAAAGAAAGCATTTAAACCTTCTAACGCACCAGGTAATGTAACAGCACAGATTACGATGATTAAAAAGATAATCATTAACGTTGGTATAAAGATACGGTTCGCTATCTCAATACCCTTCTTTACACCTTTCCCCATAATAAAGAATACAATTGTCCACACAATAAGGAGTGGAATTAAAACGTTAGGTACAATCGAACCAAAACTTCCCGGATCTGTCATACTTAAGAAATCATTAAAAAAGAATGAACTTGTGTCTGCTCCCCATTTTGTACCAAATGAATAATAGGCGAACATTAAAGACCAAGCGATAATAATTGGATAGTAGGTTGAAATAACAAAAGAAATTAATACTTGCCACCAACCAATCCATTCCATCCCTTTACTGATTTTCGAAAAACTTCTTGGAGCAGAACTACGATATTTATTTCCGATAGTGAATTCCATGATTAAGATTGGAATTCCTGCCGTAAGTAATGCAAATAAATAAGGGATAAAGAATGCTCCACCACCATTCTCATATGCGGTAGCTGGGAAACGCCATATATTACCCAATCCTACAGCTGAACCAATTGCTGCAAGTAAAAAGCCTAGCCGCGTTCCCCACTGTGATCTCTCATTCAATAGAAATCCCTCCTCTTTTAAAAATAAATTATCTATTATATGAATGTATCATAAAAGTTGGTATAAATAAATCAAGAATTTTCTAACAATTTATTTAACATATATCTCAATTTGGATTTAGATCTGGATTGATTGGAAGTGATAAGTTAGAGTCCCCCGTTCCGTCATGATAGTAGTAAGGAACTTCCCCTGGATGATACATTTTTGTTATCGGAATATCTTGTTCGATAGCGTATGGCTCGGTAGCAAAAGGAATAACTACTTGCATCTCGATCTCAATATGTACGTTAACCTCTACCAAAGCTCCATTTATGCCTGTTTCAACTATTCTACTTGTTACTTCCGTTCCAACTGCACCAATAACCTCTATTTTAACAGGGATTTTCGGCCCCAAGTTAGCCAAGACAGGTAAACCAACAGCCTGGCCTAATGGAATTTCCACGAGTAAACCCCTTTTGCGTATCTCATCAATTAGCTTCTTTTCGGAAGGATCTAGCTCCATTTCAATTTCTATAGGAGCTCCTGTTTCTGGGCGTTCCCCTTCTTCTAGAAGCTGTAAAAAGTTTTCCACTCGATACTGCACATTTCGCTGAACCCGATTTTCCGCCACCGAATTAAAGATATAGTGTTCCACTCGCCCATTTTCATCCGTCTGAAATTGGATTATATCTCCAGCTTCTAAATCTTCATTTATTTTTTTACTTACTGCAATCCCCATCGCTTGATTTGCTATTTGAGCTACTCTGACTTTTGCAATTTCCATAAGTGCTGGTTTTATTCCTTCATTAACAATAACTATACTTAGGACCATAAATATAGTAAAAATTAGAAATGTAATCATTAGCATTTGGTGAAAAGGAGGTGAACCAATACGCTGATTGAATTTTCCCCGTCTTCTCATGAAAAATCCCCCCTTGTCATAATGTATATGTACAAGGTAGGGTTTTTAGAGATAAAATTATTTCATCATTAAATTAAGCTGCCCAGTATCTATGATCATTACATTTAATATTTTTGCTAGGTCGACATCGTAAGGACTTACTTCCTGCCCCTCTTCTTCTATAATGCGTACTACAGGACGGTGAAATAAGTGAGGATGTTGTCGAGTAACTATCCCTTTTCGGCCATCACTTAATAGCACTGTTAAACCATTTGGATATAAAGCGATGGATTGCTTAAACTGTTCTACCATATGCTTCTCAAATTTAATGTCTGCTCCACCGTAAAGTACCTCCATAGCGTCATGTGGAAGCATTGCATCTCGGTATACCCGATTACTTGTCATAGCGTCGAATACATCTGCCACGCCAATTATTTTCCCAAATGAATGGATTTCATTACCGTGTAATCCTCTTGGATAACCGGAACCATCTATTCTCTCATGATGTTGGTAAGCACAATGAGCCACAACCATTGGAAACTGAGGCTGCTTTCTTAAAAGATCATACCCATATTCTGTATGTGCCTTAACCAATTCAAATTCATCGTCCGTTAAACGAGAAGGTTTATTTAAAACAGATGAAGGAATAAATATCTTTCCGATATCATGTAGTAAAGCACCAACACCTAAGGATTCGACTTCCTTTTCATTTAGACCTAATTTCTTAGCTAGTACTAACGTATACATGGACACATTCAATGAATGAGTGAACACATAATCATCTACAACCAGGATATCAGATAGAAATTGGATTGCTTCCTGTTTCTTATCTAATTCCGTAATAAGATCCTTTGCCAAATCATAAACGGTATGAGCGGCGGAATCTAATAGATAGGTTGTCTTATGAATATCCTCCGGTTGAAAAGTATCAAATACATTTTTAATTTTTAAGATGGCTTCTTGCCGATATTCCTCTTCTATCAATGGTTCGACTATAATATCGTCTGTAAATTCATCACGTATGTATACATAAGTGACTCCACCAACTTGGAGCCTTGAAATCATGCTTTTCGTTAATTTCATATTTTTCTGAACGAGTATTCTACCGAAACTGTCATAGATTGGTTTAGCCAGTTCGGCCCCTTCCTTTAACAAGGAAGTAGGAATTAATCTCATAAAACACACCTATTTCTAATGTAATAGTATTTTTATATCAGTTTATGTCGTATTATGCTACTATTCATCTTAAAATAAATATTACGTTAAGTAAAGGTTAATTCGTAATTTTACCTATTTTGTAGTTAAATTGTCAAAATGACACAGATTGATGAAAAATAGATAGGAATGGACAAGTTCAAATGAACCATCCATTCCTACTCATTCAAAAATGTACAAACAAGAGGTGCAATCCCTCGTTATTTAATGTAATAATTCATCTTCTGCACTACCAAGCGCGACAAGAGCTTCCTTAATGTCCATACCTTCTCTCCAGCCATATTTCTTCTGTGCTTCTAAGGTCACTTTATTTAACTTAGCATGTAATAAATCATCGAGAGTTTTTACACCGACTGCTCTTCCAGCAATGACACCTCTGTCTTTTAATTTGTCATTTAACAAATCTACATCTAAGGCACCACACATCACATAACCAATTTCATTTGTTATAACGAGTAAGTTTGTCTTAGGTAATGCAACCCTAATCGCTGTAAAAGGATAGTTCTCTATCCATAAAGGCTTAACTTCCATCATGAAACGCACACCCCTTTCCCTACAAAGCTATGCATCAAGTAAAGGATATGTGCTAATTTCACTGATAATTTCTTAAGGCATCCGCCAATACATTTCGAAGAAAATCTGGTAGGTGTAATGTTTTGCTTTGCGCTCTTACTATCTCAGGAAACATTTGACCAAAATTAAACATATCTGCTGTTACAAAACGATACGTTCGATTCATATCTAAAGGTTCTCCTTGGAAGCTGACTTCTCTAACTCGTTCGATTCCATCGTCACCGACTTCAGAATCAATTTGTAATCCATCAAAAATAAATTTACCTATAACTTTACCTCTAAATCCAAATCCAATTAACTGTAAATGAATAAGCTTAGGATCATATGCACCTCTCACTATTTCCATTATTTCGATTCCTCTTAACTCGGTCGTACATGGATTTATAGGATGAGGACATATGCGATGGATATCTCCATAGGTGACCTTTCCTTTTGGCAAACCCTCCAAAATCAATCCTGCATTGAGCATAGCAATATCAGCATTTACCCAATCTTTTAGCCTTTTTGTTAACATTTCCATCAATGGCGTAGTAGTATACCAATCAATCTCTAGTTTTTCATCTAAAGTAGTTATAGGTGTTGCTAATTTTTCTAAAGCCAAGTTATGCCACTTATCGATACTTTTTACTGTTTCTTTATCCTCTTCCATATGTACTGTCTCACTAATAAATGCTTCCTTTTTAATCAAGCCATCAGTAGTATGGTCCCAAGTTAAATGGACTTCACCAACATAGCTACCAAATTTACCAGCAGCAGTCATTAAAACACCGTTATGCGTATAATTATTCTTTAATACATGATGTGTATGTCCGCCAATAATTACATCTATCTCAGGAAATTGCTCTGCAATCCGTTCATCCTCTGGCAAACCGAGATGAGAAAGAAAAATAACGATATCACTATTTTCTTTCATTTTCATAATATTTTTCTTTAAATATTCGATTGGGGAATCTATGTTCCATCCAAGCGGCTCGTAATAAGGTGTAAAAGGAGCCGTTAAGCCAAAAAATGTAATCCTTAATCCCGAGTCTGAAATTTTTGTAATTTTCGATTGTAGCCATTTTGGTTGCTCCGACTCACTAGCACTCAAATTAGCAACAGTTACTTGAAAAGAAGCGTCATCATATAACCCGTATAAATCCTCATACTCTAACGTAATTCCTTCATTGTTACCAATTGTAACAACATCGTACTCTGCTTCATTCAATAACTGAACGTTCGCCCCTCCTCTGAATGCTTCAGCTATTGGATGTGAGCGATCAACATGGTCCCCGATGTCTACGAAATAATGATCTTCCTTTTTCTCCTGATACATAAATCGCTGCTTTTTCATAAAATGAGTAATTTTTGACCAATTCTCAAAATTACTATGTAAATCGTTTGAATAAAAGATATGTATTTTCTCTTTCACGAAGGATATCCCCTCTCTATAACAAGCCTTGCCAAATTAAACGTATACCAATGATAAGTAGCACAATCTTCAACATGGTTTCTACTGCATTATTGGAAAGACGACTGCTAATTTTTGCACCTAGCATCCCTCCTAGCCACGCACCAGGTATAAACGGCCAAACATATTGCCATTCAATATGTCCAAGTGAAATATGCATAATTGAGCTAGCAAAACTAGTGACTAAGATTAAAAACATCGAAGTTGCTGCTGCTATCTGCGTAGGTATATGATAAAGTAAAATCATAGCTGGAACCATTAAAGACCCGCCACCAATTCCAAAAAAACCAGACATTAAACCCACCACAAATGAAACAGCTGCTGCTCCAATTGGTGAAAAGCTGTACTCATATTCGATATCTTTAAGTGTATAATTTCTGACAATATGATTTTCCTTTGGTTTCCGCCTAGGCGTACCTGTAGATTGATATTTCTTCCGAAGCATAAAAATGACAAATATAGCTAACATTACAAAGCCTAAGGAAACAGAGAAAACCTCTGTATTTACAAATTGATTAAGCCATGCTCCTATTAAACCTGCAGGTAAGCTTCCTGCAAGAAAATATATTCCTATTTTGTAATCGACTCGTTTTTGCTTTGTATAAGAATATGTG
Organism: Gracilibacillus halotolerans; assembly: GCF_014206945.1. Taxonomy (GTDB): domain Bacteria; phylum Bacillota; class Bacilli; order Bacillales; family Amphibacillaceae; genus Gracilibacillus; species Gracilibacillus halotolerans. Next base: position 24,426 of record NZ_JACHON010000024.1, read on the forward strand.
GAGGATGCAGCTGTAAATATAATTACTACTAAAGATAAAGCTGCGACCGTACTAGCAGTTGCCCAGTCAAACATTGGTGTTAATTCGTAAAGTATTAATAAAGCTGGAACTAAGATAACTCCTCCACCTAAACCGACTATGCTTCCTATTAGACCTGCTGTTAAGCCAACTAATAGGCATATTAGTATTAATATCAATTGCATCCCTACCCTAAATAAAATTATCCTTCTTGTTGTACTATACTATTTGTTATGTAACAATTGGAAAACTTATAATTAACTGCTTTGTATCTATACATAATATTGATAAATTCCGAGAAAAAGAAGAGCCCATATGCTGGACTCTTCTTCATTATATAGATTTCCGGACGATTTTTCCAATCTCCGTTTTATTACTATTAATTAGTTTGTGTCAATATACATATCTTGCAATGTTAAATATTGGCCATCCTCTACAGTTATATAGGTATCTGCCTGTGGATTATCATTTGTTACGATACTTCCTAAATCATGACGACTATCGGTGCTTACCTCTATATATCCCATTCCCATCGAAGCAGACTCATCGAGTAGAACCTTATATTCACCTGCTGGAATGTCTTCTCCGACCTTATACATCCCATTTCGATACACACCATCATCTGGTTGTATAGAAGGTGCCTCAGTGACTGGATAGGCTGTTCCACCTTGTAACTTAAAATACTCACCATCATTTAACGTAATGTATGCGTGTGAGTCTGAATAAAGATTTAAATTAAAAATAATGCTCTCTAGTGAACCTGTACTGTCAGAGGAGCTCTCAATATAAGTCATCGAATCAGCTATCACTAAATATTCTCCAGCATCTAATTCTTCTCCCACTTTATATGTCCCAGGTTCAATACCTGCAGCTGTATCGTTGGTTTCTTCCGCAGGCTCTTCCTCTTCTGGCTCATTCTCAGTAACCTCTTCTTCATCTTCATCCGGAGTTACTTCGTTATTTTCTTGTTCTGCTGCATTTTCCTGTTCTACTTGATCTTCTTCTACTACTTCATCGTCTCCACCACTAGTGGCAATTGCGATAACGATTATTATTGCTAATAACCAAAACCACCATCGTTTAAAAATTGATTTTTTTTCACTTTTATCTGCCAATTTTATAATACCTCCTAATGAGTTACTGAGCTTAGTGTTACCAATCCAAAAAGATTTTTGCATGAAATTACAAAAACCACCGTTTTGATGACACTTTTTAAGAAAAGTAGGAGAAATTAAAAGAGCTCCCTTCTAATGAAGAGAGCTAAAAGATTGTTATAGTCTGAAGACGATGTTTTTAAATTTCAGGATGAATTGCATGTTCATACGCTAATTATTTATTGAATTATTTGGCACTGCTCCATACCCAAGTTACTTTTTTCATTATAAAATAAGCAATTGGAGCGGCCAGCACAGCCATTAGTAATGATGGCATGATGGATTGTTGTCTAGTTATTATAGTTGTCTCTTGAGCATAACCAGCACTCATAATTCCTGTTAAGTCAGGGGTATACGTAAGTGTAAAGAACAGTCCAGATAGAAGTTGCAGTAGTATAAATACTAAAATAAAACTGACGGAAAATAGTGCGACTTTTTTCAATTGAATCCTCCTTAAAATTAACTGGCTCTACAAAATCCATAACTTTCATTTAAATAATTATCTTATATGTATTCTATAATTCTATGCTTATTTAATATATACGAGTTAACTCTGTAAAAGTTTCAATAAACCTCTTGTTACACCAGAAGTGAAAATGAAAATAATTATAATTAACCAAGGTTGCAGAATTATTGTCGTAATCAAAGAGTTATTTATCGAGTAAATGATTAATAAAGTGAAAAAGAATGCGATAAATATAGCTCTAATTATCCAATCCCATTTTTTATGCGTATCATTAATGTGATTATAAGAATTTAAGATTTTTTCACAGCTACCATTTGAAGTCTTCGATAATCTGCAATCCATTTTCCGTCTTTATATAAATCAGGCTCTATAAACGTCTTTATTTGTTTATATACTATACATTTTTCATCTGAGGAGAGATCATAGAAAAAACTATCTGCAAATTGGTCAAGGAAATGATATAACCCCTGATCTCCATCCGGAAATTCCGTCGGTCGATCATAAAGCCTCGCATAAGCTACTTCAAAGCCATTATTCTCTAATAATGCACTATACTCTCCTATACTTGGAAAATACCATGGATTTCGAGACGTACTATCTATTCCGTGTATCTCTTCCAAAACATGTTTAATTCCTTGTTTAATAGTTGCGATGTTTCCCCTTCCTCCAAACTCTGCTACAAAGCGCCCATCATGTCTTAATACTTTATTGACAGATTGTACTACATTCTCTGCGTTCTTCATCCAATGAAGAGCAGCATTCGAGAATACAGCGTCAAATGTTTCTTCGATATAAAAATCTTCTCCGTTACCAACTATAAACGGAATATCCGCGTATTTTTGTTGTGCCTTTTTAATCATCTGAGGAGATGCATCCATTCCTGTAACTTTAACGCCTGTTTTTGATATCTCATACGTCAAATCACCAGTCCCGCAACCTAAATCTAGAATCTTTTCTTCTGAATTTGGAGACAATAAATCAATTACACTTTTTCCATATTCTGAAACGAAGTTAAATTTATTATCATATGTAACGGCATTCCACATATCCTCTCTACTCATATCCCACTCCCTAACATCAATTTTAATTGAGATTATATTTGATTACTTTCTATAAAAAATAGTTATTTATGGCAATTTTACCATAAAGGAGTTGAAATAACTAGTTCGCTTTAAAAATAGGAAATCTAGAATTTATTAAGTTACCAAATAAAGAGAAATAAAAAATCCTTACCACAACTTGCTGTGATAAGGATTTTTTGTATATTAACCGATAGATCCTTCCATTTCGAAGCTTATGAGGCGGTTCATTTCCACCGCATACTCCATTGGAAGTTCTTTTGTGAATGGCTCGATAAAGCCCATTACGATCATTTCGGTAGCTTCTTCTTCAGAAAGACCACGGCTCATTAGATAGAATAGTTGTTCTTCAGAAACTTTCGAAACTTTCGCTTCGTGCTCTAATGAGATGTTATCGTTCAAGATTTCGTTATACGGAATCGTATCAGAAGTAGATAGGTTATCTAAGATAAGCGTATCACACTCAATATTAGAACGTGCACCTTCTGCTTTACGGCCGAAGTGTACTTTTCCTAGATATGTTACTTTTCCTCCACCTCTAGACATAGATTTAGAAATAATCGTTGATGAAGTTCTTGGTGCTAGGTGATACATTTTCGCACCTGCGTGTTGGTGTTGTCCTTTACCAGCAAACGCGATGGAAAGTGTCATACCACGTGCGCCTTCACCTGTTAGTAAGATAGATGGATATTTCATCGTTAATTTAGATCCGATGTTACCGTCAATCCATTCCATTGTTCCGTTAGCTTCAACAGTTGCACGCTTCGTAACAAGGTTGTAGACGTTGTTCGCCCAGTTTTGGATTGTTGTGTAACGGCAGTATGCATCTTTTTTAACGATAATTTCAACAACCGCACTGTGTAGTGAGTTTGTTGTATACGTTGGTGCTGTACATCCTTCTACATAATGAACAGATGCGCCTTCATCTACAATAATTAGTGTACGCTCAAACTGCCCCATATTTTCAGAGTTAATACGGAAGTATGCTTGTAAAGGTGTATCAGCTTTAACACCTTTTGGTACGTAAATAAAGGATCCACCAGACCATACTGCTGAGTTTAGTGCAGAGAACTTATTGTCTGCTGCAGGAACTACTTTACCGAAGTATTCTTTGAAAAGATCTTCGTTTTCTTGTAAAGCAGTGTCTGTATCCTTGAAGATAATTCCTAAATCTTCTAGATCTTCTTTTAAGTTGTGATACACAACTTCAGATTCGTATTGTGCAGAAACACCAGCTAGATATTTTTGCTCTGCTTCTGGGATACCTAAACGATCAAACGTACGTTTAATTTCCTCAGGTACCTCATCCCAAGAACGCTCAGAACGTTCAGATGGTTTTACGTAATACGTAATTTCATCAAAGTCTAGTTCAGATAAATCTCCGCCCCACTGTGGCATTGGTTTTTTATAGAATTGTTCCAATGACTTTAAGCGGTATTCTAACATCCATTCCGGCTCATTCTTCATATTAGAAATTTCTCTAACAATATTTTCAGTTAGACCTTTTTCTGTACGGAAGATAGAAATGTCGCGGTCATGGAAGCCATATTTATATTCGCCTATTTCAGGTGCTTTCTTCGCCATTTAAATACCTCCTAATTAGGATTAGGCATTGGTAGCTTAGCGTTCTTCTCCAACAGCTTTTTCTGCTGCTTTCCACGCAAGCGTCGCACATTTAATACGCGCTGGGAATTTGGAAACGCCTTGCAATGCCTCAATATCGCCTAAATCTATATCAATCTCATCTACATCTTTACCCAGCATCATATTTGAAAAAATATCAGACATTTGTAGTACTTCGTCTAACGTTTTTCCTTTAATTGCTTGGGTCATCATTGAAGCAGAAGACATACTAATCGAGCAACCTTCTCCTTCGAATTTCGCATCTTTTACTTTCCCTTCCTCCAAAGCAAGAGAAAGTTCAATGCGATCCCCACAAGTGGGGTTGTTCATATCTATTGTAACAGAATCATCATCTAATTTTCCACGATTGCGGGGATTTTTATAATGATCCATTATGACTTGTCGATATAATGTGTCTAAATTATCAAAAGACATCGCCAAAATACTCCTTCGCTCGATTGAGTCCTTCTACTAGTCGATCTACGTCTTTTTCATCATTGTATAAATAAAAGCTTGCTCGAGCTGTTGCTGTACACTGAAGCCATTTCATCAATGGTTGTGCACAGTGATGACCTGCACGCACTGCAATACCTTCTGCATCTAAAACAGTTGCTGTATCGTGAGGGTGAACACCGTCAATATTAAAAGTGACTAAACCTGCTCTCTTTTCTGGACCATAAATCGTTAGTCCATCTATTTCAGAGAGTTTTTGCTGTGCATAATGTACTAATTGGTTTTCGTGCTCGGTAATCTTATCTAGGCCAATCTCTTCTAGAAAATCAATTGCAGCTCCTAAACCAATCGCACCCGCAATAACAGGTGTACCACCTTCGAATTTCCACGGGAGTTCTTTCCATGTAGAGTCATATAAGTCTACAAAGTCAATCATCTCTCCGCCAAACTCTACAGGTTCCATTTTTTCTAGCAATGCTTTTTTTCCATACAGTACACCAATTCCTGTTGGTCCACACATTTTATGACCAGAGAATGCATAAAAATCACAATCTAAGTCCTGAACATTTACTTTCATATGTGGCACACTTTGTGCACCGTCTACTACAAGAATCGCACCATTCTGATGAGCGATTTCTGCAATTTCCTTAATTGGATTCACTGCTCCAAGCACGTTTGAAACATGTGCAATAGCGACAATTTTAGTATTGCTAGTGACGGTTTCTTTCACAGCGTCGATTGTTACCGTGCCATCTTCAGCTAATGGAATATACTTGAGTGTTGCTCCAGTATATTTAGCTGCTTGCTGCCAAGGGATAATATTACTATGGTGCTCCATCTGGGTGATGATAATCTCATCACCTTCTTTTAGAAAGTGACGAGCATACCCATAAGCAACCGTGTTAAGTGAGGTTGTTGTACCTCTAGTGAATATAATTTCTTGTACGGAATTGGCACCAATGAACTGCTTCACTTTTTCACGAGCACCTTCATACTGGTCTGTTGCACGATTTCCCAGAGTGTGCACTCCTCGATGGACGTTTGAATTATTATTTTTGTAATAATTTTCTATCGCCTCAATAACTTGAAGTGGCTTTTGGGAAGTTGCAGCAGAATCCAAGTATACAAGAGGATGTCCATTTACTTCTTGATTAAGTATTGGAAATTGCTCGCGAATAGCTTGAATGTCCATTAATATACTTTCCTTTCAATAACCTCTGTTAATTGATTTTTAACAGCCTCAATAGGAATTTCATTTACAACTGGAGCTAAGAATCCAAAGATAATGAGTCGTTCTGCTTCCTCTTGTGAGATTCCGCGGCTCATTAAATAGTAAAGCTGTAATGGATCTACACGTCCAACTGAAGCTGCGTGTCCTGCAGTAACATCATCTTCGTCAATAAGAAGAATTGGGTTTGCATCTCCACGAGATCCTTCACTTAGCATTAATACACGGGATTCTTGTTCAGCATTTGCTTTTGTCGCACCATGTTCGATTTTACCGATACCGTTAAAGATTCCAGTGGATTTTTCTTTCATAACACCGTGTTGTAAGATGAGTCCATTAGAATTTTTACCATGGTTAACAATTCTTGCTGTAAAGTTTTGAATTTGACTACCGCGTCCAACAGAAACTGTTTTCGCATAAGAGAATGAATTATCACCGATTAGATGAGTTACGTTCTCGGAAGCAGTATTACCGTCATTCATTTGTCCAAGGTTCCATTCGATCTTTGCATCACGGTAAGCAACTCCGCGGCGGTTAACATATACAGTTGTACCTGCAGCAAAATTATCAACAGAACCGAAAGTGATAGATGCATTATCATGCGCAATTACTTCTGCCACAATATTAGCTACTGCTTTTTCATTATCATTATGAGAAATATAATTCTCTACATATGTTAAAGAACTATTTTCATCTGCTACAACAATAACATGGTTAAATGTTGCAGCCTCCTTATCTTCTTGCCAGAATACAGCTTGAAGTGGTTCTTCTACTTGAACGTTTTTTGGTACGTAAACAAATACCCCACCGTTCATTAGTGCTGCATGAAGTGCAGTTAGACGATGCTCATCAATTTGAACAGCATCTTTCATATAATATTTTTCCACTAAATCACTATGTTCTTTTAGTGCTGTTGCAATATCCGTTAAAATAACTCCTTTATCCTTAAGTTCAGAAGATAAAGATGCATACGCAACTGAGTTATTACGCTGTACTACAATATTCTTATTTTCTTTGTCAGTATCTAAAAATGCTTGAATAGCATCTGGTAGTTCATTAGCTGAAGTGATTTTATCACCATCTACACTATGCTTAAAGTCTTCAAAATTCCAACGTGTAATATTCGTCTTATCAGGTCTAGGCATTTCTAAGCGATCCGCAAGCTCTAATCCTTTTAAACGAATTTCTTTCATCCAATTAGGTTCATTTCTTTTATCTGAAAATGAACTTACGTAATCCTGGTCATATGGTAGCTTCGTTTCCACAGACATACAATACCTCCTAACTTATGCGTTATTTCCTACAGTTTCGTCTTCAATTCCTAGTTCTTCTTTAATCCACTCATAACCTTCTGCTTCTAGGCGTTGTGCTAATTCTGGACCACCAGATTTAACAACGCGTCCTTGCATCATAACGTGTACATGGTCTGGAGTAATATACTCTAGTAAACGCTGATAGTGTGTGATCATTAAGCATCCAAAACTATCACTGCGCATCTCATTAATACCGTTTGCTACCACTTTAAGAGCGTCGATGTCTAATCCTGAATCAATTTCATCTAGAATCGCAATCGCTGGCTTAAGCATCATTAATTGAAGAATTTCGTTACGTTTTTTCTCTCCACCAGAGAATCCTTCGTTAAGATAACGCTGAGCCATGTTTTTATCAATCTCTAGGAAATCCAATGTTTTATCCATTTCTTTAATAAATGGCATTAATTGAATTTCGTCACCTTCTTCACGATGTGCATTAATCGCAGTACGTAAGAAATCAGATGTTGTTACACCACTAACTTCACTTGGATACTGCATTGCTAGGAATAGACCTGCTTGTGCACGTTCGTCTACTTCCATTTCTAGTACGTCTTCTCCATCAAGAAGAATTTGTCCTTGCGTAACTTCATATTTAGGGTGACCCATAATTGCAGAAGCCAATGTAGACTTACCAGTACCGTTTGGCCCCATTATTGCATGGAATTCGCCACCTTTAATTGTTAAATTTACTCCCTTTAATATTTCCAGACCTTCGATTTCAACATGAAGATCTTTAATCTCTAAAGTTGATCCTGCCATCATACATACCTCCAATATTTAATATGCATTGTTAAATTTGTAGTGGAATGAAGTTCATTCTCAATCTATTCTCATTACAATCTTATACTATTTAGAAAGTATAATCAACTCCTAAATTATAATTATTTTAATCTAGGGTCTAACCACTATCAAATTCTGTGCTATTATATCATGTTTTACCATTACTTATCGAATGTTAAGGTTGTAGCTCCTTAAACATATTGCACTATGTAATATCCTATAAAATAAATTCTTCATTATATATAAGGTGCTAAGACAGAATACGTATATGATTCCTAAATGCGTTCGCATAAATTGAGAGGCGAGGAAATAACTAAACCTTACAATATTAAAGGCGAACAATTAAAAAACGAAATATAAATTACGCAGCAAAAACACGTAGACTCCTGCAGGAAAGCAACAGCCGAGGGATTACAGGATGTAATTCAGTTCGGCGTTGCAACAGGACGTTGCAATATTAGCCGAACATCCTATACGTTTTCAATTGAACTTTTGTAATTAGTTGAGGCGTTGCCTGCGGAAAGCGAAGTGTTTTAGCGAAGTAATTATAAAAAGCATACAAACAGAACTGATTCTAACGAATCGTTCGGTTTGCAGTATGATTAAATAATTCTGTCCCATCCTCATTATATATAAAGACAACCGCCATTGACGGTTGTCTTCGTTTATTATCTGTAAACTGATTGTTCAATTTCCAAAATCGCGATTTGACCTTTTTTATAATCCATTTCTCGTTCTTTTTCGACCTTCAGGCGTTCATTCAGTTGACGGCTATACTCTTCATAGCCAACGCCGTGTGACTGCTGCATGGCTTTCTCCATTTCCGGTGTGTAGTCTAGATGTAACTTATGGTCGTTAATAAAGAATCATCCTTTCTTTTAGTAACAAGAACATTATAGCACGGTGAATTACCACCGCCAATTACCATATTCCACGAAAGAAAGGATTAAAACATAGTTTCGAAAAATGACAAAAGGCTTATCGGAACGATTGAACGATTAGAGCAAAATACCACCATATACTAGCGATTACTCGCATTTTGCCAAGTATCTATCTTTTCGAAGATATTTGTTACCGATTCAAATGCGTACATTTTATACTGTACAACTCCGTTATGGACCTGGATAAGTGCTGGAACACTTTCAATTTGGTGTTCTTGCATAAACTCGGGAAAAAAAGAAGCATTCATTTTTTTAATTGGAATTTCTTTTTTCATTTCTGAAACATACCTCAACATTTTTTCAGCTAGTTGGCATGTCGCACAAAAAGGAGTGTAAACATATATAAGTTGTTTATGTTCTGTTTTCATTATTTCATCGAGTTGTTCGTTTGTTAGTTCATTCATCTAGCAATTACTCCTTGTAATTAGTATAGCTTGTTAGATTGCGTAAGAATTATAAATAATAAGGATCTATATGAATCCGTGATGCAGCAAGCACACCCGCTAATTCTGCTTCCGGTGTGGCAGCAACTTCTCTAAATGCTTTATCAATATAAATATGTCGAGCATGCGGTATTTCAAAGGATAATTGCTTACGTAGCTTTTTTCCTGCTTTATCCTCATCGACAAGAATATAAACTTCTCGATCATCCATATGAAATACTTCGATCATATCCTCTATTCGATCCACTCCAATTGTTCCATTCGTACATACAATATCGACTTCTTCTTTTATTAACTTTTCAACCTTTACTTTATCCGTCCTACCTTCAACAATAATAACCTTTTTATCCTGCGTTACCATCGCTTCACCTGCTTTGTTATATACCGCTACGATAACTAACGTTTTTACCTATTATATGCTTTACCTAGTATTTTATATGTTATATTGAAAATCCTATCGTTCAAGCTATAGGTACTTGTCATTTTTATACCCCCTTTTCACGTACCGTATTGTCAAAAGTTTTATAGTAAAAACTTGTTAAAACCTTGGTTTAATAGTCTTTAAATGCAAAAAACTTGCCACCCCCCGAATCTTGGTGTT
>NZ_JACHON010000025.1 GCF_014206945.1 Gracilibacillus halotolerans
CGTGTTTGTCAAGGGCGATGGCGGTTATTTTTCTCCTTCAAAATAGATGAGAGTTTTTATTATGGGGTAGTTTTCATAGAACTTTTTACACTACCATTCTGACAACGGTTTAGCTTTTGTTGCCCGTGAAAATGGATTAGGCGGATACATGGATAAAAATGATAACTATGTGATTCATCCAATTTATGATTCTGGATCTACCTATCAATTTGGCTTTGCAGCGGTGTCGAGAAATGGAGAGTATACATTTATACATAAAGATGGAAATAGAGCAATAGACCAAACATCCAAATATGCTAGTGGGTTTTCTACATGCGGGCTGGCAAAAATTAAATAAGTAGACGGAAGATATTTTCTGACATGGATACAACGAGTATGCCGATACTTATGTTGAAATGTAGTTGAGACCTAGTAGAATTAAAAGGAGATAGCAAAATTACTACGTTTAGTGTGAATCAATGGGCTTTGATAAAAGACTAGGGAGAAATGATCACAGATTGAAGTATAATAGGGTTGTTATTTTGCCGAATTCCAAGTTGCATCCATTTTTAAGAAATGGTTGTGGGATATATAGATGATGATGGTAATGAAGTAATACTTAATATATACAAAGAGGTATCAGTTCTCGGAATTTAATGTTGCTTCCGTTCAATCATACCATCCTCTTGCAGAAAACAATATTGTGAATCTATATATTAATGATCGGGATGAAATCATTGACAATCGATTAATAGAAATCATCAAACAACTTTTGCGTCACAGATTTTTTAAAGTAAGCTTTTAAAAAAAGGGCTAACATTAGTGGTTTGACGCTCTGGTTGTCGGAAAACTAGGGAGTATCATTATTATCGAAGTCATTAAAGAGAATTTGAGTATTGCGGAAAGTTTGAGCCGGCAGTGCGGTGTTTTGAGCCACTTAATGCAAATACTTGAGCCAGTACCTGCGCAAAGGAGATCCACGACCATTGTTATGCCATAAATAGAGCGAATACTATTGTCCACCACCATTGACTTTACTTTTGTCCGTGTTGTGGAACTAACGCAGTCGTGGCAAAAATAATGCCTAACAGGCACACCTGTTCAAATAAGATAACACGGACAAATCGATTCTAAGCATTCGTTGGTGGGGCCCCGACCCCTTCCACCAAATTCCAAAGAATCAGGCGTTACAGTCAATGGCAAGCTGCTTCTCTGTGGCTCTGACTCTCTTATTTTTGAGAGTGTTTTTCCATAGTGGCGTTCTACTCCGCAAATGGCGGCTCTATTCTCTGCAATCGATGGCTCAAAACTACGCATAAGTGGCTCATTTCATCTGCAATAATCAGAATTATACAATCATCCGAACTTGTTAGGAACGACTACACGCAGGAGAGATGGAGGATTTAACAAATGGAAGTAACTAAAAAATATAAAATTTATTCCCATTTATTTTATGGATACATCGTAATATTTCACTTCTTTTTAATATATGTTATGAAAATTTCTGGTGTCACACTAAAATCTATATTAACCGAAAATGCTTTTTTCGCAATCTTTATCTACTTTATCGTAATTTTATTTAATAAATCTAGATTGTATTACCGTGAAATAAAAGAGGAAGAATTCTGGCTTTTGCGTTCTTATGATATAGACCCTACAATAATAGAAAAAATACTTGCGATCACTAAATCATTGATTGTGAATTTCTTTTATATTTTATTCAATTACGAAGTAATCAGCATCTTGATTTACCAACTAGAAGGTACAAATGCCGGACTATTATTGACAGTACTTCAGTTCAACTATTTTATATTTCCAATAACATTAATTGCATGGGATATAAAAAGATTTTTCTTCTATCGATCTAAAAATAAAGAAAAAATAAAAAGAACTCGTCTGAAACATTTGGAATATGCTGAGAAAATGGAGAAACACAAACAAAGACAGCTTAAACCAGAGATGCTTGGTGAGATGACAGGATACGAGCCTAGAGAATTAGAAAAGGTCGAACTTGTGTCAACATCCCTAATGAAAGGTGAACCAGGAGCCGGTTTAAGTGGATCATCTTTTAGTATTATCAATAAAAAAGTAGGTGCATTAGGCGAACTTAATTTTGCTAAAGCTTTACAAAAAAATGATTTTCTAGAGAAGTTTGCTACCTATTGGTCCGTTCAGTATCCCTTTGAGTATTCTCCAGGTCCTGATGCGAATACGCAAGCAGATATCGATTGTATTTTAATTAGTAATAAACACATTTACCTAATTGATCTTAAATTCTATTTCCAAGGAGATATCACGTGGAAAACAACTAAAACAAATTCGGGTAAAAGTGCATTACAGGCAATTGATAATATAACTGGAAATTGGGTAGGGGAACCAAAAGAAATGTCTAAAAATATGTACTATGCTACTGAAAGGATTCAATCTAAAATAAATAAATTAGGGATCAAGATGAAGGTAAAACCATATGTTGTTATGATGCCGACCGATCGGGGACTGGGTAAAATAGATCATGTTTTTTGGCCAGGAGAGATAAAGTGCTTAACATTAATCGACTTTTTAAAGATCGTCGAAAAAGATAAGTCTTATGATGCTGAAACAGCTGATGCCGAAGTGTTAGATAGTGTTTTTGCATGGTTAACGAAAGAGGAAAGTGGCAGTGCACCTCAAATCAATAAATGAGGTAGAAGGGTCATTATCATTTAACTTTATAAAAAACTATGAAAAGGTGTAGCTATGAAATATCATATTAACTTTGAAGGGAAAGTCTATCCTTGTAAAGCAGAAATTTTTAGATGTCCTTATGGAGAAGAGTATCACTCCGACAATAAAGTAGAATTATATTACAAATTAATGGAGATGAGTCATGGAACACACATGGTCCGTTCAGAGACTGCTTTGAAAGAACTCCGTGTAAGAAACAGACTAAAAGACTATTCTTCATTTGGACGAATAATGTGGAACACTAGTTTTCCATTAGAGGTAATTGTTGCAACATTATGGGAAGCAATTATGTACAGCAAAGAAGTAAATATTGATCCAGTAGAGATGGCCGCAAGTATTTATTGGGAAAAATTTGAGGAAGAAGCAGCAGAAGTAGTAGCTCGGGGTTATTATAACGGAGCGACAATACCTAGCTATGTTCCTGATAATATAAGTACAAAAGGATGGCATATTTCACAAGAGCGAATCAAAGAACGAATCGAGTACGTAGGATATACATATAAACATACATTTGAAGACGAATTTAGCAAGCACCATGCAAGAGAAGTTGAAGCAATATTAAAGCGTGAATATCAAAGATTCATAAAATACAAGCAGTATAAAAAAGGGGAATTAAAACTTGAAAATTATGGAGATCCATATGCATGGATAAAGCAAGACTTCAAGAAATTCTCCCATGACTTAAACACAAGTAAAATGATTACTCAACCGATATTTTATGGAAATCTAGAGAATGCTAAAGAAGCTATAAGAAACATGGACAACTATGAGCTTTTATCTGTTTTTGATGATTATTCAGTTACAGATAAAGAGATAGAGGAAAATGTTAAGGAAGCTAACTACTTCCAGCTTGAATATAGAGAGGATTTGTTTAGTCAAGATTTTATCTCTGAATTGAAGAGGTGGTATAAGCGAAACAGAGAGATCTATGAAAAATGGAAGATTTATACACCAAACAGGGTGCTCTTGTCGATGGAAGTTGCAAAAGAATTAGATAGAAGAACAATCCTCAGGCAAGATAGTGTTGTTGGTATGATGTTGGCTGAAGGTCTGTGGGAATAAGTCTTAACAGTAAGTGTTGCCATGATAAAAACAGATAACTTTTTAAAGGTAAAAGGTGAGATTATGAATAAGAGAATGTATCATATTCATCCAAACATAGGAGCTCCAACGCTCTGTAGAGCAAATAGAATGGAAGACTGCCCATACAGTGGAGAGACTGGAAGAGAAAATCACTTTAATACATACGATGAAGCTCAAATAGCTGCTCAGGAATTCTTTACACTTACTTATGAACTGCTCTCTTCTAATATCAATCACGATTTTGACGAAATAATGGAAGAGATTGAGATGAGAAAGAAAGTGAAGAAAGAAGTAGTTAAAGTTCTTCCAACAGAAAATGATGATGAAATAACGAAAGCGATCATGGAAACGGAAGACGAGAACGTTGTTATGGGAGTAATAGAAGGGGAAGTATATGAAACTACTAGTTGGAAGTATAAGAGTATCGCCCTCCAAAACCCAAACATATGTAAAACATTTTTACATGAAGCATTATTTGATTATCCTGAAGAATTTACGGAAGAAACAAGAAGATGGTTGGCATTAAATCGCTCATTAACTCATGAAGCATTAGTCTCTCTAGTAGAAAATGAAAATGAAGATATTGTTGTTCGCTCAGTTGCTTTGAATAATCCAAATGTAGACAAAGAGTATTTACGAAACATTCTTACTAACGAAGTTGAACGTCTGAAAGAGCTTCCTTATGAAGTACTGCTTTACAATGGACAAATAAAGGAAATAAGTGGTGAAGCTCTCACATATAAAACTAATGAACCATTTTTATTTGAATCTTTACCAGAAATTATTTCAAGGACTTATAAAACTTGGGAGAGTACATATAAGTAAGCATCAAACAACCTACACAATAAAAAATAATCAGAAAATAGGGATGGTTTTACTATGTGTAAAAAACCACCCATTGCATATTGTATAATTAATGGTGTAAAGAAGATAAGAGATATAATTAAAAGGGTGATTTGTCTGTCAAAACATGAACCTAGTATAAGTGAAGACATACGGGGTTATGAAAACCGATATACATAAAGTAGAATACATCTCTTTAAGGGAAGCAGGACTAGATTCAATAAATAGTGTGCAGATGGCTTTGAAAATTATCTATGTATGGCCCTTATGATGAGTATGATGGAGAATCCAGCAGAATAGCAGATAAAATTGAGCAAGATATGTCCAAAGAAGAAATTGCAGATATTATAGCCAAGGAATTTACTCGTTCCTTTAATTGTGATTATACGAGAGAAGAATGTATGGATCCGGCTGGAGAGATACATGATTATTTAGTGAGCCAAGTATAATAAAATTCTATTAAGTTGATACAGGAAGAAGGGAACTAGAAGGAGTATCAGAAGGTCATCTAATCCTTAATTGCTTATAGACCAAAAAATTTATTATATTACTAATCTAATAATTACTTCCAAAGTCGTAGCCCAACTTAGATAAAATTTGCTTATTGTACTAAGGTGCGTTAATCCTAAATGGGTTAACGCACCTTTTGGTTTGCCCGGTATGGAGGTAATCTCTAGGGTGAGAGTCCCGAGCCATGAAGGCAGAAGTAGTGGTTAGCTAATCCCAAGGGTGTCCTTGATGACATGGAATCAGAAGGTATCACTGGATGAGTTTGCTTAACAAAACAAAGCCCTTCCCGCCGAAAGTGATACAGAGTAGATGAAGCGGATAGATGTAAGGTAAGATTGCATTTTTACCTAGGGTAGGTTTGATGGACACGTAATGTATCCTCATTTGATAAATCCTCTTGTCTTTCAAGTTGCATCATGGGCACTTCGATTAGGACGAAACCCATTGCTATGTTCTAATATTATTCTAAATGAACTAGATAAGGAATTAGAACAAAGAGGTCATAGGTTGTGACCATATTGGTTCCTTAAAAGATTTTAAAACAAAGTATCCATGGATAAACATTATTACTAGTGAAGCTGAATCAAAGTTCAAGCAATGGATGAATTTTCTGGTGCGTTCATGTTACAAGGAATGACATATCAGAATGCTAAGAAATATGTTCGGTTTGTTGTTCGACCACTTGCTAAAGGGATTATTTACTTAAGCGAGGAATTAATTCGCCAAAATGACCGTTATCCAAGTCGATTTCGTTCTCAAGTGTCGGCTGCGGATGTAGTGGAATCGGAAATAACAGAACAGATTGACGCAATTAATAAGGAAATTAAGAGACTTCAAGAAATGGAAAGTTCGTTTGTTCAGTATATGATTTACATCTATAGAAGAATGAAACGAAACCTTGAATTAAAACTGGAAAAATTGTACACCTATAATACTACTTCAGCAAGCAATTATGAAACGGCACTTCAATTAGCGAAAGCAGTTATGCAAGGCTTAGAACAAATTCAAGATGGAGGATTTAATACACAGTCGAAAACATTTAGTCTAGATGGAATGGATTTTGCATGGGTGGGCAAACTGGACGAAATTCATTATACCCGAAAAGCAAAAGAGCATTATGAAGACTATTTAAAAGACTACCCTAATGATTTAGAGAAAATTATTAGTATTATTAAATTTGAAGAAGTAAACAGTAAGTATTTACACCAAACAAATGAATTTCTTGAACCACTGGATGCGAAGGATCAAGTCGAGATAAAGTATATAATGTATACAGCTGACGAGCCTTACAGGACTTTGTCTATGAAATATTTGGATCGCTTTACGATTGCGAGTACAGATGCAGAGATTCAAAGATTCATTTCATCTGAAGATATAATTGAAATAAATATTAGTGAAAATAGAAACAAACCACGTGGCAGTTATTATACATTTTTCCATGAGGTTGCTCATGCCTTCGATTATTATTATGGTGTGGATCATGGATATGATGGCTTTTTGTCAGATTCTTTTACCATAGATGATAAGAATTTAAATAACCATATTTATCATGATGCAGAAGCGAATTTTAGAGGGGAGTTAAAGGCGATTCTCGATTTAGAAGACTATGAACATCTAAGCCAATTGGAAAAGCAGGAAATGATTGATAATGTGACAAATAATGTTATGAATCAAAATGATTATTATGACACACTTACAACAGAAGAAATCGAATTACAGTCGAGTTTAATTTCACTATATAAGGAAAAGTTAGATGGGCCTGATCATAACACAGCATCGGATACTTATGGTGGTGTTACAAATAATACAATAGTTGGTAGTTATGAACATTTTAAGGATAAATATTATTGGATAAATCGTGATGGAACTAGAAATAGAGAGCCAAACCGTGAGACAATGGCTGGATATTATGGAAGAATTATGGTGCTAGAAGAAGAAATAAAAACTGCTGGTATAAAGAGTATAGGGCACTATCTATCAAATTCAAAAGATTTTATGGATAAAATGCTTAATGAAATGTATGAGGAGTGATTTTTTGCGAAGGTATCTATATGTACTCTCTCTTGTTTTTTGTATGGTATTAGTAGGATGTAATGATTCTACCGAAAGACAAAACGATTATAAAAAAACAAATTCCAAGGAGGATAAAATCGTGAACAGTAATATCGATATATATGATTTTTATTATATACATAAAGCTCCGGTTGCCACGAGGAAGCACGACCTGGACGAAGTAATCAAATTAGCCTTTTCTACTACTTCCCCCATACCGACTAGTATAGCAATTGATATTAAGAATAAAGAGATTTATATAAATCCAAGATTTTCAACAAATGGTCTGTTGGAATCAAAAGGAACAACAATATTTAACGATAAAGAAAGATTAATTAACATCTTAGAGAAATATAGTGTTCAAGATTGGAAAGGAAATTATACGACGGAGTCCCCGGACTCTTATAATCATGGCTATGGCTGGTCTTTGCTATTACAATTTGAAGATGGGACTACTGAAGAATATCTAGGACAAGGAACAACAGATGCCATATTCCCTAAAGAATTTGAGGGGTTTGTCGAAGAACTTTATCAGTTAGCCAAGGAAATAATAGGCGAAGATAACATGAAAGATACATATATGTAAAAATCCCAACAATCAACAGTTAATGTAACCATATGGGTAAATTAGAAATAACCAGAGTTATGTAAGAAGTAGTTAAACTAAGGAAGAGTGATATTTATGAGAAGGAATGTAAATGTTTTCCTCCTCTTTTTTTTTTTTGATGATATTAGCAGGATGCAATCATTCTGAAGATGATATAAAAGATAATGAAGTCATGAGGAATATCGACATGTACGATTTTTATTATATGACCGTTTGTCAAATTAAGTGCAACAATTCTTCCTGAAACGCTTCGTGTGTAGTTTTCCGTTTTAAACATTTTCTAGGTCTATTGTTAATTAAAGAAAGTGCATTTTCTAGTTCTTCATCCGAGACTTTAGCTAAATCTGTTTTCTTAGGGAAAAACTCTCTTAATAGACCATTGGCATTCTCATTGCTGCCACGTTGCCATGATGAATAGGGTTCCGCAAAATATACTTGGATGTCTGTATCTTGCTCGATCGTGTTATAACACTCGAATTCTTTACCTCTATCTACTGTTGCGGTTTGGAATGCACCAGTGGGTAATTGCTTATACAATGTTTGTATTGCTTGCACCATTGAGGTAGCGGTTCGATTTGGCATTTTAAATGCTACGTACCATCTAGTTTTTCGTTCTACAAACGTCGCGAAACATCCCTTGCTTTTCCCATGGCTGGAGACAACACTATCAAGCTCCCAGTGACCAAAAGTCTCTCGTTTTCTGATCTCTTTTGGCCGTTTTGTAATGGATGTTCCAACATTAAATCGACCACGTGTTTCTTGGGGTTTCTGACGCTTTCCTTTGTGGCGAAGAACGTTCAAATTCTGGTTCACTAATAGTCCTTGATAAATCCAGCGATAAATGGTTTTAAAACTGATGGAGCCTTGAAATAAACGACCGACAATTTGTTCTGGTGACCAAGTTAACTCCAACTTTTCATTTAGGATATCGCCAAGTTCTGAAGACCATTTACCAATACGTCCACAATGTAATCTACGATCGATATAGTTCTTTTGGGCATTTTCGGATTTATAGAAACCATCTTGAGAATTGCGTTTCAATTCCCTAGAAATAGTAGATGGTGAACGTTTCAGTTTTTCAGCGATAGAACGGATAGATTCCCCTTCATCAGAGTGTTTCTATACGTGCTCTTTCAAATGTGGTAAGATGTTTGTAGCTCATAACAGACCTCCGTGTATGTGTTGGTGTGGTTACTTACATTTTACACGAAACTGTTATGGGATGTTTTATTTTAACCGCATTTTAGGTGTTGCACTTAATATTACAATTCGTCAATAAACACTCACAAATACTTGACACAATCACGTGTCGAGCGATATTTGACAAGGACAAACATATATGATTATAATAAAACTAATTGAATAGATAAATCACTAGGGGAGCAAAAATTTGCTGAGAAAGACATGTCTTGACCCTTTGAACCTGAACTAGGTCATACTAGCGTAGGGAAGTGGTGGCGATACATACAACAGTATCTTTTATTCTGCCATTCCCTCTATTAGTGGAATGGTTTTTTTGATTCATTATTCAAAATAGAAAGAAGGAGATAAGACATTATGACGTTTACAGATCGCCTATTCAAAACTGTCGAACCTGTTTGGGATAGTTAATTAGAGCATCCATTTGTGAAGGGTATTGGGGAAGGAATTCTCGATAAAGAGAAGTTTATTCATTATATGAATAAGATTACGTATACTTAATTGAATACTCTCGTGTGTTCGCAATTGGTAGTACGAAAGCGAATGATTTTAAAACAATGACTATTTTCGTAATCTACTTCACGGCACAATGAATTTTGAAATGGATCTGCATCGTAAGTATGCAGAGAAATTCAATATTTCGAATGAGGAGTTAGAAGCAACAGAACCTTCAGCTACTATGACTGCCTATACAAGTTATATGATTAGTCAAGCTCAGCTTGGTGGTGTGGAAAACGCTATCGCAGCAGTACTTGCTTGTGCTTGGAGTTATAATTGGATTGGTAAGAAGTTAGCTGAATGGCCAGGTGCATTAGAGCACGACCTTTATGAAAACTGGGTTCAGATGTATTCTTCTGAGGTTTCACTGAAATTGCTGAAGACTGTATCGACTTGATAAATGACATTGCAAAAGATAAACCTGAACATGAATTGAAAAGAATTGAAGATATCTTTGTCAGAACGAGTTACTTTGAATACATGTTCTGGGAGATGGCAGAAGAGGTCTCTATGTGGCCAGTAAAAGATTTAGCAAAAAATTAAATAACGAACAGTAAAGCGAACCAACTTTTCATTTCATCATCTTTGTTCGTTATTAAATAGATGAATCGCTTGAAATAGATGGTACAATTATTTGTTAAAAGAAAAATTCCATATTTTTCACCAATAGGGATGTTTTGGGTAACTCTTCATTCATAGTTACTATAAAACTGAGAAAGGACTTCTCCTTAACCCTTGAACTTGATCTAGTTTATACTAGCGTAAGGCAGCGGTGACTACGCAAATGCATCGTCATTATAATTCATCTACAATTATCAACATGTGCGTATTGGTTCATGAGCTGCTTCCTGATGCTGGAAGTAGCTCTTTTTAGTCAGCGGAGCTCACTTTATCGCTCTAAACAGTCATCCAAACTGACACCATCTATTTGCTGTAGATAAAGTTTACACAATTCCTACTGGAAAACAAATCGAACATGATTCCCTTCTTAAACTTTTATATCTTCTCCCTACTCGTTTTTTCAAATACTATATGTGTGAATGTCAAGTTCTCTCTTATGAAAGAAGGTTATACATGATGAGTAATCTAGACAAAATAATAGCTCAAGTAGATGAACGTCAAGATGAGTTAGTAGATTTACTAGCTACTCTCATCTCATTTAAAACGCCTGCTCCACCTGCTCGCAATACGACGGAAGCACAAACATATGTGGCTCAATTTCTAGAGCAGATTGGTTTCTCCATCGATATGTGGGATGTTTATCCCAATGACCCTAATGTCGTTGGCGTCCAAAAAGGAACGAAATCAGATACCCATCAAAGTCTCATTGTAAATGGGCATATCGATGTAGCAGAAGTAAGAGAGGATGAAGCGTGGAAATCAGATCCATTCCAACCGGTGATTCAAAACGGCAACATCATTGGTCGTGGAGCTGCTGATATGAAAGGTGGACTTGCCGGAGCGTTATTTGCACTAAAGTTATTAAGCGAAGGAGATATGACTTTGGCAGGTGATGTTATCTTTCAATCCGTAATTGGAGAAGAAGTTGGAGAAGCAGGTACATTACAATGCTGTGAACGAGGTTACCACGCTGACTTTGCTCTCGTTGTGGACACAAGTGATTTGCACATCCAAGGTCAAGGTGGTGTCATTACTGGTTGGATTACCGTTAAAAGCGAAAAAACCTATCATGATGCAACCCGCAGAAATATGATTCATGCAGGTGGAGGCTTATTTGGGGCAAGCGCAATTGAAAAAATGACGAAATTAATAGAAGGTCTTCAAGAACTCGAACGTCATTGGGCAATAACGAAGCAATATGAAGGCTATCAACCTGGAACAAATACGATTAATCCAGCAGTCATTGAAGGTGGTCGCCATGCAGCATTCATTGCTGATGAATGTCGGTTGTGGATCACTGTTCATTACTATCCGGATGAAACCTATGAACAAGTTACACAAGAAATAGAAGAGCATCTCTTAAGAGTCGCCGAAGCGGACATATGGTTACGTGAAAATCCTCCAACCTTTGAATGGGGTGGAACATCGATGATTGAAGATAAAGGGGAAATTTTTCCTTCCCTTCAGGTAGACCCAAATCACAAGGCGGTCAAACTATTATCAAAGTCCCACAAAAAAGTACATACTGACCCTGTAACTATTGATGTTTCCCCATCTGTTACAGACGGGGGCTGGTTCTCTGAAGCAGGCATTCCAGCAGCAATTTATGGACCAGGAGATTTCCTTCATGCACATGCTGTAAATGAACAATTATCTATCGACCAATTGGTTTCCTTTACAAAAACGATGATTCACTTTATTTATCATTGGTCCAATCAAAAAAAAAGGCAATAAATGATTGCATTACTCAAGCATAAAAAGGATGAATATTCATGAAGAGTTTCCCAAACAATGATGGACAAGCACTTCAGTTTAAAAACGTAAATTTTGATTACAAAAATGATGCTGGACACATTCCCATTTTAAAAGATGTAAGCTTTTCTATTTCCGAAGGGGAATTTGTCAGTATTGTTGGTGCAAGTGGCTCAGGAAAAACAACTATTTTCCGTCTTATAGTCGGACTAGAACAACAAAGAAGTGGCTCTATTTATATCAATGGACAACAAATGGAAAACCGCCTAGGAAAAGTTGGGTATATGCCACAACAAGATCTATTGATGCCTTGGCGAACGATTCGGCAAAATGCAACACTGCCTTTAGAAATACAAAAGCAAAAGAGTATTGACAGCAATGCAGTGGATAGATTACTAGAGGAATTTGGGTTAGAAGGCTATGAAAACAAATATCCAAGTGAGCTTTCTGGCGGAATGCGCCAGCGCGTCTCCTTTTTACGTGCCACTTTATCAGGTTCAAACGTGTTATTGCTGGACGAGCCTTTTTCTGCCCTTGATGCGATGACTAAATTATTTATGCAGGAATGGCTACTAGAACAATGGAAGAAACAATCATCAACTATTTTATTTATTACACACGATATTTCTGAGGCCTTGTTTTTGTCTGATCGGATTTTTATTGTTACAGATACCCCTTTTACTACATTAGAAGAAGTCAAGGTACCTCTTAAACGTCCAAGACAGCAACACCATTTAGACCAAAAAGAAGTGGTGGAACTAAAAAATAGTTTAATAGAACGTTTCCGGATGAGGGTTTAACAGATGAAAAATTATATTTACTCAACTATATTGACTTTTTTCCTATTACTTATATGGGAAATGGGTGCAAGATTGGTAAACACATCATTCATCCTTCCCGCACCAACTGAAGTCGGAATGAAGCTTTGGGAACTAAGAGAGGTGTTATTTTTACATCATCTTCCTATTACATTCTCCGTGATTGCTATTGGCCTAGCTATTTCTTTAGTGCTAGGAATTTCTTTAGCGATCAGCATGAATATGTCAAAAACATTAGAAAAAACGTTTTATCCATTATTGATTACATCACAGACGATACCTATTATTGCTTTGGCGCCAATTTTTGTACTTTGGTTTGGATATTCTATTTGGAGTAAAATTGTAGTGACTATTATTATCACCTTTTTCCCAATTACTGTAAGTACCTTTGATGGATTTCGATCTACAAATAAAGACTTGAAAGAATTATTTCAATCCATTGGTGCTTCCCGAAGGCAACTTTTTTTCAAATTAGAAATACCCTCTGCTTTACCATCCTTCTTCTCAGGACTAAAAGTAGCTGTACCCATGAGTGTTATTGGTGCTGCAATTGGAGAATGGCTTGGTGCACAAGCGGGACTAGGGTATTTCAGCCGTCGAATGATGACGCAATTCGATGGTGCGGGAGTATTTGCCCCAATCATTCTGCTTTCGTTTATCGGCATCCTTTTATTTATTGTAGTTGTTTTATTAGAAAAATATTTATTGAATTGGAGACGAACATAAGATGAGAAAAAGATTTACTTTTTTATTTACTATTTCTTTTGTCCTTTTACTATTAAGTGCATGTGGAGAAGATAACAGTGAAACAAAAAACGAAAGTTCTGTTGCTAACGATGATCTGAAAAAGGTGAGCATCATGCTTGATTGGTATCCAAATGCGGTGCACAGTTATTTATATGTCGCTGAGGAAAAAGGTTATTTTGCTGAAGAAGGACTGGATGTAGAGATTCAATTTCCTGCAAACCCTACCGATCCTCTTACACTCGCTGCTTCTGGGAATGTTACAATGGGATTGTATTACCAACCAGATGTCATTATGGCAAAAGCAAATGAAGACATCCCTGTCAAAGCTGTCGCTGCAGTCGTAAGAGAACCATTGAATCACGTCGTTTATCGTTCTGATGATCCATTAGGGTCACCAAAAGAGTTAGAAGGTAAACAGGTTGGCTACCCAGGAATACCAATAAACGAAGCAATAGTAAAAACGATTGTTAACCATGACGGTGGAGATTATGATAAGGTTGAGATGATCAACGTTGAATTTGAATTAGGCTCTTCCTTGATTTCTAAACAGGTGGATGCGGTAAGCGGAATGTATGTCAATCACGAAGTTCCTGTTTTACGAAGCGAAGGGTACGATATTGATTTCTTTAATCCAGTTGATTATGGGGTACCAAGTTATTATGAAATAGTTGCAGTGACAAGTGAAGATACATGGAAAAATGAGCAAGCAGACATAGAGGCTTTTTGGAAAGCTGCTCGAAAAGGTTTCGATTTCATGGTTGAAAATCCAGAAGATGCACTACAAATTATTCTTGATAATCAAGACGAAGCTAATTTCGCTCTTGATAAAGAAGTAGAGATGGAAAGCATGAACATTTTATTACCAAAAATGAAAAGTGAATCAGGATTTGGAACGCAAGATATAAGTTCCTGGGAAGAGACAGCGGACTGGTTGAAGGAAAATGAATTGATAGATGATATCCCTGATATGAATGAATTAATCGTTAATATTGAACCTTAACTATTTTATTTGTCCAAGTTTTCCGAGTACAGCGAAAGAAGCTGGGACAGAAGAATTTAATTACACTACAAGCCGAACGATTCTTTAGAATCAGTTCGGCTTGTACGCTTTTTTATAATTACTTCGCTAAAACACTTCGCTTTTACCCATAGGGCATAAGTCAACATCTGTACAAAACAAACACTTGTACAGTGTTTCCTATACAGCAGGCAACGCCTCAACTAATTACAAAAGTTCAAATGAACTTAGCTTAGGTTGTTCGGCGTATACCGCAACGTCCTGTTGCATCGCCGAACTGAATTACATCCTGTAATCCCTCGGCTGTTGCTTTTCCTGCAGGAGTCTCGTGTTTTCTTCTGCGTAATTAATATCTCTTTATTAATGTTCGCCTTTTGACTTGTGAAATTTAGTTGTGTCCCAGCCTCTTTATGTTTCTATCATTCATGACGTCGGTGAATAACTCATACTAAGTCAATATTTTGGACACAAATAAGTTAAGCTTTTTACTCACTCTTTGAATCTGATTTATATGAAACTGTTGAGGCTTGATATGGAGGCTCTGTGTCCAAGATTCCCTGATCAGGAAACCTGCTAATCTAAAAAAAACACTGGCGAAAAAGGCTATTATGCCCACCTCTCCACGTAAAACCGTACTGCGAATTAACTTTGTAGTAGATCAAACAGCATCTTCCATTTCTTGTGGTGTTTTATAACCAATACTACCGTGTATTCTTTTACGGTTATACCCAGCTTCAATGTATTGAAACACGGCTAATTTAGCGGTTTTATAATCGATATATTGAACATGATTTACTTCTTCCTTTTTTAATGTTGCGTATTATAAGCATTCTCTAGTGCTTGTGTAACTAATTCAGTCGTCATTTTGCGCCCAAATGAATGACCTACAAGTTTCTTGGTGTGTAGATCTATAACGGATGCTAGGTAGCACCAACCGTGTCTTAGAGTGTGAATATACGTAACCCACTTTTCATTCAATGCGTTGGTGGTAAAGTCTCTTTTTAATATATTTTCACACTCCACGACTTTTACCTTGCTAGGTGTAGGGCGAAACACTTTAACAATTATAGACTTTATATTAGCCTTACCCATTAACCGTTGGACACGATTCACACTAATCCGGTAACCTTCTTCATTCAAAATGTGATGAATTTTAGGAGCACCATACCGTTTTCAATAATTCTCTAGGTCAAATTCTTATTTTCTTGGTCACGATTAGATATCGTTTAATAATACGTACTCCTTGGCACATTAAGGATGTTGCACATTGTTTGAATCGCGTAATTTTCCTTTTCTTGGTCAATAAAGTCAGTTATTTCAGCGTGATTTACTTTTTCCGAATATGGCCATAGTTTTTTAAATATATCATTTTCCTCTTGCAACTTAAGCGTTTGTTTTTGTAAATTGGCATAATCATCTGGAGTAATAGAAGAGCCATCTTCTAAATCTATTAGAGTGAATTTCTTAATCCATGTATAAATAGTTACTTCAGAAACACCATATTCGCTGCTTAAATTTCTAACTGATTGACCTGCATGATATAAATCAACAACTATTTTCGAAAGTCATCGTTGTATCGTTTTCCAAGATTCCTATTTTTCATCGGACACATCCTCCTATAATTAATTGTAGTAACTTAACTGATATGTGTCCATGAAACTATACTAGCACCATCTGCCTTCAACTTAACTTTAAAAAATAACTTATACTCTTAAGTGATAATACTTGTTTATATTAGCGTTATTGGCGCCAATGTAATTCTAAGAATGTAATAATGATGATGGTTATGAAAATGGTATGTACTAAGAGGTGAGAAAAATAAATCCACAGAAAAAAGCATTACAAGAGGGTTTAGGAAATTTTCCAGGAAGATGGCTGGGGGGATTTCTTTAATTGTAGCTCCCATCCTACTAATTATTTCTGCTTTGCTGAGAATAAGAATTAATTTTACCTGACCAATTAGCGGCTTATAACACATATCCTAGCTTAATGCTTATATCTTATAGTCTTTTTTTGATTGGGACAATTCTATTATTTCCGGCTGTTTTAATACTTGTGCAGTTAATTAGCAATAAAAGTAGGTTTCTGGGGTGGCTTATTAGTCATCGTTGGTCTATTTGTAAGAGCGTTCCACTCGGGAGTAGATCATTTCGCTTTTCAAATTGTGGTAAGTACAGACGTTGATGTTGCTACAAATCTGGTAGGAGATTTTTATGGCATGTTCCATGTTGTTAATATATTAAATTTCTCTATCTTTTTTGGATGGATTGTATTAGCTATAGGAGTATATGTGTCTTAAATTTTTGGATGGTTTCGGTCTCTAGCTCTAGGCATGATTCTTACTTTAGTGTTAGGAGTACTAAAAGGATCAAATATGACAACGATAATCTCATTATCTTGACATCTATACAGTAATAATTCAACTTAGCCTTTTCAATACAAAACTCAATAAATTCTCGGGATTTCTCGGGATTTCTCGGGATTTCTCTCATAGAATCTCGAGTTTTTGTGTTTTACAACTTTTTATCTATCATCTAGATAAAGTAAAAAAATCAAAAAATTAAGTTTTTTCCCTATAATACATGGTAAAATAGAAAAGTATGTGGTGATATATAATTAATTGTACGTGTAGAAATAGAAAAGGAGGGATATTTACATGTATTTAAGAGAATTAACAATATTGCATGAAAAAGTCCAACATCATGATACTTATCCCTTTAATATTCGAAGCATACAAGGTACCGATGTAATTGAATTTAAAAATGCAGTTACCTTTTTCGTGGGTGAAAATGGATCTGGAAAATCAACTTTACTTGAGGCTATTTCTTACAAATGCGAGTTTAATAGTGCTGGCGGAGGAAAAAATGATATGTACTCTGTGGATGCATCTCAGTCTGACTTAGGTAATTACATACGGCTTTCTTGGCTACCAAAAATTAATAAAGGATTCTTTTTAAGAGCGGAGAGTTTTTTTAACTTTGCTACCTATTTAGATAAACTGGCTAAGGAAGAACCTAGCTTTAGTTTTGAGTCATATGGTGGTAAATCTTTACACCATCAGTCGCATGGAGAGTCCTTCTTATCGCTATTTAAAAATCGTTTCGAAGGGAAAGGGATATATCTTTTGGATGAGCCAGAAGCTGCATTATCTCCTGCCCGTCAGTTAGCTTTCTTAAAAATTATGAATGATTTAGTCAGCACAGGGGAAGCACAGTTTATAATAGCCACACATTCGCCGATTTTACTAGGTTATCCAGAAGCACAAATTCTTAATTTTGACGACTCTTCCATACAGGAAATTTCGTATGAAGACACCGAACATTATAATTTAACATTAAACTTTTTGACAGGTAGAGATAGGTTCTTATATGAATTGTTTCGGGACGATTTAGAAGAGGACTAGAAATATGGTAATCTCTAAAATTGGTAGAATGAATCACGCTTAAACTGCATGAATGTAGGTGAAGATATGGAGTATTGGGACTTAATCGAAAATCCTTCCAATGAGATTTATAGAAAACTAATAACAGTTCTCTGTAATAACTCAGATAAGTTCTATTTTATCACTAGAAAAGAATTGAAATGTAATCATGAGATATTGGAACTGTTCAAACCTTATGTGCTCCAAACTTATCAAACGAAAGAATGGGCTAGCACCATAACGAAAGGGCCGGAAGCAACCGTTTATGTTATTGACTCGAATATAGAAACGTGTCATCTATTACAGCAAGTTGCTAATAGTTTGTATGATTGGGTAGCCCCTCAGTTACCAGAAGATTTAACTTTTATAAAGAATAACTTTGAATGGTTTACCTCTACAACCCACGAAGAATTCGGAGGGTTTTCTATTCGTTCGGAATATTATAGAAATCTAATCGGAGAGATTCACGGTCTACAGCTTCAAAAAGCAGATTAGTTCTTGTTATGATAACGACTGCCAGACTTATAGAAAGAAAAAAACTCATTTCAAGGGGGATTTACTACGCGAACATTTCACATTGTAAATGGATAGAACAAAAAATATAACAACTATGGGAGAGACATCACATGAAGAAAAAATTGAACTATTTAATGATACTTATAATGATTATTCTAATGGCAGGTTGTGCCGAATTAGAAGACACATCGAATTCAGATGTGGAGAAAGATTCACAAGAATTGAGTACAGAAGAAACAAATACTAACAATGAAATAGAAGATGAAACAGAGAGTGAAAAAGACGATACTGTCCCTACGGATGGTATAGAATCGACACAAGATAGTGATGAGTTCTCAGGTTACACTCTTATCGAAGTGGATGGTGGTGACCAGTCTGGCCATCGCGAACCTAACGTTGTAGTTAATATTGGTTATGGGAATCGTGAGTATTGGGCGTTTACTAATGAACACGGTCAACTAGTACGTGTAATAGCTGATCAAATCATTCTACAGGATGAAGATAATGAACCAGTGTTGTCGAACGGGAGATACTATTCTGATGAAGCAAAAGTTCCTGGTGTTGAAAGTGATAAGTTAGATGAAGGTCATGTCATTGCTGATTCTTTAGGAGGGGTAGCGAATGCATACAACATCACTCCTCAAAACAGTACGCTTAACCGACATGGTGATCAGGCATACATGGAAGATGCAATCCGTAAAGCAGGTGGTGCTACTAATTTTGAAGCCATTATCACGTATCCTGATACAGAAACACAAATTCCTTCAAGTTATCAATATACCTATACAATAATGGGGAACGAGATTGTTGATACGTTTGAAAATGGGAACCCTGATGAAACAAATGAATCCCTCGGTTTAACCGGCGGGAATCAATCTGAAGAAACACCTGCTTCCATCGAAGAAGGTGATGTTTCTAGTGTTGATACGAACGGAAATGGACAGGTAACGATTAAAGAGGCAAAAGAAGCAGGCTTTAGTATGCCAATAACGAGCGATCATTGGTTATACCCATATATGGACGATCGTGATGGTGATGGAATGGTAGGAGAGTAAACAGCTCATCACCTCTAATATATCTGTCGAAGCTCTGTATAATGGAATGTAAAAACAAATAGTCAGAACGCAAGAACAGCTAGATAAATGATTATCTGGCTGTTTTTTTACGATTATTACTTTTAAAATAATATGTCATTGACAATAGTGTGTGCTAAACAGTACTATGTAAGTGGAAGGTGATCGAGTGAAAAAAGGTAATGATGATGTATTAAATGGAATTACTCAAGAAATGAGAAGAGGAACTATTACATTGGCCGTCTTAAGTCAGTTACAAGAACCGCAATATGGATATTCTTTAATCGTACTAATGAATGAAAAAGGTTTTGAGATAGAGGCAAATACGTTATATCCTCTTTTGCGTCGACTGGAAAAGCAAGGAGTGCTAGAAAGCTCTTGGGATACAGATGGTACGAAGCCTAGGAAATATTATAAGCTCAGTGAATTTGGTTTAGACGCTTATTCAAGACTCACTGCGGCATGGAAGAATCTTAATAGTTCGATAAATATTTTAATTGATGAGGAGGGAGACAATGATTGATCGGTACATTTATGCTGTGACTAGAGAATTACCTAGAAAACATCATAATGAAATTGCGAGCGAACTGAGAACCTTAATTGACGATATGATAGAAGGAATGGAAAATCATTATTCTGAAGAACAGAAAATCGAATATGTATTGCGAGATCTTGGTAATCCCAAAGAATTAGCGGCTCGTTACAGAGGAAGAGAACGATACCTTATTGGGCCTAATTATTATGATAAATACATTCTTGTAATGAAGATTGTTATCATCGCTATTTTCATTGGGATATCTATAGGAACAGGATTTGGTGTACTATTCAATTTTACAAACATTTCTGAAGTTATTTGGAATTATCTAGGCACATTGTTTTCTGGTATTTTACATGGAGCTGCTTGGGTCACAGGTATCTTTGCTTTATTAGAATATAACCAAATATCTATTAAAAATGAGAAGGATGAAGATGAGTGGGATCCATCTCAATTACCTGAGTTACCTAATGAAAAAGCTCATATTTCAAGAGGAGAATCTATCTTTTCTATCATGTTTACTACAATCCTCCTCACTTTATTTTTCTTCTTACCTGAAATGATTGGAGTGTATTATAAATATGACGATCAATGGAATGTTACTCCGCTTTTTAACATAGAAGTTTTAGCCACATTTAAATTTATTATTTTTATCGTCTTCACAATGACCATTTTGAGTGAATTAATAAAAATTATCAAAGGAAGATGGACGGTAAAAATAGCTATCATTACGTCGTTGTTAAATGTAATATCTGCCATTATATTTGTTTATGTTATGTACAACACGGAAATTTGGAATCACGAGATTAAACTCCAACTCGAACAGTATACACCCTTATCATTTGAGAGAATGCTATTGCTTACAGCAGCAATTATCATTATTATTGCTATTGCAGAATCCATTACAGTTCTATATAAAGGAATAAAATACGGAAGTACGATGAACAGTTAATACAAGGTTGCGTTGCGTGAGCAGAATAGAATCGTTAGACCACACATTTTCTAGTTAATTTGTGTGGTCTAATTTGTATTAAAGCGTTTTATCTATAAAATCTATCCTCTTAAAAACGGTGGTCCTAACTAATAGCAAAAATCTTACTGCAAATGCTCTGGCGGTTTGTTTTTATGTGAATTGCTGTGTACTTCATCGAATAATGGTTCCGGTTGGTCTGGAGAAATGGGTGGAAGATTTAATGGTGATGATTGCCCTACGTTAACCGGCTGATTCCTTTGCAACAAAAGCTGTTCCATCATGCTTGTTAATTGTTGGAATTCTTTTTTCGTAACAGGTTGGGCATCGTCCTTTAACACCACTGCAACACGTCCATTTGGTTCTAATGTAGCCCACTTGACGTCCTCAATGCGTGAGACACTTTGTTGCCGAAGGTTCATTTCCAATTGATCAACAGTTAATCTGAATTTTTTCAAATTTTTCTCCTGTAAGATACCATTTTCTATTAATATTTTTGATTTTCCTGTTAGAATATTTTCAAAGGAATTTGCCTTTACCTGTGCATATTCCATTACAATTAATGTTAAAACTAGTACAAGTCCGACTCCCAACGTAGCCCAAATGCTTTCACCAGCTATCGGTTGAATAAGTAATGAGCCAATTCCAATCATAATAACCGTTTGTGCAAGTGTCATTTGGGAAATTGATTTTCTGCCCGCAAGACGTAATAAAAAGGTCCCTCCTATTACAATGATGACTGCTTTCCATAAAAGATCCCAATCCATTCAAAAAACCTCCTTCTACGTTTAGTGTGACTGTAAGAATAAAATTTATACAGCTAGGAATGAGGGCAATTAGAGTTGATTTACCTTCTGACTGTATATTTAGACCATAGAAAACTAATAGCGTAAAAATTTTCCTTACTCTAAAATAAAGTAAGACTGAATAAATGCGTTTTTCGTAACAATAGTTGAAATATATTTTAGGAGAGATCAAATGAGGACTATCTATTTATTCTTATTGGCTATGATTTTTATTGTAGGTTGCACTAATCAAGAACAAACAATGGACCTTTTAGATGAAAATATTAGAGAAATAAATGTATCAAAATCTAATGGGGTTGGTGACATGAATCAAGATATATTGGTTAGCATTAGCGATAAAGAATCGATTAAAATATTTGAAAACATAATAAGAACTGCAGTTAAACAGAAATCTAATAATGATGCAGTAAAACCTGACTTTGACCTAATGGTTGAATATGAAGGTGATCTTCCTACTCATGCTATCCATTTAATGTTAGGAGAAAAAGGTGAAGAGAGCATACTGATGTATATCGATTCTGAAGGTGAAACGTACGTAACATCATCCAATAGCACAGACCAATTACGTGAATTAATACTTTCAGAGTGAGATAGCAACATAAACAAAAATAGATTTGGAGGATAAAAATGGAATTACAAGACTATCTAAATACTAATTTTCCTGGCCTTGTTTTAAAGCCAAGTCTATATTCTCAGTGGAATAATAGGCTTCATTTTGAATTGGCAAAAGGCTTGTATCAAATGAATAATAGGACTGATGAGCTCAATCAGAATTATTTTAATGCTGTTTACAATCAAGCCTTAACTCTATTTAATATGATCTTCTCAGATGAAGATACGATGTTTTTGGTTACGAATATTCATCAAACTAAGCAAGATACGAAAAAGAGTATCAGGAAAATGAAGGTTTATCGCCATTACATAAAAAACAAAACCATCCGATTTCAGTTGAGACAAAAAACAGTATCCTACTTGCTTGATGAAGAAGATTACTATTTCTCTTCTCAATTTTCCTTAGAATGTAAGAAACAAGATATTTCGTATCCGTTACTCATTAAAGCGATCTGTAATCAAGATTTTTCTTCGCTAAAACCAACTATAAGTACCCCAGATTATTCGTACAACCCGGAGGTATTTTTTATAAATGTTACAAAAAATGTGATTTTTTATATTTATGATGATCGAGGATGCGAAATCATTGCAACTAATAAGGAAATAATTCGTCTAATATATAAGGAGTATAGTGATTGGATAGATGAAGATAGTCGTAAAGAAATCGATGAACAGTTCGTAATAACGGAGGAAGAAACATGAATATAACAAAATACATAGAGTCAGATGTTAATAAATTAATAGAAATTTGGTACGAGGGTTCTATCACAGCACATAATTTTATTAATAAAGATTACTGGAAAACACAGCAAGAAGATATGAAAGAAAAATATTTACCAATGTCAGAAACATATGTTATCCGTAATGAAAAAGAAGTTGTGGGCTTTGCTTCTATGGTTGATGATTACTTAGCTGCACTGTTTATTGATGTTCATCATCAAGGGCATGGGTACGGAAAAAGATTATTAAACTTCGTAAAAGAACACAGCAATACTATCCAATTAAAGGTGTACAAGAAAAATAAAAATGCTGTTAACTTCTATTTGAAAAACGGTTTTTTAATTAGTGAAGAACTAATAGACGAACCGACTGCTGAAGAAGAACTTTTAATGAAATGGAAAAAGGTATAAGTAGTATTGAAAGATTTGAAAAAATAACGAACCATTTCCTATCAACATGCTTTGATAGGAAACCTTCTATCGAATAACCTTATAATTATCACCCCCTACTTCAGAGAGCCTACCTATAATTTGTTTGGGTAATCGCTAAAAATAATTCCTGCAATGTTTCATCATATAATACTAGCTTTGTTAATACGACATAGATTACTATATTTGTTTAATTTCTGAGATGGTTGCTAAATTCTGTAACTTTTGCGTCACTGCTATATAAAAAAATAATAGGTTCAGCAAACTAGACGTAATAATACTGAAAAACGAGAAATCTATTATAAGATTTTAAATATATGTAAATTATTTAAAAAATGTGAAGAAACATATTGAATTTTATTCCAATGTATATTATTGTAATTTTATACATCTATTGTAAGGGAGAAGGAGGATAAAATTTTAGGAGGAATTCATAATGAAGAATATTAAAAAAATCATTATTACAGTTATGGCTCTCTTAGTCTTAGTTCCATTAAGTATTTCAGCAGCTATACCAGGCACGCAATTAGTTTATAAAGGTGGACAAACAGGAACGCATGTATATTCTGATATACATGATACGAAACCGAATGATAGTACAAAATATAAAGTATGGGCTGCCGTAAAGGTGTGTGGAAATACTTACAATTCTGGTTGGAAAAATGATAAGGCGTATAAGGAAGCAAAAAGAAAATGGTACTGTAATGAAACATCTCATTATGATTATTATAAGAGATAATTGGTGGAGAGTTTTGTAGTTTATGAGAATTAGATTGTAATTAATTACAATTCTTCTTCTCCCTAAACATCATTGCCTAGAAAGGTGTGCTTGTATTTAATGAAAAAGTTATTAATGTTATTTATATTTGCACAGATGTTTTTACTATCCGTGATATTCCATCAATCTCTCTACGATATAATTGAATTAAACAACGTCGGTGATTCAAAATTAGAGGGTTATGCACTACAAGACTATTCCGGTGACGACCTTAACACATTATATGATGAGATAATGGAAGTTTGTAGCAGCTTAAATTGCAATCTTCAATTAATAAAAACTCCAGTTACTCAAGACCAAACATTTTTGTATGAAATTTTTCATAGTGATATAGAACAACTAAATAAGGTGCCATCTATAAGATCAGATAGGACTTTCCATTATTACTTATTAACAAAAGAAGAATTTATAGATAACAATGGAGTATTTTATACAGATTTAGCTGAGGCGCAGGTGGAAGAAATAGCTGATAACCTTGGACTAAAAATATCTTCTTATCATCAACATGTTAATTATTCTCAAATTATTTGGCAAAACAGCTTAAACCTAGGATTACTCGTTCTTCTTACAGTTGTAGTCTTCTTTATTTTTACTTTCACTAGAATAAAAGTAAATGCTGTGAAGAAGATGTTGGGTTTTTCTAATATAAAAATGATTTATGAAACCTTGCGAAATATTCTCTTTATGGAGTTGGCAATTGCTCTAATTATAATAGTGATTCATCATATCTATTTTGCATTTTTTAGTGAAAGTGGAATTGTAAATAGGTATTTCTTATATTTAATAATCTTTATGATTTCCGTTATAATTGTGAACCTTTTATTATTCTTGTTGACACAGTTACACGTAAGGTTTATTGATATTCAATTAATGATCAAAAACAAAGTGTTTTCAAATCGATTAAACTATATTCTC
Source organism: Gracilibacillus halotolerans (assembly GCF_014206945.1). GTDB lineage: Bacteria > Bacillota > Bacilli > Bacillales > Amphibacillaceae > Gracilibacillus > Gracilibacillus halotolerans. The sequence continues at coordinate 25,227 of NZ_JACHON010000025.1, forward strand.
TATTTTACTAAGATTATTTTAATTATGGCAATTACTGTTTCGATTTCTTACTGTGTAGATGCGTATCAATCGTATAACGCTAGCCAACAAGCTTTAGAAAAGCATACACAATTAAGCGGATATTTTACTTCAAATGGATTTAATTCTAATCAATACGATCAAATTATGAATGATGTGGATCTGGTGGAAGAGTACTCAGGTCGAATACTAGATATGTACGAATATTTTGATGCAAAAGATCAAATGTATATCAATGATGCTGCTGTTTTAGACTTTTTATCAGCTAACTACTTAAAAATACAAGGTTTGGAAAAAGAAGATATCTATAACTCGCAGACCGATAATTATATCGTAGCAAATCAAAGATATATTAAAGATTTTCTGCCGATTAAAAATATAGAAGGAAATGTTTTAAATAACCTTCAAAGCGATCGTCCACTAATTATAGTACCAGAAAAGTATCAATCGGAGGAACAAAATATTCGTGACATCTATCAAGAAAAAATCGCCGATTATTATAACTATCATACATTCTATGGAGTTCGAGATTCAAAAGAGATAACAATTGATGAAATTGATATTCTGTACTCTGCTAATAATCAAGAATTTGACATAATGGGACAATTTAATTTAGATAATGAAGAAGAACTTAAACTAATAGACCCCATCATTATTGTAGATCAAGGTAAGTTTAGTGGACTATATTATTTAGATTTGCTTAATGCAAGTAATATGTATTTCAAGCTGGAGGAAAGAGAAACGTTTCATAACGTATTAGTGAATCACCAACTAGATTCTTTAATAAATGTAGCCACCTTATTAACACCTTTAAATGATCAAATTCATTTCGTTCAATTTATTCTATATAATACCTTTTTATTCTCTATACTTTTCCTAGCTACTCTAATCTTTGTGATTGTGATTTCTAACTATGTTGACATTGTGTCCAATCGACGCAAGTATACGATGCAATATATTTATGGATTCAGTATGTGGAAAGTTTTCAAAGGACAGACGGTTGTTTACTCGATTTTATTGTTTGGAAATTTATTTTCTTTGTTAATTTCATTTAATCCATTTATATATACAACGCTATTAATCATTGATTTCATAGTATTAATCATCATTTATCAGTATGAGATTAAGAAAGATCTACATCAAGTAGTAAAAGGAGGATGAAAAATGGCAGTTATTGAACTGAAGGATATCGAGAAGAATTATGGTAAAGAAAAAATCTTAACGAACATTAATTTAATGATAGAAAAAGGAGAAATGGTTGCAATAGTAGGGGAAAGTGGTAGTGGGAAAACGACATTATTAAATTTAATCGGACTTATTACCAAAAAAGATAAAGGTGAAATTCACCTTTTTGATAGAAAGAATATCGCTATACACTCAAAAGAAGCAATGCTACTAAGGCGCCATAAAATTGGTTATTTATTTCAAAATTATGGGTTAGTAGAAGATGAATCAGTCATGTGGAATCTGCAACTAGCACTAGAATATAAAAAAATAAATAAGAAAAACGAGAAAATGAAAATTAATCAATTATTAAAAGACTTTGGTTTGACTCACTTATCGAATAAAATGGTTTATCAATTAAGTGGCGGAGAACAGCAAAGAATTGCCATTATTCGTTTACTTCTTCAAGATAGTGAATTAATTCTTGCTGATGAACCAACTGCCAGCTTGGATGATGAAAATGAAAAAAACATTTTAGAATCTTTACAATTATTGAATAAGCAAGGAAAGACAATTGTAGTGGTTACACATAATAAGGAGATTCTAAATTATTTTACAAGAGTAATAAATTTGAATCAATTATAAATTAAAGGAGTTACATATTTCATGAAACGAACTATTTTTTCATTGATTGCTGCATGTGCCATCATCCTATTAGTATGGTTCAATCTTCATTACTCTAATGAAGAGATTACAGAAGGGGATGACCTATCTCGTATTCTAGATGAAATATGGGATGAATATGATATTCTTGCTTACTCTGTTCTTACTACTGATTCCACTTTATACTTCGTAATCGATGATACTGAGGATAAAGATGAGGTTGCGCAAAGTATCGAAAAGAAATTAGAGCATCATGATATCGAAGAATATTCTCTAGAAATTCATAAAGACTACGAAGTAGCAGTTGAATAATACTCAATAGGAGATTAATCCAGCATCTAGAAAAAACTTTTCAAAAAGATATTGTGTTATGAAGACAGTTTTGTTATGATACTATAGCTATTTAAAAATAAATTTTTAATTGTGTCCGTGACAACCAGATTAGGCTTCCCAGTTACCGCTAATCCAATACACGTAGGAGTTCTGTCGGTACGGAATTAGTCTGGATATTTATTGAAAACTAGATATTGTTTTTTATAGAGAGGATTAATATGTCCTCTCTTTACTTGTCTTTAAGTCAATAAGTGAGTTGTAAATAAATAGTATAGTAGATAATTATCATAACCGAGGTGAAATCATGAGCAAATCTAAAGAAGAAAAATATGAGTACTTATCAGAAAATCCAAATGTAAAGACATTGCCTATTATGATGGCATTAATTATAGGTGCGTTCTTTGCGATACTGAACGAAACTCTTTTAAACATAGCGCTATCAACATTAATGCAGGAATTTAGCATTTCTCTACCAACCGTACAATGGGTAGCAACTGGATTTATGCTCGTAATGGGTATTGTGATTCCAATTTCTCCGCTGTTTATGCAGTGGTTTACAACGAGACAATTATTTATTGGAACAATGACTGTCTTTACGATTGGTACCATCATAGCAGCTATCGCACCAACGTTTTCTATATTGCTTATTGGGCGATTAATCCAAGCGGCTGGAACAGGACTATTAATGCCGATTATGTTCAACGTATTTTTGTTGATATACCCACCACATAAAAGAGGTAAAATCATGGGTATTGTTGGTTTAGTTATTATGTTTGCACCTGCGATTGGACCAACATTATCGGGTGTAATTGTTGATTATTTAGGATGGAGATTTTTATTTATTACAGTGATTCCATTCGCGTTATTTTCCATAATATTCGGATATAAATATTTAATTAACGTATCCGAAATAACGAAGCCCAAAATTGATTGGCCATCCATTATATTCTCAACGATTGGTTTTGGAACGATCATCTATGGATTTAGTTCTGTAGGCGAGAGTGAAGCTGGCTTCTTAACGCCTGAGGTGTTAATCACTATTAGTGTTGGGTTAATAGCTATTATCCTATTTTCGATTAGACAATTTAAGCTTGAAGAACCATTAATGGATTTACGAGTATTTAAGTTACCTATGTTTTCCCATGCAGTAGTCATGTTCGTGATTATTGTAATGACGATGTTTTCATCGGAGTTAATTTTACCGGTATTCATGCAAGGACCGATGATGTTAGCCCCAGCGGCAGCAGGCTTGTTATTGTTACCAGGTAGTATTCTCAATGGTATTATGAGTCCGTTTATGGGTGCGCTATTTGATAAAGTTGGACCGAGAGTAATGATGATACCTGCGACGATTGTCCTTTCTGGTACGATGTTTATGTTTAGTCGTTTGACAGCAGAAACACCGCCTTGGGTAATCGTAGCTGGCTTTATTTTAATAATGCTTAGTGTATCTGCAACGATGATGCCAGCCGAAACAAACGGGATGAATCAGCTCCCGAAACGTTTATATCCGCATGGTACAGCGGTGATGTCAACATTACAGCCATTAAGTGGAGCAATTGGTGTATCTGTATTTATTAGCATTTTAAATTCCAAACAAGCAAGTTATTTGGAAGGTGTGGCAAATCCATTAGCTCCAGAGTCCGTAACTCAATCTATGGTTGTTGCGATCGAACATGTTTATTTTATTATCTTTATGATTACACTCATTGCGGTAATCTTATCATTTATCGTGTATCGCGCACGCCCAATTGAGGAAAATGTTGTTGTAGAAGAAACGCAACTGGAAAGTAATTAAGTTAACTAAATAACTCTAATAACAATAACCTTGAGGTTTCCATACCTCAGGGTTGTTTTTTTGTTACTGTATAAATTTGGATAGGTTACACTTGATTGGACAGATTCGTTAAGGTCATATAAACTTGATTCATAAAAAGTCGGGAGAGAATTAATTATGGCCAAAAGAGAA
>NZ_JACHON010000026.1 GCF_014206945.1 Gracilibacillus halotolerans
TATCCATTATTCAAGGTGAATTAACTATTCGGTGTAAGTGGAATTTTAAGAAAAAACGAGTAAATGAAAGAAAAATTAATTATATTGAGGGAGGAAGTAAAATGGGGTTAATGAAAAAGTGTTGGAGTCTTCTCTTCGTATTTTTGGTCTTATTCTTCCTAGCCGCTTGTCAAAGTTCAGAGGAGACTACTAACAAAAACAATGAAAAAGAAGAGACAGAAACGCCTGAGGGAAGTACAGCTGAAGGGGAGTTAGAGCCGATTACATTCAGGTTATTTGATTCGGATACGAGTCCAGACTGGGTAGATAACATGGATACACCAGTTGGAAACAAAATAAAGGAGGATACCGGTGTTACGTTAAAACCAGAGTTTGATATTGAAGGTGGGGAAACAAAAATCCCCCTTATGGTAGCGTCTGGTGAATATCCTGATCTTATCGTATCAAAAGGAGCTGGACAGCTCGTTGATGCTGAGGCATTAATTGATCTAGCACCTTTAATAGAAGAACATGCACCTAATTTGAAGGAAATGCTCGGTGATGGTATCAACCGTTTGAAATGGAGTAAGGATGATCCTTCTATTTATGTTTTAACTACAGCGCCTGTCGATAACCAGCCAATGACACCTAGTTACGGTGCATGGATACAGCATGCCGTCATGAAAGAATTAGGCTATCCAGAAATTAATACATTAGATGATTTGAAGAATATCATTTTTGAGTATAAAGAGCTACATCCAGAAATTGATGGGCAGCCTACGATTGGACTAACGATGAATACAGATAGTTGGAGAATTCAATCCTCTTTCTTAAACTCTGGTTTTATGATGACAGGGGCAAGTGACGATGGAGAATATTACATTGCCCCAGAAAGTTATGAGGCAATGCTTCATTATCGTAGACCAGTTGAAAAAGAAGTATTTAAGTGGTGGAATGATATGAATGCAGAAGGATTACTAGATCCAGAAATGTTCGTGCAAAAGAATGATCAATTTGAAGCGAAATTAGCTTCTGGACGGGTACTTGCAACGATTGGACCGGATTATTTAATGAGCTCAGCTCAGGAAGCTTTACGTGAGGAAGGTAAACATGAGCGGATGTATGGAGTTTATCCTGTGACGTTAAACGAGGAATACGTAAGTCATGCATACCAAAGTAATGGCCTACAAGCTGGATGGGGAATAAGTATTTCAAAGGATTGTGAAGATCCAATAAGAGCAATTAAATTTCTGGATTACTTAGCTTCAGAAGAAACACAAATTATGCTGAACTGGGGAATTGAGGGCGAGCATTACGATATTGTGGATGGAGAAAGAGTGATCTCGGACGAAGAATGGGAGAAACGTAATAGCGATCAAGATTATTTAAAAAATTCTGGGATTGGTTATACTTTTCTGAGATATGCACCAAGATATGGTGATGGTGTGCTAGATTCAACTGGTCAACCATTCACAGTAAACACAAGAGAAATTGCCATGCAAAATCAAACAGATATAGAAAAAGAAGTTTTAGCTGCTTATGGTGTAGAGCTATGGAAAGACTTATACCCGCAAATCGATGACTTTCCTGTCAAGCCTTGGGGTGCAGCATATAATATTTCGATACCAGCTAATTCAGAGTTACAAGGACTGAATCAGCGAGCGCTCGACTTAACGAAACAGATGGTACCTAGAGCCGTTCTAGCAAGCCCTGATAAGTTTGATGATGAATGGGATAGCTTTATGGATGCATTAGAAAAGGCAAATGTTGAAAAAGCAGAAGAACTATATTCCGAGTTAATTCAGAATACCGTTGAACTATGGAGTAATTAATGAGAAAAGCGAAATGAAGCAAAAAATTGCCTTCATTTCGCTTTTTAGCATGACAGTCCATAGGCACTTCGTGACAGTAGATAGAGAGTACTGACAGTCCATAGACACTCCGTGACAGTAGATAGAGAGTACTGACAGTCCATAGACACTCCGTGACAGTAGATAGAGAGTACTGACAGTCCATAGGCACTCTGTGACAGTAGATAGAGAGTACTGACAGTCCATAGACACTCTGTGACAGTAGATAGAGAGTACTGACAGTCCATAGACACTCCACGACAGTAGAAACAACGTACGTACTCTTCTGATAGAAACTATCTCCGCCATTAGAAAAATATATACACAAAAAGTCTATCACTCTATGGATATCACAATTTGGAGGCTTGTTGAATCTTTTTCAAAAGGAGCTTTTGTTTCCGAGAATACCAATTCCAACCCTGAAATATCATCGGGTAAAGGAGGTGACACGATAAAGTGATAACTAATATGACCTTCAGTTCCTCCTCCGCCAGTTTGTCTGCAATCGTAATCCTCCCCTAAATATAAACTCCAAAAGCGATGATAAAGAGAATTTTCTTCTTCATCGGGATCCCAATCTATGTTGAAATTAACCACGCTCGCGTTACTATATTGTCGAATGAAAGTTACGGAATACAAACACTGGTCATTTTCTACGGATTTATGTACAGGGAGATACTTTTGAAAATGAATAGGTTCTACTTGTGGTCTAAAATCATCTTCATTTCTCAAAATGTCAAAAATACTTCTTAATTGGTCTTCATAAAGTTGATATTTCTCTGCCCACTTCGCTATATCTTCGAGTGGTGGAAAGCCAGGATTATTGTTTGATGCTTCTTTTCTTTGTTTTACCAAAGAACATAATTGTTCATCTACTTGATATAGTCGCTGATCATAGTGCTCCGTTGGTCTTTCAAAAGCCATTCTTTTCATTATATCCTCACCTCAGATTAAAGTTGCATGTTTTAAGATTAGCATATTATGAAGCAAAAGTTGTTCGCTTTTACTCTCATTTGGTATAAAGAAAACTTTGCTAGTACTTCGTTTCATTGCAGACGCTTTAGTTATACTTTTACATAAAAATAGTACAAAGGCAAAATACGTCACCGAACATCCTGTTAGCTATTATTCTCCCAAGTCGATTTTTATCCATGTAAAAGGTTTTATTCTTCCCTTACAATAAAATAGAACCAATCGAATTCAACTTAAATCGATTGGTTCCAGACACGTTTTTTTTACTCTATCTATCTTTCTAGCCTTTTTATTCTCATAAGGTACATACTACAAAGACCTATTAAAAACAATGCGCTACCAATTAACAAATAGTTCCACATTGATGTCGATGTATTAGGAAGTTTATTATTCGGCCCGTCTATAGCGGAGTCATTATCAGGTACATCCTTACTTTTGCTATCTGCATCATCTGAGTTATTAGAGGTACCTTTGTTACCTTTGTCAGTTTCTTTGCTAGCCATATTTAATTGATCCTCGAGAAACTCTAATTGTTTTATGATGTTCGCTTTCTCGATTCCTATCATTTCATATTCATTTCTAATGTTTTTAAGCTCTTCTTTTATTTTATTTATATCAAGATTGTCCTCATTTGTTAATTTATTTTCTAGATCAGCCAATCGGTTCTCTAATTGAGAGAGCTTTTCCTTGAGTTCCTTTTCCGGTTCCTGATTATTATCAGGGGAAGGATTGTCGGTTTCATCATCTTCCTCAACAGATTCTTCTTGGTCCTCTAGATTTAGGGTGATATCGTCAATGGTAATTAAGGCGGTTCCATCTCCGTCCACTGGGATAAATTCAAACCCAAATGCTTGAATATGCTCGACATTATTTACATTTTCAAGACTCCAGGTGAGAGTCTGAACATCTCCAGATTTTAATAGGAAATCTCCACTATCATACCAACTCCAGTCCTCTCCAGTTTTTACAAATAATTTGGCGATAACTGAACCGGCTGAAAGACGAAGCTTGGCACTGATTTCATCTTCATTGAATAATGTAGGAATCGAAGCAGTAGTTAACTCTATCTTGTCTTCAGGATTTAATTCAAACGAAAATTGTAGACTAGAACTATTAATTCCATCGTTTGTAATGATGGGCTCCGTAGCGTCACCTCCTACAATTGACCAATCATTGTGTCCGTCTTCAAAATCAAATAAAATAGGCTCTCTCTCTGTTTCTGGAGAATCATCGGCTCCTGGCACTTCAGGCAAGGATGCATCATGAACAGCCAATATATCGTCAAAATATAATGTACCTTCCCCTTGTTCTCCACCTGTATAAATAGAGAATTGAGTTACATTGGTTAACTTATCCTTATCAATAATCACATTGGGTTTATTTTCCCAAGGAGCTGGTTCAAACTCAGTAAAAGGAATTGTAACTATGCCATTAAAATCCTTATTTAATGGGCGATAAGCCTCAAAACTTACACCGCCTATTTGAATTTGAATCGTTAAATCATTTGGATATTCCTCATGCTTTAACCAAAATTGGATCGCATTCGTTTCAGACCAATCTCTATTTCCGAGAGAGGTTTGACGACCAGAATACCCCATTGATGCAATCGTAAAGTCGTAGGCTAAACCATATTCGCCGTTATTTTTTTGATCTGTAGTTAGGGACAATGTTACTTTATCCCCGTTACTAGAATATGCGTTACTTAATAACGTTTGATCACCTAAATAAGACTCGAAATTATCCACTAACAATGGATTAGCTGGCTCTTCTGCAAAGGTATTATCTAGCCGAATATTATCGATATAAATAGGATTAGAAAAGTCTAGCTGACTACCTACTATAGAAATAGCAATGGAACGAGCACCTTCAGGTGATGGCGCATGGATAGATGCTTCATATTTTTTATAAACTGCTCCGTTTATAACTACTTCTTCTAGCTCTTCGAGTGGTTGAATCGTTTCACTCATACCATATTTTGTATCCCAATCATCAGGATATTGTACCACCGCTTGGATTGTTCCATCTCCCGCGGAGGTAGGCAGTAGAACCTCTAAGGAAACCTGATTAGTTTGTTGAATTTCATCTGAAGTTAAATCAGTTAATTCTAACTTTAATTCTTGCCATGTTTCTTCTACAGGCATATCGCCCACCTGAAATCGAAGCTTACCATCCTCTTCTAAAAGCAAATGGTCAATATTAGAAGAGTCAGTTTCTGGATAGGTTCCATTGAATTGGACACCATCTATCTTCTCGTCAAAGGTGTAAATCTTAACTGGGAGATTAGATGCTTTTACAAATACTTTCACGCTTTCCTCGTACACACTCCCGTTACGATGCGTGACCTGGAATGTTAAATTAGTGGAAGAACCATTAAATTTGGCTGCTGGCCTCCAAGTTGCTTCGTAATAATTTGTTTCTGGATTATAGGTTAGTTCATGTGTTGTATCGGATCCTTCTACCGTATAAGTAACTTTTTCTGGTGTATCATGGTTAACGCGAACGCGTAGTGTTTCTTCATTTGAAATAATAAAAGAACCGGAAAGAGGAGACACCACATATGCGTTTGGTTGAGAATCAGCAACATCGACTGCGATGTGCTCATCTGTATAGATTTGATTTTGAATTTGGTTACGAAAAGCACTATAGTCATCGGCTTCAAAGGCTTGAAAATCAGGTAATAATTCATGGTCACCACCTAGGTCACCGTTGACATCTTTATAGGGAACAAAAACATTATCAGGCCATCCAAAATTAGCCCATGTTTGCATGTAGGCAATATTTCTAGCTTTCGGATGGTCCTTGATAGCTCCAAATACACGTGTAAACCAATCTAGGGTCACATCTGTTTCTGACATTCCTGATGCACTATAGCCAAACTCGGTAAGAGCAGGTATTTTTCCGCGTTCGTCTGCTAAATCAACGAGCATTGCTAAATCCGTTACTAATCCATTGATCCATTCATCTGACCCTGCGTTGTCTGGGCTGTCGTAGTTATCGATTCCTAGGATATCTACATATTCATCACCAGGATAGGTTTCTAAATAACGCTCCACATCTCCAGCTGGTCCAGCTCCAGGTGAAAATACATAGAGAAAGTTATGGACATCTTTTGTATCACGTAAGTATTCTACAGTAAAACGGAAAAGTGCTTTGTACTGCTCGGGTGTAGTTTGATGTGCTCCCCACCAAAACCAAGCACCTGTTTGTTCGTGGAATGGACGGAAAATAATTGGAATTGATTCGCCGTTTTCATCCTTCACTTTGTGTGCTAGCGTAGCGATATTGTCTAACCAAGCAGTGAAATCGTTATGGTGTTTACCACCTGGAAGAATATGTGTCACTGTCTCCCCGGAGGTGTCATAAAAATCTCCGCCTGTGGCAAAATTCATCGGGTGCATACTGAGGACGATCACTCCACCAAGTTCATGTGCCTTTTTCATGGATGCAGCTAAGTTATCAATACTTTGTGGTACATCTCCTTCTATACCCGGCTTTTCAAACCCATCGATACTTAACGTATCCCAGCCGAATATAGCAGGATAATCTCCAACTGCGTTAAGCACCTCCGACTGTTCGGATGCAACTCTTGGTGGGTCATTCGTTAATGTTAGCCCTTCATCTGTTGCATGTTGATGACCGAATAAGATATGTTGTCCACTGGTAGATTGTAAGTAAGAGAAAAGAGCTTTAGTATAATTGCTAGCCTGAGAATCGGCAAGATGTATGGTTGTGGCGGCATGAACAGATGGTGTGGAAGCCATAGGATGTGATAGGAATGAAATGAAGATGAGTGAAATACTGAGACAAGAGATAATTTTTTTCATATCAACGAACCCTCCTTTAGTTTTTAAGGATAGTATTTTCAAATGAATCAACAACTTATGAAAACGCTATCGCTAATTATTATAACTAAAATAAAGTAATTGTAAAGTAATTTATAATTAAAATTACTTTATCGTATAATTAAAAAAATATCCACCCGTTATGATGGGTGGATAAGAGTTATTGTTATTCTACTTCTTGAATAATGAACAAGCGAGATTGATAATCGCCCGGGTGCTCCCTTGACCAATATTCATCAGCTCTATCGATATAATTGTCGGCTAAAATAATACCGATATTCATCAGTTCATTCCCATAATATATTTTTTCGTCATTTACTTCGTATTTTTTATTCCTATCTAATCCTTTAAGTTTTAGTCGTTGATATGCTTCGTTTGGTTGGGCTAATACTTTGTAAAAGCCAACCAAAGCCTTGCGTTTATCTTTGCTAACGGTCATCCAGCTTGTTTCATTTTGGTCGAATGGACTTAGCAAACGATAGAAGTCACCTTCTCGTATTAGGGAGCGATACTCTTTAAAGAAATCGATTTGTTGTCTCACTTCTTTCTTTTCCTCATCTATTAATTTCGTCACATCTAGCTCGTAACCAAATGTACCAAAGTAAGCTACTGCTGCACGAGTTGATAGAGGAGGCGTTCGGCCAACTTGATGATTTGGGACCGCAGACACGTGACTACCGATTGAGCTTAATGGGTATACCATCGACATGCCGTATTGAATTTTTAAACGCTCGACCGCATCTGTATCGTCACTTGTCCATGTTTGCGGAGCGTAATACAACATGCCGGGATCGAATCTCGCACCACCACCAGCACAAGATTCGAATAAGATATGTGGATATTTTTCAATAAGGCGTTCGTATAGCTGATACACACCTAAAATATAACGATGAAATACTTCCCCCTGTTGTTCAGCAGGTAACGAAGAAGAATAAACCTCTGTCATATGCCGGTTCATATCCCACTTAATATAGGAGATATTTGATTTTGAGATGATGGTATTCATCTGTTGAAAAATATAATCAACCACTTCTTGCCTAGAAAAATCCAACACAAACTGATTTCTACCATGAGAAGTCGGTCTGTTTGGGGTAGATAATAACCAGTCTGGGTGTTTTTCGAAAAGTTTAGTATCTTTACAAACCATTTCAGGTTCAAACCAGAGGCCGAATTTTAGACCTAACTCTTCTACTTTATCTGCAACATAATCGACACCACGAGGTAGTTTTGCTTTATCTTCGTGCCAGTCACCGAGGGAACTAGTATCATCGTCTCTTTTACCGAACCAGCCATCATCCAACACAAATAATTCTATGCCTAACTCTTTAGCTGTTTTGGCGATTGTAAGTAATTTTTCTTCATTAAAGTCAAAATAAGTCGCTTCCCAATTGTTTAGTAGAATCGGACGAGTGCGATCTCTCCAGTAACCACGAACCAATCGTTCTCGATATAAATCGTGGTAAGTTTGGCTCAACTTGTTTAATCCTTGATCAGAATACACAAGCACGCACTCTGGTGTTTGAAAACTACTGTTAGGTGGAAGTTTCCATTTGAATTGAAAAGGATGAATTCCCATCGTGACTCGGCTGACGTTGTATGTATCTACTTCGACTTGTGCAAGGAAATTACCACTGTAAACAAGACTAAATCCATAGACTTCTCCTTGATGCTCGGTTGTATGAGGTCGTTTTAATGCAAGGAATGGGTTGAAAACATGACTACTTGCGCCACGACTACTATAAATGGATTGTATACCTTTAGATAAACGTTTCGTCTCAACATGCCCTTCTCTTGCCCATGCTCCTTGTAAATGCAACATTTCATAATCATCATCAGGGAAGTCAACAGACATACTCATAGCCTGATCTAAGAAATAATGATTGTTTCCTTCATTAGTGAACAATGCATTTCTAGTAATTACATTACGATTTTCGAAAATAGTGTAAGAGAGTGTGAGACGACATTGCAGCAATTCATCATAGAGATCAATCTCAAGTGTATTTGCTTCTTTATCCTGTTCTGTATAGGTAGCTGGTAACTCATGTAATGTTTTTTTGCCTGCGTATATTCGATATCCTACATACGTAAAATGACTAATATGACTGCCATTTTCTTGTAAAATTTGAAACGCAGGATGGCGGAAATCGGTTGTTCCATAGGATGGATATTCTTGTTTAATATGTTCCAAAGAAGAAGTGTGGTCCCCTTCGAACATATTACAAGATGGACGGATTTCGCGTTCAATCAAGTGGTGAAAGGATTCGCGGTGGTGAACTCTTTTCCCGTAATATAGATGCTCCAGTTGATTTATCTTTTCCATAACGCGGAAAATATAACTAACTTCCTCGTTAAATAAATGAAACTCTAATGTATCCTCATTTACGTAAATTGGCATAGTTACTTCCTCCTTATAAGTTAACGTTTACTTTATTTAATACTAGTAAATAAAGATAGACTTGTCAAAGTTATTTTAGTATAGGGAATGATGAAAAATAAAGTCGCTTCTCATTGACAAAAGGTTTACGATTAATTTATATTAATTTATAAGGTTATCGATAAACTAAATGAAGGGGTGACAAGATGCAATTGCTAGCAGAAGAGATAAAGGAACATTTAGAATTAAAAATCTTACCCTTTTGGATGAGATTGAAAGATGAAGAGAATGGAGGATTTTATGGTGAGATCGATTATGATTTATCGATTAACAAATTCGCGGATAAAGGAGGAATTGCGATTGCCCGATTTTTATGGACCTTTTCCTCTGCATACCGTGTGTTAAGAAAAGAAACTTACCTTAAAGTTGCCGATTCTCTATATGATTTTTTGAAGAAGCATTTATTAGATCAGGAATATGGTGGAATGTATTGGATGGTAGATTATCGAGGAAACCCGAAAGACCAGAGGAAACATATTTATGCGCAATCCTTTGCTTTATATGCACTTAGTGAGTATTATCGTGTAACTCAATCGGAAGAGGTTTTACAAATAGCGCTAGAAATATATGACTTAATCGAACGTAAAGGATATAACGAAGATAGTGATGGGTACTTTGAGGAATTTGATCGCCATTGGAATCTAGTTCCTAATGAAATGTTAAGTGAGCATGGTGTTATTGCTGATATGACAATGAACACGCATATCCATATATTAGAGGCGTATACCAATTTTTATAAAGCATATCCAAATGAGGAAATCCAGCTCCGTTTAGAAAATTTATTAGAAATCCATTACGAAAAAATTTATCAACCATCTACTAAGTTTTTGCATGTGTTTTTTGATGATGAGTGGAAATCCTTAGTGGATATGAAGTCGTTTGGTCACGATATTGAGGCGAGTTGGCTAATCGATAAAGCTTTGGATGCTATTTCTCTAAAACACCCAAAGTATGATGCGATGGTAATAGATATTGCATACAATATCGCGAATTGTGCAGTAGATGAAGATGGATCTGTTATTAATGAGGAACTTGCTGGCAGGATAGATAAAACAAAGGTTTGGTGGGTGCAAGCAGAGGCGATGGTAGGTTTTCTTAACGCGTATGAACGCACTGGCGATGCTAGATTCGTAGATAGTATAAAAGAACTTTGGAATTACATCCAAAACTATGTTGTAGATACTAGAGAGCATGGCGAATGGTTTTGGTCCGTGGATGATAAAGGTGTACCTATGAAAAGAGCGATTGGTGAGCCGTGGAAAACATCTTATCATAATGGTAGATTTTGCTTGGAATTTATTGAAAGGGTGTTGCAAAAATGATTCATGAAAAATATGAAGAACTACTAGGGAAACAGGAAGAATTAATCGGTAGAAAAAACGTCGTGGACTCTTCTTTTTATAACGGTATTTACGAACGTTACGAGAATCCTGTCTTAACGAGAGAGCATGTTCCAATTCATTGGCGCTTCGATTTAAATAAAGAAACGAATCCTTTTTTTCTCGAGCGTTTAGGTGTGAATGCTAGCTTTAATCCAGGGGCTATTTATTATGATGGGAAATATTATTTAGTTGTTCGGATGGAAGGTGTGGATCGAAAATCAATTTTTGCATTAGCAAAGAGTGACAATGGGATTGATCAATTTCGTTTTATCGATTATCCACTTGTCTGGGAAGATATCGACAAAGAGGAAACAAACATTTATGATATGCGATTGGTGAAGCATGAAGATGGTTGGATTTATGGAATTTATTGTTCTGAAAAGAAAGATCCTCAAGTAGAAGCTTTTGATACATCTAGTGCTGTTGCTCAAGCTGGTCTAGTTCGTACGAAAGACATGCAAACTTGGGAAAGGCTACCGAATCTTTCCACTCCTTCGCCTCAACAACGAAATGTCGTCCTGCATCCAGAGTTTGTAGATGGAAAATATGCGTTTTACACAAGACCTCAAGATGGTTTTATATCGACTGGCTCTGGCGGGGGGATTGCGTTTGGGTTAGTAGGTGATATCGAAAATCCTGTAATAACAGAAGAACGTGTCATTCATGGAAGGAAATATCACACAGTATATGAAGCGAAAAACGGCCAAGGACCGGCGCCGATTAAAACGGATAAAGGGTGGATACATATAGCACATGGTGTCCGCAACACTGCTGCTGGCCTAAGATATGTCTTATATACGTTTGCGACAAGCTTAGAGGAACCCGCTAAAGTAATAGCGCAACCAGGAGGGCATTTCCTTGCTCCTTATGGAGAAGAGAGAGTGGGGGATGTATCGAATGTAGTGTTTTGTAATGGAGTAATTGTGAATGACAGGAACGATGTGTTTATTTATTATGCATCTAGTGATACAAGAATACACGTTGTGACCACAACGATAGAGAGATTAGTTGATTATACTTTCGAAACACCAGAAGATGCATCACGTTCTTTGTTAAGTGCGAAGCAACGTAAAGAGCTAATTCAGAGAAATCAAAAGCTCTTGAATTTATAACATGTAATAGATTTAGTCTCGGGCTTTCCGTAAAGGTAGTCCGTTTTTTTATAAGATAAGGATGGATGGAATTGGTCTAGCTTCAGTAACTATCCCTTTCGATGTCTAGGGTAATGATGTACTTGGCGAGGGTAAACGGTGTGAAGATTGAAAAGTATTAGTTTTTTACACCTAGTTATTTAATATGCAAAGTAAAAGTTAAGTAAATTATTAAGTAAAACGCTTTTAATCGTGGTATGATAAAAATAGGACCAGATTAATTTGAGGTGAAAATTTATGAAATCGAATGTTACGATGAAGGATATTGCTCAAAAGTTGAATGTAAGTAGTGTGACCGTATCCAAAGCGCTAAATGATAAAGATGGTGTTAGTGAAGAATTAAAGGAAAAGATAAAACAGCTAGCCGATGAAATGGGATATCGATACAATACGCTAGCAAAATCGATGAAAGACGGAAGGTCATACAATGTATGTGTCATTATCCCGGAACGATTCACAGGTATGGCTCAATCCTTTTATTTAAAAGTATACCAATCCATCGCGCAGATATTAGAGGAAAAAAGTTATTACGGTATTATTCATATATTACCAAAAGAAGATGAGGAGCAATTAAAGTTACCGAGAATTTATCATGAACGTCGTGTTGACGGCTTTATTATGCTAGGTCAACCTAGCAAAGGTTATATCGACTTGATGCAAAGCGTCGAAATGCCACTCGTCTTTCTTGATTTTTATGATGAAAACAATCATGTAGATGCAGTCATAACAGATAATTTTTACGGTGCTTATGATATTACCAATTACTTAATACAACAGGGGCACCGTGACATTGCTTACGTAGGTAATCTTTTTTCGACAAGCAGTATACAAGATCGTTTTCTTGGTTACTATAAGTCGTTGTTGGAACACAAGATTCATTTGAGACAAGAATATATTATAAGTGATAGAGATGATGAAGGAGTCTTTATTGACTTTGAATTGCCTGAAAAATTACCGACAGCCTTTGTGTGTAATTGTGACCAAGTTGCACACCTTCTCATGGAGCGACTGCAAAGAGATGGTTATCGAATACCGGAAGACTTTTCAGTTGTGGGTTTTGATAATGATATCTATGCTAAACTAACGAAACCGGAGTTAACTACTGTAGAAGTAGATATAGATGAAATGGCGAAAACTGCCGTTAAGTTTATTTGTGAGAAGATGGAGAAATCAGAAGTAATGTTTGGTCGGGTTGCGGTAAAGGGAAAGATTATCTACCGTGACTCTGTTAGAGAATTAAATGATTCAAAAAGTCGAGATATTAGCTAATGTCTCGGCTTTTTTTAGGTAATCATAGAAAGTAACTGCAAGATTGTTAGGAGAAAGAAACATTAAAAAGGAACTAATTATAGGAAGAAGCCGAAACGATTCAATCTTAATCGTTCGGCTTTTTTTGTTTGTTTAAAGACTGTTGCGTACTAATTTTCATTATGTGCTAGTTGATAGAGACTCTTAACCACTTAATTTACAACGGTAAGTAATAACAAACCTTTAATTTTCAGGTTATAAAATAACCACCAGC
Source organism: Gracilibacillus halotolerans (assembly GCF_014206945.1). Lineage (GTDB taxonomy): Bacteria > Bacillota > Bacilli > Bacillales > Amphibacillaceae > Gracilibacillus > Gracilibacillus halotolerans. Next base: position 13,133 of record NZ_JACHON010000026.1, read on the forward strand.
TTCGTCATTTGTAAAAAAAAAAGTAGTTGACTAGAAAACGTTTTCAGTTTATTATTAGGTTAATGTTAACTTAACGTTAACTTAATAATAAAGGAGAGGGGTTCAGTTATGAATAGACAATTATCTAAATTGTTGGGTGTTTTGTTAGTGTTAGTCCTTGTTTTGGTTGGTTGTTCTAATGGAAGTTCATCAGAAACGGATAGTTCTGATGGGGAAGGAAACGGGAAACTTGCCTACGAGGCCTGGAAGGAAAAAGATCCTACTGATATTGAAGGCAACCTTACGGTGATTACACAAAGAACAGATATCGTTGATACAGTTTTTCAAGAGTACAAAGACCAATTTAATGAGAAATATCCAAATGTTAATGTTAGTTTTGAGGCTTTGACAGACTATGGTGGAGAAATAATGCCTCGTATGCAAACGGAAGATTATGGTGATGTACAATTCCTTCCGGTTGAACTTCCGATAGCAGATATACCGAATTTCTTTGAGCCTTTAGGGGAATTAGCTGAGATGGAAGAGTCTTACTATGGGGTTGAAGAACGAGCAGTGGATGGAACGGTTTATGGTATTCCGATTGCTATGACGTATACAGGAATTATCTATAATACAGCTGTGTTTGAAGAGGCTGGGGTTACAGAGCTTCCGAAGACACAAGAGGATTACATAGCTGGAATGAAAAAAGTGAAGGAAAATACGGATGCGACTCCATTGTATACAAATTATGCAGCGGGGTGGCCTTTAACTCAGTGGGAAGGTGCTGTTACGACAACTGCAGGAGATGTGGATTATTACAATGTAGATATGCTTGATGATGAGACGCCGTTTGATCCAGGTGATCCACATTATGACCACTACAAATTAATGTACGACTTAGCAGAGCAGGGATTGATTGAAGAGGATCCGTTAACTACGGATTGGGAAGCATCCAAGGTGAGAATGAACAATGGTGAGATAGCAACGATGGTGCTTGGTTCGTGGGCACTTCAGCAAATTCAAGATGCAGGGGAAAATGGAGAAAATATCGCGATTATGCCATACCCGACAAATGCAGATGAAACAATCTTCTCATTAGGTGCAGATTTAAATATATCTATTAACAAACATAGCAAAAACAAAGAAGCCGCATTTGCATGGGTAGACTGGTTTATTCATGAATCTGGTTACGCAGAAGTTGAAGGAGGAGGCATTAGTGCTTATAAAGAGGTAGAACTACCCGCTGAGTTACAAGAAGCACAAGAAAGTGGTGCAACATTCTCAACATTGACTCCATCACCTGACGAAAAACAAGGATTATTAGACGAGATTGATAAGGAGTCTGAGGTTGGATTATGGCTAGAGCCTGAGAAGCAAAAATTAATTGAAGCAGCGATTGGCAATAGAGATCTTTCCTATGATGACATCATGAATGACTGGAATGAAAGATGGAAGAATGCATACGAAAAAGAAACGAGTGAATAACCATCATGGCGAAGAACGCTATTCATCGATTATGGAATAGTGTTTCTTTGCCACTCATTCCACGATAAATTACACTTTTGCATCTTTACTCAAGAACATTCTAGCAGGGGAATTAGCCAGGAGGTGCTCAAATATTTATGTTCTCAAACTTAAGCTATAAAACCCAACGGAAAATTATTATTACTTCATTCTTAATTGTTCCTTTAGCACTACTAGCTACTTTTTCATTTCTTCCGGTAGCTAATATGTTTTGGTATAGCTTCACCGATTGGAACGGCTATAGTGAAAAAGAATTTATTGGTTTTGAAAATTACAAAACGGTATTCGTTGAACCAGATTATTTCCGCGTGTTTGCTGTAAGTCTATATTATTTCTTTGCAACCTTTATTCAAATGGGTTTAGCGTTGTACTTTGCTACTATCCTAAGCTTTAAAGTTAGGATGAAAAATTTCTTTAAAGGAGTATTGTTTTTCCCGTATTTATTAAACGGAGTAGCGATCGGCTTTATGTTTTTATTATTTTTTATGCCTAACGGTGGATTGGATACTGTAATGGACTGGCTAGGTCTTGGTAATTTTACAACACACTGGCTAGGTAATCCTGATGTAATCAATATATCGTTAGCAGGAACGTCAGTATGGCGTTATATGGGTTTTAATTTCATTATCTTTTTAGGCGCAATTTCTTCGATACCAGGAGAAATTTATGAAGCGGCGGAAATTGATGGTGCGAACCGTTGGCACCAATTCAGATATATTATATTGCCTAGTATTCGCATTATTATTTCGTTGAATTTAATTTTAGCAATTAGCGGTGCTCTGAGCGCGTTTGAAATTCCGTATATTATGACAGGTGGTGCAAACGGAAGTGCTACTTTTGTCATTCAAACGGTAGACACTGCCTTTAAGTATGGAAAGATAGGATTAGCGTCCGCTATGGCCGTTATACTTCTCTTTATCGTGATTATTGTCACTGCTATTCAGCGGAAATACTTTGGGGAGGGAGGAGACTAGTATGAAAATCAAATATACACTTGGATCTATATTCAAATATGCCTCTCTAATTCTTGGTGCCTTTGCGGCAATTATCCCAATTATGATTGTTTTTTTTGCATCCTTTAAAACAGGTGGAGAATATACAACAACAGGACCGCTAACTCCTCCGATGGATTGGTTGAATTTCGAAAACTACAAACGAGCATTTGTGGAAGGAAATATGCTTACTGGTTTCAAAAATACGATTATCATATTGACTATTTCTATTGTTGGAACGACCATAATAGGGTCAATGGTTGCGTATGTTCTTAATCGGTTTAAATTTAAAGGTAGCAAGCTGATAATTGGAGCTTTTTTGCTTGCTACATTAATTCCGGGAGTTACTACACAGGTTGCTACATTCCAAATAGTTAACTCGCTTGGTTTATTTAATACTATTTGGGCAGCAGTAGTACTTTACTTGGGAACAGATATTATTGCGATATACATTTTTCTTCAATTCATGAATTCTATCTCTGATTCACTAGATGAGTCGGCGATGCTGGATGGGGCCTCTTACTTTACTATATATCGAAAAATAATCTTGCCTCTATTAAAACCAGCTATCGTTACAGTAATTATTGTGAAGGGGATTAACGTGTATAACGATTTTTATACCCCGTTTCTATATATGCCGAAAACCGAATTACACGTTATATCGACCGCTCTATTTAAGTTTAAGGGACCATATGGATCTGAATGGGAAGTTATTAGTGCGGGGATTATGTTGGCCATCATACCAACACTTATTGCTTTTCTAGCATTACAAAAATATATTTACAACGGTTTAACATCAGGATCAGTTAAATAAAGGAGATTAGTAATGGAATACATTAAAGGTTTTACTTTCGGGTGGGGAGCAAAACAAGGAGACTTCAATAAATCCGAAGCGAAAGAATCATTACGTTTAATGAAAGAAAGAACAGCGAGCAATTATGTCATTTTTGCGTTAGCAGCAAAGCAGGAAACCGCGTTTTCAACAGATGTAATTTATGAGGGAGAACATATTGTATCGGATGATGAATTGCGGGAAATGATTGATTATGCTCGAGAAATAGATTTAAAGATCATGCTCAAGCCAACGGTTAATCCGTCTGATGGGACTTGGCGAGCACATATCAATTTCTTTGATTTAGATGTGCCATGTGAACCTAAGTGGAAGGATTGGTTTGCCAGTTATACTGCCTATCAAATGCATTATGCAAAAATAGCAGAAGAAAAACAGGTAGAAATGTTTATTGCTGGTTGTGAAATGGTGCAAACGGAAAGACGTGAACGAGAATGGCGTCAACTTATTAATGATCTACGAACCGTATACAATGGCTTAATTACTTATAATACTGATAAATATCAGGAAGCTAATGTAAAATGGTGGGATGCAGTTGACGTTATTTCCTCTAGTGGCTATTACCCATTAGGAGACTGGGATAACCAATTAGACCGAATTGAAACGATTATTAAACCGTATAACAAGCCATTCTTTTTTGCGGAAGCGGGCTGTCCTAGTCGAGCAGGTTCTTCTCAAATACCGAATGCATGGACGTTAGAAGGAGCGGTTGATTTAGAGGAGCAGAAGCGCTTTTATGAGGATATGCTGGAGAGGACTAGCAAAAGAAATTGGGTAAAAGGTTTTGGATTATGGGATTGGAAGGCTGTTCTTTATCCTGAGGAAGAGGCTCATTTAGATAAAGATTACGCGGTTTTTGGTAAACCTGCTGAAGAAACCATTCGAGCCTTTTATGAAAAGAAATAATGGAACATAAAATCACATAATGTGAGGTTGATTATGAGAAAAATAATAAACTTAAATGAAAATTGGGAATTACAATCATCTATAGAAGCAGAATGCTTACCTATCACATTACCGGCTTCCGTTATGAATACTTATTTAGCAGAGGGGAAGATTGATGACCCTTATTATCGAGACAACGAAGACGAGGCATTAGTGATCGCGGAGAATGATTACATTTTTCGGAAGACATTTAATGTAGAGGGAGATATCCTTTCAGACGAATATATTTGGCTTGTGTTTCATGGAATTGATACGGTTGCAGATATTTCGTTGAATGGAAAAGTGCTTTTATCTACAGAGAATATGCACCGCAAGTATAAAGTGGATGTCAAGGACGTATTGAAAAAAACGGCTAATCAATTAGAAATAAAGCTATACTCTCCATTAAAGTATATACAAGGAAAACAGGAGGAAAACCCACTTCCAGGAGTGTCGCATGCAGTAGATGGCTATCAACATTTGCGTAAATCACATAGTATGTTTGGTTGGGATTGGGGCCCGAAGATACCTGATTTAGGGATATGGAAAGATGTAGAGTTAGTTGCTTGGAGTAGTAATCGAATAGAAGATATAGCTATTTCACAGCAACATGAAACAGACAGAGTATATTTAGATATTAAACTTGAGGCACAACAATCGAATCATACGTTAACTTGGGATATAGCTATTACAGACCCTAATGGAGAGGAATTGAACGCTTCGATAGATACCTCAGATAAGAGGGTGGTGCTACCAGTTACGATTGGAAATCCGAAAATCTGGTGGCCGGTTGGATACGGAGAGCAACCATTATATGACGTAACAATTCGTTTGTCAGATGGTGATACGATATATGATGAAAGAAAAATGAAAATTGGCTTGCGAACGATTCAAGTGAGACATGAAAAAGACGAATGGGGAAAATCATTTGAATTTATCGTGAACGGTGTAGCACTGTTTATGAAAGGTGCCAATTATATTCCCGAGGATAATTTGTTACCGAGAACATCGAAACAGCGAACAGAACGGCTTATTCAAGACTGTTTACGGGCTAATTTTAATATGATTCGCGTTTGGGGTGGTGGTCACTATCCACATGATGATTTCTATGAGTTGTGCGATGAAAGTGGTATTCTCGTTTGGCAAGATTTCATGTTTGCGTGTAGTGTCTACCCATTTACCGATTCATTTGTAGAAAATGTGAAACAAGAAGCGATTGATCAAATAAAAAGATTAAGACATCATGCCTCTTTAGCGATTTGGTGTGGGAATAATGAAGTAGAAGAAGCGATGGAATTCTGGGGATGGCCGAAACGAGCAGACTGGCGACGTGATTATATTAAGTTATTTGAAATCATTCTACCAGACTTAGTGCAACGATATGATCCAGAAACTTTTTATTGGTCGTCTTCTCCGTCTTCGGGTGGAGGTTTCGATAATCCGCGAAACCCAGATGTAGGGGATATGCATTATTGGGAAGTATGGCATGGACAAAAGCCATTTACTGAATACCGTAATTATTATTTCCGTTTCTGTTCAGAATTCGGTTTTCAATCTTTCCCTGCATTAAAAACAATCGAGAGCTTTACATTACCAGAAGACCGAAATATCTTTTCACGTATTATGGAAAAACATCAAAAGAATGATGATGCAAACGGGAAAATTTTATACTATCTTTCACAAAATTTCCTCTATCCAAAAGATTTAGACGCATTAATTTACACTTCTCAGTTGTTACAGGCGGAAGCGATGAAATATGGGGTGGAACACTGGCGTAGAAATCGAGGTAGGTGTATGGGTGCGCTATACTGGCAATTAAACGACTGTTGGCCTGTAGCCTCCTGGTCTAGTATCGACTATTTTGGTCGTTGGAAAGCTCTGCATTATTTTGCGAAGAAATTTTACAACCCAATCCTTTTGTCCATCGAAGAATCTGACACGTCTGCAAAAGTCTTCGTGACAAATGATACATTTGACGATGTAGATGGCAGAGTTGTATGGAAGTTAAGAAATAATAAGTCAGAAATTATCGAGTCAGGAACGATTGATATAATGGTTGATTCGTTAACCGCAAGAGAAATAGCTGCATTAGATTTTTCTGAACATCTAGATGGGAAGTTGATTCACGAAACATATCTAGAAGCGGAATTATATATAAATGACCGTTCCTACAGTAATTCTACTGTTATGTTTACAAAGCCAAAGCATTTCATGTTTCTTAACCCAGAATTAACCGCTGCTGTAAAAGAAACGGATACTCAGTTTCAAATAAATATAACATCAGCGGCGTTTGCTAAGTATGTCGAGGTCTCGTTATCACTAGATGCTGTGCTATCTGATAATTACTTTGATTTATCAGCTGGGGATACGAAGATTATAACAATTGATAAAAAGGAATTACCACCTGAGATGACCATGAAAGACCTAGAAAAACTTATCCAATTACGCAGTATATACAATATTGCACAGATATGAAAAAAGAAGAGATTCTTCCTTATCTAAACGGGAAGCGTCTCTTCTTTTTTGCGTCTTTACTCCAATTCAATCCATTGTGAAATTTTTGATAGCTATGCAGTAATTTTTCTAAATGAATAATTGATTTGTAATATTCAACCAATCTAGAAGCTAATGGCAATAGCGTTAACTGTTCTTTGTTGTCCTGCTCATATACCTTCATAAGAGAATCTACAAGCTGTGGTAAATCAGGATCAGTAATTTCTTGAATTGGCATCGTTTCATTTTTCTTAATTTTACCCATCGCACTTAGTAGTAAGCGTTCATGAGAATACACCATCTTGTCTAGTTCTGTGATAAGCACATCTTGGAATTCCTTCGGTATATGTTCCACCCGATGCTCGTATTGGTAAAAAGTTTGCAACGTTTCTAACGCTCGCTTTGTTGTTTGAATCATTTGACGGAAGATAATAAGCTTTCGCATTTGAGGGATGCGTTCTTTTTTTCGATAAATACGCTCCTCTCTGAATAACGCATACGTCAAATCAATATCATCTACCTCTCGCTGAATCCTTGTTAGTTCATTTCTTAGCGCTAATTCATCGGATAAATGATGGGTGGAAATCCGAAGCCATTGAAGAATATCCGATGTAATCTTATCTACTTGGTTAAATAGACGTACTTCGTGACGAGGTGGAACAAATAATAAATTTACAAGGAATGCAGAAACGACCCCCAAAGTTAACGCGCTGAATCGCAATCCTGCAAAGTGAAGTAACATCAGCTCTGTTGATTCCATAATCGATAAAACCGCAATGACAGAAATGATGGCTGTATTCTCATTCCAACGTAAATACATACAGAAACTGATGACAATCATGACGGTAAATCCAATAATAATCGGATCATTGCTAATGAAAAAGACAATTGCTGTTGCGAAAGAAACCCCAATTATATTTGCGTACATTTGCTCGAGCATTGTTTGGAAAGAACGGTATATGTTTGGTTGAATGGCGAAGGCCGCAGCCATACCAGCATATGTTGCCGACTCTAATCCAATTAAATTTGCAATATAAAGAGCAACTGCAATCGCTATTCCCGTCTTTAATATTCGAGCTCCGAGTCTCATAGCATCATCCTCAATCCATTTCCTTTACTAAAAGTATATCAGTTTTCTTCTGAAAAGGCGGTAGTAAGCATTGTATAGACTCTTTTATCTGCTTTCCCTTTGTCCTTTTAATGAAACTAATAACGATGCAAATTCCATTAATTTACCATTTGTTTCCCTAGTATGAAAAATCCATTTGGAGAAAAGCTATAATCGGTTCACAAATACAAATGAATGGCAGGGAAAGTCGTGAAAGATAAAAAGTTAGATTTATTAGCGTTAGCATCTATACCTTTGTTGATGACACTTGGTAATTCGATGCTCATACCTGTACTACCGATTATCGAGAAGGAAATCGACATTACTTCATTTCAGGCAAGCTTAATTATTACATTATATTCCTTCATGGCGATATTATTTATACCAATTGCTGGTTATTTATCAGATAAGTTTGGAAGGAAAAAAGTAATCATCCCTAGCCTTATCATTACAGCAATTGGTGGTGCAATTTCCGCCTTAGCAAGCTGGTTAATGGATGATCCTTACTGGTTAATTATCGTTGGCCGTATTTTACAAGGGTTGGGTGCTGCTGGAGCTTTTCCTGTCGTTATCCCTACAGTAGGGGATATGTTCGAGGATGAAGAAGATGTTAGTCATGGACTAGGAATTGTAGAAACCTCCAATACGTTTGGAAAAGTGCTAAGTCCTATAATTGGAGCCTTACTAGCCCTTGTAGTCTGGTTCTTGCCTTTTATATTCATCCCTGTTTTTAGTGTAATTGCCATATTGTTAGTGGCATTTTTAGTAAAAGCACCGAAAGAAAAGAAGGAAAAAGACAAGCAGACATTAAAGGAATTTTTTCAGATGATTAAAAAAGTCTTAAAGGAACACGCTAGGTGGATGATTACGGTCTTTCTGATTGGTTGTATTAATATGTTTGTCTTATTTGGCGCTCTTTTCCACTTCTCGGAGCTATTAGAGAATGATTTCGGTTATTCTGGTGTGTGGAAAGGATTTATTCTCGCGGTTCCTTTGCTCTGTTTATGTATTGCTTCCTTTTTAACAGGTAAGAAGATAGGGAATCTAAAAAAAGCGATGAAATGGACAATTGTGATTGGTAATGCGATTGCTGCTGTTCCACTTATCTTTTTGCAAGCGGAAAAATTTTGGCTTTATCTTATTTTATTATCTGCTGCTGGTGTTGGTATTGGTCTGTCGCTCCCAGCATTGGATGCGCTCATTACGGAGAGCGTTGAAAAAGATGTGCGCGGAACGGTTACTTCCTTATATAGTAGTATGCGTTTTTTAGGGGTAGCATTGGGTCCGCCAATTATTGCTCTACTCATGGAAAAAGAAGTAGGTTGGATGTATATACTTTTAGCAGCTTTATCCGGCGTTGCCATTGTAACAAGCTTTTTCGGTATAAAGCCGGAGAAAGAGTCAAAAACCCGATCCTATAAGTATTAGGCTCGGGTTCTCATCATTTATTTCGCCATTTGTGCGAATGCATTGTCGATACATTCGATGGTTTTCTCAATATCCTCTTTTGTGTGTGCAATGGTTAAGAACCACGCTTCATATTTCGATGGTGCTAGGTTAATACCTTGCTCGATCATCAATTGGAAGAACTGAGCAAATTTTTCACTATCTGTTGCCTCGGCTTCATCATAGTTTGATACTTCATGTTCCCCGAAGAATAAAGTGAGCGCACCTTTTAATCGGTTCACGGTAACATCGATTTGGTGACGCTTTGCAGCAGCAAGCATACCTTCCTCTAATATTGCCCCAAGTTCATCTAACTTTTTGTACACATTCGCATCTTCTAATACTTCGAGGCAAGCTATACCAGAAGCCATTGATGCAGGATTACCTGCCATTGTACCAGCTTGATAAGCAGGACCTAATGGTGCTACTTGCTCCATTACATCTGCGCGACCACCGTATGCGCCGATTGGCAGGCCACCACCAATAATTTTACCCAATGCTGTCATATCTGGTTCAACACCAACAAGCCCTTGTGCTGATCCGTAAGTAAATCGAAAAGCAGTAATTACTTCATCAAAAATTAATAAAGCACCCGCGTTATGTGCGCTTCGTTTTACTTCTTGTAAGAAGCCTTCCTGTGGTTCGACAATTCCAAAATTACCTACAATAGGTTCTACTAAAACAGCTGCTACCTGATCTCCCCAATGCTCTAAAGCCTCATGAAAAGCATCTAAATTATTAAAAGGAACAGTAATCACTTCATTTGCTGTAGATTGTGGAACACCAGCGGAATCAGGATTTCCTAGTGTAGATGGACCAGATCCTGCCTGAACTAATACGGCGTCAAAATGACCATGGTAACAACCAGAAAACTTAATAATCTTGTCACGACCGGTAAACGCTCGAGCAACACGAATTGTTGTCATGACCGCCTCTGTTCCAGAGTTTGTAAACCTCACTTTATCCATAGAAGGAATTGCTTCTTTTAATTTCTTGGCAAATATATTTTCTAGCTTTGTTGGAGTCCCGTATAGTACGCCATTTGCAGCTGCTTTTTGAATCGCTTCTGTAATGTGTGGATGAGCATGTCCTGTAATAATTGGCCCATATGCTCCTAAGTAATCAATGTATTGATTTCCGTCGACATCCCAAAAGTAAGCACCATTTGCCTTTTCCATATAAATTGGAGAGCCACCACCAACCGCTTGATACGCACGGGATGGAGAATTCACTCCTCCGACAATATGCTGTAAAGCTTCACTATGTAAAGCTTGAGAATTCGTTCTTTTCATTATGTAACCTCCATCTATCCAAATTCCAATTCTCATTATATCACGGGGAAAGCATAGATGAACAACTGTTGCTTGTCCAACTATTTATACAAATCGGACATGACTTGTACGGTGCTTACGTATAATGAACCAATGAGAAAATTGCTTGATATAGGAGGTTGCCGTTTGATTGCTACTATATCGATATGTTTGATTATCGTATTAGTACTTGGTAGTTTATATGCCTTTATATTTGGAAAAGTCCATCAGCACAGCTATTTTTCATACGAAATATTTTTTACTTTATTAATCGTTTATTTTATCGTTCTATCGAGCTTCGCTTGTTTATATTTTATTTTATCCTTTCAAGGGGTAGTTTTATTAGAGAATAATGAGTTGCAAGTTTTATCACCATTCGAAACATTTGCACATTCTTTTTACTTCAGTGGTGTTACATTAATGACAATAGGCTATGGGGATATTACACCAGTAGGATGGGGGAGGCTGCTTGCGTTAATCCAGTCCTTGATTGGTTATATCTTACCTCCAGCATTTTTTTTGAAAATTTGGCAAGGCAAAAGTGAAGAACACATCCAGCAACGTATGGTTGTGGAAGAAAGTGTACAGGCTGAAAGAAATTATTCGAAGCTGTCGAAATAGTTGAGAGTTCCTCCTTTTTCAAGTACCCTTAATGTATAGACGAATCTTGGAGGGATGTAAGATGTCAGTAGTAGTTGGACAAGCAGTACAAGATTTTGAATTAAAAAATCAGCACGGTAACTCAGTGAAACTATCGGATTATAAAGGGAAGCACGTTGTTCTTTATTTCTATCCAAAGGACAATACGCCTGGCTGTACAACGCAAGCGTGTGATTTCCGTGATAACCATGAAAAATTTCAAGGATTGGATGCCGTTATCCTCGGCGTGAGTCCAGACTCGGAACAAAGCCACCAGAAATTTATCGAGAAGCATGATTTGCCATTTGAATTGTTAGTAGATGAAGAGAAAGAAGTAGCAGAACAATTTGGAGTATGGCAATTGAAGAAAAACTTTGGCAAAGAATACATGGGAATTGTTCGATCTACATTTATTATTGATAAAGACGGCGTTCTCCGTAAAGAATATCGTAAAGTAAGTGTAGACGGACACGTGGAAGAAGCACTTAACTTTATCAAAGAAGAACTAAACTAAAAGTGGGCAGCTATTGCTCACTTTTTTCTATAGGTAGGAATATCGGATTGTACATGCCTAACATTAGATATTTACATCTAACATGAGATTGTACACTCTGAAGATTAGATATTCGCGATTAACATTGGATTCAGTACTCTGAAGATTAGATACTCAAAATAAACATCAGATTGTGACTGTCTAACATTAGATATTACAAACAACTTCCGTTTTCCGCACCTAAGAAACTCATCTGCAACTCCTGAAATAATGTATTATCTAATAATACAACCACTAATGTGTGCATAATAATCTATATAGGAGAAAAAATAGCGATGTATTGACAAAACCGCTATCAAACAAGTACACTATTTATAAGAATTATAATTTAATAATCGTATCAATACAGAATATAGGTAAATTAGAATCATAACTAACATAGAAAAACGGGAAAGTGAGGTGCATGACGGTGTCAGGACATTCCGAACATATGCTCCAAGATGCAATTGAGAAATTAAAAGAATCAGGTGTACGTATTACACCACAGCGTCATGCGGTATTAGAATTTCTTATAGAAGCTGAAATTCATCCAACTGCTGACGATATATATAAAGCATTGGAAGGTAAATTTCCGAATATGAGTGTTGCTACAGTATATAATAACTTACGCGTCTTTCGTGAACTAGGCCTAGTACGAGAATTGACATATGGAGATTCTTCGAGCCGTTTTGACTGGAATACAACGAAACACTACCATATTATCTGTGAAAGCTGTGGGAAAATAGTCGACTTCCATTATCCAAGTTTAGATGAAGTCGAGTCATTAGCAGAACAAGTAACAGGATTCGATGTAAGTCACCATCGCATGGAAGTGTACGGTGTTTGCCAAGAATGTAAACATGAAAAGCACCAAATTATTTAATGAGGGGACACGCGTTGCTCACTTTGCACGTGTGTTTTTTTATTTTATAGAACGATGAGACGAAAGTGCGGTGAAGTTCAGACACGAAATCTCTACTTCGATCCGTTGTTAAAACATTTTCCAACCATTAAAAAAGCCACTGATTGCTCAGCGGCTCTTCTTTTTGCTATTATATTTCTCATCAAACTCTTTACCTTCTAAACTTTTATCCATTGTAAGAGGTTGGCGACAATGCATACAAGCATCTACGCGACCAAGCATTTTTGTTTGCTTCTCACAGGTAGGACACACAATCACAACGGCTCGCGTTGATAACATTCCAATCCAGAAATATACGACGGTACTCAACACAATCGAAATGGTACCTAAAATCATCAAAAGAAGCATGAGCCATTCAATATTCCTAAATAATAAGCCTACATACATAATGATAAAACCAATAAATACAAGGCTTAAAGCAAAGGTACGAATCCTGTTAATCTTACTTCTATATGTAATATCAGCCATATGAAAGCCTCCATAATAAAGAACTATTTCTTCGAACAGTATAGCATACACCGCATTATCTGGCTATTTGGGTAATCGAAACTTCTCATTTTCGTAACAATTTTAAAATATTATATGTCATAAAAAAGGTTTTTTTGCCGAAATAAAGAATATTAATTAATAGAGATAAGAGAGGATGAATGATGTGGATGATATGTTACGCCAGCTCTATCAACAGAGAGCTAGCAATCCAAATACACTTGGGATTTTAATGATGGAAAAGAGAAGACGGGTTAGCCCCGAAACAGATAATTTTGATTACATATTATTAGTTATCGTACAAGCAGCCACAGATAAATGGGCAGTAGAGCATTATCTAATTAATGAAAAACTTGTTGCTGTTCATATAGTAGATAAAGAATTGCTTACTCAATGGATTCGAACGAGTCGTTATCGTCGCGCATCAGAGTGGATGATTAATGGGAAGGTTCTATTCGATCGAAATGAGTATGTAAAAAATTTAAAGGAAAGATTACGATTGTTTCCAATGGATACACGTAAACTGCGTTTAGCAATCGAGTTTTCGAAAATAACACGAAGCTATAGTGAGGCGAAAAATCTCTATGAAACCGGAGATTATTTAGATGCATACAGTGCTGTTGTCCAATCTCTTCACTATTTAGGCAGAATTGCAGTTATTGAAAAAGGATTCTTCCCTGAAGTTGTTGTGTGGAATCAAGTGAAGCGAATTGATCCAGAAGTCTATAAAATTTATGAGGAACTACTTAGAAATACAGAAGAATTGAAGAAAAGAGTCGAGCTAATGTTAATAGCGCTAGATTTTGCTTTAAATGAAAGAACGGAAGTTTGTTCACAGCATTTAATAGAAATAATGAGTGAACGTAAAGAACCCTGGTTGTTTGCAGAACTGAAAACAGAAAAGCGGATTGAACCTTATATGTATGATTTAGTAAGTATGCTGGAGTATTTAACGGAGAAGAGTTTAGTCAAGGTAGTAGAAGAAGCAACGGACTATGAAGTAATTTTGGCTCGGAAATATTCAGTGATTGAGTAGAAGAGGGAGCTCTTCTACTTATCCTTTCTTCCTATAATATATAGACTTGAAACGCGATTAATGTGAAAGAAGAGTTTTTAAGTGAAATAAGAATTTTAGCATAAAGTGTTGACATTGATTAAGAATAGATGTTATATTATAAAACGTCGCTTCAATAAGTGACATTCACTTCTCCGTTAAAGGATGCTGAAAAAACTTTTAAAAAAGTGTTGACCTCATCTTGAAATGGTGATATGATATATAAGCTGTCGCAAAAACAGCACGAGCAATTGATCATTGAAAACTGAATCAAACAACGAGTAAGAAATATAAGCAATATGCTAGCTTTTAAGCGAGCAAGGTCAGATGTCGAAACATCGGCATC
>NZ_JACHON010000027.1 GCF_014206945.1 Gracilibacillus halotolerans
ACGCACTATTTTCCATCTGAGAGCTAAAATTTTGAGCGCTATAAATAAGTTTGTTTACCTTTAAAAAATTGTTCAGTTTAGTGTTGACATACCATCTCTTCTAAAATCGAGGTAAGTTGTTTCGATGTGTTTTTAAATTTTTCTATATCTATTCTCAGAGGATAGTTCCTCGTCATTCTTTCTAACATCCACTTATTGTTATATACCTTACCGATGATAAAATTCCGCGCAATCCTGGTTGAGGAAACTTCATTTTCTGATAAACGATATTGTTTCTTTCTTAAGATAACATTTCCTTTACTTTGACCTATTACTCTTGCTATAAACCTACCATTCTTCGTTAAGAAGACTATCGAAATATTTCTTTCTGCACAATAACCCATTAAAGCTGGACTTGCACCCGTATAACCAAAACTAACGATGCCCTCCAAGTTATGTAAAGGAAGTCTTCCAATTTTCTCTTTTTCTTTTAATAACACTACATTATCCCCATCAAGTGATAAATAGATATCAGGTTGGGTAACAAACAAAGTGTTTAGTAGTTTTCTCACTCTTTTAACTTCCTTTCAAGATAACTTTCTACACTCCTTTTCGTCATGAGGTTTGGCAAACAAATATTTTGTAAAGAACAACTTTTACAATGAGGCCCTGTTTTCACTTTTGGAGTATGCTTTTTTCTAAAATAATGGTGCATCTCCGCTGCCATTTGAACGACTTTACTTCGTAGATGTTCCGTTATTTTTATTTCAACCCTGCGTTTTATTTCGTTATAAAATATATACCCTTTATCAACTGAGCAAAGTAACATTTCTTCTAGACAAATGGCTTGTGCTACCAATTGGAGAACGTCTTCATCTCCTTTTTTTGGTTTCCCACGTTTATATTCGACAGGGTAGGCCTTATAGGCTCCATTCATTCCTGCTATTTCCACTCCTTCATTATCTTTAACAAACTCTACCACGTCACATATTCCACTAAGCTTTAGTGTAGATGATTGAACTGGTAATGCTCTTACAATCAACCTTTCACCACGCTTTTCACGTATGAAAGGCTGATCTGCTATTTCGTGTAAAAGTTGACCCTCGATTGTTCTTACATTTTCCTCCCATTGTTGTTCAATATGAATTAATGCCCATTGACGGCGACAGAATTGGAAATGTTGTAATCCAGATAACATTAAATAGTTATCTTCTACACTATTGCCCATTTAGAACTTCTACTTTCAATCCTTCAAGTTCGTTTAATTCTATTTCATAGTCTTCGAAGGATTTTGGCGTTTCTGTAGTGGCCTCTATTTTTAAGGAACGGTGTACTTTCGCCGATGAATATTGACCAAACTTAGAGTTATGTTCCCACCAATATACTTTATGGACTTCCATACTGCCATCTGGTCTGGCAGAAGAACTGTCATTTTCAAATAGGGTCATCAACGTTTGTTTTATCTTTCCTGCATCCTCACTTGTAAAACCCGTTTTTTCTGCCAGCTGAGTGTTAATACTTCCTTTAAATACATATAGTCCGAAATCAACTCGATGTTTCATACCCATCGTATCAGAACTTCTTGATTCACTTGTAACTGAATTCACACTTTTAGTAATTTGGACACTTGTGATGTCGATTGGATCTATACTTGTTGCTGTTTGAACAGATACAGGTCCACGAACACCTACTGATAAAGTGGAGCCTTTAAATGCAAATACTTGACCAAAGCTTCGAACATCTATCCATTGCTCACAGGCAATCGAGGCAAATTCATCTGCTGAGGCTTTTTTATCTTTAAGCATCTCGGCTAGTTTTTCGTTAGAATCTGCACGTTCTCGTAAACTTTTATAATGGTCTGTTTTGCGGTCATCTGACTGGACAAAAACAGATTCGCCCATATCTTGTAATCTGTTTCTAATCTTACGCTTAATAGCCACATCTGATATTTCACCATATCCATCATAGTTTTGACGCGGACGATTTCCATTTAAAGGATCCCCATTTGGATTAGCCTTTGTAACTGATAAAATAACTGCAAAATCAATTTTTCTTGCTAGTGCATTCATAAGTTTTTCTCCTCACTCTCATTTATATTTTCTTTCTTCTTATAAAGCTCACGTCGTTGACTATAAAATCCTAATAAATATTTTTCTGATAATGGTTTATTATTAAAGTCTTCCATCTCAAACTGATCTGCAACTTCATCAATCAAACGTGTCAAAGCTGTCACTTTAGTACCCAATTTCGCCTGATAAGGCTGTAAACTATCTTGCAACGTTTTCCATGTTCTACTCGGATTTTTTGCGAAAGAGTTCATATATCGTATAGCATTGGTAGCCCTTGTTTCCTCTCTTGGCAAGGCTCTCCTTTCTAACACATCAGCAATCGCTAACAATCTACCAAACAAGTAACTTCGATCTTTTGATTCGTAATCCAGTGCCACTTCACATACCTCCTTTTTCTCGAAATAATGTTTTCGAATTAATGCACAAGTTATCGTTAAGTTTTTCTCCCATTCCCATTTTTCCATAGCAATGGGGTTGGACGTTCGTTGAACAGCACTTTTAATAATGTCTCTAGGAACATGCCTTCCATCGATAATACAAGGTATCATCCGTTCCATTAATCCTTTGACTACTTTATCGCTTACTCTAGGTCCATAGACGGCAAAGGCAATATCCTTTGTTGCTGGCGCTCCAAAGAAACTAACAGGAATTCCATCTCGTTTTCTATAATGATGAAGCCAAGCACAATATTTATGCCATGCCTCTAAACGATTTAAGTAAAGTTCCTTGTTCATATTACGATAATATAAAACACCTAGTCTTCCTGTTGTGGCCGAATCCAAGACAAGAATATTAACATCAGATTGGTAACTTAGATTGGAGCGTAATCCTGCAATGGCTTTTTTAATTTCTTCTGCGTAAGGCTTATCAGTATCCACTACTCTATCTGTTTTAACTTTGGTATGCTGTAATAAGTCCCATGCATCCTCATCAGGGAGAGGTACATCATTATTATCATTTCCCCAAATAAGAAAAACGCGATTATCTATTGTTTTCCCTTGACGGTGAATAAGCCACTTTAAGGCATTATGAGCTTTTTGTGAAACATCATAGCTAATGTTAGCAGCCTGATTGCTCGTTTTAAATCTACCCCTAAAGGTAAAACCAGTAGTATCGTTAGAAGAAATTAGCTTCGCTTTATCTGCAGCATGGCGAATTTTATTTGCGTGTCGCTCAGTAGATGGTGAGACTTCCCCAGTTACGTAGTCAATGTCTTCGTTTCCTAATTTATCTTTGTAGAAGGCAATGAAAGAATCATAAACCTCTTTATCCTTCCAGACCTTTTCTAGAGATGAGGGAGAGTATACATTGAAGCGTACGAACACACTAAATTGATCTGTTGCGCCACTTGAAAATATCTGAGGTTTCTTTCCATATGTTACTTCATATTGCTTGTCCCATTTTTGGATTAAGTTGTCCCTTTCATCTAACACGAGAATTTTGTGTTTGACCAAGTCCTCAATTAATCTTTCTCTACTCAAATACGTATAAATACTCTTTACTTTCTTTACCGCATGTGGCGATTCTGCCCACTCACGTAGATTATGTATATATGCAGAAAATGGCAGATCCTTTTTTACTATTCCACCGTACTTTACAAAGTCACCAGCGACATAACTTAACTTGTCATGTAAAGGATATGGAGCTATTTTCGAACCTGATCGACTAGCTGACTCCTCTGTACAAGGAATAATCGTATTTTCCTTCTCTAAAACTTCCGCGGTCAAGAATTCACCGTCTTCATTCACCGTCACTTCGATATGTGCATTTTGTGTCGTATGGGAAATTGGTAATAAAGTATATTCCTTATCATTTGGTTTTTTTATTGTTCTTCCTACTTGATCCTCGTTAGCATTATATGTTTCGTATAGCTGTAATAACCAGCTCACTTTATTCACCTCCAAACCTTAATGATTCAGCACTCTCGACATTATCCTCGTTAAAAAGCTTTGCTTCCATTTCCTTAAGTGGACGAACAATGGTACAATCATCAGGTCGTAAAAAATCTATATATCCTTTTTTCATTACAGGCTGCCAAAGTCTAACTTCTAAACTGTTTCTTCCTGTTTCATCAGGGTAATTAAAACCATGAACCATTGTTCCCAAAAAATAATCTTCTTCTACTTTGTCATAATAACCTGTACCACTACCAAACACACATGGTTCAACATACCCTTGACATTCTCTAGTCCCAAGAAAAATATCTCTACGACCTCCAGCTTTTAGCGATCTTTGCATAATATTGAAATGCTTTCCTTCATTACGATCAAAAGCCATATCTGGACGATTCATATTAAATTCAAAATGTGCTTTAACCTGATAGTGCACATCTTTTAGATATGTGTAATTAGCAAGTGTATTTCCACCACCATAGTCTATAGGACGAATCCCTTTTGATTCCATTTGAATTGGTTTCATAACTCGAAGTTCATCAATTATAAAAACAATCGTTGGTTTCCAATAAATAGACTCAGCTATTCCCTTTAATGCCTGGTAAGTAGGAACACTATAAGAAAGCTTCTCTCCGCCAATCTTCGTAAGTGGATCGGTAAACAATGCATAATCGCCAAATACCTCAAATTGAATCTCATTTTTATGTTTCACTGTTGGGTTCACCTCCTTTAATAAATGATTATTTAAAGACCTACTGGGTGTATAACCCAGTAGGAATGCACCTACCTTGTGATGATTCTAATTATTTTTAGTATATTTAGAAGAAAGAAATCATATATAATGTTATTCGCTTATAAAAGCGTGGATTGAAATAGTGATAAGGATAAATAAAGCCTATCTAAGTCTCCATAAGATAGGCTTTACACAATTAAATCACCCATCTCGCCCTCCCCGTGTAAATCTAAACCATATTCCTGGCTATACCAATTTTCTTTCAATTCGTAAATAGCGCCATCTAAATGTATTACGAGTGCATCATCCCTAATCAACTGTCTAAAACCACTAGAATAAACATTAATCGTATATTGCTGTGCTTGTTTTAAGAGCTTGGATAAATCCTCTGTCCAGTCATCACTGTTTAATTGTGCAATAATTTCCTTTCCAGCTCCGTAAGGGACAAGTATAGAGGTCGCTTTTTGATCAATGACTCGGAAATGCTCTGCGGCAGTTTTGTAACTGCCAGTAAGAAACAAAGGCAACTGTGCATTATATTTCTTTCTATAATACTGGACATGTTCATTCTCATTACGGTGGGACATTAAGAGAGATGTCATTTCTTTATTCACTTCAGGTATATAATAATTCAAATTACTTGCCATATTTTTATAATATTGAAGAAAGTATTCCTTCATTGCTTTTTGTGACAAAATAAAATGACCATATCGTTCACTATCTTTTCTATACATAGCTAGTATACTTTTGGTAATTTGCTTACCTTCATTAATTTCCTTTAAATGAGAAAGGTTTTCTCCTTCATGATTAATTACATAAACATTCTGTGATTCTGTTTCTCCGTGTCGATTACATCTCCCTGCAGCCTGTGCTATTGAGTCTAAACCTGCTAAAGAACGAACAACACATTTGAAGCTAACATCCACTCCTGCTTCAATCAGTTGAGTTGTAACGCAGATAAAAGGAGTGTCATTACTTAACATGCTCCTTATCTCATTTAATTGTTTTTTTCGGTGCGCAGCACACATAGAAGTACTTAAATGATAGACAGATACACCAGCTTCTTTTAATCTTTCATATAAATCTTTTACAACTGCTTTTGTATTCAAGATAATTAATGTGCTCCCCCAGTTGTTTAAATTCGTTTCAATCCAGGTAGCTAGCCCCTCATTTGTAAAGGAATAATCTGTTTTATCGACTATTTCTACTCGTTTAAAAGAATTTGTTATTGATGGTAAATCAGTAATAATTTCGCTATCTCGATCTTTTAGGAGGCTATGCTGTACATTTTCTAATGTCGGTTGTGTTGCTGTACATAATAAAATACTGCTATGCATGTCTGTTTTCAAAAAGTTAAGTGCTTCATTAAATAGAGATGTACACTTGGTCGGAACCTTTTGCACCTCATCAAAAATCAGTACAGCATGACTTAAATTATGCAGTCTACGTGTATTTCGGTTTCCCTTAGCATAAAAAACATTTAAGAATTGAACTACAGTAGTGAAAATTATTGGGCTATCCCAGCTATCACGTGCTAGTTTTAATTTTTGCTTTTTTACAAAAAAACCATCGTCCTGTTCATCATCACCATCATCTTCTATAACATTGGAATGGTGTTCTAAAATATGCTCATCGTCTTCTAAAATAGTGCGTATTTCTTCAGCATTTTGCTCAATAATGGTCGTAAAAGGAACTATATAAATAATACGCTGTTTATGATAGTGTTGCGCATGCTTTAACGCATATCTCAAACTTGCAAGTGTCTTCCCACCACCCGTTGGTATGGATAATGTATATATCCCCGATGTTTTTTCCGCAAATGTCTCACATTTCTCTGACATTTTATTACGTAATTGGTTGATTGATTGGCTTGAAGTGGTGCTATATTTAAAAGTATCGAGCTTATTGATTAATTTTTGATAGTATGTCTGAAATAGTAGTCGGTGTGATTGGCTATATTTTTCTGTGGATTTTTCTTCAAATAATCTAGTATCTGTACGATCAGCATCTACTAAGCAACTAAAAATGAATTTAGTTATAAATAGAGATTGTTGAGGGCTATAGTCTGTGGCTTGATCTAGTTCCTTTGAGGCTAGAGCAACATATTTAATAAAATCGTTCTTAGATATAACTTCTTGGAAGAATCTTTCTACAGCTAAGTCATATTCTTGCAAAGTTTTATCATCTATACGTCTTAAAAAGTCAGACTCATTCTTTGGAGAGATATAATCATGAAGATCACCGTGATGGGAAATAATCGCATTTCCTACAATTTCTGCGAGGAGTTTTTCTTGAGGTGTATTTTCTATTCGATGATACATGGAAAAAAGTAATCTACCACCAGCAGTAGCATGATCAACTTCACCACGCTTAAATTCTGAATTGTCAGGCTCAAACACAGCTTGGTAAATGTATTTTTGGAATCTGTTAGTATATTTACCTAAGTCATGTAGCATCCCTGCTAATCCAGCTACATGTCTCATGTTTAATTTGCTACCAAAAGATTCTGCTAAATCTTTAACGCCTTGAAGATGTTCTTTGACTGACTGTAACTGCTTATCGGTTTCACGAATATGAGCTGTATAAGTAATTTTCATCAGTCCTTTTTCGTTTTTCTCTTTACACAATGAGAACATTTCTATATAAGTAATTTTACCTATTATACATATTTTTGTAAAGGGGATTATTCCATATCATTAACTATTTGTTTGAATGCCTACAACCATTTACCTAATTGTCTTCTTTCCTATCCACAATTTTATTAAAAAATGACAGTAACCACCATTTGGAATTATTTATATTATTCCTCTCTCACCTATTTACTTTTCTTATGAATCATGATACTTTAGATATATAGAAAGTTTGCTCACTATTGAACAAAGTATTTTTAATTTAGCATGCTCACTATTGAACAAACTTTCGATAGCTGTTCTACTTTTATATACCGAAACTGTATCACTTAAAAATTAAAGGTATGGAGGTTATCAATTTGACTCATTGGGAAGGATTTAAATCAGGTAAATGGCAAGAAGAGGTCGATGTACGAGATTTTATTTTAAAAAATGTCACCCCTTACACAGGTGATGAAACGTTTTTAGAAGGACCAACTGAAGCAACGACCAAACTTTGGGATCAAGTGATGGAGCTGAACAAAAAAGAACGCGATGCTGGTGGAGTATTAGATGCGGATACTAAAGTTGTTTCTACTATTACTTCTCATGATCCAGGTTATCTCAATAAAGAACTAGAACAAATTGTTGGCTTTCAAACAGATAAACCATTTAAACGTGCTTTAATGCCATATGGCGGAATACGAATGGCTAAAACTGCGCTAGAATCTTACGGTTATGAACTAGATAAAGAAGTAGAGCATATTTTCACCGAATATCGAAAAACTCATAATCAAGGGGTTTTTGATGTATACACTCCTGAGATGAGAGCCGCTCGCCATTCTGGTATTATTACTGGCCTCCCAGATGCTTACGGACGTGGCCGTATCATTGGTGATTACCGACGTGTTGCTCTATACGGTGTTGACTTCCTTATGCAAGAGAAACAAAGAGAATTCCAATATATCGGCGATGGAACAATGACGGAAGAAGTTATCCGTGAGCGCGAAGAATTCTCCGAGCAATATCGTGCTTTAAAACAATTAAAAGAAATGGCATTAACTTACGGTTATGATATTTCAGGTCCTGCTAAAAATGCGAAAGAAGCAATTCAGTGGCTATATTTTGCATACCTAGCAGCTATAAAAGAGCAAAATGGTGCTGCCATGAGTTTAGGTCGTGTGTCTACTTTCTTAGATATTTATATTGAAAGAGATATACGTAAAGGCGCTTTAACAGAAAAAGAAGCTCAAGAGTTAGTAGATCATTTTGTTATGAAACTGCGTCTCGTTAAATTTGCTCGCACACCAGAGTACAATAGTCTTTACAGTGGTGACCCTACTTGGGTTACAGAATCCATTGGTGGTATGGCTTTGGACGGTCGAACACTAGTAACGAAAAACTCTTTCCGTTTCTTAAATACATTAGATAATTTAGGTCCAGCACCAGAGCCTAACCTTACCGTTCTATGGTCAATTAAATTACCAGAAGGTTTTAAGAAATACGTTGCTAACATGTCTATTAAATCTAGCGCGATTCAATATGAAAATGACGATGTAATGCGTGACATATATGGCGATGATTACGGAATTGCATGCTGTGTATCTGCTATGAAGATTGGAAAGCAAATGCAGTTCTTCGGTGCACGAGTTAATATTGCAAAAGCATTACTCTATGCGATTAATGGTGGTGTTGATGAGCGAATCAAAAAACAAATTGCTCCAACATATGCACCAATCACGTCAGAATATCTCGACTTTGATGAAGTTATGGAAAAATATGATGTCATGCTTGACTGGCTATGTGAACTCTATGTCAATACGTTAAACATCATCCATTATATGCACGATAAATATGCTTATGAAAAATTAGAGATGGCATTACATGACAGAGAAATATTACGTACTATGGCTTGTGGAATTGCTGGACTGTCTGTTGCAGCAGACTCATTAAGTGCCATTAAGTATGCCAAAGTGAAAACAATCCGTGATGAAAATGGTATTGTTGTCGATTATGAAATCGAAGGGGATTACCCTAAATACGGGAATAACGATGACAGGGTAGATAAAATTGCGGTAGATCTTGTCAAAGGTATTATGAATCGAATTAAAAAACATAAAACATACCGAAACGCTGTACCAACACAATCTGTCTTAACGATTACTTCTAATGTAGTATATGGTGAAAAAACAGGTAACACACCGGATGGGCGAGAAGCTGGAAAACCATTCGCGCCGGGTGCTAACCCAATGCACGGACGTGATATGAAAGGTGCTCTAGCATCTTTAACAACTGTTTCTAAATTACCATACGAATATTCTTTAGACGGTATTTCTAATACATTTACAGTAACACCTAAAGCACTCGGCCGAGAAGATGACGTTCAAGTGAACAACCTCGTCGGTATGTTAGATGGTTACATGATGAAAAAGGGACATCATATTAACGTGAACGTATTGAATCGAGACACTTTACTGGATGCTATGGATCATCCTGAGGATTACCCTCAATTAACGATTCGTGTATCTGGATATGCGGTTAACTTTATTAAACTAACACGCGAACAACAAATAGATGTTATTAATCGAACTTTCCATGAATCTATGTAAATAGATTAAAAAATAGATAATGTTATTCAGGGGGCTTTTCGAGCGGTCAATAAACAATAAAAAAAACACGACAACTGAGATTTTGGGAGGAGTACAAGTAAGCTTCTCCCCCACCATTTTTACAGGGAGGCTTTTATTATGGCTACAGGGAGAATACATTCGATTGAAACGTTTGGTGCAGTGGATGGTCCAGGCTTACGCTATGTTGTCTTTACTCAAGGCTGTAATTTACGATGTCAATTTTGTCACAATCCAGATACTTGGAAGCTAGCAAATGGTAAGGAAATGACGGTACAGGAAATTATCGATGACTTGTTAGATTATCTACCATTTTTCCAAGCTAGTGGAGGTGGCATTACGGTTAGCGGTGGTGAGCCACTCTTACAAATTGACTTCCTAATCGCCTTGTTTAAAGAATGTAAAAAACATGGCATTCACACAACCATTGATACTTCTGGAGGTCCTTTTAGCCGTCGTCCAGCCTTCTTGTTAAAAATGCAGGAGCTACTCGTCTATACGGATTTAATCATGTTAGATATTAAGCATATAGATAGTGAGCAACACAAAGTTATTACCGGCTTACCCAATGAACACATCCTCGATTTCGCCAATTATTT
This sequence comes from Gracilibacillus halotolerans, assembly GCF_014206945.1. Taxonomy (GTDB): domain Bacteria; phylum Bacillota; class Bacilli; order Bacillales; family Amphibacillaceae; genus Gracilibacillus; species Gracilibacillus halotolerans. The sequence continues at coordinate 10,509 of NZ_JACHON010000027.1, forward strand.
AGCAGAAAATGACATGCCAGTTTGGATACGCCACGTTCTTGTACCAACGTTATCTGACTTTGATGACGATCTGAATCGTCTCGCAGATTTCTTAAAGACATTAGACAATATAGAAAAAATTGAAGTACTCCCTTACCACCAGCTCGGTGTTTACAAATGGAAGAATCTCGGATTAGAATACAAACTAGAAAATGTTGCACCACCAACTGAAGAGCGAGTGGAAAATGCTAAGAGGATACTGGGAAAAGCATTAGTTGTTGTATCTTAACAACAAAATAACATATTGCAAGAAAATTTGGCATTGTTTTTACAACAATGCCTTTAAATGATCTATCGCCCTTCTTCAAATTCCATCACTTGTTCCAATGCCTGTAGGATGCCTTCAGGATTAAATCCAAAAACCCACTTTCCATGTATGTTCGTCTGTGGTACGGTTAATCTTTTCGTTTTTCCGATTAGTTTCATCATTTCGATTGGACGAAAATCAACGTTCACTTCATTATAATCTACATTTATGTTCGTCAAAAACTGTCTAACCATCTGACAAACAGGACACATCGTTGTCGTATAGATTGTTACATCAGATTTCATATATTCCCTTTCCCCTATTTTCCATCTCTCCGATTTTTATTTACTTTTGTCAATACAAGCGATTAATCGATCTTCAATGTCAGAAGCAACTGCCTTCAATGACGGATCTTCAACCATTTGAATTAACGCACTAGGCTTCGGCATACCGATTTTTGTAACTCCTTCTGTATCTTCATATACCACAATTTTACAAGGGAGAAAATATCCAGCAAGCTCGTTTGTTGATAAAACGTTCTGCGCTTCTTTCGGATTACAAACTTCTAGAATAGTGAAGGGCTTCTCCAGTTCAAAGCCTTTATTAGCTAACGTCTCTTTCACATTAAACTGCCATTGCACACCAAACTTTTCTTGTTTTAAATTTTCTTCAAGTGACTCAATAGCTTGGTCGATTGTTTTTGTTGTTTCTACTGTATAATGAAACATACTATTCATCTCCTTAAATAGAAACGGACTGTGTTCTACTCTGTATTACCGCTCCAATCATTCATACCACCAGTCATGTCTTCTACCTTATACCCTAATGCCTCAAGTATTCCGCAAGCAGCTTTACTACGATTACCCGACTGACACGTAATAATATAGGATTGCTTTTTATCCAACTCACATTTTCGTAGTGCGAGATGGCCTAAAGGAATATGTTTTGCTCCTGGAATTCTACCTGTTGCTACCTCATTTTTTTCTCGAACATCAATAACAATAATTTCTTCACCGTTTTGGAGACGTTTTGCTACTTCTTCCGGTGTTACTTGCTTCGCCATCCTCTTCTTCCTCTCTTATACCCAAGCACTCATTCCACCTTTAACATTCGATATTTTTTGGAAGCCTTGTTTTTTTAGTATTTTAGCAGCTTTCATACTTCTCATACCACTTTGGCAAATAACTACAATTTCTTTTTCCTTATCAAGTGAATCTGTTTTATTAGCTAGACTGGATAATGGAATATTCGTAAAAGGCTTTTTGTGATTCGCTTTAAATTCTCCCGGTGTACGAACATCTATGAATTGAATATTACCGTCCTTTGACTTATCTTTTGCCTCTTCGATACTAATATTCATAACACCTTTTACTGGAAGAAATCGTGTTATAAAAAAGGCAATAACTAAAACTAATATAATAATTTGAATAAATTCCATTCTAATACTCCTATCCACGATTTTTAGTAAAAAGAAAAGGAGAAATTACTCCATTTCCCCTTCCCACGCAAGCATGCCTCCAACCATATTGGTAACATTGTAGCCTTCTTGGATTAGAAATTGACATGCGTTCCCACTTCTTCCTCCAGAACGACATACCATATAATAATGCTCATTCTTATCTAATTCTTCTAAACGTTCTGGGACTTGGCCCAATGGAATATGTTTTGCTCCTGGGATTTTACCTGTTGCCACTTCCTCATCTTCTCTTACATCTACGATATTTAGTTTTTCACCTGCAGTTAGTTTCTTTTCTAATTCTTTCGCTGAAATTTCTTTCATGTTGATTTCCTCCATTTTTATACCTATATGGGTATATTTTTATTTGAAAGAAAAGTTCATCAACTCTTCCTATAGAATCGCTGAACTTATCTACTTTTCACTAATAAATTGACTGCTTCTTTTACTACTTGTTCTGTGCTTTCTCCATTCGCGATATTTTCTCGTACACATTGCTCTAAATTCATACTTACAATCAGACCAATCGTACGATCCATAGCGCTTCTTGATGCAGACAACTGAGTAATTACATCTTTACAATCCTCGCCTTTTTCAATCATACTTAAGACGCCTTTAATTTGACCTTCTATTCGCTTTAAACGATTGACAACCGATTTATCATATTCCATTGATTATCACTCCTTATTTCTTCTGCATGGACAGTTACTAATTTGATAACTACCAACTTGATACCCCTTGCTTTTTAAATATCTTACACCCAAATGTAACTCTAAGCGGTCATTCGCAATGACATGAAGCTGTTGTTTCGGGATTTCTTGAATGAATCGTTTTAAATACGCATAAGGAATACGCATGTCACTTTGATCATCTTTTGTATCGATATTGTAATCCCTTAGATCAACTATCATAACACTTGTGTTATCTTGGTGATTCGTTTTACAAATAATACCTAGTACAGGGAAATATCTTTTATATATCATTATACAAAAAAGGAAGCCCACAATGAAAATAACATAGCTACTCATGTTCATCACCTATCGAAAAAGGATACCCTTATTATATACCCTTAAGGGTATCCTAGTCAAGTTGTTTTTAGGTATTCATACCTATCCACTAAAAGGTATAATAAGCCTGTTTTGCAATTATTTAAAATTGTATTCTGTAACAATTTTTTCTCTACCTGTTATTAGATCATTAAAGTATTCGTAAAGGTTAATCCCTAGATAGGAACCAGACATATTAAAAACATTATTGTATCCTAAGTTTTGAAGTGCCATCACCATATTATAGCTACGTTGTCCTGAACGACAATGAATATAAACTGGTTGATCAGTAGGTATCTCATCTAATCGTTCTCTAAATTCACTCAATGGGATATGGACAGCATTCTTAAAATGTCCAGCAGCGTATTCATTCTTTTCACGAGCATCAATGATGAATGCATTATTTTCTACTAAATCGCGAACTTCCGATACTTTTACTTCACGATACTTTCCTGATAGTTGGTTTAGTGCAACGAGAGCCGCATGATTAACAACATCCTTCGCTGTTCCTAGCATCGGAGAGTATGTTAATTCTACGTCTTTTAAATCCTCTAACGTACCATTCATGGTTATCATCGTTGCTATCACGTCGATTCGTTTATCAACATTCCCTTTGCCAATTGCCTGTGCTCCTAAAATTCTCCCTGTTGGTGTTTCATATACTAATTTAAAGTGGAGAACGTTACTATTAGGCATTAATCCTACTTTATCACCAGGCATAATATACACAGAATCATAACTAAAACCTGCTGAATCTGCTGTTCTTGCATTTAATCCTGTGGATGCTGCATTTAAATCAAATAAATGAATGGAAGAAGAACCAATCACACCTAAATTCCTACTAGGTATGCCATAAATATGATCGGCTACTGCTCTTGCTTGTTTTTGAGCAGGTCCGGCTAATGCTAGTCGTGTTGGTTTATGCAATAGACGGTGATAAACTTCAATCGCATCTCCTCCAGCATAAATGTCTTTATCATTTGTTACATAATTGCCATCTACCTTGATAGCCCCTGTATCTCCAATCTCAAGACCAGCCTCTTCTGCAAGCTTTGTTTCAGGTCTTACTCCAATCGCTAACACAACAGCTTGTGCGTCAATTTTTTTGCCGGATTGAGTTTCAATATAACCCTCGCCAATAGTAGCTAGTCCATCATCTACAATTAAGTTTACTCCATGGTCTACCATTTCCTTATGAAGGATCTGTGCCATGTCGTAGTCAAACGGAGCCATTATTTGATTAGCAAATTCCACTAGCGATACATTGTAATTTGCTAGACGAAGGTTTTCGGCTACTTCTACACCAATGTATCCTCCACCTATAACAGCTACGTCCTTGATATTCTTATTTTTCACATATGCATTTAATTTTTCAATATCCACCACATTTCGAACAGTAAAAACATTTGGTTGGTTGATTCCTTCAATATTTCCAGGGCGAATTGGTGAAGCACCAGGAGATAGAATAAGCTTATCATAAGACTCTTCGTATGTTTTTCCTGTAACTACATCGTTAACAGTAATCGTCTTCTCACCACGATTAATCTTAACGACTTCACTGTTCACCCTTGCATCAATGTTATAACGATTCTTAAATATATCAGGATTCATTAAAACTAACGAGTCACTATTTTCAACAATTCCACTTAAATGATACGGTAAGGAACAGTTAGAAAAGGACACATGCGGACCTTTTTCAAAAATAATAACCTCTGCATGTTCATCCAATCTTCTAACTCTTGCCGCAGCAGAAGCTCCTCCTGCTACTCCACCAACAACTAATATACGCTTCGCCATATGATTACGCTCCTTTTTATAAAAGTTTTCAACTGTTCTTTAGCTTGCATCTTTTACATTAAAATATCAAACCATAATTTAATCGCTGTACCTGCAATCATAAGTGCTAAAATCACTTGCAAAATCCTTGTGTTCATTTGTTTACCAGCTTTTGCTCCAAGTGGTGCTGCTAACAAGCTTGCTACAATCATAATGATTGCTGGCCAATAATCTACTTGTCCTGTAACTAATTTACCTACACTTCCTCCGATTGAAGAAATAAAAGTAACAGCTAAGCTTGTTGCGATTGTCATCCTTGTCGGAATGTGTAGAACTGTCAGCATGATTGGTACAAGAAGAAATCCGCCTGCTGCACCAACGATACCTGATGCAATACCGACAATTAATGCTAAAATCGCTGCTATAGGTTTATGAAATGTTACTTCATTAAGTGGTATATCATCCACTTTCTTTTTTGGTATAAACATCATAATCGCAGCAATGACCGCTAATAATCCATATACGACATTAACTGCCTGTTCAGATAAAAAGCTTGACCCATAGCTTCCAATTAAACTACCTATGAGGATAGCACCACCCATATACATGATGAGCTGTTTGTTTAAATAGCCACCCTTTCGGTACGCCCAAACTCCAGCGATAGAAGCAAATAATACTTGTACAGCACTTATTCCAGAAACTTCATGAGCGGTAAAAGCAGCAAGTCCAAACAAAGGCGGAATATATAATAGCATCGGATATTTAATAATCGAGCCACCAACACCTAACATTCCCGACACAAAGGAACCTATAAATCCGATTGCAAATACAACCATAATAAATGTTATATCCATTTCTTAACCTTCTTCCTAATGTAACAAAGCGAGTAGTTATGGCTACTCGCTATGTGGTTGTCATTTATGCTTTTTGAATATAAAAATATAGAACATCATCTTCTGTTTTTTGCTCTAACAGCGTGTGCCCACCTGATTTGACCCACGCCGTAATATCACTTAATGCTCCTTTATCTGTTGCCATCACTTCTAAAATTTCTCCTGATTGAATCATATCCATTGCTTTCTTTGTTTTAACGATAGGCATTGGACATGCAAGTCCTTTTGCATCTAGTGTTTTAGTAATATTCATTGTTATCTCTCCTTCTTTATATTTCTAAATAATTAATCATCTATTAGTATTTTAACGATAATGAACGATCGCTCCGACTCTTATGAGCTTCAAAAACCATTACCCGTTTCAACGATTTTCAAATTAAATTCTTTACATATCGCTTAAAGATTAACGTACAGCACAACGGTTTGGTCCAATTTCCATTTCCGTTTGTTCGTCATTGTCAGGAGTGATTTTCCCCATATTTACTTGTCGAATTTGTTCATATGCATTCGGTTGTGGCGGTAAATTATCGGTAACAGTACTACGAAATTCAGCCTCATCTTCGATGTTTAATCCATGATTTTCTTTGAATAAATCACCTAGACGTTTTGCCACGGTACCATCTTCATTTAATTCATCGATAATCATGAAGTGGGCAGGTAAAACAACCAAATCCTCTGCTAGTTCACGGTAACGTTTATATAACGTTTCACGTAAATCTCCTACCCAGTCTTCCGCCAGACCAGCTAAATCAGGGCGACCAATAGAGTCAATAAATAAAATATCACCCGTTAATAAGAATTGATCATCAATGACAAAGGAAGTAGATCCAATCGTATGACCTGGTGAATAAAGTGCATTTACATCGATTTTGGATTCTCCTATTTTTACATGTAGTCCATCTCTTAATGCTGTGTAGTCAAACACAACTTCTGTTGCATCTTTAGGTGGTAAGTAGTAAGTTGCGCCAGTTTCATGAGCAATGTGACGTCCTCCTGAGATATGATCAGCATGTAAATGAGTATCAAATACGTGCTTAATTTCAACGTTTTTTTCTTTAGCGAAATCAATGAATAGGTCAGTGAAACGGACCGCATCAATGATTGCTGCTTCTCCCTCTGAAATCACCATATAGGATAGACAACCTTTTCCTATACGAACAAACTGATAAAGCTCGCCTCCATTATCTAGATCAGCGACTTTAATCGGTTCTAAATAGCTACTCCAAGACTTCATTCCGCCTTCCAAGTATGCTACTTCACGGCCTGCATCTGACAGCATTTCTGCTACCATCACAGACGAACCCTCTTTAGCACATACGACTAATACTTCTTTATCGGTTGGAAGCTTCGGTAATATTTCTTCCACTCCATCTAATAATTCAAAATAAGGAATATTTAAATACTCAAATTTATGTCCTTCAATTTTCCAATCTTCAAAAGCATCTTGATTACGTACATCTAAAATAAACAATTCTTCATTATCAATCACTTTTCTTGCAACTTGCGCTGCTGTCCATTTGTTTACTGACATTACACAATTACCCCCATAGGTATATTTTAAACTATTTTTTTGCAGTGGAGACATTCTCCACTGCATGAATTTTTTTATCGATTAAAAAGTTAATGTTGGAGCTGCATCCTTAGCAAATTCTAAAAATGTTACGGCTCCACCAACTTCAATTCCATCCACGAAATCTTCTTTCGTAAGCCCCATAACATCCATTGTCATTTGGCAGGCAATGAATTTAACACCTAACTCTTTCGCCATTTCCACTAGTTCTGGAATGGAAGGAATATTCGCTTTTTCAAATCCTTCAGCGAAATGTTCTTTTCCAGCTGGCATTTCTAAATGATGCATGCCTTGTTTATGAATTAAGTTTAATCCCTCAAACGTAAAGAAGATCTGTACCTCTTTTTCTGAAGCTGCTGCTGCTGTTGCGATATTAAATACTTTGTATGCATCAAACATACCACCATTTGCTGCGATAATAGCTACTTTCTCTGACATTATAAATTCCTCCTAAAGTGTTTTTGTTTTTTTACCGTTCCACTCATTCATACCAGGTAGAACGTTATATACTTTTTTAAAACCTTTTTTAGCTAATAGCTGTGCTGCCAAGTCAGAACGTTTCCCTGTTCGACAAATCACCAATATTTCTTCTTCTTTATCTAACTCCTCTAGACGAAATTCTAATTCGCCCATCGGAATGGACTTAGCACCTTCGATATGACCAAAGGCATATTCTGCTGCTTCACGCACATCTAAAATGAGTCCTTCACGTGATTCAATTGTTTCCAGTGAAACAGTGTGTTCAAAGGACTTTTCCACTTCTGGCTCATCTGAACCCTTGCGGATGTAATGATAGAGTACTTCGCCTTCTTCAACAGTCCCTAAATATTGATGACCAACAGTAGTTGCCCAAGCTTGTAAGTCTGCTGTGGAGCCTTTATCCGTTGCTTGTACTTCCAATACATGGCCTTCATCGATATCATTCATTGCCTTTTTTGTTTTAACAATCGGCATTGGACATGCTAGGCCTTTAGCATCCAGTTGTTGATTTGCTTGAATCATTCAGTTACCCCCTACCGTATTATTTATCCCAAAAAAATATGGTTAATATGGTTCTTAACATTCATATACCTAGACGGGTATATTAGTTAAAAAATAAAAAAGTCGAAATCTAGTACGACTTTGTATAATGTTTCCCACTGATTGAATATGTGGTAAATCAATTACATGACCAATAATATACCCACGAGGGTAATTTGTCAACCAATAAAAAAAAAGCTTATCGTGATGACAAACTTTTTATCATAAACCATATAAATCTACTACATATTTTTACTTTTCTGAAGAAGCTTTGATTCTCCAGTACGTTCCCATTCTTCCACGGTTTCATAAGCTCTTTCAGGAGAATATCCTTTACCAACAAGTGCTCCCATGAGAATAAATTCTTGAAGAATATGTGTATTGTTGCCTCGCTTCACGTCCTCTAGTCCTTCTTCCACTAAAAATTCATTCTGTTCACGATATCTAAAAAACTTCTATTCTTATTGTTCCTATAAACTAATAACCCTCTTACATTGTTCTTTGATGTATGGGTCATGTGAAACAATTACAATCGTTTTACCTTCCTTATTGAGTTGAAAAAGGAATTCTAATACAATATCTCTATTTTTTGAATCCAGTGACGCTGTTGGCTCATCAGCTAGAATTAGTTCACAATCTTTCATTATCAATCTTGCGAGAGCTAGTCTCTGTTGCTCTCCACCTGATAATTGATATACCTTTTTAGTTAATGGTATATCTAGTTGTAATTGCTTTAAAAGCTGAATTTTATTATCTTTATTCAGTCGTTTCTTATCTACACTTGCAATATCAAGGTTATAGTTAACAGACTTGTCATCGACTAATGCGAAATTTTGAAATAAGAAACCTATTTTATGTTTTAGCAACTTTCTAGATACACGTGTGTTCGGTTTAACCTTTTGTTTTCCGAAGACATGAATCACACCGGAATCAGGTGCATCTAATAGTCCTATAATATTTAATAAAGTTGACTTTCCTGATCCACTAACGCCCGCAATACATATAAAATCACCTTGGTCTATCTTTAATGAAAAACGATCAATAACAACTTTATCTCCAAAGGATTTGCTGATATTATTCAACTCACAAATTGTCACGTTTAAACACCTTCTTTCAATACTTGAATCGTGTTCTTTCTTTCAAAATAACGAATTAAAAGAATCATTAAACACGTTTCTATTAACATTTTCGCTATGAATAGAGTAAGAAAATAACGAATTTCGATTAATATTACCCCACCAATAAACTCAAGTAGAAGAGTAGTTACTAATAAAATGAAAACTTTCTTATACTTGCTCAAAAAAGGATTACCGTATATCTTTCTCAAAAAGAACTCATACTTATTACGCTCAAATTGTAGATATATATTCTGGAATAGGAGTAATACGATCAAAATAAACAAAAGTAATAGAATGTAGCTTGTCGTAGTTGCTTCTTGTTTTAGGTCGTTAATTTCACTTAAAATGACCTCATTAGTTTGAATGAGATATGGAAAGTTGTCGTCTAACCCATACTCTTGCAGGACAGGTAGCATTTTGTTATAAGTAGATTCGGTATCCTGTTCAATTAATTGAATGAAAAATGTTTGGTTACTGCTAGAAGTATAATGCGTATCTGGAACTAACGCGTTTGCCTCTGTTATTACTTGTACAATTGGATCCACAATCATATTGTTATTATCAGGCATAACATTGGGATTCATTGAAAATATTTCTTGATCCTCTTTCGTATAGATAATTTCTATTTCTATACTCTTCGCTTTATCAGTTCGATTATATAGTTCATTATGTAACGTATAAAAGTCTTCCCGCATTGACGTAAAGTAATGAACATTTGTATCTTCCTTGTCTTTATATTGTTCAGGAACAAGTAAAACGGTGTGTTCTACATTTTCAGAAATGTGAATAGGGTTCTCTTCGGTATCAACAATCGGATACGCAGCCAAATAATTTGGATTTACAGTGATGTATCTAATATGCGAGTTGCCAGCATTCGCCTCTAAACTTTCTTCGGTATATATATCTGAATCTATATAGAGTGCCTTAAATTCTTGGTTCAGATAAGAGTAAAGCTCATATGTTGGAAGATCCAAAGGATATTCACCGTTTCTTATAGCATGAATATCTTCCCCCGACTTAACAGGATGAAATACACCATACATGTAAAAATCAGACCAATTTTCAAGACTATTTTGTTTTCGATTCATTTCCTCCAAATTCGAAATCAAACTCACAGCAATAACTAACATAACAATGGAAATAGCTATCTTACCTATCATGTTGATTAAAGCTATAATTCCAATGGGTTTATTACCTTTTATTGCACTTTCTATCGAAATGTTTTTAGAGTAGAGAAAGCTTAAGCCAGTTAATATAACAAAGAGTACAACAAAAATAATAAAATTGGTTACATACACCTGTTGAATAAATTCAACATGAATATCTTCAATGAAAAACATCCATGGAATTAGGATTATACTGCTAATTGTAAAAATTTTAGTGAAAAAGAGTATAAATATCTTCCAGGAAACTGCCATATTGCTATATCCATTTAATTTCATCACAGCTAATTCTTTTGTCCGTGTAACTAAGTAAAATAAAAAAGTTAATAGAAAGATACTTATTAAAAAGATACTGATTAACTCGATATCCAACGCTTGATTAAATTCAATTTGATTAGATCTCGTAATAGTTGTATACATTTCCTTACTGAAATCTTCACCCGTTGTATGATTAATATAACTTACATAATCGGCAATAAACTGATTATAGTGTTCCTGAGACTCTGCTTCGATTCGGTAATTACCAGAGTACGTATAATTATGTATTAATCGATCTATTACATGAATGGAGTACGTATTATTACCACCAAAATTACGTATTACACCCTTCTGTTTTTCAGAGTTTTTAGGTTTAGTAGAGATAAAAAAGTCTTGACTATCCATATCATTTGGTTGGAGAATACGTCCTTCTGTTATTTTCACATGTTCATATAAACGTGTATCTGTAGTCAAATATAGATATGCATCTGTTAATGTATTTTCCGTTCTATTATCATAGTGGGACACCGTACGTATAATATTAACTTGATTTTTCAATGCAACTTCTTTTAACCCTTCTAGGTGCTTTGGATCTGAGTTCAGAAAATCATTTGGTATCTCAAATTCATAGGTATAGACTTCCGCTGGATTAACTAATTTCGCATAGCTTTCTAATTGATAGTCATAATAATTAGCTACAGCAAATATACAAAACATAATAAGACCATATAATGCTAGAAAACGTTTCAAAGGTTAACCCTCCTTTCAGGTAAACTTTAAGCTTCATAAAAATGATGTAAATGAAGGTCTACTCACCTGTAAGTAGACCTTCATAGAATTACTTTATCTTACATCCCAGTTAGCATAACCTACCGATTTTCGAGGTCCAATCGAACTAGCCTTAGAAGTAGTTCGCTTTGGTACCCAACCACTATCATCGTATTTACCATCAATTTCGGCACTTGAACGATGTGTTTTAGTATTGTGATCTAGGTTTGACCACACTTTTTTCTTTAAAGTGATAGTTAACCGTGTCCCGTAATCCCAACGACCATTTCCACCATCTACACTTTTAATAGCGTAAGGTGTAACAGTTGGTGGCTCACCCTTAAGTACAACAGATCCACCACTACCTGAGTTATTAACCTGCGCAAAAGCTGGTACTGCAACCATTATCATTAATGCACAACTTAACAACGCTGTTCCAACCTTTTTCATTGTATTACCTCCTCCCTTTTAAACGTATTGTCAAAAGTTTTATAGTAAAAACTTGTTAAAACCTTGGTTTAATAGTCTTTAAATGCAAAAAACTTGCCACCCCCGAATCTTGGTGTTTGATGAGGTTACCAGACTCACACCAAATCCAAGATAGGAAGTGACAAGTTGTACCCTCAATTTATAACCTATTTGCT
>NZ_JACHON010000028.1 GCF_014206945.1 Gracilibacillus halotolerans
TATTTTTCTTCATACTATAAAGATACCACAGTCATAAAGACTGTGGTAGAGCAAAAAACGACCCAGATTTTTATACTTTCTTATCTTTTAAAAAAGGAATAGTCAAATTGCGACTATTCCTCATTTATTCTGGATAAACCGCTCGGGGTCCGCCGATTAGTTTTGGTCGTGTTCTGGCATGAGTAACTCGTGCGTGTCCAATATATTTTTCAGAGAATCGTAAAGGTACTGCTACAGCTTTCAAATGCATACCTATCATCGTTTCGCCGATGTCTATTCCAGCGTCCGCCTGAACTGCTTCAACGACAGCAGGCTCGTCAAAATTATTATATGCATATTCTGCCATCGCTCCACCAGCTGTTCGGACTGGTCGGACTGCAACTGGCTCAAGCTGCTTTCGTTCCATGGTTGCTCTTTCCATAACAATCGCACGGTTTAAATGTTCACAGCACTGAAAACATAACGCCACACCAGTTTTTTCTTTAAGCCTCTGGAGCTCATCAAAGATAAACGCAGCGATATCCTCACTACCTGCTGTTCCGATTCTTTCGCCAGCAACTTCACTTGTTGAACAACCTATGATAAATAAATTTCCTTCTGCTAAATAACCAGAATCTATCCATTCATCCACAAGTGTTCTTAACTCTGTTCTCCATTGCTCTAGCTGCATTTATTACTCGCCTCGTTTATTTTCGTAATCTGCAACTTTTCCAATTCGATTTGCGTGGCGACCACCTTCAAACTCAACACCTAACCAAGTCTTTACGATTTCTAGCGCAAGTCCTGGTCCGATTACACGCTCACCTAGTGTAAGAACGTTGGAATCATTATGCTCACGAGTTGCCTTTGCACTAAATAAATCATGTACTAATGCTGCACGAACACCTTTTACTTTATTCGCAGCGATAGACATACCGATACCCGTACCACAAACAAGAATACCACGATCAAATTCGCCACTTGCAACACGTTCAGCTGCTGGGATTCCGTAATCCGGGTAGTCTACAGAAGTTTCACATCCGCAGCCAATATCTTCATATTCAATATTCAAGTCTTCTAGAAGTGAAGCGATTTCTTTAGCTAAATTTATTCCGCCATGATCCGATGCTAAAATAACTTTCATCTTTTATTAACTCCTTTGAATGTCATTTTTTCTGTCTCTTTCATAATAGCATGCTTTCAACCCTGCATAAAGTTATGACATTTCGTTACTTTATTTTAGCTTAAATTGATTAATTTTCATTTTCAAGTCATGTGTTTGATTCTCTAGGGAAATCGCCAAATTTTCGAGATTTTCGGCAAAATTCGCCTGTTCCTCAATCGTAGCTCTCATTTCCTCTGTACCAGCAGATGTTTCTTCCGCTATAGCTGCTACGTTTTGTGAATCTGAGTTCGTAGCTTCCATTTCTTGTAGCTGACGGTCGACAAGCTGTGAAATCTCCTTAATTTCTGCCGCTACCTCAAGTACAACGGTAGACATTTCTCCAATTGCCGTATTTGTTTGTTGGCCGTTCTTCACTTCATTGCGTGCTTCGTCTACTTGATTTCTCATACTATCTACTACGAGCTGTACATCTTTTTGCATGTCTTGAATTAAATCAGAAATTGTTTGCACTGCTTGGAAGCTTTGATCCGCTAACTTTCTTACTTCTTCCGCAACTACAGCAAAACCGCGTCCTTCTTCCCCTGCGCGAGATGCTTCGATGGATGCGTTTAATGCGAGAAGGTTCGTCTGTTCACTAATATCACCAACTAAAGAGATTACATTCTCTACCTCAGATGCTGTTTTAGATAAGCGCTCTACATCAAGTAATGCTTTATCTTGATTTTCAGCTAACTGATTTACACCATCTATTAACGCCGTAATTGCTTCTTTTGATTCGTTCAGTTGTTCCACCATCTCTGAAGATCTTTTTTGAGATTCTTCTGCTTTCTCATCTACTTGAGTAGCAAGAGTTGTAGAAATTTCAATTTTCTCTACTGTTTGCTGGATAGCATTCGATGTTTCCTCTGACCCTACTGAGATTTGCGAAACAGTTTCTTCTAAAATATCCGTTTGTTCCCTCGTTTTTAAAGCTGCCTGTTTCATATTTTGAACGGAGTCTGATGTTTCCGTCGCATGCCGATCAATATCAGTCAATATCATTTTCAATTGGTCAACCATTCGTTTGAAAGCTAACGTTAAAGCACTAATTTCATCTTGTCTGTCTGGTTCTTCGATATCATGATTCAAATCGCCATCCGCTATTTTCGTTGCTACATCGGTTAATTTTACAATAGGTTTCGTTATAAAACCTGCAAAGAAATAGGCCAAAATACCCGACCATATAACTCCTAGAAAAAGTACCACTAATACATACCAAAATTCAGAAAACGGGATAATTGATCTAATATACTCCTCTAAAAAATAAATGAACACTGCACTTGTCGCATATGTAACGAGTGCTAAAACCGTAGTAAATAATACAAGCCGGGTTCTGAGGCTGACTTTCTTTAACATATTCACTTTTCCTCCCTGGAAATAATAACTTTTACCTATCTCTATATTGCAACTTTTTCTCTAATAGTGCAAGATGCTTATGCAAATCTTCATATGTTTTTTTATATAGTGTGAGATTTCCGCCAAAGGGATCCGAAATATCAATGGAGTGAATATCTTTTTCCAGCTCAATAATCTTCGCTTTGATTGATTCATCTATCGTTCCGGTTTCAAGCTTTTTTGTTTCTAATTGTGCATATAGGGAGGTTAACTCGTTCCACTTTTCTTCAAAATCTGGCAACGCATATTCTTTTAACGCAAAAATAGTCGATGTATAGTGAGGATATTGTTGTTTTAACATATCGCGATGTTGCGTTGTCATTGTTAAAACTAAATCAGCCCAGTCCAATAACTCTTCGGTAACAGGCTGAGATGAATGTTCATACGTAATATTATTTTCACGGAGAATCTCCATTGTATGTGCTGATGCTGGAGCTCCGTACGAGGCAAAAATTCCGGCTGATTGTACGTTATGTTTTGTTCTAGCTTGAAACATAGCAGCCGCCATCGGACTTCGACATGTGTTTCCTGTACATACGAATAATATGTTCATCGTTGATTACCGCCTTTATTATCTTCTCATGCCCTATTATATTAGAAGAGTAAGAGTAAGCCAAATCCAAATAGGATTGAGCCTCCTATCACTTCACTGTATGCACCTAGCAAATGATTCGCTCTTCTTCCAATTAAAAGTGCTAGCCACGTTAAGCTGCATGTCACGATTCCAAAAATAATTAATATAAAGAAAGCAACAGCACCTGATAGGCCTAGTGACAAACCAACTGGGAAACTGTCCAAGCTGACGCTAATTGCGAACAGCACTAACCCAAACCCTGCTGGAGCTAATACTTGCTTTGATTTTTGCTGAAACGTTTGAAAAATCATTTGTGCTCCTATCCCACATAGTAATATTCCAGCTATTACGACAGCGATTCCTTCTAATTTCGTCGACATAAAGGAGCCTAAAATAATACCTATAAAAGGCATCAATACATGGAATATACCGACCGTAAATCCAATCAAAGCGATTCGTTTTAATCGTAATTGCTGTAGACCAAGAGCTAATCCTACTGAGAATGCATCCATTCCTAGTGCCAACGCCATCATAAATATAGTTGTAAAATCATTAAAATGTATTGTCGCCAAATTAAAAAGCCCCTTTCGCTGGACAAGCATTATTTTCATGCTTATGCATCAAAAGGGTAAATTATGTTTATTGGCGAATATATCCTGTCGCAGCTTTATCTAGACGATTCATAATTGCTTGTCCCATTCCTTTTCGAATATATGGTTGTGCAAAAATGATATCAACATCTGTCCCATCAAAAAAACGCAACCCATAGTATAAATGTTTTGCTATTTCCTTCAAATCCGAAATGGAACCACAAGCATAGCTCTCGTCTGCTTTCAGTAAGGAGCTCAGCTCATCACTTACAAGTATACCGACTTTGTTTCCTAACTGTTGCTCACGCTGTATTTGTTCTTGAAAAAAATTATGATCGCCTTCAATCATATATAGTGGTGCATTTGGTTCGTAGTGGTTATATTTCATACCTGGCGCTTTAGGGTGGGAATTCACTCGTGCACTATCTGATATGTCAACTTTTCCTATAGCTTGTTCGATCTCTTCTTGTGTCACACCGCCAGGCCTCAATATGATTGGTATTTCTCTTGTCATATCAATCACGGTAGATTCTACCCCTACTCCAGTCGCTCCTCCATCAAGGATCCCAGCAATTTTTCCATTTAAATCATGGTACACGTGATCTGCTGTCGTAGGACTAGGTTTGCCAGATTTGTTCGCGCTTGGTGCCGCAAGCGGTAATCGACATTCCTCCATTATTCTTCTTGCGATAGGATGATCGGGTATTCGAATACCAACAGTAGACAATCCTGCCGTTACATTCGTTGCGATTGTATCGTTCACTGGCAAAATTACCGTCAATGGACCCGGCATAAATGTGTTGATTAATACCTCTGCTTTAGCTGGTATATCTGTTACGTATTGTTGTATTTGCGATTTATCATGTACATGCACGATAAGCGGATTATCTGCAGGTCGACCTTTTGCTTTAAAAATTTTGGCCACTGCCGCTTCATTACGCGCATCTGCCCCTAATCCGTAAACTGTCTCTGTAGGAAATGCAACAACTTCGCCATTTCGCAACGTATTCGCTGCTTGCTTTAACTCTGCTTCTGTTGCTTTCCATCTAAATGTTTCTGTCATAAGTAACCCCTCTATTGTAAAACGTATCGTTGTGACATCATGTTATTTTCCTTATTATTATTCATTGTTAGCCAATGTTTTGCAAGTCTTCTAGTAATTTTTCATAAGAGAGGTTTATCTCAAACTAAACAGGTATCATGTCAGTAAAGTTAAAACTGTGGACAACGGGGATAACTCCCTCATCATCCACAGTTAACCCCCACATTATTCACAACACACTCACACTCTGTGGATAAAACAGCTATTTATCCACAACTAGTACCTTGTTTATCCACCAATTCCCTTGTTTCTCGTGGATAACCGGTGGATATGTTTTTTCGAAGTCTAGCTGTTTTAATAAATCATCTAGCGCTGGGGACGTACTGAGTATATATAATTCATCTGCGCCAAAATGGGCGGTTAATTTCTGAGCAGACTGAATAATGGACACCGGCAAGGTTATCGGTGCGTTCGTCTTCATCACAAACGCCCGCAACCAATATTTATTTTTATCAACAGGGAAAAGTGAGAAAAATGCTAATATCTCTGCTCCATCCTGTAAAAAGTATCCATGCTTCTTCTGCTCTTTGAAATCCGGCAAATCTACTTTATCACGGAAAAATGTTTTGAATTGATCCTTCGCTATTGTTTTCGTTGCTTTCAGTTGCATATCTCTTCCCACCTCTATCTTTTTCACTTGTTAACACACCTTATGATAGAGATAATAGATTTATGCTTATTGAAACCATTTTAAAAAGAAAAATGTGTATTCCACTTCTTCTTCCTCTGCTGGTTCTTCTTCTGGTTGCTCCACTTCTTCCTCCGCTTCTACCGATGTTCCAAATGAGAAGTCCAAGAAACAAAGTGGAGGAAAGACGACACACCACCAGTTCGCGCCTTGTCCCTCGCCAAGTGTAATCAATATCGCCTCATAGTCACCAGCAGGGTATAAATAATTGCCGTATAATTTTGTTGGAAATGTAACATTCTCATCATAATCTGCACTATAATTAATATTCTCTCCATTTTCCTCTAACACACGGCCGACAATTGCTTCGATCTCATCTATGTTGTCCTCAATTAAATTTCGTGCCTTTTCAATGTCGGTTAGTTCTTCTACCCATTCCGTTACTTCTTCATTAACGGCATCTCGTACTTTTCTCTTTAGTTCTTGGTCTTCTTCTCCATCGCTATTAGCTAATATCCGAAGACGTATTGCTTCATCCGGGATTACTTGTACATCTTCCTGTGTTTTCGTTTCTGCTTTTTGTGGATAAAAACCAATAAATAAAATAATGATTGCTAGAAATAAAATAAGCTTTCGCATGATTGAGTCCCCCTGTGATTTTCCATTAGTCACAGTGTGGCCACATGCGAAAACTTTTAAACTAGTAAAATATAAAAAAATAACTAGAATTCTTAACGAGCACCTATTTACCTTATTCTATCCATGCAAAAACTGTGCGATCTTTTCCATTAATATCTCGGAATACTTCTACTTTACTATTAGGGAAATGCTCAATAATAAGTTCGCGTACAACATTACCTTGTTGATAACCTATCTCGAATACGATCATTGCTTGAGGGTTTAGAATCTCTTTCGCCTGTTTCACGATGGCTTCATAAGCTGCCAATCCATCGTTGTCGGCGAACAATGCTAGATGTGGGTCAAAATCTCTCACTGTTTTAGAAAGGGTAATTGCCTCATCCTTTGCAATATAAGGGGGATTGGAAATAATGCAATCAACTTTGATCCCTTGTTCAATTAAAGGTTGTAGAAAATTCCCTTGTAGCCATTCGATCTCAGCACCATGTTTATCGGCATTTTTCTTAGCGATTTGCAATGCTTTGTCAGAAATATCGGTAGCATAAACATGTACGTTCGGTCGTTCAGATTTTAATGTTACCGCTATGACGCCACTGCCTGTGCCTACATCCACACATGTTAACGTATCGCTCGATAAATGATTCAACGCTTGTAACACGACCTCCTCCGTTTCTGGTCGTGGAATGAGAACGTGCGAGTTCACATTAAATTCTCGTCCAAAAAATTCTTCTTTACCCGTAATGTGCTGGACAGGTATGCCTGTTTCTACGTGTTGGTAAATAGCTTGTTTAAACTGTTGTTCCACTTCTAAAGAGAGCTCTTCACGCATTCGAACGAGATACTCTGTTTTACTTATATTAAGATAGTGCAAAAGTAAAATCTCCGCGACTTTTTCCTCTGCATCGTGTTCACGTAAAAAAGAAGAAGCCCACTGTTGAGCTTCATATAGTTTCATCGCCATTTTATTCACCTAATTGTTCCATCTTGTTCGTTTGCTCTTCGATAATTAATGCGTCAATGACCTCATCCAATTTCCCTTCCAAAATCTGATCAAGCTTCTGAATCGTCAATCCAATTCTGTGATCTGTTACACGGTTTTGTGGGAAGTTATAGGTACGTATCCTCTCAGAGCGATCTCCAGTACCTACTGCTGATTTTCTCGTTTGGTCATATTCTTGCTGTGCTTCTTGCTGAAACTTATCATAAATACGAGCTCGTAAAACCTTCATTGCTTTTTCTTTGTTTTTAATTTGCGACTTCTCATCTTGAATCGAAACTACAATACCAGTCGGAACGTGAGTAAGTCTAACAGCTGACATCGTAGTGTTTACACTTTGCCCTCCTGGACCACTAGATGCAAATGTATCGACACGAATATCTTTCTCGTGCACGTCTACTTCTACATCTTCCGCTTCTGGCATAACAACTACTGTAGCTGTAGATGTATGGATTCTTCCACCTGATTCTGTTTCCGGAACACGTTGAACACGGTGTGCGCCATTCTCATACTTTAACTTGGAATAAGCACCTTTCCCATTAATCATGAAAATGACTTCCTTAAATCCACCTACACCTGTTGTATTGGATTCCATTACATCAATTTTCCAACCTTGCGCTTCCGCGTAGCGTGTATACATTCTGTACAAGTCTCCAGCAAATAAAGCTGCTTCGTCCCCACCAGCTGCACCACGTACTTCCATAATAACGTTCTTGTCATCATTAGGATCTTTTGGTAAAAGTAAAATCTTCAACTCATCTTCTAATGTGTCTCTTCGATCTTCGAGTTCCGTGATTTCCATTTTCACCATTTCACGCATTTCTTCGTCTTGCTCTTCTTCAAGCATTTCCTTGGCGCCATCCAATTCTGTTACAACCGTTTTATATTCCCGGTATGCCGTAATAATATCTTGTAAATCGGACTGTTCCTTAGAATATTCTCTTAATTTTTTTGAATCATTTATTACTTCAGGATCACTTAATAATTCATTTAATTTATCGTATCGTGCTTCCAACGATTCTAATCGGTCTAACACGCAGTCCACCCTCTCTGCAGTAAAAAAATCAATATACATTATATTACCATAACGCGAACTGATTACAAAACATGGTCTATATTCTTTGGACACAAATTAAAGGATTATTGAAAAACTACCGTCTTAACATTTCCCTCCGTTTTATTTCTCCTAAATCGTGGAAGATGTGTGATATACCTCTTCCTTAGATGGTGAAATTGAATGATTTGGGGGTGTATTCATGTTTGGCTTATCCGATTTAGTTGGTCTCGTCATCTCTGCATTTATAATCTTCCCAACTGTCATTTTCTTAAGAGAGTTTGGATATATGATTTTTGGTTTCCTCGTCGGTGCAAAGAATAGTAGAATTACGCTAGGTTCTGGTCCTCGTGTTTTTAAAATTGGAAAATTGGACGTTCGTAAATACTCTCACCTCTATAGCTGGTTTTCATATGATGAATTGCGCAATACGAGTAAGTCCGCCTATGTACTTTTATATGCTGGCCCAATTATGATTAATGTAATTATTGGCCTACTAATTAATGCCCTCCTTGCGAATGATTATTTATCAGTCTATGAAACATTTTGGCACCGATTTGTATTCTATACATTTTTCTATGTATTATTTGATGCAGTCCCCATGAGAACGGCTAATGGTAAACCTAATAACGGCATGATTATTTATCAAATGATACGTTACGGAAAACGTACGGATTACAACCCAGAACCATTTCTCCCGTCAACTTTTGAAATGGAAAAGACCTATCAAAAAGAAATGGAGAAGGTAAAAAGAACAATTAAAGACTATAAGTCCGACAATGAAACGAATTGAACTAGTATCACAATATATCTAACAATCATTTTTTTCTACTAGGAATCCATAAGAATGTTACTATTTTAAATCATTCTTTATGAATTCCTTTTCGTTAAGCCATTTTTAACCATCTTCTTCAATCTCTGCTAGATACGATAAACTCCCTAAATCTCAATAAGCGGAAGGACCTTACTAATAAATAATCCATTTTGAAAAATTACCTTGACAGATAGAGTAATTATACATACAATTACTCTATCAGGTAGAACTATGTGTGATGGAGTACCTTACAGAGAGGAGGGAGATTTTGATCAGAAGTGACATCATCCGCGGACATCTAGATGCCATTATCTTAAGGTTAACCTTGGAAAAAGATCGTTATGGCTATGAAATATCAAAAGAGATTAGTCAACGGACAAATGAGCGTTTTGAAATAAAAGAAGCTACCTTGTATGCTGTATTTCAGCGATTAGAGAAAAGAGAATTAATTGAATCGTATTATGGCAGTGTGTCCAAAGGTGGTAAGAGGAAGTATTACCGTATTACTACTTTAGGGAAGGCCTATTTAAATGAAATGGTAAAAGAATGGGAAGAATTGAAGGAAATTATTGATATATTCTTGGAGGGATTCAATTGAAAAAGTTATCACAATATGTAAAGGATTTATTTAAAGATGTTCCAGATAGCGAGAAAAAAGAAGACGTAATGCAGGAGGTTCTTCAAAACTTGGAAGAGAAAACCTGGGACTTAATGGAGCAAGGCAAAGAAGAGGAAGACGCTATTAATAAGGTAATTGTTGAGTTTGGAGATATTGATGATTTGAAACGAGAGCTTGGAGCCTCAGTTGGTTCTTCTAACGAGTCAGCAAGTGATATATTAAAATCTAAGAAATTAAGCTTAGAATATTCCATTTGGGGTAGCTTGTTAATCATTGGACTATGTGTCTTTATCAACTTTTATTATTCACCACAAACTGTATGGTTCGTATATCCGACATTTGCGATTCTTTGGTGGCCGCTGAGTATGTACTACGTATGGTCAAAAGCTAAAAGAGGTAATTAATATGAAAAACATCGGCTTGCTTTTTGCTGTTTTAGGTAGCGGAGTAACCATCTCGTTTTTAGTTATGGTTAATTTAGTTACAAACTCCACTTACCTATGGTTTATTTATCCTGTACCCCTTTTACTAATGCTTCCAATTGGACTTTATAGCTTCTTCGAACAAAAACACACCTTGTTTTCTCTAATAGGGAGTATCGTTTTTCTCATCCAATTAGTTACAATTAATCTTATTCATACACCAAGTTATCCTTGGTTTTTATATGCTTTAGGACCAATTATGATGTGGCCAATTCTTAGTGTCCTTGGGAAAAGGAACAAAAACGTATTTGTGGCAAGCTCGATGAGTATGCTCTTTATTCTATATTACGTGGTATTAAACTTTTACATATCTCCTGGATACTTATGGTGTATTTTCCCCGCATTTGCGATTCTTTGGTGGCCATTGTCATTGTACCATGTTAAAAAGAAGTCTTATTTTGCCTTTTCCGTAAATGCGACAATTTTAATGAGTGTATTCTTTATTTGCATAAATGTATTATTCTCACCAAATACAATTTGGGCGGTTTATCCTATTTTTGCTGTATTGTGGTGGCCGCTGAGCATGTATTTTTATTACTATAAACGAAAACTAAACTACTAAGTGAGTTTGGATTTATGAAATAAGGACAACGTAGTATAAATGTGTTGTCCTTATTCTAGTTTTCTATGCCTTTCATTAATCAAACATTCTTTTGTTGGCTGGTCCGGTGCCTTCATATCTTAGGGATTCCAAGGTCCTAATTCATTAATATAGGTTGATTGAACGTAAAGACTGGTACATCTTTTTTCAGAAAAATAGTATCACCCTTTATAAAGGGGATTTCTTTCCATTCTGCTCCCTCGCCTCGCGCTGCCTG
The DNA here is from genome assembly GCF_014206945.1 of Gracilibacillus halotolerans. GTDB lineage: Bacteria > Bacillota > Bacilli > Bacillales > Amphibacillaceae > Gracilibacillus > Gracilibacillus halotolerans. The sequence continues at coordinate 10,857 of NZ_JACHON010000028.1, forward strand.
ACCGTAAAATCCATGTACTAGTAGGTGCTTTCCTACCTCTAAACGGTGCTCTATCGTGGGGATTGCTGACTTTTTATATAGCAGATTCGTATTTGCATTAGGATGAATAATACGAGCCTTGCCCTTTTCCATTAGGTCGACAGCTCCAGATAATCCAGCATAAGTAGCTAGTCCATCCACATAGTTGGAGTGTTTCTTTCTAACAATATCTTCTGAACTTGTATTGATAGCGAAACCTCCATCAGCCACGTCTAAAGTTCTTCCCGTTTCTATTTCATGGATTCGTATATGCCATGGCAGTCCAGGTATGATCCATGTCTTGATTGTGACATTCGCCCAAGGGCTCCACTTAAAATAAAGGAATTTGTCTGTTATCTCGCGTTCCTCCACTTTTCGTTTGACACGATAAAGATTATCCTGTTCACTTACAGCAAGCATCGAATCGTAGGCGCCTTGTTCCAGCCCCCATTCTGAACGAGAGACACTGAAGCCAAAGTGATTGGAATAAACGAATTTCTCATATTTCGCAGCGACATGAACTTGCTCATTTGTATGCAGACTTCCTGTATGGAAAGCTGCAACATGATTGGATTCCCTATCCCGTTCAATTGCAAAATACGGTGCACCCTGTATCTTACGTTGTTCTAAGTGAGGCAGCTCTTCTTCGTCTTCCTGCCAAAATGGAGACTTTTCATCCATCGCAAGAATCAACATCGTTTTCAATGCCCAATACGGTGAACCTGGTGCATTATAATTCTCTGCCATTAATAGATTCGGATAATGATAGCCAACAGAGAGTGTGCCATCTGGCTGAAAAATGTCTTGCTTTATCCAATAACGTAAATTTCTTAGTATCAAACCTTTCACAACACCCGGGCGAAAAACATCTACTTCCGCAAAGGCTAATGCACTCCAAAATGCTGACTGCGCAAAACGATACGTCAAGCTTCTACCATATGGAAGAGCAGATCCGTCTTCACCAAACCAATAAATAAAGTCCTCCGCAAAACGAGCAGCTCTTTTCTTATATTTAGTCGAACGCTCTACATCTTCATCCTCCATTATTTTTGCGTAAAACAAGCAAAAGTAATGAATCGCCATTGGTGTATAGTAATCAACATGTGCAGTTATTTCTCCATCTTTATACCAGCCATTACCTATATAAAATGCTTCTAGACGATCAAGCTTACTATCAAGCACGGATTGACTATAGGTAGCACCAACGTTTTTAAGGCCGATATTAACCATAACGACGAATAATATCCAATTGCTATCAGGTGTTTTATGTTCGTTAGCTTGTAAAAGCCAGTTGGTTAGATTGCTTTTTTCTACATCGGATAAAGGTTCCCACATTTTCTCCGGTGCAAGGCACAACCCATAGCCAATAGCTGCCATTTCGACAATTCGCTGGTCAAAATCATGGATTTCTCCCCAATATTCCTCATGCTCTGGGTTGGTGCCATTCTTTATTCCAGTTAGATGCTGCTCCCACAATTCCGGCGCTTTATCGGACATTAATAAAGGAACAGCTCCCCATAAAATCCGGGAAAACCCTTCTATTCCAGAAACAAATTCCGAATGTCCTGCTAAGGCTCCTTTAGGTAGCAGGAGAGCTTTCCCCTCACTGTAATAAGGAGTTAATTTCGTCCATAAATCAATGACAAACTGTTCTACATCATCTTTCGTTAATAATGGATTTTCACTCATCGTAGATGTCATGTGTTATCGTCTCCCCCAATTGAAATTGTGCTTGAAACAAAAACTGCTTTGGTACTTCCTTCATTTCTATTTCTAATATTAGTACACTTTGATTTTCACCAAAATGATTACTATATACTTCTCTATTTACTTTCATTTCTCCTGCCATAGGTAAAAATCTAATTTCAAGACCATCCATTTTTAGACCGTTTTCTGTTCGCTCGTACGGTAAATCAGCTAGAACAAATCGTTCTGTCAGCCTATTACTAGATTGTTGAAAATAGAAGTCATCTTCCACTAGCAAACTAGGAAATTTGTATTTTTCCCATCTGAATGTCCGATTCATCCTTTTCAATCCGCTAGAAGGGTAAACACTTGTCATATCAAGTTTCCATTTGTCCACGCTATTTGTTAATTCGTGCTTCACTATTTCTGCTTTATATGCTTGACCTACTCCTTGCTCTACACCATTAATCTGTGGTATCGAGTGACCTCTAGCCGCATTCGACAAAAATGAATATCTATGTTCATTAAAATAATCTTTACTATATACACCTGCACCTAAGTCCTTACAATATGTCTCTCCATTTGCAAAAAGTACGAAGTGACCGATATCTAGATGGTTATGTGGCTCGTCGTTATGCCCGCCTTTGGCTGCAAAAGCAAACGTATTTCCATCCGTTTTGTGCCTTGAAATGAATAGTTGTGAATCTTGTAGTAGCCAGCTCCGTCCAGACCAGACACTCCCTTTCTTATCTGATTCATACCATAACAATTCTCTAAAGGCAGGCGCCCACCTACCACAATGATCAATAATTTCCTCTTCTGCTAATCTTCTAGATGGTACGTGTATGTTAGGTATCTTGGTGGATAAAAAATGTGTAAATCCTAATAATGGATATGCTTTCGCCTGAGCATCGGAGAAATTCACCGTATTATTTTCAGCTAGGAAGATTTTTTGTTGAAAGGAAGCAAGCATTTTTACCTTGTCTTTAGACCAATAAGACGTTTTCGTTCCAAGTACTCGCTCATATAATTCTAGAAAATAAACAAAATAACCGAACCCATATTTCCAATAATTATATCCTTCTGTACAAGCTCCATCTTCTCCAATACCAGATAAATAACTGTCCATCGCAGCAAAAATTCTTTTGAAAAGTTGATCTCGCTCTTTACTGTCTTCCATAATATATAGAGCGGCACTACCTATCGAGCCCGCACATACCGAAGCCCAATTATGGTTTGCTGTCTCCCAGTGATACGGACCGTTTTCGATAAAATTTCGGATTACTCGCTTGTTAATTTCATGTTTCATCTGATCGATTAGGAACGGATTCAAGTCATCGAAGAGAGCAATCATCTCCGCAAGCGTAAAAGCAGTTTCTGCGGCGAATAAATCAATTGTATACTTTCTCTCTGCTGAGTTATCTGTTTTATATTCCCTACTTTCATCGATATGAGCAGGTAAACACCAAGTGAACTCTTGTAGTATTTGCCATATCTCCTCTTCTAACTGTTGTAAATAGTAACCCTCTTTTGGATATAGAGCATGAAGCAAACCATAGGCTGCTAAACGTTTTCTACGCGCAAAATATTTCTTTTCAAATTGTTGTCGATCACCACTTTGCTGGAACAGTATAAAGTCATGAAATGTTGGTGATGGCATCTTTGATGTTTCGATTGTTTGAAAAATATGAGCGATCCATTTCTTTGTTAGTGGGTCATTTTTATCGATGGTTATCGTCATTTAAGCTTCACCTATTCCGGTTAATACTTTTGTGCGATATTCTAATGGGGTGTAACCTGTGTAACGCTTGAAAATTTTAATAAAATAACTTTGATTATCATAACCGAGCTGTTCACTTATGCTACCTACAGGGGAATCAGACAGCTCAAGCAGTTCTTTTGCACGTTCCATTTTCTGTTGTTTCACATAGTCAATAAACGTAATGCCTACTTCTTTTTTAAACAATCTACTAAAATAGCTAGGATTTAAATATAAGTAATCTGCTACCTCATCTAGTGAAAATTTGGTGTCAATGTGTTTCGATACATAATAACAAGCATTCAATATGTCTTTATTTGTCGTTGTTCCTTCGTTACTAGATAAAGCTAGATGAACAAATTGAATAAAATAATCTTCAATTTCGTGGATACTCGTCATTAGCAGCATGTCTTTTTGGATAAAATCAGATGAATGAGAGGACGAGCTAAAGTTGATTCCTCTTGTCTTCATCCTCCAGTCTAAAATCATTCGAATATAAAATTCCTTTACGATTTCGGCGTCAATTTGCTTCATAAAACAAGACAAGCGGAACTCTTCCATTTGACCACAAAGCTTTTCAGTATCCTTTCGATAGATCGCTTGCCTCATCTTCTCAGTGACGGACTGAAAATACTCCATATCTATGTTGCTTTTTTTATTTAATATCGCTTCTTCTTTTATGTCTTCCATACTATTAAGTGGTATATAGAATATCTGTAAACGATTATGTAGAAGCCTAACACATTGATCTTTCAACCCTTCAACGTTCGTGCTCTTTCCAAGAATAAACGAAATTTGCACATGTAAATACCGATTTATCTCATCTGTGATGGTACGTAATAGATTTCTCAGTTCCGTAAAATTATCTACCTTAATCGAATTCGAGCTTTCAAATAATAGGAATCCTTTATTATCCTCATAATGTATAAATGTAAATGTATCATCTGTTTCATTTTGAATATCTTTAATGATATTTTGTATAGCAAATAAAAGGGTTTCTTCCGATCCGTATTGTTTTTCAGCAAGATAAAAATGATTAATAAGAAATAAAACTGGGATATAATTGCCTTGTTTCAACCTGCTCAACATTTGATTGGATGCACCTTGAATATATTGCTTGAACATTTGTTGCTCCTCTAAGTCAGCGTGTTTACGTGCCTTAAATTGAAGTGTTGCATATTCTTTTGTCTTCTGTTCATCCTTCTCTAGTCTGTCTTTACATTTAAATAGAATATGCTTAAGTTCTTCTAAATCGAATGTCTCTTTGAGGAAATAATCTTGTACGTTTAATTTTAATGCTTGCTGCGCAAATGAAAATTCATCATGGCAGGAAATAATTGCAACCTGTAAATGTTCATTTATTTGTTTTAGTCGTCTAGTCAATTCTATTCCATCCATTTTCGGCATGCCGATATCCGTAATTAAAATATCAGGCATCATTTTTTGAGCCGCTTCGAACGCAGTTAGACCATTTTCATACAGTCCGATTAATTGAAAGCCTAATTGCTCCCATGGTATTGCTTCACTCAAATATTCCACCATCGGGTAATCATCATCGACAAGCATCACTTTATACACCATTATCCCTCCTTGCTGGAATTTGAATAACAACTCGGGTTCCCATATTTTCTTCACTCTCAATCGAAATCTTTGTATCCGACTTATAACTTAGCCTCAACCTTTCATACACGTTAGCCAATCCTATACTGGAAAAGCTATGATGTGATTTCTCCGTAAAAATGTTTTCTCCAATCGATTCGGTTAGCTTCGTTAACGTTTCTCGATTCATTCCTCGTCCATTGTCAGATATCATCACCTGCATCGATTCTCCATTCATTGTCGCTTCCATGGAGATGACACCCTCTCCTTGTTGCAGACCATGAATGATAGCGTTCTCAATTATTGGTTGAAAAATAAACCTCGGAACGAAAATCGTTTCTGCTTCCTTTTCAATATCCGTTATCCAAACAATCTTGTTCCTCTGTCGCTTATTCATTAACGTAATATAGTCCTGAATTAACTCCATCTCTTCTTTCAATAGAATCATCTCGTTGGTACTCCCAATCGTCGCTCTTAACAATTTGGATAGAGACATTAGCATTTGAGCACTTTCCATATCATTTGCTTTCATAGATGTCATTCGTATCGAATTTAGCACATTAAATAAAAAATGAGGATTAATTTGTGATTGTAACATAGCTAGCTCCGCATGTCGCTTCCTAATCTCTGTCTGTTTCACCTCTTCAAACATTTCATTCAATCGAATAATCATTTGGTTAAAGGATGAAGCTAACTGGCCAACCTCGTCTCTACTCTTAACATCTACCCGAAATGATAAATCACCTTGTTGTACCTTTTGTACACTTGTATTCAATTCTTTTAAAGGATACGTAATACGATTCATTAATACAACTAGAATAATAAAGAATAGAACGAAAGACATAAAGAGAAGGAAAAACACATTAGAAAAGATTGAGTTAATATTTTGTGTTGCTTCTTTATACGGAATAATAGAAACCAGTTTCCAATTGTTTACAGGGAATTGAGTCATCGTCACTAATTGCTCTTCCTCGTTCCATTGGATAGTCTGTGACATATTTTTAGCTTCCAATTGTTGACCAAAGGGTAATGATTTATTGATCATCGCCTCATTAGAAGACGATATAATGTCGTTAGTTTGATCTATTAACATAATTGTTTCGTTTTTTGCTTGGTTGTCAAGAACATTGCGAATCTTTGTTTCTAATATCGTGACGATGACATAGCCATAGATTTCTTGATTTACGTCCCTTAATGTCCGAGCCATTGAAACCTGATAAGGATGGTCTACACGATCATAAGCAAAAACCGTTGGCTCTGCTCCTACCCATAAGGAACGATACCCTGACAACGATTGTAACTGCTCCATCCACTCTGTCTGAAAATAGTTTTGAGGATGATAATCATAAATAGCATAATTCGTATAGTAGGCACCATTTTGCAATAGAATCGTAACAAAAGACTTTTCACCAAGTAAAGTAATGTTTTCAATCGTTTTTCGTATCGACTTATCCTCCATATAACTCTCATAATCTTGAGGAGAGTTATTAGGTGGTTCCTTAGATTTTTGTTTTAAAATCGTATTTAATTCGGTATCAAATTGAACAAAATTCGTTACGTTTATCATATCGTCAAATAAATTCGAAACATTTTCCTCTACTAAGCTTAGCTCTTTTTGCGCATTCGTAATCGCCTGCTCTTCCACTGCATCTCGTGTCAAATAGCTGTAAACACTTAAACAAATAAGCACAGGTAAACCTACACATAAAAAGGAGGCAAGGAATATTTTTGAACGAAAAGAAGGAGACATGAATCTCCGATAATTCACCATGAACATCACTCCTTTGAGTAAACGCTGTATTAGGCAGGAACAATCGGGATTGAAGTCCCCTTCTATTTATTTTACGGTTTTCCTTACTTAAAATCTATTGGTTGTTTGCTACAATCTCTTCTGCCTTTTCGTGCATCGACTGTACGGTCTCCTCAACGTTCTGTTCTTCATAAATTAATTTCTCATATTCATCGTTAACCATTTGATAGATTTCCGCTTGATATGGAACTGGAGGTATTAACTTAGATGCTTTCGCATTTTTAAGCACATCGATTAAAGCTTCTTTATCTACTTTTTCTGGACTACTTGTGTCAGATAAAATTGTATCAATAACATTCTCTAGTTCACTATCGTCTACGCCATTCCAAGATGGTATGTTTTTCCCTTGGATTACTTGACCTTCTGTTGTATACCACCGGATAAATGTATACGCCTCTTCTTTTAATTCAGAGTTAGCTGCAACAGCCATATAATCTGTTGTAACTGGCGTATATCCACCTTCATCATCAGCTTCATTTTTTGGATAAGGTGCGATACCTACATTAAATTCTAGCGGGAATTGATCCGTACCTCCTAGTTCTGTATTCATCCAACTCCCAATTAACACTAAGCTTGCATCTTGGTTAAAAAATGTATCACGATAATGCAAATTTTGAGACATAATATCGGTATACGGTGTTGCTGATTGGTCTTCCTTTTCCATTTGCCATCTTAATTCTAATGTTTTTTGGAACATAGGGTCTTCGAAATTGGAAGATCCATCTGCTTTCACAAATTCTGTTTCTTCTGGCTTACTCGCCAATGCTAGTTTCATATATTCCATCCATCCACCGTTTTGCGGACCGTGGAAGAATGTGCCGTAGTGGTCATCTGTTGTCAATTGCTTCGCATAATCTGCAAATTCATCCCATGTCCAATCCGTTGGCATATCAAGCCCTGCTGATTCTAAATGATCTTTGTTAACAAGCACATACCACGGATTGAATTTCCCAGGAAGAGCATAATATTGATCATCTAGAATCGTATTTACTTTATATTCTTCCGCTACATCAAATCCTTCTTCTTCTATAAACTCATCAATCGGTGCGACCATACCTAAATCTACTCGCTCTGCATAGGAAGCTGGATCACTAAACATAAGCACATCCATTTGTTCTCCAGATGAAGCCGCTAAATCTAGTTTTTGCAATGCCTCATTGGTATCTCCTTTTTCACTAAGGATAATCAGATCAACGTCAATATTCGGATGCTCTTCTTCAAAAGCTGCAATCGTATCGGACCAGCTATAGCTCGCTTCATTTCCGTGTGTATGAAACTTAATCGTAACTTTTTCTTCCTCACTTGCTTCGGTTTCTTCTGTTTCTGGAGAGGCACTTGTTTCATCCGTACTGTCGTTACTTTCACTGCTTTCCTCCGCATTACACCCAATTAATACAATAGATAATAACAGGAAACTAATTAATATGAAGATTTGTTTTCTCACCCTACATACCCCCTGATTATTTTTGAAAGCACTTTCAATTTAGATTCTAACAAATTAAAGTACCTAGCTTATGCGCCTATTTTTACCTTTGACATCACTTTTTTGACTTATTAGCCTTTCACACCACCAAGAGCAATACCATCAATAACATGCTTTTGACCTAAAATAAAGACAATTAGTAATGGTAAAATTGCTGACACAGCTGCCGCCATAATAAGTGTATAAAAGCTACCATTAATTGTTGTAAACTTCTGCATCGCCAATTGAATCGTATAAAGCGCGTCTGTTCTTAGAAATATTAATGGATTTTGATAATCATTCCACGTCCATATAAATCGGAGTATAGCATAAGTTGCTACTGCAGGTTTTACAATTGGCAACGATATTTTCCAAAATATCCGCCAATGACCTGCTCCATCTATCTTAGCTGCGTCTATAAAATCATTATGGATCCCCATAAAAAACTGCCGTAGCATAAACGTACCTAAGACACTAAAACTACCTAACAAAATTAAACCTAAATGGCTATCAAACAAACCAATATAACGATAAAGTATAAATTGTGGTACAAGGCTTGCTTGAGGTGGAACCATGTACGTTGCAAGGACGATAAGAAATAACCAGGCGCTCGCACGAAACTTCACCTTTGAAAATCCGTATGCTGCTAGCGCAGAAACAACGACAGATAACAAGGTAGTAATAACCGCAACTTTAATAGAGTTCCAATAGTACAGATAAAAAGGATGGTCGCCAAACCAAACTTCTTGATAGTTACTTACGAAGTTCCACCGTGATGGTATCCATTCAATTGGGAACTTAAATACGTCTGCTTCAATTTTCATAGAGGTTGATAACATCCAGACAAACGGAAGCAAGAAAGCAATACTACAAAAGAACAAGATGAACGTTGTTAACATTTTCTTTAAATTGAATTTCATCTACTTCACCCACCTTAGTAATTGACCCATTTCTTTTGACTAATCCACTGTAAAATTGTAATCGTAAAAACGATAAGAAATAAGACAACTGCGATTGCAGAAGCGTAACCTATTTCTAAATTGAGAAATGCCATATCATACAAATGCCAAACGAGCATCGTCGTTGAATTAAGTGGACCACCTTGTGTTAAGACAGCAATTAGGTCAAAGACTTTAAACGTAGCAATAATTCCGGTAATTAATAAAAAGAACGATGTTGGAGAAATAACCGGAAAGGTAATATTAGAAAACTTGTGCCACGCATTAGCACCATCCATATCTGCTGCCTCGTATAATTCCTTCGGTATCGATTGTAATCCCGCGATATAAACGATGAGATTAAAACCAATCGAAATCCAAATATGAATGATCATAACCGATAATAATGCAAAATTCGGATCAGATATCCATGTCGGTGGATTCTCAATTCCAAACGACATTAACACTTGATTAATTGGACCTTGGGACGGGTGAAATAATACTTGCCATACGACAGCGATAGCAACAACACTTGATATATATGGCATAAAAAAAGCTACTTTAAAATAACTTTTGAAATACGTATATTTATCAATCAGAATAGCAAGTACAAGTGAGATAATCATTGTGGTTGGCACTGTTAACATAAAAACAGCATTATTGATCACAGATTTAATAAATTTTTCGTCTTCCCATAAACCTTGAAAATTTTGAAAACCAACCCACTTTAAATTGTCAATTGATTGAACAAATTTCCAATCAGCAAATGCTAAAATAAATGTGGCTACAATAGGGAATAGAACAATAACCGACACACCAATTAGCATCGGAGTAACGAATAAAAAACCTGCAATCGTTTCTCTCCTTTTCGATGCATTCTTTTGTTTTTTTCTTATGTTTGTTTTTGTTTCTATTGATGGATTACTCGGCATACGTTGTGCCTCCTTTATTCGTTAAAGTCGTTGCTACAGGATAAGTTTTCGTTGCAAGATGCTGCTGGTAGTTCTTCTCGGTCTTTCTTACAAGATGTCTTGAAAAACTAACAACGATAAACGTAGAAACACTACCTGCAAATAAAATGCCTACCGCTGGGATAACGGCGCTAATAAAAAGAAAGCTGGTGACCGATAAAAACATCCAACCTGTTTGAAACGGATATCGCGCAGTTACGTGAATGGCACCCTTAATTTGAACAATCAAATTATGTTCAGTTTGAGAGAGAAGAAAAAACATATGAAGAAATACTCCCATTGATAAGATTAGAACCGTAGTGCTACTTCCTAATAGAAGGTAAAACAGTATTCCATTTAAATTTTGGACAAGCGCAAAATCAATATATAAAAATATACCGACAAGGATGAATAGTACACACATCCCATTACTTTTTATAAAGTGTTGCTTGTAAAGTCTACAAAATTCACGGAAGACCGATGTAATATCCTCGCCACTTTGCCATCGATGAATAATCGTGTACATGGCAATAATTGATGGGAAGAATCCAAATATACCAAGACCTAATAAGGTGAAAAGACTGGCGATTATATTTAAATAAGCTAGCCGATAAATCCATTCACAAATTTTAAAAATGCCTCCAGTTGTACTCCATTCCATTTCCGCGCCTCCTTTCATCCTCATTTTAAGCGTTTGTATTTATGAGAAATAGCATTTTTTTTACCTTTAACGAATGTATTTTTACCTATTCTCCGCTTGTACGTGAAAAAAGAGACAGTGCTATCACTGCCTCTTTTCATACGGTTATCATGAATTAGTTCTATTTTAATTTAGTTGAGTCAATTTCATAATTGCTCTTTTAAAAAATACAAAGACCTTCAGAATTTCCAAAATGTATTTTTAAAAACAGAAATCATGCAGCTTGTTGCTGATTTATTTGTGCATTAATACGGTCTGCGGCTAGCTTTGAAGCATTGTAAACAAGTGTAACCATGTCAAAATGAATTTTTGCACGTTTCCCAGTACGATAACGAACATTGTTAAGCTGAAAGAATTCCTTGAGATACGCATTAACCCGTTCAACAGCGGTACGGCGTTTAAAAATGGTTTTCCAAGCCTGAGA
>NZ_JACHON010000029.1 GCF_014206945.1 Gracilibacillus halotolerans
TGTTTGTCAAGGGCGATGGCGGTTATTTTTCTCCTTCAAAATAGATGAGAGTTTTTATTATGGGGTAGTTTTCATAGAACTTTTTACACTACCATCCTAGTAAAACAAGTTCATCCGTACAGCTTTTTAGCCTTTCTACGTAGAAAATGTTTATTATAAAATATGCTCGTACTTTTTATTTATCACTATTATTTATAATCAATATAGAATAACCTTCAGCTAACAATGATAAAAAATTGAACTTATACTGACATGTAAAAATATTGAAAATCTCTTCTCTATTTATCAGAAATAAACTATACTATAAAAGCTATTCTTAATTATATTTAGGGGGAAAGAGAATATTGGAAAGAATGGACGTAGCACAATTCGAATTATACATAGATGCACCCATCGATTATGTATTTAAATGTCTAGATGACGATGCAATTATTGTTCAATGGAACAGCTTTTTGGTAGAGAATATATATGAAAGCTCAAATGATGTTCTGTATCCTAAAACAGGAATGAAATTTAAATCTGTACAATTAATTGGTAAAAAGCAATACACTATTGATTCCGAAATAACAATATACGAACCTCCAAATCATGTAGCTCTAAAGGCTACTACGAAAGAAGGGATTTCGTTCACGGACTATTATCTAGAACGAACAGGAAACCAGACCAAATTAGTCATCGAACTATCTACTATTCCGAGTAACTGGTTCCATCGCTTTCTAATAAAATTATTTGGTTGGACTGTAAAAGGGATGTATGAGGAAGAATATGAAAAATTAAAAAAATATGCCGAAGATACCTACGATTGGAATCAAGAATTCAATTAAAGAGACAATCGGTATATGTAAATTGTTTTACCACATTAATAAAAATAGGAACCGGACTGATTCTCATTCTATTGAATCATTTGGCTCCTATTTTGATAGGTTTTGTACCTCTACTATTAGCTACTCATACTCTTTTTGAATTGTCTTATTACTGCGTACTGTATCGATATATTTTAATTTTGACTCAACATAACTACGTTGATCTTCTAAAAAAGGTGGCAAGGATAACTTCTCTCCCAACGTTTCATAGTCCTCGTCCTCCATAAATCCTGGACCATGTGTTGCTAGTTCAAACAAAATCTGCGGAGCAACACGCGTATAGAGAGAATGGAAAAAGTAACGGTCGATAGTGCCTGAAGTCGACAGACCGAATCTACGGTATCGAATATCCCATTCCTCCAAAGAATCCTTGCTTTCTACATAAAATGCCACATTATTCACGGTTCCATATCCGTGTTTAGCAGGCGGGAGAAACTCATTCTCCTCGACAATTACTCGTGCTCCATTTCCTCCTTCACCAGTTTCAAATAAATATAGCGAGCCTTGCTGATCTATTTCGGTGAACTTGAGAACATTCCCTAGCACTTCTTTTAAGTAACCATATTGTTCCACTCGTATTAAAACAGGGCCTAGCCCTATAATCGCATACTCATCAGGAATTGGACCTTTTTTCCATGGAATACCTGGAGCGCACCCATTATCATCTTCATCAGAAATTAACTGGTACTGCTGATTATCGAAATCGGTAAATGGCAAAACTTTTTTACCAAATAATACTTTTATTCCTTCATGTTTCACTTTTAATCTTTGAAATCTCCTTAGCCAATAGTCCAATGCTTCATTATTAGGTACACGAAATGATATTCGATAAATCTCGTTGTTTCCATGGGACCCTTTCGGAATGCCTGGGAAATCAAAAAACGTAATACTCGTTCCTGGTTTTCCTACATCGTCTGCAAAGAACAAATGATACGTTCGTATATCGTCCTGATTCACAGTCTTTTTAACTAGGCGCATTCCTAATGTGTACGTGAAGAATTGATAAATATCTTTTGCGCTACTCGTGATAGCTGTTACGTGATGAATACCTTTTATCTCACCCACTGCCATCCTCCTCTACTCAGAAGTTACACGCAGTGCTCTCTTCTATAATTATTTTTACCCATTTTGTCTATATACCATTATAAGCAAACCCTTTTAAAAACTCGAATGACTTGTTTATAAAGGTGTACTGATAATAGAAAAGGCTGCTATCGCGTCTATAGCAATAGCAACCTTTCATCTATTTATTTCCACCATTGATCAAATACAGTAATAGGACCTAGTCGTTTATGCCTTGTTTTAAGATACCATGATTCAATTACTTCGGCTTCCTTAGCATCTACTGTTTTCCCTTCCAAATAATCATCAATCGCCTCGTAGCTAACCCCTAAGGCTACTTCATCTGGAAGCAACGGTTTATCACTTTCTAGATCAGCTGTTGGTACTTTATTATAGAGATGTTCTGGGCAACCTAATACTTTTAACATGGATCTACCTTGTCTCTTATTCAAGCGATACAATGGCATGACATCTGCAGCTCCATCTCCATATTTCGTATAAAATCCTGTTACTGCCTCTGCCGCATGATCCGTGCCTATAACGACACCTTGACATGCTGCTGCTATGTCGTATTGTACCTTCATTCTTTCCCTTGCCTTGGTATTTCCTTTGATATATTCATTAATAGGAGCTATTCCTTGTTCAACAGCAGCTTGACTAGCATCTACAGCTTGCTGGATGTCGACTCGAACCGTACGGCTTGGTTGAATGAAATCTAAGGCATCCTGACAATCATCCTCATCGATTTGGTTTCCATAGGGCAATCGAACTGCAATAAATTCATAGTTATCTCCATTTATCTCATTATTTAATTCATTGACTGCAGTTTGTGCCATAAATCCAGCTAATGTGGAATCCTGTCCTCCTGAAATACCGAGAACATAACTTTTTAAAAAATCATACTTTTTTAAATAGTCCTTCAAAAAGTCTACACTACGTCTAAATTCCTCTACAGGATCGATTCGAGATTGCACCTTCAACTCACGGATAATCTCTTGCTGCAGTTTCCTCAACGATTGTCATCTCCTTTACTCCAACCTATTTAATTACAGATTTCTTTACACTTTCCTTAATATCACGGATTAAGTTCATCTTGTTTTCCCAACATTCTTCGCTTAAGTCAACCGGATATTCTTCTGGTTTCATCGTCCGTTTATATTCATCCCATAACAAGTTTAAGTTTTCCTTAGCATAGTTCTGAATTGCGGAAAGGGATGGTGATTGGTACGTAATTTCTCCATCTACAACTACGTCCTCATGCAAATTAACAGCATCAAAATTCGTGACAAACTTGCTAATATACGTATGAATAGGGTGGAACATCTTTAGCCGCTCTTCCGCTTGAGGATTCTCATGAGCTAATGTTATATAATCTCCCTCTGAATGTTTGTTTTCCCGGTTTATAATTCGATAAACACGCTTCAAACCAGGTGTTGTCACTTTTTCCGGGTTTGCAGATATTTTTATCGTGTTTTGAAATTCTCCCGCTTCTTCAATAGCTACAAGCTTGTATACACCACCTAGAGCAGCTTGATCATATGCAGTGATTAATTTCGTTCCTATTCCGTATGAATCAATCTTTGCTCCTTGTGCCTGTAAATTCAGAATCGTATACTCGTCTAAATCATTAGATGCAATAATTTTAGCATCTGGATACCCTGCATCATCTAACATTTTTCGAGCCTCTTTGGATAAATAGGCCATATCTCCACTATCTAACCTAATTCCTTGGAAATTAATTTTGTCCCCAAATTCTTTTGCAACTCTAATTGCATTTGGTACACCCGAACGAAGGGTGTCATATGTATCTACTAAAAATGTACAGTCTTTATGGGTACTAGCGTATTTTTTAAAAGCAAGATACTCATCACGATAGGCTTGAACCATTGAGTGCGCATGGGTTCCAGCAATTGGGATACCGAATAGCTTACCAGCACGCACATTACTTGTAGCAGAAAATCCACCAATATAAGCAGAGCGCGTACCCCATAACGCAGCATCCATTTCGTGTGCTCGACGGGTACCAAATTCCATAACTGTTTTATCGCCAACTACATATTTAATTCTAGCTGCTTTCGTTGCAATTAGTGTTTGATAATTCACTGTATTTAATAATGGCGTTTCAATTAATTGTGCTTCTGCTAATGGTGCTTCTACCTGAATGAGTGGTTCATTAGCAAAAACAACCTCGCCTTCTTTCATCGATCGAATCGTCCCTGTAAATTTCATCGTACGTAAATATTCGAGAAAATCATCGGAATACCCACCGATTTCCTTCAAATATGTAATATCACTATCCGTAAATCCAAAATTACGGATAAAATCTAACACACGTTCTAAACCTGCAAATATAGCATAACCATTATCGAAAGGTAGCTTTCTAAAATATAATTCAAATACTGCTTTTTTATCCGCCATACCATCACGCCAATATGTTTCTGCCATATTTACTTGATATAAATCCGTGTGGAGCATTAAGCTATCGTCTTCGTAAGTCATGTGTGTATCCTCCATTTTACATTTAACCCCTGTCCGTTTGCTTATTAACCACTTAAGCAAGTTTATTATCATCATATTATAACAAAACAAAAAATCTTGGCTAGCACTAAGCAACCCACTAGGGGAGTATAGAGAGCCATTTTTATGTAACAATTTACCATACTTTGTTACTATATAATATATAGTAACTCATTCAGGGAAGGATGATACGGTGAAAAAAATTGTACTTGCAGGTGGCTCAGGATTTATCGGGAAATTTTTAAAAGAAAAGTTCCAGCAAGAGGGGCATGAAGTCGTTGTTATATCAAGAAGTAAGCCAGGAATAACGTGGGCAGATAAACAAGGTATCCACGACGCCCTAGAAGATGCGGATTTGCTGATCAACCTTGCTGGAAAATCTGTTGATTGTCGATATAATGAAGAAAATAAACGAGAAATTCTGCATTCCAGAATCGGTACAACTAAAATTCTCGGTGATGCAATCAAAACATGTCTACACCCTCCTAAACTCTGGATTAATGCTAGCACAGCTACAATTTATCGTCATGCAGAAGATCGACCTATGACAGAAGACAATGGTGAAATAGGTGAAGGCTTCTCAGTAGAAGTTGCAAAAAAATGGGAGCAGTCATTTTTCCGTTTCTCTTTTGAAAAAACACGACAAGTTGCCTTAAGAATGGCCATTGTTTTAGGACCTGGCGGAGGGGTTTTTACACCATATAAATATTTAGCAAAGTTCGGACTTGGTGGAAAGCAAGGTTCTGGAAGCCAGATGTTCAGTTGGATACATGTAGAAGACGTGTATCGAATTATTCGCTTTATAGAGGCTAACCATCAATTAAGTGGCGTATTTAATTGTTCTAGCCCCTACCCTATTTCCAACAATTACTTAATGAAAACCATTCGTAGTAAGTTGAATCGTTCCGTTGGCTTACCTGTTCCAAGACCACTACTTGAATTAGGAGCAATTTTTATCCGTACTGAAACAGAGCTTGTTCTAAAGAGTCGCTGGGTTATCCCTGAGCGATTACAAAAAGCTGGTTTTACTTTTAAATACCCAACGATTGAGCAAACAATAGATGATATTGTTAGAGAAGAGCTAAACGTACAATATTCCTAATAGTATTACAATAAACGAGAAAGAATAAAATCCGAACTGATTCGTAAGGCCTCGAATTGCTAGTTCGGATTTTTGCTTACTCTTCTCCAAATAGTAACAATAAAATATTTTTTTTGGTACAATAAAAAAGCAAAATTTCTCTCTTAATAGAATAAAGCAAGACTCTTTATGTAAACGCCTATTTGTTTTCTGTATGCTTTCGATATAATTTGTTTTATACTTAAGAGAGGAATTTTGTGGGAAGTCGAGGGGAAACTTTCATGTTGGATGAAAATCAAAACATTACTAGATTACAACTAAATGGGAAAGAATATGTGTTAATAGGCACAGCGCACGTTTCTAAAAAAAGTGCGGAGCTCGTCAAAGAAGTGATTGAACAGGAACAACCAGATTCTGTTTGTGTTGAGTTAGATAAACAGCGTTACGAATCCGTTCAGAACGGCAACAAATGGAGCGAAATGGATATTTTTCAAGTGATTAAAGAAAAGAAAGCCACTCTTTTATTAATGAACTTAGCAATCTCCTCCTTTCAGAAGCGTATGGCTGAACAATTTGGAATCAAACCAGGTCAGGAAATGATTCAAGGCATTGAATCGGCGAATGAAATTGGCGCGGAATTAGTTTTAGCTGATCGTAATATTCAAATTACCTTCTCAAGAATTTGGGGGAATGTTGGTTTTAAAGGAAAAGCAGCTCTTTTAACTCAAGTATTAGCTGGATTATTTTCAAAAGAGACAATTTCTGAAGAAGAATTGGAGAAAATGAAAACTCAAGATGCAATTGATAGTGTTCTCCAGGAATTTTCAACCGAATTTCCACGTCTGAAAAAGCCATTAATTGATGAACGTGATCAATATTTGGCTCAAAAAATTAAAGACGCTCCTGGTAAAAAAATTGTTGCTGTACTTGGAGCAGCACACGTACCAGGAATTATAAAAGAAATTCAAAAAGAGCATGACCTTAAAAAGCTACGGGAAATGCCACCTAAGTCGAAGTTACCTAAAATTATTGGATGGTCGATACCATTTGTAATTATCTGTTTGATTGCTTACACATTTTGGACCAATCCAATCGCAGGCTGGCAGCAAGTTTGGAGCTGGCTAATTTGGAATGGCGGTTTTTCTGCACTAGGAGCACTTATTGCTTTTGGACATCCGTTAGCCATATTAACAACCTTGGTCGCAGCACCAATAACATCATTGAATCCTTTTATGGCAGCTGGTTTTTTTGCTGGTTTTGTACAAGCTCTTGTAAAAAAGCCTCATGTATCTGATTTTGAAGCTCTTACTCAAGACGTCCATACATTGAAAGGTTTTTGGAACAATAAAGTAACCAGAATATTATTGGTCATTCTGTTAGCTAACATAGGTAGTTCTATCGGTACATTCATTGCAGGTACGGATATTGTTCGAGTATTTATCAACAATCTCTAAGGTTGTTCTGATTATTCTTTATGATTTAACGCTGCAAACTCTATGGAATGCCAATCCTTCTTTAGTAAATCAAAAAGGTATAGACAACTATACGTTATGGTGTTAAAATTAAATTATTACTACAGAAGAGTGAAGGTGTGATACAGATGATTATTTCAAATGCTAAAGTTCATCAACCAAATTCCATATTGGAAAAGGCGTCTATCCAAATAGATAAAGGGAAAATTATTAAAGTGAACGAGAAAAGTGATACAAAAGCAGATATTGACGGAACAGGCTTAATTGCGATACCTGGGTTCATTGATGGACATATCCACGGCGCTGCTGGGAAGGATGCAATGGACGCTAATCATGAAGCACTTGAGACCATTGCCAGCGCCTTACCTGAAGAGGGAACAACAAGTTTTCTTGCTACAACCATGACCCAATCGAAAGAAGCTATATCTCGCGCATTAAAGGCAATAGCTACATATGAGAATAAGCTTGGGCATGCAGAGATATTAGGCATTCATTTGGAGGGGCCGTTCTGTGAAAAGAAAAAAGCGGGAGCTCAACCGCTTGAGCACATTATCCCTCCCTCTGTGGAATTGTTCAAGCAATGGCTAGAGGAAGCAAACGGGCTCATTAAAACCATCACACTAGCGCCAGAACTCGATACCAACTATAATCTCATCCATTATTTAAATCATGAACAGATTAATGTCTCTGCAGGACATACTGACGCAGGCTACCAAGATATTACAGAGGCAGTGGCGGAAGGTGTTCACCAGCTGACCCATTTATGTAACCAAATGAATGGTATTCATCATCGAGACATAGGTGCCGTTGGAGCAGCTTTTTTATTAGATAATTTGAAAGCAGAACTAATAGCAGACGGTATTCATGTTTCCCCTGAGATGATTCAGTTAATATATAATAATATAGGCAGTGAGAGGCTTCTTTTAATCACTGACTCGATGCGAGCAAAATATCTCCAAGATGGGACATATGATTTAGGCGGACAAGAAGTTACGGTACAAGGCAATAAAGCTACCTTAGCGGACGGAACATTGGCAGGTAGCATGTTGAAAATGATAGACGGAGTTAAAAATATGATGAACATTGCTGGTGCTACAATTGATGACATCATTAGAATGGCGTCCATGAATCCCGCAAAACAAATAGGCGTTTACGATCGAAAAGGTAGCATCGAGGTTGGAAAAGACGCAGACATTTTATTGTTAGATGAAGACTATACTATTAGGTATACGATCTGTAAAGGTAAAATTGCATACGAGAGGTGAAAACATTGAAAATAATTGAAGCGAAAAATTATGAAGAAATGAGCAGATTTGCAAGCGAGAAAGTTCAAGCATGTATAGATGAGAACATCCAACCAAATTTAGGCCTAGCAACCGGTTCTACACCAATTGGGTTGTATAAACATTTAATCAGCAGCAATAAAAAAGGCGATGTTTCTTTCCGAAACGTCACAACATTTAACTTAGATGAATATGTGAAACTAAGTGAAACAGATCCTAACAGCTATCGTTATTTTATGAATGAAGAACTGTTCAACCATGTCGATATAGATAAGAACAACACGCATGTACCTAACGGTAAGGCTACAGATTTAGATCAAGAATGCCTTGATTATGAAAATAAAATCCGTGAAGCTGGAGGAATCGATTTACAAATTTTAGGTATTGGTGCCAACGGCCATATTGGTTTTAATGAACCAGGTA
This sequence comes from Gracilibacillus halotolerans, assembly GCF_014206945.1. GTDB lineage: Bacteria > Bacillota > Bacilli > Bacillales > Amphibacillaceae > Gracilibacillus > Gracilibacillus halotolerans. The sequence goes on from NZ_JACHON010000029.1 coordinate 8,702, forward strand.
CTTCTTTCCAAAGCCGAACACAGATTGTAAAGTTAGATGAGCAAACGCGAGTAGCAAATTCTCGTTTCTTCGATTCTATGGATGATGTTCCAACACATGCGATTACGACTGGTATCGGAACAATTATGGATAGTAAAGAAATAATTTTACTAATTTCTGGTTCTGCAAAAAAAGAAGCCTATGAAAGATTGATTAACGGAGAAGTATCCGAAGAGTTTCCAGCTTCTGTTTTACAAAATCACTCTAATTGTATCGTTATTGTAGACAAAGAATCTATAAGCTAAAGCAATACATTGAAAAACCTGAAATCCCAATATTGGTGGGATTTCAGGTTTTTTTAGGTTTTAGAGGATATAGATTGAATCCTAGCTCTGTTCTGTTTTTTAGACTCAAGCATCGATCAAATGTAACGCTTGTTCTAATATTTTGTCACCCTGCAGCATACCGTAGCTTGAAAAATCAATAATATCAACTTTTATCCTCATTGGATCAGCAATTTTGCGAATCTTGTCTTCCAGAAATCTAATTTGTGGTGCTATTAAAAGTACATCTACTTCTTGCAAGTGATTATTTAAATCATATTCACTGATTGCATGGATTTCTATTTCTAGCCCTTTTTCCTCAGCTGCATGGTCCATCTTGTTAACTAGCATAGAGGTAGACATTCCTGCAGAACAAACAAGCAAAATTCTTTTCATTATAGCTTCGCCTCCAGCTTTTTCATTCTTTCATACATCTCTATCATTTCAGTTGCTAAATCTCTTACAGTCATCGCATTCATTAAATGATCTTGTGCATGAATCAGGATGAGCGTATGATCGATAGCTTGACCATTCACTTCTTCTTGTAAGAGCTTCGTCTGCTCAGCGTGAGCTTCTATTAGAGCCTCTTTAGCTTCTGCTATTTTTACATAGGCTTTTTCAAAGTGATATGCTTTAGCAAATTTGATAGCTTCCATTGCCAAGGAACGAGCGTTTCCAGCATGTAGAATTATTTGAAATGAAAGCAGTTGTACTTCCTTTTTTGTAAGTTTCACTACAATCTCCCCTGTTTCAAGTACTTTTCTAATGTATTCTCATCCCTTTTGTAATCGTTTACTAAGTATTGGTCCCTTTAGTGACTAGAATACATCGCTCTGTACATCACTATCTATGTTGCAGTACGAATCTAATTTGTTAGCTGTTATTTTCCAACTTTATCTTCAATGCTCGTACACCAGCCATTACAAATGGTAAATAGAGCAAAACAGAAATGCCTAAGTTAATCATTTGTAAAATAATCCCACGCCAACTTCCACCAGTTACGATATATCCACTAATAAAAGGGGGCATCGTCCATGGTAGAAATGCAACTGTTTTTGGTACAAGCCCAGTTGCTAAAGCAAAATAAGAAGTAATTGTAAGTAGAACAGGTCCTAATATGAATGGTATAAAAAATATTGGATTTAGGACAATTGGTATTCCGAAAATTATTGGTTCATTAATATTAAATATGCCTGCTGGTACAGCTAATTTAGAAACTTCACGATAAGGGTGCTTTTTTTCTTGTCGAACCACAATAATAACAGCAATAATAAGCGCGATAGATGTTCCTGCTCCTCCCATATAGACAAACACATCAAAAAACGGCTTCGTTACAATATATGGCACATCATAAGCAGACATACCACTAGCAAATAGATCAACGTTACTTTCTATTGGAGGTAAATAGATTGGTTCAATTACACCTGCAAGAATGTTTGTTCCGTGCAGACCAAAGAACCAAAGAAAATGATTTAAAAAGGCAACTAGAATTGCTGCTGGTAATGTATTCCCAAGGCCCTGCAATGGCTCTTGTATAAGAATAAAAATAAGTTCAAACACACTTGTGTCTGTTAATGTTGTCACTAACGTTTGAAAAAGGCCAACAAGAATCAAAATAATTAAAGCAGGAAGTAATGCAGCAAATGATTTTGCGACACCACCCGGAACACCTTCTGGCATTCTAATAACTAGGCGATCATTTTTCATTAAAATCCGAAATAATTCCGTAATGATAATAGATAAAAATATTGCCACAAAAAGGCCTTGTGCACCGGTCCAAGCAAAACTAAAACCACCATCATTTGTAATAGGGATCAACATAATATAGGATGCAACTGAAATAAGACCCACCGATAGTTCGTCAAGCTCATAAGATTTTGCTAGATAATAAGGGATAGAAAAAGATAATAAAATACCTAGGATAGCAAATGTTCCATTCCAGACACTGTTTCCTACGATTTGCCAATTACCGTCCCCAAAGATATGATTTAATAATTGCACCATATTAAAATTGCCAAAAACGGGGAAGTTATTCAACAGAATAGCAAGTGAGCCAGCTATAATGAGAGGCATAATAGCTACAAAACCATTACGAATGGCAACTAAATGTCGCTGTGCACCTAGGCGACCTGCAATTTCAATGAATTTCTTCATAAATTTATAATCTATCATTGTATTCCCCCTAGTTAAAAAGAAGAATAATTTTATCCTTCTATACGGTGACTCGCACGGAAGAATCCCCTTTCTTCATATTTTAATTTCAATACAAAAGCAATTATTCATTTAATCTATATCAATGATTTGATGCTTACTTTTCTTAAAACAGTTAAGTAAATTCATACTACTATTATATTCTTCACAGAGAATCTAGTAAATCTACTGAAGAACCATGTTAAATGATTTCTATTTGACGGATTGCCTCTTTAAATTGAGGTAATTGTTCTTTGTGAGCAATCAACAATTCATTTAAAAGCGTTTTACTCATCTTTTCATCTCCGATTAAAGGATTCATAAGAAAGGCAAGATAAGCATCCTCATACTTTCCGGATAGTGCTGCTTGAATCACAAGCTCTTCCGTATTTTTCATTTGCAAAATGATCCCTTTGATTGAAATGGGTAAATTCCCCACTAATATAGGCTCTGGACCATCCTTCGTAATGACGCAATTCGCCTCAATCACTGTGTCTTCTGGCAGGTCAAAGATTGCTCCATTGTTTATTGTATTCACTGTCTGAACATCTCCTTTATTATTATAAAGAGAATCCATTAGACTACATGCCACATCACTGTAATAAGCACCCCCTCGTTCCTCTAGTTCCTTTGGTTTGGCATTTAATTTTGAATCGCTGTATAGCTTAAATAGTCCCTTCTCTAATTGCTGAACTACTTCAGCCCGGGTACCATTTTCTCGAAATGCCCTGACATCCTGATTCAAAACTTCTCTCGTATGGAAATAGTAATCATGATAAGGGTTTGGTAGCACCTTTAAAGATTCAAGGAGCTCTTTTGTCCAACCAAGACTCACTATATTTGCTGGAGAATAATCTAGCTTTTCTTGTAATTTAGCTAAAACCTCCTCGGTCCGTTCCATCCCATTAACATATATTTTACTACCAAACACAAAATGGTTCATACCGATAAACTCAATCATTATATCTGAAGGCTTCACTGCTAAAATTTCTGCTACAGAATGCCTCATATTCAAAGGTATATTACAGACACCAATCACTCGTTTATGATGAGAATATTTAATTAATGCTTCTATAATAATACCTGCAGGATTAGTGAAATTAATAAGCCATGCATTCGGACAAATGTCATGTATATCGTTCGCAATATCCATTAAAACAGGAATAGTTCTAAACGCTTTCATAATGCCACCTGCACCATTAGTCTCCTGACCAATAAAGCCATGACTAAGTGGAATGCGTTCATCCTTTTCCCGTGCTTTCAAACCACCCACTCGTATCTGTGTGGTTACGAAATCAGCATCCTTTAACGCTTCACGTCGATCAAGAGTCCAAGTGAGATGAATCTGTTTTCCTGCTTTCTTTATCATCCTTTTAGCTAATTTGCCAACCGTTTCTAGCTTTTCTTCTCCCTCTTTTATATCGACAAGTACAATATTTGTTATAGGAAAACTTTCATAGCGATCTAACATTCCCTCTATTAATTCTGGGGTATAGCTAGACCCGCCGCCAATGATAACTACTTTTATTGGCACTAAAGGTCATCTCCTTCGGGTAGATTCAAATCATGCTGTTGATACAATTCATACTACAATTAAAATGTACCATATCATTTCTATGTTATCTACATATTTTCTGTAAATGGTATAACAAATATAGCTATTGTTCTTTGTTGTTATTTTTTGTACACTCAAATTATAGGCAATATGTGAGGAGTTGAATAACACATGCAGGTAATTTTTAATGCAGATGACTTCGGTTTAACTAAAGGTGTAACAGATGGTATTATTCAATCACATACAAAAGGAATTGTGACTTCTACTTCCTTAATAATGAATGGAAGAGCTGTGTCGTATGCTGTCGAACAAGCAAAAAAACATCCTTCCTTGCGAGTTGGGCTTCATCTTGTATTATCCTGGGGAAAGCCACTAAGAATGGATGTCGATGACTTAATGAATGAACATGGATATTTTAAATTTACAAACACATATAATAACATGCCAACTCCTAATCTAGAACAATTGAAAAGTGAGTGGCAGGCGCAAATCGAAGCGTTTATTAATACTGAATTACCCTTAAATCATTTGGACAGCCACCATCATATCCATGGATGGGATCCTATAAAAAAGATTACGATAGAGCTTGCAAAACAATACAATGTACCTGTTCGTTACATACCTTCATTGAAGTGTCATAGAGAAATCCTGCGAACTGACTATCTATATACCGGTTTTTATGGAAATGGAGTCAGGAAGGATCTTTTTAATCAATTGAAAAAGGTAAAAACTGATACTATAGAAGTGATGACACATCCTGCTATTGTTGATAATGTTTTGAAGGAGCTAAGCTCATATTCTACTAAGAGAGAAAATGAGCTGGATATTCTTAAATCTATTCATGTACCAGATTGGGTAACCCTTATAGAATAGTTCCCATTATAACTCTACTATCTAAGGCGTAATAGACAGAATGTATGAGAGTTTAATTACAATGGCACCAATCATTAAAACTAACAGCGATTGGTGCCATGTTCAATCAACCAGTTTCAGCTGATATTTTAAAATATCTTGTTAATTTCTATGTTTGTAAATACGCCTCATTACAACTAAACTACAACCCAACATGAGTAATAAAACACCTGCTAGCATCAAATTGAACATGCTTGTAGCTGTATTCGGAAGCCTTTTATCTTCTCCATCCTCATCCGTTTTATTTCCTCCACTTATTCCATTTTCATCAGAGTCTTTTGCTAATTCATTTCTATCTCTTAAAGAATTATTATCTCCGTCCCTTACTTCCGAATCATCCAAATCACCTTCCACGTTGTTTTCGTCCTGTGTAGCCCCATCATTATCTGTCTCCGATGACTGATTGTCCTCTTCATTGTTGTCCGGTTCATTACTATCTTCAGGAAGCTTATCTAATTGAAAAACTCCGAATACATTAAATTGAGAAATACGAGCTGTAACTCGATTCGTTTCCTCATCAGCCTCGGTAATTAAATTCTCTGAATATGTCCCATCTTCATCTATATGATAAACCGCCAATCTATCCCAATCTCTTACTTTTTCCCCATCCACTTTAAATGTAACCATTACTACTGAATCACCGAGGTCCGAAAGAATCTCACTCCCTGAATAAATTGTTAGATTGTACTGTTCACTTACTAACACACTCTGGCTAATATCCCGATTTGCATATTCAAATTGGAGTGTAAGATCTTTATTATTTCGAATCAGTTTACTAGGAACCGAAACAGTTACACCTTTGAAGCTGACTTCTACAGTCGTTCTTTCTGGTAATTGTGCAATAACAGAAGCAGGTATAATCACCTTAGACTTACCATCACCATTATTAAAAATATAGGCTGTTCCATTCTTGATAAGATCCTCTACTTGAAGCTCAATCGTTTCCGCCGGCTTACGAATTGTTAATTGATTCGTAATTTCGGAGAGTAATCGACTTTCTCTATCAGCGCTCAATTCCCAAATCATTGCTCCACCTAATCCATACTCCTTGATAAATGCTGCTTTTTCCGCAATTGAACGTTCATTATCGTACGTGATAAATTCTCCTGTCTCCTCATTGTAAAGATACGGTACTTTTGCAGCTTCATTCCAATATTCTGTATAACTGCCGCTCTGTAAAAGGTTGTTCATGATATCATCAAAATCATAAACACCTGCCTCCCATGTTCCATTACCTGCACCTTCACAATTTTGATAGTAGCCACCATCTTGAATGTCAGAGCCATTGTCACAATCCATCCACGATCTGCCATAAAAAGGTAGACCCATAACTAATTTATCATTAGGTACACCTGCGTTCAAATGACCTTCAATAGCTGTTTTCACATTAAATACACCCGGACTTGGCACACCTGCTTCTTCTGCTGCTGGATCATTGTAAAGTGGTGCATTATGAGCACTAGTTGACTGCCAGCTGCCGTTGAAATCATATGTCATAATATCAATGAAGTCCACAATCGCAGCAATTTCCTCCATCTCATTATTTTCAAGATAAGAAGGATTTACACTGGATGCAATGGTTAGCTCGTATTTTTTCCCGTCCTCTTTCTCTGCTTTGTCTAATTCCGTACGAATTGCCTGTAGTAATAATGTATGATTTTGTTTATCCTCTGGGCGGTGAACATTACCCTCCATGCCTCCGCTTACGGGGTATTCCCAATCAATATCAATACCATCCATTTCATACTTACGAATAAATTCTACTGCTGACGTTGCGAATTGACTTCTCGTTTCCTCTGATGCTGCTATATCTGAAAAATGCTTCGAAAAAGTCCAACCACCAATGGATAGCAGTGTTCGTAAATGTGGATGCTCGTCCTTTAACTTAGCCAATGCTCCTAAGTTTCCAGCAAAATCACGCGTCCACACTTCTCCTTCTTCCAGCCTTAACACGTTTGGATTATCATAGTCTGCCCATGGATCTGCAGATATTACCGTACCATTTGGCACTCCCTCACAAGCTGACGCGCCCGAGTGACCTGAACCTTCCCAACAAAAATCTGCAAACGCATACATTATATGAGTTAATTTTTCAGCATCCATATCTAGAACCTGAAAGTCACGCCCATATGTAGACCACTGCGTATAGTAACCTACTACTCGATAATCTTTGTTCTTAACTACATTTTCACTAGTTGTCTTTTCTCCCAATGATTCGGTTTCTTCTTGTTGTTCCTCTGTAGACCCCTCATCACCTTCTTGATTCGCTGACTCATCAGATTCTGAGCCTTTTTCATCCGTATCATCGTCTAACTCGCCGTCTAGTTCATTGAGATTCTGTTCCTCTAAAACCTCTGCGGCTTCTACTCCCGTTTCTTCCCTTTCCGACTCGTTATCTGGATTTTCTTCTGCTTTTACTTCAGCTGCATTCCAAAATGTGAGAACTGCTAAAGCCAGTAATACTACGAAGAAACTTGTCAATCCCCACGTATCGATCCTCTTTACACCTCGATGCGACACCATTCTTTTTACGTCCTCCTTTTGCTATATTAGTAGATTCATCGATGAGTATCGTGATGTAATTAGAGGTTGATAGGTTGACTATACCTCTATACAATACTATAATTTAAGTGATATATTGTCAATGATATATTCAGAGTTTCACAGTGTGTTAGGTATAGACAACTTCACTTTTATTATTTTATTATCATGAAAGGAGTGTACAATTCATGCATTCTCCCTATGTGCTACAAAATCTGCAAATACCCGGGGAATCATTGATTGACATTACTATCTCAGACAATCAGATTCAAAAAATAAGTCAGGCCGGAAGCAGATCTTCTTATCAGCATTTGAATATGAAAGGCTTATATGTTTCAAGCGGTTGGATTGATTTACACGTTCATGCATTATCCTCACTCCAGCCTTATGGAGATGATATAGATGAAATCGGTATTAAACAGGGTGTAACTACGATTGTAGATGCCGGGAGCTGCGGAGCAGATAATATTCATGAGCTTTACACACAATCTTTTAAGAGTAAAACAAATGTATTAGCTTATCTAAACATTTCTCGGCTTGGCTTAACAAGAATAGATGAGCTTTCCGAACTTCATTGGCTAGATAGAGAGAAACTTCTTGAAGCTGTCTCGTTTTATGAAGGGTTTATTGTTGGATTGAAAGCACGAATGAGTAATAGCGTCGTGAAGAATAACGCGATAGAGCCGTTGAACATCGCGCGAAATTTCTCCAGACTGACAAACATGCCACTTATGGTACATATCGGATCAGCACCTCCAAAAATTACAGATATTCTTGATTTATTAGAAAAGAATGATATTATTACCCACTTTTTAAACGGAAAAGACAACAATCTATTCCCAAATGGGGCACCATTACAAGAGCTTCTCTCCGCAATAAGTAGAGGGGTGCATTTAGATGTTGGTCATGGAAGTGCTAGCTTTTCATTTCCAGTTGCAGAAGCAGCTAAAAAACATAACATTCAGCCTTTTACGATAAGCAGTGACATTTACAAAGAAAACAGAGAAAATGGTCCTGTGTACAGTCTTGCTTCTGTAGCCTCTAAGTTCCTCCATCTCGGTTATTCGTTAAAAGAAATTATTCATGCGATTACAACCCTTCCTGCTAATAGAATCAACAAGCCTGAATTAGGGGAATTGAAGGAGCATGGCGCAGCTAATTTAACCCTTTTTAATATAGAAAATGCGGATATAGAGTTAGTAGATTCAGCAGGCGAACGGAGATATGCCAGTCAACAAATAATACCTAAAGGAGTGGTCATCAATGGAGAACTCATTATTTTCTAAATACGGCTTAAAAAAGGTCATCAACGCAAGCGGACGAATGAGCATCTTGGGCGTTTCAGCGCCTAGTAATCGTGTGATGGAAGCCATGAAAATCGGTGGACAAAACTATGTCGAAATAGCTGATTTAGTAAAAAAATCTGGTGCATATATTGCGCAAAAAATACAAAGCGAAGCAGCTCTTGTCGTCAATTCCGCTTCAAGTGGAATTGCATTAGCAATTGCCGCTATTGTAACAGAAGGAAACCGCAGACGCTCCTTACGCCTTCATCAAGAATCGATCAAAAAAAACGAAATCATCCTATTTAAGGGACATAACGTACAATACGGGGCTCCAATTGAGACGATGATTTACCTAGGCGGCGGGAAATTAATAGAAGTTGGTTACGCAAACGAGGGAAAACACGAACATTTAGAAGAAGCTATTAATGAAAATACAGCTGCGATTTTTTATGTTAAATCCCATCATTCTGTTCAGAAAAATATGATATCGGCTGAACAAGCATGGGAAGTAGCACAAAAACATCATATTCCTTTCATTGTGGATGCAGCTGCGGAAGAGGATCTAAACAAGTATATTCAATGCTCTGATCTCGCCATTTTCAGTGGTTCTAAAGCAATGGAAGGACCAACCTCTGGCATCATTGCCGGAAAAAAGAAGCTTATCGATTCTGTCGAACTTCAACTTCACGGTATCGGACGAAGCATGAAGGTTGGTAAGGAAGCTATTTTCGGCATATTACAGGCTCTTGACGATTATGGGGAAAAGCAGGATACAAGCACAGAAGAAAAAATAGAAGTTGAAAAATTACGCATCTTAAACGAATTAAATGGAATTTCCGTTCAAATAGTAGAAGATGAAGCGGGCAGGAAAATTTTCCGTGGGAGAATTTATGTGGATGTGGAACAATCAGGGAAAACCGCCGAGGAATTCACGGAAGAATTGAAAAATGGTGACATTGCTATTTATACACGCGATTATGGTGTAAAGCAAGGATTTTTTGATATCGATCCCCGTCCACTTTTCGAAGGGGACATTGAAATTATTATTGCTAGGATGCAGGAAATCGCAAAGGAGTGTGTAAGTTGACAGATTATTTAAGACATTTTTACAAAAAACGTGTTGCTCTCAATGTTCTAGCTAATAGTATCGATAATGCAAAACAAGTTTATGCAGCAGCGGAGCAATATGTTTTCATCGGCTTGTTATCGAAGGATTATCCTAACGTAGAGGAAGCTGTCCAGGATATGAAAGAGTATGGGAAGGAAATAGAGGATGCAGTCTCTATTGGATTGGGTGCAGGTGATAGCCGACAGGGTTACGCCGTCGCAGATATTGCGAACGAATACGCTGCTCTGCATATTAATCAGGTATTTCCCTTGACTGGATATACTAGAGCTAAAGCGAAACGAATGGATTGCTGGATTAATGCTCTCGTATCTCCAACAGGAAAAGCCGGGTATGTCAATCTATCAACAGGACCCGAAAGCGAGAATATAGATGAAAAAGCAATTGTTCCAATCAAAACTGCAATAACATTTATTAGAGAAATGGGTGGAAATTCTATTAAATTCTTCCCTATGAATGGTCTTGTTCATGAAGATGAATATAGGGAGGTAGCTAAAGCATGTGCAGAGGAACAATTTGCCTTAGAACCAACTGGCGGGATTGATTTAAATAACTTTAAAAAAATTGTAGCAATCGCGTTGGAAGCAGGAGTTCCTTTCGTCATTCCGCATGTATACTCATCCATTATCGATAAAAATACTGGTGCAACTAGGGTAGAAGATGTGAAAGAGCTTTTGCAAATTACGAAAAAATTGGTGAATGACTATGAATAAAACAATAGCAGCCTTTGGTGAAGTGATGATGCGCCTTGAGGTTCCAAACTACGAATTACTTTCTCAGGCTAATCAGCTCCATTATTCCTTCTCAGGAACGGGGGTCAATATTGCAAGTAGTCTCGCAAAATTTGGCTATCGGGGATTAGTAGTAACAAGCCTCCCCGACAATTCGTTAGGTGATGCTGCCATTGCATTTCTAAATAAACTAGCTATTGATACTCGCTATGTTTCACAACACGGCAACTATATAGGAAAGTACTTTTTAGAACAAGGCTTCGGACCAAGAGCGAGTAAAGTGACTTATTCCAATCGAATAGAGAGCAGCTTCCATACTGCAAGTGCGGACCACTACAATTTTGAAGAGATTGCCCAGAACTGTGATTTACTGCATTTTTGTGGAATCAGCCTAGCGATGAATGATAATGTACGCCAGCATGTGAAGGAGCTCGCTTCTATCATGAAACTACAAGGAAAAATGGTTTTATTCGATTGTAATTTTCGGCCTAATTTGTGGGGAAAAGACGGGAATAAAAAAGCAAAGAAGCATTATGAGGAGATGCTCAAGCTTGCTGACATAGCGATTATGAACGAAAAAGACGCTATGCTTACATTAGGACTAACAACAAAAGAAACAGATAGAAGAAAGCAGCTTGAGGATTTGATTCCAAAAATAGCAAAACACTATCAAATATCTGTTATCGCAGGAACCAATAGAGAAATACTAGCAAATAATCAGCATGCAATAGAAGGGTATATATACAAGAATGGTAGGATGTATTTTTCAGATTCCAGAGCCTTTCCTGTATTAGACCGAATTGGAGCTGGAGATGCTTATACGGCAGGAATTATCCATGGTGAGTTCCAAGCTTATCCTCCTGAAAAAGCATTGAGCTTCGCCATTACTTCATCTGTTCTTGCGCATACAATAAAGGGGGATACACCTTTAGCAACAGAGAAAGATATCCTCAGGTTAATAGAACAAGGCTCAACAGATATCGAAAGATAAGGAGATCTTCGTTTATGAGCAATTTTAAGAAAAACCGCGCAAAAAAACTGCGCGGTCCTTTTCTGTTTGCCGTAACTAGTGCACATCTGATAATTTATATTCGTTGCCATGTATTCCTTTATAATACTCTGGATA
>NZ_JACHON010000030.1 GCF_014206945.1 Gracilibacillus halotolerans
CCTTTTTGCTTCGAAGCTTTGGACACCTCGTATCATACCAAGGGGGCTCTCTTTCGTTCAACCCTCAAATTTCTTCATTACAGGAATGCTCCTATTTCACCTCCTGTATTTTTGTAAGCGCTTAACATAACGCTCGTTATTAATGTAACAACAATTACCAACAATTGTAACCTAGAGAACTTAATGGGATATTTAATTAAATTTAGATAGCTAACTAAGTTAATTTTAATAAGGGAGGTAAATATTAGAAAATGGGCGATGAGGAATGTCGTAATATGCTAGATATATAAAGGTGTAAGGTAAATTATAAAATAAATAAAGGGTATAAGTCCGTTTTTTAGTATACTAGTTAAACTTTATTTAATTATCAAAGTTTTAACCATACTTTTCAAAGTATTTGGATTTTTTAGCGTCTCACCTATTGAGGACTATTTTCTTACACGTATTAAATAGTTTATAAAAAAACTGTAAAAATTGTAGTTTAGAAAAAATTAGCTATATTTTCCAAAGTGAATAAAAAGGATACCGTCTTTTAAAAGTAATAGGGAGTGAATAGTCGATGAATTTCTTCATTTAAACTTAAAAATAGTCCGTATTTTATATAATAACCATGTTTTTAGCATTTTTTCGTCAGCTTGATGGATAGCTATCTTGTCTAAAAAATAAAATTCAGCAGGATGAATCTCTAATTTTGCAAGAGGGGCGACGTGTTTTGTGCTAATCCATTCATTGAATTGTAAGCTATTGCTTTGTTTATATGTAAAAGCCTTCTTAGGTAAAATATAAATGGTTCCTGATGTCCAAGGCTTATTAGCAAGTGTAGCTCTAGTTAAAGAGTAATAGTGAAACCATTGCTTACCATCAGGGGAAATAGAACCATTTCGAATGCTCCCATCTATTTTACTCTTGTTAAGCGTGGCATAGAAGAATGGCCAGATTGGATCAGCTGTCGCAAAAATAGCTGTTGTCATTTTTCCGTTAGATAGAGTTTGGTCTCGAGGTTCAAATAGGTGGATGTTCTTATTAGTAGATCCATGAAAAAGAACAGACTCATTGTGTACAAGATAATAGAGAAATTTATACTTTGAAAAAGGGAGGTTATAAGGTATTAGATTGTTAGAAGATATCAAAGTCTGCTCGTATAACTGCTTACAAAGTTTTTGTTCCTCTATCGATAAATGAATGCTTGGCGCTTTGTATAAAAGGATAGTTAATAAAGTTTGAATGATTTTATCCCTTATCATCAAATCCCCTCCAGTTTATTGGATAGAAGGTATTATTCATCCTAATTCTATCTAATTTTAATAGCAAAATATATATTTGACAATAACCGTAACCCTTTTACTCAGTAATTAATAAAACACCCTTCCACAGGATTAAGGGAAGGATGTTAAATTAATTAGTTATAGAATTACTAATTGACTTTTTCCGACTGTTAATCTAAACTGCGTCCTTCTAATCGTTCAATCAATTAATTTTCGATAAACAAAATATAGTGAAAGCAAATATCAAAATAAAAAACGAACTAGAATAAAAAACTTATCTACTTACTACTATTCTCTATGCTCAGTCATTGTATTAGCGAGTTTACGAAATGCTTCGTTTAGAGTTTCCATTCTTTTTTCCACTTTTTTAATTGCTGCATCCAACGTAAAGCCTTCGTCAAGCATTTCTTGAATGAGGAGCATCTTTTTTACATTCAAGTAATTATACCTTCTCGTAGAACCTTCTCCACTTTTTTCCGATTCAATAGCACCTTTTTCTTCCCAATAACGGATTTTCCTCGTAGGTATTCCTGTAATATCCGAGACTTCACCTATTCCAACTATTAATTTGTTAAGTAGTTCGAAATCTAATAAATGATGGAGATTTTGTTGGTTTTCATCCATATGTCATCACCTAATTCCTGATTTTGTAGTTATTTTACATCATAAGAAATAAAATGACAAATAACCTATTGACTTTAATTGTAATTAGGTTACAATCTATGTAATTTAATTAAAACGATTCAATTTGGAAATAGGAGGTAAAGATGATGTCTTTAGTAAATCGAATTATTGCTTTACAATCACACACTTCTGTATGGACAGTTGTATTGTTCTGGTGCGGATTGGTTATTGTTGCAAGCAATTATTTAACTATTCCTCTATTAGCGATATTCAGTGAAACATTCCATCTTAGTTTGACGAATGTAGCTTGGGTGGGGAGTTCGTTTTCATTATGTTATGCAATTGGCTCTTTGATTTCAGGTCCAATGTCTGACCGTTATGGAAGAAAGTAAGTGATATTTTGGGGTTTACTGATTATGACTATTATTACGTTTGCGATACCACTATTTCAACAATTTCAATGGATTATTATATTGCGCTGTTTTCAAGGGTTAGCAGCAGCAACCTTTGCACCAGTTGCACTTGCATTAGTAGTAGATAAATATTCACCTAAAAAAATGGTGACAACGATTGGATTTATAAGTTCGAGTTTTTTAATTTCAGGTATAGTTGGTCAGCTGTTTAGTAGTTATATAGCCCAACAATTAGGCTGGGCCTATGTGTTTTATTATTCAGGGATTATCTATTTATTTACGGTACTAGTGGTTCTGTTTCTGATACCAAAGACGGACATAAAGCAGACTGACAATAACTGGAGAGATATGGTTGGGGGATTTTTGAAATTGTTTAAGAAAAGAGGATTAATTTATGCTTATACAATTACAATCACTTTATTACTAAGCTTTGTCGCTTATTATACAATTTTAGGTGAATATTTAACAGAGATATTCATGCTCGGAGAAGATAATATTCTATATGTTCGTTTAGTCGGAATAATTGGGATGCTTTTTGCTCCATTTGCAGGCATTCTATCGAACAGACTGGGTTTATTACCGATATTACGAGGAGGGCTATTCTTAGCCACTTTAGGAGTGATCCTTTCTGGGATTAGTACAAATATATACTTTGTTGTGTCATCAAGTGTGGTATTCGTAACAGGTATTGCGTTAACTGTACCAACGTTAATTTCATTAGTAGGTAAACTTGGAGGGAGAAATCACGGGATAGCCGTTTCTTTATATGCGTTTATCTTATTTGTAGGAGCGAGTCTTGGCCCTATAGTTGCTGTAACTATAATGAATATAGGGAATAACTTCATGACTTTTATATTGCTAGCTTCCATAATAATTATTAGCCTCGTAGTCTCTTTTCTTTTAAGAGGAGATTATTCAACTAGCTGAAATATTTATTTGCAATATTTCCAAATGTTAATTAATAAGGAGAAGATAAATATGAAACGAGTACTCGTCTTAGGTGCCACTGGCCGTACAGGTAATGCTATTATAAGACAGATAGGAAATGATGAAAAAATTGAGGTAATTGCAGGGATAAGGGGCAATATTGATGTTGCAAGATTACCTAAAATTGATCGACCAATTAAAGAAGCGGTGGTCGATATAGATAGCATCTCCAGTCTAAGTGATGCTGCCTCTAGTAGTGACATAATCATTAATGCGATTAGACTCCGAGGGAATATTCCCCCCAATGCCTTAATGGAGTTGGATATGCGAATTAGAAATGCTATTAGTAATGAAAAATATCGACATATTATAACTGTAGGAGGTGCCGGATCGTTACAGGTTTCTAATGGAAGACGTTATTGGGAGGATAAACAATTTCCAAAGACGACATTACCTAGAGGAATAGCACACGCAAATCTCCGTCAACATTTGGAAAGAAATATGCAAGAGGATTCTTGGACTTATTTAATTCCTCCACCAAAATATCTTCCGACTGGATTAAGGACTGGCAAGTATGAAAGGTGGGAACCGTCAATAAATGAGAGTCATTTTTTAACAAAGAGTATTAGTTATGAAGATTTTGCTGTAGCTGTATCTTCTGCCATACGTGAGGAATGGGAGGGGACACACTTAATAGGGAATCGAGAAGTTTAGTAGGATGTAGATAGAATCAGTTAAGTGTATTTCAGTTGTTGAAATACATTCAAAAAAAACCACCCTCCAGTATTGCTGATAGGGTGGTAAACTTTTATGGACATTTGATAAAGAGGTATTACGAAATTGATTTTATTAATTGTTTGATATAAAAGAATCTCACAATTAAAAAGTAGATAATTTGAATCAAAGCAAAGCTCCCTAAGACGATGCTAGCTTCTAAAGTTAAATTATAATTAAAGAAATTAGATAGCGCTGTTAATGCAACCGTTCCATGTAAGAGTGCGACAATAATTGGCGACATAAATAATAGCGCAATTTGGCGGTTAACTATTTTCTTTAATTCACCTATGGAAAGTCCAATCTTAGAGATAGAGCGGAATTTTTGTTTATCCGCATCCAAATCTGAAAATAGTCTAAAGTATAGGAAGCTACCGGCAGAAACAAAGAATGCAATCCCAATAAATAAACCGATAAAAAGAATAGGGCCATAACCTCGATTAATTTCAAAGATGGTGTATTCTGCAACGACCGCTCGGTAAGCGATTTGATCGGATATTTTCCTCCCAAGTTCAATAATCTGATCGGTATTTGCATTTTGAACTTGCCAGGCAACAGTATAATCCGTTCTCTCTGGTTCACCTAATTGATTAAACTTGTCGTCATTGACAATGTACATTCCGTAGAAAGCTGGTAATACTTCTGATTGAATTACAGTGCTCGGCTGAATTTTTTGTCCATCTGTCAAAGGGACGTTTAAGCCCATTAATATTTCACTAGCTTTTTTCCCTTGCATTAAGGCAGCTTGACTTTGTTCAACTACAATTGCTTCATCTGGTTCTACTTGAACAGTATTTTCATCTGCTAGCATGGCAAAACGGTTAAAATCAGTAGCGCTAACAATCAAATAATTATCATCTTCAATGTTAAAATAATTTAATTCTACTGACTCCATTTTTGCATTTAGATTTCCCGTTTCTATAATCTTATTGATTGTTTCAATGTCTTGATTAACTTCTTCCTCATTATCTCCATCCCAAGGTTGATAAGTAATCGTAAATGGATGAGCATCCTTGACACCTTTAGTTAAATAGGATTGTAGTCCATATAATGTCCCAATTGCGCTAAAAGCTACAGTAGAAATAATTGCCACCATGAAAAATGTTCTTGCATTATCCTTCATTCGGAACGATAAATCGGAGAATAAGACCATATTCGTTTTTCGCCAAAATATAAGTTTATTTCTTCTTAGGTAACGAAGGATGTAGACACTTAATTGAGTGAATAGCAGATATGTTCCTATTGTAACGACGAGAATAACAGGAATCATCGCAGCAAGAACATCAAGCCCCTCGACTTGTAATGCAGTTATATATCCAGCAGCCAATAATATGGTAGCTATTATCGATAGGATTATCGAAGCTTTTGGCTCACCCTTAGATTGTTTGTCACCTTTAATCAATTCGATTAATTTCTTCGTTCGAAGAATAAATGCTACAAAGAAAGAGATACATAGGAAAAGTAAAATAAAGCTAATAAATGTCACGGCAATGGCCATTGTTGGAAAATAAAATGGCAGGGATTCTTCAATAATTAAAATATTCTCCGCAATTAATAGAATAGCTTTAGAAAATAAGATACCTGTGGCAATACCGCCTATTGTTGCAAGAAATCCTATTAAAAGATTTTCCATGAAAACCATCCGCCGTATTTGTCTGTCGGAGGCACCTAATAGAATTAATAATCCAAATTCTTTCTTTCTAGATTGAAGAAAAGAACTCATCGAGTACAATACAAAGAAGAAAGAAAAAATATAGATTATACCTCCAGCAACTGCCATCCCAAACATCGCATATTGATTAAATCCTTCTGCAGAAAAGGTCGGATGGAAGGCAAATAAAGCAAACGTAAAAAATATCATAACGGTAAACAAGCTACTTAAGAAGTAGGCGATATAAAGTCTTTTATTTCTAAAGACATTTTTAAACGCGAATTGACGAATAGTCACTGCTATCGCCTCCCATCAAGGAAAGCATATCCATAATCTTTTGGAAGAATGCTTGTCTACTTTCTCCACAGTAGATTTCAGAATGAAGTTTCCCATCTCGGATAAATATAACACGGTCTGAATAGCTTGCAGCTTGGGGATCATGGGTAACCATTAATAAACTAGTTTTCTCTTGTTTATTAATGTTGACAAGCATCTCCATAACATCTTTCGATGATTTTGAATCTAAATTACCTGTTGGCTCATCTGCTAATAATAGCTTTGGTTGATGAATCATGGCACGAGCAATAGCTACACGCTGTGCTTGACCCCCAGAAATCTCAAAAGTACGCTTACTCAATATTGGTGAGATTCCTAGTGTCATTGCAATTTCTGCTGCTTTCTTTTTCATTTCTTTCACACGTTTACCATCCAATGTCATCGGTAATACGATGTTTTCCTCAACGGTTAATGTATGAAGCAAATTAAAGTCTTGAAAAATAAATCCTAGTTCGTTTCTGCGAAATTTAGCAAGCTCGTTCTTTTTTAGTTGATGAGGGTTTTTTTCGTCTATTTTTACTTCTCCAGTTGTGGGAGAATCAATGGTAGAAATAATATTCAATAGTGTGGTTTTTCCACTCCCAGACGGACCCATAATCGCAACAAATTCGCCTGATTCGACGTCTAAGTCAATATCGGTAAGTGCGCGATAAGCAACTTTACCTTCATAGATTTTACTTACTTTCTTTAACTGAAGCATAGTCATTTTCCTTTCTTTTTTTATTCTAGCCTCAGTATAACCTCTGATCTTCCTTATTAACTATCGATTTTTCTTTCACGAACCTTACATTCGTGTAAGGTTTTGTGTGCTAGAGAATATAATTCGAACTACTGTACCATCTCCAACTTCTGACTCTAACTCGATGCGGTGGTCTAAATGGTGAATAACTTGCTTCACTAAATAGAGCCCCATACCTGTAGATTCTCTATAAGCACGGCCGTTCTCTCCAGTGAAAAATTGGTTAAAAACCCGTTTTAGATCTGTCTTCGGAATACCAATTCCATAGTCTTGAATTTCTAATACAGCTTCACCAGCTTTTTCATAAATAGAAAGTGTAATGTTCTTTGAAATCCCAGCTGAATATTTCACAGCATTTTGAATTAATTGCGAAACAATAAAAAACAACCACTTTTCATCCGTTCCAACCGTTATTTTTTCTCGTTCTACCTTTAATTGTGGAAACACATTATTTCTTATGTAATATCGTTTGTTTTCTTGATTAACTTCGTGTAGGAGTTGCTGGAGATCAACCGGTTTAATATGAAAGTCTTCCGCGATGGTTCGAAGTCTTGCCATATATAGAACGGTATTCAGTCCATTTCGCATTCTATCTGTTTCTTCACGAATACTAGATGACTCAGGTTCATCTAATGTTTGAGCGGTAAGCTCTATGACGGATAGCGGAGTTTTCATTTGATGGACCCACCTATCCATAAATAATAGGTGCTCACTTTGTTGTTCTTCTGCTTCTAAAAGTTGTTCTTGGTATAAACGATATTGTTTCTTCAATAGTTGGTCCAGTGCCTCTGCAATGGGGGCATGATCGGTAGTTGCAAGAGATTCTTCTATAGTTTCAATGGATTGTTGTAATTTGAGATAAAAATTTTTTCTCGACAAATACCTATAAAGAAGATAAATCGTAAAAAAGAAAGATGACAATACAACACTATAAAAAAGTACTCCAGTATTTTGATAACCATCTAGCCAAAAAAGGGCAGGAATGATGCTGACTTGTACGATTTGTAAACAAAAAAGTAGAAGATGCTCACGAATAAAAAGTTTCATTTTTCTCCCTCATTCCAAGAGACGCGAACTCGATAACCTGCTCCTCTGACTGTTTCAATCGCCTCTGAAATACCTAATTCTTGAAGTTTTTTTCGAACACGAGTGATATTTACGTTTAATGTATTTTCGTCTACATAAGCTTGGTCATCCCAAAGCTTCATTAGTAGATCCTCTCTTCCAGCAACTCGAGGATAACGTTCTATTAGCATTTCTAAAATATCACTCTCCTTTTTAGTTAAGGTACACAACTGATTGCCGAAATGTAATTCCATTCGTTCTGGGTATAAACGTAAATTTTCTAGCTGAATTACTCTTTCCTGCATTTGAGAAGCGTATTCCCCATATGCTCTACGCAAGTGACTACGAATTTTAGCTATGACAATATCGGGATGGAAGGGTTTTGTAATAAAATCATCTCCACCGTTTTCAAGTGCCATGATTTGGTCCATATCTCCGGTTCGAGCGGATATAAATATGACAGGACAGATAGATTCTTTTCTTATTTGTCGACACCAATAATATCCGTCATAGCTAGGTAGATTTATATCTAATAGGACAAGTTTTGGTTGGTCTTTTTTAAATTGTTCTAATACATGATCAAAATCAGTGACGACTGTAACCACATAGTTATATTTCTCCAAATAGTTACGTAAATGTTCTACTATTTTGGCATCATCTTCAACAATCATAATTTTTTCCATTTATATCTCCACCTACCTAAGTAGTTTACTCTTTCTATTAATGTATCATAGAAGGCCCTATTAATAATAGCTAGGAATGAAAGAGTTGTGCTTTATAGTAAAAGGGACTCAGCCAAATGCTTATGTCCCTTCCAATGTGTTATGAAGTGGGATTGTATCTTCCCATGCTTTTCCTATCTGGAGTAATAGCTTCTCAGATAAATGACTTCCAATCCATTGCATACCGACTGGGAGACCATTTTGATCTCTTCCCATTGGAGTAGCCAGACTCGGTACACCTGTTAGGTTTATAGGAGATGTAAACGGCATGGAATGCTTTACTACATTTAGATTTTGGGTCACCCATTGCTCTTGGAAAGCAGGAGTTGTATAAGGAATGGTAGGTGCGAGTAATACATCTACTTGATTAAATATTGGTTTAAGAGCGTTTACCATCACCCGTCTCGCTTGTTGTGCCTCGATATAATACGAAGGTGGTAGTAGTGTTCCTGATAAGAAAAAGGTTCGAATATCTTGTGAATAGTCTTCCGGGTATTGTTGGAGCCAATCATAATGGACAGTAGATGCTTCACTAGTAACAATCGAATAGGCTGAATAGGTGGACATTTCTAATTCAGGAATATTGATTTCATAGATTTCCGCCCCTAATTGCTGAAGTGTGCGTAAAGCGAGGAAAAATATTTTTTCCACATCTGCCTCTAAACCTTCTAAATAATAAGTAGGGATACCAATCTTTAAATTCTTCATCTCTCTATCTAGGTTGGTTGAATATTTAGGAGGTGTTATTTTTAAGCTAGCAGGATCTCTTGAATCGTATCCTGCCATATAATCTAACATAATAGCTAGGTCTGAGACGGAACGAGCCATCGGTCCAGCTGTATCTAATGACCATGCAGTTGGAAAGATGCCGTGTGTACTAACTAATCCATAGGTAGGTTTTAGCCCATACACACCACAAATGGCAGCTGGTTGACGAATGGACCCAAATGTATCTGTACCAGTTGCCAAAGTGGAAAGTCCTGCTGCTAAAGCAGCCGTACCGCCACCACTAGATCCACCAGGCATGTAGTGAATGTTCCAAGGCTTCCGTGTAGTTCCATAGAATGGATTAGTACCAGTAGACCCAGCAGCAAATTCATGCATGTTTTGCTTTCCAAGTACGATTGTTCCAGCGTCTAATAATTTATCAACTGTTGTCGCATTTTCTTTTGGTATGAAATCTCTAAAGAGCTTAGAACCAACTGTTGTTCGAACATTTTTCGTATTATAATTGTCTTTTATACCGATTGGAATACCGTGGAGTGGCCCCTTGTAATCACCTTTCATAATTTCTTTTTCTATCTGTTGCGCTTGTTGAAGAGCATTCTCTGGTGTTGGTGTAATATACGTTTTTAAAAGAGGGTCCATCTTTTCTATCCGTTGTAATATATGCTCCGTTAATTCGACCGGAGACAATTGCTTAGACTGAATAAGAGGTGCTAGTTCAGTGGCAGTCATCATAGCTAGTTTTGTCATGGTCGTAGCAACTCCTTTTCGACGATTGTAATAGGGGGGATTTGGTTAATATGTGGGTAAGTATCAAGTGATTTACTAGCCATACAAATAGTTGCTAGAATATCTTGGATATAAGGAGTGTCGTTAGAATAAGTTGGCAGACCCTGTGAAAATAACCCATTTTGTATAAAATTTTCTGAAACCATGAAAATTATCCTCCTTTGTAGGTAATACTACTATATGGTAATAAAAATTATATGTGTGCTATTGTCATGCGTTAGTTCTAGGCGGAAATATAGAGCATACACATATAAGTGGATTAAAAAAAATTTAGGATGGGTGATAACATGGATGATAAGACACCGAAAGAGCGGAAAATACCAAATCAGACGAATGCAAAGCAACAGCAATTAGATCAATATCGTATTCAGAACAAAGGAAAGCCACTGACAACTAAACAAAATTTAAAAGTTTCTAATGACGAGGAAATATTGAAGGCAGGGGAACGCGGTCCAGCGTTAATGGAAGACTTTCAGTACTTAGAAAAATTTGGACATTTTAACCGTGAAGAAATTCCTGAACGAGTCGTTCACGCGAGAGGTTATAGTGCACATGGTGAATTTGAAACCTATCAATCGCTGAGTCATGTTACTAAAGCAGGTTTTCTTCAAGAGGCAGGAAAAAAGACGCCGATAACTTGTCGTTTTTCCACCGTTCAAGGGCCGAAAGGTTCGTATGATACAGCACGAGACTTACGTTGTAAAGGGGTGAAATTTTATACAGAGGAAGGTAATTATGACTTAACAATGATTGCTATGCCAGTCCTTATCGTCCAAGATCCAATGAAATTCCCTGATGTTATCCACGCTTATCAATCAAAACAAGATGATGATATCCCAACTGCAACTGGAGCCCATGATCGTTTTTGGGATTATGTAGCGACTAACCCAGAATCTCTGCATATGGTTACATGGATAATGTCGGATCGTGGCATTATAAGAAGTTATCGTATGATGGAATCGTGGTCCATTAACACCTATTTATTTGTTAATGCAGAAGGTAAGGCAACCTTTGTTCGATTTGTATGGAAACCAGTTCTTGGGGTTCATTCTCTGTTACAAGACGAAGCTATTAAACTGGGTGGCATTGATCCAGACTTTCATCGAAAAGATTTACGCGAAGCTATTGATATGGGGGCTTATCCAGAGTATGAATTAGGAGTTCAACTTATCCCACTAGAGGATGAATTTAACTATGATTTTGACATACTTGACCCAGCAAAGTTTTGGCCTGAGGAGCTCATCCCAGTTCAAATAGTTGGAAAGCTAACATTGAATAGAAATATAGATAATTATTTTACCGAATCAGAGCAAGTTGCATTTAACCCTGCTAACGTTGTACCAGGAATAGGTTTCTCAAATGACCCTGTTCTGCAAGGTAGATTATTTGCTTATCGTGATACACAGCATCACCGTCTAGGAAGTGCCAATTACGATGAATTACCGATTAACAAGCCACTATGCCCGTTCCATAACAACACAAGAAGAGGGTTTATGAGACAGCGAATTGATATTGATCAAATCAATTACCATCCAAACTCCCTCGCTAACAATACACCATATACAACTCCACCCGAGCAAGGTGGTTATGAACAATATCCGAAAAGAGTATCGGGACACGTTATACGCGGAAGAAGTCCATCATTTAATGACTTTTATACCCAGACGAGAATCTTCTGGAATAGCTTAACACCTATAGAAAAAGAACACACCATTGAAGGGTTTAGTTATCAACTTGGTAAAGTAAAGAGTGAATCAGTTCGTCAGCATAATGTTAATCAGTTAGTTAATGTGGATAGGGAGTTAGCTTGTATTGTTGCGGATAATATCGGTGTCCAACGACCTGAAGGAACTCACGTTAATGTCTCTACGAGCTATCCATCATTAAGTCAGGCCTCAACACCAAAATACGCATTCACACAGAAAGTCGGCGTATTGATTGGGGATGGATTTGATACTAATGAAGTGAAGCATGCACTTACGACTCTGCAACAGAATGGAGTATTTTTCAAAATAGTAAGTAGCACTCTGGGAGTTGTGACAGGTTCTGACGGCTCCACTCTAAAAGTAGATGAAACGTTCTTGACATCTAGTCCATATTTATTTGATGCTTTATATGTGGTTGGCGGTCAAGTGAAGAACATGGCTAAATTCAATGCTGACATGGTACACTTCGTTCAAGTGGCCTATAAATATTATAAACCAATTGGAGTAGCTTCTACAGGTCAATCATTTATAAAAACAACGAATGAAAACAACTTAGCAGGTGTTGTGTTTGCTGCCAATAATGCTAACTTTGGTAAAGAATTTGTTAACGCAATTGCCCAACAGCGCTTTTGGGATAGAAAATAACTGAGCATTTTTTTGAAGAGGCTGGGACAAAAGTATTTAATCATACTACAAGCCGAACGATTCGTTAGAATCAGTTCGGCTTGTACGCTTTTTTATAATTACTTCGTTAAAACACATCGCTTTTACCCATAGGGCATAAGTCAACATCTGTTCAAGAACTACACTTTCACAGTGTTTCCTATACAGCAGGCACGGACACAACTAATTACAAAAAATTCAGCAAACTTTATTGTTGATGTTCGGCGAATAACGCAACGTCCTGTTGCAACGCCGAACTGAATTACATCCTGTAATCCCTCGGCTCGTGCTTTTTCTGCAGGAGTCTCGTGTTTTGTCTGCGTAATTAATACCCCCTTACTTTATTGTTCGCCTTTAACGTAGCAAAAATTAGTTATGTCCCAGCCTCTTTTTACTTTAAGGAGGGAATATCATGTTAAAAAGAATCAGCAAAGGCATCCCATCTGAACAGGATACCTATTTGATATGCTTTAATCTATCGTTCCATAGTTTACAATCGTAACATTAACCTTAAAATCCATGGTGGCATTATTATATTTTTCATACCATTCTTTAGCGGTTGTTTTACTTCCTTTTCTAGTCGCTACATATTTTCGACCAAGTCCAAATGAATCAACATTGTGACTCTGAAGCTTTTCAAATAGTTTCTCGTACTCAGCCTGATAGTAAGCCTCTATATCTTTTTCTAATCTTTTAGAAGTTTCTGCTGTCTTGATATCCATTGGGATAGAAGTTTCTAATAATTCTACCCTCATTTTTATATCTGCCTTGAAAGATAGTGAATCAAAATCATCAAGCTTTATTGTTCCTTTACCTTTACTTAAGTTAAGTGATAAGTAAACGAATTCTTCATCTTCCGTAGGTTCACTCTCATAGGCTATCATATCTTTATAATTCTCTTTAGGCACACGAGCATTTAGCGGAGTCTCGTTCACAGCTTTCCTCAATTGATTAATGAAAAAGGATTCCATTAAGGATACTTCACCTACATACTTATCCTCTTTAAATAAAGCAGCTCCTGTAATGGTAGGTTTCTCATCATGAAATCCCAGAATGGGGAGGATAGGGTCAATGCCTACTTGTCTAATTAATCGTGTAAAGTACTCTAATGTATTTCTCGGTAAGATATCTAAATCTATTTCTTTTTTAGTTAAGTCCTGTAAATATTCTGTTGTATTAACAGTAGTGATCTCTTGTTTATACTCCAGAAACTCTCTAGCTGTTTTAGTGGTTATAGCGAGTTGCATTCTATCCGATACACGCGCGTCACGAATTAACGTATTGAGGAAGGGAAGTATCCCGGCTTTTGCAGCCTCTTCCCCATAAAAATCCATATTAATTTTACCTGGAGATAACGGATAAGGCGATTGCTTTTCAGCATTGGTGCGAGCGTCCTTTACGGTTGTCCCACGGCCAACTAATAAGCTTGTTGATTCTGCCGCTTCTGGGTCGAAAATATAAGGAATAATGGTTGCTTCTATAAATCTCTGACCGTCCTCTTCTACTAAATCTACTCCACGAGTATTAATGATGGCTGTTTCCTCTAAGCGGGATGGAGAAAGGCAAGCTTGAAGTAAAATTACGACGACAGCAATAAATGAAATTTTAACGATTTGCATGATTTTTTCCTTTCTTCTTTCTTTGTACTCTCTTCTTTATTACTACAAGAGGGAGAAGAAATAAAGGGTAGATATAAACTAATCCATAAGCAATATATTTGGTAGAATCAATTAATTTTTGTATGACAAAATGCTCGTTGAAAAAGGGGATACAGACGAGTATGATTATAGAAAAAACATATATACTAGCTTTCTTGGGAAAGTTGTACATTCGTATAGCAATATAGGAAATACACCACATAAGTAGAATGGCTTTTGGTAAAACGACCATCATCCATTCCGCAATAACTACATAATCCAATCTCTCTATAATTGGTGACGTTTGAATTTTGTATAAATTTAATAAGGGCCAAATTCTTCGTTGCAACTGATCAGGACTTAAAAAACCAATCGCAATGGTTGTTGACAATAGTATTAATAAGCTAATGCCTGAAGTTCCAAGAATTATTGGCTTTGTCATTCTGTCCTTACCTTGAACAAATGGGTAAATAAAAAACAATATTTCAAAACCGCTAAATGTATAAGCGTTCGCTACTACACCTCGCATAATATCTGAAATTCCTCGATCCATGATAGGTAGGAAGTTAAGAAAATCAATTTGACGAAGTGGTTCAATCAGTAATATTAACACCCAATAGGTTAAAAAGATAAAAATAAAAACGACGCCAATCGTAACTCGCAAACCACCTAAAAGAGTATAAACGACGGGAATGATAAGCATCAAACCTAAAATGAGAGATTGACTTTTTGGAAAAACGAACACCTTAATTACTTCAATATACGTGACGAGAATCGAAAGCAGCTGCAAAGAAAAATAAACAAGGTAAATTGTTCCTATCACTTTTGAAATAAAATTACCAAACAAATCTGCTTGTACTCCTAATATGTCATGATTGTCATATTGCCTGAGTATATAGAGCATAATCATGAGCAATATGACAACATACAAATAAGTAAGGATGATGGAAATCCACGCATCGTGGCCAGCTTCTAGGAAAACGATGCGGGGTGTACCGAGTATCCCAACACCAGCCTGCATAGAAAATATAACAAAGAACATATAGAAGGCTCGAAATTGATTGTGTATAGGTACTTGTATAGTTTTTTTCATTTCAAACTCCTACTAGTAAGTATCTTTCTTTTTCGTAGCTTCTCTTCTGTTAAACAGTCGCCTATCTTTCAATCGATAAGATAAAAACCTTTTGCCTTGGTATTGTTCCGGTAATCGAAAGAACACTTTATTAAAGTCAGCTAATCTTAGTGGGTAAAGTGGTGCTAAATAAGGTCTGCCTAGTGATTGTAAACGGATTAAATGAATGATTAATAAACAGATACCAAACATGAGACCAATTATTCCATAATAGGCTGCCAATATGATAAGCGGAAAACGGATGAGTCGAATGGTATTCCCCATAATATAATTTGGTGTAGAAAAGGAAGCTAAAGCACTCAAAGTTACAAGAATAATTAGAATATTACTTGTGATACCTGCTTGAACTGCTGCTGTTCCAACTACTACTCCTCCCACAATACCAATAGTTTGACCAACTTTGGTTGGAAGTCTAGCTCCAGCCTCACGTAGTAACTCGATGATTAATTCCAATAAAATAACTTCTATAATAGGTGGAAAAGGGACAATTGCCCGAGATTCTCCAAGCGTAACAAGCAGTTGAGATGGAATGAGCTCAAAATGGAAAGTTGTTGCGACGACGTACATAGGTGTTAATAATATGGTAACAAACGCTGCTATAAAACGAAGAATTCTAATAAAAGTGCTCAATTCCCAATGAAAATAGCGGTCTTCCGTCGATTCAAAAAAACTAAAAAAAGTAGAAGGGGCTATAAGTGCAAGTGGACTATCTTCTATTAAAACGACAATTTTCCCTTCTTTTAAGGAATACACAGAACGATCTACCAACTCGGAAGATACATATTGTGGGAACACGGAGAAAGACGAGTCTAGTATATACTGTTTCAGCATATGTATGTCTTCTATCATGTCTACCTCAAGCTCGGATAGTCGCTGTCTCATCGTATTAACATCTGTTTCATTTGCAATGGATTGGATATAAATCATTCTTGTTTCTTTGGGGTTTCTTTTCCCTACATCAATTCTCTCCATTGCTAAATCAGGAATATTCACCCGCATGTTAATGACATTCAAGTTACTTGCTAGGGATTCTGTAAGAGCAATTTGAGGCCCTATAACTATTGACTCTGTTTCGGCCTTTTCAATTCCACGTTTTTCGGATTTTGCAAGCTCATATGTAATAGCTTCATTTTCTTTCTCTACGTAAATACAGATTCTTCCTTCAGTAACTTTCTTTATAATAGAAGAAATATCTGAATCTTTTTTTCCAAGAGCCAGTGGTATTTCACTTAAAATAGTATCGCTTGTCCATTCCGTTTGCATATCTAACAAGCTTTGTAACGCTAATTGTTCGACCTTTTGTTGGTCGACAAGATAAGGTATATAAAATACAGCTACTTTTTTGTTAGCTTGTTTATAGACTGTGAAACTTAAATCTTGACTATTGATTAACTCTGAGTCGAGCATCTGTCTTAATTCGCTCAACTTGAGCGGAAAAGTAGGATGATTTTTTTGTTTAGTTGAACGGCGTCGCATAGTGGCCTCCATCTTTTCAGCATATGTAGTTAGTTTAACCAAAATAGTTAGAAATATACGAAGCCTGAAGAAGTAATTGCATGTTTCTAAAGAAGAAATCAACATTTCTTATGTGCAAGTGATAGTTGTTAGCAAGTAGTATATAATGAAGAAAGAGTGAGGTATAAAGGCAGCACTTGATTTTAAAATAAAATGTTTATGGATGTGCAATTTGATAGGAGAGGGTACAAGGTGAAGATTGACACACCTAAATTAGCTATGAGCTTACCAAAGACAAGATTTGAAGAAATATTTTATGACGAAGATCATCTTTTAGAAAATTGTGAAATAACTGACGCAGAATTTACCGATGGGATAATAGAGCGAGTAAAACTGGATAATGTTGTGATAAAAAGAAGTAAGTTTACCAATACAGATTTTCAACGTATAGATATGACCGATGTGCGTTTTGAAAACTGTGAAATGTCTAATGTGAATATGACTAAAGGTTCTATTCATCGAGTAGAATTTTTAAATAGTAAATTAGTTGGTTGTCAGTTTCCAGAATCATCATTAGGAAATGTCCGTTTTGACAATGTTCAATTAGAATTAGCTGGATTCGGAAATTCAAAGCTTGAAAAAGTGATTTTTAATGAAGTTCTATTACAAAATGCTGATTTTTACGATTGCAAGTTTAAAAAGATAGAATTCAGTAAGTGTAATCTAAACGAAGCAAGCTTTGAGCAGACATCTTTAAAAGGAATTGATATTAGCTCCTGTGAATTTGAAACTCTCCAAGTATCTATAAATGAATTAAAAGGATGTAAAGTATTTTCGTATCAAGCAGTTCAATTTGCTAGTTTGTTGGGGTTGGTTATTAAAGATTAATAATGTAATGGGTTTTAGTAAGATAGCTGCTTGAAATATAATTGTAATGATAATATAAAGGAAAAAGCTGTTCTGACTGTGCTAAAATTTAAATAAAATGTGAATGATAAAATAATTGAAAGAGAGAGGTTCCATTATGATTGCAAGAAATGAAGAAGATTTTAATGGATTAAATGAAATAGGTAAAATATGCGGGGCAATACGTGATGAACTAGTTCAGTCAACTAGGCCAGGGATAACGACAAAAGAACTCGATGAATTAGCTGGTGAGCTATTTAAAAAAGAAGGAGCGGAATCTGCGCCAAAAGGGATATACGATTTTCCGGGTTATACATGTATCAGTGTAAATGAAGAAGTAGCCCACGGAATTCCACAAGATAGAGTCCTTCAAGAAGGAGATCTGATTAATATTGATGTTTCCGGTTCTAAAAACGGATATTTTGCAGACACGGGAATTTCTTTTGTTGTTGGAAAAGGGCAATTAATTGCCCAAAAAGTGTGCGAGGTTGCTAAAGAGGCATTTGAAGTAGGTCTGAGAGAGATTAAACCAGGAGCAAAAACAAGTGCCATTGGTGCTGCTGTACATAATGTAGCAAAGAAGTATGACTTAACCGTAATAAAGAATTTAACTGGACATGGAATCGGCCGTTCGATTCATGAAGCACCAGATCATATATTTAACTACTATTCTCGCTGGGATAATGAAACTTTGAAAGAGGGAATGGTTATTGCCTTTGAACCATTTATTTCTTCATTGGAAGAGGAAGTCTATCTAGCTGATGATGATTGGGCTTATTTAACAAAAGAAAGCTATGTAGCCCAGTATGAGCATACCATTATTGTAACGAGTGAAGGACCGATTATTACTACGTTGTAAATTACAAACCGCTTACCCTTTAAGGATAAGCGGTTATTTAATAAGTGCAAATTTGTGCAAGAAATCCTATATTTTTTCGTCCACAACGGATGTGTCTACATCATTTCCAAACCAATCTTTCAATTTGTTCCTAGCCTGTGTCTTTGTATCTTCATCAATATACATTGCTACAGCCACTAAAGCAGCAATTAACACTCCAAGGTCATCTGTAAAGCCTACTCCTGGAGCAACATCTGGAATTAAATCTAATGGTAAAATGAAATAGCCTAAAGCACCGGCAATCGTTGCTTTAACCTTTACTGGAACTTCTTCTTTAGACATGGTGAAATATAGAAGTAGTACCGCATAGATCACAGACGAACCCGCTTTTTTAGAGAATTTCTGGATCTTACTCCACAATCCATCTTCTGAAAAATGCTTTTTATTCTTTTGAATTTCCTCTTCTTCCATCTATTCTGATTTTTCTTTTAGTTCTTCTATTTCACTCTCATCAAGGTTAACAGTCTTTTCATTGTTTTCGGCCGATTGTTTTCTATTACGAATAGTTTGCTTGAATTTTTCAAACATCATTTTATTCTCTCCTCGAATATTGTCGTATTTTTATTTTATTATAGACTATAGGAATAATTTAGCAATAGAGGAGCATTCCTGTAATGAAGAAATTTGAGGGTTGAACGAAAGAGAGCCCCCTTGGTATGATACGAGGTGTCCAAAGCTTCGAAGCAAAAAGGAC
>NZ_JACHON010000031.1 GCF_014206945.1 Gracilibacillus halotolerans
TTTAATATATTTTTCTTCATACTATAAAGATACCACAGTCATAAAGACTGTGGTAGAGCAAAAAACGACCCAGATTTTTATACTTTCTTATCTTTAAATAAAAACGAGAGGATTTCTCCTCTCGCTCTATCCCACTTAATTATTTACGCTTTAAATCTACTAAATCTTTAATATAAACAGCTTGCCCAGTGTTTAATGAAACATTTCCGGCAATTCCAGTTAATATGGAAATCGCACCGTCAACATGAGAAGCAGCACGGTTAAACTCATCTTCTTCCGGCACACCGAATAAATCATTAAGTAATACCGGATCTCCTCCGCCATGGCCACCTTCTTTTTCTTCTACCTCTACTTCGTATGGCTCTCCAAACATAGGTAGTACACGAAGTACTTTTGAATGAAGTTTACCTTCATCTTCTTTATCTCCACCAGAGTTAATATACGATTGTTCACGTACCTCTGCTTCGATTCTACCTTTTGTTCCATTAAATACAACATGGAATCCTTCCCAAGGTAGATAAGCATTTAGTGAATACGTAAGTATCGCTTTGTTTTTATACGTAACAGCAACACCTAGAGTATCTTCAATGTTAATCCCGTCACCAAAGACGCTCTGATCACGGTGATAACCATCTTCTTTCTCAGCATCTAAATACATGTTCTTTAAATGCTCATTGGACTCCAAATCAATCGCAAACGGATCATCTTTAGCAATTTCACTACCGTGTGCACGACTATAAAATTGTGTCACACCACGTTCCTCCGCATTCTCTCTACCATAATAACGAAGACCACCGATTGCATACACCTTTTCCGGCTCTGTATCCAACCAGAAATTAACTAAGTCAAAATGGTGTGTAGACTTATGAACTAAAAGTCCACCACTATTACGCTTGTCACGATGCCATCTTCTAAAGTAATCCGCACCATGCTGTGTATCTAATGCCCATTCGAAATGTACGGAATTCACTTGACCAATAACACCATCACGGATTAGTTCACGAATCTTCGTATTATGTGGCGCATAACGATAATTAAATGTTACTCGAACTTCACGGCCAGTTCGCTCCACTGCATCGATAATCTGCTGTGTTTTTTCTGCGTCTACTGTCATTGGCTTTTCTGTTATAACATCACACCCTAATTCCATAGCGCGGATAATATAACGATGATGTGTACGATCCACAGATGTAACAATTACGATATCTGGTTTTTCTGTTTCGATCATTTGCTCAAATTCTTCTGCTTTATACGTATTTACTGGGTTTGTTCCATATTTGTCCTTTAAAAGTTTATTTGCATAGTCCATACGTGTTTGATTCACATCACAAAATGCTGTAAGCTCACACGTTTCTTGGAAATCTCGCACCATTGCACCATAGAAAAATTCAGCTCTTCCACCTGGACCAACAAGTACATATTTCTTTTTCATGACTACCTCTCCCATCTAATCTTGTAATCGTTTGCAAATACAATAATAATAAAATAACAACGTTGTTAAAATTATAATAGATATTCTTATAAATAGCAACCGTATACTTTTGAATTCTTTTACTTTTGTTGATTTATACGATATTTTATTCGAGAAAGCAGCATTTATTACTTTCAAAAATATTTCTCCTCATGTTTTTACGGTTTTCATCAAATTGATAATGTTTTTCTATTAGCAGATCAGACCGCATTCCTAAACAACAGAGAAACCTAGCAACTGATGTGCTAGGTTTCTAATAATTATTTCATCTAATTTAAGATTGTTACTTCTACAGTCTTTCTACCCCAGTTATATGCTTCTTGCTTTGTTGGGACATGAATATCGATTTTGTTTCCTTTAATTGCTCCACCAGTATCCGCAGCGACTGCTTCTCCATAGCCCTCTACATGTACTCTCGTACCTAATGGGATAATACTAGGATCAACGGCAATAACTTTCATATTAGGATTTTCTAATAAGTTTATACCTGTTGCAGTGATTCCTGAACAACCATCACATTCTGCTGTATAAGCAGTTGCTTCTACTTTAATAGACTCATTCGCCTCATTCTTAGTCGAAGCTTTCTCCTCTTTCTTAGGTGCTGACTCTACAGCAGGTTCTGTAGCGACCGGCGTCTCTTCTTTCTCAGCCGACTCATTATTAGTTTCTTCTATTATATGTTCACTTGTATTTTGGTTGATTTCTCTTATCTCTAGCTCTTCACCTATGATAATGAGATTTGTCTCTAGATTGTTCCATTCTTTTATATCTTCTACTTCAACTTCAAATTTCTTAGCAATGGAACTTAAGGAATCACCTTTTTCTACAACATAAGTAATCTCTTTATTTATCTCCAACGTTTGGTTTGGATGTATGATGTTTGATCTTAGTTGGTTGATTTCTTTTAATTCCGTCACCGTTGTGTCATGCTCTTTAGCAATTTGCCAAAGGCTGTCTCCTGTTTGCACCTCATATTCTGCCGCTGAAACAGGCACTACTACGAATAACGCTCCAGTAATAACACCAATGGATAATAAAAACTTTTTCATCCATGTTGCCTCCTTCCATGTTGACAAGCTCCACTATAACATAGTAAAAATCGAGTGTGGTTACAGTGATTTTAAAAGACGGTAACAAAGATTACTATATTACGAGGGCTTGTCATATTTGTCATTATGGGGCAACATCCTATGCTTTTATACATCTACTTGTAAAGTTTTCTACTAGTTTTTAGAAATTGCACGAGAATAATAGAAAGATAATTTATTTGTTTTCCACGATAGAACTATTTTTAAACTTTACGATTAAATCGTAATTCACATGAATGAAAGCGCTCATCTCTTGACTATAGCTTGTAGCACTGTGATATAATTCAGTTGATAATTGTTATCAATAAAAAGAGGTGCTATCTGATGGATTTAACATCGATTATGAAAAACCGTCGTTCCGTTTCCGTCTATTCTGATAAACCTGTTTCACCTTCCTTAATTGAGGAATTTCTTGAAACAGCAGTTTATGTACCAAACCATAAACTAACGGAACCATGGAGATTTGTCTTTATAACGGACGAATCAAAAGAAAAGTTAGCAGAAATTAACCGTAAAATTGCGGTTGAAAAAAATAAAGTTACTGACCCGGAACAAGCTAAGGTGGTTAGCGATACGGGATATGAGAAAATTAAAAGCATCCCATTTATTATGTTTGTTATTAACAAACTTCACGAGGACGAAAAGCTACGTGAGGAAGACTATGCCGCTACAAGCTGTGTAATACAGAACTTAAGTTTATTAGCAGAAGAAGAAGGTATGAGTGTTTTTTGGAAAACAGGAAAACTTTCAGACTGTGAAGAAACCCGTCAATTAATTGGGCTGAAAGACGATGAACGAATTGTCGGAATGCTCTACATCGGTTATCCTAGCAAAGTAGTAAAGGGCGTTCCAAGAGAATCCGCTAAAAATCGAATAAAATATATTTAACTACTTGCTGGCGATTGTCGAGATGGGATCAATCGTCAGCTTTTTTATTTTAAAAACACTCATGAATCCTTCCCTTTCCCATATTCTCATTTCGAACTAAGAATTAACGTATTACCCTCTTGTTTATCTTTACAAAATACGATATACTCTTTATAAATTAACTTAATTAAGTTTAAAGGGGGAGTTACTTTGGATATCTCAACATTAAAAAAAGACTTTCAGCAAACATTCCAACATTCAGAAGAGCCACGTGTGTTCTTCGCACCTGGACGTATTAATTTAATAGGAGAACATACAGATTACAATGGCGGTCATGTTTTCCCGGCAGCTATCTCATTTGGTACGTATGCATTAGCGCTTCCTAGAAAAGATAATTTTATCCATTTATACTCAAAAAACTTTTCTGAAAAAGGGATCGTGAAAGTTTCTCTAGACGACCTCTCTTTTAACAAGGCTGACGGATGGGCAAATTATCCAAAAGGGATGACAACGTATTTTCTAGATGAAGGATTTGATATTCCGCACGGTTTCGATGTCCTTTACTATGGAAATATACCAAATGGAGCTGGTCTCTCCTCTTCTGCTTCGATTGAACTCGTAACAGGAGTGCTACTAGATAATCTTTATAACCTTTCTATCGACCGGATCCGAATGGTTCAAATTGGTCAAAAAGTAGAGAATAAATATATTGGGGTTAATAGTGGAATTATGGACCAGTTTGCGATTGGAATGGGGAAAGAAAATCACGCAATCTTGTTAAACTGCGATACGCTAGATTATGAGTATGCTCCGATTGAATTGAATGATTATGACATCATTATTATTAACACGAATAAGCGCAGAGAACTAGCAGATTCAAAATATAATGAGCGAAGACAGCAATGTGAAGAAGCGCTTCAGAATTTACAAGCAGAGTTATCGATTAGTAATTTAGGAGAATTGACACCAGAACAATTTGATGAGAATCGTCATCTTATCCATTCAGAAGTGAATCAGAAACGAGCAAAGCACGCTGTTTATGAAAATGCTCGTACAATTGAGGCACTTCAGAAACTAAAAGCTGGGGATTTACAAAGCTTCGGTCAACTTGTAAACGCCTCCCATCATTCGCTTCGTGATGATTATGAAGTAACGGGAAAAGAACTCGATACGATTGTTGAAACAGCATGGAAGCAAGAAGGTGTACTTGGTGCACGAATGACTGGTGCTGGTTTCGGTGGATGTGCGATAGCAATTGTGGAAAAGGAAAAAGTAGAATCTGTTAAACAAGCTATTGAAAGTGACTATCTCGAAAAAATTGGTTATGAACCAACCTTTTATGTAGCATCTATTGGTGATGGTGCGAAGGAAATAAAGGAGGAAAATTAATGAGTGTATTAGTACTAGGTGGGGCGGGTTATATTGGATCACACGCTGTCTATCAACTAATTGACCAAGGATATGATGTAGTAGTAATTGACAATTTACAAACAGGTCATAAACATGCTGTACACCCTAAAGCATCTTTTTACCAAGGTGATATTCGTGATAAATCATTCCTGCAAAACGTTTTTTCCGAAGAAAATATCGAGGGTGTCTTACATTTTGCCGCTAATTCCTTAGTAGGTGAATCAATGGAGGTGCCTCTCGACTACTTCGATAACAATGTATACGGTACCCAAGTTCTGCTTCAAGTCATGAATCAATTTGATGTAAAGCATATTATCTTTTCATCAACTGCAGCAACTTACGGTGAAACGAATCAAATTCCAATAAAAGAAACAGTGCCAGCGAACCCTACGAATGCATATGGTGAGACAAAGTTAACGATGGAAAAAATGATGAAGTGGGCCGAAATCGCACATGGCATAAAATATGTTTCGTTACGATATTTTAATGTGGCCGGTGCTCGAAGTACAGGCGAAATTGGAGAAGACCACCAGCCTGAAACACATTTGATTCCTATCGTTCTTCAAGTAGCGCTTGGACAACGAGATTATATTTCAATTTTCGGAGATGACTACGATACACCAGACGGTACATGTATCCGTGACTATATTCATGTTGAGGATTTAATCGATGCTCATATTCTTGCTTTAAGCTATTTGAAAAATGGTGGTCAAAGCGATATTTTCAATCTCGGTAGTAGTCAAGGTTTTTCTGTCAAAGAAATCATCGAAACTGCCAGAAAGGTTACTGGCCATCCTATTCCAGCTCAAACAGCCGAAAGAAGAGCTGGAGATCCAAGTACGTTAATTGCTGCATCAGAAAAAGCACAGCAAACACTTGGTTGGAACCCTTCTCGTACTGATATACATCAGATTATTCATGATGCATGGAAGTGGCATCAGGAGAATCCGAATGGTTATCAAAAGGAGGCGAAATCATGACTACTGTTTCATCCCTTATTACAACATTAGTGGATCAAGCCATTCAAAAGAACATGATCGATGCGAGTGATCGCATTTATTCACGAAACCAAGTACTCGGCTTAATGGAAGAAACAGAATTTAATGAAGCTGCTCCTAAGCTGGAAGCTGACATCCCTACTCTATTGGAAAAGTTAGCGGATATAGCAGTAGATAAAGGAATTATAGAAAACCTTCTAGATGCACGTGAAATACTCACTGCTAAAATAATGAATGTTTTCTTATCGAAGCCATCGGAAGTTAACCGTATTTTCTATGAGAAATATAAAGCGTCACCAGAGCAAGCAACCGACTTTTTTTATCAATTAAGTAAAGATAGTAATTATATTCAAACCAAACGTATTGCAAAAAACATTCATTTTAAAGCAGATACGAAATATGGTGAATTGGATATTACCATTAATCTGTCCAAACCAGAAAAAGATCCTGAACAGATTAAACGCGAAAAAGAGATGAAGCAAGACAGTAGTTATCCAAAATGTCTGCTATGTGCTGAAAATGAAGGGTATGTCGGACGAATCGGACATCCAGCTCGATCCAATCATCGAGTCATTCATGTTCCATTAGAAGAGGAAGATTGGTTTTTACAATATTCTCCTTATGTTTATTATAATGAACATAGTATTGTTTTCTCTAAAGAGCATCGTCCAATGAAAATTACAAAAGAAGCGTTCGAGCGTATTACCGCTTTTACCGAGAAGTTCCCACACTACTTTATCGGATCAAATGCTGATTTACCAATAGTAGGCGGAAGTATTCTCTCGCATGATCATTATCAAGCTGGTCATTATACATTTGCGATGACAAATGCTGCGGAAGAATTTAATTTTACCTTAGATAATTATTCAGATGTGAAGGCATCTGTTGTAAAGTGGCCACTTTCTGTGATTCGACTGCGTCATCCGGAACGTGAGAAGCTTGTCGATGCAGCGAATGATATATTAATTAAATGGCGTCAATACAGTGATTTAGATGCGAATATCGTGGCCTTCACAGATGATACACCACATAACACCATTACACCAATTGCACGAAGACGTGGTAATGAGTTCGAATTAGATTTAGTATTGCGAAACAATCGGACTTCGGAAGAGCATCCGATGGGTATTTTCCACCCCCATGAAGATGTACATCACATTAAAAAGGAAAACATTGGCTTAATTGAAGTAATGGGATTAGCTGTGTTACCACCTCGTCTTAAAGATGAATTAGCTACGATTGAACAATTTTTACTAGGTAAGCAAGTTAATGTAGCCGACTATCATCAGGATTGGGTTCAAGAGATTCAAGAGAAACACCCATTGATTGATTCTAATAATGTGACCTCAATACTTGAGGAAGAACTCGGTAACAAGTTTGCTCGTGTATTAGAAGATGCCGGAGTATATAAAACCGACGAATCTGGAAGAAAAGCGTTTAAACGATTTATTTCTTTTGTTAATCAGGTATAATAGAGAGAGCATGTCCGCACATGTTGGGCATGCTTTTCTTTAAGTGAACTATTTACAGTAGAAAGGATGTTGAATGTGGATATACAGTCAAAAAAGGTGCAAGCGAAGAATGAAGAATGGAACGAATATACGTTAACCAATGATAATGGAATGATTGTATCTATTTTGAACTATGGTGGAATTATAACAGAAATTCAAGTGCCTGATCGCCATGGTAAATTTGAAAACGTTGTCCTAGCATTTGAAAATTATGAGGATTATCTAGAAAACCCTGGTTTCTTAGGTGCTCTTACAGGACGCGTTGCTGGGAGAATTGAAAACGCTCAATTTGAGGTTGACGGCCAAACCTATCAGTTAACACAAAATGAAGGTAACCATCACTTACACGGTGGGGATAATGCCTTCCATAATGCAGTATGGAATGTTGAGCCTTTTACCAAGGATACAGAAGTTGGATTAACGTTAACGTACAACAGCGAAGATGGTCATAATGGGTATCCAGGCAACCTTCAGATGGAAGTAACCTATACACTGAACAACGATAACGAATTAAGTATTACATACGAAGGTGAATCAGATAAAAAGACGGTTTTAACTGCTACGAACCATAGTTACTTTAATTTAAGTGGTAACTTAAAGTCGGATATTCAGGAGCACGTTATTACGTTAGATAGTAGCAAATTTGTTGAGTTAGATGAGGAATTAATTCCTACAGGAAAAATTTTAGATGTAGACGGGACTACTTTTGATTTCCGTAAAGGACGCCAAATGAAAGATGGAACAGCGGCGGACTATAAACAAAATCTTGTAGCAAATCATGGATACGATCACTATTTCCTTTTTGATCATTCAAAACCAGAAAGTGTAATTGTCCAGGACGAGAAGAGCGGACGTCAAGTTACCGTATCAACGGAACAACCGGGCTTCGTAATGTATACAGCTAATAACCTAAACGAAGGCTTAGCATTAAAAGGCGGTATTTCCAAAAAATATTTAGGTATTTGTTTGGAAACACAATCTTCCCCAGCGTCTATCCACCATGATGGGTTTCCATCTGTATGGCTAGACAAAGGAGAAAAATACAATAAAACAACAACCTTTACGTTTGGTACGTTTAATGAATAATTCTCAATAATTATCAAATTAGATTAGTGGGTAAAGTCATCCTTCAATGATTTTACCCACTATTTTTAATTCCTTGTCACATTAAGTGTAACAGTTCTTCCTCAAATACTTCGTTTGTAGTTTTCATTTAAAGCATTGTCTTGGTCTATTGTTAATTAATGATAATGCATTTTAGAATTCCTCGTCGGATGTGTACATTGGCGAATCCTTTTCTAAGAGAAAAACTCTTTAATAGAACACCTTGCAATCTTATTCCTACCAAGTGACCACTAGGAGGATCATCCGCAATATACTTCTGAATGTCTATTTCTTGCTCTATCTCTTGATAATAAGCGAAATTTTTACTCTTTTTCTACTGGAGCGGTTTAAAATTCACAAGAGGTCCATTCTTCATTCAATGTTCGTATTCCTTGTTCCATAGAGTTAGCTGTCCAATTTGGCATTTTAAATGCTATATACCATTTATTTTTCTACGAACGTACCGAATGCTCTTTGCTTTTTATTACGTCTAGGGACTACACTATCAAGCTCCCGGTGACATAATATTTCTCGCTTGTTAATCTCTTTTCATAGTTTCTTAATAGAGATTCCAACTTTAGATGATGATCTCGTCGCTCGTAGTTTCTAACTTTCTGACACGAAGAAAATTTAAATTTTGATTCAATGAAAGCCTTTGATAAATTCAACTATAATTAGACTTAAGACTTAAAGCCTTGCAATAAACGTCCTATAATTTTTCCTAAGAAAGGTCAGTTCAATCTATCATTATGATAGCAGCTAGCTCTGTAAACAATTTACCAAGATATCTATATTTAAACCTACTATGAGTATAGCTCTCTTTACTTTCCAGATTAATTAATACTAAGACTAAAAGTTTAATTCGCTAGCATTTTTAATTTCTTTAATTACCTTTCCACTCTTTTCGTTATTACTATATGTCTGCTTTTTTGGTATATCGATTACAATAATCTCTCCATCCTCAAATATAAAAAGAGAAAACAATCCTTGTTGCAAACTACTTATATCATTTTTTTAAAAAAAGCAAGCGAATAATAACTGTGGTCTTCCAGTTTAGAAGGTAAATTATCATGATTATAACTTTCATAATCAATTTTGTTAATTATGGATAGAATGTTGGATATATCATTTTCATCCGTAATAAATTGTTGGGCAGACTCAGAAAGAGTATTATTTTCAACTTTTTGAGCTACAATTAATTGAATTGGTTGATTGATATCTAGGGTTATCGGCTCACTTTCACTACTACAGGCGAATAAAATTAATAAAAGAGATATCATAAGTAATAGTTTCTTGATAATTCCATCTCCTCGCGTTCATAGTTAATTAAAGTACAAATTTTACTATAACATACTTTGATTAATTTACCAAAAATGGCTGTTGACAGGTAAAACAAGATACATGTGAATATATCTTTCAAGTTCTTCAACGATATGCTTACTATAAGAACGCATAAAACTCCCCCTAAAGTAAATTTGTTTTTTTCAGTGTCTACTTTAGGAGGAGCATATCAAGCCGTACGCTCTCTTACTTACACAGTTTATATTACATTCCATATATTAGCTAATTTCCCTTATCAGATGAGTATTCAAAACATGGTTTGCCAGAAAAGTGTGTAAGTTGTGGTACTCATTCAAAAATATATGATAACCCCATCTTTTAACCGGTCAACGTTTATGACTAACGACCGGTTATGAGTATGACAACCATTTGTTTTCTAATTCTTAAACCAGAAATAACGAAGCATTCTTGTTGGGAATACTCCGTTATTTTCTAAAACGAGTGTGAATGGATTGCACTACTTATGTAGTCTAATAAGTCAATAAATTAATTACATTGCCTTAGCCTTGATCATGTTTAAAACGCACACAGACTCTATTTAAATGGGTCTATACTTGAACCCTTTTATAAAGTAGTGGTTAATGTCATCTCCTACGACTTTAGCCACTACTTTTAGATATTTATCTACTTTTTCACTACTATTACACCGTAGCTTGATAGTACTACTTTACCTGTAATTGTATTACCCGATAATAATTCGGTAAGCTCTTCGTCTAAGTGAATCTGTTTCATTTGGTTGGTAAAATTCATAATGAAAATGAATTCTTTGTCGCCATCCGTTCTTACTTGTGCACTTACCCCTTTTGGTAGAACTGTATTTAAGGCTTTCTTTAGCGACAATTCATTGGCAAGCTCCTGGTAAAAGTTTTGGTGAAATGCATGATTATTTCGTGACGCAATATAGTATGCCTTTCCTTTACCAAACTCATTAACGGTTAACGCTGGGCGACCTGCAAAGAAGTCATCCTTATAAACAGCTAATGCTTGTGCTCCTTCTAAATGAATCAAATCACATAATTCTCTTGCCTCAAATTCTCCACTCATTCCTAAGGGGTTATTCCCTATCATCTCAATCGTTCGAACTTCGTCATCGTACAGAGAATCAATTTCTTCTGACCAAATACCTAATGTTTTACGTAATGGTCCTGGGAAACCGGTAAGGAAAGTGAGATCACTCTCATTAACAATACCTGTCCAGTAAGTCGCAACGAATGTGCCGCCTTCTTGAACAAACTTCTCGATTGCTTCACCAACTCCAGGGCGAATCATATAGAGCATCGGCGCGACAACCACTTTGTACTTAGACAAATCTTTTTCCGAATCGATAATGTCCACTGGAATTCCTTGTTCCCAAAATGCTTGATAATGTTCACGAACGGTACGCTCATAGTGAACACCTATATTACGTGGGCCTTGTGCATCCTTAACTGCCCAACGGTTTTCCGTATCAAAGATAATGGCTACTTCTGCATCCACAGTTGTCCCAACAACATCGTCTAGTTTACCAAGATATTCTCCTAGCTCTTTTACTTCCTGAAATACACGTGTATTCTCATGACCTACATGATCAACGACCGCTCCATGAAACTTCTCGCTGGAACCACGACTCTTTCTCCACTGGAAATATTGGACCGAATCCGATCCATGCGCTACAGCTTGTAAGGATGATAAAGCATGCATTCCAGGTTTCTTTAATTTACTAATAGGTTGCCAATTCGTTGCACTTGGCGTACTTTCCATTAGAAGAAATGGCTTTCCATCTTTTAACGATCGGAACATATCATGGTTCATAGCAATAAAGGCTGCTAATTCTGATTCGTCCTGTGTATCATGCCATGTAGGATACGAATCCCACGAAATAAAGTCTAAATCATCCGCAAACTTCGCATAGTTTAACCCTTCAAATAGCTCCATAAAATTCGTGTTAACTGGGAGGTCAGGGTTTGCCGCCTTTAATGGTTTTATTTCATGGCGATAAAAATCTAACGTCTGATCGGTTACGAAACGGCGCCAATCCAAGTTCAACCCATGAACCATTGACTCACCATGAGGTGCTGGTGATTCTAGTTGTGACCAACTGGAATACGTATGGCTCCAAAAAGTTGTCCACCAAGCATCATTTAAATTCTCTAATGTTTCATACTTCTCTTTTAGCCAGTTACGAAATGCTTCTTGACAATGTGGACAATGGCAATCTCCCCCATACTCATTAGAAATATGCCATCCAATAACAGCAGGGTGATCCGAATAACGCTCCGCTAGTTTCGTATTGATAATGCTAATTTTTTCACGGTATACGGGTGATGTATAACAATGATTATGACGCATTCCATGTAAATTACGTACACGATTCGCACCAACTCGAAGAACTTCTGGATACTTTTCCGACATCCAAGCAGGGCGTGCCCCACTTGGCGTAGCTAAAAATACATAGATCCCGTTTTGATGTAATCTATCTAACAAACTATCTAAAAATTCAAATGTAAAGACGCCTTCTTCTGGCTCTAAGCTAGACCATGAAAACATACCAATAGACATGACATTACAATTGGCTTCTTTCATTAAACGGATATCTTCTTCCAAGACTTCCGGATATTTCTTCCACTGTTCTGGATTATAATCTGCACCGTGAAGCATTTTTGGAATCTCATTGCTAATTGGTTGAAATTTCATCGACATGGAATCACCTTTCTCTATCTATTATTTAATATATTTTTTATACGCATCTAAACTTACTAATTTCTTACCTTTTTCATCAAACAACGTTAAATGTGACCAATTATTCTCGTGTCCTACTGACCAATTCTCTTTGGAAGGAATCCAACAAGGCTCCCAATAATACGTACCTATTCCACGATTATTAGGTATCTCTGCAACGATTTTCATTAAATTTATTAAATACTCTCTTTGACCTTCTGGTGTTGCAGGATATCCCTCTACTAGATAATCTCCGACATACGGTTCATCTCCTGAATCGGTCTTATTTGGGAGCATCCATGGATAAGCAATCTCTACTACCACAATATCCCGATCGTAACGTTCAGCCGTATCATTCAAATTGTTCGCAAAATCTTCTATTGGGCCATGCCACCAAGGATAATAGGATAATCCTATTACATCGTAGGATAGCGAATAATTTTCCATTTGATCGAAGAATTTTCTCGTACCCTTGTTATCTCCTCCACGATCAATGTGAATCATCGTTTCTATCTTCTCTCCTGCTGGTGTTGCGTCATTAACAGCATCCAACCCAGCCTTTAACAATGTAGTGACAGAATCCCAATCCTCTTTTGGCACATCGTTAGGTTTTTTATATATTTTCCCTTCGTCCCAAAGCATTCCGTTCGTTATCTCGTTTCCTACCTGGACCATAGTTGGTGTGACTCCCGCTTTATTACATGCTTCAATGGTCTCTTTCGTATAAGCATATAGAGCATTTGACAATTCGGTTAAAGAATAGCCTTCCCATACCTTTGGCTTCGCCTGTTTTCCAGGGTCTGCCCAATAATCCGAATAATGAAAGTTCAACAAAAAATCCATTCCGTACTGTTTCGCTCGTTTTGCCATTTTTATCGTTCTATCTAAATTACAATATCCCCCATTGGGCGTGTGCCATAATCGTAGACGTACAGCATTCACCCCATGCTCATGCAATAGTTCAAAAACGTCTACTTCTTTGCCGTTATCATCGTAGAAAGCTCCG
Source organism: Gracilibacillus halotolerans (assembly GCF_014206945.1). Classification (GTDB taxonomy): domain Bacteria; phylum Bacillota; class Bacilli; order Bacillales; family Amphibacillaceae; genus Gracilibacillus; species Gracilibacillus halotolerans. Next base: position 13,494 of record NZ_JACHON010000031.1, read on the forward strand.
CCTTCTGTTTCGATTTCATCGACAAAAGATAAGTCCACACCCTTAATAAATTTTTTCTCTGTCATCGTTACCCTCCAAGAAGATTATCGTCTTAACCTTTTGTACCACCTGCAGTCAAACCAGTAATTAAGAACCGCTGTAAGAATAGGTAAATAATTGCAACTGGTACAGCTATTAAGATCGCGCCTGCTGAAAATCTAGTAAAATTGTTTGAGAATTGATCATTGATAAAGTTGTATAAACCAAGTGCAATCGTGTACGTATCTGGATCATTTAAGATAATGGACGGCAATATAAAGTCAAACAATGGTGTCATAAAGTTAAATAATGCTACTACTGCTAAAATTGGTTTAGCAAGCGGTAGAACAACACGTAAGAAGATGGTTAAATGACCGGCTCCATCAATTTTAGCCGCCTCGTCCAGTTCACGTGGTATCGTATCTAAATAACCTTTTACTAACCACGCGTTAAACGGAATTTGTCCCCCAATATAAATTAGGATTAATCCAGTTAACGTGTTTAATAGACCGATAAGGTGCAAGAAAATGTATAGTGCAACCATTGCCATCATTACTGGGAACATTTGAAGTATCAAGAATGTATATAATCCTGATTTTCTCCCAACAAATTTATATCTGGAGAATGTATATGCCACTAAAGAGGTTATAACCACAGAAAACAATGCTGCACTTCCAGAAACAATCATGCTGTTTTTATACCAAAGTAAATAATCACTTCTAGGATCTGTAAATAACCACTTATAATGCTCTAGTGACCAGTTCTCGGGAATCATACTAGATGAGTAAAGACTCGTTCCTGGGTTAAGTGACATTCCGAATGCCCATAGTAGAGGGTAAATAATAATGACTGCCATTAAACCAAAGATTGCATAAATGCCTGTTAATTCAAGTGCTGATTTCAATTTTCGGTTCATTACATATTCCCCTCCTCTTTAAAGGAACTTGTTCGTCTAAATTGGAAGATGGCAAAGACAGAAACGATTAAACCTATAATTAACGAAATAGCTGCCGCCATACTGTATTCCTGCATATCAAAGGTCAATTTATATACCCATGAGATAAGAATATCGGTTCCACCCGCATTCTGACCTTGAATAGCTGGACCACCTTCATTAAATAGATAAATAATATTGAAGTTATTAAAGTTGGTCGTATACTGAATAATTAATAATGGTGCAGTTGCAAACAAAATATGTGGTAATGTAATATGTCTGAATTTTTGCCACCTTGTTGCCCCGTCTACGTCTGCTGCCTCATACCATTCATTCGAAATACTCGATAGTACTCCGGAAAATAAAGCAAAGATAAACGGATATCCTAGCCAAGTCTGAATTAAAATTAATACAATTCGTGTATAAAACGGATCTGTTAACCATGGTAATCCTTCCCCACCAAATAACGGGATGATAATATCACGGTTGATTGCTCCAAATTGATCATTAAACATTGCTGCAAAAATTAGAATCGAGACAAAGCCAGGGACTGCCCATGGCAAGATTAAGATTGTACGAATCGTCTTTTTAAATTTCACCCGCTTATCGTTCACTAATACTGCAAGAAATAAGCCCAGTATAATTTGGAACGAAGTCGCAACAATTGTCCAAACAATCGTCCAAGAGAATACACTAAGAAATGTATCCTTCCATAAATTCACTGTAAAAAGCTTTTGGAAGTTCTCAAAACCTACCCATTCTACTAAATTTCTAGGCGGTGAATTGTAAAGGTTATAGTTTGTAAATGCGAGAGCAATGGCGAATAGTAACGGAAATACGACTGTGAAAATAAGTAGTGCAAGACCCGGCCCTGTCATTAAATATGGAAAGGCCTTATCATAGCCTTCTTTAATAGATTCACTAAAACGTGGAGCTTTCCAACCATTTTTAATTTTGATTGCTTGCTTTCTAGCATCTTTTACATTAAAGACATAAAGTGTACCTACTATTAAAAGGAGTAGAATAGAAACAATCCCATACACTAATAAATAAATAGAATGATCCTCACCAGGTATTGTTCCAAGTGTACGGATTCCCCATAGACCAAGATTGATAAAATCTAAGCTCGTTATGATAAAAGCTATCTCGACTATAATGAAGGAGGTTCCTTTTAGATATCTCTTATTGTAAAGTTGCCCTAAGCCTGCAAATAGAATCGACAGAATAGTTGCTATATTTGGATTATGTTTGTTTACTGGTTTGTTCTCATTCATTGTTCCTTCACCTCTTTCTAAAGGTTCTATCGATCACTAACATTAATCACTACGTTTTGTTGTTGCTTCTACGTTGTTTCTATTAATCATTGGAGCAATTCAACTACCTTCTAAATAGAAAGTCTATGAACTGCTTCAACGATATTTTTTGAACTTCTCTAGCTAGTATAAAAACAGTGGAAAAGAGAGCAAGCTCTCCTCTCCACACCTTATTTCAAATAACCGATTATTGACCCGTTGCCTCAATCTTATCTTTGATCGATTGAACAGTATCATTTAATGCAGAATCTACATCAGATCCATTGTTAATAAGTTCTATCGCAACATCCATGTCCCATACTGCTGCCATTTCAGGAATATTCGGCATTAATGTACCATGTGGGACTTGCTCTGTATAACCTGCATACATTTCATCTGTTACACTATCCAATATTTCTGGTCGAGGAGCCAATTCCCCTGTCACATCGTAGTAGTGCTGAGAGTTTTCGTCATTTGTCATAAACTTAGCTAAATCCGCAGCCCACTCAGGATGGTCACTATAGTAGGATACTAACCACGACTTCACTCCCACAAAGGATGGTGCAATTTCGCCATTCATTTTCGGCAGTGGAGCTGTCGCAACATTATCGCCTAATGCTTCTTTATAAAGTGGCATGTTCCATGGTCCACTAATAACCATTCCTACTTTACCTTCTTTAAATAGACCATCCATAATATCTACTGTTAATGTTTTCGGCATTAATCCTGCGTCTAGAAATTCTTTATATTTCGTTAACCCCTCGATAGCACCTTCATTCGCAAGGCCGACATCTGTTGGATCATAGACACCATTTTCCTCACCAAATACATAGCCACCATACGCGTTCATAAAGGAATATAGATAATAAAATTCTGGTGATACAAGAAAACCATATTGATCTTGACTAGCGTCTGTTATTTCTTCAGACATTGCAAATACATCTTCGATTGTTTCTGGTACAGTATCCACTAAACTTTTATTGTAATAAGCAAAGTATGTTTCAATCGCTACTGGTGCTCCGTATATTTCACCATCATACGTAAATGCATCCAAAGCTACATCATTGAAGCCTGATTTTTCTTCATCTGTATAGTCAATTGGAATTGCAAGACCTTGAGCGATAACATCTCCTAATCGATCTTGTGGTTGGAAATAAAGGTCAGGTCCATCGCCTGTTGGACCAGCTAAAGAAAGTTCTTGAATTTGATCTGGCATAGGAACTCTTCTAAATTCGATCTCGATTCCAGTTTCTTCGGTATAACGGTCAAATAGATCAACCTGTACATCTTCCGCAATATCCTCATCGTTAATCCAAACTACTAACGATTCCGGTTTCTCAGGCATTTCTCCCGTTTCACCTTCCGTCTCATTACTTTCTGTAGTATCAGAAGTTGAATCTGAATCGTTATTTGTTTCTTCAGTGCCTTCTCTGTCTGGTGCACAAGCTGCTAATACAAGTAGTAGTGAAGCTAAAATTAGTACCAATAGTGTTTTATATTTTTTCACTTTGGTAAACCTCCCTTTTTAAATTAAATTTATTAACTATCTACTCTTATTATAAAACGTTTACATCTTTTTGCCTATATCAATATATTCCAACTTACTTTCAAATAACAAAACCTGCACTCTGAAACTCCACACGACTAAAGTCGGTGGGTTCTTATCTACTAACAAACTTCTTCTATACTCTCACTATTTCTAACGAATAGTTACAACATATAA
>NZ_JACHON010000032.1 GCF_014206945.1 Gracilibacillus halotolerans
CGGACACCCTTACGATTAGCTAACCACTACTTCTGCCTTCGTGGCTCGGGACTCTCACCCTAGAGATTACACCCATGCCGGGCACACTAAAAAAAGCGTATCTCTTAAATAGAAATACGCCACAGTTACCTATTATTTTAAAAATCGTCGAACAATCCCTAATTTTTTATCATCGTATGGTGGATATAAAAATGGAATGTTTATTTTACTGCTGCTTTTCATAATACTTCTTTCATGCGAGAAGGTTAAAAAGCTATAGTGACCGTGATAAGCACCGATTCCAGAGCTATCTACTCCACCGAATGGTAGTTCAGGATTGGCCAAATGAGTAATCGTATTATTTATACTTACTCCGCCTGAAGAGATTTCGTTTAATACTTTTTCTTCTACTTCAGAGTTAGATGTAAATAAATAAAGCGCTAATGGCTTCGTTAACCTGTTAATAGATTGGATGGCATCCGCTAAGTTATCGTACGTTAAGATAGGTAAAATCGGGCCAAATATTTCATCTTCCATTGATGCAGATTCCCATGTTGCCTCTAATAAAGTTGGCTCGATATATCTTGTGTCAGGGTTGATTAATCCTCCATGTATAATGAGGTCTTTATCTTTTTCGAGTATCGAAGTCAACCGCTGAAAATGCCGCTCATTCACGATACGGCCAAAGTCCTTACTTTTTTCAGTTGATGAGCTGTAGAATGTGTGTAGTACTTGCTTCATTTCAGTAATGAGCTCTTCTTTTACTGATTCATGGACCATCAAATAGTCAGGTGCGACACATGTTTGACCTGCGTTTACGGTCTTTCCCCATATAATCCGTTGTGCAGCGGCTTTTATATCTGCACTTTCATCCACGATTGCAGGGCTTTTCCCACCAAGTTCAAGTGTAACTGGCACTAAATTCTTAGCAGCCGCCTCCATCACAACTTTGCCTACTGCGACACTACCCGTAAAGAAAATGTAGTCGAATGGTGCGTGAATTAAAGATGTATTTGTTTCCACTCCACCTTGCACCGAACGAATATAGGAAGTATCAAAAATACTTTCTATCATCTCTGTTACAATTGCTGAGACGTTAGGCACTAATTCCGATGGTTTAATGACTGCACAATTTCCTGCTGCAATGGCTCCAATTAAAGGTTCAATTAAGAGCTGAAAAGGGTAATTAAACGGACCAATAATTAATACTGTCCCATACGGCTCATAACGAATCATACTTTTGGATGGTTGAAGAAAGATTGGTGTTTTAACTTTTTTAGTTTTTGCCCATTTTTTTAAATTCTTTTTCGTATGAGTAATACTATTTAAGGCATAACCTATTTCCGTAGTATACGTTTCGAAAGGGTGCTTTCCGAGATCTTTTCGTAATGCTTCTGTTATTCTAGGTTCAAATTCATTAATGCCTTCCTTAAGTTTATCAAGTTGTGCCAATCGAAATTCGATTTATTTTGTCTGATGCGATTGAAAAAATGATTGATGCTCATTAAGAATATCGGTAACATGCTGTGGTGTTAGTTCGGTGTACATGTTTATTACCACCTTTCTATATAAAAGATTAACGTTTATCTTATAAGGTAAACAGTAGGGATATTTATTGCTTATGTCAATTGATTGAGTTGACATATAGAAGCTTCGAACACTTCATTTAAGTGATACAGTTAACAGAAAATACTGGAATATTATGTATAAAAAAAGGCCATGAATCATCATGACCTTAGTAACAACTTTTCTTCGATTTATCACAATAAACCATTACTTGGTGGAGCGACAAACTATTCTGTCTCCTCATAATTTTCGTGGTAATGTTGTAGTCTTTCCACCGATTCATTAGCAGATTTATTACCAGTCGCAACACCTTGTAGGGTTAGTAAAATCTCTCTTTCATAATCGTATGGAAAAAATGTACTTATCGAAGGATACACTCTTGTTGCTTCATTATTTAAGTTTGTTATATCTTGCAATAGCTCATTAGTAGATTTAAGATCCATTCTCATTGATGGCAAGTAACCAAATTCCACGCTATAATTCGAAATTACTTCTTCTGTCCAAAATGCTTCAATAAATTCATAAATCATTTCTTCCTCTTCAGTAGTGACATCAGCACTAAAAGCAAAACCATCCATAAAATGGCCATGAATAAATGAAGAAGAGTCACTGTTAAATCCAGCTACTGATGGTATGGACATCACCCCAATATTACCATCCATTTGTGGATATCCTTCTTGCAATTCTTCTACGGAATGATTCGTGTAAATAAATACAGAATCTCCTGTTAAAAATGACTCGATTATTTGTGTCGGATCTCCCTCTGACTCTGTTTCTATCACGGGTATTTCTAGTTGTGTAATTTCCTCTATTGATTCAAACAACCTAATAAATTCTTCGTCGGTCCAACTTGCTTCTCCATTTATTAATTCATTTAACTTTTCTTCACTTACGGTCAGAGGTAATAATCCTTCAAATAAATCCAGGTAACGATATCCTTGCGCATCCATCATTAGTGGATTATACCCTGCTTGGCTTGCTTCTTTCATTAAGGTTACCAAATCGTCCCACGTCGCAGGTACACCGCCCAACTCTTCAACGAGCTCTTTATTATAAAACAAATGATAACTAACTCCCCTAACAGGTAAACCATATATCCTTCCATCAATCGTGAACCCGTCCAGCGAGTAAAATGAATCTTTTAAACCAATTTCCTCTAAATAGTCAGTTAAATCTAAAAAGTGTTCCCGGTTCTCTTTAATAAACGGACCATCAGCTGCCATAATGACTTCTATAATATGCGGGAATCCTCCCTCTTCAATTTCCTCTTCTAGGATAGCATGATAAAGTTCAGCGCCTTGTGGATTCATAGTAATAGTAGCATTTATATTAGATTCCACGTTCTCTATAGCATCTCTCAATATGTTAATTTCCTCTTCCGACTCTATTGCATGACGAAGGATTAATTCCGTATCTTCTTCTGTTTCAGTTGGTGAAGACACATCCTCTACCCAATCATCATCTCCTACATCTTCAGCATCTTGACACCCAATTAAAAATAAAGCTAATCCAAAAATCAAAGCAACATAATAACTATTTTGTAATTTAATCATTCTCACCTCTTTATCCATCTATAAGGCACCCATTAAGAATTATCAGTTTGCACTTTTTAGAAAATCCTCATGATATACATCTATTTCTTGCGCTGCTTCTTGAGCAGTTATACTACCTTCTAACAATTCATTTACTATTTCCGTAAGCTTCCAACTGTATTGCTCCTGTGATGAAACTGCGGTTCCAAACTCCGAAGGCAAGTCTTTCACATCAGGAACTAATTCAGCAACTCCAGGAATAATGTCATGAGTTTCATTTAATAGAGTAATAGACTCATTTAATAGTGAATTATCCGTATTCGCGTCTACCCGTACAGCAGGAACTAAATATTCTTCTAAATAATATTCAGTTAATATCTCTTTCGACCAAAATGATTCAATAAATTGATAGATCATCTTCTCTTCTTCTTCGGTCACATCTCCATTAAAAACGTACCCGAATGGAAATGTCCCCGTCATCATTGTTGAATCCCTCTTCGTTTCCGAAGCTGTTGGAAACTGCATTATTCCGAAAGTTTCAGCATCATCAGGTGGGAAATTATAATACATAAATAACGTATTACCAGAGATGAATTCATTAAATAACCCATCTGGATACATATCAAATCTCGTTATATCTATGTTCGCTATGTCCTCCATTAATTGAAGTGCTTTGAGAAATTCATCGTCTGTCCATTTCGCCTCTCCATTCATTAATGCTTCTATTTTTTCTTTTCCTGCTGTTTCTAGCAAGATGCCTTGAAATAAATCATACGGTAATTGTGAAAAACTATTATCTCCTTGATTGTCTAAAATTATAGGATTATAACCAGCTTGTTTTGCTTCCTTCATCATTGCAATAAATTCATCCAAAGTCTCGGGGACTCCCCCTAATTCCTCTACAAGCTCTTTATTGTAATATAAATGTGTTAGTCCTCCACTATAAACAGGTAGTCCATATACACGATCATCTACAGTGAAATGGTCTAAGGAATGAAACTCTTCTATTAAACCTGAATCTTCAAGAAAATCCGTCAAATCTAACAAGTGATCTGTATGCTCATGCATAAAGTTAATGTCTTCTGGAAGTGTGGCATGAAACTCTATAATGTGTGGCATTTCTCCTCGGGATATGTTATCTGCAAGAATAGCTGAATATCCATCGGATGATTTTGATTCTGATTGGATAGTAAATCCTTGTTCCATCTTTATCCTGTCAAAGATTTCCTTTAGTTTATCGCCATTATAGTCATCTTCAAAACCAGAATAAAACATATAACGTAGTGTAAGTTCCTTTGTTTCTTCTTGTATTGGATTAGAATCATCTTCAATCCAATCATCATCTCCTACTTCCTCAGCTTCTTGACATCCAATTAAAAATAAGACTAGACCAGTAACTATTAGAGTTAAAAAAGAATATCTGAAAGATTTCATTTTCCTCACCCCTTATTTTCTTCCAAAAGACTAGGTAGTTTTCTTAGCGTGTAATATTGATTAAATCCTCTTGAATTGCATCCATTTTTTCTACTGCTTCCTGTGATGATAATTCACCATTTGCAAGATCCTTTACCACTTCTCTCGTTCTTATTTCATAATTCAACTGGCTGAAGTTACTTCCTTTGGTATACGGAAGCAGGTCCGTTATTTTCGGTACAAAATTTGTAGTTTCATTCATCATTTGCAAGACTTCATTAAATAGAGCATCTTCTGTATTTGCTTCTACATGAATAGCAGGTATATAAAATTTATCCGTATAATACGTTGAAATAAATTCCTCAGACCATAATGTTTCAATAAATTTATAGATCAATTGCTCTTCCTCTTCCGAGACACATAACCAGAAGGAAAGTTTGCAATAAGTGAAGGTGAGTTCTCATGGGAACTTGAAACAGTTGGAAATGGCATAACACAAAAATTATCTTGATTTGGAGGAAAGTAAGAATACATAAACACGATATTCCCTGATAAAAATTCATTGTATAACTCGTCAGTATACATTTCTAATCGAGGAATCCCTAATTGTGCAATTTCTTCCATTAATTGAAGGGCTGCAATAAATTCATCATTAAACCAACTCGCTTCTCCATTCATCAATTCATATAATTTCTCTCTTCCAGCTGTTTCTAATAATATTCCTTGGAACAAATCATATGGCATTTGAGAAAAACCATCTTCCTCGTCTATTGCTATAGGATTATAACCCTTGTTTTTTGCTTCCTTCATAAAACTGATGAAATCCTCGGAAGTTTCAGGAAGACCTCCTAATTCTTCTACAAGTGCTTTATTATAATATAACTGCATGGTACTTCCATCTATAGGAAGTCCATATACCCGTCCGTCCACTTTATAGCTTTCCAAACTATAGAACTTTTCCATTAGTCCACTTTCTTTTAAAAAATCAGTCAAATCTAATAAATTTTCTTTTTCTTCATGTAAAAAACTCTTGCCATCTCCACTACCATCGTCATACATCAAATTAATTTGAATAATATCCGGAAGTTCTCCACGAGATAATTCATTCTTTAAAATGGCTATATAACCATCTAGCGATTTTGAATCAGAGATGATAGACAGACCCGTTTCTTCCTCAATATGGTCATACATTTCTGTTAGCCTATCATCGCTACTGTCACCAGATATCCGAGGATTAAATTGATATCGAAGCGTTAATTCCTTCGTTCCCTTTTCTAATACTGGATTATATGATTCTTCGTACAAGTCATCGTCTGCACCACTACAAGAAGTTAATATTAACAGGATAATAAGTAGCTTCACTATCCATATTTCTTTGGACCTATTCATTTCCACACTCCCTCGTAACGTATTCCCAAACGGAAAATATGGTAGAAAATTGAATAAAATAAACTATTTAAAGGAAAAACTATATTTTGAAGCGTTTACAATAGATGGATTTAAACGTATGATTAAAAACAATGAGGATATTTATTGAGTAATACGATGCACTTATGAAGATGATATTGCATAATTTCAAAATTTAATTATGTCAAAAGTAATACAAAACAGATAATACTTTGTATGAATAACCTCCTATCTATAAGATTAATTGATTGAATATTCTATAAGCACCTTTTGTAACCACAATATAGCAACGCTGTACATTAAAGTAAATACATTTATTAGTAATCTTTACTTTTTTAGGTTTTATATTTAATAGTTAATATCTGTACATTGCATTTAATTTTGCCTATCATTTATTTTTCACTTAAAAGAATATCATTAAATAAGGAGGAATTCGTTTGCCAAATCCAATTCTTCAAGCAAGCAATATCACTCGATCCTTTGGTAGTGGTAAGAATGCAGTACATGCTCTACGTGGAATTAACCTCACTATAACTGAAAGCTCTTTAATCATCCTTAAAGGAAAATCTGGCTCCGGTAAAACAACCTTCATGAATATCTTAGGTGGTCTAGATCAACCTACAGATGGAACAGTCACCTTCCTAGAACAAGACATCTCTCAATTTAATCATCAAGAAGTCGATAATTTTCGTAAAAAGCATGTCGGGTTCATCTTTCAAGCCTTTGCCCTATTACCCATGATGACAGCAATAGAAAATGTTGAATTCTCACTTCGTATAGCGGGAGTGCCACAAGAGGAATGGGAGAAAAGAATAAAAGAGTCCTTAGAATGGGTAGGACTTTCTAAGCGTGCGAAGCATCGACCTTATGAACTATCTGGAGGAGAGCAGCAGCGTGTTGCAATAGCAAGAGCAATTGCCAAGCGACCTTCCCTCATATTGGCGGACGAACCTACAGCTGAGCTTGATTCAAAACGAACCTTCCAAATCATTCGCTTGTTTCGTAGCTTAGTAGATGAGCAAAAGATGACCATCATTTTTACAACCCACGATCCTAATGTATTACATATGGCAGATACTATTTATGAATTAGAAGATGGCCAGTTAATAAAATCTAAGCTATCTTCCTAGATATTGAGAAAAAGAGGTGTTGCTATGAGCATGATCATTTGTGAAAGCGTTGTCAAAATTTACAAAGCACATGATTTAGAAGTTTTCGCATTGCAAGGATTGGACCTTACAATTGAAAAAGGGGAATTGATGGCGATTATCGGGAGTAGTGGAAGTGGTAAATCTACTTTACTAAACCTATTAGGAGGGCTTGAACGTCCATCAGCAGGCTCCCTTTTAGTAGATGGTAATAATCTTTTACGAATGACAGAAAAGCAATTAAAAATGTATAAACGATTAACTGTCGGCTTTGTATGGCAAAATCAAGGGAGAAACTTGATTCCTTATTTGACCGCACAAGAAAATGTTGAAATACCTATGCTTCTTCAGGGTAGGAAAAAGTCTCAGAAGGCAAGACAACTTTTAGAAATGGTTGGTCTCGGGCATCGACTAAAAAACCGATTAAATCAACTATCAGGTGGGGAACAACAACGAGTAGCTATTGCCATTGCTTTAGCGAATGAGCCTCCCCTCCTACTAGCTGATGAACCTACAGGAAGTGTCGACTCAAAAACAGGTGATCAATTATTAAATGTTTTTCGGGAAATTAACGAGACTCTAAATACGACCATTGTCATTGTTACTCATGACACCGAATTAACAAAAAAGGTAGACCGAGTAGTCAACATACGAGATGGAAAGATATCGAGTGAAATGTTCCGTATGCAACCACATGAATTAGAAGAACTAATGATGCAGGGCATACAGGAAGAAAATACACACTTAGAATATACCGTCGTCGACCGGACAGGAAGATTACAAATACCAGAAGAATTACTCCACACATTAAACCTCGGGGATAACAAACAAAGTCGTGTACAAGTTGTAGAAGAAGACGGCCAACTCATCATTAAACCTCAACCTTCTTTGAATCCAACCAAAAAATAATTAAATATTTATTCAGTTGAGAAAGGCGGTAATTCATTGAGAGATAAAAATTGGACAGGCCAACTAATCTTTATAATGGGAGGAATTTTGTTATTACTCAGTGGATGTAATTTAATCCCTAAAGAACAAGAAGCTCTTGCTCCTCCATTAATTGAACCAGCAGCAACTCAATATGACATAGAAGTCATTGAGCGAAATGATTTAATAGATGCTTATGAAGGAAGTGCAGTATTTCATTCCGCCAATTCAACAGAAGTGTATACACGCGAGCTTGGTCATCGTATAAAAGAGATCCATGTGGAGCCAAATCAAAATGTCGAAAAAGGTCAATTGTTAATTGAATTGGAACAAGATGATCTTGAATTTGAGGTTACTCAGCAACAGATTGCTTTGAATGAAGCTAAATTAGATGTAGATAGTGCGAATGAAAGAAAAAAAGAACAGCAAACCCTTCGAGCTAATATTGAAAAGAAGAAAAATAAGCTGAAGGAAATAAATGATGATATTAAAGAACAAGAGGCTCTATTAAAAAAGCTAGAAAATGAAGAAGAACAGCAAAAACAACAAGATAAAATTGCAAAACTAGATCAAAAGAAACAGCAACAACAGCAAGATATCGAAATGACGGAGCAGCAATTAGTTAATATGGCTGACTTAAATCGGGATGTTACAAGAGCACAGTTGAATGTGGAACGACAACAAAATCAGTTAACTAACTTTCAAACAAAATTGGAAGCCACCAAGATTACCGCACCAATGTCTGGACGGATTACCTCGTTAACCGAGCTAAAGGCTGGTGATATAGTCGAGCCATTCGATTCACTAGCAACCTTATCGGATCCACAATCTTTACGGTTAGTTGCTACCCCTGTTGGTAATAGAGTCGATGATTTAACAGTCGGAATGGAAGTTCTCATTGACTTAGACGGAAAAGAGTTATTAGGAAAAGTCGTTGATTTACCCGATGAAAATAATCCGGACAAAGATATTGGTATTGAAGTCGAGGACCTTCCAGCATCGATTGATTTAGGAGAACGCGCAAAAATTCAGATAGTTTTTGAGATTCGTGAAAATGCTATTACCATCCCAACTAGTGCCATAAGAAACTATGACGAACAACAAGTCGTTCGTATTTTAGATGGGGAGAATCTAACAGAAGTAGGAATTAAAACAGGATTAGAAGTTGGAGATAGAGTAGAAGTCATCAGTGGTTTAAACGAAGGTGACCAACTCATCTTACGTTAGGAGGGATACCTTGAGCATATTAACCATGATTGCTAGAAAGATCTATAAGAACTACTGGTTAGTCATTAGCTTATTTATCGGTATATTAGTAACAATTATATTGGTATCCTCCATTCCTATTTACACGACTGGATCTCTACAAAAGCTTGTCGTAAGTGAATCTGAACGCTATCAAGAAGAAAATGGTACCTATCCCGGTATCATTACCCATCACACAGATTGGGAGAAGCTTGATAAGAAGATTGATCGAGTTAAGCTATTAGAGCAATTAGAAAAAGTAAATGAAAAGGTTTTAGACCAACAAGTTGAAATGCCAAAAGTAGAAGCAGCAACGATGCTCACATCAAAGGCGCTGAAGGGATATCGTGGATCCTCTGATATAAGCATGAGAAATATCCATGTAGTATCGCTAACCAATTTTGAAGAGAATATTACGCTTCTTCATGGAAAACACCCTACTAACAGTGAGGACCAAAAGGTAATTGAGGTGTATATTCACGATAATGCCTTATTAGAAATGGACATATTTCTAGGGGAAGAAATTCGTTTAACCGATCAATCACTAGATGAAGATCTTATCATTCGACCTGTAGGAACCTTTCAAGCTGCAGAAGGAACCGAATTGTATTGGCCAGTATCACCTAATCGATTTGAGAATACCTTTGTCGTTGCCGAAGATATTTATCGAGAGCAACTATTACCTTTAGATGAATTTGTAAAGGAAGCTCTCCTATATAGCACCTATGACTATACGAATTTAGATATAAAAGATGCTTCGAGACTATTGCCTATTCAACGCATTCTTCGCAACCAAACGATACGTGCAACAGAAAATACAGAAGTAACGATTAGCAGCCCTATGATTGGAATCGTCCAACATTTCCTTCGTCAAGAAGGCCAATTTCGTGCAATGACAATCACTTTTTTCGCACCTGTGCTAGTCATGTTACTAATCTATTTATGGATGGTTGCTAAACTAATCGTTGAAAGGCAGCATGCAGAAATCGCAGTATTACGAAGTCGTGGTGCGGGTAAAAGACAAGTTGCCTTTATATATTTTATAGAAGCATTATTTCTCTGTGGAATGGCTATTCTTATCGGACCGTTAATCGGCTTGATGATAAGTAAATTGTTAGGATCGACGACCGGATTTATGGAATTTGTCCAGCGCCAATCACTACCCGTTAAGCTAACACTTGATACGTATCTGTACGCTGGGGTAGCAGCTATTGCTTGTTTAATCAGTGTCATGATTCCAGTATTTATGGCCACAAGGCAAAATATCGTCTCACAAAAGAGACTACATTCACGGGGGCATGGACAAGCTGTCTGGCACAAGTACTTTATCGATGTGCTCCTACTCGCCATTGCAGCATATGGCTGGTATATGTTAAGACAAAGTAATTACAGTGCTTCCGATTCTCAAAGTATTTCAATTGATCCACTACTTTTACTCGTTCCTGTCTTATTTATCATTGGATTTGCCTTGTTAGCATTTCGTGTCTATCCATGGATTATCGCACTGATTACCTGGATTGGCAGAAAAAAATGGCCAGTACCTCTTTATACGACGTTAATGCAGATTGGTCGTTCATCACAGCCCTATCAGTTTTTCATGTTATTTCTAGTAATGACCATATCCATCGGTTTATTTAGTGCCAACACTGCTCAAACCGTATATCAAAATTTAGAGGAACAAGTACGTTATCAAGCAGGTGCTGACATTGTTCTACAACAATTCTGGGACCGCGATATACCAATAGAAATGACTAAAGCTGGCGAAATGATAAGCGAGGAAGATAGACGAGACAATTTAAGAATTTTATACTATGAGCCGGATACAAGTCATTTTAAAGATTGGCCTGGTGTTAAGCAAGTTGCGAAGGTATTCCAGAAAAGCGGAGCATCCATAACCAATACCCAAGCCCCAAATAATAAAGAAGAAACACATTTGATGGGGATTGATACGAAAACATTTGGAGAAACTGCATTTTTCAGGTCATCCTTATTATCTCCTAATCGTCATTGGTACGAATATTTAAACTTGATGGCGAGCGAAAATAGCGCGGTATTTCTTTCTAGCGCATTAGCTGAAAAGCTTGAAGTATTGCCCGGGGAATATGTCACATTAGACTGGAATATGGCACAGCAAGCACATTTTGTAGTATATGATGTGATAGATTATTGGCCATCCTGGGATCCGATTGAAAACCCATATTTTGTGGTTGGCAACTTATCCTATATTCAAACTTCGATGGCGATAGAACCATATCAACTATGGATTAGTCTCGAGGACGACGCAGATCGTTCAGAGCTAATGGCAAAAATAGAAGAGGAAGAACTAAGTCTATTTAGTTTTCGTGATGTACAGAAAAATGTCAATGATTTAAGTAATGACGCTTATTTAACAGGACTAAATGGTTCATTGACGCTCGGTTTTCTGATTGCTTTAGTCATTACCTTCATTGGATTTTTGTTGTATTGGATTTTATCCTTGCGAGCAAGATCTCTACAATATGGAACATTCAGAGCATTAGGGATGTCAGCTCGACAGTTATTCAGCATATTATGGTGGGAACAGGTGCTGACAACAGGTGTTGCGATTATGTTAGGAGTAGTAGTCGGAAAAATAACGAGTCTCTTATTTATTCCGTTTATCCAATATTCGTTAGGTGGACAGAAGCAAATTTTGCCGTTTAGGATTTTCGTTGAGATGAGAGACGAGCTATTAATCTATTGCTTTGCAGCCGTTATTCTAATTATTGGACTAGCTATCCTAAGCTGGATGGTATCAAAAATAAAAATCTACCAAGCTATCAAAATAGGAGAGGAGTAGGGAAATCCCTACTCCTTTTACCTACATAATATTTATTTTTCTGCTGATAGCTTTTTCTTTCTTAGGTAGCTGGTATATGCAATTCCGCCTCCAATTAGTTTCAATCCACGCACGCATGTAGAGTGCGACTTCTTCGTCCGTAGGGTTATTCTGATACTCTTGGTTATTTCAATCCATGCACCCCATGTAGAGTGCGAACTGAATCCAAATTCGATTGAGGATGCGCAGGATAATTTCAATCCACGCACCCAAGTAGAGTGTGACTTAAAAGGTATAAGTTTGCTGATAGAGAAACAGGTATTTCAATCCACACACCCAAGTAGAGTGCGACGAGAAATTAAAAATGAGATTAGAAAACACAAATATTTCAATCCACGCACCCACGTAGAGTGCGACGTTCTTTTTGTTCCTCCACGACTCTGTTTGTTAATTTCAATCCACGCACCCCATGTAGAGTGCGACTTCTTTGCTTGGGTCAAGAGTACAAACGGACAAATTTCAATCCACGCACCCATATAGAGTGCGACATTTCAAACTGTTTCGAGTGTTCTTGATACTCTGATTTCAATCCCCGCACCCATGTAGAGTGCGACCCTGCTTCATAGTTCGGTCCCTCGTAGTTCCACATATTTCAATCCACGCACCCAAGTAGAGTGCGACGATTCGATTGTACCGTCTCTTATCTGAGGGGTAGATTTCAATCCACACACCCATGTAGAGTGCGACGTATTCGGTTTTATGGGGAAAGACTATGAAACATTATTTCAATCCACGCACCCATGTAGAGTGCTACAGTATTAGTTATTCTTGTGTTGAGATTAATGGGGAATTTCAATCCACGCACCCATGTAGAGTGCGACTTAATGATGGTCCACATGGTACACCAGGTACAAGTATTTCAATCCACGCACCCATGTAGAGTGCGACTGGAATTTGCTAAACACAGCATTGTAGACATCGGTATTTCAATCCACGCACCCATGTAGAGTGCGACGACAAATTCGACTTGTTTTATTGTCCCGTATTGCAATTTCAATCCACGCACCCATGTAGAGTGCGACATCATTGATCACTTTCAAAAATCAAAAGCAGTGTATTTCAATCCACGCACCCATGTAGAGTGCGACTATGTTCCCCTCTGTCACCGTCAAATCGGATTGATTTCAATCCACGCACCCATGTAGAGTGCGACCTATTTGCTGCACATGATGTAATTCCTCTCCTAAAATTTCAATCCACGCACCCATGTAGAGTGCGACCACGATGGTACAGAGATACAACGGTACTTGTAAAATTTCAATCCACGCACCCATGTAGAGTGCGACTACATAATTATCTAGTCTAATTTTTAGATCAATATTTCAATCCACGCACCCATGTAGAGTGCGACCTGTAAGGCCAAACCCTAATAAGGAAGGTTGGGGATTTCAATCCACGCACCCATGTAGAGTGCGACTCCTGCATCTTATCCGTTTCGAATTGACTCTACAATTTCAATCCACGCACCCATGTAGAGTGCGACTTCAAGTAATGCACACTATCCGTGTCACAATATAAATTTCAATCCACGCACCCATGTAGAGTGCGACACCCAACGAATGACTTCAAAATCATAGCTTTCTTATTTCAATCCACGCACCCATGTAGAGTGCGACGAGATTAAAGAGTATATCTGAAATCGCTAATGTTATTTCAATCCACGCACCCATGTAGAGTGCGACATTTTATACCATTCTTATAAACATGATAGTTTAGTATTTCAATCCACGCACCCATGTAGAGTGCGACGTGATAGCTCCTTTTTCTAAATTCTCGTATTCATATTTCAATCCACGCACCCATGTAGAGTGCGACTTAGAAGTTATTCTAGATACGTTATCCAATTTAGATTTCAATCCACGCACCCATGTAGAGTGCGACAGCGATTTTATTCAAAAATCAGCAAAAAAAGTCGATTTATGTGTAAATCACTAATTTGTTTTTACATTTATCAAGTTAATACCGCCTTTTAGTTCCGTTAATTGGTAAAATACCTATTTTTATTAGTGCTAACCTTCCTGACTTTTCATGTAAGCTAAGGGTTAGCACTCATTAAAACACCAAAGGTCCTTCAATATTTAAAGATTCTTTTACACCAATATGCTCAATCTTATTTTTGTAGTTATTTCCCAATTTATAAAAACGCAAACTGTCTTTTGTTGGATCAATAAGCTTTTCTAATTTACTTTTTAGAATCGTATACTGCGTAGCGTCAACAACACATTCAAAAACAGAATTTTGTACTCTTTGACCATAGTTTTGACATGCCCTTGATACCTTTCTAAGTCTTTTTTCGCCCCCATAACTAGATGTGCTAACATCATAGGTAATTAGGACTAGCATCACTTAGTCACCTACTTCCACAAAAATGGTGGATATTCATCTAAATCCCCGCGTAAATAGCGAGCCAATAATAAGGATTGAGCATAAGGCACAAGACCCCAGGAAATTTTCTCCCCTATAAATGGGTGAGTTATTTTTTCTTGTTTCTTTAATTGCCATGCTTTTAAGAATTCCCTTCTAGCATCATCGGTCATGATTACTGCACCATTCTCTTTTTTAATGAATGCCCCTTCAGTAATTTCTCTACGATTTATAAGTGTTAATACGAACTTGTCTGCTAAAACTCCCCTTAATTCTTCCATCAAATCTAGAGCCAATGAAGGTCGACCTGGCCTATCTTGATGCATAAAACCAACATATGCATCAAGCCCTACTGTTTCTGCAGCAGATGCCATGTCATTTGCAAGCAAGGTGTAAGCAAATGATAACATAGCATTAACATTATCCAATGGAGGTCTTCTTGTCCTTAAATGAAAATAAAAATCCTCTTTTTGTTGTAATATCATGGAATTAAAAACTTTGTTATATGCTATAGCTGCTTGGCCTTCCCATCCTCGCAGACGTTCTAAATCCTCACACTTTCTTATCTTGGATAGGTTACACTTGATTGGACAGATTCGTTAAGGTCATATAAACTTGATTCATAAAAAGTCGGGAGAGAATTAATTATGGCCAAAAGAGA
>NZ_JACHON010000033.1 GCF_014206945.1 Gracilibacillus halotolerans
TTGCGTTATTTATCTTAATTGAACCGCCGTATACCGAACGGTACGTACGGTGGTGTGAGAGGATGGAGGTTAATCACCTCCTCCTACTCGATTTATTCTACTACGAACTCAAGCCCACCATGGATTTTAACGTCTTTACCAACAAGTACTCCACCAGTTTCTAAAGCAGCGTTCCAAGTTAGGCCGTATTTTTCACGGTCAATCGTTCCGTTAAAGTCAGCACCAGCAATTGTTTTGCCTTGCATTGGGTCTTTCGCTGTACCGTTGTAATCAACACGGAAAGTTTCCTCGTTTGTTGTTCCACGAATAGTTAAATCTCCTGTTACATCGTATTCACTATCGCTAACTTTTTTAATTGATTTACTTACGAATACTATTTCAGGATGAGTTTCTGCATCGAAGAAGTCACCTGATTTAAGGTGGTTATCACGATCTCCGTTGTTTGTATCAATAGAGTCTACTTTAATTGTTGCTTTTACGCTAGCATTTTCTAACTCATCGAATGATCCAGAGAAATCAATATCGAAGTCCTTAAACTGTCCCTTTGCCTTTGATACCATCATGTGTTTTACTTCAAATGAAATTGCACTATGAACCTTATCTAAAATTACTGCCATGTTAAAAATTCCTCCCTTATTTATCTTTAACTTACTTTATACAACTGAGTATATAAAGTATAGTCAATTACGTCAAGTAAATTCACTTATCGAAAAAAATTTGGTATAATTTAATTACGAAGAGGTGACAATTATGTCAGATAAAACAATATGTCCTAAATTTGAAGCGGCATTAGATATTTTAAATAAACGTTGGACTGGTTTGATTATTTTTGAATTATTAGATGGTGCAAAACGTTTCTCTGCGATTGAATCTGCAATTGGAATAAGTGGGCGTGTATTGTCTGAGCGATTGAAAGATCTTGAGAAACAAGGCATTGTCAAACGAGAAGTATATAATGAAACACCGGTGCGTATTGAATACCATTTAACAGATAAAGGGTATGCATTAGAACCAGTATTAAACAGTATTCAACAATGGGCAGATGGTTGGATGAAAATGAACAACAGTCAATAAACGTCTTCCCTATATCTATAGGTTTAAACAAGCTGTGATTATATAATTGCAGCTTGTTTTGTTTTTTTATAGAGGTGAATGTAATGGATGAAAATGGAGTCCGACTTACGTTAGAATGAAATTACCATCTTATATCGGAGGGGAGAGGGTAGGATGACTAAACAAATTCTACAAAACGACTGGTGGCAGTATTTATCTCAAGAGTTTGATAAAGAATACTATTTACGCCTACGTGAATTCTTAAAACAAGAGTATCAAGAACATACGATTTATCCTTCAATGGATAATATTTTCAACGCACTGCATCAAACACCCTTTGACAAAGTGAAAGCAGTCATCATTGGTCAAGATCCGTACCATGGACCGAATCAAGCACACGGATTGAGTTTTTCGGTGAACCCGGGTGTAAAGATTCCGCCGTCATTGAGAAATATCTATAAAGAGTTGGCATCGGATGTTGGATTTGAAATACCGCCACACGGATATTTAATTGAGTGGACGAGGGAGGGTGTGCTACTGCTTAATAATGTGCTGACCGTTAGAGCAGGTCAAGCTCATTCTCACCAAGGGAAAGGCTGGGAGCAGTTTACGGACGAAGTGATTAGACAGCTTAATAAGAAAACAGAACCCATCGTTTATTTATTATGGGGTGCAGCAGCTATAAAGAAGAAGCATTTAATTAATCAGGAAAAACATTTTATTGTGGAATCGGTACACCCTAGTCCATTGTCAGCACACAGAGGTTTCTTTGGGAGCAAGCCTTTCTCTAAAACAAATGAATTATTAGTTAGCGCCGGGTTAGCACCTATCAATTGGCAACTCCCTATGGAAGTAAGGTAAATAACGGTTAAAAAGGGTATGCTACTACTAGTATTAGGGAAGGAGTGAAAGAAATGAAGAGACACGAAGCTTTAATTCCGTTATCACACCATCATCACCATACGTTAGTCGTTGCACAACAATTGAAAAAGGCAGATGAAAACACGAGTATTCAGCAATTGACAAGGGATGTAATCGAATTTTGGAAAACAGATGGAGAAAATCATTTCCGTGATGAAGAAGAAATTCTTCTACCGTTATATTCTCAATATGCGGATGTGGATGAACAAGAAATCAAGAATATGCTACTGCAGCATATTCAAATTAGAGGATATGTTATGAAAATACGTAGTACCGAACGTCCAACGATAGAAACGTTTAACCAATTGGGCCAGCTTTTGGATGAGCATGTCAGATTAGAAGAACGTGTTATTTTTCCGAGAATCGAAAAAGCGATCCCAGAGAAATACCTTTACCAGGCGAATGGTCGCTTTCATCGAGATTCATATAGTGGTTTTTAAAAAAATGATATAAATCTCCTAATTGTTATGGTAAACTATCGTCTAGTATAGAAGAAGGAGAAAGAATTAGATGAGCCTGGTCACAAAATTAAAAGAATCGTTTAAAAATTCATCAGCCTTTCAACATATAGTAGTATATTATTTAATAACTGTTGCGGTCTCCACGTTGATTGTAAGCCTGCCTTTCTTACATAATGAAGGGGTAGAGCTTTCTTTCATCGATTCCTTATTTACAGCAATAACAGCAATTAGTGTTACTGGTTTAACCGTTGTATCGATTTCTGAAACTTTTAATACAGCTGGACAATTTGCCATAGCAATTATCCTCCACCTAGGTGGGATAGGTATTATGACGATGGGGACGTTCATCTGGGTTTTGTTAGGTAAAAAAATCGGTATCCGAAGTAGAAAAATGATTATGGTTGATCAAAATCAAAAATCACTTGCAGGTCTCGTTAAGTTAATGATGGAAATCTTTATTCTAATCTTAATTATAGAAGTGATTGGAACCATCCTATTCACGATACATTTTTTGCAGTACTTCGAAATGTGGACGGAAGCACTATTTCACGCATTTTTCCTGTCTGTAAGTGCAACAACGAATGGTGGTCTTGATATTACTGGAGCATCACTCATGCCCTATCAAGGTGATTACTTTGTTCAGTCTGTTACAATGATTCTCATCGTTCTCGGTGCAATCGGCTTTCCGGTTTTGGTAGAGGTAAAGGAGTATATTCAAGATCGTATAAAGAATGGTAGACGCTACCGTCATCGTTTTTCATTATTCACTAAGATAACAACGCTGACTTATTTTTTAATCATGATTATTGGAGCAATAGTTATCTATTTACTAGAGCATAGTTCGTTTATGGCAGATAAATCATGGCATGAAGCATTTTTCTATAGTTTATTCCATTCTGTTGCTGCCAGAAGTGCTGGATTAACGACGATGGATATATCCTCCTTTTCACTAGCGACGTTAACCTTTATAAGTTTGTTAATGTTTATAGGCGCGTCACCGAGTAGTGTTGGTGGGGGGATTCGGACAACGACCTTTGCGATTATGCTACTTGCTGTTTGGAATTATGCGAAAGGGAATGCGAGTGTAAAGGTGTTCTCGCGCGAAATCCATCAAGATGATATTTTGCGAGCGTTTATTGTTATTTCGACGGCATTGCTTTTATGTTCGAGCTCCGTTATTGTGCTAAGCTATACGGAAAACTTCACATTGACACAGATCATATTTGAAGTAACATCTGCCTTTGGTACGACAGGAACATCAATGGGGATTACTTCTGAACTGACGAGTGTCGGTAAATTTGTCATTATGATTTTAATGTTTATCGGTCGTATTGGAATATTTACATTCCTCTTTATTATTCGTGGACATGAAACAAAAGATAAATATCATTACCCAACAGAACGCGTAATTATTGGATAAACCTAGCAGATAAAATGTTAGGTTTTTTTATTTTTAGCTCAATTCATTTATATCAAGGTCTTTCCGAGCTCTGAAGGATAGGTCAATTACTTATTTTTAATATAGTACCTTGCAATGAACAGTAGTGTGTGTTAAATTATAGTTAACAGGTACTTTTTATAGATAGGTACTATACAATATATAGTAGTGGATAAGAGGTGAAATGTGTGAACGTACAATTTAAAAAAGGTGTGTTAGAGCTTTGCGTACTTGTTCTGTTAGATAAGCAGGATCGGTACGGTTATGAGTTAGTTCAGAAAATATCCGACCAAATTGCAATATCAGAAGGATCTGTTTATCCGTTGTTAAGAAGGTTAACAAAAGAAGGTTATTTTACAACATATTTAAAAGAATCAACAGAAGGTCCATCAAGAAAATATTATGCATTAACAGATGTAGGAAGAGAATATCTTCATGAATTACTAATAGAATGGAAACAGTTCACAGAAGGTGTGAATCAATTGATTAAGGAAGGTGTTAACGATGAATAAAGAAAATTTTTTAAAAAGCCTAAATAATTCTTTGCAACGTCTACCTTCATCCGAGCGAGAGGATATTTTACAAGACTTTAGGGAACATTTTGATATTGGAATAAATGAAGGTAAATCAGAAGAAGAAATCTCTAAGGCTCTAGGCTCCCCACAACAAATTGCAAGAGAGATGGTCGTAACCTATAGATTAGAGCAAGTTGAAGAAACAACTTCTACAGGAAATGTACTTCGAGCGGTATGGGCAGTAATTGGTCTTGGTTTCTTTAATTTAATAATCGTTCTTGCTCCATTTTTAGCACTTGCTGGATTCGTATTCTCTGGCTGGTTAGCAGGCGTATCATTTGTGGCTGCACCAATACTCTTTTTAGTTAATATCATTATTTACCCAGAAGTTTTTGCTTTTTTTGAGTTGTTTTTCTCGCTCTTTTTATCCGGTGTAGGAATCTTTCTGATTATTGGAATGTATTACGCTACTCGCTGGTTGATGAAAGGCTTTGTAAAATATCTGAACTTTAATGTGAAAATGGTCAAGGGAGGTATGAAGCATGCCTAATCAAAAAATGCTTATGCTTATCGCAACTTTTTTAGTAGCTATTGGTTTAATAGGCGCATTATTTACCTTTTCAACTTCTGGAGCAACAACCGAAAAAGAACAAACAGAGGTTATCCAGAATGCTGATATAACAGATATTTGGGTGAAATCAGAGAATGCAACAATAAATATCGTATCAACGACAGATGAAAAAATCACTTTAGTCTTCACGGCACCAGAATCGAAGCATCACCTATATGAATTATCAATAGAAGAAAATGAGGAGTCTCTTGCTATAGAGTTAAAAGAGAAGTTCTTGCAATTTATTTCCTTGGATTTATCATTGTCTTCTCCAGAAATATCTTTGTATTTACCAGAAAAAGACTATGACATGTTAGAGATAAACGGAGTGAATGGAAAAATAGATGTACGTGATGCTGCAGTAACAGATATAAATGTTAAAAATGTAAATGGCCGCATTCAATTAACAGATTTAGAAGCAGATAGTACAAGTGTTACTTCCAATAACGGCAGTATTTCGATCGAGAATGTGACAGGTCAAATAACGACGGATGTTACGAATGGAAGTACCGCACTAATAACAGATGATTTGGACCGTTTCATAGACCTAGCATCAGTTAATGGAAGAATTAATGTCCAAACAAAAGAAAAGCCAACGAATGCAACGATAGAAGTCGATGTGAAAAATGGCAAAGTAGACATCTTCGGCCAAGACACGAGACATAGCAGCTTTGGTGAAGGAGAACATCTTATTAAATTGGAAACTGTTAATGGTAAAATAAAGGTTGAATAGTAGAGAGGGTAGAGGCCAAGTTTGGTTTCTACTCATTTTTTTAGGTTGAGAAGTCGTAACGTTACAGTTTGATGACGTTGATATATAACAGTGTACCTTTCACCTATCGATATAGTATATTAGACATAGAGTTATTGTATCGGAATAGAAGGAGGGACACACTTGAACTATCAAAGAGATATTAACAATATAATAGAAAATATGGAAAAGGTAATGATTGGAAAAAGACAAGAAGTAACCCTTAGCCTGACAGCACTATTAGCGAATGGTCACGTGCTTTTGGAGGATGTACCAGGTGTGGGAAAAACAATGCTAGTTAAGGCTCTAGCTAAGTCGCTAGATTGTGATTTTAAGAGAATTCAATTTACCCCTGATTTGCTCCCCTCAGATGTAACTGGTGTATCTATCTACAATCAAAAAGAAATGAATTTCCAATTTCGTAATGGTCCTATATTTGGTGATATTATTTTAGCGGATGAAATTAATCGAACATCACCAAAAACTCAAGCAGCCTTATTAGAAGCTATGGAAGAGATGAGTGTAACGGTAGATGGCGTGACGAAATCCTTACAGCAGCCATTCTTCGTTATGGCTACTCAAAACCCAATGGACTATGAAGGAACCTATCCATTACCAGAGGCACAAATGGACAGATTTCTAATTAAGCTACAATTAGGTTATCCTTCCGAAGCGGAAGAAATAGAAATGCTTGAGAGAAATGATCGAAAACAGCCAATTAATGAACTTGCTTCTGTGATTTCGATTGATACATTACGGATGATGCAGGAACAAGTAGAGATGATTTATGTTGACCAAACAGTAAGGAGATATATTGTTGAGTTGATTCGTGAAACTAGAAAAGCTCCACACGTTCAATTAGGTGTAAGTCCGCGTGGTTCCATTTATTTAATGAAAGCAGCAAAGGCGTATGCGTTAATCCAAGATCGTGACTATGTGATCCCAGACGATGTGAAGTTTTTGGCTCCCTATGTATTACCTCATCGAATGGTTCTAAAACCTGAGGCAAAATACGAAGAAATTACAGTAGATGATGTTATTCAACAGGTACTACAGTCTGTAGAAGTTCCGATTCGAAAGGAAATACTTGAATGAGGATTCGACTACATCATTGGATAAAGCGGTTTTGGTTACTACTTCTTATGATGGTTTTGTTTTCTTATGCCATGTTTCAAGGTGGATTTGTTAGTTGGTTTTTAGTTTATAGTCTTTTTCCATTTTGCATTTATACTTTTATTCTTTCTTTTTATTCGGCGAAGAAGTGGGACGTAAGAGCAAGTTTTTCTAAAGAAACGGTGCAAGCAGGTGGAAAGGTAGACGTAATCCTTCGTTTTAAACGCAAATCACGCTTTCCAATTCCATTTCTAGCACTGGAACATAATGTATCGAATTCCATGCGTTTTTATGATGAAGGCCTTAAGAAATATGAGAATCTAGAGAAAAATCTCAGTCCTTCAGAACGTACGATAAAGCATATTATTTATCCATGGATGAAGAAAGAGTTTTCGATTAGGTATGAATTAGATAAGCTACCTAGAGGGGAACACTATTTAGAATCACTTACCTTTTTTTATGGAGACCCGTTTGGTTTTCTAGAGAAAAGATTTGAATTCCCAATCCAACAGAAGTTAACCGTCTTGCCTACTGTACGAGAAATGAAAATGAGATTCCCTGCAACCCATCAAGAAGAAGGTGTGTCGGGTATTTTGCAACAAGATGCTCGTAAAACAAATACCGTGTCGTCTGTACGAGAATATGTAGCCGGGGATCGATTCTCTTGGATAGATTGGAAAACGACAGCTAGAAAGAATACGATGATGACGAAAGAATTTGAACATGAAAAAGAATTAGAGTTGACATGTATTTTAGATCTTTCAGGCGATGTGTCGCGTAGTCAAATAACTTTTGAAGCTAGTATTGATGTAGCTGTATCTTTATTACATGTATTAAAAAAGAAGAAACAGCAGACAAATTTTATGGTGTACAATGATCCCGTTAAGATATTTAACCATGAACAGGTCCAATACCAATTAAACGGTATTGTTCACTACTTAGCTACTGTTGAAAACAAAGGTATTCCTTTTGATTACAAACGTGTCCGATCTATACAGAAAAGTGCTTGTATATGGATACTTACTCATATAACAGACAAAAAAGCAACGGAAATAAGTAAAATGAAACGATTCTCGCCGAACATGACAATCATCTATATCGGACCAGAGAAGACCATTCAACAAAATAAACAATTGACGAAATTGCAGGCTAGCGGTATACACGTAATTCGAATGACGGAAAACGTATTATCGAAAAATAGTTGGGAGGTGGATAGCCGATGAAGAAGATATTTCATTTCCCTTCCGTAACTACTTTTTTTCTAATCGTCGCCACAATTATTCTCGTCTTTGAATGGTTAAGACCGTTACCAATTATATCTGATACAAATAATGTTCATGTCTTCGGTTTATACTTTGCTGCTAGCTTATTAGTCTCTTATTTCTTTAAAAGTAAAGCAGTGAAATTTATCATTAAGGCTTTCACTTTCCTACTGATAATAGACTACTTATTCTTAACATCACCATTGTTATCGCCAACTTGGATAGAAGAATTTTTCTCGCAAATTAGTCTTGGTGTGAACCTAGTTAGTTTAGAGGGATGGCTCTCTACAACTTCTTTTCTCCGTACGATATTATTTTTACTTTTGTTATGGCTATTGAGCTATTTGTTACATTATTGGTTAGTGACGGCAAATCGTTTCTTCCCATTTATTGCAATGACTATCGTATATCTAGCAGTTCTAGATACATTTACAGCCTACAATGCGAATTATCCAATAATAAAAGTAGCTTTTCTGTCTCTGGTGATGCTAATCGTAAGTCAGTATGAGAAAAGAGTGCGTGAATCTTTTGTTAGTAACAAACAAGAGTTAAGTGGGAAGTGGATCCTACCAATAGTGGCAGCCATGCTGGTAGCAATTAGTGTAGGTGTTTTTGCTCCTAAATCTGATCCAATCTGGCCAGACCCGGTGCCATTTATCCAAAGTGCGCTGGGGAATGGAGTATTATCGGATCAAACAACAAGAAAGGTTGGTTATGGGGAGAATGATAGCGTCCTAGGTGGCTCCTTTGTTCAAGACGATACGGTTATCCTTGAAGTAGTTTCTCAAGAAGATGTGTACTGGAGAATTGAATCGAAGGATGTGTATACCGGAAAAGGTTGGGAACGATCGGAAGCATCCGTATATCTTCCCTTAGAGAATGCAACGGTACCTTGGCAATCTTTTTCTACAGATGCAGTTAGTACAGAAACTAGACAAGTGACTGTTACCCGATCTGGCCATAGTGGGTTATCCAAAGTACCACTACCATACGGAGTCCAAGAAATTCAATCAGAGCAAACAGGTGCGATTTTCATGCTTGATCAATTTTCAGGCATGATGGAGTCAGAAGGTGGCGAATATCAGTGGTTAACGTATCAGGTCGACTATGAAAAACCAACCTTTAACGAGTCAGCTTTGCGAAAGGATCAAGGCTCTATACCTAGTGAGATTCGTGAGAAGTATCTACAATTACCTGATACCTTACCCGATCGAGTAGGTAACCTAGCAGTAGAAATAACCGAAAACGAGAATAATACGTACGATAAAGCAAAAGCAATCGAGCGATATTTTCACTTGAATGGATTTTCTTATCAAGTAGAAGATATTCCGATTCCAGAAGAAGAGGAAGACTATGTAGATCAATTTCTGTTTGATACACAGTTAGGTTATTGTGATAACTTCTCCACTTCTATGGTAGTTATGTTGAGATCCTTAGATATACCAGCTCGTTGGGTGAAGGGGTTTACTGGTGGAACGGAAGCAGCGGAACAACCACCATTACCAAATGGATATAAGTTGTACGAAGTAAGAAATAATAATGCTCATTCATGGGTAGAAGTGTATTTTCCTGAAACAGGTTGGGTTCCCTTTGAGCCAACAACAGGCTTCTACAATCCAGCAGAATTTCAAGAGGAACAACAAGAAAATGAAGCGGAACAAGAAGAAACCCTTGAAGAAGAGGAAGAGCAAGAAGAACAGGTAGAGACAGAGGAAGAAGTTGAAACGGCTGAGGAAGAAGATGAATCTACAGCGACTGTGGGGAATAATAACATTTCATGGCTTAAAGTAGTACTTGCTGTTTCAGTTTTAATAGGAATAGTACTGCTTCTATTCGTTATTATCAAACGCCGCACGATAAGAAGTTGGTGGCTCACGAAAAGTTGGGATAGACTATTAGAAGATGATGATATAGAGAAAGCTTATTTAACGATCGTCACACGTTTAGAAAAGAAAGGCTATAAGCGTCAAAAAGGTCAGACCCTCCGACAGTATGCTGTTGAGTTAAAGGAACAATCTGGCATGGAAGATTTTTATCAGATGACATTAGAGTATGAAAAATGGCTGTATATGAAAAATAAATATATAGATAAAAATCAATGGAGAAAGCATTTTCAAAAGATTTTCGACCAAATAGGTGCTTGACCGACAAATTAGACTACTGATAGAATGAATAAAAATAATCAACTTGAGCGTTAGGGAATGCACTCGGATATGTCCGGCATTCCCAGCTCGTATGATAAGTGGGATAGTAGAATCTCTGCCTTTATCCTTATTATATAAGGCAGAATTTCTTTTTTACGTAATACATAGTTAGGCATCGTGGTAATCGCAGAAATGACAAGGAGGAGTGGAGCATTTGGAAATAAATAATGAAATGATACTAGTGCTAGACTTTGGTAGTCAATATAATCAATTGATTACAAGAAGAATTCGTGAATTTGGAGTATACAGTGAATTACATTCCCATCGCTTAACAGCAGAAGAAATCAAAGAAATGAATCCAAAAGGAATTATTTTATCAGGTGGACCACATAGTGTTTACGCTGAAAATAGTTTCCGTTGTGATGAAAAAATATTTGATTTAGGTATTCCGATTTTAGGTATTTGTTATGGTATGCAGTTAATGACTCAACAATATGGTGGCAAAGTAGAACGTTCACCGAAAAGAGAATATGGTAGAGCAGAAATAAATGTACAAGAGAACGCTCGATTATTCAAAGGGACACCGGACTCACAGATTGTATGGATGAGCCATAGTGATAAGATTTTAGAAGTACCAGTGAGTTTTAATACGGATGCTACGAATGTTTCTACACCTGTTGCAGCGATGAGTAACGAAGAGAAGCAGCTATATGGCGTACAATTCCATCCAGAAGTAAGTAATTCAGAGTATGGCAACCAACTACTGAAGAATTTTGTTTATGATATTTGTAATTGTGCCGGTGATTGGACAATGGCGAATTTTATTGAAATGGAAATGGAAAAAATCCGCAATGAGGTAGGCGATCGTAACGTATTGTGTGCGCTTAGCGGTGGGGTAGATTCATCTGTAGTTGCTGCGCTTATCCACAAAGCGATTGGCGACCAGTTAACGTGTATTTTTGTTGACCACGGATTGCTCAGAAAGCATGAAGGCGATACAGTGATGGAAACGTTCCGTGATCAATTCCATATGAATATTATTAAAGTGGATGCACAAGATCGTTTTCTTAATAAATTAAAAGGTGTTACAGACCCAGAACAAAAACGTAAAATAATCGGTAATGAATTTATTTATGTATTTGATGATGAAGCGGCTAAACTAGAAAATATGGATTTCCTAGCACAAGGAACGCTTTATACGGATATTGTAGAGAGCGGAACAGAAACTGCACAAACCATTAAATCTCACCATAACGTCGGCGGTCTTCCTGAAGATATGGAATTCAAATTAATTGAGCCTTTAGATACATTATTTAAGGATGAAGTTCGTGCATTAGGAACAGAGTTAGGCTTACCAGATGAAATCGTTTGGCGTCAGCCATTCCCAGGACCAGGATTAGGTATCCGTGTTCTTGGGGAAGTAACTCCAGAAAAACTAGAAATCGTTAGAGAATCCGACGCTATTTTACGCGAGGAAATCAGAAAAGCTGGATTAGAAAAAGACATTTGGCAATACTTTACGGTATTACCGGATATCCGTAGTGTAGGTGTAATGGGAGATGCGCGTACTTACGATTACGCAGTAGGTATCCGTGCTGTTACATCGATTGATGGTATGACATCTGATTGGGCACGTATCCCGTGGGAAGTATTAGAGAAAATCTCTACACGTATTGTAAATGAAGTCGACCACGTGAATCGAATCCTTTATGACGTGACAAGCAAGCCACCAGCAACAATTGAGTGGGAGTAGTTGTAGGAGAGCTGAAACCCCTTTGTTTACAAGGGTTTCGGCTCTTTACTCTATTTTCATTGCATTGTTATTGCATTATTTGTTTTTAAACCTTTACGTAGGTAACGACCAGGAATTGATTCTTTGGTGAAGTATCTTTATTTTCTGTTGCTGTTTGGTAAGACATAATGCCTTCTAATTTATGAGCTACTTCAAAGTTACTATTAGGATACAAATGTCCGTAGGTGCCGAGTGTCGTTTCAATATCTTCATGCCCTAGGCGGTCTTTAATGATTAATGGATTTTCACCCATACTAATAAGCAAGGAAGCATGAGAACGATTCAAGCACGGCCTTAAAATCCAGCCTGTTATTTGATGAGAAAGCTCCCATGACGTTTTCCAAAACAGCGATAACTGGATATGTTCCATTCGTTGACACCTCATTTCTTCTATAATTCGTATTGCATGATAAAATAAACTGGATTGACTTCCAGTAAGACCTTCTCGTTTACCAATATTGGATAAGTTCTGACAAGGTGAACCAAATGTAATGATATGAACAGGTGGAATTTCCCCACCATTTAATTTAGTAATATCTCCCAAATGAATCATGTTAGGAAAGTGTCGTTTTGTAATAGACATAGGTGCTTTTTCAATCTCACTTGCCCATGTTGGACTAATTCCAAAACGGGAAGCAGAGAGGGGGGAAGACACCGATTCCATCAAAAAGACTACCGATTTTTAAATTTGTGTTATAAATCTTTTTATTCATTTCATATTTCACCTCCAATTTAACAACAAAAAACGCCATTTGTCGGTAAGTTAATACCGTCCAAATGACGTTGCAAGTAAACTTTAATTAATATTCGTAAATGGGGAGTATATCCGTTTTGATATTATTTTTACATACAATTGCAACACTATATCGTGCTCTTGTTACTGCTACATAAAATTTACATTTAATATCAAAATTATCCAGATTTTTATCATTCAATAACCAGTCTAATATCTTTTGAGTTGGATATATTAATACTCTATCCCGTGTTGTTCCTTTGGATTCCCCAAAATTCTTAACTTCATAATTGGGGTTGACTTTTTTAGTGCGAGAATATCTTAATTGTGTTGGAGAATACTCTATTAAATAACGTTCAATATCCTTTTCTCTTACAAGAAAAACCCCATCATGTCCTGTAATTTTATTATGGAGAGAATCACAGGATGGATATTCCGTGAATATATTGTTGGCGAAATTACAGATAATCTGGTTATTACGCCAACTGTCTTTAAGGGTGTCTGTATCGATATTAAAATCTATAGATTTGCATTCATTTAATATAAAATCTTGTATTTTTCCATCGGAGTATTTTTTATATTTGTCAGGAAAATGAGTTTGATATGTTACTTGTCTAGGGTCACCAGCAATTTTAATAATTGAATCGGATTGAAACAAAAGTTTTATTATCTCTAAATCATATCCTGCCATATCCTGTACTTCATCTATAAAGATATGTTTAAACAGTTTAGCAATCCGTTCAATTACATATCCATTATTTTTGTCATTACAACGAACAACAAACTTTGAAAGCTTGTCTGAATATATTTGAAAATCATTTGAAAAATAGTGCTTTTCAACTTCTGTTTCTTTGTAGTACACTGGGAACTTTCCGTTTCTATATTTTAATCCCGACTTATTATTTACCAATAACAAACCATTTATATTTTTATTTGTTAGCTTTCCTTGGTATGGTTTTGCACCATGCTCAATTAAAAATGAGAACCATGTTCTTATAGTTATGTTATGTGGAATGACGCCATTATTTAATTCAAAAAATTTTTTCTTTATTTCTTCTTTATTTTCTTCTGTAAAAGTAGTAATTAGGACACTTTCTGTAAGTTTTAATGACTCTTGTACAAAATGGGTCGTTTTTCCAGCCCCGGCCGCAGCTATTAAAAGATTATTTTTCATCACAAGGCCCTCATAATAAATTCCGGATAATTAATCTTATTTTGAGATGAAAATATTTTTAATGCACAATCAGTCTTATTTGATTTCATGTACTTTAGCAGAGAGTCCTCGGTTTCATATTTGGTATCGAATATGGAATTCAACTTTTCTAGACTGTTTGCACGTAATAAGGCAGGTTCCAAGGTATTATAATTAAAAGGTTTATTATCTTTTCCCGTAGTTAATGATCCAGTGTGTATTTCTTCTTCATAGCAAATCTCGATGTTTGATTTTTTGTTTTTTCCTAAGTAATTATTATATTTCCGTTTTAAGAACTCTAAGTCTCCATCATTGTCTGTAACAACTTTTACAGGTATCTCTAAGCATTCAGCAATTTCTAGGAACCTTAAGAAAGATGTTCCTACGGAAATGATTTCTACTTCATCTTCAATAGGTAATTTATCATTGTTGTTGTCTCTATATGCCTTTTGAAGTACTAATTCGTCTGAATCTCCTTCAACTAGGATGGCTTTCTTGCATAATATTAACCGTAGGGTGTCATAGCCAGATACTTTTTCAAAAAAATCTTTGGAACTTGAAGCTATTTCATAATTAGCTATTCTAAAAATGTTTAAAGTATCCCTAAGAGAAAAATGGGATTTTTAAAAATTTAATACTACGAACTTTGTTG
>NZ_JACHON010000034.1 GCF_014206945.1 Gracilibacillus halotolerans
TCCTTTTTGCTTCGAAGCTTTGGACACCTCGTATCATACCAAGGGGGCTCTCTTTCGTTCAACCCTCAAATTTCTTCATTACAGGAATGCTCCTAGTACCCTTTTATAAAAACGGTTACATTTATATTAAAATATTCTCCTATAATCTTACCTAAAACTCAATCATCTTGATTAATAACTTTTATAAGAGTGATCACTTTCCCTATAGATAAATTGAAAATGAGCCATTGTTTGATTAGTCGATAGTGTAAAAGTGATAAGAAGAATAGTATTTCTATATTCTTATGATAATTCTGTAGATAAATGATGATAAGTGGATGATTGTGTTTGTTTATCATGTAATAGCCTATATTTCTATCAATTTACTGTCGCAGGTATAGTAATTACTAGACGCATAGAGGCAAATAACTAGACCTTAAAATCGATGCGTGGAAAAGAGAAAATTAATATATCCGCCGTTACTGCCAGCGATAAATGGAATAAAAATAGTAGAGACAGGAGGTATAAATATGGCGAGAAACAATAAAGAGAACAGGAAAAAATGTAAATCAAAAGACGTGAAGTTTCGTCCAGATCCATTTCCAATAACAGTTCCTAGTTGGGTAGTAAATGTTCCAGATTCACCTACCGGTCCAACGGGTCCGACTGGGCCTACAGGACCTACCGGACCAACGGGGCCAACTGGACCAGCAGGAGGACCAACAGGCGCAACAGGCGCAACGGGAGCCACAGGACCAACAGGCCCAACAGGCGCCACAGGAGCCACAGGAGCAACAGGCGCAACAGGCGCCACAGGAGCCACAGGCGCAACAGGAGCAACAGGCGCAACAGGAGCAATAGGAGCAACAGGAGCAACAGGCGCAACAGGCGCAACAGGCGCAACAGGAGCAACAGGCGCAACAGGAGCAACAGGCGCAACAGGCGCAACGGGAGCAACCGGAGCAACGGGAGCAACAGGAGCAACAGGCGCAACGGGAGCCACAGGAGCAACGGGAGCCACAGGAGCCACAGGAGCAACAGGCGACGGTTTAGAAGCATATGCGTATATTTATAATACGGATGCTCAGGAAGTAGGAGTAGAAGAAGATATTATCTTCAGTGACAATGGAGTCATCGTCGGAGGCATCACTCATACCCCAGGAACAGCTGAAATAACTGTCACTGAAGCAGGAATTTATGAGATTACGTTCTCTGTAACAGCTGTTATGCAAAACCAATTTGCAATCTTTGTAAATGGAGCAGAAGTTCCAGAGGCTATATATGGATCAGCTGCTGGACAACAGCAAAATGATGGCCAAGTAATATTAGAGTTAGCTGCAGGTGATGTAATAACATTACGAAATCACACTTCACAAACTGGTGAAGTTGATCTTGAGGCTGATGCAGGTGGAACACAAACAAACGTTACTGCGTCCATCATCATTAAAAAGTTAGATTAACTACGATAAATGATCGAAGCCAAATGATTTATCTAGAATATAATAGTAAAGACTAGAACCAGATTTCATGTTCTAGCCAAATAAAAAGTAGGGCATTTTTTTAAAAAATGTTCCTACTTTCTTTTTATTAGTATAGACGATGACAATTCTATAAAAATTACATAAACTCATATACCATCCCAATATGAGTAGCTGCACGATTAGTTGTATTGTTAATAACCAACTTCTACTGAAGCATTCACAATATACATTAAATCATTTTTATCATCTTTATCTTCTAGAATAATTCCAGAAGTAGTAGCCATTCCACCATCCATTAGTTCAACTGTTACTGTACCATATGGAATCTCTTGCTTCACACGTTCAATATCCACGAGTTCCTTATCCGCTGGTACCGCCAATTTCACATTTACCCTCATATTGTGTAAACTTTCCTCTGGTAGGTAATGCTTTATACCAGGCATGGAGTTATAGTGAATAGCATTCTCCACTGCTCGCACGCATGCTTTCGTAATATCTTGACCATGCACATCAATTCCAGTACCTGTTTCAATAAAAATTATTCGCTCCATTTATAGATCCCCTTTCAAATTAAAGTTCCTATTAGTTTAATTACGTACTTTCACAATACGAGAAAGATAGGCAATTTGTAAAATAGAACGCTGGTAAGTAGCAAAAATTCTACAAAGTGATACCAATTTAACAGGTGAATTTCATGAGAACTATAAAATAAGGATGTAACAACAGGTTGAATTTGCTAAGATAAAAGCAACAGATTTAACGGAAAGCGGTGAAGATTTTGAAAATAACTATTGTTTCAGTCGGGAAATTAAAAGAAAAATATTTAAAACAAGGAATAGAAGAGTATGTGAAGCGTCTTGGCGCTTATGCAAATATGAACATAATAGAGGTCCCGGATGAAAAAGCACCTGAGACGATGAGTGAAAAAGAACAAGAGGAAGTTAAACGCAAAGAAGGTGAACGAATTCTGTCGAAAATTTCCCAAGATGACTACGTTATTTCCCTGGAAATAAAGGGTGAAATGTTAACATCAGAAAAACTGGCCGACAAAATAGAACAATTAATGCTTCATGGCAAAAGCAAAATCACCTTTGTAATAGGAGGATCATTAGGGTTAAGCAACGAAGTAATGCAACGAAGCAATTATGCTCTCTCATTCTCCAAAATGACTTTTCCACATCAATTGATGAGATTAATCTTAGTGGAGCAAGTATACAGGTCATTTAGGATAATGAAAGATGAACCGTATCATAAATAGGTAATGATTTTGTTTAAAATATAACTTCTTTATGATGATAGGCGTAGGTTTTCAAGATATAAATCAATATTTTATGAACAGAAGGAATTGAATTACTCAATTCAAGCAGTGTTGCCGGAATTTATGCAAGTTAATGAGTCATTGTTTACTAAGAAGGAGCAAGTGGTATTAAGCTTTACTGATAAAGAATTAGGAATTTAAGTAATTTAGTAATCCTTGAAGGCTTAGGATGGGGTGCTACTATTATCCCATCCTAATTATGTTTTAAGTAAGAAAGTTAACTAACCATTTAGGAAGTCTTAAAAGTTTAGAAATATTGTAAGCTAAAGTAACTCTTTACCAATAGTCTAAATGTATGTGTTAGGATAATATCATCTGTCTATACATCAATAAAGGACTCTTCTGGAGATACCCAAGATTTAATTACTTTCGGATCTTCACTATCAGGAACAGGTGCGGCATCAGCTATTTTTACTATATCTGTGTAACCAAATGCTCCACCGAAAACAATTGCATATTGTTTCTCTAATCCTGGAACAAACTTGATTAAGTCTTGATAATTACTAGATAAGTTTCTGTTAATGAACTCTAAATCTAACTTGTTAGTTATTCTGTGAACAATAAATGAGTTACATTGTGAGACGATTGATTTTGTTAGCTCAGAGGGTCTTTGACTCGATACTATTAAGCTAATACCAAATTTTCTTCCTTCTCGTGCAAGTCGTTCAATATAATATGTCCCTAGTTTGAATTCTTCCTGCTCCTGTTCATTAATATAGCGGTGAGCTTCTTCAAAGAGAATTACTAAACTGTCAACATCTCTTGTTTTTCTGTTCTCTATGGCCCATTGATAGACCAATTTGGAAAACAGAAACATTACAATATCTAACTCATCCTTTTCAAAGTCGGATTCAATAATAAAGATTTCTTTATTAGAATCTACAATCTCCTCAATTGTACTCTGTTCTCCAACTCTGTTCTCTATAATATTATAAATTCGAGGATCATCAGTAATAGTTTGAATTCTATTCATCATTGTCGAACACCAGTTAAACCACTGACTGGCTTTAAAGTTATCATATTCTTTTGTAAGATTCCCATCTTTATCTTTTTTCCTAGCGTTATTCCATAGCCATCTATTAATTTCTTCATGAAGATCGTTAAATTGAAAGATTTCATTGTTCTTAATGCCAGGTTTTTCTCTAAGCGTTTTTATACACTTTTTTAGAATGGGTGCTTGTACACCAAGGCTTGCTCCTAAAAAACGGAAATATTCAGTAAAACTTAAATGATAGTGTGGCAGATATAGTTCTTCTTTTTTTATTTTCCTTACTGAAAATTCCGTTCCTTTAAAGGCTTGCTCATATTCATCATTAGAATCGAAGATGATAATTTTAGGTTTAATATGTACTGGATTCCCACATTTATCTTGCAGTCTTCTTTTTAGACCCTGAATAAGAGAGGCAACAGTAGAGCTTTTTCCAGTACCTGTATTTCCAAATATCCCCATATGTTTTCCAAACAATATATCTGGATTTGCTGAGATTTCAAGTTGGTTATCATCATAGCTGGCACCGATTGGTAGGTTATAAGGTGCACTTATACTAACAATAGAGTGATATACTTTTTGGCCAATTGAAAAAACTTCACTACCAATAATAGGAAAGCTATTAATACCTGAATCGAATTTCATTAAATAGTCATCATAAACTCCTATCAAAGTTGCTTCGATTACAAAAGAATCATTACTCTTTAAAAAAATATCTTCAGGAATAAAGGTGTTCTTATCAAATATTTTGGAGATTCTTCCGATTATTCTCTTTCCATTTGGTAAAATACTGTAAATCAACTTATTAATTGATGCTACATAGTCATTAATTCCGTACTTTAGGATTAGCTTATTAGCCACATTTTCATCTGTTACTTCAATATGTATTGCTAACCCCTCAATTTTTATTATCTTCCCTATTCGTACATCCCCATCAAACATTTCTATTCATCTCACCTTTTAATCTTTTTAATGTATCCAGAATTACCTTCTCATTATTATCAAAGTTAGGATAAGGTATTAGATAACTTGTAATATATTGAAAATCACCCAAGAAGTCCCCGAAGAATATCGTTATTCTTGAATCTTCAAGGCTCCTTTCTATTAAACTTTGAAGAAATGGAGATATATTTTCATCAGATTTATTTGAATAAGAGAAAATTATTAGATTAAAATCAGGATTAGACAACGCATTGGTAATAATATCGTTAACGTGTTCATCAAGAAAACTATAGCCCATAATTAATAAAGTGGAATTCGGCTTATTGCAAAATTCAATAAACTGGCGGAACATTTCACTATAAGGTAGATCTAATGAGTATGTTTTCTTAGATTGAACGGGATAGATAATACAGTCAGGTATTAATGTTCCTTCGCCTTCAGTAGATAACAGTTTAAAATCTAATTGTTTTTCTGAGATACCGTAAGGCGGTTTGTAATTATCAAAGAACCAGGAAAGTGATCCGTGTAATTTAAATAAATTTATCCCTTTAGTATAAGTTTTCCCTCCATCTGAATATTGGATGTGTGTATCAAGATGAAATGAAGCGGGATTAAAAGAACGGTAATGGAATCCGGAAAAGCCATTGTTAACATGTATTCCAAGCTCTTCTGCGGTTTTTTCTATTAACAAGTCATAGTTTAAAGTGAAAATATTCACCTTATTACTCTTTGCTCCTCTTGAAACCAACTTTTTAAAAAAAGTCTTATGAAGATGGTTTACATCATAATTAATTGTTAGAACAAAATTCTTAATAAAAATTTCTTTAAAACTTTCAACTAATTCTTCTAACTGATATTTGATGGAGTCATCTTGAAGTATATTTTGGTAATAGGAAAGCATCTCATATAATCCATCTAATGCTTGTTCTGGCCTTTTCTTAGCCAGACTAAGTAATACATCTTCCAATGCTTCCTTGTTATTAACGTGTTCATCAAATTTGTAATTCTCTAATAAAGTAGTATGTTCTTGCTTTTGATTTGTATTAATTGCCTTAGAACCTGCATACAGAGAACAACCATTACTCATCAAAATATGTAGATTTTCACTTTGAAGATACTTGTTTAGAATATCATTTCTAATGGTTTGTGTTTTCTTCTTTAATTGATCTTTAATATCAGAAATAACATGGTCACTTTTATCTATTTGTCTGCTTGAAAAAAAATCTCTATGGAACGTCTCTTGTAAAATATCAGTAAGGTATAGATGAAAACCTTCTGTTTCCTCCGAAGTAATTAAAGCCGGATCTTCTTTACAGAAAAAAGTCTGTAATTCATTATTTTCAAATTTGATGTTACGAGTCATTTGATTATAAATATAATCGTGCATTTTAGAGCCCCATTCTCATATTTTTTCAGTATATGATATTATTCGATAACACTATGGCGAATTCCTTCATTTGTCTAATAGAACGAATTGTTTCCAAGAAATACTGTTAATAGAAGGTGCCATAAATTCTTTTATTGAATCGGGGCACGATGATTAAGGAACAGGTTATGAAGTTATGAAAGAGTAAAAAGGACAATCTCAAAACTATATTGAGAGGTGTCCTCCTCCTAAAAACATTGCCTTTGGATTGTAAAGGGAAACCGTATCATAAGTAAAGGCGGAAAGTGGAACTATAAAGTCATAAATTGACAGGCTAACGTGTGGACGGTTCTCTTGTTGCATTGGCAAGGAGGATAGTATTCATGTTTAACAAAAAAGTAAGGTGAATGTTGTCATTATTGTATTGTTGTAATACAATTTAATAAAATGTATTGCAGAAATACAAAGGAGAGAATATAATGCAGAATGAATTAAAAGTGTTTAAAGAAAATCATAGCTTTACAAAAGAAGAAATTCAACAGGAATTTGATGATTTTGTTAAGTGGAATTACCATGAAACTGATGAGGAAATCGAAGAAACTCATAAACACAATATGCTGAGGCTTTTTGATAAATTTAAAAATACGCTTGATAATACTCACTTACCTAAAATTATGGATGATTGGTGGTTCTATGATTTTCATATAGAGAATGATGGAATAAAATTAAATTTAAATTTTTGTGATGAATTTGAGATTGAAAGTGAAATTAATGGGATTTGGGGTATGACTTCTACGGAAAGTTTAACACTATTAGATGTAAAGTGTGATTATTTAGATGTTAAAGAATTTGCTAAAGTTAATAATGTGACAGACACGACAGTTAGGCAGTGGATTAGACGTGGAAAAGTTCGAACAGCAAGAAAAGTGGGGAGAGACTGGCTAATACCTTCCATTACGCAAAAGCCAAAGCGTGGTTTTGTAAACGTTGCTTATAGATGGAGGTACCTTCCTCGTGAGTTAGAAGATAGGTTTCCCTTCTTAATAGGTCACAATACAATGTATATATTTCAAAAGGAAAATGATAAATCATTGTATGATATTATTCTTGGTTATCCAGGGGAGCCTAACCGAGCAAAGATAATTTTATCCACTACAGAAAGAGAAAGTTTAGAATTGGCTTTCATTGGTAATGATTTTATCGATAGCGTGGATGAGTTATCATAAAATGAGGGTTCTATCTGGATTACAAGTTAAACATTAAGTACCCAAGAGGTCACACCAATGGCGTTTTATTTATTTGGTGAACTTGGATATACTCAGTACTAAAATAGTAAATCTATCTCAAATTTTACTTGCGAGTATCTCATTCGCATATAGAGATGTTTCTAGTCGTTTAGCAATTTCTTCAGTTAAAATCATGTATGATATTACGAATTATAAAAGAAGTGTACCTGCTTTCTCGGTACACTTCGTAAGATATATAGGGAGGAGATTTTCTGGTTAGAATGCCGGAACAGCTGATTCTCCTTCACGTCCCGTTAGAAACTCTCGCACTTCTTCACTCGTCATTGCTTCCGATAATTTTTGAATTAGTTCTGAATCCACATTATCTTCGCGTGCAACTAATGTAATGGCAAATTTGTTATCTTCTTTTTCCGTGATGAGCGCATCATCAGCCGGTGTTAAATCTAAATGGCTCGCATGTGTTGGGTTCATAATGACTCCATCTACATCTTCATATAAACGAGATAACGCAGCAATTTCTGCTTGCTCAAAACTGAAGTTATGTGAGTCTTCAATAATATCATCTAATCCATATTGCTCTCCGTCAATCTCATTTAGCTCAATCAAAC
Source organism: Gracilibacillus halotolerans (assembly GCF_014206945.1). Classification (GTDB taxonomy): domain Bacteria; phylum Bacillota; class Bacilli; order Bacillales; family Amphibacillaceae; genus Gracilibacillus; species Gracilibacillus halotolerans. The sequence continues at coordinate 7,930 of NZ_JACHON010000034.1, forward strand.
CATGGGATGCTAATAAGCGTAAAGAACGATCCACATTAGATGGGTCATTGGCAATACCAATTGTTATGTCATCTGGTAATTCATCAATACTTTCATATCCATCTGCATAAAGGCCGAAGTTAGCAAAATAAATCGGTTGAACGTCAACTAAGTTACCATCGGCATTTTCATTGAATTGTTGCATGAATGGTACATGTTGTGAAAAGTTTGCATCAATCTCTTTATTTTTTAGTGCTTCATTTGGCTGTATGTAATCGCCCATCTCCACAACTTCTACCTCAATACCATCTTCGGCGAGAAGTTCTTTTGCAATTTCTACAACATCTGTCATTGGTGATTCAACAGCAGCAACTCTTAATGTTTGCACGTCATTTTCTTCATTTGCATTATTTTCTTGATCATCCCCACACGCAACGAGAAATGTTACGAGAGCGATCATGATTACTAATAGTGATTTTTTCATAGATTGTTCCCTTCTTTCTACCTTTTATCTATTTTTCTTGCTAAAGTTATTCCTGTATATTGGATAATTTGTACAAATATAACGATGATTATAATAATATAAACCATTAAATCGGTGCGATATTGTAAATAACCATATCGAATGGCAAAGTCTCCAATACCGCCACCACCGACAACCCCCATAATCGTTGAATAAGAAATAAAACTAATCGTGGAAGTCGTCATACTCAAAACGAGTGCAGAGCGTGCTTCAACATATAAAAACTTAAAAATAATATCTTTAACGGATGCTCCCATCGAAACTGCTGCATGAATCACCCCCTTTGGTACATCGAGGAGGGATTGCTCGACAAGTCGTGAGTAGTGTGCAATGGCAATCACCATCATTGGCAGCGTTGCGGCAGCTGTTCCAATTGCAGTACCCATAACAAAACGAGTAAATGGAATCATAAAAATAACAAGCAATAAAAATGGGAATGAACGAATAATGTTCACGATTAAATTTAATGATGAAAACACGATTCTGTTCTCAAGTAATTGCCCCTTACGACATAGAAATAAAAATGTTCCAATAGGTAGTCCAACTAATAATGCCGCCAATACTGAAAACCCCACCATAATAGATGATTCGCCAATCGACACCCAAATCTCAGATTGATACTCAACTAATACATCAGGAATGATTGGAATCACCTCCTGACTTCAGTTGTTCGACAAATGTTGCTGCACCTTTCTTAATTTTATGTACACCTGTCGGCTTGATGTCTACCACATCATATATTTGACCATCTGCCATAACTGTCACTCGCTCAGAGAGACTTCTAATGACGTCCATCTCATGACTCACAATTACGATTGTTACGTTAAGTTTCTGATTAATTTGCTTTAGCACTTCAAGTATTTCCATTGTCGTGGTTGAATCAAGTGATGATGTTGGCTCGTCACATAACAAAACTTTTGGATCATTAACAATTGCTCGTGCAATAGCGACACGCTGCTTTTGTCCACCACTAAGTTGTCTAGGATATTTATCTTTAAAAGTTTCAAGACCGACGAATTGTAAGCTCTCCATAACGCGTTCTGTTCGGTGCTTTTTTTCTACTTTAGCTATTTCTAAAGGCACAGCGACATTACCAAAAACCGTTTTATTGCCAACTAAATTATGTCCTTGAAAAATCATGCCTAACGACTGACGTATATGACGAATCTCTTTGCCTTTTAAATGATTAATTTTTTTATTGTTAATAATAACGTCACCTTCATCAGGTTTTTCAAGTAAATTCATCATACGCAATAGTGTGGATTTTCCTGCACCACTTGCACCAATAATGCCGTGAATTTCACCAGGTTTAATGTGTAATGATATGGACTGAATTGCTTCAAACGTGCCGTATCGTTTGGTCACATTTTGTAAAGTAATCATTTAAGCCTCCAATCTTGAGGGAAGTTCGTTCCATATATTTTTATTTTCAAGTTGTTATATTTTTAAATTACATGATGAGTGTAACAGTTATGTTATGCCTAATCAATGGTTACGCTCCTGTTATAGTCAATTAGAGGTTGGAGGAGGGAGCTGTTCACTTTGGTTTAGCAGCTACACAACTCAAACGCGAAATAAAAATACTATCTATATTATTGATAAAGGATTCCAAATGATTCATCTTGTGGAGAATATTTAAAAATAACAATTGTTTCAGTAGGGAATTGAATAGATAAATACTTAAGGGAAGAAATAAGAGAAGATATGAACCGTTTAGCCACGTAAGCGAATGTGGATATATATTAAAAACTCCCCTTAATAAAGAGGAGTTTTCTACGATTCATTGATATGAGTTCGATAATTATAGTATGTAGTTGAATCGTTTATTCTTTTTAGTCTGAAACTACGTTGCTTCCAGAACCTTTAACAGTTTTTAAGAATGTTGCCGGTAGACTTCCCTGTAAAGGTGTCTTAGGTATACCATAAGTTAATGTACCTTTCATTCTAAGTTCAGCTTTCTTTTTGTTGTTTTTATAAGTAACCCATGATCTGTTGTGACTCCAGCTTCCAATAGTAAATCCACTTAAATAAGAAGAACCTTTAAGACTGATACTGTTAATAGTTCCACTAGAAACTCTGGCAGTAAAATCTTGATTAATGTAACCGTGTCCAATACCAGGAACACCTGCCCATACTTTTGCGGTATAAGTAGAACCATTCTTTTTTATCGAAGATATCGAGAATATAGACTCGTCCAGAACAAGTTCATTTCTTAAATCATACTCATTTAAGCTGTCCTTAAAATCTTCAATGTGTTCTTCTACTGCTTCCTGAATTTCATCTATGTTGTAATTCTCAAGCTCATCTTCATTAACTTTAAACGAAGGTGTTCCAAAAACTACATCAATGTGGTTTTCAGAAGCATGGCTATTGAGTTCTTCGCTGATTTGTTTGTTTACTTTGTTCTCAAGGTCATCAATCTTACTCGTATCTTCTGCAGCAGATACAGTAGTTGCAACACCTAGGAACAAAACACTACTAATTGCCAACCCTAGTAACTTCTTCAATTTAACACTCCTTTTTTTATTTAACTTTTATAACATATATGTTACATTATTCATAGTATCATATATTTTTCCAATTAAAACAAGAAAATTACATATTTGTAAAATGGTTGCTTCTGGTAATGAAAGGAGGTGAGTAATTTGGACTACAAAAGACAGCTTGGAACAGGTAGTATTACACCTATATTGGTTATTTTAGCCATGACTTTTTCAGCACTTCACATCAACAAAGAAAAAATAGGAGATATAGTACTAGGTTTTTTTGCCTTAAATACTGGAAAAGAAATAGTGACTATCGCTGTTCTTATATTGGCTCTGTATATTTCAAGAAGATTTGAAGATCATAAGTTTGCAAAGCTGGGATTAGTACTGTCTGTTATTTTTCTGTCGATGTATGCATTGTTTGCAGTAATAGGTCTTATACAGTATACGCTTGCCATTTTCTAGACGTGAAAGAAGAATCACCCTTATCTCTTGTGTGGGGGTGGTTCTTCTTTCCTTTGATAAATCACACAAGACAATTAGAGTATTGTAATTTAAATTATCCAGTCAGCAAGAAGCTTTTCCTCGTTTTTATAATAACTATTTAACGCTCTATATCCTTTTCGATATTTGCAACGATATTGGTTGGTTTATAAGGATTTTTTATTGATAAAATAAGCAGTTTTCGGGCTTCTTCAGAATCGGGGTCTTCTTCGATGGTATGTATAAGGTTTTTTATGCTTTTTTAGCAGGCAATCTCATGCTTAGCATTAGAGTATATATTAGTTAAACAAAGAGTGTCAGACGCCATTAAGGTGTCTGGCACTCTTTGTTTGATTGGAGAGTTAACGGGGTATTTTCTTTCATAAGCAAATTACTTAGTTAGTTCAGCTAGGAATAAAGGAAAGGAATTGGTTGCCAATATGGGGTTGAATAGAAAGATACTATTGATTTTCAGTATGATCATGATTTGCTTTTTATCTGCTTGTGCCGAGAAGGATAAGCTTGCCGATGGATCTGAACTGATAAATAAAGATGAATTTGTTTTTGCGGCCTCTGGTGAGTTTAAGCCATTTAGTTATATGAATGATGATCTCACCATGTCAGGCTTTGATATTGAGGTTGGCAAAGCCCTTGCAGAAGAAATGGGTCTTAAGCCGGTTCCGAAGCGGATCAAATTCAAAGGGATTGTAGAAGGAGTAAAAACAGGACGTGCGGATGCAGCTGTTGCCAGCCACACGATTAATTCGCAGCGGAGTAAACATGTTTCTTTTACTACCCCTTACTATTATTCTGGTCCGCAAATTTTTACTAGACCGGACAGTGAAATTAAGACTACCGACGATTTAGCAGGAAAGGAAGTAGCTGTAGCAAAAGGTTCAACGTATGCCGAGATTGCCTCTGAGTATACGGACAAAGTAAAAACGTATGACAGCGACGTTACAGCTTTACAAGCGTTAAGTACTGGACGTCATGATGCGGTAATCACAGACTTTGTTACCGGAAAAAATGCTGCAAAGGAAGGGTTTGATATTAAAGAGCAGCAGTTAATTGAGCGTAGTGAACAAGCGATTGTACTGCCACAGGATAATCCGAACTTATTAAAGCGAGTAAACGAAGCGCTGGAGCAACTCCGGCAAGATGGAACACTAAGTCGAATTAGCATGGAATATTTTGGTGAGGACATTACCAAGAAACCAGAATAAATCAACACGATGGAAAGAAAGGAAGTAGTACATTGCCAAGTTTCTCACATTTTTTTCAAACACTCATAGATACAAAAGATGTATTCCTAAAAGCGATGCTTCTAACATTACAGCTGACCGTTGTTTCTATTTTAATTGGAATCATTATTGGACTTTTCTTCGCTTTATTAAAAATATCGAAAATAAAAATATTAGAATACATTTCAGATGCATATGTCTATTTGGTCCGCGGGACACCGCTGATTGTGCAAATATTTATCCTGTACTTCGGAATTAGCGGGATTTTTCTCCTCCCTGATTTCTGGGCTGCTTCACTAGCTTTGGCATTACATAATGGAGCCTATATTTCCGAAATCTTTCGAGGAGCGATTCAAGCAGTCGATAATGGACAGATGGAGGCAGGACGCTCATTAGGTATGACGAAATCACTGACATTAAGAAGGATTATTCTTCCGCAGGCCTTCCGTAGAGCACTGCCACCTTTAGGCAACCAGTTTATCATTGGTTTAAAGGATTCTTCGTTAGCCGCATTTATCTCCATGAATGAGCTGTTCAATGTGGCTACAACACTAGGATCGAATAACTTTGATGAAATGACCTATTTACTCATCGTAGCAGTCTACTATTTAGTGCTTGTGGCGTTGTTAACATTCATAGTAAGCCGATTTGAGCGTAGATTAGCATTAAGTGACAGATAGGAGATGAGGATAATGGAAACAAAGGAAATGCTTAAAGTAAATCAATTGAATAAATCGTTCGGAGATATACATGTATTAAAAAATATTGATATGACCGTTTACGAGAGGTTTGTGTCAAGTATTTCTCAAGGACGCTAAACCCTCAATAGATAGAGCTTTCTCTTTTTGTACACTTAACTGGAAATTCTACCGCGCTACGCTT
>NZ_JACHON010000035.1 GCF_014206945.1 Gracilibacillus halotolerans
TAGCCTATTATCTAGTATAGAGGGTCTCCTTTTATTTTTCCATTTATATGGATAATTTTAGAAATTATCCTTTGAGAACTATTTTACACATACTTACGAGAGTGATGTTGTTTGTTTAATAGGCGCAAGTGGCTCTGGGAAAAGTACGCTACTTCGTTGCTTGAATTTTTTAGAAACAAAGGATGACGGGTCTATTATTATTAAAGGAAATGAAGTCGACCCAAGTACCGATAACCTTAATAAAATTAGGGAGAAAGTCGGAATGGTGTTTCAGCATTTTAACTTATTCCCACATAAGACCGTGTTGGAGAATATCATTGAAGCACCTATCAAGGTAAAGGGACTGTCCAAGGAGGAGGCTATCTCTAAAGCAAAACATTTATTAGAAAAGGTAGGCTTAGAGGATAAGTCAGATGTCTATCCGGCTAAACTATCGGGCGGACAAAAACAACGAGTGGCGATTGCTAGAGCACTAGCGATGGAACCAGAAATTATGCTTTTTGATGAACCAACATCAGCACTTGATCCTGAGCTTGTAGGAGAGGTTTTAACGACTATGAAAGAACTGGCTGATGAAGGAATGACAATGGTTGTCGTTACCCATGAAATGGAGTTTGCTAAAGAGGTAGCAGATTGGATTGTTTACATGCACGATGGGGAAATTGTTGAACGCGGCAAGTCCGACCAATTTTTCAGCCAGCCGAAAGAGGAACGAACACAAGAGTTTTTAAAGACTACTTCTGTGAATTAATAATCAAGGTCCTGTCTATATGTTTAGGCAGGACCTCGTATTTTAAACTTGCCTGTAAATATAGGAATGGCACTTGTAGAGTGGATTAGAGGATAAAGTTATGGATTAATCGGTTACGCTGAAGTTTCTACGGGAATGATGATTATTAAGTGGTGGTGCTATTAAACTTACCACTAAGAATAGTGATTTTTTTATTGGAATTCTAAAAGAAATATACTAATAATCCAAATCCCTCTGTAAATACTAACCAATATGCTATAGTAAACAAGTCTTAAAATTACAAACTGGCAGCATTAATTTACGAAAAGAGATGTGATGACCCATGCCTGACTTTTTACAACTTGGTATTCGAGAAGAGGTTAACCATACATTAAAATCATTAGGAATAGTAACTCCTACTCCCATCCAAGAACGGACGATACCATCCGTGCTGGAGGGGAAGGATGTTATTGCAAAAGCACAAACGGGAACAGGGAAGACGTTGGCGTTTGTTCTTCCGATTCTGGAAAAGATTGATGTGCAAAATTCAGATGTTCAAGCACTTATATTAACTCCAACAAGAGAATTAGCACAGCAAATTTCAAAAGAAATAAAGAGAATGGTTGAAAACGTAGAAGGTATCCAAACGTTAGCTGTGTACGGTGGCCAGGATGTGGCGCATCAATTAAAAAAGCTAAAAGGTGCCACGCATATAGTTGTTGCAACACCAGGTCGGTTATTAGATCATATTCGTCGTGAATCCATCGATCTTTCTACGGTTCGGATGCTTGTGTTAGATGAAGCTGACCAAATGTTACATATGGGCTTTCTCCCAGAGGTGGATGAAATTATTCATGAAACATTTTCTTCGAGACAAACCATGCTGTTCTCAGCAACCATGCCTAAAGAAATTCGCTCATTAGCGAAGAAATATATGGTAGAGCCAGAATTTATTGAAGTGAAGGCAAAACGTGTGACGGTTGATGAGGTCAAACAAGTAGTTATTAGAACAACGGATAGAAGAAAACAAGCAACGTTGCTACATTTAATAGAAGAACATCGTCCCTTTTTGGCGATTATATTCTGTCGTACAAAAATCCGCGCTAAAAAACTGCACGAGGCAATGATCGCGAATGGCTATGAATCAGACGAATTACATGGTGATTTAACACAGGCCAAACGCGAAAAAGCGATGAGGCGATTTCGTGAGGCGAAAATTCAATTTTTAGTTGCAACAGACGTTGCTGCACGAGGCCTTGATGTAGAAGGGGTCACACATGTATATAATTATGATATTCCACATGATGTGGAAAGCTATGTTCACCGGATTGGACGAACTGGACGTGCAGGCGGAGACGGGATTGCTATTACTTTAGTGGCTCCTAAGGATATGGATTTTCTACGAATGATTGAAAAAGGGATTCAACAGAAATTTGAAATGCAAGTTATTGAAGGGGTAAGCATCCCCGATCGGGAATATGATAATCGAAAAAGCCGTGAACAAGGAAAAGGAGCAAGTACCTCTAAAGGTCGTAGAAAAGACGGCAGAAATTCAGCAAAGCCAACTTCCAACAGGAAACCTAATAATCGTCGATCAAAAGGCAATGCAGGTTCTACATCAAGAGGTAGAAGACGTACTCGCTAAAGCGTAAATAACATGAAATGGTGTGCTACCCAACATGCACGAAATTAGTACTGCACGGGGAAAAGTGCCATATTCAGGAGGACCCACTAATGTTACACAAACGAATGAAAAAGTACATTTCATCAGAGTTGACGAGTGAAGCGAATAAGGTTGAAATATATCAAGAAGAAAAAGAGTTTATTAAGAAATATGATTTAGTCTCCAATGACATCACGATAATAGATAAAGATCCTAAGACACGTTTCCTAGATGCTTACATAGAAAGAGGCGATAAAGAAACAGAAGAAACGCTCGCTGTAGAATCATTCGCTTTCTTAGAACAACCGATTGCCTACCTTCAAAAACACATGAATGAATTTATATATATAGAATCGAAGTGGTTGGAACTAATCGGCGTCGATGCAATCTCGCTGGAAGTGAGTGATGTATTTGGTACGTATGACGTCATGGTAGGATTGCAGATGCAGAAAAAGTTGGAGATGTCACTTAAAGAAAATTTAAGTAAAGAATTAGATGGAGATGAAGCCAGATTTGAATTGATGTTTAATCAAAAGGATGGCATGTGGGACTTAAATTTTGCCTTAAATGATGTGCAAGGGTTTCATGAGAAGATGTCATTAGAGGAAACTTGTCGGTTAATTTATCGATTTTTATTTAAGCTGGTGGAGAGAATAGAAGAGAAAAGTAAAGACATGAATTAACTTTTATAGTGGATTCTTTACAAAGAAGGGATGTAGTTAAACATGATAGAAATTAGTATACCTAATCCAGATATTACGATTACAGAACGCAAGCAAAATCTGAAAGATGATGAACCACAAATCGAACCTATTTATGGATTTATAGATTTTCATCTAATACCAAGAGATAAAGGCGGCATTTTCTTATTTTATAATAGAGATGATGAGCTTCTTTTTGTTGGAAAAGCACGGAAACTACGCCAAAGAATAAAAAACATTTTAATGACAATGTTTCTCCGATTAAAATGCACAGAGACGAAGTATATAGAATCGATATTTGTTTAGTAGAAGATCCAATGGAACGAGAGATTTATGAGACTTATATTATTAATCAGCTTCAATCGAAATATAACGTGGACAAGGTGTTTTATAAATAAGTTTACAGCGTTGAACGTTACTTTTAATGGTGGATTATTTCTGTGGTACTTTATACGATTAATTTTAATAATAGGTGCAGCGATAGGTTACGTAAGTTAATCTAAAATTTTAAAAAGGTTTAGGATAAAGCACTTCTTAGAAATAAGTTTATATTATCTAATTAATTTTTCATAACAATAAAAGGCTTTTCGACTAGAAAAGCCTTTTATTGTTATTTTGGATAGTTTTCTATCCCTAAAGAAACTCTCCATAAATATATAGTAGAATATTTAGAGGGTTAGATTCACTTTGTGTTTCTAAAATGGAAAATTGCAAAGTAGCTCCAAGCCCCAAGGATATGCTAATTTTGTATCATGCTCTTTTAAAAGGGAACTAGCATTCTTATGATAAAGTATAAATATATATAGATTATATATTTAATTACTATCACTATTTAGGGAGTCTAAAATGAAGGAACGATTTAAGAACTTATTTATTAAATCTTCAAAATTAATTCATTGGTTAGAGAGCCCCGGGTTCTTAGCCATGCAAAAGGCAGGGAACATACTTTTTGGAGTGGCTATTCTAGCAGGATTATTTTTGCATTACTTTGAAGGGATTAGTGTAATTCTAAATAATATTATTATAGGATTTTTAATGGTGACAATGTTTTCGTTGTTTTTTGTCTTAAGTCTAAAATTTTATTGGATTAAGCCACCGAAATTTATTCGTAAAGGGACGGAAAATCCTGCTCAATTGTTTGATAGATATAGTCATTGGTCTTTTGTGTATGGAATAATCATATATTCATTTTTTGCTTCATTCTTTATTGGGGGGATTGTTGTTACGGTCGTTCATCTTATTTTTAAACTTAATTATGACTTTAGCAAGTTATATTATAATTTATTTTTCATAACGACGGCTGTATTTACAGTATTTTATTTTATGTATCATATCTCAATAAAGGGAATTTCTACAAAAGTGATTAAAGTAAGAATAAGGTTATACTTAGCAATTATAGCAACTATAACAGCAGGGTTATTCGGGCTATCATTAAAGGAAATATTACTGCCTTTAGTAACCTATCTTGGGATAGGGTTGGCATGGCTAACTTATTTCATAGAGAAGATAGAAATGGAATCCTAAACAATCAACTGTATTTTGTGAACCGCACCAAAGTTAAGTCGGTTTTTAATAGAAACCAAGCGTTAGAACCACAATTAATGTGATTCTAACGTTTTTCATTTTTTGAAATAGAACTTTTGATTCATGCTTCTTCCAAGTTTATAATGGAAGTGGATACATTTTACTAGATAAATCTTATCTAGTATTTATTAGAAGGGACTGGAAGGTTTACATAGTTTGTCCCTGAAAAAATTAACTCTTACATAATAGTAATGCAAAGGTGGTACAACATGACAACCTATTTTTATAAATTCCTAGAGCCAGTTTCAGAAGAGCTTGCCCGTACGTTAAAAGAACTAGAAAATGCAATTTATAACAGTCCGCGTTCTATGTTAACTCATAGCCGTACTTTAATTGAAGCAATAATGGAAAAGGTAATGGTTCATGAAAATATGCCCAATGAACCTTATTTAACGATCCAAGAAAGAATAGAGGATTTGGATAAAGCAGGTCTACTAACGGAAGAAGTAAAAGATGCGTTACATGAGGTTAGGAGACTTGGAAATATTGCTGCTCATGACGTAAGACAATTTAGATACTCAGAATCTCTTAACGTGGGAACGCATTTATATCATTATAAAATGGTTTGTGGAGGTTTACGCTTCGTACGAAATGGACGTTCCGGAATACATAGATCCAAATATGAAAACAGAATCTTCTTATGATCTAGAAGAAATCAATATTCGTTTTAAGAATATTGAAGAAATGTTAAAACAATCGATTGAAAAAGAGCAACCAAAAGATCTAGAAGAAAATCTAATGACACAAACTGAAGTACCAACAACTACAAATACTCCAGAACATATGAAACAAGAGGAGTTAGCACCATCTATGTCAGGTGAAGAAGAACCTGGTCTAACACCAGTACGATCGGTTACATACAAAGACAGTTTCATCGAGATTCCTTACTTCTTAAGAGATGCATTTTTATTACCACAGCGTTTTAAATTATCGGAACGATTTTTGCTCCGTCTTAATGAAGAACAACAGGCGAGAATCATTAGTGAATTACCAGCTTCTATCGATCACTTACATGAAAAAGTCTCACGCTATAACGAGACGCATACAGAAACATTCTTTCATGAACTAAAGGATTTCATAGATGAAGAGATTAGAAGAAAGAGATTAATAAAATCACGTCCTGGCGAATTATTTCTTTTTTATGATGGTGATGAAATTGTTGTCACTGAAAAATTCGGAGAAAAGCCTATTAATAAGGAAAACTTCACAGGGGCACCTGCATTAATTGATCAGTTAAATGAAGATGGGATAGTAACTGTTCAAGATTTACCGAAGGAACTAGTGATTATCGGCAAATATAAGAGTGTCGGAAAAGGTAGAGTCGATAACTTCTTTCAGCAGTTAAAGGATTTACAGCAAAAAAGCATTAAAGAGACGATCGAAATGGACTAAAAAGCTTACATGCAGCCAAAGAACAAGGAGTGGGGAATTTGCTTAACGAGAAAGTGAAAGGCAACAAATGGAAATTTTCACCTATTAACAATATAGAGGAAGCCAACTTTAATCAAACGCTGGAGCGTTTTTATACGATGGGCGTCAATGGGTTAGTGAGGGAAAATATACAAAACTCCCTTGACGGTCATTTACCAAAATCAGATAAGCCCGTCCTAGTGAAAATTGAAACGGGAACGATACAGACAAATGATATTCCTGGTATTAATGAAGTGAAAGAACGAATTAGACACTTAGCGGGACATAACCATTATACGAAAGAAACAATTCAGCATATGCAATCGAAACTGGATGAACAAGAAGTACGCTATATCTCTTTTGAAGATAGGAATACAAAGGGATTAACAGGCGCACGAAATGGCCAAAGTGGCTCTAAAAAAGATACGTGGGGTATTTATGCGTATCAAAAAGGCGTTCACTTTGAAGAAGAAGATAATGAGCTTGAAATTAGTAGAGGTGGTTCCCATGGAATTGGAAAGATTGCCTCGAATGCAGCATCTGATTTACATCTCATGTATTTTTCTAACTGTGATGCAGATGGAGACCAACATATAGGTGGTACGGTCCAACTGATTGAACATGAATACCAAAACAGTGCTTATCGTAATACGGGGTATTTCACAGATATCGAATTTACCTCTGGAGCAGAAAAGACTAAATTTTATCCTTATGAAAATAACTTCCATGAAGTATTTAAAAAAGATACACGAGGATTAAAAATAGTCATTCCATATTTACGAGAGAAGTATGACGATGAAAAAGAAATTATTAAAAGTATTTGTGATAGTTTCTTTGTTGCTATATTAAATGAACGATTAGAAGTACATGTGAACGACAATGAAATTACAAAAGAAACAATAGCAGATTATATTAAAAATCCAGCTTACTATAGTCAAGAGTATGCAGAAGCTAAAAAAGAATTTACGCCACTCTATTTGGATACTTATTTAAAAGCGGAACCCAGAGAAATAACGGTAAATAATATAAAAAAGGATTTTCATTTTAAATTGTATTTCACATATGACGAGAGAATACCTAGAGGTAGAGTAGCTATTATTCGTACGGTAGGTATGAAAATTGAAGACTTTAAAGTCGCGGGCAATGCTACAAAGCCATTCAATGCTGTATTAATAGGTGGTTTAGATGAGGATGAATATTTAAAGTCGTTAGAAAATGAATCCCATACTGAATTGTCTACTGCGAATTTCAACGATCCTCAATTAAAAAAGCAGGCTGTAAGATTTATTCGGAACCTATCCAAAGAGATTACTAAAGTAATAGACGAAGCGGTTCAAGAACATAACGCCGTTGATGGAAAAATAGACACAAAAGACATTCTATATGTAGCAGAAGTTCAACTGAAAAAAGACTTACAAAGTAGTATGGGAACCGTAAAAGTGAATGAAGGAAAATCACTTGTGAAATCATCAGGAAACGAGAGACAAAAGGAAAGAAGAGACAAGAAAAATAAAATCTCTCCACAGAAGAAAGAGAAGCCTAAAACTACTAAAAAACGTGATCCTCTAAAATGGCAAAAGAGTAATGAGGAAGCGGATGTGAATTCTGAAGAGAGTAAAGAACGTTACAGTGCACATCCGGAAATGGTACAGAGAGTTATTTTAAATGATAAAGAAATCATCAAATTCGATTTTTCGAAAAGTAAGCAGCTTAAAAAATCTAACTCTTGTGATATAGCCTTATCCATCATAGATGGCATGGGTAAAGAATATAATAACGAATTTAATTTACGTGATAACTATAAAGAAATACTTGATCTCAACACAGGGAAAGTTTGTGATTTCAAAAATCAAACGATTAAAAATGTTATCCTACAAAATGGAGTTGTTCAATTACAACTAAAATTAAATCAGACGTTCAATCGATCATTAAAGTTCGTATATTACGTGGAGGTGTAACACAATGATCTATAGAAAAGATGCCAATTTTCCTTATCCAGTACTTGCTAACACCTCCGATAATTATCAAGAGAACTATTTTGATTTAGATGTTAGTGTTAGTGATAATGTGGATTATTATTTCTTTGATTTCACCTATGAAATAGATTCACCATTTATCAATCAATTATTATCAGACGGAAAAGCCCGACTGATTCTAATTATCCAAACGAAGGATAATAAATTTTATCCACTTACACCTGGACAAAAACAAGTAAAAGTAAGGAAGTCACGCATTTCTTTAAATAATCGCACGTCACTACAATTGCATATTCAAGCGTTAGAGAAAATTAGCTTTGCGCACAACTATGATTTAAACGACTTTTATTTGCAGTATAGAGATGAATTATATGTTAATCAGTTTTCCTTATTAGGTTACTCCAATGTAGTTCGATTTAATGGGAATATGAAGAAGCCTTATGAAATTTTCGAAAAGAAGCTGGATGAAAACTTAAAATCTGATATTAAGATAGAGCTAGGACAAGAAACGATTGTTATCCATTATAAGAAACAGGAATACCAATTTAATGATCTTCCGAAAAGTAATGCGTTAAATAATGCTTACATATATTCAGGATTATCCAAAGCATTACAAGCTTTTATTATCAATAATGATAAAGAAAACCTTGATATTGAGATAGATGAAATCGAAGAACCAGAAGGCGCTCTTGATCTAAAACTCTATCAATTAATGAAACATAAACAAGTAAAAGAGCTAAACATGGAAAATATAGATGAGGTCATTTACGAAATATCGGATCGAATTATTGAGAGATTTGATAATGCTTTAAGGGGGTTAGAGTCAGATGGAAATTAGATTACTAGAAAAAGGTTATAAAAATAGTGAAGAGCTGTACCACGATTTTATAAACGATAGAATTGATCCTAGTAATGCCTATTTTTCAAATGAAGTCGTAGAGATTAAAAACGCCCCAGACTTCCCTATTTATATGGCAAAACTATCAGGAGAAGAGGTTAAGAACGCCTTTCTTGAAGCTTTTCATACCATTGCGGAATCTTACTTAGATACAGAAAGAGACTTAATTCTAGATGAAAGATTTTGGCACTCTTTATTGATACAAGAAAAAAGAGATTACCTTTTAGAAAAGTATCCACAGATTCATACTGGGATCAATGAATTTAGAAAAATAGTGGTTAAAAAATTTGATTGGGAAAACTATATCTACAAGGTTATTCTAGGTGCTCAATATATCACGGATAATATAAGTGGTGAAACCGAACGCGAACGATATTATCATTTAATCATAGATAACTTAGATGTTTACAACTACCTGATTAAATATGAACTCTTCAGAAATGATCAATTTATAATTAACATACTAGATATTATTGATGAATTAGACATTTCTAAATTAGCAAAAGCTAAAATAAAAGGCCGCGAAGACCTCGGAGACGATGAACGTTATGGGAGAAGAGTACTCTTTGAGTTTAATAAAAGCTATCCTGTCGTGATGGCCCCAATGCTTGAAAAAGAAGAATTGAAGAAACTATTTATCACTTACTTGAACTATTACTATGATGTGACAACAATAATTCCTAAAGAAGAAATCCCTACTGAATTATTGAATGAGAGCGAAGACCAGGAAGAGGATTCTTCAGACGATATTGCACCAATGTTATCTGATATGGTTGATAAAGTTGAACATAGAACTGGAGAAGTCACATTTGATCATACTGATGATAAGTCTCAAGTTGCTGAAGTACAAGTGTCCACTTTAGTGAAAGAAAATCACCTTCAAGATGAAAAGGTGCAAACAGATCCACTCCTAACATACTTGGAGAAAGTTGATCTTAGCTATATTGATAGACGTGATAAGGGTGGCTTCCTTTGGGTAATCGGTGATAGAAGTATTAGAAGGCATCTCAACCCTCTTAAACAAGAAGGAATTAAGTATAAGTATAAGCCTATTGGAAGTAAAGTGACGGCTAATAGACCAGCGTGGTTGTTTTATGATTAGGATTCAATTTGCTAGAATCCGTATCGTTATAAACATAGTGAGCCACTTATGAAGAATGCCTATTTACTTTCATTTCTATAAATGAAGGAGTACAAAACTAAAATTCACATATTGGAGTTGAAAAAACTCAAGAATACATTAGAATCAGCTAAATGAAGATTACATGATGTCCAATTAACCATATTCTAAGAATTTGATCCGTTCACCTGATAGAAAATTAATAAACAGTAAGGTATTCTTAGAAACATTGAGTTAATAATGTACAGGATGGACTAGTGAGCACCGTAAGAGTATCTATGCTTAGGTGAACATGCCAGCTAAAAAGGAAACGAAGGTATTAAAGGGCAGCAGTTTGTATTATTACAAAGGCAATTATGGAAGAAGCGAAAGAGCAGTATAAAATTTGGCCCATAGTACAGCAAGAGTCTTTTACATAAATTGTAGGGACTCTTTATTATTATTAAAGAACATCAATATCATCAGAGATTACTAAATTTAAGAAAAAGTTAGGGGGAACTATATGCTGAGTAAGAGAACAATACACACATTTTATGATTTGCTTTCTACTCATAGTACACTTGCAAGAATAGAGAGTTTATTTGAATGTGAAGAAGTATTTCAAAATCCATTTTATGTATCTCCTTTGTCTGGTGATAGAAGGTCACTTGCTGACAACTATTTGTCCACATTAGATTTATCAAATTATAGTGAAACACGAAAATTGTTAAATGTTATAGAAATGTTCTTACTAGAAAATGAGGATAATGAATTTATAAAAGAAGATAGTAGATGGAAACAACTTATCAAGTTATTAGAACGTGATGGATTTACTTTGATTAAAGGGAAACTTCAATCAAATAATTCTCTATATATTCCAAATGAGATTGATGAAATAACAAATACATTTGATATAGAGCATGTAAAGAACGACTGGGAGAGAGCTTTAGCTCAAGCGGAAACAGATCCTGAAGACGCTATAACAGCCACCAGAGCAATGCTTGAAAGTACATTGAAATGGATACTAGATGAAATTGGGGAGGAATATGATCAAAAGGAGAATTTGAGCCAGCTGAATCGTAGAGTTTCGAAACAACTAAATCTTTCACCTGACCAACATGGTGAAGAGACTTTTAAGCAAATACTTGGGTCTATCAATGGGATTATTACTGGACTAGGTTCTTTAAGAAACGCTTATGGAGATTCACATGGGAAAGGAAGAACTTACTATAAACCTAGTGAACGACATGCAAAGTTTGCAATTAATTTAAGTGGAACAGTTTGTATGTATCTATTGGAGACTTATTTTGCTAATAAATAGGTTGCTTCTAAACCCAAATTGGTATGTCAACACTATACTGAACAAGTCTTTTAAGGAATGTAAACTTGTTTATGATTTACAAAAATATGTTCTAACCGAAAATAGTACGTGCTTTTTGTCACTTGACTTTGAGCCTCTACGGATCTGGTTTCTATGCCATAGAAGGCTATCATACCCGTCTCTCCAAATAAAGTGGACGCTTCGATGCTAGTTTGTGGACATCTTTGTTTGGAGCTTATGTTTGTATTCTGTTGGTGTTAGATAATTGTAACTGCTAGAATAAAGTGAACAGATTCCGCCAGATAGAATTGAACACTTTCTGCCAAAACAACCTAAAATCAGTTAAAATATAAAAGTATA
>NZ_JACHON010000036.1 GCF_014206945.1 Gracilibacillus halotolerans
TTATATGTTGTAACTATTCGTTAGAAATAGTGAGAGTATAGAAGAAGTTTGTTAGTAGATAAGAACCCACCGACTTTAGTCGTGTGGAGTTTCAGTTAGCCCTTACTTCGTCGTGAAAGCCAATTCTTCTATGAGAACCATCACAAAATGGTTTGTTTTCAGATGCTCCACAACGACATAAGGAGAATTTCTCTTTTGTTACGAAAGGGTTCCCTTCAGCATCAATAAGTTCAACATCTCCTGTTACTAAAATGGAACCATTATCCCTAATCTTCAACTGTACCTTTTTATTCTCTTCCATTTCTTTCTCCCTCCCTTTCTCTCTTTCTATTAATGATACTACCGCTCACAGACAATCATGTCTACCATTCGTACAAGAACAAAAAAAGATAGAGACACCTTTTGGATAGTCCCTATCTTATAATTGATATGGTGTTTGTTGGTATACATAATAATTCAACCAGTTGGAAAACAGCAAACTGGAATGCATACGCCATCTTAGTTTTGGTGTCTGACTAGGATCATCATTCGGAAAGTAGTTCTCTGGAATGATAGGATTTAATCCTGCTGCCTTGTCACGCTCATATTCCTTTTGAAGTGTGAAAGCATCATATTCTGGGTGGCCAGTCATGTAAATTTGTTTACCGTCCTTAGAAGCGATCAAATAGAGACCAGCTTCCTCTGATTCACTCAATATTTTTAGTTCTGGGATTCTCTCAATATCTTCTCTTCGAAAATCAGCATATCTTGAATGCGGAACTAAAAACTCATCATCAAAACCACTTAATAACTTTTCACGAGAATCATTAACTGTATGAGTATAGATACCGGATATTTTTTCTTTTCGAATGAATTTATCTATTCCATAATGATAATAAAGGCCAGCCATTGCACCCCAACAAATATGCAAAGTAGACGTAACATTCGTCTTACTCCACTCCATAATCTGAGACAATTCTTCCCAGTAGTTTACATCCTCATAAGCCAACATTTCGATTGGTGCCCCTGTAATGATCAATCCATCGTATTTCGATTCCTTGACATCATCAATTGATTGATAAAATTGGCGCAAATGTTCAGGTGATGTATTTTTAGATTGATGGGTACTCGTATGAAGTAAACCAACATCAATTTGCAATGGACTATTTCCTAACAAACGTAATAAGTGTGTTTCCGTCTGTTCTTTAAGTGGCATTAAATTTAAGATTAATATTTTAAGTGGACGAATATCTTGTTTGAAAGCTCTGCTTTCGTCCATTACGAATATATTCTCTTCTTGTAGTTTTGCCTTCGCAGGTAACAAGTCAGGCACTTTGATAGGCATAAGATGTAGCTCCTTTTTTTATAATTCAGATAATTCCCATTGTACAGCTTAACGGTTCCTAAATAAAGGGAAATGACTTCCATTCTATTTGCGTGCAAATGGGCATTTCTTCTTAGTCTATGTTGTCAAAAAGGATGCCTTTTTATGAAAGGCATCCCGTACTTATTACATCATCCATTTTGGTGGCGTATTTTTGCCCCAATGCACTTCCGCAATCGGGAAATGCTCTTCATATTGATCATCTGCTAAATGATAGTGAAATTGAAAATAATGACCGTCTTGAGGTTTTTTTACCCTTGTAACATGAAATTTTGCAATGTTCTCTTGTTTACTCATATCATAAAGATTGAAAATCCGCTCACCGTATCCAGCTGCAGGTTCTTCACTAATCACTAAATATTGGCTTTGTTCTTCTCCTACCATGTCAAAAACATGGTCCAAAACTGATTCCAGGTTAGGAAGCACTTCCTCTGTTAAAGGTACTTCGATTTTGGAAGCAATTTTATCTCCCAGCTTTATCATAACCTGTTCTTTTGCAACTTCTACCAAACTCTCCCGATATAGGTCATTGGTTGATTTGGTAGACTCGGGTGCCTCTTCCTCTATAATTGCCGTCGATCGCTCGGTGAAATCCGCCTCTTTAGGAGTAATTTCACCCTTGTCAACGTCATCAATTTCAGCATCTAAATGAATAGGCGGCACATATAAGCCAAGAGTAAGTATAGATATGAGTAATACGATTGTTTTTCTTAACCATTTTTTCATGATAAGGGCTCCTCACACATTGCTATACTAAAATTTTATCATGATTTGGTTAAATGTCCATACATGTAAGCGTATTTTTACAAATTTTCTACTCTTTTTACGATTGTGACAATGATTTTCTTGGAATGAGTGGATGCTCAGGGCCACTAGCTTTCTTATTAATAGATCTAGCTAAATCAATAAGTGAATCCGCTAATTCTTTTAATCTTTCTTTTATTACATCATCTGTTAATTGTTTGTTTTGGAAATGTTCATTATGAGCGTACACATTTCCTGGAACGACATGAGCTTTAAAGTATCCAGCTAACGGCTTTAGTTGATGTTCAATCGCTAGGAAGTGGTGATAGGTTCCTCCTGTTGCAATAAAACCTACTACTTTACCTCGTAACGAATCATTAGGGATTATATCAAATATATTCTTTAAAGAACCTGGAATGGAGCCTCTGTAAACTGGGGTTCCTACGAGTAATGCATCCGCTTCTCTAATAATATCAATAACTTCCTTCGTGTCACCTTCATATTCTTCAGGATCTCTCGCATCACAAAATACAATGTTATAATCCTTTAAATCTATAAAAGAAACTTGAATTTCCGGAAAGTGAGCTCGGAGATAGTCAACTACATAAGATGTTGTTAAATACGTCTTTGAGGGACTAGATAAACTCCCATTAATGACTGCAATTTTCATGAATGAACCCCCGTCTCTACAAGTTGCTTCTCTTTCTCTCTTACTAACGGAATTACTTGTTCACCGAAACGTCGTAGATCTTCTTCATAATGGAAGTGACCTGTTAACACAATATCTACGCCTATCTTCTTTAACTCAATGATACGGTTGGCTACTTGTTCTGGTGTTCCAATGAACCCAGTTTTAAATCCATCATTATATTGAACAAGATCTTCCTTCGTAGAATTTGCCCACATACCCTCTTTTTCTTGTGAAGATTGCCCAGCCTCTTTCACCGCTTGGCGAAATCCTTCAACTGCCTCTTCATCGGCATTGGAAACAATATCTCTTAATAACTGTACAGCCTCTTCCTCTGTATCTCGAACAATCGCAAAACCATTCACAGCAAATTTTACTTCTCTACCTTCTTTTGCAGCTAATGCTTTTACATCATCTATTTGCTTTTTAAATCCTTCCAGCGTATTACCATTCATAAAATAATAATCTGAAACTCTAGCAGCCATTTTTCTAGCATCCTGAGAATTTCCTCCCTGGAAAATTGGGATTGTTGCTTCACTTTTTGGATTCATTGGCGCGTCATTAATCGTATAGTAATCACCTTTAAAATTAGCGCTCTCTTCTTCAAAGAATTGTCTTAGAACTCGAATGAATTCCTCGGATCGTTCATAACGTTTGTCATGTGCTAACCATTCTTCGCCATAGGCTGTAAATTCATCCTTCAACCAACCACTTACAACATTAACTGCCGCTCGACCATTTGTAACATGGTCAAGTGTTGTGAGCATTTTCGCATAAACAGCTGGATGCCATAGACCAGGTAAAACAGCAGTGATTAATTTCAATTTAGAGGTTACTGCTCCTAAGGCAGATGCCAATGTAATAGCTTCTAATTGTTTATCAGCGCCATAGCTCGCGATAAACCTTGTCTGCAATAACGCGTAGTCAAACCCTACTTCTTCAGCTATTTGCGCATATCTTTTATTTGCCTCATACGACCAACCAGTCTTTTGAGGGAGCTTGGAAACAACTAATCCCCCACTTACATTCGGTACCCAATAAGCAAACGATAATCGACTCATTTTATTACCCCTTTTCCTAGTTTACTGTATTGGACGAACGCAATTCCCTATGATATATTATCGTTGGAGAATTGCGTATCATCCCTTTATTGATCTGATGCTTCGCATTCTTCTATGGAAGAAGTGTTGCCGCACTTCTTCTTTTTCTTTTCCACCTACTCAAATAAAACCCCCTCTCAAAGGTCATTATTTATATAAAAAAATCCTCCTCTATATAGATAGAGAAGGATCCTTTTTCCACGGTTGTATGCTTTATTCACAACGTGACAGGTTCTTCTCATCTTCGGATATACACATATATCCTCTGAAATTGGCACCGGGCACTCATGTGCTGGTTGCCGAGACATCTTAGGGTCAGTCCCTCCGCCTCTCTTGATAAGAAAATCTAACACTTATTTAATTAGGTTAGTCGATATTGTACCATACTATTTTCTTCCATTCAATAGCTTCCTAGAAATAAAAGGGTAATTTATCCATTAGTATCTCTTTCCGCTTAGTCATTCTATTTAGAGATGTTGGCTGTTTTGCCGATAAAGTTCGTGTCTTTATAATATGTGTTTTTAACTAAAATGTTCGGGCCTAAGCACTGTACGGCTGGGCAGTGGCAATTAATACTCTGTGCTGTTTTCGACTCCATCCATTTGTCATAACAGTCTTGCAATCTATCGTGTTGTATATTTCCAAGTGCCGGATCATCATCACCAAAATCTGTCACAATGACTTCTCCTGAAAAGATATTAATATTTAATCGTGATCTGCCGTCTGGATCGTTTCGAACCGTTACATTCTTCTCACGATAGATTCTTTGAAGTAGATCCAATTCTTCCTCTTTGCTACTACATGGGTAGAAAGGTAACGTACCAAACAACATCCAAGTCGATTCATCACGATAATCTAGTAATCTTTTGATAGCTGTCTGCATTTCATCTAAAGAGAGTGTTTCGAGTCTACTCGCAAAGTCAACAGGATACATTGGGTGAATCTCGTGTCGGAAACAACCCATCTCTAATACATCGTCATGAATTTTCTCCAAGTAAGGAAAAGTACGCTTGTTTAACATTGTTTCAGCTGCAATCAAGACACCTTCCTTAGATAAACGTTGGGCATTTTCCATCATTACATCGAAATATCGCTTGCGATTCTCTAACGTTGGTTTGCGTTCCATATTGGCAAAGCCGGTAGTAGCAAATTCTTCTTCTGTTCCCCAATTATGTGATATATGTAAAACATCTATGTAAGGAATAATTGGCTCGTATCGTGAGTATGGTAATGTTAAGTTAGAATTAATTTGCGTTTTAACGCCACGCTCATGAGCATACTTAAGGAGTGGAACGACATACTCACGAACAGATTTCTTCGACATCATTGGTTCTCCACCGGTAATACTTAGCGTCCGAAGATGAGGTATTTCATCGAGTCGTTGCTTTAATAGATCAAAAGGTAATGCATCTGGATCTTTATCTAATAGTGTGTAACCGACTGCACAATGAGCGCAACGCATATTACATAAGTGTGTAGTAGTGAATTCGATATTTGTTAACGTCATCTCACCATATTCTTCAACATCTAAATAAGCTTCCCACGGATCATAGGTTGGTGAAATAGAACGATTCATTTGTGTATTAGCCATTGTTTAGCATCCTTTCTATGATTTCGTATATCATTGTATCAAACTAAATTTATATTTTCTCGGATTATTTTTGTATTTTTTCAGTTCCATCTAATTTATGAAAACAATTGAACGATTATACTTCCATCTCGGAAAGCGTTTTCAAATGAGTTGTTCATTACTAGGATATAAGGTAAAATGAATATTCAACTAGTTAACTAGAGGAAGTGATTAGGCTGACAGGCTCGATAAAAAAAGAAGGAGAAGTTAACCTATCTTTTCAAACGTTGTTATTCTTTTTTATCCCGTTAGGCCTCTCTGCAGGCCTAGTAACAATTTCACACGTTATTATTAACAGTACATTAGCACGTGCACCTGATCCAAGTGTCGTAATTGCTAGTTATTCTGTTGCGATGAGTATTTTTGGATTTATGGAACGTTGTGCCGTCATCCTTAGGCAAACATGTTCCACTTTGGTAAGAGACAAATTATCTTATTTACTTATGAGGAATGTTGCTTTTTATATTTTAACTGCAATTTTCTTATTAAATGCGGTTGTTGCATTCACACCAGTAGGAAAATGGATATTCTCTACCTTACTAGGAGTAAGTGATGATATGCTTGCTCCAACGATGGCAGCTTTTCAAGTATTGATGTTTGTAACGATGTTCTCCGGAATTAGATGCTTATACCAAGGTGTCATAATCTCAAATTTCAAAACCAAATGGATGACAATTGGTATGGTCATCCGCCTTGTTACAATGGCCCTATTCTCTTGGTTTCTATTGGCTAATGATCTTGTTCAACATGGATATATTGGAGCGGTCATCTTCCTTGTTGGTATGGCAGTAGAAGCACTAGTAAGCTTTTTAGAAGGTCGTTTAATCGTAAAAAAATTACCTAATGAGTTAGAGAAGCACCAGGTGAAGTCAAAGAAACATATTTTTCGTTTTTATAATCCATTAATGATTGCTTCTTTAATTGCTGTAAGTGTCTCGCCTATGATTAATGCTACATTAGGTTTTACTAGTAATGCAGCTGTGGCAATTGCGTCATTCGCACTTGCACATTCTATCGTTTTGTTATTAGTAAGTATCACATCTTATACACACCAAGTGGTAATAAATTTTTATAACAGAGATGCGAATAAGGTGAAACAATTTATTCGTTTTGTTGCTTTTATCCCTACGATTCTATTAATCTTCCTTACATTTACGCCTATTGGGATACAAATTTTACAACAAATCACCGGAGTAGCTGGTGTGTTAAAGGATCAAAGTATCACTGCGTTACGTTTTTTCATTATCTTCACTCTCTGTTTCCCTTGGATTGATTATTGCAATGGTTTATTAATGCTGAGAGGTCAAACTAAGATTATGTCTTTCTCTCAAACAGGGAATGTTATTATAACAGGTGTGAGCTTGTTTATTTTATTTCAGCTATTTCCTAGCGGTGGTGGATTTATTGGTTCTTTAGCACAATCGATTGGATTTCTTATCGAATTAACGATACTTAGCTTTTTTATTAACACCACGTTAAATAACCAAATGCGAAAATTCCATCTTATTACCCTCCGTAAACTCAGACATTGGAAATGGAGATGGAGATAGTTAATTAATCAAGGGATGGGAGATGGGACATAATCAAAATAGATAACACAATACCTGGAAAAATAAGGGAGTAATTAAAAATGCCGAGTCAAAATACGAGACTCCTGCAGGAAAAGCAACAGCCGAGGGACTACAGGATGTAGTTCAGTTCGGCGTTGCAACAGGATGTTGCGTTATTCGCCGAACATCACCATCAAAGTTTTACGAAACTTTTGTAGTTAGTTGAGGCGTTGCCGAGGTATAGGAAACACTGTGCAAGTATTTTTTGCACAGATGTTAACTTATACCCTATGGGTAAAAGCGAAGTATTTTGCTCGGCATTGGCATTATTATAATATTCGACTCTGGGATTATAACAATACTCCCGTTCAATCCCTTTTAGAGGCTACTGTAAGTCTTCTTCTGTATAGTAGCCACTTTCTAGAAGTTGTTCCTCATAGTTATTAATATCTACAGAAACAGGTTCCACTAAAAATGTAGGAACTACCTTCACTTTATTGTCATACGTCTCGGTGTCATTTACCTCCGCTTCCTCGTCCTTAACTACTGCTTCCACCATATTCACAGCCACTTTTGCCAATTCTCTCGTATCCTTGAATACGGTTTGGGTCTGCTCTCCAGCAATGATAGATTTAACCGAAGCTGATTCTGCATCCTGTCCAGTTACTATCGGAAGTGGTAAATCATCTGAGCCATAACCGACACCTTTTAATGCTTGAATAACTCCTCTACTAATACCATCAAAAGGAGAAAGTACAGCATCCACTGTTGTTCCGTCTGAATACGAGCTACTTAAAATGTTTTCCATTCGCGATTTTGCGGTATTACCATCCCAGCGCATCGTAGCTGCTTGCTGAAATTCTAGTTGACCACTTTGTACGACTAATTTACCTTCATCTATATAAGGCTGTAATACACTTAAAGCACCGTCCCAGAAGAAATAGGCATTGTTGTCATCTGGAGAACCGCCAAATAATTCAATGGAAAATGGACCATCTTCTTCTTGTAGATTTAGAGCTTCCTCAATATATGTTGCTTGCAAAACTCCAACTTGGAAATTATCAAACGTGGCATAATAATCTACATTCTCCGATTCCATAATCAAGCGATCATAAGCAATAACTTTAATATCTTGATCTGCTGCTTTTTGAAGGACATTCGTAATCGCCGTACCATCAATAGAAGCAACAACAAGCACCTCTGCACCTTTTACAATCATGTTTTCCAACTGTTCAATTTGTTTGTCCACGTCATCCTCAGCATATTGTAGATCTGTTTTATAACCAATCTTCTCTAACTGTTCCACCATATTATTCCCATCATCTACCCAGCGTTGTGATGACTTCGTCGGCATAGCGACTCCAATTAATACTTCGTCTCCGTCACTTGAATTATCCCCACTACATGCGGCTAATAATAGAGAAATACTGATAAGAATGATAACCAACCATCGTTTCTTCATTACCTTACCCCCTGTATCCTAGTCGTATTGTCAAAAGTTTTAAAATAAAAACTTAATAAAACCTTAATTTAATAGTCTTTAAATGCAAAAAACTTGCCACCCCCCGAATCTTGGTGTTTGATGAGGTTACCACACTCACACCAAATCCAAGATAGGAAGTGACAAGTTGTACCCTCAATTTATAACCTATTTGCTTCAATTTATCAAGTTTCAAGAAAAAATAATTTATGCATTATTAGGAATTCTGCTAGGCAAATCCGTTGCGAAAGCTCCTTTCGATGAGCCTGTCAACAAACCTTATCGAAAGTTACAAGTTGACGATATGCCTGTCATTGAAACCCTTGAAAAGCTAGACTATAAAAAGCTTATCAATGATTACCAAGTTGAACATGGTAAAGTCCTAAAACCAGTCGCTCGCCGTAAAAATAGTGTGGTTACAGTGCCAGCGACACTTACGTGTCCAAAATGTTCAGCGCCGTCCGAATACCTTTATGCGAATAACGGTAATATTGGACAGTACAAATGTAAAGTGTGTGCGTGCTTATTTAGTAAACAAAATCGTTTCCTCAAGGAAGCCATTATCAAATGTCCACATTGTTTAAAGACTTTAGAAAGGATTAAGGAACGTAAGGATTTTTACGTTTATAAGTGTAAAAACAATAACTGTTCCTTTTATAAAAAAAATCTGCGTAAGATGGCTAAGAAAGAGAAGCAACAATTTAAAAATGACCCACAAGCGTTTAAAGTTCGTTATATCTTCCGTGAGTTTAACTTTGATTTTAAGCCTTTAGCGAAGGAGTCACCTATAAGCCCGAAAGTAGATCTTTCAAAGATTTATGTGTCACCACACACGTTGGGGCTTATTCTGACCTACCATGTTAACTATGGGCTTTCAGCCCGTAAAACGGCTGCATTAATGTACGATGTTCACGGTGTGAAAATATCGCATCAAACTATCCTAAACTACATGAATAGTGTTGCCCTTATCACAAAGCCCTTCGTCGATCATTATCCTTATGAGCTCTCTAATAGCTTCTGTGGAGATGAGACATACATTCGTGTAAAAGGGAAATGGCACTATCTGTTTTTCTTTTTTGATGCCGTAAAGAAAATTATTTTGTCTTATCCTGTTTCACCTAATCGGGATACACCATCAGCCATTAAAGCCTTGGATCAA
>NZ_JACHON010000037.1 GCF_014206945.1 Gracilibacillus halotolerans
CAGAAGCGTCTTACTCTCGACTTTTAACCAAGTTAAGTGAATCTGATATTTTAGAAAAGATTCAAGAAGAAGTTGTCCTTCAAGCTATTTCAGAAAGTTTTATTATAGATGACACAATCGCAATTGACGCTACCCATTTTGAAGCACGTGATCAGGCTCCAACTAAAGAAGAAAAACCAAAAGCTGAACCTAAAAAGCGCGGACGCAAGCCTAAAGCAGAGCGTGAACAATGGTTAAAAGAACAAGCTGAAAAAGAAGCAAGTCTGCCCTTGTATGAAAAGAAAATAGAAGCACAATTAGATGCGTCCTTAACGGAACTTCGTGCCGAAGTTCCTCATGACCCCAAATGGGGAGTAAAGAAAAAATCGGAAGGTAAAAATGAATTCTGGTTCGGTTACAAAGGGCATTTAGCCGTTGGAGCTTCAAGTCAATATATTATCCAGTCTCTCTTTTCATCTGGTAGTCTGAATGATGGAAAAGCAGCTATCCCATTGCTTAAAGGAATAGACGAAAGGCTATCCCTTCCAATGATATGTTATCAGGCTATGGATGCTGGCTATGACTATAACCCGATTTATGAACAAGTTCACCGAATGGGACACCGATCCATTATTGCGTACAATAAGAAAAACGAAAGTGAAGCCATTGGCTTCGACAAACATTTTGCACCAACTTGTTTTAGAGAACATTCTTATCGTTACGATAGCTATGATGCTAAGCGTGAGACGCTAAAGTATACACGACCAAAAGAGTGTATCGATTGTCCCTTAGCTAACGAAGGTATCTGTCAAAAAGTTTATAAGGTAAAGATCACAACAGACCTTAGAAGATATGCAGCACCAGCACGTGGTTCTCAGGCTTGGAAAACCATTTTTAAACGCCGTACCGCTGTTGAACGGGTTAATGCGTATCTCAAGGAATTCTTTCAGCTTAACAATGTTCGTTAACTTATAAACGTAAAAATCCTTACGTTCCTTAATCCTTTCTAAAGTCTTTAAACAATGTGGACATTTGATAATGGCTTCCTTGAGGAAACGATTTTGTTTACTAAATAAGCACGCACACACTTTACATTTGTACTGTCCAATATTACCGTTATTCGCATAAAGGTATTCGGACGGCGCTGAACATTTTGGACACGTAAGTGTCGCTGGCACTGTAACCACACTATTTTTACGGCGAGCGACGGGTTTTAGGACTTTACCATGTTCAACTTGGTAATCATTGATAAGCTTTTTATAGTCTAGCTTTTCAAGGGTTTCAATGACAGGCATATCGTCAACTTGTAACTTTCGATAAGGTTTGTTGACAGGCTCATCGAATGGAGCTTTCGCAACGGATTTGCCTAGCAGAATCCCTAATAATGCATAAATTATTTTTTCTTGAAACTTGATAAATTGAAGCAAATAGGTTATAAATTGAGGGTACAACTTGTCACTTCCTATCTTGGATTTGGTGTGAGTGTGGTAACCTCATCAAACACCAAGATTCGGGGGGTGGCAAGTTTTTTGCATTTAAAGACTATTAAACCAAGGTTTTAACAAGTTTTTACTATAAAACTTTTGACAATACGAGCCACAGTATAGGGGAGAAATTATGAAAATACGTAAATTAATATCGGCTGATGCTGACGAATACTTTTCTTTAAGACTTGAAGCACTGCAAGATAGTCCAACTGCTTTTGCAACAACCTATGAAGAAGAAAAAAATCAATCAGCGGAAAAGTATAAACTAAGTTTTAATAATTCCACGCAGGCTACTACAATTGGTGCTTTTAAAGACTCACAGCTTGTTGGTGTTGTAACTCTAGTAAAAGAGCAGCATATGAAATTGAGTCATCGAGTAAATCTCGTAGCTATGTATGTTAAACCAGAAGAACGGGGTCGTGGATTAGGAAAAGAGCTAATTTTAACAGCAATTGAATACGCCAAAAATTTAGGAGGTATTGAGCAAATTTACCTCAGTGTTTTAGCGACTAATGTCTTTGCGAAAAAATTATATGTATCTTGTGGGTTTGAGATATTTGGAAATGACAAAAGAGCATTAAAGTTTAATAATACATATTATGACGAGGAACTTATGGTTTTATTTTTATAGAAACTAAGCAAGTCAAAAATGAGATTACAAGATAATGTTTTAATTGTGACTCATGGAGGAGTAATTAATATTATTTATCACATTCTTCAAGATATTGAGTGGACAAACAAAAACAAACTATTTCCAGCATTCAATACGAGTATCCATAAGATAGAATTGGTGAAGGATAAATGGAGGATAACTCAAGAAAATATGGTAAAGCACCTAATTTAAGTATTCGAGTATGAAGCGGTATTATTATATACAAACGTTATTATAAGGTGGTTCTA
Source organism: Gracilibacillus halotolerans (assembly GCF_014206945.1). Taxonomy (GTDB): domain Bacteria; phylum Bacillota; class Bacilli; order Bacillales; family Amphibacillaceae; genus Gracilibacillus; species Gracilibacillus halotolerans. The sequence continues at coordinate 2,367 of NZ_JACHON010000037.1, forward strand.
AAATGGATAGTCAGATCAAAGACGAATTCGAAAAATCTAAATCAGGAGATAAAGAGGAACGTTATGAGGCATATCTTAACATTTTAAAAATGACGGAACAAAAAGTAGATTGGGCTTACGAAGTTTGGGATCAACTGCTGGAGGACTTGTCTCATAAAGATAACCACCAACGCTCCCGTGCTGCACAGTATCTAGCAAATTTAGCTAAGAGTGATCCAGAAAACAAAATGCTAATAGATTTCCCTAAGCTATGGGAGGTAACTAAAGATGAAAAGTTTGTCACTGCAAGACATTGTCTGCAATCGATATGGAAAGTAGGACTTACTGGAAACGCTCAAAAAGAAATGGTTATGGAATACATGTCTCACCGTTTCAAGAATTGTACAGATGAAAAGAATTTTACTCTTATTCGTTCTGATATCATACAAAACATGAGAAATTTGTACGATCGTTTAGCTGACGAAGATGTTAAAACGGAAGCTATGGAGTTGATAGAAATTATCGACGACACTAAGTATAAGAAAAAGTATTTGAATATATGGAAATAATTAATCAATAATCTCTAGTAATAAATTAGCTAGACTCTTTAAAAATAATCAGAAATGTACCGACCATAATATTAAGTACACAATTTTATTTGGAGGGTGGATGTGGATTTTCTTATACGCAAAATGAAACAAGAAGATATCAAACAAGTTCAAGATGTCGCGAAAATAAGCTGGAATAATACGTATAAAGATATCATCCCAGTAGATGTTCAAGTTAACTTTTTGAAATCCGCTTATAGTGACGAAATGATGCAAAAGAGATTAAACAATTCTTTTATATATGTTGCCGAGACAGAAGCTGGAATTGTCGGTTTTGCCAATTTCTCACCAATTAAAAACGATCGGGAAGTAGAGTTGGGAGCAATATACATTATCCCAGAATATCATGGAGTTGGTATAGGGACTGCATTATTACAAGAAGGAATTAAAAAGATTAAAGGTGTGAAAGAAATATACATAAATGTAGAGAGGGATAACACGATTGGTAAAGTGTTTTACGAGGCAAAAGGTTTTGAAGTTGTAGAAGAATTTAACGAGGATTTTGACGGTCACATTTTACGAACAGTGAGAATGGTTTTAAACATACATGATTATGAAGGAAAATAGGATAAAAGCTACCGCTAGTATTTAATCTATCATCGGCTTTTTTAAAAAAGGAAGACCAGAATCTAGAGGAGAGGTGAGAGTCTTTGAAGCTATTTTTACTAGTTGTGGCTTATATCGTGTTAAGCATTATTAGTTCCTTACTTTATGTGGGAATAGTACTGTTGCTTTTCATAACGTTGAAAAAGATCTTTAATATGAATGAGCAGAAATGGCGAGCACTTTTTAATTACAAGAAAGGGTTAGGTATAGCTTCTATAATGTTTTTTCCGTTTATATTAATGATAGCGATAATGTTTCCAGTATCTATGTTTGGATTTGAGTTAATTGAGTTTGATTACAAAGCTTTAGGCTATCTAGCTGTAATTATTTTACCAATGACTCTTCTGTTTGTTAAATTACCGAAGCTTAAAGAAAATATACTAAATCAGTAGGTTAAGCAGAAGTAGACACATTATATACATACAAAAAAACAAGAACTTCCAAGTAAATAGAAGTTCTTGTTTTTACTTATAACATAATTGTTTCATATTTGTATTTAACGTGTAGCCGTTCGCTGTTCCTTCTCATTGATTAAACCTAAAACTTGATCCGTCTCAGCTTGAATTTCTTCCACTAACGATGGTTTGTCAGAAAGAGAAACACCGTAAGTTGGAATCATTTCTTTTATCTTTGGTTCCCATTCTTGTAAATGTTCAGGGAAACATTTTTCAAGGATTTCTAGCATAATAGATACAGCCGTAGAAGCACCAGGCGAAGCACCTAACAAGGCTGCAATAGAGCCATCCGGTGAATGAATAACCTCTGTACCGAACTTTAATGTTCCTTTTCCATTCTCATCGTCTTTAATAACTTGTACACGTTGACCAGCGACAACTAAATCCCAATCTTCACTTTTAGCATTAGGAATAAATTCTCGCAATACTTCTATTCGTTGGTCCTTTGATAATAGAAGCTGCTCAATAAGATATTTCGTTAAAGCTAGATTCTTAGTACCAGCTGCAAGCATTGTAAATACGTTATCCAATCTAATGGAGTTAAATAAATCCATATTAGAACCTGTCTTTAAGAATTTCGGTGAAAAACCAGCAAATGGTCCAAAGAATAACGCTTGCTCGTTATTGATATATCTAGTGTCCAGATGCGGTACAGACATAGGTGGTGCACCAATAGCAGCTTTACCATAGACTTTTGCATGATGCTTAGAAACAATCTGTGGATTATTACATACAAGGAACAATCCACTTACTGGAAAACCACCTACTGCAACGCTTTCTTTAATGCCAGACTTTTGTAAGAGGTGAAGACTTCCACCACCCGCACCAATGAAAACAAATTTAGCGGTATGGTTTTCTACTATTCCTTCTTCTAAATTACGAACTTTAAGATTCCAAGCACCAGTTGAATCTTGTTTTAAATCTTTTACTTCATGGTTGTAATGAATTTCTACACCTTGATCTTTTAAGTGTTCAAATAAAATTCTAGTTAATGCACCAAAATTCACATCTGTACCTGAGTCAATCTTAGTTGCCGCAATTGGTTCATTAATCTCTCGATCTTCCATAACAAGAGGGATCCAATCTTTTAACTTTTTCGGGTCATCAGAGAATTCCATCTCTTTAAAGAGAGGATTAATTGATAACGCTTCAAATCTTTTGCGTAAAAAGTTAACGTTATCTTCTCCGTGAACTAAGCTCATATGGGGAAGAGGCATAATAAAGTTTTCAGGATTACTAATCAGATTATTTTTCACTAAGTAAGACCAAAATTGCCTCGATACTTGAAAGTCTTCGTTAACTGTAATTGCTTTTGTAATATCGATGGAACCATCAGCTTTTTCGGGAGTATAGTTTAACTCACATAATGAAGAATGTCCTGTACCTGCGTTATTCCATTCGTTGGAACTTTCTTCCCCTGCTTTTTCTAATTTTTCAAAGACAGTAATTTTCCAGTGTGGAGCTAGTTCTTTCAATATGGCCCCTAATGTTGCACTCATAATTCCTGCGCCAATTAAAATAACTTCTGTTTGATTTTGATGATTACTCATTTTTAACCTTCCTTACCATCAATAATGGATGATTAATTTTATTTTTCTTAAGGCATATTACATTTTTTCATACTATATATTATATAATAGATAAACAGCATTTAAAAGAACTAGAATTTTTATTCATATCTCTTAATAGAATAGAAGAATAGTTATATGGAGGATAAATTCGTGCAAAATTGGTTAGTAGATATTATGAATGACTTAGGTTATTTTGGAATCCTTCTTCTTATTGCATTAGAAAATGTTTTCCCACCAATACCATCTGAGATTATCTTGACATTTGGTGGGTTTATGACAACTACTACGAATTTAACGGTAGTTGGCGTAATTCTTGCGGCGACTGGTGGATCTGTTGTAGGAGCAATTATTTTATATAGTATTGGGCTACAACTAAATGTTGCAAGACTAGAAAAGATTATCGATAGATGGGGACATATACTGCGTATTACAAGAAACGATATTCATCGAGCAGATGCATGGTTTGCTAAATATGGTGCTTGGACAGTGTTTTTCTGTCGATTTATTCCAATAATTCGCAGCTTAATTTCAATCCCAGCTGGAATGTCACACATGAATGCTCCGCTTTTTTTAATGTTAACAACTTTAGGTACACTCATATGGAATTCCGTATTAGTCTATCTAGGAGCTAAATTAGGTGCTTCATGGGAAGTGTTAGTAGACTATATGGATATGTACTCGTATGTTATATATGGACTTTTGTTTTTTGTGCTTTTATTTATTTTATACAAGTTTTGGAAGCGAAAGAAATAGGCATATTATTGCGGATTTTGTCAACTGGGTTGACAAAATAGGATGGAATTGGTATAATAAAACTAACGATGAGATTGGATGTGAATAAATGTTTAATATCGGAGATTTAATCATCTACTCTTCACATGGTATTTGTAAGATTGATGACATTCAAGAAAAGACCATTTCGGGAGTAACAAGGCAATATTATATTTTGCATCCGGTGGCTTCAGAAAATCATTTAACCATCAGTGCACCTGTTAACAACGATCAGGTAATTATTAAAGGATTAATGAACAAAGAAGAAGCACTCAAAGTATTAGAAACATTCGACGAAGAAGGAATCGACTGGGTAGATAATGCAAATAGACGGTTCAATGAGTTTAGTGGGATCGTAAATAAAGGTAATAATAAAGATATTGCCCAAGTAGCCAATACCCTCATGAGAAGAAGAATAGAATTAGATAAAGAAGAGAAGAGACTTTACCAAAAAGATGAAAAACTTCTTGAAGATATTCAACAAATTCTATTTCACGAAATTGCTCTTGCACTTGATATGACTTACGAAAGTGTAGATGCAATGGTAAATAATCAAATTGAGGGAAAAATAGCGAATTTACCAAGTTAATTGGATAAGACTATTGAAAGAATTGAAATTATATGAAATAAAAAATTCGAACGAGAAAAATTCGTTCGAATTTTTTTATTTAAATTTCAGCATGCTCAATTTTCCAATCTTCTCTTAATAAGTCTTTTAACAGCTGTAATTGCTCCTCATTTAACGATTGTGCTATAGCGTTTTCAAGTGAAACTTTTAGCTGCTCATATCGCTCATAATAGTCGATACCTAGTGTGGACAAGCAAATTAATTTCCCTTTTTTGTTGGATTTCAGCTCGTTGGTGTCAACAATTCCTTTAGAAGAAAGATTTTTGACATGCTTATGAACTGCTTGGCGAGTAAGATTAGCTTCTTTTGCTATTTGTGTAATCGTAGCATTCTTATTATAAATCTTTCCGATTATGTACCACTCAGACGTGGAAATCTGTATGTCATGCAGCTCGTTCCATCTATTATCTAAAGTGTCACGCATCAGATGATGCCTATCACTTAATAAATCAATTAGAGTTAAATTGTCTACTTCTCTTGCAGTCAAAGAATCACTCCCCCTATTGTCGTCATTTACTATACAAAAATCGACGTATACTGTCAACTTGGTTGATTATGTGGTTTGTGTCAAGTATTTCTCAAGGACGTTAAACCCTCAATAGATAGAGCTTTCTCTTTTTGTACACTTAACTGGAAATTCTACCGCGCTACGCTT
>NZ_JACHON010000038.1 GCF_014206945.1 Gracilibacillus halotolerans
GTCACACCTGTTCCCATACCGAACACAGAAGTTAAGCTCTTCAGCGCCCATGGTAGTTGGGGTTTTACCCCTGCGAGAGTAGGACGTCGCCAGGCTGCTTATTTTTTATGAGCAGACTTGAGGAATTATATTATCATGATTCTTCCACAGTAGCTCAGTGGTAGAGCAATCGGCTGTTAACCGATCGGTCGTAGGTTCGAATCCTACCTGTGGAGCCAATGCTTCCATAGCTCAGCAGGTAGAGCACTTCCATGGTAAGGAAGGGGTCGTCGGTTCAAATCCGGCTGGAAGCTCTGAAAACTTTTTATTACCATATATTTTATATGGCCCGTTGGTCAAGCGGTTAAGACACCGCCCTTTCACGGCGGTAACACGGGTTCGAATCCCGTACGGGTCACCAATGGAGGATTAGCTCAGCTGGGAGAGCACTTGCCTTACAAGCAAGGGGTCGCAGGTTCGAGCCCTGCATCCTCCACCATGCCGGTCTAGCTCAATTGGTAGAGCAACTGACTTGTAATCAGTAGGTTGGGGGTTCAAGTCCTCTGGCCGGCACCAGTCTTTTTAATTGAAGAGCATATTTTATGGAGGGATAGCGAAGAGGCTAAACGCGACGGACTGTAAATCCGTTCCCATCGGGTTCGTAGGTTCGAATCCTACTCCCTCCACCATTTATGTATATGAATAGGGAAATTGTGTATAATAACATTGTACACTTTTTTAATTGTTGGGCTATAGCCAAGCGGTAAGGCAACGGGTTTTGGTCCCGTCATTCCTAGGTTCGAATCCTAGTAGCCCAGCCATTTTTATTTTCTTTTATTGAAGTGAAAGATTTGTTGTATTAATAAGAGCCATTAGCTCAGTTGGTAGAGAAACCAGCCAACATCTTAGAGAAAACTTCATCGTAGGTTTTGCGAGGAAAGTGGCAGCGTATTTTAAGCTGCGACAAGACGAGCACAGATCATCTTTGAATGATCATCAACTATTACAATAAGAATTACAAATAAACAGTTATCTTATCATATTATTAAGAGCCATTAGCTCAGTTGGTAGAGCACCTGACTTTTAATCAGGTGGTCGGAGGTTCGAATCCTCCATGGCTCACCATTTTTTCGGGGCCTTAGCTCAGCTGGGAGAGCGCCTGCTTTGCACGCAGGAGGTCAGCGGTTCGATCCCGCTAGGCTCCATAGTAAATCATCATAAATTATTTCAAACTAACAAGGCTGTCATGACATATGACTGCTTTTTTTATGTTTTAAAAAGATATATCTAACTACTTTGGTACCCTATACACAATTAAAATATAACTGATATAATAGAGATAATACTATTAAAAATCAATGTAGCAACAATTTATAAAAAATAGAGAGAAAAAGTGAAACATTCTATGTTGTTCAAACGTATGATATGTGACCGCATTTATAGCGGAGGTATTAATCTATGATGGAAGAGAAACTAAAAGAAAAAATTAGAGCGGTAAAAAAGGGAGACCAACAAGCTTACGAGTATGTTGTAGAATTATTTCAGAATAAGGTATTTGGAATATGTTTCCGTATGATTGGTAATCGTCATGAAGCAGAGGATTTAGCGCAAGAGGCATTTATTCGTGCTTATATTAATATTCATTCTTTTGATGAGAAACGAAAATTTTCTACATGGCTTTACCGAATTGCTACAAATTTAACGATTGATCGGCTACGTAAGAAAAAGCCAGACTTTTATCTTGACGCTGAGATAAATGATTCGGAAGGCCATAATCTTTATGGTCAGTTGGCAGCAGATCAACCTTCAACCGAAGATTTCGTTGAAGGTATAGAGATACAGAATTATATACAAAAAGAAATTATGGCGTTACCAGTAAAGTACCGAAGTATTATCGCGTTACGCTTCATAGATGAATTGTCTATTAAGGAAATTAGCGAAATATTAGAATTACCTGTCGGCACTGTCAAAACAAGAATTCATCGGGGCAGAGAGGCCTTAAGAAAAAGGCTTCGTCATGTTTAAGGAGTGTGACTGACATGAAATGTGATAATAAATTTATTGATTTAATACATGAATATTTAGACGGTGATATATCTAAGGAAGATGAGAAGTATTTGAGCTCTCATTTGGAAAAGTGTGAAGCATGTCAAATTCATTTTCGTGAATTAAAGCAAACCGTTGCTCTAATCACAACTAATGTGGACATGAAGCCATCCGAAAACTTCACCTTGAATGTTATGGATAATTTACCGATGGAGCGAAAAGGGAAAAAGATAACTCGCTGGATGAAGGTACATCCTATTTTCACGGCGGCAGCAATATTTTTTATACTCATGCTTGGTGGCATGATAAGTGATTGGAACCAAAGTGAAAAGCTCACCTATCCTAAAGGTATGAATTTAGTAGTTGAGAACGATACGGTTATCGTTCCAGAAGGTGTTATTATTGATGAGGATATTACCGTGAAAAATGGAGACCTTCAAATAGAGGGAGAAGTAAAAGGTAATGTTGTTGTAGTAAACGGTAACCACTTAACGGCTTCAACAGGAAACGTTGTCGGCGAAATACAAGAAATTGATCGAATGTTCTCATGGATGTGGTACCGACTTAAACAACTATTCGAAAATATTTTTAGTTTGTAAAACGAATAAGAAAAGGACATACCTATAGTTGGATTGGTGTGTCCTTTGTTCATTTATTGGATATAATAGTTTGGACTAGAAATAAAAATTAGGATAGTGGAATAATATATATCGTTAAGGTAGTCTATGGAATTATGCTATAATAAAAACAACTAAATGGATAGGAAGAGGATCTGGATGGACATAAGGTTGTGGTCAAATGTTTAGCGGTGAATGGAACTTTTTAGATATTATAAAAGTACTTATCGATATTGCAATTATATGGTATATTTTGTATAAAATTTTAATGTTAATACGAGGTACAAAGGCTATTCAATTATTGAAGGGTATCTTTGTCGTTATTCTCATCTATTTTCTAAGTGTTTTTTTAGAGCTAGATACAGTACGAATGCTATTTTGGCAAGTTATTATGTGGGGACCACTAGCAATCATTATATTATTCCAACCAGAATTACGAAGAGCATTAGAACAACTTGGAAGAGGAAGTTTTTTTTCTAGAAATACAAGCTCCGAAGAAGAAGAACTCAAACAATCAATTGAATCAATTGTTGAATCTTGTAAGTATATGGCGAAAAGACGAATTGGAGCGTTGATAACCATTGAGCGAGAAACAGCGATGGGCGATTATGTGTCCACAGGTATTCCGATCAATGGTAAACTCACAAATCAACTTTTGACGAATATATTTATACCAAATACACCGCTGCATGACGGCGCAGTAATTTTGAATCGTGATGAAATCGTGGCAGCTGCTTGTTATTTACCTTTGTCAGAAAGTCCTTTTATTTCAAAAGAATTGGGGACTCGGCATCGAGCAGCACTTGGTATTAGTGAAGTGACAGATGCAATTACAATAGTAGTCTCAGAGGAAACAGGTAATATTTCTTGTGCGAAGAACGGTGAGTTGTTTCATGATATTTCCTCAGAGAAGCTTGCTGAAATGTTGGAAGCAGATTTGGTGATGAAATATAAAACATCAACGGCAAAAGCTTGGAATTGGAGGGGAAGAAAGAATGGATAAATGGTTAGAAAAACCGTGGGCCATTCGTTTAGTTTCATTATTTCTCGCGGTATTGCTCTTTGCTGTTGCAGCTTTTGACCAGAATATTAATGATGGAAGTACTGACTCACGTACCCCTAGTACAGCAACGAATGAAACACAAACATTGGAAGATGTACCTATTCAAGTTGAGATAGATGAAGAAAATTACGTTGTCAGTGGTATTCCAGATACGGTTACCGTTACCTTGCAAGGCCCTGTAAGTTTAGTAACTCCTGTAGCAGTTCGTAGGAATTTCGAAGTTTTTGTTAATTTAGAAAACTTAGATGTAGGAACTCATTTAGTGCCTATTGAGTATAACGGTATACCAAGTAAAGTAAATGTCTATATTGAGCCAGAAGAGATTGAAGTAATCATTGAAGAGCGTGCTACGAAAGAATTCACAGCGAATGTGGATCTAATAAATCGTGACAAAATTGAAGCAGGCTATGAAATTGCCAATGTATATACAGAACCGAGCACTGTAGAATTAGTAGGCTCCAAAAGCGCAATAGATCGAGCAGCTATTGTAAAAGCATTTATAGACGTAACAGGCATGAATGAATCACAAACAATAGATAACGTTCCTGTAAAAGTGTATGATACAGAAGGTAACGAGCTGAATGTAAGAGTAAACCCACCGACATTAAAAGTTACATTGGATGTAAAAAGCCCGAATAAGTCAGTACCTATTTCTTTAAAAACAGAAAATGAACTACCCGATGGTATTCAATTATTGAGCATGGATTTGGAGACAGAGGAAGTACAAGTCTTTGCGCCAGAGGACTTTCTCGGGACATTGGAAGAGATGGCTACCAAGCCTATCGACTTAAGTTCAATTACGGAGAGTGGTTCAATCGAGATTGAACTAGAGTCTTCTGAGCAAATACGTAGGATAAGCCAATCTACTGTGACGGTAAGTATAGAGGTAGAGACAGAAGAAGATAGAGTATTGCAGGAAATCCCAATCACGGTGGAGAATGAACCAGAAGATCTAGTTGCTGAATGGAACCCCAACACTATAAATGTTACATTAACAGGGTTTCCTTCGGTTTTAGAGGGAATTACTGAAAATGATATTGATGTCCGTGCAAATCTAAACGGATTGAGCAGCGGAACGCATGAAGTACCTTTAAGTATTGAGTTAACAGAGGAATTCCGAGATCAAGTTGAAATAACTTCCGAAACAGAAAACATTACAGTAGTGCTGACTGATGAATAAATCAGGAAGAGTTCAAAGGAGAGTATGAATATGGGAAAATATTTTGGAACAGATGGTGTACGTGGGATAGCGAATAAAGAGTTAACACCAGAATTGGCTTTTAAACTAGGTCGATTTGGAGGCTACGTGTTAACCAATAATTCAGAAAATCCAAAAGTGTTAATCGGACGTGATACACGAATCTCTGGAACGATGCTTGAAGGCGCACTTGTTGCAGGATTATTATCCATCGGAGTAGAGGTAATGCGACTAGGTGTTATCTCAACACCAGGGGTTGCTTATTTAACGAAGGTGATGAATGCGCAAGCAGGTATTATGATTTCCGCATCTCATAACCCTGTTGAAGATAATGGAATTAAATTCTTTGGACCTGATGGATTTAAACTTTTTGATGAGCAAGAAGCGGAGATTGAAGCTTTGCTAGATAAAGAGGAAGATGAGCTACCAAGACCAGTTGGTGGGAATGTAGGACAAGTTAATGATTATTTAGAAGGCGGACAGAAATATATTCAGTACTTAAAAGAGACGATTGATAATGAGTTTGATGGATTGCACATTGCACTAGATTGTGCACACGGTGCGACATCAGGCCTTGCTTCCCACTTATTTGCTGATTTAGAGGCGGATATTTCGACGATTGGTAGTTCGCCAAATGGTTTAAATATAAACGATGGTGTAGGGTCCACTCATCCAGAGAAACTACAGGAACTAGTTCTGGAAAAAGGTGCGGATATTGGTTTAGCATTTGATGGAGATGGTGATCGACTTATTGCTGTGGATGAAAAAGGAAATATCGTAGACGGCGATCAGATTATGTTCATCATAGGGAAATACATGCAACAAACTGGTTCGTTACATCACTCGACGATCGTATCTACGGTGATGAGTAACTTAGGCTTCTATAACGCACTCGAAGAAAATGGCTTAAAGAGTAAGAAAACAGCTGTAGGTGATCGGTATGTAATGGAGGAAATGCGCAAAGGTGGTTATAACCTTGGTGGGGAGCAATCCGGTCATATCATCCTACTTGATTATAGTACAACAGGTGATGGTATGCTTTCCGCATTACATCTCGTGAATGTGATGAAAGAAACAGGTAAGCCTTTGTCAGAGTTAGCAGCTGAAATGCAGATATTCCCTCAAGTTTTAAAAAATGTGAGAGTTTTAAATAAAAATGAAGCGATGACGAATCCAGTGATTTTAGAAAAAATAGAGAAAGTAGAGACGGAAATGGGCTCCAACGGCCGTGTGTTAGTTCGACCGTCTGGAACAGAGCCACTTGTGCGTGTCATGGTAGAAGCACCTACATTGGAAGATTGTAATCGATACGCAGATGAAGTAGTTGAAACGGTCATTCAAGTAATGGGATTAGAAGAAGAATAGTGAGTAGAAGAAGGGTATCTGATTATAGTCAGGTACCCTTTCTTTAAAAGATAAGAAAGTATAAAAATCTGGGTCGTTTTTTGCTCTACCACAGTCTTTATGACTGTGGTATCTTTATAGTATGAAGAAAAATATAT
>NZ_JACHON010000039.1 GCF_014206945.1 Gracilibacillus halotolerans
AGTACGTACTATTTTCGGCTAGAACATATATATTGTAAGTCATAAACAAGTTTACGTTCCTTAAAAAAATTGTTCAGTATAGTGTTGACATACCAAATTTATAGGAAGAATTAAATCGGCTATTCAACTTGTAAATCGCAATAAAGAATTATTTAATTCCCTTCTTAGCTCTAAACAAAATATTCCTGAAGAGGTGTTACTGGATCTAACGGATGTTATTGAAGAAATTAATCAGGAAATAGATGCATTAGATGTAAGGATAGTAAATTTAAAGAAATCGAGTTCAGAAGCAGGTGAAATTATAGCTTCCCGTAAGGCGGTAAGAGAAACATTGAAAAAGAATGAAAAACTTCATTCATCACTGGACTCCTTTGTAAGATGGTTTGATATTCAGAAGGTCATTAAAGAATACAGTAAAGCGAAAGGCAAGTTTTCCACAAATGCCTTGACCCAAAAACAGTCTGCGGCCTTCCAAGAAATTGTTCAAGGTGAGTATTTTGAAACATTTGAACGTTTTGCTAAGGAACTCAAAGTGACAAATGTTAATCTAAGACTTGTTCCTAAAAAGGGAAATACTTTAAGAAAAAAATTTGTTTCCTCAGAGGAGTACAAGGTATCTCAGGTTATGAGCGAAGGTGAACAGAAAGCTGTAGCAATGGCAGAGTTCGCAACTGATTTAACTATGCGAAAAGATTTTAATACAGTTCTCTTTGATGATCCTGTAACTTCATTGGATTATAAGAGGTCAGAAATTATTGCAAACTTAATTTATAAGCTCTCATTGGATAGACAGGTTGTTGTTTTTACACACAATATTATGTTTTATTACTATCTATACAATGCCAGCCCACAGAAGAAAAATGATGAAAACAACAAGTTCTTTAAGGTAGATGAAATTGACAAGCTAAATAAAGGATTTGTTTCAGAGACCTTTAGTGGAAGGTTAGAAAATTTGAAGGAGATAATGAGCAAATTAAAGGTACAGGAACAAACAATTAATTCTAAGGCATGTTTTGGTGATGCGTTAGAGGAAGCATTGAAGAAGGCTTATGCGGATATTAGAACTTGGTGTGAATTAATCGTGGAAGAGGGCTTCTTTAAATCGGTTATACGTCGATATGAGCCAAACATTATGTTTACAAAGGTCAATTCTATTAAAGGTGATTTTGTAGAGGAATTAACACCAGTTAGTGAACTGTTTGACAAAGCGTGCCGTTGGATGGCGGGTCACAGTCAGCCTACGGAAACTCAACACAATCGGGCAACTAAAGAGGCTTTCAATGAGGATATGAGTTATATCCATCAACTATATGAGCAATACAAATAAAAAAGTATAGGAGTGAATAAGGAATGGATTATCCGATATGGACATTAAGTGGAAGGTTTTGTGGGAAGGTTATTGAGGATCAGGTATATGATGAAAATGGTCATCACGTTGGATATATAGATCAGGATAGAATTTTCTCTGCAAGAACAGGACAAGTAGTAGGAGAGTTTTATAGAGAAGATAGAGTTGGATTGAAAACTTCCAAATCTTATCCAATAAGAGGATCGAGAGGGATTCGTGGTTCAAGAGGATTTGGGAGAAGAGGGAATAAAGGTGCTATTAGTCCAGGGGGCTGGAAAAACCCTGAGTTTTAATATTTCTTTAATAGCACTTACCTATTATTATTGAATGGGTAGGTGCTTTTCCCGTTAGACTATTCTTGACCTACAGTGAAAAATGGGATTTTAAATTTTAGTATAAGTAAGATAGATTATATTGTTACAATCCTTACTTGGAGTGATTAGAATGATGACTCTTGAAGAATATATAGCAAAAAGAAAACGTGAAGATAAAATAAACGAATTCGACGTAGACTCAAAAATTGATACCATGAGGATTTGTGTTAATTACGTATTCGAATATTTTAATCAATACTTAGATATTGAGGAAGCGGAACAATAAACATATGTAAATCAAGAACGATTAGAAAAGTTTAGAAAGCAATTAGAAATGTATGATTAAGATATTCAAGATTGGATAGTGGATATATACGATATTCATGAAAAGCATATTCATCGATCTATTATCAGTTTGCTAAAAAAAGATGATCTTTTTCTTTTATATTATAAAGATAGTGAGTTCAGAAGTTGTTCGCATGATTGCTATGCTGAACTTATTAAAAAGAACCCGTTTTTAAAAGACCAGACAGAGATGTTATTTTTATTCATTAAGGATTACCATAATATTCAAAGTCAAAAAGCCATAAATGCTCCATCAGAAAACTTGACTGAGGAGATTAATGAGTGGTTAGAGAAAACATGGCATAAGTATAAAGTAAACATTTGGGCGTTTGCATCAAATTACTTAGAACGTTTTTCTGACGATAATACCTTGTGGCCTACTAAACACAAGATAAAAAACAAGGAAAGTTGGCGACCATATATTTATGATTACAAACAAAAAACAAATCTATTTAATTTGAATACACTTTATACCAGAAACTCTAAAAAGCCATTTATTAAAGGAAAAAAACAATATCTTGAAATTATTATGATGTACATATGGCTCCATAGTATATGGGGAGATGAAGATAATTATTGGGATGAATATATGGATAAGTCGATTAAGTGACCAATGATTATAGCAAAAAAAGAGGTGATGAAATTATGACAACCAATCTATTAATTGGGATTTTATCAAGCGTTATAGCAACAGTTTTAGTAGGTGGAGCTACATACAAGTATATCTTAAAAAAGAAGGACAAAAATTCAGGAATCAGACAGGAGAATGGCGATAACCAGATCGCCTTACAGAAATCTAAGCAAAACACTATCAATATTGGGGGTGACACGTCTAAAAAATGAAAAAGAAAATTGATCAGCATAATGGGGTTAATCAGGTAGCTCTGGTTAATTCGAATGATAATGAGATTACAATAATTAATAGTCCTATTGAGCATATGACTTGGTTGATTCGAAAAGGAAAGATCGAAGAAGCATCAGAGCTATTTGCGAAGATATACAAGGAAGCAGAAAAGATGCACCCCTTATATCCGAGTTACATCTATAAACCTGTGGAATTAGGTTCGAAAATAGTATTTAAACATCATCCTTCAAACAAAAAAATAGCAGATCAGCTTCCTTTGAAATACAAGGGGAAGTTTTCTATAAAGGATAGAGATATATTGCAAGGTGAAACTATTAGAGAATTTTTGACACGAAAATACTATTCCCAGGAAAGAGTTAGTATTGATATGAAATATATTGAAACGTGGATAGGTGAACACTTAATAGACGATCCTTTTTCTTTTGAAAAGCATGCGATAAACGAAGGGGAATGGTTTATCCTCCCAGGGAAATTACCACCTCCTATTAAAGCAAAGTTAGTTCTTATAGAGGATGAAAAGGATAGAGTAATTATTGACTATCTGGAATTAAGAGTGACAGAGGTTAGTAACAAGGAAAATAAAATTATAATAAGTAATATCCATCAAGAGAGTTCACCTATTGAGCTTTCATTAACCATATCAAATATATTTACGGATAAACAATTTGTTGAAAGTACATCTAAATTTGATATAAAAATCCGAGAGAATTTTGAGTGGAAAGTAATTGCAGAGAAAACATTCTTAGAATTCATGAAATTTGTTAAGAATAGCTCTAAAATTAGATTTGTAGAAATTGAGAGTCAGAAGGTGTTTTTTACTGCAGAAGGAATAAATTTAAACAATCCGCAAGACTCTAAATATACCGATGGAAGGATAGAGGTCTTAGCAGAACTTTCGCAAATTGAAAATGCTTTGGGTGTTCAGTTTCATTTGCCAGAGTTTATGGAGGAAGAGGATTTTAAAAACATCGAAATCTTGAAGGCTATCATTGATGGGAAAGAAATAATTACCGAAATAGATAACTTTAATGCTGTATTTGATAATAGAGAGGCATTACAAAAGATAGTAAATGATATAAAAGATAGGCCAATAATGGTAACAGGTCAAGAAGAATTGGTGATTGAGCTTTTTGGTGTGAAATTTGAAAGCATAAGAGTTTCTCACACATTTGAAAACTTAGTTGTTAAAAATCCAGAGAGAATTAGGAAAAAACTTGAATACTTAGATGATGGAGAAACTGCAAAAGTTGAGTTTATACCAGGAACAAAAAATACAGTAAAAACTCGATATAGAATGCCAAACCGATAGGGCATTAGGTATATCGTGCGGATAACCACTATAGCAGATGGACATGAGTAACACTAACTGTAGGATAATAGGGAATAAGGTGGTAATATGAAGGTGATTAAAGATGAAGATTTACAATTGAGACCAGTTCGTTTACCAG
Organism: Gracilibacillus halotolerans; assembly: GCF_014206945.1. Lineage (GTDB taxonomy): Bacteria > Bacillota > Bacilli > Bacillales > Amphibacillaceae > Gracilibacillus > Gracilibacillus halotolerans. Next base: position 4,321 of record NZ_JACHON010000039.1, read on the forward strand.
AGGATTTAACAATTGCTCTTCCTTGGTATCAAGATGAAGAAGTTCTTTATAATTCCGAAGGTGAAGGCACTCCATCTTATGATTTAACAATTGTTGAAAGAATGTATAATCATCTAACAACAATTGGCGAAGTATATATTATCGAGGTTAATCAAAGTGATAAGTGGGTTCCAATTGGAGATATTACTTTATCAAAAGAAATGGTTCCAATAGTAATAGGTCATAAAGAATATAGAGGAAAAGGTATAGGCAAACATGTTATAAAACTCATTATTAAGCGAGCAAAAGAACTTAATTGGAACCAGATTAAGGTTAATAAGATTTATTCCTATAATCTTGCTTCCAGAAAAATGTTTGAAGGTTTAGGCTTTCGAAGGACAGATACAAATTTTGATGAAAAGGGAAGAAAATATTATAGTTTTGAACTTAATCTATGATTCACTATTTACCTTAACTCTTAACTCTATTATGTCTCCCTGTTACTCTCCCTTACAAAGATGTAACTCTTCTTACAAGATGTAAGTAAGTTTTACAAAGAAGGGGGAGCAGATGCAGGTATGTATCGTTTTTAGCAAACACTCTATTTAGAATCGGGAGCGTACTATTGTTGGTACGCCATTTCGGTTCTTTTTTTGTTGCCTATTTTGAGGGATAGTGTGCTATCATAAAGAAAAAGGAAGTGGGGGAAAACGTTGTGAATTTTGACCGTTTAGACAAAGTAGACAGAATCCTGTTGTCTGCAGAAGATTCGAAACGATTGGCTGACTGGTGGCTAAATATTCACGAAGGAGCCTTTAATGAGTTTCGTCCTGTGATGGAAGAAGGCATGATTGTTCAGGAACTTGACCCGAACATACAATTCGATAAAGAGTTTGTGAAGGCACATCGATTAACCTCATATGTGCTTTTTCTATATTTTAATCAATTGGATGATGTGCGGGTCTATTATGAAATTTATCGAACTATTGGCGAAAATCAGGTGGAATACATTCTGAAAGGCATCAAAAATTATGCTGAGTTAAAAAGCGATCTCACTGTAAATACGGACAATCATATCGGGCTTAAAAAAGAGCAGGCAATTCCCTTTCTGGATTCCATTACATCCAGCCATATTGCCCTGATGAATTACATGGAACTTTATCGGGACGTGCGGGAGCGGATAACGGTTCAGACTGTAAGTAAAAAGGTCACCAAAAAGAAGAAAAAAGGGAAGAAAAAGAATACCCGACCAATTACAATGTCGGTTTATAACGTGAAAATCCCGCTTGCCCCTGTTACAGACGAAGAGAGGCGTGCGTATCAACGAATGAAAGAAGCATGGACGGTTAGAGGACACTGGCGAACTTTGCCGTCAGGAAAAAAGATATGGGTGAAGCCCCATGTAAAAGGAAAAAAAGAAAAGTTAGAATCGACTACCTACCATTTTTAGTATTCGGAGATCTGTATTTAACTTCCACTTTGTACAAACCAGGATCAGGATCAGGTTCGTTACTACTTTGGCTAAACAAAAAGCTCAACACCTTTTTGTTTAGAATAGTTAATCACCTTCATTATCAACTTTGACAGTAACTTGTTGTAAACTAATTACTTTAAAATAGATATTTTTGTGATTACACAAAAAGGGGTGCTACCAATAAAACGGTAACACCTTTCCTTAATCAACCTTTTATATATTTCACTAATTCTACTTTTATATTTCCTATTTCACCACCAACCAAATGGTGAGGGGGTGCACTTCCACCAAGGTGTGGTGCATCTAATTTTAAAATTATTCTATCTATTGATGGGTTATCACTTGGGTAGTGTAAAAAGTTCTATGAAAACTACCCCATAATAAAAACTCTCATCTATTTTGAAGGAGAAAAATAACCGCCATCGCCCTTGACAAACAC
>NZ_JACHON010000040.1 GCF_014206945.1 Gracilibacillus halotolerans
GACTAAGAAGTCTACAATCTCGTTATGAAATCTTGCGTTATTTATCTTAATTGAACCGCCGTATACCGAACGGTACGTACGGTGGTGTGAGAGGACGGAGGTTAATCACCTCCTCCTACTCGATTTTTGGAAATTAAAAACATAACGAATAATTATAGTGAGTAAAGCCATCATAACCGTATATCAGATAAAGATAAGGGGAGTAACTATGAAGAAGTTAATACGAATAACGAGTATTCTTTTGTTAGCATTAAGTATAGCTGTTAGTGGTTCGATGACCTCCCAAGCACAAGTCCAGCATGTACCTAATGCAGGTGTATTTATAAACGGCAAAGTAGTAGACGGAATAAATCCCATTATCGAAAATGGTGTCTATTATTTACCTTTCGTCGACCTTGCGAAAATCTTGAAATATAATTATATAAAATTTGAAGAAGACACGAAAACATACGAAATTACGGATGGATCGACGGTAGTCCGCATAACGATGGGGGGAACGAGAGCGAGAAAGGGGAATGAATATGTAGATATTCAGCCGCCACGATGGATTAATGAAACGGCCTATATTTCTCTTCATGCAGCTGGTGTTATGTTTAATTCATATGTAACATTCAAAGAGGAAAATGGTTCTATTCAGATACAGAATCCTGCAACGAAATATGAGGTGCGTCAAGGTGATAGTCTGTACATTATTTCTCGTCTTCACCATACAACAATTGATTTATTGAAAAAAGAAAATAACCTTACATCCAATATTATTCATGAAGGACAAATTTTGAAGCTACCTAGTCCAGACGCGTCTAAGGGAGAAATGGAGCCTGAAAAAGAAAGAGAACCAGTAAAAAATAAGAGTAGAGATTCTGTCACGCAGCAGATAAGCAATATTTTAAATGATGCACAAAATTATATTGGTGCACCTTATAAATTTGGTGCGACATTAGCGGAAGCACCAAACCGATTTGATTGTTCTTCTTTTACACAATATGTATTTGGTAATTTTGGTGTCGAGCTTCCTAGAGTATCGAGGGATCAAGCAAGTAAAGGGGTACCTGTATCTACTTCTAATCTAAAAGTCGGGGATTTAATGTTCTTTACGATGAATGATACGTATACAGATGGAAGAGTGGCGCATGTTGGTATCTATATGGGTGACGGCAATATGATTCATGCATCTACCTCAAGAGGTGTTATGATTACAACGAATGTGTTACAAAACCCTTACTGGTCCAAGAACTATCTATTCTCCAAACGTGTTATTCAATAATAAAAGAGAAGGATAACTCATTTTAAACTTGAGTTATCCTTCATTTTATTTAAATATATTCTTGCTTTAAGCTTTCGATGATGTTCTCGTTTTTTATCTTTCCTATGGAGTAAAGCATAGCTGAACCTAGTACCGATTTAATTCTTGAAAGGAGCTCGCGTATACGAAAGGGTTTCGTGATATAATCATCCGCTCCCATATCAAGACCCATGACAACATTCACTTCATCGTCTAAAGCTGTAAGGAAAATGACTGGAATGTCCCCACGTTCCTTAACAAGCTTGCATAAATCATAGCCACTACCATCCGGTAACGATAGATCAAATAAGCATACATCTATTTCATTACTTTCCTGTTGGATTACATCGGTGGCAGTTGAAGCATCGTAGCAAATTATAGTTTCATAACCCTCTTGTTTTAAGGAGTAATCTAACCCTAGAGCGATAGTTCGATTATCTTCTACTAATAAAATCTTCAATAAATTCACCCTAACATTCAATCTATTAATAATTATCTTATGGGAATACGTCGTTGCCGTCAAAAAGGAACAGGTTAGAGATTCTGTTTTGTTAAAATTTGGTGTAGACTAAAATTGGATTCATTGCTCATTTATTTCTAATAAATAAAGTTAAGTTGGTAATTAAAACTTATGACAGGGGGAGAAAGAAATTTTTCATCATATAGTATTAGACGGGGTCAATATAAAACTTTTGCCTTTAGAAGAAAAATATATCAAAGCTTTTTGAGATAAGTAACGATAAAATATGGAGTCATTTACCTGTTACAATTAGTTCCTTTAATGACATGAAGGAATTTGTCAATAATGCATTAACCAATAAAGAAAATGGTACAGAATTTCCATTTGTTATCATTAATAAGTGTACGGATAATATAATTGGTAGTACTAGATTCATGGAAATATCACAAGCTACTAAGACATTAGAAATAGGATGGACATGGATAGAACCCTCTAATTGGAGCACAGGACTTAATATGGAATGTAAATATTTGATGTTAAAGTATTGTTTTGAAACGTTAGGTTTTGTAAAGGTTCAATTTAAAACGGACGAACGTAATGGCAGGTCCCAGAAGGCACTAGAAAAAATTGGAGCAATAAGAACAGGACTAAGAAAGAATCACATGCTACGGAAAGATGGTACACTTCGAAGCTCGGTGTTTTACAGCATATCAGAAAGTGATTGGGAATCAGTTAAAAGGAATTTAGAAGAAAAGCTGACATAAGCTAAAAATATTAATTGGAAATTTCATTATTAACTTGGTCTCTGTTCAAGTTTTCCCTCTAGCAGGAGATAAAAAAGTTAATAAAATATTTACATAAAAAATACAAAATAACCCCTTGATTCCATTTTTTTCATTTGTTATACTGTTACCCATAACTTGGTAAAATAAGCGGAAAGGATGATGAAGATAAAAAGAACAATCATATTTGCACCTGAGACATTTAACTTAGCAGAAACGACTAGATCAATTGAAGTTGCTAAGAAATGCTCTCATGTATTTAATTGCATTTTTATAGGCTACTCTAACAAATATTCTTACCTCATTGAAGAATCGAACTTTACCTTCCTACACTTGAAACCTCATTTAAATGAGAGACAGATAACGCAATTGATGAATGTTGACCAAATGAAAGGCTTTAAGCATCCATTTACTTATGAACATATTCAAGAACGTGTGAAAAACGAAAAGAAAATAATAGAAAAATATCATCCGATAGCCATTGTGATTGGTACAACACTAAGTATGTTCATATCCTCTCGTGCCTCACGTATTCCCTTAGTGTATATCAAACCTTTAGCTTACACTCGTCCTTATTTTTTACAAGGAGATTTATTACTACCATTTTCTTCTTTCCACATAGTCCATAAAATCATCAAGAAAGCAGTTCAATCGATTGCTTTACATATAACGTATAAACCGAAAGCCTTCTCTAAAGTAGCAAAAGAAGAGGGAGTTGAATTGCCAAAATACACAATCGATGCTTTAGATGGTGACTATAATCTCATTACTACGATTTCAGAAATAAGCGAAATTCACCATGTTCCTACTAATTATCATTACGTAGGCCCTGTTTATGCCAAACTTGATGCTCCTATTCCTAGCTTTATCAAAAAACTGCCGAAAGATCGCCCCATCCTCTACTTTGCAATGGGGAGTTCAGGAAGTCCTGCTATGATTGTAAAAATACTGAATATTTTGAACCAATTACCAGTAACGGTTATTTGCCCAATGAAAAGAATCGTAGAATCACAGTATAACAATTTGTCCTTTAACGACCATATTATTTTATGTGATTTCTTACCCGCTCATAAAATGAATGACCTCATTGATCTATCGATTATTCACGGTGGTGAGGGAACAGTACAAACAGCTTGCCTTTCTGGTAAGCCGTTTATTGGCTTTGGCTTACAGCAAGAACAACGGGTTAACATCAATGAATGTGTAAGATTTGGGAATGCGGTGGCATTACGTAAGAAAGATTTAACCAAGGCAAGAATTAGTGATTATATAAAAAAGGTATTGGCGAGTAAGGAAATGCATAAGAAAGCCTTAGAAATGCAGCGCACATTAATGAATGTAGATGGGCCGAAAAATGCAGCACAATTTTTAATAGAAACCTTTGCTACAGCAAAATAATGGAGGTAATGAGTGGTAGACACTTCTCACCTGACATAATCTATTGAAGGGAGGCCAAAGAACGTGACAATCTTTGGTCTTTTATAGTACAAAACAATTTTAAATTCTACAAACGGAATTTGCCTTTTCCATTTCTTCTAGCTCTAAGGCAATACCTACGGTGATACTTGTAAGATTGAGAACCAGATTATTATACCACCTGAAAACAATTAAATTTTATATGGAGGGATTTTCAACAAATTAATAAATCTTTATTATAACTTCATAACGATTTAAAAGTGGTTCGGTATATTAGTTGTAAGGAAATAAATGTAATGATAAGGAGAGTGTAGTTATGCGAATTGCTATTTTTTCTGACACGTATGTCCCTGAAATCAATGGGGTAGCTCTCACCTTACAACGGTATACGGACTACTTGCGGAGGCAAGGAATTGAGTACAGATTGTTTGTCCCGAGCACAAGTACAGCAGTCCCGCAAGTACCACAGATAGAACGACTTACAAGTATCCCTTTTTTATTGTATCGAGATTTGCGATTTTCCTTACCGAATCCATTGCAAATCAATCAAGTACTCGATACGTTTAAACCAACCTTAATCCACATTGCCACCCCTTTTAACATTGGCTTGTCAGGACTACTATATGGTAAAAAACATCAAATTCCAATGATAGCCTCCTACCACACACATTTCGATCATTATCTCAATTACTATCACTTATCGTTTTTAAACAAATGGGTATGGAAATATTTAGATTGGTTTCATCGACCTTTTGAAAGAATTTATGTTCCTTCCGAAAGTACGAAACATCAGCTGCTTACTAAAAAATTTCATAGAGATATACGTATTTGGGGACGAGGGGTGGATCATGATTTCTTTACTCCTACCAAACGAGTATCACACTATTTGCAACAGAAGTATGGAATAAAAGAAAACAAGATCCTATTATATGTAGGAAGAATGGCGCCGGAGAAGAATATAGAATTCGTTCTAGACATGTTTCATTCCTTACCCAGTGACGTTAAGAAAGATACGCATTTAGTGATGGTGGGTGATGGTCCATTATATTCTATGTTATCCCAAACTTATCGAGAAAAGATTACATGGACGGGTTTTCTAGAAGGAGAGGAATTAGCTAAGGCTTACGCCTCAAGTGATATATTTTTATTCCCATCTGAAACAGAGACCTTTGGAAATGTTGTCTTAGAGGCATTAGCTTCAGGCCTTCCAGTAATTGGCGCGAATGCCGGTGGAGTAGGAAACATCATCAAGGATGGGAAGACAGGTTTTCTATGTGAACCACGTAATCGAGAAGTTTTTGTAAAGCAAACGGAGAAATTATTAGAAAATAATTTATTAAGGAAGAATTTTGCAGATGAAGCCCGTAAGTATGCATGTACACAATCTTGGGATACAATTTTTAGACAGCTTGTCGCTAATCTTATTGAAGTAAGTGATAGAAAACGTATATCTGTCATTGCATAAAGGTATGATTCCCTCTTACAGCAGATGAACAAGACGTAACATCAATTTACTCTCGATAGACAACATACGACTCAAGATAGAATCAATTCACTCTCGATAGACAGCACACGACTCAGGATAGCACGAATCCACTCTCGATAGACAGCACACGACTCAGGATAGAATCAATTCACTCTCGATAGACAGCACACGACTCAGGATAGAATCAATTCACTCTCGATAGACAACACATGACTCCAGATAGAATCGATTCACTCTCGATAGACAGCACACGACTCAGGATAGAATCAATTCACTCTGGTATGTCAACACTATACTGAACAATTTTTTTAAGGAACGTAAACTTGTTTATGACTTACAATATATATGTTCTAGCCGAAAATAGTACGTACT
>NZ_JACHON010000041.1 GCF_014206945.1 Gracilibacillus halotolerans
GAGGTCACACCTGTTCCCATACCGAACACAGAAGTTAAGCTCTTCAGCGCCCATGGTAGTTGGGGTTTTACCCCTGCGAGAGTAGGACGTCGCCAAGCTTAATTCCATTATTCCACAGTAGCTCAGTGGTAGAGCAATCGGCTGTTAACCGATCGGTCGTAGGTTCGAATCCTACCTGTGGAGCCATATGGAGAGCTGTCCGAGTGGTCGAAGGAGCACGATTGGAAATCGTGTGTGCGGTCAACGCCGTACCGAGGGTTCAAATCCCTCGCTCTCCGCCACTTTATATAGGCCCGTTGGTCAAGCGGTTAAGACACCGCCCTTTCACGGCGGTAACACGGGTTCGAATCCCGTACGGGTCACCATCGGAGGATTAGCTCAGCTGGGAGAGCACTTGCCTTACAAGCAAGGGGTCGCAGGTTCGAGCCCTGCATCCTCCACCATTTTCTTAATTGGTGTAAACATAACTCTATTTTTATTATCGCGGGGTGGAGCAGTCTGGTAGCTCGTCGGGCTCATAACCCGAAGGTCGTAGGTTCAAATCCTGCCCCCGCAACCAAATTGGTCCGGTAGTTCAGTTGGTTAGAATGCCTGCCTGTCACGCAGGAGGTCGCGGGTTCGAGTCCCGTCCGGACCGCCACTATTTATTTCATATCCTAAGAATGGCTCGGTAGCTCAGTCGGTAGAGCAACGGACTGAAAATCCGTGTGTCGGCGGTTCGATTCCGTCCCGAGCCACCACTATATATTCTCATTTTCATAATCGGCTTGGAGGGATAGCGAAGAGGCTAAACGCGACGGACTGTAAATCCGTTCCCATCGGGTTCGTAGGTTCGAATCCTACTCCCTCCACCATCTACATAGGGGTATAGTTTAATGGTAGAACAGAGGTCTCCAAAACCTCCAGTGTGGGTTCGACTCCTACTACCCCTGTATTATCCCTTATGGCGGCCATGGCGAAGTGGTTAACGCACCGGATTGTGGCTCCGGCATCGTGGGTTCAATTCCCACTGGTCGCCCCATTTTTATATTTTTAATACATAGTCATTGGGCTATAGCCAAGCGGTAAGGCAACGGGTTTTGGTCCCGTCATTCCTAGGTTCGAATCCTAGTAGCCCAGCCATTTTCGTGCGGAAGTAGTTCAGTGGTAGAACACCACCTTGCCAAGGTGGGGGTCGCGGGTTCGAATCCCGTCTTCCGCTCCATTTTTAATCTTATAGGGCGGCATAGCCAAGTGGTAAGGCCAAGGTCTGCAAAACCTTTATCACCGGTTCAAATCCGGTTGCCGCCTCCATAAACTTAACTTTAATTGACTTTAACATAACATAATTGACGATCATGCCGGTGTGGCGGAATTGGCAGACGCGCGGGACTCAAAATCCCGTTTCCACTGGGAAGTGTCGGTTCGAACCCGACCACCGGTATCTTGAACACTAGAAACGTTGATTTGGCGGTATTCTCTACGGAGGGTATCGTCATTTTAATATCCAATTTCACGGAGAATGTTCGTAAAATAATCCCGTGCATAGGTACGTTATATTTAGGCGCTTTTCTTTGGAATTAATCCGAAGGGAGGCGTCTTTTTTTATGAATAAAAGTATCGGTAAACGGAGAAGTAACTTACTTAACCTGCAGGAAATCGGGATTGCAACAGAGCCATTATAGCTAAATAACGTTAGTTTCGACGTAGCTTATTATGGTTTTATCGAGGACGGGAACAACGAGGGCTTAAACCGTATTCAATGACTAACTATTAGAGAATGTTAGGTTTATTTCGGCGATGGTTACATGCAAATTTAAATGATATAAAAGAAAAGTTTTTAAGCTTTTACTATTTGTAGAAAGGTGTTATAATACCCCTACAGGTATATTTGTGGGAGGTGGAAAAATGAAGGAACAATCTTATGAAAATCATACTCGCTATCAACCGTTACAACACTTTGTTTGGTTACCGTTAAGTTTTCTTCTATTAATCGAAACCGTAGTATACGCCGTTATTGAATTCATAAACTATGGATTCTCTTTGCATTTGTTATTATTAGTGGGTGTAGTTATTCTGGCAATCATACCAGGAATGCTGGCTCGTATATATGCAATCACTTTGCAGGACCGATTAATCCAAAACGAAGAACAATTACGGTATTTTATGTTAGCTGGAAAGGGATTGGATAATAGACTTACTAAGGAGCAGATGATTGCGTTGCGATTTGCATCGGATACGGAGTTTGTTGAGCTAGTTAATCGTACAATTGAGGAAAATCTATCGCCAGAAGATATTAAAAAGAGTATAAAAATATGGAGGCCAGATCACCATCGTGTTTAATAGATGTCTCTTTACTTCGTTATGATGGTGTCACCTCAAGCTTTACTAGCAAGCTTATAAGAATCGATAGTATGATGTTAAGCCAGAACAGTTAAAGTGTTTTACAGTCCATAACAACAGCAGGAGTCAAATGAGGTAAACATTGAAAATACTCTACAATTGCAATTGTGAACCGGGAAACGGAAAAAAATAAACTATTTTAAAATAATCCGATTTACTTGATAGAGAGTATTCAATTTCCAAAGAGTTCGAGATACTATTCCTCTACCCTTTGGATATTTCATTTTTTTAAGAGTTAATAAAAATGATTCAAGCAATTCCAAGGCAACAAAATATGCACTTCATACTCTTCTATTTTTAGCTTTATCACCGAATGGTAAAACAGTTAATTCTTCCATAATAGAAATTTCGTACAATAGATACGTGTGCTAAATTTATTTGTTGTTTCTAGTAAATCTACTACACTCTAAATATAGATATTATAAATCTTTAATATCTTAAATTCTATTTATGCTGTATGAAAAAGAAATTATACATTGAAGTAAGTTTAAAAAATATATACAGGGGAGGGAGACTCTTATGTTCAGATTTCAAACCGAGATATACAAGAAATTGCTAAATCAAAAAGTTTACAAAATGCTTTGTATAAAAGAACATTACTTGTTATTTTAATATCACAAACACTTGGAGGAGCAGGATTAGCAGCAGGTATTACAGTTGGTGCCCTACTGGCTCAAGAAATGTTAAATATCGAAAGCTTAACAGGATTGCCTGCCGCTCTATTTACTTTAGGTTCTGCACTTTCAGCATATGTTGTAGGACGCGTTACGAATTCATTTGGAAGAAGAATAGGTCTTTCTTTTGGTTTTATTGTAGGAGGACTCGGAGCACTTGGGGTTGTAATAGCAGGAAATACAAATAGTATCGTGCTATTATTTATTTCGTTATTTATTTATGGTGCAGGTACATCAACGAATTTACAAGCACGTTATGCTGGTGTTGATTTAGCAAAACCAAATCAACGTGCAAAAGCTGCTAGTATTGCAATGGTCGCAACAACATTCGGTGCAGTGGCCGGTCCCAATCTTGTTACACCAATGGGGAATGTAGCAGTGTCTCTAGGTATGCCTACACTCACAGGCCCCTTTTTACTTGCAATGTTGGCATATACTTTGGCTGGACTTGTATTCTATATCTTTCTAAAACCTGATCCATTAATAGTCGCACGTGCAATAGAAGAAAAAAATAAGGCGAAGATAGAAACGGTTGTTACAGAAAATTCCGAGCAAGAAAAGAAGCGTACAGGTGTTATGATTGGAGCAAGTGTCTTAATCTTATCTCATATTGTTATGGTAGGGATTATGACAATGACACCAGTTCATATGGAGCACCATGGAAGTGGATTATCTGCTGTTGGGTTAGTCATTGGTCTCCATATTGCAGCTATGTATCTCCCTTCTCTTATTACAGGATCACTTGTTGATAAAATTGGTCGTATGAAAATGGTTATTGCCTCTGCTCTTACATTAACAGTTTCAGGGCTATTGGCTGCCTTAGTTCCGGGTGAATCTGTTGTATGGATTACTGTTTCACTTATTTTGCTAGGTTTAGGTTGGAACTTCGGTTTAATCAGTGGAACGGCAATTGTTGTAGATTCTGCAACTGTTCACGACCGAGCGAAAATACAAGGAACAATTGACGTAGGGGTTGCAATAGGTGGGTCTGTCGGTAGGTATAGTATCAAGTTTTATTTTTGCATACTCTAGTTATACTATATTAGGTTTTGTCGGTGCTTATCTGTCATTTATGCTAATACCAGTAATTTTGTGGGTAAATATGAAAAAAAGAAATAAGATAAAGACCACGTAAAACTATAAAAATAGTAATTCAATATAATAGTTATGCTGAAAGTTTTGCTCTACTGGATTTAGGGCCATTAAAGAGTTACACACAATTGAAGCAAAAGATAGTTTTTTTTAAGTATTCGGTAAACATTTTTATACATCTAGAGGATCTTGCAGTTGTGTCATGTACTTTTACAACAAGCAAGGAAACTTATGAGGACGGGGGTTAAACGCCTCCTCCTACTCAATATCCCGACTTTATCTTTATTGTTTAGATATTAGCATGAACCTGTCTAAGACTACTTATAGGTAAAAAATTTCTCTGCTCATATAGTGAATTGTCTTTCCGATTTTTTCTATCTGGAACCTTGTTACTAACTTCACACCTTCATCAGCCTTCCGCATAGCAAGCCTAATATCTCCACTTTAGATTACCAACAATTACTCAGTCAATAAGTATCTTTATAGTAACTATGATGCTAGTATAGTTTCATGGACACATCTAAGTTAAATTTATACAATGAATTTCAAGGAGGATGTGTCCGATGAGTACAAGAAATAAAGGCAAA
>NZ_JACHON010000042.1 GCF_014206945.1 Gracilibacillus halotolerans
ATACTGTCATTTTCCAATCAATACCAGTTTGGAGGATAGGATGGTTTTCACTATGTAAATATTTATTATAAATGCAAATATTATCCATTATTCAAAGTGAATTAACTATTCGGTGTAAGTGGAATTTTAAGAAAAAACGAGTAAATGAAAGAAAAATTAATTATATTGAGGGAGGTATTGTAGGTACTAGGAAAACCCAAAAAAACTTCTTGCAAAACTTCTTTAGGAGGAATTAATTTGAATCGTAAAAAACTAAAAGTCTCTATTGTCGCGTTCTTTATTTTAGTACTTCTATTACCAACACATTTAAGTGCACAAATTACAAGCAACGAAACAGGTGTCCATGATGGCTATGACTATGAATTTTGGAAAGATGATGGTGGCGGAGGTACGATGGTTCTGAATAGCGGCGGTGCTTTCTATGCTGATTGGGGTGGTGGAATCAACAATATCCTCTTCCGTAAAGGGAAAAAGTTTGATGAAACACAAACACACCAGCAAATTGGAAACATGACCCTTAATTATGGGGTAAATTATAACCCTGACGGAAACTCCTATCTAACTGTCTATGGTTGGACGGTAGATCCTCTTGTTGAATACTACATTGTCGATAGCTGGGGAACTTGGAGACCACCTGGAGCTAATTCAAAAGGAACCATTCATGTTGATGGTGGGACTTACGATATCTATGAAACTACTCGAGTAAATCAACCTTCCATCAAAGGTAATACTACATTCCAGCAGTATTGGAGTGTTCGTAGAGATAAACGTACGAGCGGTACTATCTCTGTCAGTGAGCACTTTAGAGCATGGGAAGCACATGGTATGCCAATGGGCAATATGTATGAAGTAGCATTAACGATTGAAGGATGGCAAAGCAGTGGTTGGGCAGACGTCTATCATAATGAGTTAATAATCGGTAGGTAATCCTGATGAAGTGGAACGGGTAATCAATTGGAAATCCCTGCTACATTTATTACGAGCATAAGGTGAATCGCTTACACACATGTAAGTGGCAGAGTATCCATATAAATATTTTAGGAGGAATTTAAATTGAAGCGTAAAAATTTAAAAGTATTCTTTGTCGCCCTCTTTGCTCTAGTACTTCTACTTCCAACACACTTGAGTGCACAAATTACAAGTAATGAAACTGGCGTTCATGATGGTTATGATTATGAGTTTTGGAAAGATGATGGCGGCGGAGGTACTATGATCCTTAATAGCGGCGGTGCTTTCTATGCTGATTGGGGTGGCGGCATTAACAACATCCTATTTCGTAAAGGGAAAAAATTTGATGAAACGCAAACACATCAACAAATTGGAAACATGACCCTTAATTATGGTGTCGATTATCATCCTGATGGTAACTCCTATCTAACGGTGTATGGTTGGACGGTAGATCCTCTTGTTGAATACTATATAGTCGATAGCTGGGGAACTTGGAGACCACCTGGAGCTAATTCTAAAGGAACGATTCAAGTGGATGGTGGAACGTATGATATCTATGAAACTACACGAGTAAATCAACCATCTATTAAAGGTAATACTACCTTCCAGCAATATTGGAGTGTTCGTAGAGATAAGCGTACGAGCGGAACTATCTCTGTAAGCGATCACTTTAGAGCATGGGAAGCACATGGTATGCCAATGGGTAAAATGTATGAAGTAGCCTTAACGATTGAAGGATGGCAAAGCAGTGGTTGGGCAGATGTCTACCAAAATGATTTAATCATTGGCGGATCAGGCGGTGGAGGTAACCCTGGTGATGGCGGTGGAGGTACTCCTCCTGGTAATGGAACTGTTATTCAAGCGGAAGGCATGACAAAGGGTGGTCAGTATACCTCCAATATTAGTTCTCCATTTAACGGAGTAGCTTTATATGCAAATGATGACCATGTAAAATTTAATCACAATTTCTCGAGTGGTAGTAGTAACTTCTCTCTTCGAGGAGCTTCCGATAATGATAACAACATGGCTCAAGTAGACCTATTTATCGGTGGACAGTTTAAAGGTACGTTCTATTATGGTGATAGCCACCCTGCTGTCTATACGATAAATAACGTAAGTCATGGAACTGGTAATCAGGAAGTGGAGCTAAGAGTGACATCAGATAATGGTACATGGGACGCTTTCATTGATCACTTAGAAATCCATTAAAATGTAGATTTCTTGAAGCTAAGACATAAGTGTTTTATTTTAGTAGGAACCGAACAATTCGTTAGAATTAGTTCAGTTCCTACGAATTTTTCCTTAATTAACCTTAAGAATAGATGGAATATATAACGATTAATCTCGTGCTTTTTTATAATTCGAAGAATCTAGTCCTATCATATCTCTTAATCCGAAAAGAAAGACCGCAAATCATCAATATATTTAAGCGGTCTTTCTTTTATGGATTTATTTATTCAAGATTAGCATGTCTATCATACATTTTATTAGAGTCTAAGCCTTTTTGATTCATAACACGTAAAATTAAGCTATCATAAAGCAATAGCATCGCTTGCTCAAATAGAGACCCCATAGGTTGAACTGATTTCCCGCTCGTTCCTTCTGCTTTTGCTTGGGCAGGAATTTCAACCGTGATATCAGCCAATTTAGCAATGGATGAACTAGGGTTGGTCGTCACCAGTGCGAGGGTTGCACCCATCTTTTTCGCCTTTTCTGCCATAGATAATAGGCTTTTTGTTTCTCCTGAACCAGAACTGATGATGAGAATGTCATCAGCTTCGAGGCTTGGCGTAATGGTTTCACCGACGACATATGGATCAAGTCCTACATGCATCATACGCATAGCAAATGCTTTCGCCATTAGACCAGAGCGACCACTCCCTGCTACAAATATCTTATTTACACGCTGTATTGCGTTTGCGAGCTTTTCTATTCCCGTATCATCCATTACTTCGATTGTATGACTTAGCTCGTCAAGTATTTCCTTAGCATAAGTAGTCGTTTGCATATTATAGATTCACGCCTTCATTCATAAGTTGTCTGATTTTTGCCGCGGCTTCTTTTTTGTTTTCTTGACCTGCAATTCCGCCACCAACGATGATAAGATCAGGTTGTGCCTCAATAACACCTGGTAAGTTTTCAAGCTTAATTCCACCAGCGATTGCTGTTTTTGCATTTTTCACAACGCTTTTTATGCTACGTAGATCTTCGAATGAATCTTGACCTTCCGCTTGCATATCTAAGCCCGTATGCACAGCAATATAGTCAGCGCCTAATTCATCAAGCTCTTTTGCACGAGTTTGGACATCTTTAACAGAGATCATATCTACAACAATCTGTTTCCCTTGTTTTTTCGCTTCTTCAACAGCCGCTTTGATGGTAGGATTGTCTGCTTGAGCAAGAATCGTAACAAGATCAGCACCATTTTTAGCGGCATTTGAGACTTCATATGCAGCAGCATCTATGACTTTCATGTCTGCCAAAACCTCTAAATGAGGAAATTCATCTTTAATTGCTTTAACAGCTTTAAGACCTTCTAAATTAATAATTGGTGTTCCTATCTCAACGATATCAATGTATTCTTCTACTTCTTTAACTAATTCGATTGCTTCTGGAATGTTTACTAAATCTAAAGCTAACTGTAATTTCATTCTACTCGCTCCTTTTAGAATCGTTTTGTGCTAATCCGCTTTCATACTTTTTTAAATAGTATTCGTTAGCACTACACTTAGTATAATTAATAAGTTACCAGATTAAAAGTACGCACTTTTTTCGCATATAGTGACAAAAAGTATACCATAAGGTAAAATGGGACAAGGAGGTGACTTAAATGCCAAATTTAGGTGAGAAGTCTTTTAACTGTGAAAAAGAATTAACACTTTCAGTAATTGGTGGTAAGTGGAAAATGTTAATTTTGTGGCATTTAGCAAAGGAAGGGACGAAACGATTTGGTGAATTAAAGGCTCTTATACCAGGAATTACTCAAAGAATGCTCGTTAATCAATTGCGAGAGCTTGAAGATCATCTAATTGTACATCGTGAAGTTTATCCTGTAGTTCCACCGAAAGTAGAATATTCATTAACAGAGCAAGGACAAAAGCTTTTGCCGGTGTTAGAAGCTATGTATGACTGGGGCAAAGATTATATTGAGAATGTACTGGGTAAAGAAGTTGTACATAAGTCAGCTACTAAATAGTAAAAATGAAAGATTAGTAGTGACTGTTCTTGCTAGTGTAGTAATTATAGAAAGCGTACAAACTGAACTTATGCTCTATTAAATCGTTCGGTTTGTACTATGATTCAGTACTTTCTTTTTATATGTTAAAATCACTAATCCTATTTTTTTCACATAATCGTATGTGTAAAATAGTTCTCAAAGGATAATTTCTAAAATTATCCATATAAATGGAAAATTAAAAGGAGACCCTCTATACTAGATAATAGGCTAACAAAATCTAAAAGAGGTGGTCTCCTATGCAACTGATTATATCAAAATTCAAAGAAATAAT
>NZ_JACHON010000043.1 GCF_014206945.1 Gracilibacillus halotolerans
AAAGGAATACAAGGCAACGAATATAAATTATCAGATGTGCACTAGTCACGGCAAACAGAAAAGGACCGCGCAGTTTTTTTGCGCGGTTTTTCTTACATTTTAATAGACAAAATTTTGTTTATAGTATATACATTTTATGATAAATATGGTTATATTATCATTGAATAGGCATATATTTGCCAATACAACAATAGGCACCTAAGGCATTATCCCAGAGTTGTATCCTTAATTTAATATTGGAGGTAAGGTGCAATGAAAAAGCAGTGGACAGTTGGTATTTTGCTATTTGATGAGGTGGAAGTATTGGACTTTGCAGGTCCTTTCGAAGTGTTTTCTATTACTACCTATGAGGATTTTTCAACAAAGGCTTTTGATGTTAGCACCATTTCCGAAACAGGTGAAATAATTTTTGCTAGAAATGGATTAAAGGTACAACCTGATTATAGTTTTGAAAACGCTCCTGCATTTGACATAGTGGTGGTACCAGGAGGCCCGGGAGTAAGAGAGGCCCAGATCGACAATCCAACTGTCATTGAATGGATAGCTAATCAAATGAACGAAGAAATCATAACAACGTCTATATGTACAGGTGCCTTTTTATTGGCTAAAGCTGGTGTACTTAATGGAAAAGTAGCGACTACCCACTGGATGAGTTATGATCGCTTTGAAGAGAGTTTTCCTGAAATAACACTCCGGCGTAATGTGAAATTTGTCGATCAAGGTAACATCTTAACATCTGGAGGAGTTTCAGCAGGAATCAATATGTCGTTATACATTGTCCAGCGACTTTTAGGGGAAAACATAGCGTCTAATCTGGCTCGTGGAATAGAATTTGATATGAAGTTTTAGAAAAATAATATGATAAAGAATGAGCGGTGACATATGGGGAGAAAATTTATAGGCTTTTTAATCTTTATTATAGTGTTCTTGTTTCTTGTTGGATGCAGTAGTCAATCAAATACGATTGCTGTTGCTGAGTTATCCGAAAGGGAAGAGGCCATAATCTCTATGACTACGGATAAAGTATTTGTATATGAATTTCAAACAGAAGATGGATATGAAAAATTAGATATATGGATAGATAAATATGAGTCAGGTAAGTTAATCGAAGACAATGGTACTCAATTTGGAGCATTTATAAGTGAAGAAGGCACTATTATATTGACGATTGTAGAAAATGCAGACACCAATCAGAATGAAATTCAAATCGGTATACTAGATGAAAAGGGGTCTGTCGGTTCTACTTTTTATGATCCAGTCGAAATTGATTTTGGATCTAGTTTTAATGGTTGGGGGCCAATGCAAGATTTACAACAGATTCATGATGAAGAAATCTTTCTAGGGTCCGTTGTTTACACGAATGGAGAAAGTATTCGCACACCTAATATCGCCCCAAGTAATGAGAATTTTAGCGACGAATTAGCTGAATACGAATTGGTCTATATAATAAAAGCAAAATTTTATTAATATTTTTACAGCATCCAATAAACAGTTGGATGTTTTTCATTGTTCATTAAGATTTCACATAAATAGGCAATTAACCTATTGCACAAATCAATTTTTTCCATTAAAATGAAAAAGTCGTTTTCAGTCATTAATAGATAAACGACATACTCAAATATGGAAAGGAGTATCGAGACTTATTTTGTTTATTAAAAGCGCCAGGACTAGCTAGTGGCTAGTTGACGAGGTGGAGGATTATCGAATCGGATCGGCGGGTACCTCCCGGCTGTACTTCTCAGTCGACATGTTTTTATTTCAAAACAATTAGGTGACTTATTGTACAAGAATAGAAACAAGAAGTAAATGATCAAAGTATATAAGGGGCAAATACAGCTCCTTGAACGAAGGCGGTACTTATTTGCCCCTATTAGAAGAGGGGAAATAACATGTGCGGAATTGTAGGTTACATCGGAGATAATGAAGCAACAGAATTATTGCTAACTGGATTAGAAAAACTAGAATATAGAGGCTATGATTCAGCTGGTATCGCAGTGATGAACGGCAAAGAGATACGACTGACAAAAGTAAAAGGACGAATTTCCTTACTACGGGATAGAGTAGGAGACAACAATGTATCTGGGACGATAGGGATAGGTCATACTCGTTGGGCTACACATGGAGAAGCAAGCGAAATAAACGCTCATCCTCATCAAAGCAATACAGGACGTTTTACAATGGTTCATAATGGAGTAATTGAAAACTTTGAAGAATTACGGGATAACTATTTACCTAATGTAGAACTTCAGAGTGAGACAGATACAGAAATTATTGTGCAATTGTTAGAAAAGATGTATGGAGAAACAAAAGATGTGTTGCAGGCTTTTCAGAAAACGTTAATAGAATTGAAAGGTTCTTATGCGATTGCTCTTATAGATAAACATACACCTGATGTTCTGTATGCTGCGAAAAATAAAAGTCCATTACTTGTAGGGTTAGGAACGGATTGTCATTTAGTAACGAGTGATGCGATGGCCACATTAAACAAAACGAAGCGTTATGTTGAGTTAGAAGATAAGGAAACAGTAATGTTAACAAAAGAAGCGGTAATAATCCAAAAGCTAAATGGAGAAAAGGTAGATCGGAAACCTTTTGAAACAGAATTGGATTCAGATGATATGGAAAAGGGAACCTACCCTCATTACATGCTAAAGGAAATAGATGAGCAGCCATATGTCATTCGCAAAATTATCCAGGAATATACGGATAGTACTCATCGACTAAAAATAGACGAGAAAATAAGCAAAGCGATTCAACAGGCAGATCGAATCTATATTATTGCAGCAGGAACAAGCTATCATGCAGGTTTAGTTGGAAAGCAATTGATTGAAAAACTTGCAGAAGTTCCAGTAGAAGTCCATATTGCCAGTGAGTTTTCGTATAATATGCCGTTATTATCTGAAAATCCTTTCTTTATCTTTATCTCTCAAAGTGGAGAAACAGCAGACAGTCGTGCAGTCCTAGTTCAAACTAAAGCGCTAGGATACCCCGCATTGACAATTACAAATGTACCTGGATCCACTCTATCACGCGAAGCGGATTATACGCTTCTATTACACGCTGGACCAGAAATTGCAGTAGCTTCTACAAAAGCTTATTCAGCACAAATAGCTGTTATAGCAATTCTAGCTAATGATTTAGCAGAGCAAAAAGGATGTAACATAAGCTTTGATCTAGACCATGAAATGAGTTTAGTAGCGAATGCGATAGAAATGCTTGCTAGTCAAAAAGAGGAAATAGAAAGTATTGCAGCTTCTATTTTCCATAAATCACGCAATGCTTTCTTCATCGGACGTGGTATTGACTACTTCGTAATGCAGGAAGCAGCCTTAAAATTAAAAGAAATTTCCTATATACAAGCGGAAGGATTTGCTGGTGGGGAATTGAAACACGGGACGATAGCTTTGATAGAAGAAGGTACTCCTGTTATTGCCTTAGCAACGCAAGAAAATGTTAATCTATCCGTTCGCGGTAATGTGCAGGAAGTAGCGGCTCGTGGAGCAAATACTTGTATTGTAAGTATGAAGGGACTAAACAAATCTGGAGATGCAATTGTATTACCGGAAGTTCATGAGTTGCTAACACCATTGGTTAGCGTGATTCCAATGCAATTACTTGCATATTATGCGGCATTACATCGAAATTGTGATGTAGATAAACCACGTAATCTAGCAAAATCAGTAACGGTAGAATAGAATTGAATAAATTTTAGTGCATGTTTGTCTCCCCGTTACTCTTCCTTTCAAAAATGTAACTCTTCTTACAAGATGTAAGTAAGTTTTACAAAGAAGGGAAAGCGGAGGCACTTATGTATCGGTTCTTATGTATCACTCTAATCAGAATCGGGAGCGTACCGTTGGTACGCCTTCTCGGTTCTTTTTTATTGGGTGAAAGCCTGGAAAGATAGATGACGCAAGGGATTAAAGCCATCCAAGTAGGAGAAAAAAGCGTGAAAAAAAGCGTGAGAAAACGTCAGGAAATCCCTGTTAATCCTTAAACCCTATCTCTATTACCCCCTTAATTTCTATTCTGCTTTGTAAATCCGAGTTCCATTTTTCAATCTTTTATCGCCTGATTTTCGCCTGATTTCTGTAAGAAATAGCGATTTTCTTTGTAAAACTTAGTTAAATTGAAAGGGGGGGATTTAGGGGTGAAAAAGGGCGTGAGGGCAAGTGGGAGAAGGTATTGCGGGGGTGGAAGGGGTTTTGTAAAACTAAGTTTCAAAGGCATATAGTAGAAGATAAGGGATAGTATGTGTAAAATAGTTCTCAAAGGATAATTTCTAAAATTATCCATATAAATGGAAAAATAAAAGGAGACCCTCTATACTAGATAATAGGCTAA
>NZ_JACHON010000044.1 GCF_014206945.1 Gracilibacillus halotolerans
TAATCATTGATAAGCTTTTTATAGTCTAGCTTTTCAAGGGTTTCAATGACAGGCATATCGTCAACTTGTAACTTTCGATAAGGTTTGTTGACAGGTGTTTAATGCATAATAAAAGTTAAGAGTATTGCAACCAAAATGTTAGAAGGTTGCACAAAAAGAATAGGCTTGCCAGCCCCCTCAAAATACCCTACCGTTATTGGTGTCTAATCAATTATGGTGGGAGAGTGAAAGGATGCTAGCAATGCCTGAAATCAATCATATCAAAAAGTTAAGGAATATAAAATCCCTATCGATCAATGAAATTTCAAAACGTACTGGTTTTAGCTGGGTGACTGTAAAAAAATATGCGGATGAAGAGCAATTACCTGAAGAAAGAATAGTTAAGAAAAAAGGGATGATGTATGAAGAAGAGTGGGGAGAAATTGTAATTGATTGGCTGGTTGAGGATTACGCACTAAAAAAGAAATTAAGAAGAAACAACAAGAATATATTTGAAGGGCTGCAGAGGTTAGGGTTCCCCGGTTCTTATCGAACCGTATGTAATTTCATCAAGGAAGAATGGAAAGAGAAAACGTTAGATGAATCAGATGAGTTGAAGGAGGAGTATGAAAGACTTACTCATCCGCCTGCTGAAGCTCAAATAGATTTTGGTGTTACAGAAGCAATCGAAGATGGAAAGACAAAAGATATTCATGTTTTGGTGATGAGCTTTCCGTACAGTAATGCGGGCTATTCTGTTCCTTTACCCGCAGAAAACCAGGAGTGCTTTTTGGATGGACTTAAAATGCTTTTTAATCAAGCCGGATTTGTTCCCAGAAAGCTTCGTTTAGACAATCTTACAGCAGCAGTAGTGAAAGCGAGGGGGCATGGCAGAGAAACAATTTTCAATGAGGAATTCCTCCGTTTTGCGAACCATTATGGTTTTGAAGCGCAAGCTTGTAATGCGAGAAAGGGCAATGAAAAAGGACATGTAGAAAACAAGGTGGGGTATGTTCGCTACAACTTTTTCACTCCATCTCCTGTCATCAAAGATTTAACACACTTACGTGATTTATTATTCGAACAATTTCAGAAGGACCATCAACGACTTCATTATAAGAAGGATATCCCAATTACAGACTTGTTTGAAGAAGAAATGAAATATGGGCTAGCTTTGCCCGAATCTGATTACCCAGTATTTAAAAAGACCATGGTGGTCGCTAACAAATATGGAGAGGTGTCAATCGATGGGGAATTAATCCATGTACCTAAAAGTTACCACTATGGAAAGATGAATCTAGTTTTATATTGGGATACTTACAAAGTCGTATCCCAGCATGGTGAAATGCTTTCTACGGGTCCTAGACCCTATATGAATCAAGCGAGAGAAATACCATGGCAATCGATATTAAAAAACTGGAGACAAAAGCCACGCTCGATTGTATATTCTAGGTATTTTCCCTATCTGCCAGGAAGAATTGCTTATTACTTAAATATAGAATCAATGAAATTTAGAAAAGAGCGTGTAGAGTGGTTATTGAGTCTAATTGTAACCCACGATATACAAGAAATAGATGACCGTTTCTATGAGCTATTACCAGGAGAAGAACAATTTGAGGAAGGCTCAGATGATTCTACGAACCATCCTTACGATGTGGATTGGAGTATTTATGATTCCCTCCAGCCTACCGATAAATCTACGGTTAAGGAGGGCGTATAACGTGTCAGATGTGATTAAAGAGAAGTGTAAATTACTTCGCTTAGCTTACGTTGCAGACTTGTATGAGAAGATCCCATTTGAGAATACGGAACAATATTTGATGGAGCTATTACAGAAGGAAATAGAGTTAAGGGAAATCGCAAAGGGAGAGCGCCTAATAAAAAAGGCGAAATTTATGAATGAAAAAGAATTGGAAGACTATCAATGGGGGGATCATATTCATTTACCACCAAACCTTGATAGAGAAAGTCTTGAATCCCTTTCATTTATCAAGGAGAAAGAGAATGTAATTTTAACGGGGGCGCCGGGCACAGGAAAGTCACATTTGGCCACAGCATTGGGTCGAAAAGCTTGTAGGAACGGTTATGAGGTCCGTTTCTACAGGATCGCTGACTTAATAGAGTTATTGGAAAGGTCATGGACCGAAGGTCGATACCAACTGATACGGAATCGTTTTAATAAAGTCGATATGGTCATCCTAGATGAAATGGGATACGTGCCGTTCAGCAAGGATGGAGCAGAGTTATTATTTCAATTAATTTCCGATTGGTATGAACGGAAAAGCCTTGTCATTACCTCAAACTTGGAATTTAGTCAGTGGAATAAAATTTTTGTGGATGCACGGCTAACCGCAGCTTTGGTAGATCGAGTAATACATCACGCTCATATTTTAAGCTTTACTGGTGATAGTTACCGTGTAAAACATGCTTTATCGAATCGTTAATTACAAAGAAAATAAGGGCTGGCAAAGTTCTAAACTTTTCATTGCATTTTTCTAAACTTTTCACTTGCAAAATACAACAGGCTCATCGAATGGAGCTTTCGCAACGGATTTGCCTAGCAGAATCCCTAATAATGCATAAATTATTTTTTCTTGAAACTTGATAAATTGAAGCAAATAGGTTATAAATTGAGGGTACAACTTGTCACTTCCTATCTTGGATTTGGTGTGAGTCTGGTAACCTCATCAAACACCAAGATTCGGGGGGTGGCAAGTTTTTTGCATTTAAAGACTATTAAACCAAGGTTTTAACAAGTTTTTACTATAAAACTTTTGACAATACGTTAAATTGAAAGGGGGGGATTTAGGGGTGAAAAAGGGCGTGAGGGCAAGTGGGAGAAGGTGTTGCGGGGGTGGAAGGGGTTTTGTAAAACTAAGTTTCAAAGGCATAATGTTAGATGAAAGAGTGGAAGAGAGAATGATAATTTCTCCTTCTGCTTTTTTTCTGGCTTATCTCTTTACCAGGGAAAATAAAATCAATGTTTTACAAACTTTGTGAGGCAGAAACAGGTTGGATATTTCTTTTTGTATACTATTAAAGGGATTTGAGAAGTTCTAAATAGAATCAGAATTGCTACACTTTCTACGAGTAGAAAGTGTAGCTAAAATAGTGAATGAAGTAGAGAAATGAGGAATGATACTTTCCCGAAGATTATTATTCAATATAAGGTGAAATAAAGTGAAATAAAGCAAGTACCCCACCATACGGTGGATGGGGTATTGGTTTTCTGTGATTTTGTATATTTAAAATACCGACAGTTTTTCTAGTCACTTACATTTCCTTACAGTACCCTATCCCCCGCTATTCAGCATTTAACCAACTGAATTAGATGGAAATTGGCTTAAAAAATTTCAAAATATCTTATCTTTTCTGCCGATTGTTTATTAATTCCTCTTTAACTTCTTTCGTTAATTTATGGGTTTCCTTTAGTAATTCCATATCTTTTAATATAAGTTTCTCCATATTAGTTAGTCGGTTATCTATATTAGTTAAATGGTTCTCCATATTAGTAGACATTTTAGTAAAACGATTATCTATACTAGTTAAACCGTTATCTATACTAGTTAAACCGTTATCTATACTGGTTAAACCGTTGCTTATACTGGTTAGATGATTCTCCATTTCGTACAAAACATCCTCCATTTTAGATGTTTCTTTTAACATTGAATCTACGTTTACTTTTTCCATAATTTAGACACCAACTTTTCTTCTTTTCTTCTTCCAATGCTGTAGCAAGTTCTTTCCTAGCTTGCATTGAATCCTTCATGAATCTAGTGATGCTAGTATAGTTTCATGGACACATCTAAGTTAAATTTATACAATGAATTTCAAGGAGGATGTGTCCGATGAGTACAAGAAATAACGGCAAA
>NZ_JACHON010000045.1 GCF_014206945.1 Gracilibacillus halotolerans
GGTTTAAATACACGATCCCTTTTTTATGAATGTATTTGTCAGACATTAGATAGATACCCCCTATCTAATAATTATTGTATGCAAAATTTAAACAATTCACAAGTATTAGTTTGTATTTAATGTAGTTGGCTCATTTCATCCCAACGACTAAAGTCGTGGGCTTTCATGAGCCGTTAATTGTAATTTAGTGCAGGCTACGATATTGACTAGGGGTCATACCTTCTCTTTTTTTAAACGTTGCAACAAAATGGCTTACACCATTAAAACCAACTAGTTGAGCAATTTCTCTTAGTGAACGATCTGTTTCCGTAATGAGAAGTCGCTTTGCCTCTCGTATTCTTAACTGGACAAGAAAGGAATACGGACTAATCCCAAAAGTATCATGAAAGAGTGTATTTAAATGTTGGGAGCTGACCTGTGCTTTTTCAGATATTTCTAAAAGGCCTATATCTTGAGGATATACTTGCTCCAGCCATTCCACAATATCTTTAATCTTTTCATATGACTGCAATACGGATATCTTGTCATTCATTTGTCCGAATTTTCTTAAACGCATAAGAAATTGATACAATTTTCCCGAAATCTCATAGGCAAAGTGATCAGGATTTTCCTCATTGGACAAGACTTCAAGCATATTATCAACGTGTTCATTAAAATTAATTGAATCCGTCTGTTCATAAAAAGCAGTATAGTTCATATCTAGTGATTTTAATATTGCTTCAATAGCTTCTCCCGTGAACGTCATATAATAGGTTTCCCAATGAACAGGCGCGTTGTGATCAGAATAATATTTATGTGGTGTATAGGGTGCTAGCAGGATTGCTCGCCCTTTTGGCAATGTATACTTTTTCCCCTCTAGTTCGATAATGCCTTCCCCTTTACACGTATGTAACCAATGGTAATAAGGATAACCTTCGGGACGATTAAAATCTAGCTCATATGAATTATAACCTATCGTTTCAATATAAAGTGGTAGAGGGTTTTTGGATATTGGAAAACTAAACCGTATCTTCTCTTCCATAATATACAACTCTCTTCTATTGATTTTTACGAGGCTAGGAAACATGTGCTATTAAACTTTCTACTATATGAATAATGTCCTAGTAGGTATAGTTTTAGATAGATGTAAACATAATAGCTTACAAGATTCTAACTTTATTATACCACGTAAAAATTTGTTATTTTAACGAAGGTTGAAAAAGGTCACTTAAAATGAGTGCAACAGCTCCGTACGAGGAACCATATGCGTCTAGATTAGATAGGATGACGGGTGTTTTCTTTGCTCTTTCTGAAATAGCACGTGAAGCAATTGTCTTTCTAATAGGGTTAAGCAGTAGTTCACCGGCTCTTGCGACTCCACCGCCAATAATAATCTGAGCAGGATTAAATGTATGAATGATATTGGTAAAAGCGATTCCTAGCGATTCACCAACTTCTTCAAATACTTCTTTAGACAGCTTGTCATTCATCATCGCTGCCTTATGTACCGTTTCTGCAGTGATTTCAGTAGTGGAATGGACTAACTCGTGAAGTTTACTTTCTAGACCAGATTTAAGCTTTTCCTTTGCAATTAACGCAATGGCTGGGCCAGATGCAATCGTTTGTAAACA
The DNA here is from genome assembly GCF_014206945.1 of Gracilibacillus halotolerans. Taxonomy (GTDB): domain Bacteria; phylum Bacillota; class Bacilli; order Bacillales; family Amphibacillaceae; genus Gracilibacillus; species Gracilibacillus halotolerans. The sequence goes on from NZ_JACHON010000045.1 coordinate 1,611, forward strand.
CCCATCATTACCACACGAACATTTTCTACCATTACGTTCGATCATCATGTGGCCTATTTCTCCAGCAATACCATTCGCTCCGTTAAATAGTTTACCATCATTTACTAAACCAGCACCGATACCTCTACCAATATTAACTGCAATCATACTCGTATGGCTCATATCTTCATTAAACCATGCTTCTCCTAATGCAAATGCTTTTGCATCATTCTCTACTTTTACTTCCATATCAAAGTGTTGTTCTAGATGTTCCTTTATGGGGATATTACGTAGAAATAGATTTGGTGCGAATAAAGAAACTCCAGTTTCAGCATCGACAATTCCGTGCATTGCTACCCCGATACCGATATATCTTAGCGATGAATGGTTATTCATTAATTGACGAATACCATCTGTTAGCATGTCTAGGAATGTTTGATTATCAAGTTGCTCATCGATGCTCGTTTTCGACTCTGCTATGATTTCTCCAGTTAGGTTCGATATAATATACTGAATATCTACTGGACCAACATCGACACCAATGATATGAAAAGCTTCTTTATGAAGCACTAACATTGTCGGTTTTCGGCCACCCTGTGACTCTCCAAGCTGGCTTTCCTTAATTAGTTGTTGTTCCAATAATTCTTTTACGATAGAGCCAACTGTTGGCGGGGTTAACTCTGTTTCCTTAGCAATTTGAGCTCGTGAAATGGGACCGCTTGTCCGAATTTTGTTAAGTATAATTGATTTATTTAACGACTTCATCCATTGAAAACTACCTCGTTGCATAATTCTCCCACTTTCTAAATTAACTTCATAAAGTATAACACGATATCTGAATTTTAGCATTCCTATTAGGGTATTTTTAATTATTCTATGGCTTGCGCAACCAGTGAAGCCATTATACATAAGAAAACCCGAACATCTATTCAATACGAATCAGTTCGGATTTCCTTTTATGGTCAGTTTTTATTAGTATGGTCCTCTAATATTGTCATGTACTTCTTGTTCATAAAATTCTCTCAATTGTTCTAGTTCAGCTTCTGTAAAATCTGGCACCTCTATCGATTTTAAGTTATCTTCAACTTGCTTTACCGTTTTAAAACCTGGAATAACCGAAGTGACGGCGTCATGATGTAAGATCCATTTTAACGCTGCTCGTGTCATATTACCACGGCCTTCTGCTATCCATTCCAATTGGCGACTCAATTCTACACCTTTTTTAAACTCAAGACCGGCGAATGTTTCACCTACATTAAACGCTTCACCGTCTTTATTAAAGTTTCGGTGGTCATCTTCCTCGAAAGTGTGTTGGGTAGAGAATTTTCCAGTTAACAATCCACTTGCCAATGGAACTCTCGCTAAAATTCCTACATTTTTTTCCTTGGTTATAGGGAATAACTCTGTAATAGCTTTTTGACGGAAGATATTGAATATTACCTGAAGTGTAGCTACATTTGGATTTTCAATCGACAGTAGGCCTTCTTCTACCGATTCTACACTCACTCCATAATGCCTGATTTTCCCTTGTTCTTGAAGTTTATCTAAAACTTCAAATACAGATCCATCTCGCAATATTTCTATTGGAGGACAGTGAATTTGGATAAGGTCAAGTTGTTCACGCTGAAGTCGACGCAAACTGTTTTCAACATAATTAGAAACTGCCTCATAAGAATAATTAGCTGGGTCATGAATATCTCCCGCTCTACAAAACTTTGTTGCTACATAAATTTTATCCTCTTTACCTTTTGTTGCCTTCGCTAATAATTCCTCACTATGGCCATCTCCATAGACATCTGCTGTATCAAAAAAATTCACACCAGCATCCATTGCACGTGCTAGGCCATCTAAAGCTTCTTTATCGTTTGTCTTACCCCAAGCTCCTCCGATTGCCCATGTCCCAAAACTCAGCTCACTAATTTTCATATGTGTCTTACCTAATTGGCGATATTCCATATCATTTCCTCCTCAGTTGGATGAGTAGTAACTTTGTTTATTGTCTCAACTAACATTATAACCTCACTAATTTTAAATAGAAAAAAATACGCTTACAAATGAGTCAATTTCATAATTGCTCTTTTAAAAAATACAAAGACCTTCAGAATTTCCAAAATGTATTTTTAAAAACAGAAATCATGCAGCTTGTTGCT
>NZ_JACHON010000046.1 GCF_014206945.1 Gracilibacillus halotolerans
CATGTCAAGCCTTCACATATATATTCAAATCAGCTTCAAAGCACTATCTGAAAAATTAACTTTCATGTGTCCAAAATATTGACGTAGATCCACTACACCTTCAGTAGCTAGATTATAATTGTTTAAAGAGTGCAATGTACTATATTAATGGTGTTTGGTCTCAGCTTTTTTTTTAGAAGAACGAAATAAGTACATTACTGCTTGGCCAACAATTGTAAATATTACCGCACTCCCAATTATGTCTATTAATTCAATGCCATTACCTTTTACAATGTCAACTATAAGAAAGCCGGAGAAAAAAAACAGAAAAGCGAGTCCTAGTCTAATTAACATAAAAAAACCTCCTGTAATTAATCTACATATAAATATACCATAAAATACATCTGTTAAAATTAAAATATGTTAAATATTCCAAAAAAAGGTTTGGTTAATTCTTATAAGTCGTAAAATTTATGCTAATTTTTAATTTGTATTCAGCGTTTATAAAACCATAAATTAATTTTCTTTATTTTTCTAAATCTATATACTAAAAAAATCCTTTGATTTCAGTGCGGTGACTGTTATGTTTATAAAGCTATCTAAACGAATTTATACAGAGAGAAGGAGAAAAAATGAAATTTCCCAAAGTTACTGTAGCATTTATTACATCTGGAGTCTTAGCTTTTTTACTACCTATAATACTTCCTGTTTTTCCTGAGTTCACTTATTTTCAAAATGTATTTATGTATGCTCTTTATGCTCCCCCTCTAATATTTACCTACGGCATTTTAACTTCTTCACTGTCCGATTATCTAAGCAGAAAACCGAATTATCAGCATAAAAGACTAGTATCATTTATGTTCCACGTTTTATTTGGGATAGCATTTATATTACCCTATGGGATTATTTTTGACCCATCAATTTTTACTGAAGGAATAATGAACTTTGCTACAATTTCCGGTACCTTTTCTGCTGTGGTTTATTTTGTTATAAATAAAATTGTTTCAAAAATAAACTAGTGTATAAGTTTTATAACATCAAAATGAATATTAATCATGGACTTTACTTATCTAACATTTAAATGATTAATCCCATACTAAATTTAAAAATTTATATGTTAATAACAACCTTTTATTACTTTATATGTTAAACTCTATATTGTAATGAAAATAGTTAATAGGTGTTACTGAATTATTATCCAGAAACGAAAGTGGTGAAAATTTGGAAAGGCTAAAAGATTATAAAACGTTATCGTGGACTTGTATTATCATGTGTTTATTATTATGGGTACCAAATATCGGTTTCCAGATTAGTAGTCCATTTTGGATGTTAGTGTTTATTTTAGGACCATTAGGTATTGTCTTTGCTGCATTAAATAAGAACATACTATTAATCATACTAAACATAATGATGACTTTCAGCTTCTTTATTTTTATGGCAATTAGTTACTATGTAAACTCGTTTTAAAAAATTTTAAATTCATTTTACAAACTTAATAGTATGCCCAAAAGCATTTCTTCATTAAGGAATGCTTTTTCTTTTTGTATTCAACAACTACTAAACAACAATAATATTATCAGAATCAATAATTATTTATTGATTTACAATAAATACTCTGCTAAAATCAATTTATAAAAACATGCGAGGTGTTAATTTATGAAACAAGTTTCTACCTTATTTTTAAAAATAATTGTGATTATTATGGGAATTCCGGTTCTTGCTTTATGTATATTAGCGTTGCCACGAATAGTTGGTGAAGCGATTGAGCATGCAGTAAATGGGGATACGTTAGGCTATATTGTACTAAGTATTTTATTAATTATGTATATATCTGCAATACCATTTTATTTAGGATTGTATCAAACACTAAAATTATTAAGCTACATTGAAAAGGATCAAGCATTTTCTTCTATTTCGGTAATCGCTCTAAAGAAGATAAAGAATAGCGCAAAATTAATCAGTGTCCTATATGGTGTAGCTCTACCATTAGTCTATGTTATAGCGGAGTGGGATGATGCACCGGGTCTTATTTTAATAGGTGTAATCATTATAGGTGCATCATTAGCTGTTGCAGTCTTTTCTTCTGTTCTCCAAAGACTTTTGCAAAAGGCTATAGAAATAAAAGCAGAAAATGATTTAACAGTCTGAGGTGAAAATAATGGCAATTATTATAAATATTGATGTCATGTTGGCGAAAAGGAAAATGAGTGTGACGGAGCTATCAGAGAAGGTAGGAGTCACTATGTCTAATATTTCTATATTAAAAAATGGTAAAGCAAAAGCGATTAGGCTTTCAACGCTCAATGAAATCTGTAAAGCCTTAGATTGCCAACCAGGAGATATTTTAGAATATATAAGTGATGAAGAAGTCAGTCAAAATTAACTTAGAACGAATCCATTTGTCTTCCAATAAAGATCGGGAGAAAATGAAATTTGATAAAGAACTTTCTTCGTAACGATGAAGCAGGTTCCACAAAAGGGAGTTACTTATGAGCCTAATAAATCAAAATGAAATGCCATTTAGAACGTTGAAAGTAAGATTTGCTAGTTCGTTTAAACAGCTTTTTCATTTTGGTTGGGAACAGGCACTTTCATGTTTGTTTCCAGTCGTCATATTTGCCTCGCTGGCAATTACGCAAATAGTTTCATTACCAATTCTCCCAAGGTATGACTGGTTACTCATTATATTTCTTTTGATGCAATGGTTGATGGTATATTTTGGCCTTGAAACAAAAGATGAACTAAAGGTTATCACGTTGTTTCACATCATTGGTCTAGCACTAGAAATTTTTAAAGTGCATATGGGATCGTGGTCATATCCAGAAGAAGGATATTTTAAGATTTTAGGTGTACCTCTCTATAGTGGTTTCATGTATGCCAGTGTAGCGAGTTATCTATGTCAGGCATGGAGAAGGTTAAAAGTTAATCTAGTTAAATGGCCGTCGTTTTTAATCGTAGTGCCTTTAGCAGCAGCTATTTATTTGAATTTCTTTACGCATCATTATTGGGTGGATATACGGTGGTTTTTAGCTGTATTAGTGATAGTTGTATTTTGGAAAACGTGGGTTACGTACGAGGTTAATGGTTTCCAGCATCGTATGCCACTAGCGCTTTCTTTTATACTTATAGGCTTTTTTATATGGATTGCCGAAAACATTGCAACCTTCCTTGGAGCGTGGAAATATCCAAATCAAACCGACGCTTGGAGCCTTGTTCATTTAGGAAAGGTGAGTTCATGGGTGTTGTTAGTTATTGTAAGCTTTCTTATTGTTGCATCATTAAAGCAATTTAAAGAAAGAAAAAGTATATGAAGGTAAAGATATGTCCACATAAGAATAATTTTAAAACAATACAATACCCTTCTAGTATTCGTAGTATGGATCTACGTCAATATTTTGGACACATGAAAGTTAATTTTTCAGATAGTGCTTTGAAGCTGATTTGAATATATATGTGAAGGCTTGACATGGA
>NZ_JACHON010000047.1 GCF_014206945.1 Gracilibacillus halotolerans
GAAGGACGGGACAAACACCGATATGTCTCGGGGAGCTGTACGTAAGCTTTGATCCGGGAATTTCCGAATGGGGAAACCCTCTGTTCGTCATGGAACAGAACCGTTATCTGAATACATAGGATAACGGAGGCAGACCCGGGGAACTGAAACATCTCAGTACCCGGAGGAAGAGAAAGAAAAATCGATTTCCTGAGTAGCGGCGAGCGAAACGGAATTAGCCCAAACCAAAAAGCTTGCTTTTTGGGGTTGTAGGACACTCTACACGGAGTTATCAAGAAACAGGTTAAGCGAAGCGGTCTGGAAAGACCCGCGATAGAAGGTAACAGCCCTGTAGCTGAAAGCCTGTTTCCTCCAGAGTGTATCCTGAGTACGGCGGAACACGTGAAATTCCGTCGGAATCCGGGAGGACCATCTCCCAAGGCTAAATACTCCCTAGTGACCGATAGTGAACCAGTACCGTGAGGGAAAGGTGAAAAGCACCCCGGGAGGGGAGTGAAATAGAACCTGAAACCGTGTGCCTACAAGTAGTCGAAGCCCGTTAATGGGTGACGGCGTACCTTTTGTAGAATGGACCGGCGAGTTACGATCCCCTGCAAGGTTAAGTGGAAGACACGGAGCCGCAGCGAAAGCGAGTCTGAATAGGGCGAATGAGTAGGTGGTCGTAGACCCGAAACCGTGTGATCTACCCATGTCCAGGGTGAAGGTCAGGTAACACTGACTGGAGGCCCGAACCCACGTACGTTGAAAAGTGCGGGGATGAGGTGTGGGTAGGGGTGAAATGCCAATCGAACACGGAGATAGCTGGTTCTCTCCGAAATAGCTTTAGGGCTAGCCTCAAGGAATGTATGTTGGAGGTAGAGCACTGATTGGACTAGGGGCCCCTATCGGGTTACCGAATTCAGTCAAACTCCGAATGCCAATCATATAACCTTGGGAGTCAGACTATGGGTGATAAGGTTCATAGTCGAGAGGGAAACAACCCAGACCGTCAGCTAAGGTCCCCAAGTATACGTTAAGTGGAAAAGGATGTGGAGTTGCTTAGACAACCAGGATGTTGGCTTAGAAGCAGCCACCATTCAAAGAGTGCGTAATAGCTCACTGGTCGAGTGACTCTGCGCCGAAAATATACCGGGGCTAAACGTATCACCGAAGCTGCGGATTGTTCTTACGAACAATGGTAGGAGAGCGTTCTTTGTGCAGCGAAGTCAGACCGTGAGGACTGGTGGAGCGCAAAGAAGTGAGAATGCCGGTATGAGTAGCGAAAAAGAAGTGAGAATCTTCTTCACCGAATGCCTAAGGTTTCCTGAGGAAGGCTCGTCCGCTCAGGGTTAGTCGGGACCTAAGTCGAGGCCGAAGGGCGTAGACGATGGACAACAGGTTGATATTCCTGTACCACCCAATTCTGTTTGAGCAATGGGGGGACGCAGTAGGATAAGGAATGCGCACGACTGGTTGTGTGCGCCGAAGCAGCGAGTGAGTCAGATAGGCAAATCCGTCTGACATGTTCATGAGCTGTGATCGGGAGGGAAATATAGTACCGAAGTTCCGGATTTCACACTGCCAAGAAAAGCCTCTAGTGAGGAAAAGGGTGCCCGTACCGCAAACCGACACAGGTAGGCGAGGAGAGAATCCTAAGGTGATCGGGAGAACTCTCGTTAAGGAACTCGGCAAAATGACCCCGTAACTTAGGGAGAAGGGGTGCTTTACGCAAGTAAAGCCGCAGTGAATAGGCCCAAGCGACTGTTTAGCAAAAACACAGGTCTCTGCGAAGCCGCAAGGCGAAGTATAGGGGCTGACACCTGCCCGGTGCTGGAAGGTTAAGGGGATGCGTTAGCTTCTGCGAAGCGCTGAACCGAAGCCCCAGTAAACGGCGGCCGTAACTATAACGGTCCTAAGGTAGCGAAATTCCTTGTCGGGTAAGTTCCGACCCGCACGAAAGGTGCAACGATTTGGGCACTGTCTCAACGAGAGACCCGGTGAAATTATACTATGCGTGAAGATGCGCATTACCCGCGACAGGACGGAAAGACCCCGTGGAGCTTTACTGTAGCCTGATATTGAATGTCTGTACAGCTTGTACAGGATAGGTGGGAGCCATCGAAGCGTGAGCGCCAGCTTACGTGGAGGCGCCGGTGGGATACCACCCTGGCTGTATGGACCTTCTAACCCAGAACCGTGATCCGGTTCGGAGACAGTGTCAGGCGGGCAGTTTGACTGGGGCGGTCGCCTCCTAAAGAGTAACGGAGGCGCCCAAAGGTTCCCTCAGAATGGTTGGAAATCATTCGAAGAGTGTAAAGGCAGAAGGGAGCTTGACTGCGAGACCTACAAGTCGAGCAGGGACGAAAGTCGGGCTTAGTGATCCGGTGGTACCGAATGGAAGGGCCATCGCTCAACGGATAAAAGCTACCCCGGGGATAACAGGCTTATCTCCCCCAAGAGTCCACATCGACGGGGAGGTTTGGCACCTCGATGTCGGCTCATCGCATCCTGGGGCTGTAGTCGGTCCCAAGGGTTGGGCTGTTCGCCCATTAAAGCGGTACGCGAGCTGGGTTCAGAACGTCGTGAGACAGTTCGGTCCCTATCCGTCGTGGGCGTTGGAAGTTTGAGAGGAGCTGTCCTTAGTACGAGAGGACCGGGATGGACACACCGCTGGTGTACCAGTTGTTCTGCCAAGAGCATAGCTGGGTAGCTACGTGTGGAAGGGATAAGTGCTGAAAGCATCTAAGCATGAAGCCCCCCTCAAGATGAGACTTCCCATCATTTTAAATGAGTAAGATCCCTCAGAGACGATGAGGTTGATAGGTTCGAGGTGGAAGCATGGTGACATGTGAAGCTGACGAATACTAATCGATCGAGGACTTATCTATACTACAATGATTGTACGTTTTGA
>NZ_JACHON010000048.1 GCF_014206945.1 Gracilibacillus halotolerans
TTGTAACTGCTAGAATAAAGTGAACAGATTCCGCCAGATAGAATTGAACACTTTCTGCCAAAACAACCTAAAATCAGTTAAAATATAAAAGTATAAAATAACTGGTTTTGGGGGATTCAGAAGGTGATTAAATTAGAGTTAATCGTACAAGTTCATCAATTAAAAAAGCAAGGTTTTAAAGTGGCTGCAATTGCAAGGAAATGTAATTTATCAAGAACAACAGTTTATGAGTATTTAGAAAAAGACTTTGAAGAAGCATATAGGTGGGTGGATGAATTGAGGATAAGGAAGAAAAAGTTGGATCCTTATAAAGATCAAATTCTAGCATGGTTGAGGGAACATCCTGATTTATCAGCGTCCCAAATATCGGATTGGCTGGAAGAACGTTGTTCTTTTACAAATGTTGGTGATAGCACAGTTCGTAGTTATGTGCGTGAGTTAAGAGAAAAATATCATATTCCCAAAACACTTACTTTTCGAAGTTATGAAGCATTGGAAGAACTACCTAAAGGCCAACAAATGCAAGTGGATTTTGGAGAAATGAAAATAAAAACGTTTGAAGGTAAATGGAAAAAGTTATATGCGATTGCCTTTGTTTTATCCCACTCACGGTATAAGTACTCTGAGTGGCAAGAACGCCCTTTTACTACCCGTGATGTTATACGTTGTCATGAAAGTGCTTTTGAATATTATGGTGGTATGAGTGACGAAATTGTTTATGACCAAGATAAATTGATGACAGTTAGTGAAAATGGAGGAGATATCGTATATACAGAGGAATTTCAGGCTTATAAGCAACAAAGAGGATTTTCCGTTTATTTATGTAGAGCCGCAGATCCGGAATCTAAAGGAAAGATTGAGAATGTAGTGAAATTCATTAAGAGAAACTTTGCAAAGAACCGCGTTTTCCATCAAATAGAAACTTGGAACGAACAATGCCTAGCATGGCTTAAAAGAAAAGGAAATTACCAAGTACACAATACGATAAAAAAGAGACCTGTCGAAGTGTTCGCCCTGGAAAAGCCCCACTTACGAGAAGTCTCCTCTCTTCTCTCTTTCGAGAGTAACCATGGTTCAAGTATAACAAGAACTGTTCACAAGGACAATATTATTAAATACAAATCAAATCGTTATTCCGTTCCACTGGGTACATATAGACCTCACGGTGATAATACCGTGTATATTAGAGCAGGGGAAGACGAACTTATTATCGAGAAGACACCTGGAGGTGTACCAATAGCTACTCATCCAATTTCCAGAGGAAAGGGCCAACTCATTAAGAATAGCGATCATACGAGGGATAAATCAAAGGGAATTAAAGAATATATGAATATCGTAAAAGGCTCCTTTGATAACGAAGAAAAGATAGAAGTATTTCTTAAAGAAATTCATAAACGTTACCCGAGATATATTAGAGATCAATTACAAATTGTACAGAGAACAGTCAGAGATTATGCACCCTTTGTACAACAAGCGCTGGATACTTGTATTAATCAACGATTGTGGAGTGCGAATGACTTACATGATATCGCCATACATTTGGTGAAATTAAATAAAATTAAGAATCCAGCAACATCTAGTGATGATCCAGTTATAGAAGTACCTTCTACATTGATTCAGGAAAAAGCGTCTATAAGGGAAATGGATGGCTACCTTAAGATTTTAGGAGGTGTGTAAATTGGAATACTCAGTTGAAAGTTTACAAAGACAGCTTCACAATCTAAGGTTGGCAGAAACATCAAAAGAACTGCCATCTTTTTTAAGAAATGCAGAGCTACAATCATGGACATACCAGGAATTTCTTCGAGAAATGCTTATATACGAAGAAAAGCGTCGAGAAGAAAAGATGATAGAAAAGCATTTAAAATGGGCTGCATTTCCATATCAAAAGAGCCTAGATGAATTTAATATCAAGGAACTCCCCTCACTTAGTGAGAGACAATTAAGACAACTTCAAGAATTAAATTGGCTTGATGAATCATTTAATTTAATATTTTTAGGTCCGCCGGGAGTCGGAAAAACACATATAGCAATTGGATTAGGTTTAGAAGCGATTAATAAAGGACAACGCGTTTCATTTGTATCGATGGGTGAATTAGTACCCTTATTAAAATCGGAAGAATACCTTCGGAAGGCTCAACTTAAAATGAAACGTATTAGACAGGCCGATTTAATCATCATTGACGACCTTATGTACATGGCAATGGACCAAAACGAAGCAAATCTGTTTTTTCATCTAATTAACCATTTATATGAACGTAGTTCCATCATCCTGACATCAAATAAAGGACCGGAAGAATGGGGAGAATTACTTGGAGATCAAGGAATAACTACAGCGATCTTAGATCGCCTTCTCCACCGCTCTGAGGTCATTCATTTTGATGGAGATAGCCATAGAATTAAATATAGACAATCTTTGTTTCAAGCGAAAAGTGTTCAAAATTAATTAGCAAAAAGTGTTCAAAACTACTTGACGGTTACAAT
>NZ_JACHON010000049.1 GCF_014206945.1 Gracilibacillus halotolerans
TGGTTTTCTGGTCATTAGTGAATCTCCTCAGACTTTTATTTGATTCAAGTTTAGATGACCTTAACGAATCTGTCCAACTAAGTGTAACCTATCCAATTTTTCACTTTCAAACAAGGCGGCCTCTTCTTCAGATAGACTAATCCTTATATTATCTGTATCATGTTTGCTAATTTCCTTTTCAATTGAACCCAATAATCCCTCGTTGCTTTTAGAAATGTGTTTAAAATTATTTTCAATTATATTCACACTCGTAGAATCAAGGGACTGGCTACAGAAAATACATGCCTCGCCTTCATGAACATGATCCCGACTAATAGATTCATAATACTTCTTGCCCATCTTAACGAACTCAAACCATTCATCATTTACTACTTCAAGAAAAGACACATTTTTCTGAAAAGTTTCATTGAACTCCTGCTCTTCTTGTATCTTTTTCTCGTAATCTTTAATTAACTCATTGACCTTTTCTATGTTTTCTCTACTTAGTACGGTTGACAATTTCTTAAATGAATCCTTAATTGATTTAAGTTTGGTCTTTTGAGCTGTTAAAATAGTAATCTTATCTTTGGGATTAGCAGATTCTAATTCTTTAATTTGCGTATCAATCTCTTCCATAACCTCTTCATAAGAATCACTACGAGGGTAGTTACTATTAAGAAACTCCTGTATATCATCTGAATCCTTAACTTCCTCTTTAATTCTATCAATCTCTTCTCGTATGTAGTCATAAGAAGAATCAGAGAATATCCTTCCTTGCTTCTCTTTTTCAGCGACGATAGTAGCTGAAATTTCTTTACGCAGAGAATCCAGCAATTCCGACACCATTTGGAACTTCTCAAATCCCTTTGGTAGTATGCTAAATGTAAGATCACTATTAATTAAAGGAAGGACAGACTCACTATCAAAAACATTGATTTTGCATAATTCAGCATGTGGTTTATTTATATCTACAAGATCATCTTTTATTTGATCATCCAATAGATATGTAACTCCAACTGTTTGTGATAAATGATCTTCTGCCGAGTCTTCCTGATAAACATTTGGTAGTATGGTAAGGTCTTTTTCTGAAGTAAAATAGTGATCAGCTAACTTACGAAACATACGAACATATGAAGACTTCCCTGAACCATTTTCGCCATAAAATACATTAAGATTTTTCCCTAAAGAAAATTGAGCATCACCCGATAAAGCATTAACATTTTTAGGAGACTCTATTTCACTTATAATTAATTTCTTTCTTTCCAACATTTCACTACTCGTATCAGACTCCCCATCAAAATCAACCGCTTCTTTTGTTTTCATTAGGTGCAAAACTTCATCCAACAGTTGTGGCGGATCAATTTCATTATTATTTTTTACTTTGTTAAGAATGTGAACCTTCCATGCTTCTTCACCTGCCCATTCTGTTAAAAAATCAACCGCTGTCTTCATATACATCCCTCCTAATATTGTTGAGTTTTCTAATCCGATTCTGTAAAATTTTGTTGTATATAGTCAATCTTATCATACAAACCTCTTTTGAATAATTCTAAGTAGGTAATTATTAGATACTTGAACGAATTTCATAATTCCCAGCCCTTGTGTGGCAAGGGCTGGGAATTATGAAATTCGTTCAAATGATAACTAACAGTGATTTAAAAGTCAACTTACAATTTTACATTAATTAGCAGTCCTTTCCTATTTACCCTATCCCTTAGTTTGTGTCAAGTATTTCTCAAGGACGTTAAACCCTCAATAGATAGAGCTTTCTCTTTTTGTACACTTAACTGGAAATTCTACCGCGCTACGCTTGGTTTCCACTTCCGATAGAGAACCTTTATTCAAAGCTTCTCTCCTCGAAGTGGTCAACGAAAGATCTTGCGTAATTTTCCTCCTGCACTCGAATGAGACGTATACAAACTGATAGAACCCTGTTTTACACCAATAGCCGGCCTAGTAGACTGCTTTAAGTATGCAGACATGCGAACTGTTTGTTTCACCCTTCGCTGTTCTCGTGCGCTTCGCCTTTGATGCTTTAAATAAACCCCTCGCAAAGTGCCGTTTATCATGCCCTGTTTTACCTTCACCATCGATTCAGCCCCATCGTCACTCCAATGCATCCCACGCTTCTTCATCCGAAAAGTCACATGACGTTGGTGTGACTCCATTGCTCCTAAACTCCTTGCATTGTCTGGTGTATCTTCGACCTCGTTCCGCCAATCCTGAATACGAGACCAATTATTTAAAATGTACTGCTTAAACTTCTGCACTCTCTCGATTTTTTTCTCGTTTTCTAACATACTTTCATACGTATCCATCCATCGAATAAAGGCGTCTTCTTCTTTTTGCTCGATTGCTTTTTTAACAGATGGTTTGAATTCATGCTTCACTC
>NZ_JACHON010000050.1 GCF_014206945.1 Gracilibacillus halotolerans
AACACCAAGATTCGGGGGGTGGCAAGTTTTTTGCATTTAAAGACTATTAAATTAAGGTTTTATTAAGTTTTTATTTTAAAACTTTTGACAATACGGTCAGAATATGGGGAGGTTTTTTAGGATCTTTACTCATAAATTTTTCCTTCCTCCCCTTGTCTCTGATCGATTCGGAAATCTATAACCCCTCTACACCCAACACTATAAATAAAACACCTTGAATTCACATGTTCACAATGGAATCAAGGCCGGATTATTTTAATAATTCCCTCTCTTTTATGTATTACTCGATATTACAAAAGGAGAATAATTTCCTTTTACTTTTTTATTGTTATATAGTGAAAGCTTCTTTAAGCTCTTCAGCTAACCCTGTATATGATGGCGATCCTGAATAATGGCTAATATTTACGATTCTGAATTCCTTATCTAGTCCACTTCTTTTCAAGAATTCATTGACAATGTTTTGCTTTGGGTTTTTCCCCATAACAACTAACGTATGTGTTTTACCACCTAATACGTCTAGTTCATTCTTTAAGATTTCTCCGAACAATTTACAAAATCGGTTATAGAACTCATCACCTTGGGATTCATTATAGTTTAATTTGTTTATTGCCTCATTTAGGTGTCCTTTAATATCTGGTCCATAACTCGTTGGGAATCCTTTTATGAAGTCCGTCATATAGGTTCCACTCACTACCTGATTATAGAATTCTTTATCATCTTCATTTTTCATCAGCGCATTTTTATATTTTATCGGGCTTGGAATGCCTTGACGCTTTTCACCTGACTTAATACTCCGAATTTGAAACATTTCAAAGTGATCTAATGTTTCAGTGCCTTCTGCGATTTTTAAGTCCATTCCCTTTGCTCCAGCATTGACACCTAACAATACAAAACCTGACCTTAATGTAGCATTTTCAGATTGTAGCTTGTCCCAATCTTGTAACACTTCTATATTAGCTGCAGCTTCTTCATGAGCTTTCATTTTCTTTTGGTCGATCCAATAAGCAAAGCTACTATAGTTTGCATAACTTCCACCTTCTTTGGGCTTTAAGGACAATACCTTTTGGAAGGGAATTGCTTCGATTTCATTTTCTGATAAGTATTTTTGAGCAATGGTTTCAAAGTTTAATCCGGTTTCTTTTAGTGCTTGATATTGCTCTTTTGTAATTGTGTTATTCATGTTATCTTCCCTTTTTCTATTTTTATAAACTATCATTCTTCTTTCTTTTTCATCTAAATTTCCTTACATCTTTTATTATAGCTCAACCAATGTGCTATTTTTTACCCATACGATATGTTGTTCGTATTTTTTAAACATGTTTTTAAGACCTTGTTACAATCGTTCTTAAACGAAAAGTTTCTACAATCTACTAAATTGCCATAACGTAATCCTCAGTAGTACGTTGCATTTTCATTTGCTCTAAGCGTATGTAATTTCATCATGATCCTTTTCACTGATAGTGTTTCGATCCTCTGTCATACTTTTTAATTTTTGTTTTATTTTTCTCAACTTTTAGTACATACACTTTGCGTAACTATCTACGTTGAGCCATCCATTTGATGGTTCGCTCCATTCATAATAAAGGTTGTTCCTGGACCTATTGAACAAAACTTTCCTATAATTTGTTCATCACCTATTACGTCATAGTGAATAGAACTTGTTCTTCAAATGACTCTTCATGTTTACTATTGTAGTACGGATAATCCCCAACGGAGACATTGATCTTTTCTTGTTATAGTTGGCTTGAATTTTTTAGCAGACTTAAACTCACTCCTTTATATCATTGTTTAAAGATAACTTGCAAATTTTATCACAACATGAAAAAAATATTTAAACACTTTTCTACATAGTATTAGTTCTAATCGTTGTAAAATAGTAAGAAAAACCGCGCAAAAAAACTGCGCGGTCCTTTTCTGTTTGCCGTAACTAGTGCACATCTGATAATTTATATTCGTTGCCATGTATTCCTTT
>NZ_JACHON010000051.1 GCF_014206945.1 Gracilibacillus halotolerans
TATTTGCATTTATAATAAATATTTACATAGTGAAAACCATCCTATCCTCCAAACTGGTATTGATTGGAAAATGACAGTATAACCGTGCTTAAAATATCTCCACATAACCCACGGTCGCTCACCCTCCCATATCTCTCGGGATTATAATCCATACATTCCTTCGTCCTGCGTATCCATGAGGTGGAGGCCGAAAATGCTCCTATGCTGGGTCAAATGCCCGTATGGAAAAAATAAACTTCGGCTCTGCACTATTGGTGTTTGTTTATAAGATTGTAATAATCATCGAGTATAAGAATTAATTCAAAGTAGCTTACGCTACCTGTAATGCATCAACTTGGGGTAACCCTTGTAACAACTTAGATCCATCAAATTCACATTGTTTATTTCCGATTACAAATAGTACTCGTAATAGCTTACAACACAGGGCGATAAGTGACTGTTGTTTCTTTAAAGGTCGTTCAGGGCGATTGGTATAATAGTGATGCAATGTTTTAAAAGTGGCATTATGGGCAACTAGTGGGCGAATGGCCAAATATAGAGCCCTTCGAAGCCTACTTCTTCCTCGTTTGGATATCCGTGTCTGCCCTTTAAACTTTCCAGAACTGTGTTCTCGTAAAGATAGTCCTGCTAAATTCACGAGTTGCTGTGGATGGCTGTACTTGGTAATATCGCCAACCTCCGCGAAAAATAAAGCCACTGTAATTGTACCCAACCCTTGAATATTCATCATTTCCTCTGCACCTGGTATCTGATTCACCAGTAATTCTATTTCCTGATCTAACTTCTCAATCTGATTCTTATAGAGAGTGTATTGCTCAAGTAAACACTGCATTTCTTGTTCAGCAAATTGAATACCAACCTTCATACCAATACTCTTTTGTGCTTTCTCCACCAATTTTGTTGCTCGTTTGATTCCAACTCCTCGTTGAACATGCGGTTTCCATTTCGCTAACACTTCTTCTGGTGTTAAATTCGTGATTTGGGAAGGAAATGGAAATAATTTCAGCGTACAAAGCGCTGCTTTGCCTTCCCAGTCTTTAAACACATCAAAGAACTCTGGAAAATAGCGTTGAATGTTGTTTTGGATACGACCTTCTGTAATCATCAGCTGTTGAGTTAGTTGGTCTCTTAATTTAACGCCTTCTCTGAGCTCAGCATAAATGCCGTCTAAGAGATTTGGTACGGAGTACCTTCCATCCTTAATCAGCTGTGCAATTACTTTTGCATCCTTTGTATCGTTTTTGGTAGGAGAATTGTCATCAAGCTCTTTACTCTTCTTCACATGCATTGGGTTCACTACGACAATATCGTATCCTTTAGCCTTTAAAAAGTAAGCTAAATTCAACCAATAATGGCCAGTAGGTTCAACACCGAATAGAATATAATTTTTCTTATTTTGCTTTTTGTGTCTTTCTGCCCAATCCAAAAGGGATTGGAAGCCATGTATGCGATTTTCAAAGATCAGACGCTTTCCAAACTCCACGCCACGATCATCCTGTGCCCGAGCTACATGTTTATCTTTGGCAATATCAATACCGATAACAAGTGTATTAGGTGTTATTTGCATCAATTTCTTATTTTGGTTATAATTCATTTCGAGTCCTCCTTGGGTATTAATTAAGGGTCCTTTTTGCTTCGAAGCTTTGGACACCTCGTATCATACCAAGGGGGCTCTCTTTCGTTCAACCCTCAAATTTCTTCATTACAGGAATGCTCCT
>NZ_JACHON010000052.1 GCF_014206945.1 Gracilibacillus halotolerans
TTATCCTTAGAAAGGAGGTGATCCAGCCGCACCTTCCGATACGGCTACCTTGTTACGACTTCACCCCAATCATTGGCCCCACCTTCGGCGGCTGGCTCCATAAAGGTTACCACACCGACTTCGGGTGTTGCCAACTCTCGTGGTGTGACGGGCGGTGTGTACAAGGCCCGGGAACGTATTCACCGTGGCATGCTGATCCACGATTACTAGCGATTCCGGCTTCATGCAGGCGAGTTGCAGCCTGCAATCCGAACTGAGAATGGTTTTATGGGATTTGCTTCACCTCGCGGCTTCGCTGCCCTCTGTACCATCCATTGTAGCAC
Organism: Gracilibacillus halotolerans; assembly: GCF_014206945.1. GTDB lineage: Bacteria > Bacillota > Bacilli > Bacillales > Amphibacillaceae > Gracilibacillus > Gracilibacillus halotolerans. The sequence goes on from NZ_JACHON010000052.1 coordinate 324, forward strand.
GTGTGTAGCCCAGGTCATAAGGGGCATGATGATTTGACGTCATCCCCACCTTCCTCCGGTTTGTCACCGGCAGTCACCTTAGAGTGCCCAACTTAATGCTGGCAACTAAGATCAAGGGTTGCGCTCGTTGCGGGACTTAACCCAACATCTCACGACACGAGCTGACGACAACCATGCACCACCTGTCATTTGGTCCCCGAAGGGAACTCTCTATCTCTAGAGATGGCCAAAGATGTCAAGACCTGGTAAGGTTCTTCGCGTTGCTTCGAATTAAACCACATGCTCCACCGCTTGTGCGGGCCCCCGTCAATTCTTTTGAGTTTCAGCCTTGCGGCCGTACTCCCCAGGCGGAGTGCTTAATGCGTTAACTCCAGCACTAAGGGGCGGAAACCCCCTAACACCTAGCACTCATCGTTTACGGCGTGGACTACCAGGGTATCTAATCCTGTTCGCTACCCACGCTTTCGCACCTCAGCGTCAGTTACAGACCAGAGAGTCGCCTTCGCCACTGGTGTTCCTCCACATCTCTACGCATTTCACCGCTACACGTGGAATTCCACTCTCCTCTTCTGCACTCAAGTTCCCCAGTTTCCAATGACCGCTTGCGGTTGAGCCGCAAGATTTCACATCAGACTTAAGAAACCGCCTACGCGCGCTTTACGCCCAATAATTCCGGACAACGCTTGCCCCCTACGTATTACCGCGGCTGCTGGCACGTAGTTAGCCGGGGCTTCCTCGATAGGTACCGTCAAGGTACCGCCTTATTCAAACGGTACTTGTTCTTCCCTAACAACAGAACTTTACGATCCGAAAACCTTCTTCGTTCACGCGGCGTTGCTCCGTCAGACTTTCGTCCATTGCGGAAGATTCCCTACTGCTGCCTCCCGTAGGAGTCTGGGCCGTGTCTCAGTCCCAGTGTGGCCGATCACCCTCTCAGGTCGGCTACGCATCGTTGCCTTGGTGAGCCATTACCCCACCAACTAGCTAATGCGCCGCGGGCCCATCTGTAAGTGACAGCCGAAGCCGCCTTTCCGATTCCTCTCATGCGAGAGGAAACTCTATCCGGTATTAGCCCCGGTTTCCCGGAGTTATCCCAGTCTTACAGGTAGGTTGCCCACGTGTTACTCACCCGTCCGCCGCTCGTTCCACAAA
>NZ_JACHON010000053.1 GCF_014206945.1 Gracilibacillus halotolerans
TGGTATGTCAACACTAAACTGAACAATTTTTTAAAGGTAAACAAACTTATTTATAGCGCTCAAAATTTTAGCTCTCAGATGGAAAATAGTGCGTGCAGTTTGTCACTTGACTTTGAGCCTCTGCGGGCATGATTTCGATGCCATGAAGCCAGCTTATTTAAAAACATTGCTGGCATGCCATATGAGGCTATCATGCCCGCCTCTCCAAGTAAAATGGGCGCTTCTCTATTAAATATTGCTCATTTCTAGTTGGTTCTTGCGCTTATACTCGTTAGGCGTAAGATAGTCTAAGGACCCGTGAATGCGAATATTATTAAACCAATTTACATAATCAAATAGCTCTAAATCAAGTTCTCGTTGACTTTCGAATACCCTACCACTAACGAATTCAGTTTTAATCGTTTTGAATGTTGCCTCTGCAACTGCATTGTCGTAAGGTGTTCCTTTTTCACTCAAGGATCTTGCTATACCAAACGTCTCTAGTGCCTCGTCTATAAGCTTGTTTTTAAACTCACTTCCTCGGTCTGTGTGGAATAATTCGAGGCGATTTAAGTTGTATTTCACTGCTGAAAAGGCACGCTGAACTAGCTCAGCACTCTTATTAGGACCAGCACTGTAACCAACAATTTCTCGATTATATAAATCTACTAGAACACAAATATAATGCCAATTTTGCTTAACACGAACGTATGTTAAATCACTCACAATCACTTTTAGTTCCTTGTCTTGATTAAATTCGCGATTCAATACATTTCCGACTTCAGACTCATTTACTGTTGTCTTTCTAAGTTTAAATTGAGCCACTGTGTATTTGGAGACAAGTCCTTGTTCCTTCATTATTCGCCCGATACGGCGGCGTGATACGGTCCAACCTTGCTTTTGTAGCTCCTTTTTTATTTTCCTTTGGCCATAAATATTTCGACTGTCTTTAAAGATTTTAACAATCAAAGCTGTTAATTCTTCATCCTGATTATCTCGAATTTTCGCCTCATAATAGTACGTGCTTCTAGGAAGTTGTAGGACGGCACACATTGCTGATACCGAGTATTTGTGGCGGTTATGTCGAACCACATCTACTTTCGTCCCATGATCAGCGCGGCTTGCTTTAAAATATCATTCTCCATCATCAGTCTTTGATTTTCTTTGCGGAGCTTGATTAATTCTTCCTGCTCCGGAGTTCTATTGTCCTTTTCTTCAAACGATCCACTTGTATTATGCTGGCGAACCCATTTATCAAAGGCAGATGGCGTCAGCTCGTATTCTTTGATAATTTCACTTCTAGGTTTACCGGATAGGTGTAGCTGAACAATTTGTTCTTTAAATTCTTTTGTGAATGTTCTTCTTTCTCTTTTGGCCATAATTAATTCTCTCCCGACTTTTTATGAATCAAGTTTATATGACCTTAACGAATCTGTCCAATCAAGTGTAACCTATCCA
>NZ_JACHON010000054.1 GCF_014206945.1 Gracilibacillus halotolerans
TGTATTCCTTTATAATACTCTGGATACATTTCTCCCCCACATTGCTCGCAACTAAATTGGGGTGGGACAGTAGGATCTCCTCCATCCATCAAATCAAAATCTCTTACTACACTATACGGAATCTTTTCTTCCTCATGACACGTTAAACAATGATAATTGACGTGTGTTTTCTTCGTTTGTAGATGATCCGTCCCTTTTCTTTTCTTTCCCTTTTTCCGGCGTTTGTTGGTCTGTGCGATAGTAAATCACCCTTTCTAAATATTTTCTTGCCTCTTTTGTTAATGCAAATTTTATTTCCAATCTGCCATTTTCTAGACACACTTCTCCCATGTAATCATAATAATTCTCGCAATGAGGACACACAAGTGGATCTTTTTGACCACTAGAAATAATACGCTCTCTCCATGTTTGGCGGCGTAATTTTTTCTTTACTTTTAATATCCAGCGCTTTGTTTCCTGTTGCCAATTAGCTAATAGTTTTTTACTCAAGCTTTTACTTCTTCTCGAATACATACCGTAATGACGTATTGTTTTGAATTGCTCATCTGGGATATGGCGTATTAATCTTTTTATGAACTCATCCACTGTCACTGTTTCTAACTTTTCTTTACCATCTACTTTGTCGATATATTTAAACGTCACATATTCACCATCATATTCCACGATCCGATTAATACCAATCGCTGGTCGACGAATATAACGGCCAATATAACGCAATTGTTCTTTTATTTTTCCTCTCTGTTTTGGAGCATACACATAGAAGCCTTCTCCATTATTAGAAAAAGCTTTTTGTAGCCTTGGTTGTATTCGCTTCTTTTCATTCTTCGATAGATGCTTACGAATAAATTTTAGAACTACGGTCTGCCATTGTTTACGAAGCATCGTAAACGGAATGAAATCGTACGATTTCCATTCACCTTTCTTCGTTATCCCTCCCATTGTTACTAACATATGGACATGTGGGTTAAAATTCACCTTCGATCCGAACGTATGTAACCCGGCAATGATTCCTGGTGTCACTTTGGCTTTCTTTTTAAAATAATTGGTGATTAATTTTGCTGCCTCATCCATAAGGGGTTTCAATAACTCACGATGCCACAAGAAGATATCCCGTAAGTTTTCATCAATCGTAAAAATCATATGTCGATGATTTACTTGTAAAACATCCTCTGTCAGGATACGACTCCACTCTTCACTTTCCCCTACAGAACACGTGGTACAAAAACGGCCTTTACATCGAAATGGTACATGACGTACGTCATTACATCCTTCACAAACATAGAGTTTGAATCCATTTTTCGGATTTCCACAGTCTCGAAATTTTTCGACCTCCTTGATTACAATTGGACGAATTCGATTTCCATGTTTTCTTTTAAAGGATTCCCAATGTTGATGGTTGTCAAAAAAGATTTGTTTTAATAT
>NZ_JACHON010000055.1 GCF_014206945.1 Gracilibacillus halotolerans
GTTGTAGTATTCTTTTTTCACGTTCCATATTATTTATGCTTGGAGCAAGTTCCAGTAGTTTTGCTTCTTTGTTGGATGCAATAGCAATCGTTTGGGTGCCAATATCTATTCCGACTTTACCTTCGCTAATGGAATGCTTTACTTCTCCAGTTTCTTTATTGTATTTAGTTGGTGGCACGCCTTCCATTACTAACTGAATATAAAATTTATTCTTACCACGAACTAATTTTCTCACGATGCGACAATATTTAATCTTGTTATTTTCTATAGCTGTTTGTGCGTACACATCATTTCTTTTAATAACCACTGAAACAGTCAATCCGTTCCATTTTAGTTTGTTGTCGGTGAAACGAATTCCAGTTTTATTGCTTTTACCTTCTAGACTATTCATTTCACCAAAACGTTTAAATTTTACTTTATCTGCTTCGTGAAACATTAACTTTTGAAAAGCCTTAAAGCATCTAGTAGCAATTTTCTGTGCAGTAAAGCTATCTATATTTTTCTTGAAATGGTGTTGCATCGGCTTAATAAAACCATGAAGTGAATACTCAGTCAAACCATATTTTTTATTTAATGAATTAAACAACTTATTGCGTTCTTTATCTTTAGTCATTTTATACGCTTTTTTATATTCTTTGCTTTGTTGTAATGTTCTATAGCGCTTATTCAGCTCATTCAAACAAGCGTTATATATTTGTCTGCCTATATTTAATCGCTTATTTAAATTACTTTCTTCAAAAGGTTGCGTGTTTAATTTTAATGTTAAAATAAAGTTTGGCATGAGCATTCACCTCCTAGATGCTCTTTTGATCTTCTATATATTTGACAATTGTTTCTTCTGAAATATGACCGACAGTGCAACAAAAATAGCTTCGCGTCCAAAGAGAAGGAATCTTGCTTTTTAATTTTGGATACTTTTCTCTAAGTATTCGACTACTTTTTCCTTTAAATTTTTGTACTAAGCTATGAATATGCTGTCTTGGGTCAAAAGAAATAAATATGTGGACATGGTCTGGCATAATCTCTAAAGCTTTAATTTCAATATCGTTTTCTTCAGCAACTTCATATAATATCTTTTTTAAATCTTTTTCTATGTCACCAACAAGAACTTTTCGTCTATATTTAGGACAGAATATTATATGATATTGGTTTAAATACACGATCCCTTTTTTATGAATGTATTTGTCAGACATTAGATAGATACCCCCTATCTAATAATTATTGTATGCAAAATTTAAACAA
>NZ_JACHON010000056.1 GCF_014206945.1 Gracilibacillus halotolerans
CGCGGTCTTAATCGGCAACATATGATCTTGCTCGCTTAAAAGCTAGCATATTGCTTATATTTCTTACTCGTTGTTTGATTCAGTTTTCAATGATCCATTTTTGTTTCGCCGTTTTGGCGACGAAATATATCTTATCATTTATCGTTTCATGTGTCAACCATTTAAAACAATATTTTAAAATGAATTTCATTTTACCTGTTTGTTCTCAATGACGACAACGAGAAATAATATATCATACCTTTATTTTAATTGCAATACATCTAGTTAACTTTTATTTATATTATTTTTTCTACCTATATAAATTAGAGGACAAGAGATTTATTATAACAGCACTCTTACTTAAATTATGTTCGGGATAGTTACTATAATTTTGGATAGGGTTTGTTACGTGGTTTCTATTAAGTCTTATAGTTACAATAACACGGAGATGATATTCCAACTCAACATCGCGACATTATCTTGTGTTATTTGCAGAACAAACTTAGTGATATCTGTGGAATATAGAATATTAAGGTCATGATGCGTGAGGAAAAACTGAACAAGTGTGTTCTTCTACACAGATGTTAACTTTCAAGATAAAAAGCGAAACATCTTATTAAAATAACCAAAAAAAGTAGGAACCCTAATTCTAACGAATCTATTGGTGCCTACTTTATTTGTTTTTTAAGGTCTTTATTTTTCTACTTAATTAGTCGACTTTTACCTTCCGAGGAATGTATTTTCTTACGTCCTCCTCGTTAGCAACACGTTGATATAGCTGAAAAAGTAATTTATAACGTTGCTTCATTGCTTCTTTTACAACTTTATCAATTCGATGATCACCTAAATCCAATAGAAGCTCCTCTAATTCTCGTTCTATAACATGGACAAGCTCGACTTGCTCTTTATTATTAATTAATAGCCCTAACATAAATTGTTCACTCCTAATTTCTTTCTTACCTTTTAGTATTCAACTATCATGATTCTTGTATTCCTTTTTATTCAAATATTAAACATATCTATAAATAAGAGCGCATAGTTATTAGACAAGCTTACTTTCATTTATAGGAGCATTCCTGTAATGAAGAAATTTGAGGGTTGAACGAAAGAGAGCCCCCTTGGTATGATACGAGGTGTCCAAAGCTTCGAAGCAAAAAG
>NZ_JACHON010000057.1 GCF_014206945.1 Gracilibacillus halotolerans
CAATGCCTGTCAGAAGGGTCGAAATCCCGAAACCTGATGGCGGTATTCGATTACTAGGCATTCCTACCGTGACTGACCGTATGATTCAACAAGCAACTGCCCAAGTCCTATCACAGATATATGACCCTATGTTCTCGGCACATAGCTATGGTTTTCGTCCAAATCGAAGTGCCCATGATGCAGTAAGGAAGGCAAGGGGATATATCAAAGAAGGATACAGATGGGTTGTGGATATGGACTTAGAAAAGTTCTTTGACAAGGTAAACCATGATAGGCTAATGAGCACCCTCGCACGACGAATAAAGGATAAACCTTTATTAAAGCTAATCCGAAAATACCTTCAAGCTGGTGTCATGATAAATGGAGTAATCTCAACTACGGAGAAAGGAACACCCCAAGGTGGACCGTTAAGCCCATTACTTTCTAATATTGTTCTAGATGAACTAGATAAAGAGTTGGAACTAAGGGGTCATAGGTTTGTCCGCTATGCAGATGATTGTAATATTTATGTTCAGTCAAAACGAGCAGGCGAAAGAACAATGACAAGTATACAAAGGTTTATCGAGAAGAAACTTCGATTGAAAGTAAATGAGGAAAAGTCCTCGGTTGACAGACCTTGGAGACGCAAATTCCTGGGTTTTAGTTTCACATCATCCAAAGAACCGAAGATAAGGATTGCGAAAGCAAGCCTAAAGCGAATGAAGAAGAAAGTAAGAGAAATTACGTCCAGAAAGATGCCATATACTATGGAATATCGGATAGAGAAGCTAAATCAATACCTCATTGGTTGGTGTGGCTATTTTGCATTAGCTGATACCAAGTCGGTATTTACTATGCTAGATAGCTGGATACGAAGAAGACTTCGTATGTGTTTATGGAAGAACTGGAAACGCCCAAAGACAAGGATTCGCAATCTCATTCGTTTAGGAATAAGCAAACACAAAGCTTTTGAATGGGGAAATAGTCGTAAAGGCTATTGGCGAATCTCGAATAGTCCTATATTAGACAGAGCCCTTAACAACTCCTATTGGAGTCGCCAAGGACTAAGAAGTCTACAATCTCGTTATGAAATCTTGCGTTATTTATCTTAATTGAACCGCCGTATACCGAACGGTACGTACGGTGGTGTGAGAGGA
>NZ_JACHON010000058.1 GCF_014206945.1 Gracilibacillus halotolerans
AAGCGTAGCGCGGTAGAATTTCCAGTTAAGTGTACAAAAAGAGAAAGCTCTATCTATTGAGGGTTTAACGTCCTTGAGAAATACTTGACACAAACATTTATAGTGCATTAGATTGTCTTTTACTAAAAAATACCTGATAATAAATTTATAGAATTTTATATAGGAGAGAGACAATGATTAGAAGTGTAAAAATCGAGAATTTTAAATGTATCAAGGGTTCTTTCACTTTAGATTTTAAAAAGGGAATAAATATCTTAGTTGGAAATAATGAAGCTGGAAAATCTACCATTTTAGAGGCAATACATTTGGCTCTTAGCGGTATATTTAGAGGGAAGTTAGTCAAAGGCAATCTAACACAATATTTATTTAATTATGAAGTTGTAAAAGAATATATAGAAAATGTTAACGATGGAAAAACATCTGAACCACCTTATATTTTAATTGAATTATATTTAGATGAAGTTCTCCCTATTTTAGAAGGTGATAAGTTTTCTGAAAAGGAGACCTCAGGAAAAGCTAGTGGAGTTGCACTAAAAATTGCCTTAGATGAAAAATATAATGAAGAATATGAATCATTAATAAAATCAGGAAGTATAGAAAGTCTACCAATTGAATACTATGATGTAGAGTGGTATTCTTTCGCAAGAAAAGCATTGACTGCTAGAAGCATTCCAATTAAATCATCGTTTATCGATGTAGGTTTTAGCAAGTTTCGAAATGGATCGGATATTTATATATCTAGAATTGTTCAAAATATTTTAGATACTGATGAAAAAACTAAAGTTGCACAAGCCTATAGAAAGGTAAAAGAAACTTTTTCAAAAGACCAATCGATTGCTGACATTAACTCGAAAATAACTGATATTTCAAAATTAAGTAATAAAGAAATTGAATTGACCGTTGATTTAGGGTCACGTTCAACTTGGGATGGTAGTTTAATAACTCAACTTGATAAAATCCCCTTTGATTTTATCGGTAAAGGAGAGCAATCTATTATAAAGACTGATTTAGTGGATCTACGTCAATATTTTGGACACATGAAAGTTAATTTTTCAGATAGTGCTTTGAAGCTGATTTGAATATATATGTGAAGGCTTGACATG